>NZ_JBHVSL010000002.1:0-623945 GCF_042885195.1 Peribacillus sp. NPDC058075 | reverse complement strand
TGTTTGACTTGCTCATTTGCTTTTTTGATAGTGTGTGCTCACTTAAAATTTAACGTTGGCGCTTTGTTTTGTTCAGTTTTCAAAGAGCAATTTATGTCATTTGTTTAGAAACGACTTTAATAATATATCATCTATATTATTTTTTGTCAACAACTTTTTTCTTTCGCTGTCGACTTAGTTATTATATCTAGTATAAGGAATAAAAGCAATAGTTATTTTAAAATAAATAATATAAATGAATTCATAGATTTCAAATCCCATGACTGTACACCTATTCAAGAAGAAAAAGCTTACGTTTTAAGAGTAAACTTTTTCTTTGAACATTATAGTATTTCTTCTATATATAATTCCCGGTTAATACCTAAATTGATAATTTGTTCACTATCCATCACCTTTATGACCGGTCTTGTTTGCGACCCGGCATCAATAAAAATGATTTCAGCGATGAATCCATTGTTCAGTTTGACCCTGCTTCCAATGGAAAAATTAGCGAAGCTTGATAACAAGGTTTTAACTACCCCAATATCAAATTTACCAAAATCATCATGTAAGATCATCTCTAATACCTTAAACGGTGATTGTTTCTTTCTATATGCCCTTTCGGAAGTCATGGCGTGAAATACATCTGCAACAGCAATGATTTTTGAGAATAAGTGCATGGGCTTTGTTTTCAATCTTTTGGGATATCCCGTTCCATCTAACCTTCCATGATGCTCTAGAACGGCTATCTTCACACTATCCTTTATGATGGAACTATCTTTAATCATCTTGTAGCTGAAAATAGGATGAGTATGTATCTCCTCATAATCATCCGCTGTAAGGCTTTCCGTTTTATTTAATAACCTTGGTTGCAGCTTTGCCATCCCGCAATCTGCCAGACATCCGCCAATTGCCGCTTGGTAGACATCAGCCCTATCGCACTTCATTTTAAATGCAATATATCCTCCAAGCAATCCAATGGAAATGGCATGATGATAAACATATTCTTCTTTATTGCAATAGTGGTGCAGCATCATAATGTTTCCCGGTTCCTCTAAAGCCTTATCCATAAGGGGAATCATGATTAAACGAATCATGGCCACCTCGACTTTACTGCCTGCCTGCCAATTTTTAAATAATCGTTTATATGTTTGTACTGACTTAAGATATAAATCCATAAAACCCGATGACTCTTCCATTTCATCCAATTCTGGATCTATTACTTCTTTCGGCAGAAATTTCTTTCCATCAATCAAAGTTTTTTCAACACTTACCTCAGTTATTAAAAAGGCTTGCAAAGCCTCAATCAATCGCGTGGTCAATATTGTTTTTTCATGCATTATGGGGCGGTTCGTAAGACCTTTAATTTCTTTCGAGAGGATGCAGCCTTCGATTAAATAGCGAGTTTTCACTAGCAAAACGTTTCACCTCGGTAGTATTAATAAGTATCATTTCCCTTTAAAAACATGGTAATAACTTATCTTTATTATGATTAAATACCTAAAGAAAATCAATTTATTAACAACTTTTCCCGAAACAGATAAGACTTTTTACTCATCCCCAAACCACTCTTGATATCATTTTGAAATTCAGCTAATGCGCAAAAAAAAGACCCAGCTTAATTGCTGGGTTGACAGTTTTTTAGGTTTATACAATTTAGGCGTTGCCTTTTTGGTTTAACTTTTGATAGAACCCGTTGCCTAAAGTCTTCATTGTTCTATAAATGGAATTAGTAAAACTTTAACTCTAGGCTAAAATTCAAAAGGGGTTCGGAATTTTAATTCCGAACCCCTTTTTTATGAAAAGATTATTCTTCCGTATCTTTTTCAGTTTCTTCATTTTCTTCAATTACAGTAGGTTCAGGATCAGAATCCGGATCTAGAGTCGTGACCGTTTCTATATCCAGGTCTTTTTCTTCTTCTTCTTCTTCTTCCCTTCCTACAATGGCAACCGTCGAAACATATTCATTATCTGCGGATTCGAGTCGGATGAGCTTAACACCCTGTGTATTTCGGCCCGTTTTAGAAATGCCTTCGACTTCCATTCGGATCAATACACCAGCTGCTGTAATCAGCATCAAATCTTCATCTACACCCGTAACTGTTTTCACGGCTATAAGTTCACCATTTTTCTCAGTGACATTACATGTTTTTATTCCTTTTCCTCCACGGCTTTGAATACGGTATTCTTCCGCAGAAGTCCGTTTTCCATAACCGTTTTTCGTAACGATCAGGACTTCTTCATCATCTTCAAGAATTTCCATTCCGACAACTTCATCATTCGTCCCTAAGGAAATCCCTTTCACTCCCGCTGCAGTACGTCCCATTGTCCGTACATCCGTCTCTGGGAAACGGATCATCATCCCGGACTTCGTTCCGATTATGATCTGCTTCTCTCCATTCGTAAGTCGGACAGAAATCAATTCATCATCTTCACGTAAACCTAGGGCAATTAAACCGTTATTACGGATATTTGCAAAAGACGACAAAGGTGTACGCTTCGATATCCCATGTCTGGTCGTGAAGAATAAATACCAATCGTCCGCAAATTCCTTCACGGGTATGATTGCATTGACCCACTCACCTTTATCGACTTCCAACAGGTTGATAAGCGGCAATCCTTTTGCCGTCCTGCCATATTCAGGTATTTCATATCCTTTGGCACGATAGACTTTACCTTTGTTGGTGAAGAATAATAGAGTGTCATGAGTCGATGTGGTTAACAAGTGACCGACAAAGTCATCTGTATTCGTTCCCATACCCTGTATTCCGCGCCCTCCGCGTTTTTGACTGCGGTATGTGGTTGCAGGCAAGCGTTTAATATAACCGTTATGCGTAAGTGTCACGATTATATTTTCCTCTGGGATTAAATCTTCATCTTCCAGGCTTTCAAATCCGGCTAATGTGATTTCAGTTCTCCGTTTATCATCAAAACGTTCTTTAATTTCAAGAAGCTCTTCACGGATAATTTCAAGAACCTTTTCCTCATCAGCAAGAATCGCTTTATATTCTGCAATTATAGCCATTAATGCCTGATATTCATCTTCAATTTTTTCACGTTCCAAACCTGTCAAACGCTGTAAACGCATATCCAGGATAGCTTGCGCCTGTTTTTCGGAAAGTGAGAATTGTGTCATTAAGCCTTCACGGGCAATGTCTGTCGTTTGGGAACTGCGGATCAACGTAATGACTGCGTCCAAATTATCAAGTGCAATGCGCAACCCTTCTAAAATATGGGCGCGGGCTTCCGCTTTCCGTAATTCAAATTCAGTCCTGCGCCGTATGACTACCTGCTGATGCTCCAAGTAGTAGTGCAGGCATTGTTTTAAATTAAGCACTTTAGGCTGACCGTCCACCAAAGCAAGCAAATTGATTCCGAAGGTGGTCTGCATCGCAGTATGCTTATACAGGTTGTTTAAAAGGACATTCGCATTAACATCCTTTCGAAGCTCCATGACAATACGCATGCCATTGCGATCCGATTCATCCCGTAAGTCGGTAATGCCTTCGATTTTCTTATCTCGAGCAAGTTCTGCAATTTTTTCAATCAATCTTGCTTTATTCACTTGATAAGGGATTTCCTTAACAAGGATTACCTGTTTACCATTCGGTTTCTCTTCAATCTCGACTTTCGCCCGTTGAATGATTGATCCTTTTCCGGTTTCATAGGCCTTTCTGATTCCGCTTCGTCCTAAAATCAAACCGGCTGTCGGAAAGTCCGGCCCAGGGATATATTCCATCAACTCTGGAATTGTAATTTCAGGATTCTTACTTAAAGCCAATACTCCGTCAATTACCTCACCTAATTGATGGGGTGGAATATTGGTTGCCATCCCTACCGCTATTCCTGATGAACCATTCACTAACAAGTTCGGGAAGCGGGCAGGCATAACGGCTGGTTCTCTTTCTGAACCATCGTAGTTATCCTGGAAATTGACCGTATCTTTATTTAAATCTCGGAGTAGCTCCATCGAGATTTTCGACATTCTCGCTTCTGTGTACCTCATTGCGGCAGCTTGGTCACCATCGACCGAACCGAAATTCCCATGACCATCTACAAGCATATAGCGATAGTTAAAAGGTTGCGCCATCCGTACCATCGTTTCATATACAGCCGAATCACCATGCGGATGATATTTACCGATGACTTCCCCGACGATACGGGCTGATTTCTTAAATGGTTTATCCGAAGTCATTCCAAGATCGTTCATTGCATAAAGAATTCTTCGGTGTACCGGTTTTAAACCGTCCCTTACATCAGGCAAAGCCCGCGACACGATAACACTCATCGCATAATCCAAAAACGATGTCCGCATCTCGGTACTTATATTTATTTCTTTTACACCTGATCTTTCATTTTCTGACATGGAGCCAACCTCCTATTAAAAGCTTATACTCTCTTTTAAATTTAACTGTTCGTACACTATGTAAAGAACAGGATGTAAAAAGCATCCTGTCAAAAAATCAGATATCAAGATTTTTTACATAAATTGCATTTTCTTCAATGAAGTTACGTCGCGGTTCGACCTTGTCGCCCATCAACATCTCGAAAGTTTCATCTGCCTCGGCAGCATCTTTCAAACTGACTTGAAGCAGCGTTCTCGTTTCAGGGTTCATGGTCGTTTCCCACAATTGCTCCGGATTCATTTCCCCCAGCCCTTTATAACGCTGCAGGTTAGGCTTTGGAGTACTTGGCAAACTCGCCATGATTTCTTCAAGCTGGCGGTCATTATAAGCATAATCCACTTTTTTCCCTTGCTGAATCTTGAAAAGTGGCGGCTGAGCAATATATATATATCCATACTCGATGATTTTTCTCATATACCGGTAGAAGAATGTCAACATCAGCGTTCTGATATGGGCACCATCGACATCCGCATCGGTCATGATAACAATTTTATGATATCTAGCTTTTTCAGTATTGAATTCATCACCAATGCCTGTTCCAAGTGCTGTGATGATCGTACCTATTTCTTCATTGTGCAGGATTCTGTCCAATCGCGCTTTTTCAACATTAAGGATTTTACCCCTTAGCGGCAAGATGGCTTGGAAATGACGGTCTCGCCCTTGTTTTGCCGATCCCCCCGCCGAGTTTCCTTCAACGATGTATAATTCGCTGATACTCGGGTCCTTAGAAGAACAATCTGCCAATTTACCTGGTAGATTGGATACTTCCAAAGCACTTTTCCTCCGGGTCAATTCACGTGCTTTCTTCGCTGCCAATCGGGCTCTCGCTGCCATTTGCCCTTTATCTACAATTTTTCGGGCCACGGCAGGATTTTCGTATAAGAAGGCATCAAGTCGTTCCGAAAGAATGGAATCAGTAACCGTTCTTACCTCAGAGTTTCCGAGTTTGGTTTTCGTCTGACCTTCAAATTGCGGGTCAGGATGCTTAATCGAAATGATTGCCGTTAAACCTTCCCGGACATCTTCACCTGAGAAATTGGCATCCGCTTCTTTTAAAAGACCATTTTTCCGTGCATAATCATTGATGACACGGGTCAAAGCAGTCTTGAATCCTGATTCATGTGTACCGCCTTCATAGGTATGAATATTATTGGCAAAAGAAAAGACATTACTGATATAGCTGTCATTATATTGCAAAGCCAATTCAACGGAAATTCCATCTTTCTCGCCTTCCATGAAAATCGGTTCCTCATGCAATACCTCTTTAGATCGGTTCAAATGCTCAACATAAGATTTGATGCCGCCCTCATAGTGGTAATCCCTGATTTTCTCTTCATCTTCACGTTTATCTTCAATGATCAGCTTCAAGCCTTTATTCAGGAATGCAAGCTCACGGATTCGTGTGGCTAATGTATCGAAATCATATTCCAGGGTATCTGTGAAAATTTCACCATCAGGAATGAAGTGTACAGTCGTTCCTGTATGATCGGTTTCCCCGATGATTTTCAAATCTTCTTTTGGGATACCGCGGTTAAATTGCTGATAATGGATTTTACCTTCACGATGAACGTAAACTTCCAATACCGTGGATAAGGCATTAACTACTGATGCCCCCACACCATGCAGACCGCCGGAGACCTTATACCCTCCGCCGCCAAATTTACCGCCTGCATGAAGGACCGTCATGATTACTTCTACAGCTGGGCGTCCCATTTTTTCATGGATCCCCACTGGAATTCCCCGACCATTATCGACTACGGTTATGCTATTGTCTTCTTCGATCGTCACTTTGATTTCCGTACAGAAACCAGCTAGTGCCTCATCAATACTATTATCGACAATTTCCCAAACAAGATGGTGAAGTCCTTTTGCAGAGGTAGTGCCGATATACATTCCCGGACGTTTACGAACTGCTTCTAAGCCTTCTAAAACCTGTATCTGATTCTCATCGTATGCCTGAGCTTGTACTTCTTTTTGTTCCATTGTCATACGTATCACCTACACTTTTCTTTTGGCATTTATCAATTTTCAGGAGTAAATATAACGTTTAGCTACAATTCAAAGAATATCTATATCATCGATTAAGAGCGATGGCTGCAGTGAACGCTTTTTCAAAGTGGACGACGCAAGCGGTGAATAATATACCTGTTTGTCCGTCACTACAATCGATTTAACCGAGTTTTTTGCTAAATGGTAAGTTACATCAGACTTTTTCTCCAAAAATTCACTCATGATTGGGGAGGTCTGAAGCAGCTTCTTATCTAAAATGGCTATGACATCGTCCGTTTTCACAAGAATGTCTTCACCAATATGGAGATACATACATTCACCTCATCATTTAACCTTTTTTATACTTCCTTGACTAACATAAAAGGTGGACGCTTCTCTTAGGGTTTGATGATCGATTCCATCAACGGAGGGTGTCGTCACGAATGTTTGCACTTTCCCTTGTATTGTATTCAGTAAATGGGATTGACGGAAATCGTCAAGTTCCGATAACACATCATCCAATAATAAAATGGGATACTCGCCGATTTCTTCATGGATCAGCTCAATTTCAGCAAGTTTCAAAGACAGGGCCGTGGTTCGCTGTTGTCCTTGTGAACCGTATGTCTGGACATCCCGGTCATTCACAAAAAAAACCAGGTCGTCACGATGAGGACCTACCAGTGTTACACCCCGTTCAATTTCCCTTGTTTTTATTTTATCAAATTTTTCTGTGTATACTTCTATCATTTTCGTCAAATCCATAGATTCTGATACATCAAGAGACGGTTTATATTGGATTTTCAATACTTCTAGATTTCTGGAGATCCCCGAATGAATCGGCTCTGCCCATTGCTGGAGCTTTAAAAGAAACTCGTATCTTCTTTCGACAATTTTCGCTGCATACTGAATAAATTGATCGGTCAGCACGTCAAGCATCGTCGTATCCGTTTGTTTCCGGGTCTGCAGAAGCTTTAAGTAATGATTTCTTTGTTGAAGTATTTTATGATATTGGCTCATATCATGAAGGTATACGGGAGAAACCTGGCCAATTTCCATATCTATAAAACGGCGTCTGACTAGAGGACTTCCCTTTACAAGGTTCAGATCCTCAGGCGCAAACATGACCACATTCATATTTCCGACATATTGACTCAACTTTCTTTGTTCAATATGGTTGCACTTTGCCTTTTTCCCTTTTTTTGAAATGGTCAGCTCAAGTGGTATTGAGGTATTTCTCTTTCTAACTCTTCCCTCTATTTTAGCATACTCTTCATCCCAGCGAATAAGTTCTTTATCATTTGAGGTGCGATGAGATTTTGCCATTGCTAAAACAAAAATAGATTCCATTACGTTTGTTTTTCCTTGAGCATTCTCGCCGAGGATTACATTGACTTTATTCTCAAAAGTCAGATTCAATTCGGTATAGTTGCGGTAATTTTTCAAACTTATATTTTCAATATACATATTCCGCTCTTCCCTTATGTTTTAGCTTGTAATTGTGTAGGTGCCAAATCCAGGAATCTCTATTTTATCACCTGATCTTAATTTTCTGCCTCTTCTCACGTCTAATTCGCCATTAATATAAACCTCGTATTCACTTAAGAACCATTTCGCCATTCCGCCGCTTTGAATTAAATCGGCCAACTTCAGGAATTGACCAAGCGTAATATATTCAGTATTGATTTTTATGGAGTCCATTTCATGCCTCACTCATTTCTAAGTAGTCTTTAATATTTCATTTTACTAAATTAATCCCATTAAGACAAAGTATAGCTTTTTCAGTTCTTATTTTTAGCGATTCAGCGTTCCGTACAGCATTTAAAAACGCCTAAAACCCTTTGGTAACCTATGTTTAAATATAAAAAAATTAAAGACCTGCTATACAAGCCTTTAATTTTTTTGAAATATTATTTTAGCTTAGTAAGTTCTTACTGGGAGAATTAATTGCAGCATGGAATCATCATGTAGCGGACGAATGACAAACGGACGCATTGCACCTGTGAAATTAATTTTTATATCGGAACCTTCCAATGCTTTTAGAGCATCCATTACAAATTTGGCACTGAATGAGATTTTCAGGTCTTCACCTTCAATGGCTTCTGCCTGAACCTCTTCAATTACTTTACCAATTTCAGGAGTATTGGAAGAGACTTCGATTATACGGCCTTCCAGGGTTGACAATTTGACGACATTATTTCTTCCTTCTCTCGCCAATAAAGAAGCCCTGTCGATCGCTTGTAGAAAATCCTTGGTGTGAACAGTCACATCGGTTTTGCTATCTGATGGAATCAAGCGTGATGTATCAGGATAATTCCCTTCAAGAAGTCTTGAGAAGAATAATAAATTTTCAGCTTTGAAAAGTACTTGGTTTTCGGTAATGACGATTTCAATGAGTTCGTTTGTATCATCAAGGATTTTACTTAACTCATTCAGACTTTTACCTGGGATGACAACACTATAGGTCCCGTTAATTTTATTTTCTATTTTGGCTGTCCTCATTGCAAGCCTATGACTGTCTGTTGCAATACAGGTCAATTCGTCATCTTGAACCTTCAAGTTTACACCTGTTAAGATGGGGCGTGTTTCTGACGTGGACACTGCAAAGCCGGTTTGTCGGATAAGGGTCTTTAAAAGGTCCGTTGGAAGTTTGAAGATATTTTCTTCTTCAATGATCGGAAGATGTGGATATTCTTCCGGATCCAGTCCATTTAGATTAAATTCAGCTTTGCCGGAACGAATAATCGTTTGAAAGTTGTTCTCCACTTCAATTTCTACCGTATCCATCGGCAGCTTTTTGACAATTTCACTGAAAAAACGGGCATTCAGGACAATACCGCCGCTGCTTTTAACTTCAACAATTTCATCTCCGTCAACCTCAGCCGGAATGAATGATTGGATGGAGATATCAGAATCACTTCCTGTTAGAGTGACACCTTCACTAGTAACGCTTATTTTTATCCCCGTTAGAATCGGAATCGTCGTCCTTGATGTGACTGCTTTCATTACTTCTTGGACACTATGAACTAATCGATCTCTTTGGATTATAAATCTCATGTTTCATCCTCCAATTTTTAATTGCCGAATAGGCATATTTATTAATAATTTTTATTAAAAAAGATAGTAGTAATAGTAGTAGGGCCTGTTGATATGTGGATAAGTCCACTCAACCTAAGGAAAAACAGTCTATCCACATGTGGACAGACTGTGTGTAAGTAGTCGTCAGTTATTCACATTATCCAGAATCTATTATACCCTCAGCTGATCCTGGATTTCTTTTACCTGACGCTGAAGCTGGGTGTCCGTCTGCATGAGTTTGGAGATTTTTTCATGCGCATGGATAACCGTCGTATGATCGCGACCTCCAAATTCATCACCTATCTTGGGCAGGGATGAGTCCGTCAACTCCCTGGAAAGATACATGGCAATCTGTCTTGGAAATGCTACGGATTTAGTCCGTTTTTTCGCCTTGAAATCCTCAAGTTTGACACTATAATGTTCACCGACCGTTTTCTGGATTTCCAAGATGGTGATTATTTTAGGTTTTGAGCTAGGGATGATGTCTTTTAATGCTTCAGCTGCCAAATCGGCATTTATATCTTTATTAATCAATGAAGAATAAGCGACGACACGAATAAGTGCACCCTCAAGCTCTCGAATATTGGAATCGATTTGGTTGGCGATATAGAGCATGACTTCGTTCGGGATATCAAGTCCCTCAGCTTTTGCCTTTTTACGCAATATGGCAATCCGCGTTTCCAGATCAGGTGGCGTGATATCCGTGATCAAGCCCCACTCAAACCTTGAACGGAGGCGATCCTCTAGTGTAGGTATTTCTTTTGGCGGGCGGTCACTCGAGATGACGATTTGTTTGCTTTCTTCATGCAATGCATTGAATGTATGGAAAAACTCTTCTTGAGTTTGTTCTTTTCCCGCAAGAAATTGAATATCATCAATTAATAAAACATCCACGCTTCGGTATCTATCACGGAATTCCCCAGCTTTATTGTCCCGGATCGAGTTGATGAATTCATTCGTGAACTTTTCAGACGATAAATAAACGACCTTCGCATTCGGATTATGCTCTAGAACATAATGCCCGATTGCATGCATTAAATGAGTTTTTCCAAGGCCGACGCCCCCGTATATAAATAAGGGATTATAGGCTTTGGCCGGAGCTTCTGCAACAGCGAGAGACGCGGCATGGGCAAAACGATTGCCGGAGCCGATGACAAATGTATCGAATGTATTTTTCGCATTAAGCATATGCTGTGGAAATGCAGCATGCTCCTTATCCTGCTTTTTTATCTTTTTAGGCTGAACAGGAACGGTAAAATCATCATCTTCGTGATTGGGGGGAATGATGAATTTTGCTTCCAATTCCTCACCGGTAAGTTCAAACAATACATCCGAAATAAGATGGGAATAGCGTTCTTCAAGCCAATCCCTGGCAAATTCATTGGGAGCGGTGACTGTTAATGTATCACCTTGCAGTAAATAAGCCTTGGTTGATTTAAGCCAAGTCTCAAAGCTTGGTTTACTGATTTTTTTTTCGATTTTTCCGAGCGCCTGGTTCCAGAGGCTATCGATGTTATCCAAACTTATCCCTCCTTTGCAAAATATTTTTAATAATTGTATCTAAATGTATAGGCACAAATAAACTCATCGATTGCCGTCTTTATATTAATTTTGACAGCAAAGGTTCGGTGAGCTGTATTAAGGGATTTTTGTGTTGTGTAATGGAGTGCCTAAAAACTATATCTTGCGCTGTACAACCTTTGTACAATCTACATCTGGTGAACCAATGTAGATTTGAATGTTTATTCATCAACAGGTATTTTAAGAAATATATAATAAAGAAGAAAAAAGGGTTTTCGACAATATCCACCATCTGTGGACAGATTAATATACACAGGTCGGATAAACTATCCACAAGTTATTCACAGTCTGTGGATAAACGTTACCTGTTGATAAAGTTATTCAGAGTGAAAACACAAATATAATATCAGAAATTCAGGCGTCTTGCAATGGGTTAGAAAACTTTATCCACAACTTACCGAGCTTGTGGGAAAAACTTTTCCACAGGCCATTGTTATGTGCAAAAGTCTATAAAATGGGATGTGGATAGAAAAAAACATGTCGAAATTTATCCACAGACCGTGATTATAGGCTCGACTAATTTGTTTTGAATGAGGTTGTTCAAGCCGAAAGAGCAGCATGGGACTGATCGAAAGATGATTCACGTCCATTCTTATTATTTGTCGAATGTTGTTTCGATCAAGGGGGATTCATTGCGAATCTTATATTTGGGCTCATGGATAAAATGATGGAAATTTCCCTTTCCCCAAAAATTTCTATATCAGTTCGGAGCAAAATCATTTACAATAGGCTAGGTAATAAAAAAAGGCCAACTGGACATTGAGCATTAAAAAAGAATTATTTTTATGGATGAGGTTGACAAGTAGAAACCTCCATCTATATAATTGTAAAGACTGTCTTTAACTGTTATTCCTCAGGGAGGTGTCATATAATGAAAAGAACTTATCAACCGAATAACCGCAAACATAGTAAAGTTCACGGTTTCCGTGCACGTATGAGCACGAAAAACGGACGTAGAGTAATCGCTGCACGTCGCCGTAAGGGCAGAAAAGTATTATCTGCATAGACCACTGAAAAGTCTCAGTGGTCTTTTTTCGCAAAATAAGGGATTTACTGAGACTCAATTCATGTAATGAAGGTGTAAAAATGAAAAAAAAGTTAAGGATTAAGAAAGAGGACGAATTTCAGCTTGTTTTTAAAAAAGGTGAATCTTCTGCTAATCGGCAATTCGTTGTCTATGTCCTAGAAAAGCCAGGTCAGGATTATTTTCGGATCGGCCTTTCAGTCAGTAAAAAAATCGGGAACGCCGTTGTAAGGAACCAAATCAAAAGATACATACGGCAAGCGTTTTTGGAATTGAAAGAAGATATAGAAGAGGGTAAGGATTATATTGTGATTGCTCGAAAACCAGCGGCGGAGATGGACTTTTTCCAGGTGAAAAGCAGCTTGATCCATGTCCTGAAACGTTCTAAATCACTAAACTTTAAAATGAAAAAACAATAAAGTCCCCCTACCATCGAATAAGCACTCCTCGGATCATGTGGTTACTTGAGAAAGATGACATAGAAAATCCCGATTGTAACTGTGGAAAAAGTGGATTACTTTTCCTTGGAATCTTCTAATAAACAGTTCACAATTGTTTCAAAAAAGATTGATTGCAGTTAGGAGGAAATTACGGTTGAAAAAACGAATATTACTCATTATTGGACTAGCCTCGATAATGATGTTGTTAGCAGGGTGTACGGAAATTAAAGAACCTATTACTGCGGAGAGTGAAGGTTTTTGGAATTCATACATTGTCTATCCATTATCAGCCCTGATCATTTGGCTTTCTGAAGCATTTGGCGAGAACTATGGTTTGGGAATCATCGGTGTTACTCTTATCATTCGCTTAGCATTACTGCCATTAATGATTAAACAGGTGAAAAGCTCGAAAGCCATGCAGGCCATTCAGCCTGAAATGAAAGAACTTCAAGCAAAATACAGCTCAAAAGATGCTGCCACACAACAAAAACTACAGCAAGAAACAATGGCTCTATTTTCAAAATATAATGTGAATCCATTGGCGGGATGTTTGCCGATATTGGTGCAAATGCCGATTTTGATCGGATTTTACCATGCAATCAGCCGTACGGAAGAAATTGCTTTACATAGTTTTCTTTGGTTTGATTTAGGTTCCCCGGATCCTTATTATATTTTACCGGTCGTTGCTGGTATCACGACCTTTATTCAGCAAAAGATGTCCATGGTTGGAATGAACTCCAATCCACAAATGGCGGCACAAATGACCATGATGCTTTACATCATGCCAATCATGATTGTTGTATTTGCTATTAATTTCCCCGCTGCTCTTTCTCTTTACTGGGTAGTTGGTAACATCTTTGGTATCGTTCAAACATATTTCATCAAAGGTCCGGATCTTAGAAAAGCAGCTGCGGAAAACGCGGGAGGGGCAAAGAAAAAGTGAAAAAAGTGACTGCTACAGGACAATCTGTCGAAGAAGCAGTAAATTTAGCTTTAGCTCAACTGAACAGCACTAAGGATCGCGTGGAGATTGAAGTGGAAGATGAAGGCAAAAAAGGATTTTTTGGTTTATTTGGTGCAAGGAAGGCAATCGTCCATGTGACATTGCCTCCGGATCCCATTGAAGAGACACTTGGATTTTTGAAGAATGTCTGCGTCGAAATGGAAGTCAATGCACAAATAGATGTCACCCGAAAAGGGAAGAACGTAACTTTCCATTTATCAGGTGATAAAATTGCCTTATTGATTGGAAAAAGGGGTCAAACATTAAATTCACTTCAGTATTTAGCGCAGCTTGTCGCAAATCGGTATTCAAAGCAGTATTTGAATATTACTGTAGATGCAGAAGATTATCGAAATCGCCGCAATGAAACCTTAATCCAATTGGCTGAAAGAATGGCAAATAAAGCCATGAAAACAGGTAAAGCTGTTTCACTCGAGCCGATGCCATCCTATGAACGTAAGGTCATCCATAATGCCCTCTTGGATTATCCAAAAATAAAAACGACTTCAAGTGGGACGGAACCTTATCGCCACTTGGTCATTACTCCACTTAAATGAACCTTCTGCTTTTAAGCAGGGGTTCTTTTTTTTAGGCCCCGCCATCAATGTGTGTCGAATATGTTTTTGCAAAGTATCAATTCAACAATAAGTGACATATTTCTTTATCTTTATATATTTTTTATCCGTAAAGGGAAGCGGACGACATTTGTTATTCACATGTGGATAAGTTAAAATGAATGTTACAGAATATGGATTAATGGCATGTGGATAACTCTTGAGAGGAAGGAGTATCTACTTTTTTTCATCAATATACTGTGGTATTGTAGTAATTTAGGGATTCGACGATTTTATTATCAGAAAAAAATAGAAACATCAATATATAAGAGGTGAAAGCATGGAATTCGATACAATCACCGCTATCTCTACACCCTTAGGGGAAGGGGCAATCGCCATCGTTAGAATCAGCGGTGATGAGGCCATAGAAATAGCCGACAGGATCTTTAAAGGACCAGGTGGAAAAGGATTGCTTGATGTGAAATCACACACGATTCATTATGGCCACCTTATCCAGCCTAAAACAGGTGAAATCATAGAGGAAGTCATGGTTTCGGTCATGATGGGTCCAAAGACATTTACAAGGGAAGATGTAGTTGAAATAAATTGTCACGGTGGAATCGTTTCGGTCAATCGGGTATTGCAGCTCATTCTCTCACAAGGTGCTCGTTTAGCAGAACCTGGTGAATTTACGAAACGGGCTTTTTTGAATGGCAGGATCGACCTCTCTCAAGCTGAGGCCGTTATGGATTTAATCCGGGCTAAAACGGATAAAGCGATGAATGTTGCATTAGGTCAAATGGAAGGCCGGCTTTCGAAATTAATCCAAAGCCTGCGTCAAGAAATTTTACAGACCCTCGCCCAAGTCGAGGTTAATATAGATTATCCGGAATATGATGATGTCGAAGAAATGACACATCGTTTATTTTTGGAAAAGGGCAGTTATGTGAAGAAGGAAATAGAGAAGCTGCTTCACACGGCCCAACAGGGTAAGATACTTAGGGATGGGCTTGCGACCGTTATCATAGGACGTCCTAATGTAGGGAAATCTTCTTTGCTTAACAGCTTAGTTCATGAGAATAAAGCAATCGTCACTGATATTCCAGGTACAACACGTGACGTTATTGAAGAGTATGTCAATGTTCGCGGTGTACCGCTTAAACTTGTCGATACGGCAGGAATTCGCGAAACGGAAGATATCGTTGAACGAATTGGAGTTGAACGGTCCCGTGCAGTATTAAAAGAAGCTGATTTAATCTTGCTTGTATTGAACTATTCCGATGATTTCACTACTGAAGATGAGAAACTATTCCAAGCGGTCGAGGGAATGGATGTCATCGTCATCATCAATAAAACAGACCTTCCACAAAAAATCGATATGGAAAAGGTTAAGGAAAAGGCGGCATCCCATAAAGTTGTTACGACTTCATTACTGGAAGATCGAGGGGTCGATGAATTGGAGGAAGCCATCGCTTCTTTATTTTTCGAAGGTTCTTTAGAAACGGGAGACCTGACCTATGTTTCCAATGCCAGGCATATAGCTTTGCTGGGGCAGGCATTACAGTCTATCGAAGATGCAATCGATGCTATTGAAATGGGTACGCCGGTTGATTTGGTTCAAATCGATTTCACGAAAGCCTGGGAGCTGCTCGGAGAAATCATTGGCGAAAGCGTTCAGGATAATTTGATCAACCAATTGTTCTCTCAATTTTGTTTAGGAAAATAAGTGTAAAAGGAGGAAAAGGATATGCAATACGAAGCAGGTAGTTATGATGTCATTGTTATTGGTGCAGGTCATGCTGGCAGTGAGGCCGGTCTTGCAGCGGCAAGAGTCGGAGCTAAAACGTTGATGATCACCATTAACTTGGATATGGTCGCCTTCATGCCATGCAATCCCTCCGTTGGCGGGCCGGCAAAAGGGATAGTCGTTAGGGAAATTGACGCTTTAGGCGGAGAAATGGGGAAAAATATCGACAAGACCCATATTCAAATGAGGATGCTCAATACGGCTAAAGGTCCGGCTGTTCGTGCATTGAGGGCGCAGGCAGATAAATTTCTCTATCAACAAGAAATGAAAAAGACGATAGAAGACCAAGAAAATTTGACATTGATTCAAGGAATGGTAGAGGAATTAATTGTTGAAAACGACGTATGTACGGGTGTCATCACTAAAACAGGCGCGGTGTACCGTGCGAAAACTGTCGTAATCACGACTGGAACATATTTACGCGGTGAAATCATTTTAGGGGAACTGAAATATTCAAGCGGCCCAAATAACCAGCAGCCTTCCATCAGGCTTTCTGAACATTTGGAGCAGTTAGGATTTGACTTGGTCCGTTTTAAAACAGGAACGCCGCCACGTGTGAATAGCTCTTCCATAGATTACAGCAAAACGGAAATTCAGCCTGGCGATGAAGTGCCACGGGCATTTTCTTATGAAACGACGAAGTTCATAACGGATCAATTGCCATGCTGGTTAACGTACACGAATGAGGGTACACATCAGCTCATTGATGAGAATCTGCACCGTTCACCAATGTATTCCGGAATGATTAAAGGAACCGGCCCCCGTTATTGTCCATCGATAGAAGATAAAGTCGTTCGTTTTAATGATAAACCACGGCATCAAATCTTCTTGGAACCTGAAGGCCGCAATACAAAGGAAGTTTATGTGCAAGGTTTATCCACCAGTCTGCCTGAAGATGTACAAGTGAAAATCCTGCAAACAATTCCAGGACTTGAAAAGGCGGAAATGATGCGTGCAGGATATGCAATTGAATATGATGCGATCGTTCCTACGCAGCTATGGCCTACACTTGAAACGAAGAAAATCAAAAATCTGTATACGGCAGGCCAAATTAACGGGACGTCCGGCTACGAGGAAGCAGCAGGACAAGGATTGATGGCCGGTATTAATGCAGGATTGAATGCAATCGGTAAAGAAGAACTGATTTTAAGCCGTTCGGATGCCTATATTGGTGTACTCATTGATGACCTTGTGACGAAAGGTACGAATGAACCATACCGTTTGCTGACTTCACGTGCGGAATACCGTTTATTATTGCGTCATGATAATGCCGATTTACGCTTAACGGAAATTGGATTCAATATCGGGATGATCAAAGAAGAACGCTACAATCGTTTCCTTATGAAAAAAGAAGCGGTTGAAATGGAAAAGGAACGACTGAAATCAAACTTCATCAAACCGACCAAAGAGGTTCAAGAAGTCATTACTGCAAGCGGCGGCAGTGAGTTGAAGGATGGAATCCGTGCCTCCGATTTATTGAAACGGCCTGAAATGGATTATTCCCACATTCAGAAGTTGGCGCCAAGTGATGTCGAACTGAGCGATGAAGTGACGGAACAGGTCGAAATCCAGATCAAGTATGAAGGATATATCGAAAAATCCTTGCAGCAAGTCGATCGCCTGAAAAAAATGGAGAATAAAAAAATTCCAGAGAATATCGATTATGATGCAATTTCTGGTCTTGCAACGGAAGCACGTCAAAAATTAAAGCAGGTCCACCCGCTATCAGTAGCTCAGGCTTCAAGAATTTCAGGTGTGAATCCCGCTGATGTTTCCATTTTGCTTGTTTATTTGGAACAAGGTAAGATCGCCAGAGTATCTCAGTAATGGAAATACCCGAAAAGGATTGAAGCAAACATGAATATTGAACAGTTCCAACAAGCACTGCTGGAGAAAGGGATCGAGCTTTCTCCTCAGCAGCTTGATCAGTTTGACACTTATTATCGATTATTGGTGGAATGGAACGAAAAGATGAACTTAACAGCCATCACTGATAAAGAAGAAGTTTATCTGAAGCATTTTTATGATTCAATCAGTGCAGCCTTCTATTTTGACTTTAATAAATCATATCGAATTTGCGATGTTGGGGCTGGAGCTGGATTTCCGAGTATTCCATTGAAAATTTGTTTCCCTGATATCCACGTCTCGATTGTGGATTCCTTGAATAAGCGAATTTCCTTTTTGAATCACCTTGCTGATTCCTTGCAATTAAAGGGAGTTTCCTTCTATCATGACCGGGCTGAAACCTTCGCCCAAAAACCAGAGCATCGCGAATCCTATGATATTGTCATGGCAAGGGCGGTAGCCAGGATGTCTGTTTTAAGTGAATTATGTTTGCCGCTTGTTAAACCGGATGGGACGTTCATTGCCATGAAAGCGGCTAGTGCACAAGATGAAATGGACAATGGGAAGAAGGCCATTTTTACGTTAGGCGGAGAAATCGAAGAAATTCATCCTTTCACATTGCCAGAGGAAAATAGTGAAAGAAACATCATTACTGTAAAAAAAGTGAAGAAGACTCCTAAAAAATACCCGAGAAAACCAGGGACACCAAATAAACAGCCTATTGAATAATCTTTGCAAGAAGAGTATGTTTTTCATAGTAAGCGCTGATGATTCAGATATATGGCTGGTACTCGCCCTTCTTTTCTTTTACTATAAATGTATGAACTTATTATTTTCACTCAATCCTGCATTTGCCAACAAGAAGGCATTTAGGTGCATGTTAAAACGTGTGCACTGTGCTGGCTGATTCAGGGAAATAGTCTAGGACATGCCGGCCGATATCCTTAATAACTGGCCTTCCATTCCTCATTATTGCCTTGATGGCGCCAGTCGACATGATTTTTACAGTGAAGGGCCATATGTATAACCATGTCGGGAAATGTATGCAGGACTTGTCCTTTAAATAGAGAATATGTTATTTGGGAGTTTTAAAAGGTGGTGTAGGAAGATGAAGCATCCTTTTTCGCGGTTCTTTGGGTTTGGCGAAAAGGAAGAAGAGCAACTAGAGATGGAGACACCTAGCAATAATAATGAAGAGATAAGAAAAATTTCCATTTCTGATATTGTGCCTAATCGATTTCAACCAAGGACCGTTTTTAATGACGATAAAATTGCTGAATTGGCTCAAACGATTCATACACATGGGATCATTCAACCAATTGTAGTAAGGGCTTATGGTCAGGGAAAATATGAAATCATTGCAGGTGAGCGTCGTTTCCGGGCCATGCAAAAGCTTGGCTGGGAATTGGCACCTGCTATAATCAAGGATTTCACCGATACAGAAACGGCTTCCGTCGCGCTGATAGAAAACCTTCAGCGTGAAGAACTGACACCGATTGAAGAAGCTTTGGCTTACGGAAAACTATTGGAGCTGCATAGTTTAACCCAAGAAGCTCTGGCACAAAGACTGGGAATAGGTCAATCTACCGTGGCGAATAAGCTTCGGCTGCTTAAGCTGCCACAGGAGGTTCAGGATGCACTTCTTCAAAAGCAAATTACGGAACGCCATGCCCGCTCGTTGATACCGTTAAAGAGTCCTGAAAAGCAGCTTAAACTGCTTTTGGAAATCATCGAAAAAGGGTTGAACGTCAAGCAGACCGAAGAGCAGGTCGTCAAGCTCCTCACGGGTACTGTGCAGAAGCCGAAACCTAAGCGAAAAGCGTTTAGTAAAGACATGAGGATTGCCGTGAATACCATACGCCAATCACTCAATATGGTTACAGACAATGGAATAAATTTGGATGCAGAGGAAGAAGAATTCGAGGAGTATTATCAGTTCACGATAAAAATACCCAAGAAAAAAAATTGATTCCCCATCCTTAGCCCGCTTGGTAGTCTTCGATTACCAAGCTTTTTTATTTTCTCGCCAAAACTGGCATTTTCCGCCTTGAAAATATTCAACTTTCCCCGGATTTTTAATGCTTTTAGGTGTATTTGAAATTTTAAGAGGAATTTCAGAAAACGATTTCTTCCAGTAATATTCATGATAAAATAGAAAGAAATAAATGGATTTACGGTACTAATCAATAGATATAGCGTGATGAAGATAGTTGAAAGCAGGTGAATTCGTGGGGAAGATTCTCGCCATTGCCAATCAAAAGGGCGGTGTTGGAAAAACGACAACTTCTGTCAGTCTAAGTGCTTGTCTCGCATATATAGGACAGAAAGTCTTGATGGTCGATATTGACCCGCAGGGAAATGCGACAAGCGGTGCAGGGATTGACAAAGCCGATGTGGAACAATGTATTTATGATGTATTGGTTGATGATGTCGAGGCCAGTACCGTTATCATGGAAACAAAGGTAGAAAACCTATATGCCATACCTGCGACAATTCAACTTGCAGGTGCAGAAATTGAACTTGTTCCAACCATCTCGAGGGAAGTCCGATTAAAAAGGGCGTTAGAATTGGTGCAAAGCCAATATGATTATATTGTGATTGACTGCCCGCCATCGCTGGGTTTGCTTACGCTTAATGCCTTAACGGCCGCTGATGCCGTTTTGATTCCGGTACAATGTGAATATTATGCATTGGAAGGTTTGAGTCAACTGTTGAATACGGTCCGCCTCGTCCAAAAGCATTTGAACCATGATTTGAAAATCGAGGGTGTGCTCTTGACGATGTTGGATGCAAGAACAAATCTAGGTCTCCAGGTCATAGAAGAAGTAAAAAAATACTTTCAGGATAAAGTCTATCAAACGATCATTCCCCGCAATGTCCGTTTGAGTGAAGCACCAAGCCATGGAGAACCGATAATTATATATGATCCAAAGTCACGTGGGGCGGAGGTCTATCTAGAACTGGCAAAGGAAGTGGTATCAAATGGCTAAAGGACTTGGCAAAGGACTTAACGCACTTTTCAACAGTGGGGAGATCAGTAAAGATGAAATCGTGCGCGAAATCAAAGTAAGGGAATTAAGGCCAAATCCTTATCAGCCCCGAAAGAACTTTCGGCTTGAAGCTATAGAAGAATTAAAACAATCCATCATGGAACACGGGATATTACAGCCGATTATTGCCCGGGAAAGCATTAAGGGATATGAGATCGTGGCTGGGGAAAGGCGTTATCGTGCTGCAAAGGAAGCTGGTTTAAAGACAGTTCCGGTCGTTGTGAGAAAATTGAGCGAACAGCAGATGATGGAACTGGCGATTTTGGAAAACCTGCAACGGGAGGATTTGAATCCGATCGAGGAAGCTGTCGCTTACCAAACACTTCTTGAAAAATTGGAATTCACCCAGGAGCAATTGGCCAATCGGCTAGGTAAAAGCCGGCCCCATATAGCAAACCATGTTAGATTACTTTCTTTGCCTGAAGGAATTAGGAGATATATCTCCGACGGGGAAATTTCCATGGGGCATGGACGGGCATTGCTAGGTTTAAAGAAAAAAGAGTTGCTTAAGCCGGTAGCGGATAAAATCCTCAAAGAAGGTATGAATGTCAGACAGCTAGAGCAATATATACATCAATTGAATGATACCGTTTCACGTGAAACCAAATCTAAGAAACAAGAGAAAAAAGATATATTCATAAAGCAACGGGAGACAAGTCTGCGTGAAAGACTAGGAACGAGCGTAACGATAAAACAAAGCAAGAAAAAAGGAAAAATAGAAATAGAATTCTTTTCAAAAGAAGATTTGGAAAGAATTTTGAATTTGATCGATCAAGAGAACCTTTCCTCTTAGATCGCCTTTATGACGACTTATGCAGAAAATTAGGTGGATGAGATGGTATTATTAGGGGCCTTGGTGAATGGTGCCTGCATTTTAATCGGTTCGATTTTAGGAAGGTTTTTACAACATATACCTGAAAAGATAAAAGAAACGGTCATGAGCGGCATCGGTTTGGCTGTCATGGTCTTAGGGTTGCAGATGGGGTTTAAAAGTGATAATTTCCTTGTTGTCATTTTAAGTATTGTCGGAGGGGCTGTCCTTGGTGAATGGATGAATCTTGAGGCCAGGCTTAATTCTTTAGGCAATTGGCTTGAACGCAGGATGAAAGCGAAGGAAGGAACTTCGATATCTCAGGGGTTTGTAACGGCTACACTCATATTTGGCATTGGGGCGATGGCCATCATCGGTGCCCTCGATAGCGGTATCCGGAATGATCATGACGTTTTGATAACAAAAGCGATCATTGATGGATTTACGGCATTGGTCCTCGCCAGCACGCTCGGCATAGGTGTACTTTTTTCAGCATTTCCAGTCTTTCTTTATGAGGGATTAATGGCGATTTTTGCAAGGCAGATCAATACGATGATCCCAACTGCTTTAATGGATTCTTTCATATTGGAAATGACGGCAACTGGGGGAGTCATGATTTTGGCAATTGGTTTGAATATTATCGGTGTCACCAAAATAAGGGTGGCGAATCTGCTTCCAGGCATAATGATTACCGCCATTCTGGTTACTTTCATGTATTATGTATAAAAAAGAAGGAAGGGGATGACCCCTTCCTTCTTTTTTATGATAAGAAAAAATCGATCATAGTGTTTTTTCTTGCTTGAATGACCATGTGAAAGGAGTGATGGTAGGTTTTATTGGATAATGATTTTGTGCTTCATGAATTCCCTCGGCAATGGTTTTGGCCATTTTTAGCACAAGATTAAGGCGAGTGTTCTGCAAGACCATGAATTCCATGAATCCACTTACATTCACGATTCCTGTAATATGGGCATTTCCAACGGAAGGAAGATCTTTATTGACCCCAGCACCTGGCTTCACTGGTCCTTGGCCGATTTGAACGATGCCGACGCTTTTCATTTTCCCTAAGCAAGCATCGATTCCGACTATAAATGGATTGGCATGCATCTTTTTGATTTCATTTAATTTTTCCTGTAAATTCATCGCATGTATAGGGTCATCCAGAGTACCATAAACATGGAATGAAGAAGAACTTTTTTCAGCTTTTTCACTAAGCAGAGTGCCGACAAGTGGTCCGAGTGAATCGCCTGTGGAACGGTCTGTGCCTATACAGACGATGACGATGGGTTGAGGCTTTCCGGTAGGTAGGAGGTTGATCAATTCCTGGGAAATTTGTTTGGATGCATCCGTATCTTCATGCAGGATGCGACTCAATCTATTTTTATTATTATTAAATAGACTAGAATTCAGATTCATCGGCTCAACTCCTTTACTTTATTTGGTATTACAGTATACGGATAAAAAGAGGAAAATATACGGTAATTAACATAATGGATGAGGGAATTTTTTGTAGAACATGCAAAAAGTTGAAGGGGATATGGAATCGTCGCTTATCCTCTATTAATTCCTTTCATTTATACTTTCTAGTAAATAATTACTTGAATATTTGGGAAAAAACTTCTAAATCTTTTACCTATATACCCATAATTTTTTTGTACAGAAACCATTATTTATTGATAAAATAGAGAAAATCTCTCTATTTCATGGTTATCTCCGTGCATGAAGGGTAGAGGAATACGTCTATATGGGAAAAAATCATATGGGGAGTATAATAGTTTTGCTGTTATTTGCAATAGGCAGGAGGAAAATATGGTTCGCATTTATGATAACGTTACAAAAGAGATATTGGATGAAAAGATATGGCTGCTGTTGGGCGAGGGCATCATTAAAATCTTCCTTGTTCTGTTGTTATCGCGTATTATTATTACAATAGGAAAGACTATTCTGAATAAATTTTTCAAAACACGTTTAAGGAGTCCCATTCGGGTATCGGAGCGCAGGGAAGCGACACTCATTAAATTGCTAGAAAATATCATTACCTATGTCATCAACTTCATTGCCTTGATGATGATTTTGGAAATTTTCGGCCTTGAAGTGATGCCATTACTCGCTGGTGCCGGTGTTCTCGGTTTGGCAGTTGGTTTTGGTGCTCAAAGTTTGGTCAAGGATATAATTACCGGGTTTTTCGTTATTTTTGAAGATCATTTCTCGGTTGGGGATTATATTAAAATCAATAATTTTGAAGGGGAAGTCATGGAAATCGGGCTTCGTACGACGAAAATTAAAAGCGGTGCAGGTGAATTGCACTTCATTCCCAACGGCAGCATCATCCAGGTTACGAATTATTCCATTTTAAACAGTGTGGCTGTTGTTGATGTGACCATACCTAACGATGGATCGGTCGAGCGTGCCGAGAAGGTGCTGATTCATCTTTTAAACAGTATGGAAGGCAAATACGAAGCCTTGGTCAAAGCACCAGAATTTTTGGGAATTGAAAAAATCAGTCCTGAAGAAATCGTCTTTCGGATTAAAGCGGAAACAAAGCCGATGCATCACATAGAAATCAGTAGGATATTAAGAAAAGAAATAAGTGCTGCGCTTGATTATAGTGGGATTAAATCTACGTACAATGGCAGCGAGTCATAAGAGTTAGGGGGCTCATGGTTATGGAAGAAAAGGAATTTGCACTAAAGGATATTGTGGAAATGAAGAAGCCACATCCGTGTGGAGTGAATAAGTGGAGAATTATACGGCTCGGTATGGATATCCGGATAAAATGTGAAGGGTGCGGACATAGCGTGATGCTGCCCCGACGTGAATTCGCAAAGAAAATGAAAAAAGTTCTGCAAAAGCATGAGGAGTGATCATGCTTTTTTTTTGGGAGTGAAAGTAGTCCTGCGTTTCTCATGATTTACTTGTCTTTTTAGGAAGCGAAATCTATAATTGGGAAAGGTTTAGGTAATTGGATGGTCTTTATAGAAGATCAGTTCTTTTCCCATATGTACGAATCATCTTGAAGGAGTGAAATATAAATGGCTTTAACAGCTGGTATAGTCGGTTTGCCTAACGTAGGTAAATCCACTTTATTTAATGCAATTACTCAGGCAGGTGCGGAATCTGCCAACTATCCTTTCTGTACGATCGACCCGAATGTCGGGATCGTGGAAGTGCCAGATCACCGTCTGCAAAAATTGACTGAATTGGTAAAACCGAAAAAGACGGTTCCGACCGCATTTGAATTCACGGATATAGCCGGGATTGTAAAAGGAGCAAGTAAAGGAGAGGGATTGGGTAATAAATTCCTTTCCCACATCCGTCAAGTGGATGCCATTTGTCAAGTCGTCCGTTGCTTTGCAGACGATAACATTACCCATGTTTCCGGAAAAGTGAATCCAATCGATGATATTGAAGTCATCAACCTTGAATTGATCCTTGCCGATTTGGAATCAGTTGTCAAACGCATCGACCGTGTCGGAAAAATGGCCAAGCAAAAAGATAAAGCCGCTGTTGCAGAACATGAAATCCTTGTGGCTTTAAAAGAAGCGTTGGAAGATGAAAAGCCTGCACGTTCCGTTGAGTTTACTGAAGAGCAGCAAAAAATCGTGAAGGGCATGCATTTACTTACAGCGAAGCCGACGCTTTACGTGGCGAACGTGAGCGAAGATGAAGTGGCGAATGCTGACGATAATCAATATGTACAGCAAGTTCGTGAATATGCTGCGAAGGAAAATGCCGAAGTAATCGTGATTTGTGCCAAAATCGAAGAAGAAATTGCAGAGCTTGAAGGTGAAGAAAAGGAAATGTTCCTTTCTGAACTTGGCATTGAGGAGTCAGGTCTTGATCAGTTGATCCGTGCTTCTTATAATCTGCTTGGATTGGCAACATACTTTACAGCTGGTGTACAGGAAGTGCGTGCTTGGACATTCCGCAAAGGAATGAAGGCCCCTCAATGTGCAGGCGTCATTCACACGGACTTCGAACGTGGTTTCATCCGTGCCGAAACGGTTTCTTATACCGATTTACTTGAAGCGGGCAGTCATGGTGCCGCAAAAGAAGCAGGTAAAGTCCGTTTGGAAGGAAAAGAATACATCGTTAACGATGGCGATGTTATTCATTTCCGTTTTAACGTTTAAGATTCCAAGACCCTACCGTTCCATATGTAGGGTCTTTTTTGAGACTTGAATCATCAGATTACAATTAATTGTAATAAGTCGAACCGTTCGTTGCAAAGCCTCTTTAACTATGCTATAATTTTATCTTGTGAGTAATTATAAATAATTGCTCCTTGCCCAATTGGGCCGCTTAGACCAAAAGGAGGTGACAGTGATGAGAAAATACGAAATTATGTATATCATCCGTCCAAACATTGAGGAAGAAGCTAAAAAAGCTTTAGTTGAACGTTTCAACACAATCCTTTCTGATAATGGTGCGGAAGTAGAAGCAAAAGAATGGGGTAAACGCCGTCTTGCATACGAAATCAATGATTTCCGTGATGGTTACTACATGCTTCTTAAAGTTAACGCTGAAAGTGCTGCGATTCAAGAATTCGATCGTCTTGCTAAAATCAGTGAAGACATTATTCGCCACATGGCTACTAGAGAAGAAGTTTAATTCAATATTTAATATAAATTCTAATCTTGTTTCACATGAAACAAGCTTGAAACCTAGGGGTTGATTCTGATGATGAATCGCGTAGTTTTGGTAGGACGCTTAACTAAAGATCCTGAATTACGATATACACCTAATGGAGTTCCCGTAGCTACCTTTACTTTGGCTGTGAACCGTAGTTTTACGAATCAGCAAGGTGAACGTGAAGCGGATTTCATTAACTGTGTAGTTTGGCGTAAACCGGCAGAAAATGTAGCTAACTTCCTGAAAAAGGGCAGTTTAGCTGGCGTGGATGGACGTGTCCAAACACGTAATTATGAAGGACAAGACGGCAAACGCGTATATGTGACGGAGATTCTGGCTGAGAGCGTTCAATTCCTTGAACCACGAAGCAGTTCAGCGGGTGAAAGAAATGAAGGCGGTTCTTACGGTGGGGGTCAAAGAAGTTATGGCAATAACGGAAATGACAACAATTCGTATGGACAAAATCCTAATCAGAATCAACGGAGCAATAACAACTACACTCGTGTAGATGATGATCCATTTGCAAATGACGGTAAAACAATCGACATTTCAGATGATGATCTTCCGTTTTAAACAGCCGTTTAAAATGAAAATTCAAAAAAGCAGGGAGGGAAATATATTATGGCAATGGGTGGACGTAAAGGACGCGGTAAGCGTAAAAAGGTTTGTTATTTCACATCTAACGGAATCACTAAAATTGATTACAAAGATACAGATCTTCTTAAAAAATTCGTCTCAGAACGCGGTAAAATTTTACCACGTCGTGTAACTGGCACAAGCGCTAAATATCAACGTAAATTAACGATTGCTATTAAACGCTCACGTACTATGGCATTACTACCATACGTATCTGGTGAATAATAAATTGGCACATTGAGGAGTTATCCTTAATGTGCCTTTTTTATAAGTTATCACTTATGCCTGAAAACTGCAGAATTGCGGTTTTTTTTTATTTCAGAAGGAAGTTACCCGGGCGTTTTCCTCAGAAAAAATAATCATATCCTAAAAAAGAATGTGATGTTTGAAATATCCTGGCCGTAACGGATACAATATAAAGATGGAGATAAGACATAATAATAACAGGGGGTGAAATAGAGATGAATAGCGGGAGACGAATTGCCGAGGGCGGAGCACTTCTGGCACTATATTGCATTTTATTGTTCATCACCATTCAAATCCCACTATTGGGTATTTTCACTACTTTCTTTTTACCCATTCCATTCATACTCGTCACAATCAAACAAAAGGTATCATGGAGTCTTGGTTACTTATTTGTAGCCTCGTTATTGTCGATCCTCATCGGGACGATATTGTCTGTTCCGATGACCTTGCTCATGGGGGCAACAGGAATTGCGATCGGCCATTTTTTGAAAAAGGACAAACCGATGGCACCTATGTTCATAAGCGCAGTCCTTGTCTTTCTGGGGGGCATTTTATTAATGTATGCAGCTTCAGTTTTGATAATGGATGTTAATTACATAGAAGAATCGATGAACATTCTTGAGGGGTCCATTGAAAATTCAATCGGCATCATGGATTCTTTTGGACAGGCACCGACGGAACAAGTCGAAAAGCGGGTGTATGAATCAATCGATATGATGAACACGCTGATGCCAAGTTTGTTCGTTTTGATGTCCGTCATCATGGTATTATTGATTTTCCTTGCGGCGCACCCCATTGTGAAGAGATTCAGTGATAAGGCGTTAAAATGGCCCCATTTTCGAGATCTGCGACTCCCGAAAAGCCTTTTATGGTATTATTTAATTACGATGCTTCTTGCTCTTTTTGTGAATACGGACAAGAACAGTTTTGTATATATGGCGATAACGAACCTATTTTTCATCCTGCAGTTCTTCATATTATTACAAGGATATTCCCTGATATTCTATATCGCTCATGTTAAGTCATGGGTTAAGGCGATACCTGTTTTAATCGTGGTTTTTTCTTTGCTTATCCCGATTCCGATTATTACGACGGCCGTCCGATTTTTAGGTATAATAGATTTAGGCTTTCCATTTAGGGAGACAATCAAGAAAAAGGAATAGAAGACTTTTTTGCAAAACAGATGCTTTTAGGAGCTGAAACTATGCCATCTTATTTGAAAGAATACTCGATTAAGTCCCCATTATATGGGGTGCTCGCCGCGGTCGTTTTACTTTTGGGCGTCCTGGCTTATTATAATTGGGTTATTGCACTTGTTGGATTATTGATTCTTGCTGGTTTATTTTATTTAACATTAAGAATGGTAGAAAAAAAGCAACGGAAGACAGAAGAGTATATAACGACTTTATCTTACCGTTTAAAGAAGGTAGGCGAAGAGGCGTTATTGGAAATGCCGATTGGGATCATGCTCTTTAATGAGGATTATTACATTGAATGGACCAATCCATTCCTGGCTTCTTGTTTTAGTGAAGACTCCTTGGCAGGAAGATCGCTATACGATGTTGCGGACTCGATCGTACCGTTAATCAAGCAAGAAATCGAGACAGAGACACTTACGCTCCACGATCGGAAATTCAAGGTGGTCCATAAGCGTGATGAAAGGCTTCTTTACTTCTTTGATGTGACGGAGCAAGTGGAAATCGAGAAATTATATGAAGATGAGCGAACGGCAATTGCGATCATACTTCTTGATAACTATGATGATTTGACCCAGGGAATGGATGATCAGCGTAAAAGCAGCATTAATAGCTTGGTTACCTCACTTCTTGATAAATGGGCAAGGGATAATGGCGTTTTCTTTAAACGTGTTTCTTCGGAACGATTCATCGCTGTCTTTAATGAGCATATCCTTCAGCAGCTTGAAAAGGGAAAATTCTCGATTTTGGATGAAATCAGGGAAACGACGGCAAAGCAAAATGTACCATTGACCTTGAGCATCGGTGTCGGCTCGGCCGTGCCATCCTTGCCGGAACTAGGTACTCTTGCACAGTCCAGCTTGGATCTCGCTTTAGGACGTGGCGGTGACCAGGTAGCCATAAAGCAAGCGAATGGAAAAGTGAAGTTCTATGGCGGCAAAACCAATCCGATGGAAAAACGCACGAGGGTCCGTGCCCGTGTTATTTCGCATGCATTAAAGGATATAGTACTTGATAGCGATAAAGTCATTGTCATGGGCCATAAAAACCCGGATATGGACGCAATCGGTTCAGCGATCGGCATTTTGAAGGTTGCCCAAATGAATGAGCGTGAAGGCTATATTGTTATCAACACCCAGCAGCTCGATAGCAGCGTCCTTCGTTTAATGGAAGAGATCAAAAATAAAGAAGAGCTGTATGCCCGGTTCATAACACCTGATGATGCATTTGAAATGATTACGGATGAGACCTTGCTGGTTGTGGTTGATACGCATAAACCTTCAATGGTAATTGAAGAGCGGTTATTGAATAGGATCGATAAGGTTGTGGTCATCGATCATCATCGCCGGGGTGAGGAGTTCATCAAGAACTCATTGCTTGTCTATATGGAGCCATATGCATCTTCAACCGCAGAACTTGTGACCGAACTGCTTGAATATCAGCCGAAACGCTCAAAGATTGACATGCTGGAGTCGACGGCGCTTCTTGCGGGTATCATCGTCGATACGAAAAGCTTCACTCTGAGAACGGGTTCACGCACTTTCGATGCGGCCTCTTATCTAAGGGCGCATGGAGCTGATACGGTGCTTGTCCAAAAATTCTTAAAAGAAGACGTGGACACATACATCAAACGTTCGAAGCTCATTGAAGAAGTCATCTTTTATAAAAAGGGTATTGCCATTGCCTCTGCAAAAACCGATCAGGTTCATAATCAGGTGCTCATTGCTCAGGCTGCGGACACCCTATTGACCATGGATGGCGTTGTCGCTTCCTTTGTAATGGCTAAGCGATCCGATGATACAGTTGGCATAAGTGCGCGCTCTCTCGGTGATATCAATGTACAGGTGATCATGGAAATGTTGAATGGAGGCGGACATCTAACAAATGCAGCCACTCAGCAGGTATGCTCCATTGATGAAGCCGAAAGTCGATTGAAGGCAGCTATTGATGAATATTTAGAAGGGGGACATAAAGAATGAAAGTAATATTTCTAAAAGACGTAAAAGGTAAAGGGAAAAAAGGGGAAGTTAAAAATGTTGCAGATGGTTATGCACATAATTTCCTGCTTAAACAAGGATTGGCTGTTGAAGCAAATAATACAAATGTAAAAACTTTGGAAGCCCAGAAAAATAAAGAAGAATCACTTGCAGCGGAAGAGCTGCAGCAAGCTGAAGAATTAAAGGTGCAGCTGGAGAAATTAACGGTTGAACTATCTGCCAAAGCCGGCGAGGGCGGGCGTTTATTCGGTTCAATCACGACTAAACAAATTGCCTCGGAGCTTCAGAAAAAACACGGTATCAAGATTGATAAACGTAAAATGGAGCTTGCCGACGGGATCCGTTCTTTAGGGCATACAAAGCTTCCAGTCAAGCTTCATCCTGAGGTCACGGCGACACTGACTGTGCATGTAAAAGAAATTAACTAATTTTAGCTGTTTCATATCTGTGAAAAATTGATAAAATAGAGATAGACGAAAAATGTGATTGGGCATGTTGTCCTTTCACTTTTTTCTTTTTTGCTAGAAACATATAAAAGGTATCCTCTTAGAATGGGAGGTTTTAAGATATGATAGAACAATTTCAGGATAGGATTCCCCCTCAAAATATAGAAGCAGAACAAGCAGTACTGGGCGCCATTTTTCTAGAGCCCTCTTCATTGACCGTTACATCGGAAGTTTTGATTCCAGAAGATTTTTACAGAAGCTCTCATCAAAAGATCTTTAATGTGATGCTTAAATTGAATGACGAAGGAAAAGCTGTCGATTTGATCACGGTGACAGAGGAACTGGCTGCGACAAAAAACCTTGAAGAAGTTGGCGGAGTTTCTTATTTAAGTGAATTGGCCGGATCGGTGCCGACTGCGGCCAATATTGAATATTATGCCCGCATCGTCGAGGAGAAGTCATTGCTGCGCCGTTTGATCAGGACAGCGACCAACATCGCTCAGGAAGGCTACAGTCGCGAGGACGAGGTCGAGGAGCTGCTCGGGGAAGCAGAAAAAACGATCATGGAAGTGGCCCAGCGTAAAAATTCAGGGTCCTTTCAAAATATTAAGGATGTATTGGTTGCGACGTACGATAACATAGAAATTTTGACTACCCGTAAAGGGGATGTCACGGGAATACCGACAGGGTTTGCTGAACTGGATCGAATGACAGCAGGGTTCCAACGTAATGACCTCATTATAGTGGGTGCCCGTCCTTCGGTTGGTAAAACCGCTTTTGCATTGAATATCGCTCAAAACGTTGCGACCAAAACGGAGGAGAATGTAGCGATTTTCAGTCTTGAAATGGGTGCAGAGCAGCTCGTTATGCGTATGCTCTGTGCTGAAGGGAATATCAATGCCCAGAATTTGCGGACAGGTTCCTTAACAGATGAGGATTGGCGTAAACTGACGATGGCGATGGGAAGCTTGTCGAATGCCGGCATTTATATCGATGATACGCCAGGTGTGAGGATTGGTGAAATCCGTTCAAAATGCCGTCGTTTGAAGCAGGAACATGGCCTTGGCATGATATTGATCGATTACCTGCAGTTAATTCAAGGCGATGGTCGTTCAGGCGACAACCGTCAGCAAGAGGTATCCGAGATTTCACGTTCACTCAAAGCGCTCGCCCGTGAACTTAAAGTCCCTGTCATTGCCCTTTCCCAGCTATCGCGGGGAGTGGAGCAGCGTCAAGATAAGCGCCCGATGATGTCTGATATCCGGGAATCCGGGAGTATCGAGCAAGATGCTGATATCGTCGCATTTTTATACCGTGATGATTATTATGATAAAGAATCCGAGAACAAAAATATCATTGAAATCATTATAGCGAAACAGCGTAATGGTCCAGTAGGCACGGTTTCGCTTGCATTCGTGAAAGAATATAATAAATTCGTTAACCTTGAACGCCGCTTCGATGATGATTCGATGTCTCCCGGCGCATAGAAAACTGCCTGCCATTCATGCAATGGCGGGCTTTCTCTGTTTCGGGAAAAAGAAAGGCCGTTATGATAATAGAAAAATAAATCAAAGGGTACAATAATGTTTGACAATCCAAAAAACCGGAAAGATATTTCGCATTTTTACGAACGAATAAATTATTAAAAAGTATATTGTTCGGATTTTGTATTGACTTCCAGTTTGGATTATTGATAAAATAGGTTTGTTTGATAAGAACCGGTTAATGATCGGTATTACGTGAACCTTTGGAGGTGCTTTATTCAGATGTCATCAGTTGTAGTAGTCGGTACACAATGGGGAGACGAAGGTAAAGGTAAAATAACAGATTTTCTATCCCAGAATGCGGAAGCCATCGCTCGTTATCAAGGTGGGAATAATGCAGGGCATACAATAAAATTTAACGGCGTTACCTATAAACTGCATTTAATTCCGTCAGGGATTTTTTATAGTGATAAGATTTGTGTCATTGGAAATGGTATGGTGGTTGATCCAAAAGCTCTTGTAGAGGAGCTTGCTTATTTACATAGCCATGGGGTGAGTACGGATAATCTTCGTATCTCGAACCGTGCACATGTCATTCTTCCTTACCATATCAAATTGGATGAAGTCGAAGAAGACCGTAAAGGCGCCAACAAAATTGGAACGACTAAAAAGGGAATCGGTCCTGCATATATGGACAAAGCTGCTCGTAACGGAATCCGCATGGCAGACCTTTTGGACCGTGAAATTTTCGAGGAAAAATTGTCTCAAAATCTTGTCGAAAAAAACCGTATGTTTGAACGTTTCTATGAAACGGAAGGTTTCAAAATCGAAGATATCTTGGAAGAATACTATGAGTACGGACAACAAGTGCAGAAATATGTTTGTGATACATCCGTTGTATTGAATGACGCACTTGATGAAGGAAAACGGGTATTATTCGAAGGGGCACAAGGTGTTATGCTTGATATCGATCAAGGAACATACCCATTCGTCACTTCATCTAACCCGGTTGCAGGGGGCGTTACGATCGGTTCTGGTGTAGGCCCTACGAAAATCAACCATGTGGTTGGAGTATGTAAAGCATATACAAGCCGCGTGGGCGATGGTCCTTTCCCTACAGAATTACATGATGAAGTCGGCAACCAAATCCGGGAAATTGGCCGTGAATATGGTACAACTACAGGCAGACCTCGCCGTGTAGGCTGGTTTGACGCTGTTGTCGTTCGCCATGCTCGCCGTGTCAGCGGGATTACCGATTTGTCATTGAACTCGATTGACGTATTATCAGGTCTTGATACGGTCAAAATTTGTGTGGCTTATGACTACAAAGGCGAGATTATTCATGAGGTTCCAGCAACTTTGAAAGCGATTGGCGAATGTAAACCAGTCTATGAAGAGCTGCCAGGCTGGTCAGAAGACATCACAGGCTGCAAATCGTTGGACGAGCTTCCAGAGAACGCTCGCCACTATGTAGAGCGCGTATCTCAATTGGTTGGCATTCCTTTGACCACTTTCTCTGTCGGTCCTGACCGTAACCAAACTAATGTCGTGAGAAGCCCTTGGCGTCTAGCGTAATTCATGAAAAAGGAGCTGGCTTTTTTGCCGGCTCTACTTTCGTTATTAAGATGCATCTTCTGTCACGTTCGATAGGCCCGGGATACCGAATGAATGGATTAAACTGTAGGGAAAATGAAAAGATAAGAAAAAAATAATTTTATTTCAAAAAACTATTGCCAAAACTATACTAATCATGATATTATCAAAAGCGTCGTCACAATAGAACAAGCCATTAACAAGCTGCTTAAGTTCACATCATGCAAAGAAACATTTCATTAGTACGAGCCATTAGCTCAGTTGGTAGAGCATCTGACTTTTAATCAGAGGGTCGAAGGTTCGAATCCTTCATGGCTCACCATTTTTTCCGGCCCATTGGTCAAGCGGTTAAGACACCGCCCTTTCACGGCGGTAACACGGGTTCGAATCCCGTATGGGTCACTTCTTTATATAAATGCTTTACTGGTCCCGTGGTGTAGCGGTTAACATGCCTGCCTGTCACGCAGGAGATCGCGGGTTCGATTCCCGTCGGGACCGCCATTTTATTTTAATACTAAAATAGAATATTTGGCTCAGTAGCTCAGTCGGTAGAGCAAAGGACTGAAAATCCTTGTGTCGGCGGTTCGATTCCGTCCTGAGCCATCCTTTTATAAACGCCTTCCTTTAGGGCGTTTTTTTGTTTTTCATTCAAATGTATTTTGAATGAAATCTTGTTAATAGATTGTTAACGATTTGTAACATACCAATTTAGACCAATAGGACATATAACTTGCTTTTAACCTTACTGGGCTTAGGTCCACCCCCTTTTCCGCAGTTTATTGAGCCTTCCCCATAACCAATTTTATTGGTACATGTTGTCACCATTTATACAGTTCTATTACATTATGAAGTCTGTTTCTTGTTTTTTTTCTTAATATGGTAGAGTTATGAGTGATAAAAACCATTATAGCAATCAGTCATGAGCATGTGGATATTTAAATTGGACTAATAAAACTCAAAATAAATTTGATTAGTTTCTTAATTGGTGACTGAGCCGTTAAGGAGGACAATTTATGTTTAGCTCAAAAGGTAAGGGGATCATCCTGTTGATGGTTTCCATCATTTTAGTACTTGCAGGAAATCGGGCAACTGCTGCTGGGCTATCGGAAACTGCAACCATACAGCATGTTTATCTTAACGATGAGTTCGTCGGAAGTGTCACGGATGAAACGGAAATCGAAAAGATCGTAGCCGATAAGGTAGAAGAAGCACAGGAAGATTATCCTGACTTTACATTCGATAAGGAGAAACAGCTGACTTTTGTACCTGAAGAGGTATTCGATGAAGAAGTAAAAGACGATCAGGCTGTTAAGGGAATTCAAGATCAGTTGAATGTGAAAGCAGAGGCGTATGAAATCGACATAGATAATCAGGCAGTCGCTTATGTTGCGTCAAAGGAAGATGCCGAGGACGTTCTGGAGAAAATCACTTTATTATATGTGAATGAAGAGGAATATGCTGAATACGAATCAGGTAAAAAAGAAAGTGAAAAAGATGCGGATCCGTTAAAAGAGCCAGGAAGTAGAATTCTGGACATCGAATTTTCACTTCCAGTCACCTCTATAAAGACAATGGTAAATCCAGACGAAGTCAAGAGCGTCGATGATACCCTTTCCATGATAGAAGAAGGAAAGGAAGAAACGACGATCTATGAGGCTAAGGAAGATGAAGATCTTGAAGCCATTGCCACTAGGCATGATATGGACCTGGATCAACTGCTGGAGCTGAATCCGGGACAGGATGAGAACAAAGGGGTTAAAGCGGGCGAGCGTCTCTATGTGACCCAGCGTACCCCCTATGTGAACGTTATGGTAGAAAGAGAAGTATTTAAGGAAGAGAGAATTCCTTTTCAAAAGAAAGTGAAGAAGGATGACGAACTCCTTAAGGGCGAGATCATTACTGATCAAAAGGGGAAAGAGGGGATTCTTGCATTCACCTATAATGTATCTGAAACAAATGGAAAGAAAATCAGTGAAACGATCGTAAAAAAAGAAGTCACGGAAAAAGCCAAAACAGAAATCACCAGAAAAGGCACCAAGGTCATTCCTTCACAGGGAAGCGGGGCATATTCATGGCCTGCAGATGGGGGCTATATTTCCAGTAAGCAGGGCCAGCGCTGGGGGAAACTTCATAAAGGTATTGATATTGCCCGGCCAACCACCAGGACCATAACGGCAGCAGATCATGGGATAATCGAAACTGCCGGAAACTCCGGAGGATATGGAAATAAGATTACGATCAACCATAATAACGGGTATAAGACAGTGTATGCCCATTTGGATTCAATAGATGTACAAGCAGGACAAAAGGTTGAAAAAGGCATGAAAATCGGCATGATGGGATCAACAGGGCACTCGACTGGTGTCCACCTCCATTTTGAAATATATAAAAATGGGTCTCTCGTTAATCCGCTAAACTATATAAGTCAGTAATCGGTGGAAGTCTTCGAAAAATATTCGAAGACTTCTTCTGCTTCATACATAGATGAGAATAATAGGAAAAAGGTGATTTAATGCCTATAAAATGATAAAGTAGAATAGAGACAATTTGCTTTCATTCCGGTGTTCAGCGCCTTTTATTGGGTATATATATGTAAGTTTGCTGAACTAGGTTGCGAAGATTGGTGCAAGCAGAAGGAAAAGTGAATAAGGTCCCGGATAAGGACACGGTTTTTAATAGATTCAGTTCAGTTATTAAAAAGGAGATAAGTACATGGATAAAAAGATTCTGGTAGTGGATGACGAAAAGCCAATTGCTGATATATTACAATTCAATCTAAAAAAAGAAGGCTATGAAGTTTTTTGTGCCTATGATGGCAATGAAGCCCTCAAAATGGTAGAAGAACGGCAACCTGATTTGATTTTACTGGATATCATGCTGCCGCAGCGCGATGGGATGGAAGTCTGCAGGGAAGTAAGGAAGAAGTATGAAACGCCGATCATCATGTTAACGGCAAAAGATTCAGAGATAGATAAGGTCTTAGGATTGGAGCTTGGTGCAGACGACTATGTGACAAAGCCATTTAGTACCCGGGAAATAATTGCCCGCGTTAAGGCGAACTTAAGACGTCAGCAAGCTGTTCCGGTTCCTGATCAGGAAAATGAACCGAAGGAAATTACGATAGGAACGCTCACGATCCATCCGGATGCCTATGTGGTATCCAAGCGGGGCGATACGATTGAATTGACGCATCGCGAATTTGAGTTGCTTCATTACTTAGCGAAGCACATCGGTCAGGTCATGACAAGGGAGCACTTATTGCAAACTGTGTGGGGCTATGATTATTTCGGGGATGTACGGACGGTCGATGTAACGGTCAGACGTCTTCGTGAGAAGATTGAAGACAATCCTAGCCATCCTGGCTGGATTGTAACTAGAAGAGGGGTCGGTTATTACCTGCGTAACCCTGAACAGGAGTAGTTTCTATGAAAAAGGTTGGTTTTTTTCGCTCAATCCATTTTAAATTTGTTCTGATTTATGTTTTGCTCATTTTCGTAGCGATGCAAATAATCGGGGTATATTTTGTTGGGGAATTGGAAGAAAATCTTGTTGGGAACTTTACGAAATCAATAAAAGGCCACGTTAATCTGCTTACCTACAGCATTGGTGAAGAAATGGAAAAAGAGAGGGGAGAGGAAGATCCAACCCTCGAAGAAGCGATTGATACGATATTGAAAGACCGGGATAATTCATCGAATGATATTTCGGAAGTACGTGTCATCGACACCCGCAGCAGACGCGTGATCGGAACTTCAGCCCCAGGTAACCAGGATATTGTAGGGAAGAAGACAACAGAGGTCCTTATTAAGAATACGCTCATTTATGGAAAAGAAGATAATGATATATTTCGGGATAAGAAAACAGGCAGGCGGCTCTGGGTCCTTTCGACACCCGTTGAAGCAAATGGAGAGGTCATTGGCGCCGTCTATGTAATAGCTGAGATGGAAAATGTCTTTGAGCAGATGGATGAAATCAATAGCATCTTCATGACGGGTACGGCCATCGCCTTAGTCATTACGGCCATCTTGGGAATCCTGCTCGCACGAACGATCACTAGACCAATGTCTGATATGAGAAAACAGGCACTGGTGATGGCAAAAGGGAATTTCTCCAGAAAAGTCAGGGTATATGGCGATGATGAAATTGGCCAGCTTGCCGTCACTTTCAATAATTTGACCAAAAAGCTTCAAGAGTCGCAATCAAGTACAGAAGGAGAGCGGCGTAAGCTATCATCTGTCCTTGCCAATATGACGGATGGCGTAATTTCAACGGACAGGCGCGGGCGGGTGAATTTGATTAATGAACCTGCGGCACAATTATTGAATGTCTCGCGTGAAACCGTCATGAATCAACCGATCATTGAGGTTTTGGGTCTTGAAGAAGAATATAAATTTGATGATTTACTGGAAGAGCGAGAGTCCGTAATCCTTGATTACAGCAAAAAAAATCGGCCTTTCATTTTGAGGGGGAACTTTTCGGTCATTCAAAAGGAAACGGGATTCGTTAATGGTTTGATTACTGTTTTGCATGATATAACAGAGCAGGAAAAGATCGAGAGTGAACGCAGGGAATTTGTTGCCAATGTATCACATGAACTGCGAACTCCGCTAACGACGATGAGAAGTTACCTGGAGGCATTGGCTGAAGGTGCATGGAAGGACGAGGAAATCGCTCCATCCTTTTTAAGTGTGACCCAAAATGAAACGGAGCGAATGATCAGGCTTGTTAATGATCTGCTACAGCTTTCGAAAATGGACAGTAAAGATTACAGGCTTAAAACAGGCTGGGTGAATTTCAATAAATTCTATGACCATATCATCGATCGTTTTGAAATGACGAAAAATGATGACATCACGTTTAAGCGTGATTTGCCGAAGGAAGCTTATTTTGTAGATATTGATGAAGATAAAATTACCCAGGTTCTTTATAATGTAATCTCCAACTCATTAAAGTACTCACCTGAAGGGGGTCAAGTGACTTTCCGCGTCAGGGCATCTGATGGCTTTATTATTGTGAGCATTACTGATCAAGGAGTGGGTATCCCGAAAAACGTCATTGATAAAATATTCGACCGCTTCTACCGTGTGGATAAAGCAAGGGCCCGTAACTTAGGCGGGACAGGGCTTGGTTTAGCGATTGCTAAAGAGATGGTCGTGGCGCATGGCGGGAAAATATGGGCGGAAAGTGTGGATGGAAAAGGAACTACCGTGTTCTTTACACTTCCTTACGAACAGGAAGAAGAGGATGATTGGTCATGAATTTTGAACGTGCAAAAAGTATCATACTGATTATTTTGGTTGGGACAAGCATTTTTTTGACATGGAGCATTTGGACTTACGAGCCTGAATATGATCCATTTGAACAATCGTCGGAATTTATAAAGATTAAAAGCGATGTCCAGATTGTCAGTGATGTCATTAAACCAGTCAGTATCCTTTTCCATGGCAATGGGCAGCATTTCCTGACTTCCAATTCGGCAGAAATGAATGAAATGGAAAAAGAATTTTCGCAATGGCGTTTCAGAGGCTTAAAAGAGGTATCCGTAAAAAGGCTGCAAAGGAAATTTGATGATTTTGTCCATGAAGATGGGTCGATTGAAATTGAATTTTCCGATGATATACCCATCACTCTTTATAAAACGGTATTGAATATAACGGATAAGGAAGTGCCTGAATTTTCATTTGATCGAATCATCATTAAACAAAAGGATATCAGCGGTAATGAATCTGCCGTTTACTTTGTTTCCTACGATCAAGAGAGGATTTATCAAGGTATGGTGGACTCTAAAAAACTAAGGAATTTCATGGATTCATTTTATAGGGATTCGTACGATAAGCACCCTGAATACACAGCCGAAACGATAAACGGCAAAAGGACGCTGTTCGTCCCGGAAAACCCGGTGGAGATCAACAGACTTGAATATTATATTGACTATTTGGATATTGGAAACTTGAAAAATGCGTTATTTAATTATCCGAAGTTCGTACGCCAGGAACCCGTTTCGGTCGGTGAGGAATACACGGATGGTACAAGACTAATGACGGTCAATAAAGAGAATTACTTAATTTCCTATATCAATCCGGCACAAAAGAACAAGTTTATCGGCAGTTCCAGTGACCTTCTGCAAAAAAGCATCGATTTCATCAATGATCATGCTGGCTGGGAAGATAACAATTACCGCTTTGCCTATATGTCGGAGAATGAACAACGAGTGGTATTCCGCTTATTCGTGAATGGTTATCCGGCCTTCAATGATTACGGAATGACCGAAATCGAGCAAATTTGGGGGAAAGAAGAAATTTATAGCTATGACCGCCCGTACTTTTCACTTGACTCAGTCCTCCCGTCAGAAGGAGCGGCAGTGACCTTAGCAAGCGGAAAAGAAGTATTGGAACAGCTGAAATCGAAAGATAATATCGATTTCAAAAGTGTGGAGGACATCTCGATTGGTTATAGATTGAATAAATCCCTCGATTCCAAACTTGTGACTCTAGTTACACTCGATCCCACTTGGTATTATCGTGTAGGCGATAAATGGTTTGTTGTGCCTTTTGAAGAAGGAGGCGATCAAAGTGGATTGGAATAATACAAAGTCGATATTCATCATGGTTTTCTTTATTTTGAATATTTTTCTTCTTTATCAATTCCTGGAAAAGATTAATGACTCCCAATTGGAAAGCTTTACGGAGCCCCTTACGGACGAACTTTTAAAAGAAGATGAGATTTCAATAGAAACCCCACTTCCGAAACAAAAGTTGAAGGATCAATTCCTGATTGCCCAGAGCAAGACCTTCGAGAAGAAAGATATACAGCACCTAAAGAATCAGAAAACAAAAATCATCGATGATAAGAAGCTTGTGGGTACATTTAAAGTACCGGTTGGCATGAAAGCGGAAATTAATGCTGCAGACCTTGATATATTCCTAAAGGAGTATATATTAAATGGAAGTGAGTATCATTTTTGGAGCTATGATGAAATAAGCCAGACCATCACCTGCTATCAAGTGGCAGATAAAAAGATGTTTTATAATAATAGTAAGGGAAAGGTCACTTTATATCTGAACAAGAATGGTGAAATCGTCTCCTATGAACAGATGTATTTAGAGGGGATCGAAAAATTCAACAAACCTAAAGAATTGGTATCTGCTTTAACTGCTATTGGAGCATTGTATGATAATGGTGATATTGATCCCAAAAGCAAAGTCACCAATGTAAAATTGGGTTTTTACAATTCACTGCAGACGACATCTGTGTCACATTTACTTGTGCCAACATGGTGGGTGGTCATTAATGGCGAAACGGATCTCTTCGTGAATGCTTTTGATGGAGAGGTCATTGAATTGAATACAGAAGAAAAAATACTGGAGTGAGTATAGATGACAATGCATTTTAGTGTTCTCGCAAGCGGGAGTACAGGAAATGCCTTTTTCGTGGAAACGGGGGATCAATCATTCCTTGTCGATGCGGGCTTAAGCGGTAAAGCCCTGGAAGCATTGTTTCAGGATATAGGCCGTGATATGTCAAAGCTATCCGGTATCCTTGTTACCCATGAACACAGCGACCATATTAAAGGTCTTGGAGTGGTTGCCAGAAAACATAAACTCCCGATATATGCGAATGCAAAAACATGGAATGCCATGGATCGATCAATCGGTGAAATTGCAACCGAACAAAAATTCACATTTGAAATGGAACAGGTCAAAACGTTCGGCAGCCTTGATATAGAATCTTTCGGCGTTTCACATGATGCGGCAGAGCCGATGTTTTACGTCTTTCATCATGAAGATAAGAAACTTGTGGTCATTACCGATACAGGGTACGTAAGTGATCGGATGAAAGGTATCATCTCAAATGCCGATGCATATGTATTCGAAAGTAACCATGATGTGTCCATGCTGAGGATGGGAAAATATCCATGGAGCATCAAGCGCCGGATTTTAAGTGATGTCGGACATGTTTGTAATGAAGACGCCGCCCTTGCCATGAGTGAAGTGGCCGGTGATAAGACCAAGCGGATTTACTTGGCCCACTTAAGCCTTGATAACAATATGAAGGATCTAGCAAGAATGTCAGTGGAACAAACGTTAAAGACAAAGGGGATCATTGTAGGTGAACAATTTTCCTTATATGATACAGACCCAAAAAGACCGACGGAACTTGTTACATTATAATTAAAAGGAATGGATGAGGGATACCTTGTCCATTCCTTTTTATTTTTAAAAAATTTAGATTCGTAAGTTACGAATCGGATTAAAAGGGGTATCGTTTGGTTAAAACTGTATAGGTAAAAGAAAAATGGCTGTATATTAGTCAATTTTAAGTTTTCCCTTAAATAATAGCATGCATTTTTTTAGAAAAAATTCGGTAATTGAGTATAATTGAGGGAGGATACCAAACAATAGAATGGCTATAATTCATTCCTAAAATGAGAGGATGGGGCGGTCTTGGGTTATTATGATCAGAATGATGAGAACCAAAATAAACGGAAAAAGAGCCATACGAGCTATTTTCTAGCAGGCTTGGGGGGCGCCATTATCGGGGCCTTACTTATTTTATTAGCCTTTCCGGGAAGTGGACTGTTAAATAACGATGATAACGAAATGACAACAGAAAAATCAACGGGAGGTGAGTCCACGGAGCAGGCTCAGCAAAACCTTACTGTTGATGTAACAAGTGCCGTCACCAATGCGGTTGATAAAGCCAGCGACGCAGTGGTCGGCATCACTAACATTCAGGAAACGAACTTCTGGGGTAAAGGGAGCAACGCCGAGGACAGTTCGGCAGAAGCCGGCACAGGTTCGGGAGTCGTCTATAAAAAAGATGGCGGCAAAGCCTACATCGTCACGAATAATCACGTCATTGAAGGAGCTAATGAACTGGAAGTGACATTAAGTGATGGCACTAAATTGCCAGCTGAACTACAAGGCAGTGATCCATGGACAGATTTAGCCGTCATTGTCGTGAATGGTGATAAAATCAAAACCATTGCAGAATTCGGAAAATCCGGCAAATTGAAACCTGGTGAGCCTGTAATTGCCATTGGTAACCCACTAGGCCTTCAATTCTCTGGATCGATCACACAAGGGATCATCTCTGGTTTGGAGCGCACGATAGAGGTCGATATCAATGAGGACGGCCAAGTGGATTGGAATGCAGAGGTCATTCAGACCGATGCCGCGATTAATCCAGGTAACAGCGGGGGTGCACTCGTTAATATGTCAGGGCAGGTCATCGGAATAAATTCGATGAAAATTGCAGAAAATGCAGTGGAAGGAATCGGACTTTCCATCCCAATCGATTCAGTTATCCCGATTATTAATGATATTGAGGAATTTGGTGAAGTGAAACGTGCTTTCTTAGGTGTGAACTTGGCATCTGTAGAAGAAATTTCCCAATACCATCAACAAAATACATTAAAGCTGCCAAGGAAAGTTACTTCTGGCGTTGCAATAACAGGCGTTCAAAGCAACTCTCCAGCATCTAAAGCAGGATTGAAGGAATTTGACGTCGTAGTTGGAATGGATAATGAAAAAATCCATGATGTCGTGGAATTAAGAAAATACCTTTACAATGAAAAACAAATCGGTGATAAAGTTAAAATCACTTATTACCGTGATGGAAAGAAAGGTACTACCGAAGTCACGCTTTCAAGCAGCGAAATTTAAAAGGACAGGGGGCAGAAACTGCCTCCTGTTCTTTCTATTTCCTTGCGCTTTTCTTATTTTTTGTTACGATTACCTGTGGATATATACAGAAAATAAGAAACTCAAGTAACCTGTGGATAGGAATAATGAATGGGAAAGGAGATATGAAAGATGAAATTATATTGCTGTCAGGAACACGTGGACATGGCGCTGGATGAAGTGGTATACGAATGTGAAACCTATCCTGTTTTAACGCTGGTTTCTGAAGAAAATCAGTTATCAACAACCTGTGAATATTGTCGAAACGTGGCAATATATCTAGTAGGGAACTAATATTCCCATACAAGATGTGGATAGTTTTTGTGGATATGTGGATAACTTTTGTGGATAACATGTTTGTAACCTGTTCTTAACATTTTCTTAAGAATAAACTGGAGGGTTGAATTGTTTAGAACAAACTTTTGGTTAGACGAATAACCAACCATCATTCTATATCGAATCTGAACTAAGTCCAGACTAAATTCTTCAATATACATTAAAAAATAATGAAAGTTACCGTTGCCGCTTTCAGTGGCAGCGGTTTTTATTTTTGAAAAATTGGAAAGGATATGCTTGTTTTGCTTATAGGTCACTGTAAGGTATGATAATAGGTGAGCAAATCCAACAATTGATAGTAAAGACATTAATGAAAGCTAGAGGATATATATGAAAATAACGATTATTACTGTTGGCAAGCTAAAGGAAAAATACTTAAAGCAAGGAATTGCTGAATATACAAAAAGGTTAAGCGCCTATGCTAATATAGAACTTGTCGAAGTACCGGATGAAAAGGCTCCGGAGAACCTGAGTGCAGCGGACATGGACATTGTAAAGCAAAAGGAGGGTGAACGAATCCTGGCGAAAGTCAGCCCGGACACCTATGTAATAACGCTGGAGATCAGTGGAAAACAGCTTACTTCAGAGCAGCTAGCCACTCATTTGGATCAGCTCGCCACCTATGGAAAGAGCAAAATTGCCTTTATTATAGGCGGGTCGCTGGGGCTTGGCACTGAGGTGTTATCAAGAAGTGATTATGCCCTTTCCTTCTCGAAAATGACCTTTCCGCATCAATTAATGAAACTGGTTCTAGTGGAGCAAATATATCGTGCTTTTCGGATAAATAGAAATGAACCATATCATAAATGAAAGAACTCCGGGGATTTCCCCGTAAGGTTAATGGGTTAACATTTTAAATTTTATTGTAATGAAAAGAGGGTAACGAATGAATAAAGAGTCCATTTATGGTTTAACATTCGAACAATTGACAGCGTGGCTTTCGGACCATGGCCATAAAAAATTCAGAGCTTCCCAAGTCTGGGAGTGGCTTTATAGAACACGTGTGACGAATTTCTCTGAAATGACGGATGTTAATAAAGAGTGCATAAAATTACTTGAAGAGCACTTTGTCATCCAGACTTTGACTGAGCACGTTAAGCAAGAATCAGCAGATGGTACGATCAAGTTTCTGTTCAAATTACAGGATGGAAACCTTATCGAAACCGTCATGATGAGGCATAAATACGGCATTTCGGTTTGTGTCACCACCCAAGTCGGCTGCAATATTGGCTGCAGTTTCTGTGCCAGTGGATTATTGGCCAAAAGCCGTGATTTATCGAGCGGCGAAATAGTGGAACAAATCATGAACGTTCAACTGCATCTGGATAAATTGGAACAAGGGGATATTGTAAGCCATGTAGTTGTAATGGGTATAGGTGAACCGTTCGATAACTTTGAAAATATGATAGACTTTTTGAAGGTGCTCATGGACCATAAGGGTCTTGCCATCGCTGCCAGGCGCATTACTGTTTCGACGAGCGGTCTTGCCAATAAGATTTATGAATTCACCGATACCCAATTACAGGTGAACCTGGCCATCTCATTGCATGCGCCGAACAATGAGCTCAGGACACGGATCATGAAAATAAATCGGGCTATCCCGATAGAAAAATTGATGAAATCTCTTGATTATTATTTAGAGAAAACGAATAGGAGAATTACGATTGAATATATCCTATTGAAAGATGTCAATGACCACCAAGAAGAAGCAGAGCAACTTGCCGATCTTCTTGAGGACAAAAAACATCGGCTCTATGTCAACCTGATTCCATACAATCCTGTAGATGAGCATAGCCAATACCAAAGAAGTGAAAAAGAGTCCGTTCTATCGTTTTATGATACGCTGAAAAAGAGAGGCGTAAATTGTAAAATTCGCCAAGAACATGGAACGGATATTGATGCGGCTTGCGGTCAGCTTAGAAGCAAACAAATCAAGAAGGCTGAAGCTAAGTAAATTCATCAAGATAAAACAAAAAGAGGCCGCATATGTTGCGGCCTCCTTTGGCGTGCATTTCATTATTTAGCTATTTCCTTTACCGAGGCGACTTCATACGTTGTAAGCTCGCTGCCTAGAATTGGAGATTCTTTTTTTGCTTCTCCGGAACCTGGTTCAGGCCGTTTATGTGCAGCTTTGAATGCATCGCTATTTCTCCAAGCAGTAAAATTATCAAGGTTTTCCCAATACATATTAACGCTCAGTTCATCGTAATCCGACAAATTCTGCGTTAATAGAACTTCAACTTTTACGAAGCCTTCCATCGTATCAAGTGGACCTGGTGCAGTAAATCCTGGGGCCATGACTGCACCCATCCCTTTTTTGACTCTGATTCTATTCGTTACGATAATCATAAATCAGCTCTCCTTTTGGACTTCGGTTTAGAATCCACACCCTATTTTCCGCAATTTCATACATATTTTAGCATATTGAAAGAAGCAGGGTCCATTTTGATTAACTTCAGATCATGATATCCAGATGACCATAGTTTTATGATTACGGATGTTTCATTATAGTGAAAAAAGGCAATTGAATTTGGTTATTACAAGGTTTATCAATGCATTTCGCGTATAATAGTACTCTGTATAAGGAAATTACGATTATGGAAACAATAAGGCAACATACTAAACAACAAAAGAGGCTGTTATATGAATGAATTGAGTTTTACTGACTATACATTAAGCGATGAAATTGTAAGGGCATTAGAAAGCTTGGGATATCAACGTCCAACCGAGGTACAGCGTGAAGTGATTCCAGTGGCGCTGAAAAAGCGTGATCTTGTCGTTAAATCGCAAACGGGAAGCGGCAAGACTGCTTCATTCGGCATACCGATCTGCGAAATGGTCGATTGGGAGGAGAATAAGCCTCAGGCGCTTATTTTAACTCCGACACGTGAGCTTGCCGTGCAGGTTAAAGAGGATATTACGAATATTGGCAGATTTAAAAGGATAAAGGCTACTGCGGTTTACGGAAAACATCCATTCGCACTGCAAAAAGCCGAACTGAAACAAAAAAGCCATGTAGTCGTTGGAACCCCGGGACGTGTTCTGGATCATATCGAAAAAGGGACATTCGCCTTGGAACGCTTAACTCATTTAGTTATTGATGAAGCGGATGAAATGCTGAATATGGGCTTCATTGAACAAGTGGAAGCCATTATTAAAGAGCTTCCGAAAGATAGAGTAACCATGCTGTTCTCTGCTACGTTACCTGAGAGTATAAAAAAACTATGCAAGCAATATATGAAAGACCCTTTGGATATTGAAATCAAAGCAAAGGGATTAACGACGGAGAAAATTGAACATGCTCTTATTGAAGTGAAGGAAGATGATAAGTTTTCCCTGCTTAGAGATGTCACCATTACGGAAAACCCCGATAGCTGCATTATTTTCTGCCGGACAAAAGATAGGGTGGACCAAGTATGTGAACAGCTGCTGGAAATGGAATATCCGTGTGATATGATTCACGGCGGCATGCTTCAGGAAGATCGCCTTGCAGTGATGAATGAATTCAGAAGAGGTGAATTCCGCTATTTGGTTGCGACAGATGTTGCTGCACGTGGAATTGACATCGACAATATAACCCATGTGATTAACTATGACCTGCCATTGGAAAAGGAAAGTTACGTACATCGGACTGGAAGAACGGGACGTGCCGGTAAAAAAGGAAAGGCCATTACTTTTGTGACGCCGTACGAAGACAAATTCCTTGCTGAAATCCAAGGATATATCGGTTTTGAAATTTCTAAGATGTCTGTTCCTTCAAAAGAGGAAGTCTCCAATAAAAAAATGGAATTCGAAGCGAAACTGGAAGCTCGTCCAAAGATCAAAAAAGATAAAAGTGAACAATTGAATAAACAAATCATGAAGCTGTATTTTAATGGCGGCAAGAAAAAGAAACTCAGGGCTGTGGATTTTGTCGGAACCATCGCTAAGATTGATGGAGTGAATGCAGAGGACATAGGGATCATTACGATCCAGGATAATGTTTCTTATGTGGAAATATTGAATGAAAAGGGACCGCTTGTCTTGAAAGTGATGAAAAATACGAAAGTAAAAGGCAAGCTTTTAAAGGTTTCAGAGGCCTTTAAGAACTAACGTGTTGAATGAAAGAAGCGGGAAGAGCGAAAATCGTTCTTCCCGCTTCTTTTTTATATGTTTTCTTCCCGTCCCCATTGTTTCAAAACTGGGGACGGAAAGAATTCGACCTATCTCAGACATAATTCGACCTACGTCTTGAAGAATTCGACCTACCTCCGGAAGAATTCGACCTACGCCAGGCAGACCTCCACCGTTAAGATTCTTTTTCTGAATTCTGTTTAACCGTCAAAATAGAGTGGTATATGAGGAAGGATAATGCAGTTATTTCAAATCAAATAAATACATACAACACGATTTAATCTGAATTCTTACACATGGAGGGATTGAGCGGGATGACGAAAGCAAATGAAAGCGGAAGAATCGATGAGCAAAGTAAGCAGCGGCAGCTGGATCAATATCGAGTGGACGATAATGGGAAAAAGATGACGACCAACCAAGGTTTGCGTGTTTCTGAGGATGAGCATTCTTTGAAAGCGGGAACCCGTGGTCCAACTTTGATGGAGGATTTTCATTTTCGTGAAAAAATGACTCATTTTGACCATGAGCGTATTCCCGAGCGGATTGTCCATGCGCGTGGATCTGGAGCACATGGATATTTTCAGGTTTATGAACCGATGACCGAATATACAAAAGCCAAGTTTCTTCAAGACCCTTCAGTCAAGACACCAGTATTCGTTCGCTACTCCACGGTGGCAGGTTCCCGAGGATCGGCCGACTCGGTCCGTGATGTAAGGGGATTCTCTACAAAGTTTTATACCGAGGAAGGAAACTATGATTTGGTCGGAAATAATATTCCGGTATTTTTTATCCAGGATGCCATTAAGTTCCCGGATTTAATTCATGCGGTTAAACCGGAGCCCCATAATGAAATACCTCAGGCCGCGTCTGCCCATGATACTTTTTGGGACTTCGTCGCAAACAATGAAGAAACGGCACATATGGTCATGTGGCATCTATCTGATCGGGCCATACCGAGAAGTTTCCGGATGATGGAAGGGTTTGGTGTCCACACATTCCGTTTTGTAAATGAGCAGGGTGTGGCCCATTTCGTTAAATTCCATTGGAAGCCTGTACTGGGAGTTAAATCCCTTGTCTGGGATGAGGCACAGAAAATTGCAGGGAAGAATCCTGATTTTCATCGCCAAGATCTGTGGGAAGCGATAGATACAGGAAATTATCCTGAATTTGAATTTGGCGTGCAAATGATCAAAGAAGAAGATGAATTCAATTTCGATTTTGATATCCTCGATCCTACTAAACTATGGCCGGAAGAACAAATCCCGGTAAAAATAATCGGAAAAATGGTTTTGAACCAAAATACGGATAACTTTTTTGCAGAGACGGAACAGATAGCATTCCATCCGGGGCATGTTGTACCGGGAATTGACTTTTCAAATGATCCGCTGCTCCAGGGACGTTTATTCTCATACACCGATACCCAGCTATCCCGGTTGGGAGGACCGAACTTCCATGAGCTTCCGATTAATAGGTCGGTTGCCCCCGTCCATAATAATCAGCGTGATGGCATGCACCGAATGTCAATAAATCCAGGGCCGGTCAGCTACCACAAAAATTCCCTTGCAGGCAACTCTCCTGAACCTGCTTCAGAAGAGGAAGGCGGCTATGCACATTACCAGGAAAAAGTCGATGGCAGGAAGGTTCGGCAGCGCAGTGAAAGCTTCAAGGATCATTACAGCCAGGCTAAACTATTTTGGAATAGCATGACGGAAGTGGAGAAGGAGCATATTATTCAGGCTTTCCATTTTGAAGTGGGAAAAGTGAAAAATAAGGACGTTCAGCAGCAGATCGTCGAGATGTTCAGCAATGTGGATGTCGAACTGGCTAAAACGATCGCTATGGGAGTGGGCGTGAAGCCTCCAGTCAACAAAAGTGAGGTCAAAATGGATTTGGCTTCTCCGGCTTTAAGCCAGGAGCAAATGAAAGTGAACACGGCGGCAACAAGGAAAGTGGCGATCTTGGCTGCAGATGGTTTCAACGGGCTGGAGGTTAATCAAGTCTTGGAATCATTTAAATCAGAAGGGATAACGGCTGAAATCATCAGCATAAATCGTGGAGTGATTACAAGTTCTGAAGGACAGCAGGCCGAGGTGAATCAGACATTCCTGACAGCCGATTCGGTACTTTACGATGCTGTATATGTGGCAGGAGGCCAGGAGAGTGTCGATGCCCTAAAGGCATCCAAGGAACCCATATACTTTGTTGATGAAGCCTACAATCATTTCAAAGCGATTGGTGCGGGAAAAGAGGGAGCCGAGATCTTATCGAAGGCAGGCATCGTTTCCAATGATCCAGACTCAGGCATTGTAGCTGTTACGGATAAAAATAGTGGTTCTGCCTTTATCGAGGCAATTGCCAAGCACAGACACTGGAAACGCGCTTAATATCATATTTAAAAACCCCCAGACTTGAAGTCAGGGGGTTTTTAAGATATTTCGTAACAAGTCACTTTGCTTTTTCTTCGAAAAGTGATGCAATGCCAACGATCACCTTAGTGGCCAGTATCATATTATCAACGGAAATAAATTCATATTTGCCATGAAAGTTCTCCCCGCCCGTAAAGATGTTGGGTGTAGGCAGGCCCATATACGATAATTGGGAGCCGTCCGTACCACCGCGTATTGGTGAGATTTTTGGTTTTATATCGAGTTTCTCCATTGCTTCATGGGCAATATCCACGATTTCCTTCACGGGCTCAATTTTTTCCTTCATGTTGAAGTATTGGTCGTGTAATTCAAGCTCGATCCGGTTTTGCCCATACTTTTCTTTTAAATCCTCGATTACTTTTGTTATATATTCCTTGCGGTCATTAAACTTTTGGCGGTCGAAATCCCTGATGATGTAAGAAAGCTTGGTCTCTTCCACATCACCGTGAAATGAAAGCAGATGATAAAATCCTTCGTAACCCTCCGTATATTCCGGTGCTTCTGCCACTGGGAGCAAATGATGCAATTCCATTGCGATTTTGGCTGAGTTGACCATTTTTCCTTTAGCCGTACCAGGGTGAATATTCGTCCCTTTAATCAGGATTTTGGCCGATGCTGCATTGAAGCTCTCATATTCAAGTTCTCCAAGTGGGCCGCCGTCCACGGTGTAGGCAAATTGGGCACCAAAAGCATCTACATCAAACTTATGGGGTCCCCTTCCGATTTCCTCATCGGGAGTAAAAGCAACACGGATTTTTCCATGCTTGATTTCCGGATGCTGGATCAAATAATCCATGGCAGTCATGATTTCGGCAATTCCAGCCTTATTATCTGCTCCCAACAGGGTTGTCCCATCCGTTGTAATCAAGGTATGCCCTTTATAGTTCCTAAGCGAAGGAAAATCATCAGGTGAAAGAATGACATCCAAATTTTCATGTAAAGTAAGATCTTTCCCATCATAGTTGTCAACGATTTGCGGTTTTACATCTTTTCCAGTGAAATCCGTGGCTGTATCGACATGGGCCAAGAAACCGATTGTCGGGATATCCTTGTTTGAATTGGCTGGCAAGGTTGCCATGACATAGCCGTTCCCATCCATTGTTACATCCTTCATCCCAATGGATTGAAGTTCCTTGACCAATGCATTTGCCAAGGTCAACTGTCCGGGTGTAGAGGGGCATGAGGGATTTTCTTCATTCGATTGGGTATCCACTTTCACATAAGAAGTGAATCTTTCAATGATTTCATTTTTCACTATTCCTTCAACTCCTTTTTCCCTTATCTTACCATGATTGGCTGGAAGGGAAAAATTATCTTTTTCCAAATCTTTTAGGTTGGCGTCATCAGCAAAGAACGGCATATCTGCAAAAGACATGCCGTTCCTTGCGATCTCTTTTTAGAGTGGATTATTCAAGGCCCATACGGATACGCTTTTCCCATGAACGGGGAATGTCGCGAATCCATCTTCTTCAATGGTAATGTGGTCATCTCTATGGCAAGTTAAATCACTCCAGATTTCACCAGCCCGATGTTCACCGACGAACATCCTTTTTTCACTGTTGTGATCTCCATTAGAGATAATGACCGCACACCCGGAGCCTTCGAGCTCTTCGACTCCGTGCCGGACCCAGCCTATCGTATTTGGATCATCAAAGTAGTCGGTCTGTTCTCCGTAAGCTTTTTCATACCTAGCATATAATAGTCGATCCAGGATATCCTTTTTCCCAGGAACCGGAGAAGGTCCGCCGATTCCATAATAGTCCCCGTAAAAGACACATGGATAACCGCAAAGTCTAAGCAAGGTAAGTGCATATGCCGATGGCTTGAACCAGTCCTTTACCCAAGACTCCAGTGATTCATGAGGCTGGGAGTCATGGTTATCGACAAAAGTGACAGCCTCTGCTGGATTGGTTTGGACGAGGGTATCATCAAAGATGGTTGAGAGGTCAAAGTCTGTTCCTGCGTTTGAAGCCTCATGAAATTTATAATGCAGGGAAACATCGAACAAGTTGAGGTCATGATTGGTTTGCTCTAAGTAAGTTTGACAGGATTCAACATCTGCCTTCCAGAATTCTCCGACCATGAAAAAATGTTCCTTTGTATAAGGGATGAGTTCTTGGAGAAATTCATTGATGAATTCATAATCGATATGTTTAACGGCGTCCAAACGAAAACCATCACACTTTAACGTATCAACCATCCATTTTCCCCAGCTAATCATTTCCTGACGAACTTCCGGCAGGCTGTAATCGATGTTGGCAAACATTAAATAATCATAGTTTCCGAATTCATCGATGACATGCTTATTCCAGTGCTTATTTTCGCCTGTGATTCGATATACTCCCATTTTGTCGTTTTCGGCATCATAGTCTGTACCATTGAAATGAGTATGGTTCCACTTAAAGTCAGAGTATTTATTTTTACGTCCCGGAAAATCGAATTTTGTCCAGCCTTCCATTTCGAATGGTTCTGAGATATCTTCCATACGGTTGTCTGGATTGACTTCAATCACCTCGAATTTTTCGGTTCCGTCAGCTCCTGCCTTATGGTTCATGACTAAATCGATATAAACGCAAAGTCCATAGTTATGACAGGTGGCTATTGCTTGCAGCAATTCATCTTTGGTCCCGTATTTGGTACGAACGGTTCCTTTTTGGTCAAATTCCCCCAAATCGTAACCGTCATATATTCCATATCCATTATCCCCAACGGATTGCCCTTTGGTGACTGGCGGAAGCCAAACGCAGTCAATTCCTATGTCCTTCAACTTGGATGCCGCAAATTTCAATCTTTCCCAATGAGAACCATCTGCCTCTAGATGCCACTCAAAAAATTGCATCATCGTATGATTTCTTTTCATCCGTTCCCCCCCTGACACCGACCTGTTTTTAACGAAAGTGAAACTAATGAGATCGGATAAAGTAATAATGAAAATCTTTACCCACTAAAATCAAATGATAAACAAGTGAACAATCCTCAGGATAGAGGTTCATCTACCTCTCTATTTTACTATTTTATACCAAATAAGGGTATTTTATATTGATTAGCAGTTAAAAATAATTCAAATGTGTAGGAATAGCCCGGAAAAGGAGTAGGCTACATCAATAAAAAAGGCATCCCGATTAAATGGGGATACCTCAGATTGTAGATAAACTCGATGAAAATCAAGTTTGCCCACAGTTTTTTTATCGCTTTTACAATTTGACCGTTGATTTCCCCCTCCAGGTACTCGCTTTTTGCGAATTCTATATCCCCAGAACGAATCCGTTCGTATTCTCTAGCAGAAAGCCTGCACTTCTGTTTATAGGTAAGGTTATTCCGCTTACTCTTTTTTTCTAGATTGATAAAATCGGTATTATGATCATAAAGTCTGGCCCTGAACTTATCCCTATGATAGAATCCCTCTGTTTTTTGCCGCAGGATTTTATTGTCAAAGTTATCGAAATAGACACTTCGAATTAAATATTTCCCATCCAGCCCATGCGGATCAAGCCTCATGATGTTTTGCAGATTTTTTCTTAATAAATGACAATCCGCTTTGGTAATTGCATGTTTGAGTTCCCGCCTTCCCTTTAAACCATTCATAGTTGTTCCTCCTTTTCCTTGATTTTTGATTGCATTCAGCTTATTAACAGAATCTTAATAAAACCTTAACAATATTTTTATATTCAATTGACAAATAGAGAACAGGACCCAGTTTAAACCTTTTCTTAATTTTATTGGAATTTACTAGAAGAAAAATGAGTGAATTTACTCATTGAGAATAATTATCATTATCATTAGAATAAGTTATATGATAATGATAATTATTCTCAATTAATTCAATACATGGAGGTTCACTATGGTAACGAATACACTTACAAAAAATGATCAACTACTGGAACAACAAAATACAAGAGAATCAAATGCACGATCTTATCCTAGAAGATTACCCATGGCAATCGATCAAGCGGAGGGAATTTACCTAACAGACATGGATGGAAAACGATATATTGATTTTCTTGCCGGGGCTGGAACATTAGCGCTTGGACACAATCATCCTGCTGTGCTTGAAGCAATGGAACAAGTTCTTAAGGATAAACGTCCTTTACATACATTGGACTTTACGACACCGATCAAAGAGCAGTTCGTCGATGAAATTTTTGAATGCCTGCCTGAAGAATTCAGGAAAAATGCAAAAATTCAATTCTGTGGTCCTACTGGCGGAGACGCCATTGAGGCAGCACTTAAACTGGTAAAAACAGCGACAGGTAACAGAAGCATTTTATCCTTCCAAGGAGCTTACCACGGGGCAACGCATGCAACGATGTCAATCAGCGGCAATACAAAACCAAAGGAAAAAATACAAGGGCTAATGCCGGATGTACAATTCCTGCCGTATCCCTACCAATATCGCTGTCCCTTTGGAATAGGCGGAGAAGAAAGCCATAAAATCAGCAGCCAGTATATCGAAAATCTATTGAACGATCCCGAATCAGGATTATTAGCACCTGCAGGCATGATTTTGGAGGCCGTGCAAGGCGAGGGAGGTTCCATTCCAGCTCCAATACCATGGCTTAAGGAAATCAGGAGAATAACGAAAGAGCAGGGCATTCCGCTAATTATCGACGAAGTTCAATCAGGTATCGGCCGTACAGGGAAAATGTTTGCATTTGAACATGCAGGAATCGTTCCGGATGTTCTTGTACTATCCAAAGCAATAGGCGGAAGTCTTCCATTATCGGTGGTGATTTATAACAAAGAGCTGGACCTATGGTCACCAGGTGCACATATCGGTACGTTCCGCGGAAATCAAATGGCGATGGCTGCAGGATCGGCTACTTTAAAATACATGAAAGAGACGAACCTTGTGGAGCATGCCGCTAAAATGGGAGAAATCTTAAAGGATATTCTTAAAGATTTGCAAAAAGATATTAAGCAGATCGGTGATGTCAGGGGCCGGGGATTAATGGTCGGAGTGGAAATGATCAATCATGAAGAACCGCAAAATGCGAATGGAAGCCATCCTGCTAATTCGCAGCTTGCCAGTGCCATTCAACAGGAGTGCTTTCAAAGAGGGTTGATATTGGAAGTAGGCGGCAGACATGGAAGTGTAGTGAGGTTCTTGCCTCCATTGATCGTAACGGAATCCCAGCTTCGCGAAGCCACTGCAATTTTTGAACAAGCTGTTCGTGCAGCTGTTGCAAGAGGGTGAATGATCAATGATCGAAATGATGAATAAAACGGATTTTGCTTATTCTCCATTGTTCTTGAATAACGAAGAGGGCTTCAATAACTACAGCCAGTCATTAAAAATCATTGAAAAAAAGCTGACTGACTTTTTAAAAGGCAACGATTCACCATACTCTGGGAAAAAACCGTATGAAATCGAGGCAAGATTAAACGAACTGTCCCTTGCTTCTCTAAAAGGGAAGACAATGGAAGCGGTAGCGGATGAGCTGGCAGAGTTTGTTATTAACGACAGCATCAATGTACACAGCCCCGCTTGTATCGGACATTTGCATTGCCCGACATTAATACCTGCCGTGGCTGCCGAAATGATTATAGGTACGTTGAATCAATCCATGGATTCATGGGACCAAAGCTCGGCGGCCACCTTCGTTGAAGAGCGTTTAATAGATTGGCTGTGCAGCCAGGTGGGGTTACCTGAACAAGCGGATGGGATTTTCACAAGCGGCGGAACCCAATCTAATTATATGGGACTGCTATTGGCGAGGGATGCTTATTGTAAGCGTGTCTGGGGTGTGGATGTTCAGCAGCAAGGTTTGCCGGTCGAGGCGAAAAAATTGCGGATCTTATGCTCCGAGGCTGCCCACTTTACAGTCCGTAAATCAGCGGCACAGCTGGGGCTTGGTGAACAGGCTGTAGTCACGATTAAAACGGATTCAAATCACCGTCTGTCCATAGCTGAATTAAATCATCAAATGTCAATTTTAGAGGAACAGGGTTTATTGCCATTTGCGATTGTTGCCACTTGTGGAACAACGGATTTTGGTTCAATCGATCCATTACACGAGTTGTCGGAAGCTGCAAGGGAAAATGGGATATGGCTGCATGTGGACGCCGCATATGGAGGCGCGATGATTTTAAGTAAGGATTACAAAGAGTTAATCAGCGGAATTGAACGGGCCGACTCGATTACGGTTGATTTTCACAAATTATTCTATCAACCCATCAGTTGTGGTGCTTTTCTTGTCTCTGACAGCAACTCATTTCAATATATCCAGCATCACGCCGATTACTTGAATCCCCAGGAAGATGAAGCCGAGGGCATGGTTCATTTAGTCAATAAATCGGTTCAAACGACGAGAAGGTTCGACGCATTGAAACTCTGGATGTCATTGAAGGTCGTTGGACTGGATACCTTTGCTGAAATGATCGACTATACTTGTCATCTTGCACGTGAAGTGGCAGCGAAGATCGACAAGGAGGAAGGGTTCACAGTATTAAATAAAGAACCTGAATTGAATGCGGTTGTATTCCGTTATAGTCCCGAGGGAGAAAGTGATCAGTTAGTAAATCTATTAAATAAGCAGATTCAGCAAGAATTATTGAAAAGCGGGCGGGCATTTTTAGCAAAAACGCGTTTTGACGGACAGGTATATTTAAAAATGACTCTATTGAATCCAATGACAAGCCTTGAACACATAGAGGGAATTTTAGACGAAATCCGAGTATTAGGTGAAATGTTCAAGATAATGGAGGAATGAATATGAATGGTAAGCAAATAGCTGAAAGGGCGACAATGCAAAGCTTTCTGAATTGTTATTTCCGGGAAACCGGAAATTGCAGTTTAGAAGAAACGAAAAACTGGCCGAAATTAGAAGGATCCATTTCGGATTCATTAATTGTCAGTAAGCTCATGTCCCAAGATATTGCATTGCTTGTTCCGCTTACATATTGGTCGGAAACGGGGCGTCATATTTTCAACTTCCCGATTTACTATCAAACGGCATCCAAGCAAGTACATGAATTAGATTACGTGACAATGGTCTCGATCATTTCTAAAGAATTATTGAATGAACAGGGACGGACGGATAGTGAAGATGAATTGATGCTGCGTGTCATCCTAAGCAGCCAAAATATTCAACGGTATGTGGAAGCCAGAACGGAAGATGTTGATGCACTTCAAAGTCCTGATTTCACCTACATCGAAGCAGAGCAGTCACTTTTATTCGGACACCTGTTCCACCCGACGCCGAAAAGCAAGCAGGGCATTTCCGAAAAAGAAGAATGGATCTATTCACCCGAATTAAAAGGGGAGTTTCAGCTGCACTACTTCCTGGCAGAGCCTTCGATTGTCATCCAGGATTCCAGTGATGACCAATCGGCAAGTGAGATCATTAAACAGGAATTAGCCGGTGACTTGGAGATTTCCAGTGAATTCCGTCGAACGTATTGCCAAAAGGGAAGCAAATTTATCATCATCCCGGCACACCCGCTCCAGGCAAAAGTGCTTATCGAAAAAGAAGAGGTCAAGAGGCTGATCGAGCAAGGATCACTAGTTTATGCTGGACCGCTTGGGAAAAAATTCACGGCCACCTCTTCATTTAGAACGGTATATAGTGCCACATCAAGATATATGTACAAATTTTCGGTTCCGGTTAAAATCACGAATTCTTTACGTGCAAATCTGCAAAAAGAATTAGATCGTGGTGTGGAAATTGCTAAATTAATAGATTCTAAAGTGGGCGACGTTTTAAAAGAACGGCACCCCTCCTTCCGTATCATCAAGGACCCTGCTTACCTAACGATCAAAACAACCGAGCAAGAATCGGGATTCGATGTCGATATCCGGGAAAACCCTTTTTATGAAAACGATAAACAAGCAAGCCTGATTGCCGGATTATGTCAGGATAATGCCTATGGTGCACCATCAAGGCTTGGAGCAATCATCCGCAAATTATCAGCTGAAGAAAACCGCAGTACCGAAGAAGTTAGTAAGGATTGGTTCAAAACCTATCTGTCAATGACATTAAAACCGATGCTTTGGCTTTTTGAAGAGTATGGAATTGTTTTGGAAGCCCATCAACAAAATTCCATCATCCAACTTCAAGATGGTTATCCAGCCACTTTTTATTATCGTGATAATCAAGGGTATTACTATTGTGAATCCAAAGTGGATAGGCTGCTGAAGATCTTGCCTGAACTAAGTGAAAAAAGCTTCACGATTTGTTCTGATGAAGTCGCTGAAGAAAGACTGCAATACTATTTCTTCTTTAATCACTTATTAGGCTTAATCAATAATTTTGGTACGGAAGGATTAGTATCGGAGAATAAACTGTTACAGCTCGTTCAGGAACAGCTGGATACATGCAGCACGGAAAGCGAAGATGAAGGGGTGAATCGAGTTGTTTCAAAGTTGCTTCATGCCCGGGAATTATCGTGTAAGGCTAATTTACTGACACGATTCCATGATATGGATGAGCTTGTCGGTTCACTTGAGACACAATCCGTTTATACCACGATTGATAATCCGTTCGCGCAGGGGGTTATGGCCGTCCATGAAAAATAGTTATGAAGAAATGCTGAAGGACCGTAATCAACAGCTTTCGTTTGTCAAAGTTGAATTTGAGAGGGACTTGGATACATTGCATAAATGGATGCATGAAGATCATGTGATTCCCTACTGGAATTTGAATTTCACAAAAGAAAAGTTCGCCGTTCATTTAAAAAAGGCATTGGCTGACACACACCAAACACTCTATTTAGGCTGTCTGGACTCCATTCCCATGAGTTATTGGGAATCGTATTGGGTAAAAGGCGATATCATCGATGATTATTATGAATCCGAAGACGGAGATCAAGGCATTCATTTACTCATTGGTGACCCGGATTATCTAGGAAAAGGACTGGCTTTGCCGTTTTTACGTGCAATGGTGAAATTCCAACTGCTGACTTCAACAACAAATAAAGTGATGGCTGAACCGGATATTCGAAATGCAAAGATGATTCATTTATTTGAAAAGTGCGGGTTTACCCCAATTAAAGAGATTAAGCTCCCAGACAAAACAGCATGGCTAATGTCATGTACACGGGAGAATTTCGAGAGGAAGTGGAACTATGGAGAAGCAACAATCTATCTTTGACCTGATAGGGATAGGGATAGGTCCCTTTAATCTTGGACTTGCGGCCCTTTTGGAGAAAACCCCGGAGTTGAATGCCGTCTTTTTTGAGAAAAAGCGGGAATTTAATTGGCATGAAGGGATGCTGTTGGAAGGGACAACTTTGCAGGTACCTTTCTTTGCCGATCTGGTTAGCATGGCAGATGTGACAAGCCCATATAGTTACCTGAATTATTTACAGCAGCATGATCGGCTTTATCATTTCTACTTCCTTGAAAAATTCTTGATTCCACGAAAAGAATATAACGATTATTGCCGCTGGGCTGCCCGCCAACTTGATAGCTGCCGTTTTGGAAAAGCGGTGGAGGCGGTTGAATATATAGGGGATCAAGATGAACCCTGCTATCAAATCAGTGTAAGGGACGCACAATCACAAAAGATCGAAGTCTATTATAGCCGTCATGTAGTCATGGGAATTGGCAGCGCCCCGACTATTCCATCGGCCTTTCAGCCATATTTGGGGGAGAGCATCCTGCATTCGGCCGATTATTTACGGAATAAAGAAAATGTCTTAAAGAAAAATTCCGTAACGGTTGTCGGTTCTGGACAGAGTGCAGCCGAGGTCTTTCTGGATCTGCTTAATGAGCAGGAGGAAAATGGCTACCAGCTAAACTGGTATACAAGATCCAAGGGATTTTTCCCTATGGAATATTCAAAACTCGGGTTGGAATACTTCACGCCGGATTACCTTGATTTCTTTTATCGGCTGCCGCAGGAAAAGAAGGATGAAATCCTGCCGAAACAGGATTTATTGTATAAAGGCATCAGCGCTACGACAATTGCTGCAATTTTTGACAAGATGTATGAAAAATCGATTGGAAATGCCGAACTGTCCATTGAACTTCGGGCCATGACGGAAGTTGCGGCTGTTACCCCTGCTGAAAATGGCTGGGAATTGAAATGCCGACAGTGGGTAGAAGATAGCGAATTTGCTGTGGATACAGAGGCGATCGTTTTTGGGACGGGCTATAAATCAACCCTTCCGGCATTCCTTGAAACCATGGAGGACCATTTAGTCCGCGATGACTTGGGGCGCCTTGCAATAACGAAAGACTATCGGGTAGGAACGGCCATCTCTACACCGAATCACCTTTTTATTCAAAACGGCGAGATACATACACATGGTGTGGGTGCTCCGGATCTAGGCTTAGGAGCATTCCGAAATTCGGTTATTATCAATCAATTGGCCGGTAAAGAAGTTTATCCATCCGAGCCAAAGGGTGCATTTCAATCATTCCGTGTAAAAACACCCGTCATGGCTTACTAAGAGAAGGGAAGGGGAGAAGTATATGCAGTTCATAAATGAAGTGGAACAGGCAGTTTCAGAAAAAAATTGGTCGATTGTAAACCAAAACCTGCTGGCCAAGATGATTTCTGAGTATATGTATGAAGATATGATCCATCCAGCTGTTCTGAATGAAAATTCAGCAGGAAACTTATATGAGTTAAAGATAAATGAGGGGAAATCTTATCGATTTTTAGCGTCGCCCCGTCTATTTGATAGCTATGAAGTACAGGCCGAATCGATCCAGGTATGTGAAACGGAAGGCTTTACACAGGCCAAGGATGCCATTCAATTCATTTTGGACATCCAGCCGTTAATTGGGATGACGGCAGAAACAACAGGACATTTAATCAAAGAATTCCATCATACGCTGCTTGCGGATCTCCAATTGCTATCCAAACCTGAACAAGATGCGGATGATTTAGTCGAACTGGATTACGCATTACTTGAAGGAGAAATGAGCGGGCACCCTTGGATTGCTTATAACAAGGGAAGAATCGGTTTCGGTTATGATGATTATTTGCAGTTCGCTCCAGAAAACCAGGAGGAAGTTCAGTTATCCTGGATTGCCATCCATAAAACGAGGGGGGAATTCAACTCAGTCGAAACGTTATCCTATAAGCAATTGATGGAGACTGAACTGGATGGGGAAACCCAAAAATCTTTTGCAAAGTTATTGACGGAAAAAGGGCTGAACGCAGAAAACTATTACTACCTCCCAGTCCATGAATGGCAGTGGAAGAATGTAATCATCCAGAACTTTACCGATGACTTGGCTAAAGGGCTGATCGTAGCTTTGGGAAATGGTCCTGATAAGTATCTGCCGCAACAATCCATCCGGACATTCGTTAATGTATCGAATAAGGATAAACACCACGTCAAGCTGCCGATGAGCATTTTAAATACGCTAGTCTACCGGGGATTGCCAGCTGAACGGACAGTCATCGCCCCAAAAATCACAACGTATATAAAGGACATTTATGAAAATGATTCATTCTTGAAAGAAAAATGCAAAGTAGTGCTTCCTGGTGAAGTGGCCAGTTTAAATGTTGATCACCCGTATTATTCCAAGCTAGAGAACGTACCGTATCAATATTTAGAGATGCTGGGGGGGATTTGGAGAGAAAGCATATACAGGTATATGGAAGAAGGCGAAAAGCCCATTACGCTTGCATCCCTTTTACATGTGGACAGCAAAGGGAAACCATATGTGGAAAGCCTTATTGAAAAATCGGGATTGACTGCAGAAGCCTGGATAGCTCAATTATTCGACGTCATCCTATCACCATTATTACATTTTATCTATCAATATGGATTGGTCTTCTCGCCGCATGGTCAAAATACCATTTTAGTTTTGAAGGATTACAAGCCTCACCGCTTGGCCATCAAGGATTTTGTAGATGATGTGAACGTCAGTGATCAGCCGCTTCCTGAGTTAAGCAGCCTTCCTGATGATTTAAGGAAAGTACTGCGAAGCGAGACTCCCGAGGGGCTGGTTCAATTCATTTTCACGGGACTGTTCATCTGTCATTTCCGATACTTGTCAACACTTTTGATGAAGAGGTCCCTTTTGGATGAGAATGCTTTCTGGGAAGGTGTCGCACAAACGATCCTGACACATCAGAAAAAATTCCCTATGTTACAGGACCGTTTCGATACATTCAATTTCTTTGCGCCAAAATTAACAAAACTCTGCCTGAATAGAAATCGGATGCTTCAATATGGATATAGCGATGGTGAAGACCGTCCGCATGCATCTGAGTTTGGGCACGTGAATAATGCCCTTTATGAAAAGGTATCTGCAAAAACGCTATAAAGTTAAACTGGCTCAGACTTTGGGCCAGTTTTCTTATGGCTTTTACAGTTTGACCGTTGATTTCCGCTCCAGGCACTCGCTTTCCGCGGGCGGTCTGCCCTCGGCTGAGCCTGCGGGGTCTCCCCTAGACACACTTTTCTAAGCAGGAGTCTCGACACCCGCTCCAATCAACATTTATAAAGCGATAATAACTTTATCCATTTTGGTTTAAATTTATCAAAAATTATCTTTGGAATAGGGCTTGCCGTTCATTTAAATTGGTGATAAGCTATGTGTAAACGGTTACACAAAATTATTGAGGGTGATATATTGGCAACTATTCGGGATGTGGCTAAGGAAGCTGGGGTTTCTGTGGCAACGGTTTCCAGAGTTATGAATGGCAGTGGTTATGCACATGAGGACACAAAAAAGGTGGTCATGGCAGCTGTTGAGAAATTAAATTATAAACCGAATGAAGTGGCAAGATCCCTCTACAAACGTAAATCCAAATTGGTTGGTTTGATTTTGCCGGACATTACGAATCCTTTCTTCCCGGAAATGGCAAGAGGTGTGGAGGACTGTCTGCAGCAATTTGGTTATCGGTTAATTTTTGGAAATAGTGATGAAAAGAGAGATAAAGAAATAGAATATATCGACACATTCCTGCAAAATAATGTAGTGGGCATGATTGCTTCAACTAGTGAAGAAGCCAATCAAAATTTCGATAATCTGGATATTCCAGTTGTCCTTCTCGACCGTACAGCTGAGAAATTACCAGCTGTTTATTCCGATCAAAAGACAGGCGGTAAGCTGGCAGCGCGCGTATTAATGGATAGAGGCAGTACGAATATCGTCCTCATTAGGGGGCCAGTCGAAATAAAGCCTGTATATGAACGGTACATGGCAGCATACGAAGAATTGAAACAAGCAAAAGTGAACGTGCAAGTCATGGATTCATCCCTAACTCTTCAGGGCGGGCAAACTTGCGTGAAGCAGCTGTTCGAGCAATATCCGGAAACGGATGGAATCATCGCTTGTAATGATATTGTTGCAGCCGCCGCACTTCAAGAGATTTTAAAACGGGGAATACGGATACCGGAAGACATACAATTGATCGGCTATGATGATATCGCCTTCACAGCGTTATTGCACCCGCCGTTATCGACAATTCGGCAGCCAGCCTATGAGATGGGGGCACAAGCGGCGGAAATGCTAATTAAAAGGATCAATCAAGAAGAAGTGGAAGTAACACATGAAAAGCTCCCTGTTTCTTTTGTGGAGAGACAAACAACGAGAAGGAAGGCGGAGAAGACATGATTAGAATTGCAGTAGTGGGAAGTTCTTCAATGGACTTGGTGGTGACATCAGCCAAGCGGCCAATGGCTGGTGAAACGGTTTTAGGGGAGTCCTTTATCACGGTTCCCGGCGGAAAGGGAGCTAACCAGGCTGTTGCAGCGGCACGTCTTGGTGCAGAAGTGTCGATGGTTGGATGTGTAGGAGATGATGTGTATGGAGAGATCATCTTAGATAACCTGAAAAAAAATCATGTAAACACGAAGTATGTGGAACCGGTTACAGGTTCCGCTTCCGGGACAGCACACATTACCCTTTCGGAAGGTGATAATAGCATTATTGTTGTAAAAGGTGCGAATGATTTCATTACTCCTGAATATGTAAAAAAGGCGAAAAAGGTAATAGAGGAATCGGATATCGTGTTGGTTCAGCAGGAAATACCTGAGGAAACGGTGGAATATCTGGCTGAGTTGTGCAGCACGCTTCAAAAGAGATTACTTTTGAACCCAGCTCCCGCCCGCAAACTAAGCGAGGCTGTCATTCAACAGGCATCATACCTTACTCCGAATGAACATGAATTCGAAATACTATTCAATGGGAGAGATAGAACGGAAGTTTTGACTGAGTATCCCAATAAATTATTCATTACTGAAGGAAAAAATGGCGTCCGTTATTTTGACGGAAATGAAGAAAGGGCAGTTCCAAGCTTTGAAGTGGAAGCGGTGGATACGACAGGCGCAGGGGATACTTTCAATGCTGCCTTTGCCGTGGCTGTTGCAGAAGGAAAAAGTTTTGACGAATGTTTGTTATTCGCAAACCGGGCAGCATCCATTTCCGTGACGAAGTTAGGAGCCCAAGGCGGCATGCCGCAAAGGATAGAGGTCGAGAGGGGCTTTGAAGCATGAAACGTCAAGGAATCATCAATAGTTCAATAGCCAAGGTCCTGGTTGACCTTGGTCATACCGATTATATTGTCGTAGGTGATGCCGGGCTGCCGGTGCCGCCTGGAGTTTGCAAGATAGATTTAGCATTGACGCCTGGAACACCATCATTTCAAGATGTCGTCCGGGCGATTCACGAAGATATGGTTGTTGAAAAAGTTATCGCTGCCACAGAAGTGAAGGTTAAAAATCCGGAACAGCATCAATATATGGAGCAGCAATTCGGAGCAGCGATTGAATATGTTTCCCATGAGGATTTTAAAAGGCTGACAAGTAATGCGAAAGCAGTAATCCGGACCGGTGAGACGACGCCATATTCAAATTGCATATTGCAGTCTGGGGTATTCTTTTAAAGAAATGAGATGATGAGCATGCAAATCGAAATGCACAATATTTATAAAGCATTTGGTCAAAACAAGGTATTGGAAGGTGTTCATTTTTCTTTAGAGGCTGGGGAAGTACATGCGCTAATGGGGGAAAATGGTGCGGGGAAATCAACCTTGATGAACATTTTGACCGGGCTGCATAAGCAAGATCAAGGGACGATTGAGATTAACGGTAAAGAAACCTCATTCAAGGATTCAAAGGAAGCGGAAGAGGCAGGAATGGCCTTTATTCGTCAGGAATTGAATATTTGGCCAGAAATGACCGTGCTGGAGAATCTATTTATCGGCAGGGAAATGGTGAATGCCTTCGGTGTCCTCAAGACGAAACAAATGAAAGCGCGTGCAAACGAGATTTTTAAAACACTTAATATTTCCCTTCCTTTTGATAAGGAAGCCGGATTTTGTTCTGTCGGGGAACAGCAAATGATTGAAATTGCTAAGGCGCTCATGACGGATGCCGAAGTCATCATCATGGACGAGCCCACAGCAGCTTTAACTGATAGGGAAATAGAGAAGCTTTTTGAAGTGATGAAGGGACTTACCAAAAAGGGTGTATCGCTTGTTTATATTTCTCATCGGATGGAAGAGATATTCGCCATTTGTGACAGGATCACCGTAATGCGTGACGGAAAAACCGTCGATACGAAAAGAATTGCAGATACAAATTTCGATGAAGTCGTTCAAAAAATGGTAGGGCGGGAGCTGGAGGATCGTTTTCCTCATCGTGAAGCGAATCCTGGCGACATAGTCCTTGATGTAAAAGGTTTAACTAAAAAGGGGCTTTTTGAAGATATCCATTTCGCGGTTCGCCAAGGTGAGATTGTCGGTGTCGCCGGATTGATGGGAGCAGGAAGAACAGAAATAATGCGCGCCCTTTTTGGTGTCGACCAAATAGACAGCGGTGAAATCACCATTGAAGGCAAGAAGGTTTCCATACGAAAACCAACGGATGCAGTTCGACACGGCCTGGCTTTCATTACGGAAAACCGTAAAGAAGAGGGGTTGATCCTGGACTTTTCTGTAAGGGAAAATATCGGCTTGCCGAATCTCAAAAGTTTTGCTCCTAACGGAATCGTAAAAACGGAAGATGAGATGAACTTTGCCGAAATGATGATTAAGAGACTTCATGTAAAGACATCTTCTGCTGAAACGGTCATCGGCAATCTATCCGGAGGAAATCAACAGAAGGTGGTAATAGCTAAATGGATCGGCACTTCCCCTAAAGTTTTAATTATGGATGAACCGACCAGGGGCATAGATGTTGGCGCAAAACGTGAAATTTACGAGTTGATGAATGAATTGACGGAGCGGGGCATCGCCATCATCATGGTTTCGTCAGAGCTTCCGGAAATCATTGGTATGAGTGATAGAATCCTTGTCGTTCACGAAGGTGGGATTGCTGGGGAATTGTTAAAGCAGGAAGCGACGCAAGAAAAAATTATGGCATTGGCGACAGGAGGGAACTAGGATGAAACTTGAGGCTACAGGGAAAAGCGGGATTTGGCAGAAATTCGGTCCGTTACTCGCCCTGGTACTTTTATTTATCGTAATAACCGTTTTAAATCCATCATTCATGGAACCGAATAATATTTTGAATTTATTGCGTCAAACCTCCATCAATGCACTTATTGCATTTGGAATGACCTTTATCATATTGACAGGCGGCATCGACTTGTCCGTCGGTTCCATTTTAGCTCTATCCAGCGCACTTATGGCTGGTATGATGGTCTCGGGATTAGATCCGATTTTAGCAATATTAATAGGCATTCTACTAGGCGCAATAATGGGTGTAATCAATGGGATACTCGTTTCAAAGGGAAAAATGGCCCCTTTCATCGTGACACTGGCCACCATGACGATTTTCCGGGGATTAACGCTTGTGTATACGGATGGAAAGCCGATTACCGGAATTGGCGATTCCGTTATGTTCCAGATGCTTGGGAGAGGTTACTTCCTTGGAGTGCCAGTACCGGCCGTTGTAATGGTTATCGCTTTCTTCATCCTATGGTTCCTGCTTCATAAAACATCCTTTGGCCGTAAAACTTATGCCATTGGAGGAAATGAAAGGGCTTCCCGCATTTCGGGGATTAAAGTTGACCGGGTCAAGGTGGCCATCTATGGTCTGGCCGGTACGATGGCGGCCATTGCCGGTGCCATTTTGACATCCCGTCTGAATTCGGCACAGCCGACGGCAGGCCAATCCTATGAAATGGATGCCATCGCTGCAGTGGTGCTGGGGGGAACGAGCCTTTCAGGCGGTAAAGGACGCTTGTTCGGTACGCTGGTCGGTGTCCTGATCATCGGTACCTTGAATAACGGCATGAATTTACTTGGTGTATCTTCTTTTTACCAACAAGTGGTAAAAGGTGCAGTTATATTAATCGCGGTCTTACTTGACCGTAAAAAATCATAAGAAGAGGTGTAATCAATGAAAAAAATAGTATCGATCATCATGGTTCTTTCATTAATGGTCTTGGCTGCCTGTTCAATGGATTCTGGTCTAACAGATGATAAAAAAGAAAAGAAAGACTCCTCCATGAAAGACGTGAAAGTCGGAGTCAGCATCTCTACTTTAAACAATCCATTCTTCGTTTCCTTAAAAGATGGTATTGAAAAAGAAGCAAAAGAAAAAGGCATGAAAGTCACAGTTGTTGACGCCCAAGATGATACGGCAAAACAAATCAGCGGAATTGAAGATCTAATCCTTCAAAAGGTGGATGTCCTTCTTGTGAATCCTACTGACTCTGCGGCAATATCTTCAGCCATTCAATCAGCTAATGAAGCGGGCATTCCCGTTATCACGATTGACCGCTCTTCAGACGAAGGCGACATTGAAACGTTCATCGCTTCCGACAATGTGGCTGGCGGTGAAATGGCTGCAGAATATCTAGTTAAGGAGCTTGGCGAAAAAGCGAAAGTAGTGGAACTTGAAGGGGTATCTGGTGCATCTGCAACTCGTGAACGCGGGAAAGGTTTCCACAATATTGCGGACAAGCAGTTAGATGTCCTGACAAGCCAAACGGCGGAATTCGACCGGACAAAAGGGCTTAACGTCATGGAAAATATCCTGCAAGGCAATAAAGATATCCAAGCGGTATTCGCCCATAATGATGAAATGGCACTAGGAGCCATTGAAGCAATCAAGGCAGCAGGAAAAGACATCATCGTGGTTGGTTTTGACGGAAATGATGATGCATTGAAAGCAGTTGAAAACGGTGAACTAAAAGCTACGATTGCCCAACAACCGTCACTTATCGGTGAAGAAGCGGTTAATGCGGCTGAAAAGATCTTAAAAGGCGACAAAGTGGATGACACAATATCCGTTCCATTGAAATTGGTCACCAAAAAATGATTGTCATACAAACAATGAGGAGTGCCGGAACTTTTCCGGCACTCCTTTTTTTAATTCCATTGATGTTATCTGATTGTGGACAATCCAGCTTGAATTGATATGAATGAGAGAGTATAAGAAAGTGAGAGCATTCTTTTACAAAAGTAAGGCGGCCCTTGTCGGACCGCCTCCTAAATCAACTGATTGCTAGAGTATACCTTGAGTCAGCATCGCATCCGCCACTTTAAGGAATCCGGCAATATTGGCCCCTACAACTAAGTTGCCAGGCTCACCATATGCTTCTGCAGCCTCTACACTGTTTTTATAGATGTTCTTCATGATTTCATGCAGCTTGGCATCGACTTCTTCGAAAGTCCAAGGCATTCTGGCACTGTTTTGGGCCATTTCGAGTGCAGACACGGCTACGCCGCCTGCATTGGCCGCTTTTGCTGGTCCAAAAAGGATTCCGTTATTAAGGAAAACATCAATGGCCTCAAGGGTTGAAGGCATATTAGCACCCTCGCCGACTGCCTTCACATTATTTTTGACCAGTAATTTTGCTGCTTCTTCATCGATTTCATTTTGTGTGGCACAAGGCAATGCGATGTCACATGGTACAGACCAAATGCCGTAGCTTCCTTCATGGTATACAGCTTCCGGGTGCGCATCGACATACTCGCTCAAGCGTTTTCGTTCCACTTCTTTTAGGCGTCGTACTGTATCCAGGTTCAGACCATTTTCATCATATATGTAGCCATTGGAGTCGCTGCATGCAACCACTTTTGCGCCTAGCTGTGTAGCTTTTTCAATGGCATAAATGGATACATTGCCAGATCCGGAGATAACGACGGTGCTGCCATGGAATTGTAACCCTTTGTCTTTTAGCATTTCTTCAACAAAGTAAACCGTTCCATATCCAGTCGCTTCTTTACGGGCCAAGCTTCCGCCATAACTTATGCCTTTACCAGTTAGAACACCGGCATGGTAGCTGCCCTGCATCTTTTTATACTGGCCGAATAGATAACCGATCTCCCTTGCACCGACTCCGATGTCACCAGCTGGTACGTCTGTATCAGGGCCGATATAGCGGGATAGTTCCGACATGAAGCTTTGGCAAAAACGCATGATTTCTGCGTCCGATTTTCCTTTTGGATCGAAGTCCGACCCGCCTTTTCCCCCACCGATCGGCTGGCCAGTAAGAGAGTTTTTAAAGATTTGCTCGAAACCAAGAAACTTTATAATGCTGGTATTGACAGTGGGATGGAATCGGAGACCGCCTTTGAATGGTCCGATTGCACTGTTGAATTGCACACGAAACCCACGGTTTACTTGAACATTGCCCAGGTCATCAACCCAAGAAACACGGAAGGTGATCATTCTTTCAGGTTCAACCAGCCTCTCCAATATCCCGCTTTTCATATATTCAGGATGTTTTGCAAAAACGGGGATCAGTGAAAGGAATATCTCCTTTACAGCTTGATGGAACTCATTTTCGTGAGGATTACGCTCCTTTACCTGTGCGTATACTTGACTTACGAACTCTTTGGCGACTTGTAATTCCTCATGCTCGACTTCTTGTGAAGTGGTCATTCTTCTCTCTCCCTTAAGGCAATATAGTCGTTTTAAAGTATTAATTGAATAAGATATCGGTTTTTAGATGATACTTTCATGATATAATTTAAAAATAAAACAAACAATCTGAATATTAGATAAGTAGCATGCTGTTTTGATATGGAAGAGGGAGCTTAGAGTGGAATTAAGGCAAATCGAATATTTCATTGAAGTGGCAAAGCGTGAACATATGACGGAAGCAGCAGTGAACTTGCATGTTGCCCAGTCAGCTGTCAGTCGTCAAATCTACAATCTAGAAGAAGAATTGGGCGTACCACTATTTATCAGGGATGGCCGAAAGATTAGATTGACGCCTATCGGACATACCTTTTTAGCGAATATGGAGCAAGCTATGGATATAATCGATCGTGCCAAGCGTGAGATGGCTGAAAGCCTGCACCCAGAAAAAGGGACAATCCGGATTGGCTTTCCCAGCAGTTTAGCTTCTTATGTATTGCCAAGGGTCATTTCCGACTTCAGGGAAGGTTATCCGCAGGCAAAATTCACATTGAAACAAGGTTCATATCGATACCTGATAGATTCGGTAATAAAAGGTAACATTAACATGGCCTTGATCGGTCCTCTGCCGATGAATGAAAAGAAAATCAAAGGTGAAACGCTATTTATTGAGAAGTTAGTTGCCCTTTTACCGGAAAGTCATCCTTTGGCCTTGAAGAAATCACTATTCTTGAATGAGCTTCAAGGAAACCCGTTCATCCTATCTCCAAAGGGTTATGTATTAAGGGATCTCGTTATGAAAGCTTGCAAACTGCATGGCTTTGAACCGGAAGTGGCATTTGAAGGAAAAGATACTGATGCCATAAAAGGCCTGGTGGCAGCAGGTCTGGGTATAACCTTGATACCTGAGATTTGTTTGATCGATAGCTTGCCGCGTCTTACGGTTAAATTGCCGCTGGAGGAACCTTCTGTTACCAGGGCTGTAGGTGTCATCGTTCCAACTGATAGGGAACTTATGCCAACGGAGAAATTGTTTTACCAATATTTGAAGGACACTTTTGTAAAATTGGAAGGTTTTCAAAAATAGGATGGGTATCTATTAGAAAAGTCATAAATCCAGCTAATGAAGGAATCCCTAACCGGGTTCTTTTTTTGTCGCAAATGTACCGAAATATCCTCAAATAGACATCTTACAATGGGGTAAATTATTTTTAAATAATAAATTATGGGTTTTTATTGAATGGTAATGTGTTAAATCTTTATCTTTGAAAGCGCTTTTATTTTATTAGAATAAAAATATCATTTACATTATCAGAAAATTCATGTTATTATACGGGAAGACATTAGCAGACATTTAGGTAGCGGTACGATATACTTAATAGGCATTTTTTAATGAAGACCTTTATTTTTTTTGATTTTTCTAAATTGAATATTCTGATAATTAATAAGGAGTGGAGATAAAGTGAGCAGGAAAGAATACATCAGCGATCGAATGTACAAGGCATCAACAGGGATAGCCAACGCTGTCTTGGTTACATTAGGGATCGGGTTATTGTTTGAATCCATAGGGGGCTATTTAGGCTGGGAGGTCTTCATGGCAATAGGCGGGGCCGCAAAGGTCTTGCTAGCGCCAGCTTTAGGAGCAGGTATCGCATATCAGCTTGGAGGAAATTCATTAATTATCTTTAGCGCCATGGCTTCAAGTGCCGTTGGAGGTGCTGCCATTCACAGAACTGCTGAGGGTGCCTTCACGATTGTTACGGGTCAGCCGCTAAGTGCTGTCTTGGCAGCAGTGATTGCAACATATATAGGTAAGCGCCTAGTCGGCAAAACGAAGTTGGACATCATGGCCATCCCAATGGGAGCAGTTCTTGTCGGTGGAGTTTCGGGATATGGCCTGGCTCTTGTCACCACTCCGCTCCTAACATGGATAAGCAGTCAAACCACGGCTGCGGTCCAGGGTTCTCCCTTAATCGGTTCCATGGTCATAGCCTTGGTATGGAGCATTTTATTGATGACACCGGCGTCTTCCGCTGCACTGGCGATCGCCCTGCAATTAGATCCCGTTTCCAGTGCTGCAGCTCTAATTGGATGTACCGTTCAGTTTGTCGGGTTCACTGTCATGTCTTATAAAGATAATGATATGGGCGGATTCCTGGCACAGATGGTCGTTACGCCAAAAGTCCAATTTCCTAACCTGATCAAAAAGCCTTTATATGTCATTCCTCCTTTTGTGGCGGCAATCATCTGTGCACCTATCGCAACCTTGGCATTCGATTTTCAAGTGCCGTATGAGCTTGGAGGAATGGGGTTAAGTTCAATGATTGCACCGATTGCCATCATAACGGGTCAGGGGTTGTACACGTTCTTGGTTTATGTGGCAGTGGGCATGGTATTGCCAGCTGTGATCACACTTGCCTTACATCGGGTATTGAAGATGATGGGTAAAGTTAAGCCAGGCGATCTTCATTTAGAAGTTTCATAATCAAAGTTTTCTTGGAAACCAGCCTGGTTAAGGAACCGGGCTGGTTTTTATTTATAAAGGGATTAGGGTAAAATGGGGAGGAAAGCATTTGCATAGATAGGATGATATAGATGGGAAAAGAAATAGATATAAAAGTGAAAGCTAAGTTCGTGAGTAAAATCAGCAAGGGTTTTCCCTTGATTGTTAAAGAGTCGATAGCCAACCTTAATGACCTTCAGGAAGAGGGGGCCTTGGTGCGTTTGGTGGATGAAAACAACCGCTTTCTGGCAAAAGGTTATTATGGTAAACAGAATAAGGGCTATGGCTGGGTATTGACCCGAAGAGAAAATGAAAAAATCGATCAATCCTTCTTTAACGGCAAAATCCAGGCAGCATATGAATTCCGGAAGTCTTTTTTTGAAGATGGTGAGACTACAGCTTTCCGCTTGTTTAATGGGGAAGGTGATGGAATTGGCGGTTTAATCATTGATCATTATGATGGTCACTATGTCATTAGCTGGTATAGCAAAGGGATATATTCCTTTAAAGACTACATCATTAAGGCATTGCAGGAAACGGTCGAGGTCAAATCGATTTATCAAAAGAAACGCTTTGATACAAAGGGGCAGTACGTGGATGAAGACGATTTTGTCATGGGCGAACAGCCGGCATTTCCGCTTCTTGTAAAGGAGAATGGAGTCCATTTCGCTGTCTATCTGAATGATGGGGCAATGGTCGGTGTCTTCCTTGATCAACGCGATGTCAGAAGGAAAATCCGGGATGAATACGCCAAAGGGAAAACCGTGTTGAATATGTTCTCCTATACTGGGGCATTCTCCGTATTTGCCGCTTTAGGCGGTGCTGTTAAAACAACTAGTGTCGACCTGGCGAATCGCAGTTTACCAAAGACGATCGAGCAGTTCAGTGTGAATGAAATAGATCCTGAAGCCCACAATATCGTGGTGATGGATGTTTTTAAATATTTTAAATATGCAGTGAAGAAAGCTCTGAAGTTTGAAATGGTCATCCTCGATCCGCCCAGCTTTGCCAAATCGAAGAAGTTTACTTTCAGTGCCGGAAAAGACTACACAAATCTATTGAAAGATACCATTTCCATTACGGAAGACAATGGGGTCATTATCGCCTCAACTAATTGCAGTACGTTTGACATGAAAAAATTCAAGAGCTTCATTGATGTTGCTTTCAAGGAAATGGATGGTAAATATGAGATCATGGAAGAATTCTCATTACCGGCTGATTTTAAAACAATAAGGGAATATAAGGAAGGGAACTATTTAAAAGTAGTCTTCATTAAGAAAATTAAAGGTTAAAAAAGGGCGTCCACAGTTCCATTAGAGCTGAGGATGCCTTTTTTAATGAAAAATTGTTTCATGTGAAACGAACGGATATTCGGAATTCAAAGGTTTGGCCGTTCACTTTTCAAACCTTTCGATAAATGAAAAGAAGGTTTCATGCGAATGCTGTTAGCGATGCAAAACTGGGCTGCATAGTAGGTAAGCATGATCAGTGGACCAGAATAGGCAACATCATCGATGAATTTGTTCCAAGATAAAATGGAGTCTGAAATCACGAACAGGACCCCGCCGATGATTGCAGCCGTATTTCCGGTCATGAATGCCGCCCAGCCCATGAGGGAGATGACCGTTACATAACAGATTACAGGGATGATGAGGGTATGTTCCCCTTTTTCCATTAAAGAATGTATAATTTCACGGCCAATCCAAGTGGAGTAAATGTAAATCGGAACAATCGTCGCAAATCGAAGCCATGAAAAGCTCCAAAGTCTAAAGAATGCTGAAATATAGAAAAGGTGGCCGATCAAAAAGGCGGAAAGCCCGATGACGAACCAGATTAACAAACCATCTCCAAGCATGCAAAAGAATAAACCAAGAAGTATCAAGGTTTGGTAATGATTCCGTCTTCCCACAGTTGTGCAGGCATAGAGCAAAATCAATAACATGGGGATGACCTTGAACATGATTTTGATCATTAAAGGCTCTTCCGGTATAAAAAAAATATATAATAGCCCCGTAATAGTGATTGCGGCAGGTAAGCATTTCATTAACATTCATTTCCCTCCTTTACCTTTAATTCTATGCAAGGATATGGAAACCCTGTCAATTAAAGAGCTGTTTACAAGAAAGTCGTTAAAATGAAAAAAACTGACTCCCGATTAACCAGGAGTCAGTTCAGTTATAGAATCATACAGCTTCTTTAACGAATGCTTGCTTTAACCAGTTCTTTCCCTCAACAAGCCGTGTGACAAGCATGGCACAAACCGTGTTTCCCGTTGAGTTGAGCAGTGTAGCGGGAGCATCGATGATCGTGGATATAACGGCAATGATCGGCAGGACTTCAACAGGGAAGCCGAATACACTAAGAATCAACATTTCCCCAATCATGCCGCCCCCAGGAATGGCACCCATAACAGCTCCTACCAAAAAGGCAACAGCAAGTATACTTAATATGCTAGAAATGCTTGTCATATCTTTTCCAAATAAGCTGAATAGGAAAACGATTTTCAATACACCGCCGAATACCGAACCATCTTTATGGGTGTTGGCTCCGAGTGGGATGACAGTCTCCGCTATATCCTTAGGCACGCCCATTTTCTTGACTGATTCAAGATTGACTGGAATGGATGCGGCACTAGAACAAGTCGCGATGGCTGTAATGGATGGTGTCAGGGCATTTTTCCAAAATAGTTTAACTCCATCTTTCCCGCCTGCAATAAAGGCATACAAAGTGAAGAAGCCGAAATAATAAATCAAGGCCAAGACTAGATAAAGAATGAAAGTGCGAGCATAGCCTTCTAAAATCTGCGGTCCAAGCTGCCCGATAATCGCCGCAAAATAAGCACCAAGTCCAATTGGAGCATAGTACATGACGATTTTGACAACCTTCATCATGACAGCTGTACCCGCTGTCAAAAACTCAGTAATCGGTCTTGCTTTCTCACCGACGAGTGCAGTGGAAAGTCCGATTAGTACTGAGAAAACGATAAGCTGAAGCATATTGCTTCTGGAGAACAGTTCTGGGAAATCGGAAACGGTTACCGTGTTGACCAGTTGACTGAAGAAAGATACTTCTTCGATGGTCTCTTCAGGGGAACTGTTTTCCATCAGTTCTTTAATGGCTGTCGTATCTGTGCCTTCCAACGGATTGACAATGGTTGTCCCAATAAACCCAATGACGGCGGCCAAAGCGGCTGTTGTCAGGAATACGAGAACGATACTTCCCATGATTTTTCCGAGACGCTTCATTCCGCTCATATTGGCAATCGCTGAAGCAATGCTGAAAAATACCAATGGCACGATGATCGTGAACATCAGATTTAAGAATAAGTCCCCTAGAGGCTGTATGATCGAGGTTTTATCCCCGAAAACGACACCCGCTATCCCGCCGACAATAATGGCGGTGAGCAGTATTAAAGAGGATCGATAGTTTTTGATAAAACTCTTCATTAAAATTCCGTCCTTTCAGGATGAAGATATCAATAAAAATATACTTCATTATCAACTCTAAAATCAGGTTTGACAATATATTTTTAAAGGAAGGAATGTTAAAAGAAGAAATGCAATAAATAATAATGGGGAATGGATGGTGAAATATCAAGAAGGAGGGATAGAATGGCATTTATTGAGGTGGAAGAAGGCGTTCGGTTGTTTTATGAAGAAAAGGGCCAGGGGAAACCGATTATTTTTATCCATGGTGTGTGGATGAGCAGCCGGTTCTTTAAAAGGCAGCTTCCGTACTTTTCAGAAAAATATAGAACGATCTTACTTGATTTAAGAAGCCATGGCCAGTCAAATCATGTACATTACGGAAATACGGTCTCCGTTTATGCAAAAGATCTTCATGCGTTCATAGGTGAACTGGGATTAAGAGATGTCATACTTGTAGGCTGGTCGATGGGGGCATTTGTAGTCTGGGAGTATCTTAAGCAGTTCGGTGAGGAAAATATTCATTCAACTGTGATTGTGGATGAATTGGCATCTGATTTCAAGTGGCCAGATTTTAATATCGGCGCATTTGATATGGACACGTTGATTGCCTTCATGACTGAAATTCAAACGAATCGTTCCCCATTTTTGCAAAGCTTCCTTGCTTCCATGTTCAACAATGAATTATCTGCAGAGGATGCAAGCTGGATGCTTGGGGAAGTGACCAAAATGCCGGAATCCATCGCCAGCAGCATTCTGTTTGACCAATCGATTGTGGACTATCGTGAATTTTTGCCAGAAATCAAGATTCCGACACTTCTCTGTTTTGGAAGGCATGAAAAGGTCATTCCTGTAGCTGCAGGGGAGCATTTGCATAAAAACATTCCGAATTCCAAACTAGTAATCTTTGAAGATAGCTGTCATTGTCCATTTATGGAAGAAAGCGATTTGTTTAATGAAACAGTGGATTGCTTCATTCAAAAAGGAGTATAGTCGTACAGGATAGGAAAAAAGGGGATGCAGTGACCGTGTCTGCACTCCTTTTCATTATGGATATAATTGAATTTTCTTTCAACTGAACGGTTTCTGCAGGAAATAAAGGGAATACTGGTACTAAGGAAGATAGTAGGGAAGGTTAATGAAATTGATAAATTAAATAGGTAATATTTTTATATCCTTTTCACAGGAATTGGGCTATTATGAGGTGGATTTAAATTGGTGTGATCGTTATCTGTTATTGAGAGAAACTCATGCAGGAAGTGATGGAGAGGATAAAATGGATGATCGTTTACCATACAATGAAATTATAGATGTATGTTTACTTGCGGGAAAAATCATGCTTCAGAACGGAGCAGAAACATCAAGGGTGGAAGATACGATGGTTAGGATCGCTGCAGCGTTTGGGTGCGGTGAATCACACAGTTTTTCGACCCCTACTGGAATTATTTTTTCGCTGGATGGTATGCACCCAGCTTCAAAATTGATCCGAGTTTCCCAACGATCTACAGATTTACATAAGGTGACGCTGGTTAACAGTATATCCCGAAGCATTTCCAGCAAGGAAATGACACCGGAGGAAGCATATTTACGGTTAAAGCAAATCGAAAAGGCCGGGATGGGGTATCCCATGTGGGTACAGGTCTTTGCTGCATTCATCGCGAGCGGCTGCTTTTTAATCATGTTCCAAGGACAGTGGAATGATTTCATCTGGTCCTGTATAGCTGGAGGAATGGGATTCTCATGCCTGCTTTATTTGCACTGGTTACTGGAAGTTCGTTTTTTTGCTGAATTCATCGCCTCTTTAGTCGTAGGATTAGTAGCTATGTTTTTTGTCCAGATTGGAGTGGGGAGTCATTTGGACACGATAATCATCGGAGCGGTGATGCCGCTTGTGCCAGGACTGTTAATTACGAATGCAGCCAGGGATTTAATTGCAGGGCATTTGGTTTCGGGTCTATCCAAGGGTGCTGACGCAGGTTTGACTGCTTTAGCCATTGGGGCAGGAATATCGGCTGCGTTTGTTTTCTTATGATTTTAGGGGAGGAAGAATGATGATTGCACAGCTTATTACAAGTTTCATTGCCTCAGCAGCCTTTGGAGTCATCTTCAATGTACCAAAAAATTCATTGTTTCATTGTGGTTTCGTAGGGATGTTAGGGTGGATAATATATTTTGTTCTGGTTGAAAATGAGATAAACACCATCATTGCAACATTAACGGCTGCATTTATCGTTGCGGTCATCAGCCAGTATTTTGCTAAAAGGTATAAAACGCCGATTACGATTTTCAATGTATCGGGAATCATCCCCCTTGTGCCTGGAGGTTTGTCTTATGATGCGATGAAGCATTTTGTCGGAAATGATTTTTATGTCGCCGTTCAGCTGGCAGCCAAGGTCTTCATGCTGGCTGGTGCCATTGCGATGGGGCTGATCTTTGCAGAAGTCATGAACCAGGTAGTAACGAAGTACAATAGAAGGAAGTTAAGATTGAGAAGCTAGCGGGAATCTTCCTGATGAATATGTTCTAAATAAAGAGAAAGGAGAGCAGGTCGAACACCCTGATCTCCTTTCTCTTTTTGATATTTTAAAATAATAATAAATCTAGCTTATATAGGATCTTTCATGCCGGTGTTAGCCGTGACCAAGATTTCGTCGTATTTTTTGGCATCAGCTTTCTTGCTTGACAGAAGTGTTCCGGCGATGGCTGCTATAAAACCAATCGGGATGGAGATGATGCCTGGATTGGCAAGCGGGAATAATGGCTCCCCTACGAATATTGCCGCTCCCTCTACAGGTGACCAGACATTGGGACTTAGGAACACAAGCAATAAAGAACTGACCAGTCCAACTATCATGCCCGTGACAGCCCCGGCTGTGTTGAATCGTTTCCAGAATACCGTGAAGACAATGATTGGCAGATTGGCACTGGCAGCGACGGCAAAGGCAAGTGAAACAAGGAAAGCGACATTCATGTTTTGGGCAAATAAGGCAAGGATGATGGAAAGGACGGATACTCCGATGGATGCCCAACGAGCAGCAACGACTTGTTCCTTGTCAGTGGCTTGGCCTTTCCGGATAATGTGGCCATAGAAGTCATGGGCAAAAGCAGATGCTGCCGACAGGACGAGACCTGCTACAACCGCTAAAATGGTTGCGAAAGCAACAGCAGAGACGAAGGCGAACAGGAAGTCACCCCCAATGGCTTCGGCAAGCAGCGGAGCAGCCATATTACCGGCTGCATTCGCGGCAATGATTTTGTCGTATCCAACAAAAGCTGCAGCTCCAAAGCCAAGGAAAATGGTCATTATATAAAAGATGCCAATGATCCACGTGGCATATACTACGGACTTACGGGCTGTGATGGCGTCTTTCACCGTAAAGAAACGGATGAGAATGTGAGGCAGTCCAGCTGTACCGAGTACAAGCGCTAAATTAAGGGATAAAGTATCCAAAGGATCCTTGAATTTGTTACCTGGGTTGAGGAAATCCCCGCCCAAAGGGGTGGCTGTTTTCATTTGCTTGAACATCTCGATCACGCTAAAGTCGAATTTCGACAACACGATGATGGAGATGATGAATGTACCAGCCATCAATAATACCGCTTTAACGATTTGGACCCAACTGGTGGCCGTCATACCGCCAAATACGACATATACGGTCATTAAAATACCTACAATGATGACGGAGTAAAGATAATCAATTCCAAGTAAGAGTTTTATAAGGGCACCTGCACCGACTAATTGGGCGATCATATAAAAGGTTGAAATGGAAATGGTGTTAAGGGCAGCAACCCCGCGTACTTTCTTTTCATTGAAACGGGCAGCGATCATGTCAGCCAATGTATACTTGCCAAGGTTACGGAGCGGTTCGGCCACGATATAAAGAACGACCAGATACGCAACGAGAAAACCTATGCTATAGAAGAAACCATCAAATCCAGAGAGTGCGACCATGCCGGCTATCCCCAAAAATGAGGCGGCGGACATATAATCTCCCGCAATGGCCCAGCCATTCTGCCAGCCAGTAAGGCTGCTGTCAGCCGTATAAAAGTCCGCGGTCGTTTTGGTGCGCCTTGAAGCAAAATAGGTAATGACCAATGTTAGCCCTACAATGATTAGAAATAATATAAAAGCAAGTATATTCATTGTGAATTCACCTTTTATCCTTTCGCTTCTTTAACGATTTTTTCTACTAATTGGTCAAATGTTGCAGCTTTTTTGGAATAGAGGATGCATAATGTCCAGGTCATGACAAATTGAGCGAAGGCAAAAATCCAGGCCCAGCTGATTGTTCCGAAAGCAATTGAGTTAAGAACTTTAGAATAGGAAGTTAGTATGGGCAGGGTGAAATAAAATACCATGAAAAAGATGGATAGCGGGACGATAAAATTGCGTTTTTTCCTTAAGAGCTCTTGAAAAGATTGTGATTGGACGATCTTGGTGTAGTCCGTGGAAGCGCTTGCCTCGGTTTCCTTAGCGATTGAATCGTTTGATGCCAAGTTGGTTCCCCCTTCATCATCAATGATTTGGTGTTGATTACCAATTTCCGGTAACAGTATCAGTATATAATTTTCAGAATATATTGTAAATTTAAATGCTGAAAATAAGGCATTTTTCGTTCGACATAGTTTTTATGGTTACGTACAAGCAAAAGCTGCTTGCTGATTGAAATCGGACACGTAGCCATTAAGGAAAAGTTAAGCTTCTTTCACGATACTGGTTTCAACGAAGGAAATCTGAAAGGAGTAAAGTGATGAAAAAGTTGATGATGATAGGTACGGTTTTAGTGCTGGCGATTGGGGGATGCGCTTGGTTTTTCATGAAGGACAATGCTGACAGACATCTTGAAGTGCCTTAACCGTCTCACCGCCTAACTCATACGCTTTTTGAAAATCAAAAAGCGGTGGACCAGAACGTTCTCATCGGCGGCGTTTCCTATCGCGTGATCGGTGTGCTGAAATCGGTAGGCACCTCAATGGGATTGAGCGGGGATGATGTAATCATTGCACCGATCACCACTGCCGAACGGGCTGCAGGCAGCACAAAAATCGGAACCGTATATTTAAAAGCGAAGAATGAGAATATCATAGATAGGGCGATGTACCAGGTACAAGGTACGATGACCACATCATTCCCGGAACAGGGTGATAACTATTCGGTGACCAATCAAGAAGATCTGATGGATACGTTCACTCTCATGCTTGGCGGCATTGCCAGTATTTCGTTATTGGTAGGCGGAATTGGAATCATGAATATCATGTTGGTTTCCGTCTCGGAGAGGACAAAGGAAATCGGAATTAGAAATGCAATTGGGGCAAATCGGAAATCGATTCTTCTACAGTTTTTAATAGAAGCGATGGTCTTGAGCTGCTTAGGGGGATTGTTGGGAGTAGGAATTGGATTGGGAATCGCAAAATTGATTTCATTCAAGCACTGCGTCACGAATGAACATACAAATTGAGAGAAAGCAGGCGATTAAAAGCCAGCTTTCTTTTGCATATGAAAAAGGATAAAATCAACATATATATCACAATTGAAGCGGCTGGGAGGTACCCTGAATGAAGGTTTTGGTGGTAGAAGATAATGTTTCATTATTAGAATCGATCCGACAGATTCTGACGGATGAATATGAAGTCAATACAGCGGATAATGGGGAAGATGGGCTATTTCTGGCTCAGCAAAGTATATACGATATCATCATTTTGGATGTAATGCTTCCAGGAATCGATGGATTTGAAATCGTACGGAAAATCAGGGAAGCAAAAATCGATACAAGTGTCTTGTTTTTGACGGCAAAAGATGCGCTTGAGGATCGTGTCAGAGGATTGGAAATGGGTGGCGATGATTATTTAGTCAAGCCTTTCCAGGCACCGGAACTTAAGGCCAGGATTCGTGCCCTGCTTCGAAGGAGCGGCATTATATCGCTTGCGCAGCATGTGAAATACCGTGGTATTGAACTGTTGGAAAAGGAAAAGGATATTTTGGTAGATGGAAAGGTCATTAAAATGACCTTGAAACAGTTTGAATTACTGGAGTACCTAATTCAAAATAATGGGAAAATATTGACCCGTGAGCAAATTTTCGACCGCATTTGGGGGTTTGATTCAGATACGACGATTGCCATTGTCGAAGTGTTCATCCACCATCTTAGAAAAAAGCTGGAACCTTTCAATTATCATAAAGATATTCAAACCGTACGCGGAATTGGTTATATGCTAAAACAACCATAAGGGGATCATTATGTTCCAAAAAACACGGCTTCAACTAACATTATTGAATTCTATCGTCTTTATTGTCTTAATAGCCATTTTAAGCAGAACAATTTATTTCTATACGGAAAATCAGATCTATAAGGATGTCAATGATTCACTTAAAAAGGATTACAGGGATTTCAATAATGGAGGCATGCCAGGCGGACGTCCACAAGGTGAGTTTCTCTTAGGGCCGGGGCCAAGTGTCATCGTTTGGGGACCGGATGATACGATCATTGAGCCAAGACTGAGTGTAGATAATTTTTTTAAGGTTAATGAATCGGAATTTTACCCTGAAAGATTTGATGAGATTGAAGAGATATCGGTGAATGGATATACGTATCGGGCCCTTTCCACCCAGGTCGATACGGGGTATGGAGAGATGGCCGTACAATTCATCAGGAATGTGGATACAGAAAAGGATATGCTCGATCGCCTGCTGCTCATATTGTTTGTTGGTGGAGGAATTGGAAGTCTAGTGGCGGTGGGCGCAGGCTATCTTCTGGCAGGACGGGCTTTGATACCGGTCAAAAAATCCTGGGATCAGCAGCAGCAGTTTGTCTCGGATGCTTCGCATGAAATTCGAACGCCGCTTGCTGTCATTCAATCGAGGGCTGATTTGCTGTTTCAATCACCTAACGCGACAATCGAGGAAAAAGCCGTTGATATATCCATCATTTCGAAAGAAGTCCGGAGATTGAATAAGCTTGTTAACGGACTTTTGACCTTGACCAGAACGGACTCGAATCAAATAGAGGTTAAGAAATCGAACTTTTTCCTTGATGACTTACTTATGGATATCGTGGAACAGTATACGGATATCGCCTCTTTTCAAGAGAAATCAATCATTAGCCATGCTCCCGAGCAGGTGGTGTTTCATGGTGATAAAGAGAGAATTCATCAGCTATTGGTGATCTTGGTGGATAATGCCATGAAATTTACCGAGGAAGGCGGGGAGATTTCCCTATCCTGCATCAAGAATGCCTCATCCATCATTCTTACTGTAGAGGATAATGGAAAAGGCATTCCACAGGAAGAACTCCCCTTGATTTTTAACCGTTTTTATCAAGTCGAGCAATCCCGTTCAGAAAATGAAGGCTCTGGTTTAGGTTTATCCATAGCCAAATGGATTGTAAACACACATCAAGGGAGCATCAAGGTTACAAGTGAACAGAATGAACGCACCCGTTTTGAAATCACTTTTCCGAGGAATCAAAGGAAAAATTAATCCACCTTTAGATGCCACCCAATACGAAAAGACCCTTACTTTCTTCCTTGTTGCTTAAGGGGAAATTAAGGGTCTTTTTAGATTATCATCTAATAAATCATTTATTTTCGGAGGGGAATCATTGATGAAAAGACTTGGTAGGTTACACTTTTTTGTTGGAATATTGGCTTCGGTCCTTTTAATGGCCCAAGCAGTCATCGGGATCATGATGTATATGGATGGCAGCGGCGCTGAAACCATGAACCGACAAGCGGTGATGGGTATGCCTGCCGACAGCAACACAACAAAAACGGAGGATACGGAAGAAATGGCTAATAGCAGTACGGCGACCGATGATTCATCTACGGAAACGGCATCTAATGATACGCAGGGCACTCCACAAGGCGGGCCAAATGGTTCCGGGACTTCAGGGGAAATGCCAAGCGGTGGCGGTTTCCAAGACAGAGACTCTTTTGCAGGGAAATTCATCGACTTTTATCAAGGGGCAGGCAGTTTGGCCGCAACCATCATCATCTTTGTAATTGGAGGCGTTGGATTAGCGACAACGGTGATATCCAGAAAAACAGCTGCCTAAATAGTCGATACTATTTGAGGATAGAGAAGGTTCCTTTAGGAAGGGGGAGCCTTCTTTTTCAATTCACGAAACCCACTATTGTCACTAATTGTTATTTTAAAAAGGGAAATAATAATTGCACTTAAAAAAATATTAGTTTAATATAGACTTCTGGAGAGGTACGTACATGTATTTTGGATGAAAGAGAAAACGTTTGCATAAGTTTTTTGAGGGTATCCTACTATTAATGCACGAACATTAAATTCACCCTTAGTGGAGGCAGAATAAATGAAATTTCTGATTGCAATTTTAGGACTGCTTATTGTTTTTGGACTAGCTATCTTAGCCAGCAGTGACCGGAAGAAAGTTAAAATTAAACCGATCATCCTCATGGTGGTCATTCAGCTTGTTTTAACTTATTTATTATTGAACACGAAGTTTGGTTTAGTGATCATCAATTCGATTGCCGATGGTTTCGGAAAACTTTTAGAATGGGCAAATGAAGGAATCACCTTTGTATTTGGCGGGATTGTAAACGAAGGAGCATCTCCCTTCTTTTTAAATGTCCTTCTTCCTATCGTATTCATCTCAGCTTTAATCGGGATTTTACAGCACTTCAAAATCCTTCCGTTCATCATGAAGTGGATTGGATTCCTTCTAAGTAAGGTGAATGGAATGGGTAAATTGGAATCTTACAATGCGGTTGCATCGGCCATAGTGGGCCAATCCGAGGTTTTCATAACCTTGAAAAAACAACTCGGTGCCATTCCGCCATCTCGCATGTATACGCTTTGTGCATCAGCCATGTCAACTGTATCGATGTCGATTGTCGGTGCATATATGACGATGATTGAACCAAAGTACGTTGTGACGGCCATTGTTATTAACATGTTTGGTGGATTTATCATCGCATCCATTATCAATCCTTATACCGTAACGGATGAAGAGGATATTCTACCTGTTGAAGAAGGGGCAGAGAAGCAGTCTTTCTTCGAAATGCTTGGGGAGTATATCATGGATGGATTTAAGGTTGCTATCACTGTAGCAGCGATGTTAATTGGTTTCGTTGCCTTAATCGCAGGGATCAACAGCGTATTTGACATGATCTTCGGCATTAGCTTCCAAGACATCATGGGGTATATCTTTGCACCGTTTGCCTTTATCATGGGTATACCGATTTCAGAAACCGTGACTGCTGGCGGAATCATGGCGACGAAGCTGGTAACCAATGAATTCGTTGCCATGCTGAGCTTAGGCGACGCATCAGCAGCCTTGAGCGAAAGAACGATAGGGATCGTTTCTGTATTCTTGGTTTCATTCGCTAATTTCTCATCAATTGGAATCATTGCCGGTGCAGTTAAAGGACTTCATGAAAAACAGGGAAATGTTGTAGCCCGTTTCGGCTTGAAGCTGCTTTACGGTGCGACTCTTGTCAGCATCCTATCGGCGATCATTGTAAGTGTGATACTTTAAATAACAGATCGAACATAAAAGGGCACTTGGGTTTACTCCTAAGTGCCTCTTTTATATATGTAAAGCAGATAGAAACAATTTTGAATTTGAAGGTGTTTGGCTTGCTGGTATATAATACATAAAATGACAGGCGTGAAAGGGGGGTTTTAAGATGACGATGGATGGAAAAGAAACAGCTATCTTCGCAGGAGGCTGCTTTTGGTGCATGGTTGCTCCCTTTGATGAAATGGATGGTATTATTTCAGTGACATCAGGTTATACAGGCGGCAAAATTGCCGCACCTAGTTATAAACAAGTGATTGCCGGTTCGACCGATCATGTTGAAGCGGTTCAAGTGGTATTCGATCCATCAATCATTTCCTATAAAACTTTATTGGAGATATTTTGGCGCCAAATTGATCCTACGGATGACGATGGACAGTTCTCGGATAGGGGAAAGCAATACAAGGCAGCCATTTTCTATCTTAATGAACGTCAGAAACAGGAGGCAGAACAATCGAAGGAAGATTTAATGATGAGCGGGCGGTTTATGAAACCTATTGTTACGGGTATTCTACCCTCGGGGGAATTTTACGCCGCTGAGGAATATCATCAAGAGTTCTATCGGAAAAATCAATTTCGCTATGCATTGTATCGTAAAGGCTCAGGGCGGGATGCCTTCAGTAAAGAAAATTGGCCTAAGGATAATGCACACCTTAGAAAGACCTTAACGGAGAGTCAGTTTCATGTCACCCAGGAAAATGGCACGGAGCCGCCTTTCGATAATGCCTATTGGGATCATTTTGAAGAAGGCATCTATGTGGATGTCGTTTCTGGGGAGCCCCTATTCAGTTCGCGGGAGAAGTATGATAGCGACTGTGGGTGGCCTAGCTTTAAGAAGCCCATCATGTCGGCAAGTGTCAATGAAAAAATCGATCTCAGCCACCGAATGACCCGGACCGAGGTACGCAGCAGGGAAGCCGATTCCCACCTTGGACATGTTTTTCCTGATGGCCCAAGTCCTAAAGGCACGAGATATTGCATAAACTCTGCTGCCCTTCGATTCATTCCTAGAAATGAAATGGAGAAAGAGGGATATGGAGACTTATTATTACTTTTTAAAATGAAATAACTAGGGAGATAGGGGAACACAAATGGATAAAATAGATGAACATTTATATCGATATATCCTTGGTAACTCATCCAAGATTACGGAAAACTGGCTGGCTTTAAGGGAAAAGCAGTCTGGATCCATCTATTCAATAGATTCTAATGAGGAAATCGAAAAGCTGCTTAGGGAACAGAATACATTGACGATCAAGACAGTGACCAGTGCTTTACTTGAAGATAAAACTGCTTTTAATGAAACGATGGAGCAGTGGGCCACACTTGTTGCGAAGAGCAGGGTTGAATCGGACACCCCTATTTACGAAGTGTTGGAAGCGCTTAATAAGGTTCGCGAAACATATTGGGCCTTCATCACTGATTATATGCTGATGGATACAAAGATAACGAAGGATACAATCATCCGGTGGAGCCGGCTTATTAATCGTGCCTTCGATCAATTGAACCGTGAGTTCACTGAGCAGTATTACCTTTTGACAAAAGAACGACTCCTTGCTCAACAGGAGCTGATTAATGAACTGGGCGCACCTGTCATTCCCATTGTTGATGCCATTGCGGTATTGCCGTTAATAGGGGAAATCGATACCTATCGGGCAAGGGAAATTTTGAATGGGACTCCAAGCAAATGCATTAGCAAAAATATCACACACTTATTCATCGATTTATCGGGGGTATCCCTTTTAGATACGATGGTTGCCCAACAGATCTATCAATTGATAAGTACCCTGAACCTGTTAGGCATTCAATCGACCATTTCCGGGATTCGTCCTGAAGTGGCCCAGACATCGATTCAGTTAGGTCTTGATTTTAGTCAGGTTTCGACACATAGTACTCTTAAACAGGCCCTTTCCAAGCAAGGGATCAAACTTTACGAGAAAAAATGATATAAGGGTGCAGCAAACGAAAAGAACCAGATCCCAATAGGAATCTGGTTCTTTTCCGTGATTCTATAACTTGAATGAACTTTTCAACCCAACGATTTGGTTGAAGACCAAGTGATTGGCAGCAGTGAGTTTTGAATCAACATTATAATAGCCATGCCTGAAGAATTGGAATTTATCCTGAGGCTTAACATCTTTCATGTTAGGCTCGACAAATCCTTGTAAAATTTCTATAGAATCAGGGTTTACCCGGTCCAGGAATGATTTTTCTTCCTCTTCATCATTTTCCTTGTCCAAGATTAAAGGCTGATAGTTGCGGAATTCCGCTGAAACGGCTTGTGAAGCTTCGACCCAGTGCAATGTACCTTTCACTTTACGGCCAGTGAAGCCAGATCCGCTTTTCGTTTCAATATCGTATGTGCAGCGAAGTTCAATGACGTTACCGGCATCGTCTTTTATCACTTCTTCACATTTAATGAAATAAGCATGTTTCAAACGAACTTCATTGCCCGGGAAAAGTCGGAAATACTTTTTCGGCGGGTTTTCCATGAAATCGTCCTGTTCGATATAAATTTCACGTGAAAACGGGATTTGGCGTGTGCCCATTTCCGGAACTTCCGGATTGACCTCGGCATCCAGCCATTCTATCTCGCCTTCCGGATAGTTGGTGATGACCACTTTAAGCGGGTTCAGGATGGCCATAGTCCGTGGAGCCTTCAGCTTTAAGTCTTCCCGTACGAAATGATCAAGCATCTGAGAGTCCACGACACCGCTTGTTTTGGCGACACCTATCTCTTGGCAGAATGCACGAATCGCTTCGGGTGTATACCCGCGTCTCCGCAAGCCTGAAACAGTAGGCATCCGCGGGTCGTCCCAGCCGTCCACGAAGCCCTCATCGACAAGCTGCTTCAGTTTTCGCTTGCTCATTACTGTATTGGTCAGGTTAAGACGGCCAAATTCATATTGTTTTGGTTTGCTTTCCATTTCACAATTCTCAACGATCCAGTCATAAAGAGGGCGTTGATCTTCGAACTCAAGCGTACAAATGGAGTGTGTGACTCCCTCGATGGCATCTTCAATTGGGTGGGCAAAGGCATACATTGGGTAGATGCACCATTTGTTGCCGGTATTATGGTGTTCAGTATGGGAGATACGGTATATGACGGGATCACGCAAATTAATGTTAGGTGAGCCCATATCGATTTTTGCACGCAATACTTTTGCGCCGTTTTCGAATTCGCCGCTGCGCATCTTTTCAAATAGTTCAAGATTTTCCTCGACGGTTCTATTGCGGTAGGGGCTGTCTTTCCCCGGCTCTGTCAGCGTTCCGCGATATTCACGGATTTGGTCGGCATTAAGATCGTCCACATATGCCAGTCCCTTATTGATGAGCAGCACAGCCCTTTTATACATTTCATCAAAATAGTCGGAAGCGAAGAAAAGGTTATCCCAGTCGTAACCGAGCCATTTTACATCTTCCTTGATGGAGTTGACAAACTCAATATCCTCTTTCAATGGATTCGTATCATCGAAACGAAGGTTAGTTTTCCCATTGAAATCATCAGCCACCCCAAAATTCAAAATGATTGATTTGGCATGCCCGATATGTAAATATCCGTTCGGCTCAGGAGGGAAGCGGGTGATGACATGATCATGTTTTCCGGACTCTAGGTCATCTTTTATAATATTTTTAATAAAATTCGAAGAGTTATTTTCCAACTGAATTCGACCTCTTTCATTTATATACTTCTTTTAATTTTACCTGTATATATACCATAAATACAGATATTTTTCCATGTTCGAGCCGGAATCAGGGTTTATCTGAAACAATTCATCAAGTATTTAGTTTGTACAATCATAGCCGAAATATCCCTGAAACTGTAATCATGTAATAGGGAACTGCCTAACTGGATAGTAAAAAAACCAATAAATCCTTTTCCATTCAAAAAAGCAATACAGGAATTCACGCCTGTATTGCTTATAATCTCGCTAACAGACAGATTTAAGAATTAAAATCAAAAGACTGTCGTTTGCAAAAATTCTTTTGTACGCTCTTCCTTTGGATTGGTGAAGAATTCTTTTGGCGGTCCGCTTTCGACAACCCTCCCATTATGCATGAAGACAATCCAATCCCCGACTTCACGGGCAAAGCTCATTTCATGTGTAACGACTACCATTGTCATCCCTTCCAAGGCAAGTTCCTTCATCGTGGCAAGAACCTCCCCGACAAGTTCGGGATCCAGAGCTGAGGTGGGCTCATCAAAGAGCAGGATATCAGGCTTCATGGCTAGGGCGCGGGCTATGGCAACACGCTGTTTCTGGCCGCCTGAGAGCTTGCTTGGATAGACATCCGCTTTATCCGATAAGCCGACTTTTGCAAGCAATGCTTTTGCTTCTTCAATTGCTTGGGTCTTAGGGACCTTTTTGACGTGTGTCGGTGCTTCGATGACATTTTCCAGTACGGTCATATGAGGAAAGAGGTAGAAATGCTGAAATACCATTCCGACCTTCTCGCGGATTTTATTAATATCATGGGTACCCGGATTGATTTCCGTTCCTTCAATGAGGATTTGGCCGCTGTCTTTCTTCTCTAAATAGTTCAAACAGCGGAGCAGGGTGCTTTTTCCGGAACCGCTTGGTCCGATCAGGCAGACAACATCGCTATCAAGTACCTTCATATCAATATCTTTAAGTACATGCAGGTTTCCATACGATTTATTTAAATTCCTTATCCGAATCATTTCTTTTTGTTCCATTTCAATTCCCCCTATCGATCACTAATGGACAGTTTCTTTTCGAATAAATTGACGATGATGGTCAGGAAAGCCACTAGAATCAAGTAGTAGACCGCTACAATCAATAAATAAGTCATTTCATCGAAATTATTCGAGCCTAACGTAGTCGCCACATTAAACAGCTCATTCATGGATATGAAAGCTGCCAGTGAAGAATCCTTGAGCCCGATGATGAATTGGTTGCCAAGCGGCGGCAATGCGCGGCGGAAGGCTTGAGGCAAGATGATTCTCCTTAAGGTGAGCGAATTGCTCATGCCAAGGGAGCGTCCGGCCTCCATTTGACCTTTGTCGATGGATTGAATCGTACCACGTAGAATCTCTGAGATATAAGCTCCATTATGGAAGGCCAGGGCAAGTGACGCCGCCCAGAAGTCCGGCAGTAAGAAGAGATTGCTGATACCGAAATAGAGTATGAATATCTGTACGATTAAAGGTGTTCCACGTACCAGGAATACATATGTATCTGAAATCCATGCAAGAATTTTTATATTGGATATTTTTAAAAGTGCAAAAAGCAACCCGATGACGATACCAACCAATATGGAGACTACCGTCAGTTCCAATGTGAGGAGCATGGCTCGGATGAACACGTCCGAGGAGCTAAATAATGTATCAAAAAAATGTGAAAAACTTGGCAATGTAATGACTCCCTTTCTATCAATCTTTATTCAGGCTTAGTTGTGATGTCCTCACCAAAGTATTTTTTGCTGATTTCCGCAAGAGTTCCATCTTCCCGGAGGTTTTCAAGTGCTTCGTTGATGCGTGCAAGCAGCTGAGGGTTGTCGTTAGGCAGTACGATGGCCTGCTCGCTTCGTTCGATCAATTGCCTTCCTTCGATGTCGAAACCTTCCTTGGTCGCTTCCTTGCCGGTTACGAAGTCGGTGATGACGGCATCATGACGTCCTCCGCTCAATGCTTTCAGGGCGGTGATATCACTGTCATAGGTTTTTACATTGGTTGTATACTTTTCTGCTGTGGTTGCGTACGTGGAGCCTTTAGAAGCCGCAACTTCCTTCCCCTTTAAATCTTCAACCGTTTTAATATCACTATCCGAGCGGACAAAAATTTGAGGACCTGAGTAGTAATAAGGGGTCGAGAAGGCAACATGTTTACTTCGTTGTTCATTGATTGTATGACTCGCGACCGCGGCATCTGCCCGACCGGTTTTAACACCTTCCACGATACCTTTGAACTTTATCCGTTTAGGTACTGGCTCCAGGTCGAGTTCCTTTGCAATTGCATTGCCGACTTCAATATCGAACCCGGTTACGGTCATGTCATCATTAACATAACTGAATGGCTTGAATTCGCCTGAGGCAGCGAAAACAAACTGGTCCTCATTGATCAGCTTACTCCCGTCCTCCAGCTGGTCCTTTTCAGCACAGCCGGACAGAAGGCCAAGAACAGCCAGAATGGATACAATGAATGTAACGGATGATTTCATGATAATTTCATTTCCCCCTTTGAAAAAAACTAATAGAATGGTCTATACCCTTATGAGGCAGTGAATAACCTTATTAACTAGGGAAAATAAAACTGAAATAAAAAAGGTAGTCCAGATCATACCGACATTTCATTCAAGAATCCCCCTTCACTATGCATTTCATAAAGGTTCTCGTCCTTTGCCTTCATTTCCTTTAAATTCCCCAGTTATTTATTGGAAGAATGATAGTGCCTAGTAATAGTGGATGAGAACTACTGGTATCTTTTCATCCTCATACTAGGTCATTTCCATATAAAAAAGTCGACCGTGATCTGGCCGACTTTTCCGCGAGTAAAACCTATGAAATATGAATAGAGGATAGCTTTATTCAAAGGAAACTCCATTTGATTTTGCAAGTGTTACTAAATTAGAAATAGTGACTCTTGAAATAAAAAACCCTCATTTCATATCATCACTTTCACTTTATTTACTCAAAAATGAAACCCATTGTTCCAAAGTAGGAATGTATAACAAGTTCCTTTTATATAAGATTAAATGATTACCATTCAATCTTCATTAATGAAAGATATGTGGGCTGAATTAAAAGCTGATGCTTCATTTAAATCCCATGTATCAAGTTCAAAAGAAGGAAGAATTAAAGATCAATTCATTTGTCATGCTGTAAATCCATTAACCATTTACAAGTCACCTTGGAACTTAGAACCTTGGCGTCCTGATGTATCGCTATCACCAACTTATTACAATAGATGCAATGCTGCAACGTAATGGTGTTTACAACAAGTATAAATTTTAAGTAAGAGGAGGAATTCATATGTTTGATAGTACCAATCAAGCAATATATGAGCCAGATTATATTTCTCTACTGTTACTGCTTTTAGGAATTGTTTATGTGATCTACCTCGTATTAACTATCGCTAAAATCAAATTAGATACACTAGCTATAAGTACCCTTGCTATTTCCTTTCTAACTTATTTACTAGTTGGCTTTTATATGGCAGGCTTTGGCTTTTATATTGATGAGGAAACCCCGAACAACCTAGTATTTCAGAAATACGGATTCCCGGATTTAATTTTATTGGCGTTCCCTTATATCTTTTTATCTCTAGCGGCAAGTCTAGGTGAAAAAAAACGAAATAAATAATAAAAAAAAGCATTTGCCGTAGCCAGGAAACAAATGAGTAGGTGATTTAAGCGTTTTCTAGATTTCTAGTCTATTTACAGTTATTCCAGTACTATATTCTTTAGGGGGTAAACTATGAATTAAGGGATAGATCTTAGATGAGTTCGACTTATAAAAACCATGGGATGAGTTTGATTTACATAAACGTTTACCCTATTTGACTTCTAAATAAGTAATCCAGAAAAGTCCAGGTTGTGGAAACAAGTGAACAAAAAAGGAAAAGTAACTGCAAAAACGCCTCTTCCTTTTTTCTCTTTATTTTTTTGATATTTTACGTAATAAATACAAAGCGTATATGATGGCTGGTATAGATACAACCATTAAAATCATGTTTATTAAACCAAATATAAAGTAAGAAGACGATACATCCATTTTAACTTCACCTACCCTATTAAAGTTTTTAATCTCTATATGTGTATTTTTGATAAACACGAGCAACTTTACTTTTTACCAATTAAAACCTCAACTTGTATCAAAAGTAACATATGCAATGTCTTTTTGGGTTTCGATATGAAAACAATTAATTCCACTTTTGGGACTATCCTGATTATTAAATATGGTATATATATCGGAGAGAAAAAAGCTGAAAGGAAGTCGCCTTCTGCCATACTAATAGGTCCTTTTGGTGAGCCTATTTGATGCAATTTTTGTTTTTTTCTTCGATCTCAACGCTTAAATTATCGCAATTAAAAATAAATCCCGATGCTCATTTTATTGTAGTAATTAACCTTAATTTTTTGAGAAAAACAAACTGATTTTTTTAAAAAACACCTACTGATGGGTGCTTTTTTTCATCCTTCATTTTATTAAACCTTAAGCCTAAGGTTGATTTATATCCAATTTTCGGAAACTTGGTAGTGGTATTGAAAACTCGGTGGCTTTTGCATAACTGGGCAAGGGGGCGGAGTCTCAGGTTCAGCGACTAATACAATAGCAAATGTTATTTATGGTTTGAACTTATGGCTTGGAACGATGACAAAAACAAAGGCGAAAGTAGAAAATGAAAAGTATTTCTTGCTTAAATTACTCGGACTTATGGTTTTGTTAGTTCCTATACTATTTAAATCTTTGAATATAATAGTGAGTATAAATGTTACTATAATTGTAATTACTATTTTACTAGGCATAGCTTTACTTGTAATGGGAGATTATTTGCAAAAAAAAGAATAAGCAGCTAATTTTAGCTGCTTATCCCAATTTGTCACATATAAAACTTAGTCTTATCTTTTGAATTTTCTTGCAATTTTAATAAGAAGAAATCCTATTAAAGTTATTATAACTATTGCTATTAAAGCTCCTATTGGACTAAAGGTTTTCATATTTTTTTACTCCTTAGAATGCATATAAGTTGAAGGACCCGCTCGTTGTTTTAACTTCTACATAAGCATCAGTGTATGTGTATACTACAGCAATTGCACTATATTTTACAGTCTTATCCATTGCCCATGATGTTTTTTTTGTGGTTGTGCTACTTTGTGCGGAACCACTATAAACTATGCCTACGTAAGTTCCGCTTTTTCCTAGTACGCCATAAGCAACATTTGTTACAGCAGTTTTAATTCCTTTAACTTTTGAACTTCCGGCAGGAATCGTAGCTTTAAGGTTTCCTCGATAACTATGATTTAATACATTTATATTTGTATAAACTTTTCCAGTGAATTTAACAGTTACACCATATTTTGATTTTGATTTACTAAAAGATTGGCTATTTGTATTACCAAATTTCAGTGAAATTGGTTGAATTAAGTTAGTTGGTTGGGCGGCAATGTCCGCTGTTTCGTTTGTACTTGAAGCATAAGCTCTTATAAACTCTGTATCTTCCAATGAAAAGGGCTCATTTATATTATATTTTGAATTAATTTCTTCAAACCTATCAATGATTTGTTCGTCTGATAAATTTTTATTAATTTTAAATGTAATTTCCTTAATTTCAATCGGGTCTAATGATGGTGGTTGTCTTTCAACTGGCTTTGCCCCTGTTACAGGTGAGTTACCTTCAGCTGCAAATACATGAGATGGAAGTAAAGCGGCTCCTAAAACTAGAATCAAGGATAAAAATAGTAAAGATTTCATTTTTTGTATCAATGTTATTTCTCCCTCCATTTAGTTTGTGTATTCTATGTTAAATGAAAAGAGAGACGTGCATTTCTCAAAATTGAAATCAAATGTTTTAACACTGAAACAACCAAAAGATTACGTGATTTTGAATCTCTTACGAATACAGCCATTTAGTTTTTAATTTTAAGGTAACCATTTTATTTTTCCCCACTCCATCATTGTTTTGTTTTAACGTCAAATACGAATCAGTTTAAATTGGAAAGAATAATATCGACTGTGCTTCCGGAATATGTATAGCTCAGAATAGAGATGTTGTATTAATGCTGCCAGCAAGTGGTTGGATAGTTTTTTATTATGTCTAAAATCATCCCAAACGTAACATAAGAAATGATTTTTAGAGTTTCAATATATAAATAATTTATTTCATTATTGGAACTTTATTAATTTCTATTAAGTATAAACACCAATTTTTTTACAGGATAAAGATGTTATAGATAGGATATTAAGGTAAAAATTCTTGTAAGCAAAAATTATTAAATGTGTTGTACTTATTTCTACTGTGTAATCTGTGTATGTTGGAATAATAGTGGAATTTTTCGGATCGTCTTGGCTACCAACAAAATCCCGAATTGATTGACTGACTTTAATTTTGGCCATGAATTGAAGTATAATATAGCAAAATAGAAGAAGGGCAGTTGGGAAAATGGTGAGCAACTTTGTGCAAGAGCAGTTACAGGAATTTCGCGAAAGAAATCAAGATAGAGGCCGTTTGATTATAAAATGTCCGGACCAGCCGGGAATTGTTTCAACCGTTACGGCTTTTCTTAAGGAATATGATGCAAATATTGTTGAATTGAGTCAGTATTCGATGAATCCTGAGGGCGGAACCTTTTTCACTAGGATCGAATTCGATTGTCCGGGATTGAAGGATAAGGCAGAGGATATGCAACGGGCATTCCAGGAGGTTTCGACAGCATTCTCGATGCAATGGACATTTAACCATGTCAGTGATCTGAAGAGGACGGCCATTTTCGTTTCGAAGGAACCTCATTGCCTTCTGGAATTGCTATGGGAGTGGCAAAGCGGGGATTTATTGGCTGATATTGCGCTGGTCATCAGCAATCATGAGGATACGAGGGAAATTGTCGAATCGATGGGCATCCCGTTTTATTACATTCCTGCCAATAAGGATATACGTAAGGAAGTGGAGACTAAACAGCTTGGACTTCTGGAAGAATTCAAAGTGGACCTTATTGTATTGGCGAGGTATATGCAGATATTGACGCCGGACTTCGTAGCGGCCCATCCGAACAGGATCATCAATATCCATCATTCATTTTTACCTGCCTTCATTGGAGCCCGGCCTTATGAACGAGCTTATGACAGAGGTGTTAAGCTGATAGGGGCAACTTCCCATTATGTGACGAATGATTTGGATGAAGGTCCAATCATCGAGCAGGATATTGAACGTGTGGACCATCGTGATTCTGCCGGGGATATGAAGAAAATCGGTCGTTCAGCTGAACGCAGGGTGCTGGCACGTGCCGTTAAATGGCATTTGGAGGACCGCGTGATTGTTCATGAAAATAAAACGGTAGTCTTTTAAAGCGGCAAAACCCCCCTATGGGCTAACAAGGGGGGTTTTTAGGATGGAATGTAGTGAGTGCTAGTATGTGTATTCCACCCTTACTGAGGCAGTGATGTTCAATTCACCAGGCAAAATCGGGGTAGTCGCCATTTTTGAAAAGGTACTTGTTTGATAAAGCATTGGGGTTGCCGTTTCGGATATCTCTTCAACCTTATTAGGGGCTGGGTTCAATGAGATTCCCAGTGTTCGAGCCATGGAGAGTGCTTTTTCATATGCATTTTTTAAAGCGAGAGAAAGTGCTTGGTTATAGTATGCTTCTGGATTGGATAAAGAGAAGCGGATGCTGGTGATTGAATTGGCGCCGCTTCTGACGGCCGTGTCGATTATGCTGCCTATTTTTTCGATGTCGGTCGTTTGGGCTTGTATGATGTGCTGGACTTTGTAGTTCTTGAATAATTCTTTTCCGTCAATATAATCATATTGCGGATCGATTCTGTAATCACTCGTTTTCAATTGCTCTTCGGGGATGCCTGCGGATTTAAGTGATGCGATGACATTTGCGATTGCTTGGGAATTGGCTTGCTGGGCCTTTTGCGGGTCCTTATCCTCTGTTATGACTCCTAAGGTGATTGTGGCTTGATCCGGAGCGGCAGATAGCGTCTCTGAGCCGGAAACCTTCAATGTATGTTCATCGTTGCGGTAATAATCCCTTTCGGGGGCATTGTATTCTTGATTCATCTTGACACCAGCCTTTTTAAAGAGATAATCTCACCCCTATTGTACGAATTATGAACGTGAAACATGATTGAAATATCCCCTTTGTCGTTAATTCATCGAGCAATTACAAAAAAACACTCGGCCTGGACCGAGTGCACATTACTTATGAATGACTTGAACCCTGCCCACCTGGCCATCCGTCAATCTTACTTTAATACCATGAGGGTGGGTGCTGGAGTTGGTTAAAATATCCTTTACAGTGCCGCTTGTCAGTTTTCCGGTGCGTTGATCTGCTTTAAGTACAATGTCCACAGAGGCACCTGGGGTGATATCTTTCCGGTTTTTACCGTTCATGTTCAATTCAATCCTTTTCAGAGTTATTTGCAGCCTTTCAACCATGCAGTAACTTCAGTATAAGGAAAACTGCGGGCCCAGTCGACTATTAGATAAAATCACAAATTGGCAGTTAGCGAATTTTTTTCAATGGTTCGACAGCAGGGCCATTTAACACTTCACCTGCGATGGAGTAGCGGGAGCCATGGCATGGGCAATCCCAAGTACGGTCGCCGCTATTCCAGGCAACTTCACACCCCATGTGTGTACATGTGGAATCAACGATATGAAGCTGGCCATCATGATCACGGTAACACCCAGCTTTGTCTCCATTCACCTTCACGATTGCTCCTTCATCAATTCCTATGTCTTCCGGCGTTTTATGATTGACAGCCAATTTGCCTTTGATCAGATGCTTGGCCACATCAGCATTATCTTGAATAATATTCTTCACGCCTTTTAAACGGGCAGGATCATACAATTCCGCATACCGGTTATCTCTTTGTAAAATCCGGTCAGTTAAGATCTTGGCGGCAATCGATCCGTTCGTCATTCCCCATTTCGCATAGCCGGTAGCTATCAGGACGTTCTGCTGATTGGATGTCACTGGACCGACGAAGGGGATATTATCCGGTGTCATAATATCCTGTGCCGACCAGCGGTAGGGAATATCTTTCACATCGAAATACTGGGCACTGAATTCCTTCAGTGCTTCATAATGCTCGATCGTCGAGATTCCCTGGCCTGTTTTATGGCCATCTCCGCCAACAAGTATAAGTTTTTCCCCATTGTCCAATTCGGTATAGCGAAGGGAGCGGCTAGGGCTGTCGGCACTGTAATACATCCCGCCTGGATACTCCTGTTCAGTCTTGATGCCAAGCACATAGGACCTACTTACATGAACACGGGCAAAGTATAAGCCCTTTTCATCATTAAAGGGAAAGTGGGAGGCAACGATGACCTGATTGCTTTTGATTGTATGTCCAGTATCGGTCTGAACGGTCGGTGGATCGCCGTCTTCGATCTTCATGGCCGTTGTCCGTTCATAAATGGTGCCACCGCTCTCGAGAATGGTCGAAATGAGGGCAGTTAAGTATTTTAACGGATGAAACTGTGCTTGATCTTTCATTATTACAGCAGCTTTACAAGGAATGGAGAAAGGGATATTCTCCGCATAATCCCCGCGAATGCCGAGTTTTTGATAGGCTTTCAATTCATTTTGAATTTTGCTTTTATATTCCTCAGTATTTGCGTACACATAGGCATCCTGTTCAGTCAAATTACAATCAATGGAATGTTCTTCTACCAAGTCTTTGATCAGCTTCATTCCATCAGCGTTGGCTTCATAATAAAGTTTGGCCTTCTCGACACCATGGTCAGTGATCAACTGGTCATAAATCAAGCCATGCTGAGCCGTGATTTTTGCCGTAGTGTGTCCTGTCGTTCCAGTAAGGATTTCGCCTGCTTCAATCAGTGTGACTTTAACCCCTTGTTTAGCTAGTAGATAAGCAGATGTGATTCCGGTAATTCCGCCGCCCACTATTAAGACATCGGTGGTTATGTCTGTATCTAGTTTAGAAAAAGAAGGGAAAGTTAACTCACTGCGCCAATACGGTTCCGGAAATCGGGGAAGGTCTGTATTTTTTTCAGTCATTTGAATACCTCCATACAGTTCATTAGTTGAATTGTCCATTTATTACCATACCCAAATCCGCTATTTATACGCTTATTTTTGTAAGAAGAAAGATTAAAAAAATACATTATTTGGTTTGTTTACAATTATGTATACATGTAAACAAAAATAGATGTATTGTAAACAAATATGTATACATGTTTACAAACGCGTACACATGGCTATATATAAGGTGTGTACATACTTGTTCCTAATGTAAACAAAAATGAATACAATTCGACAAATGAAAATAAAGCTACAGCTAATGAAGCATTGACTAAAATAGAAATCTCTTCTATCTAGAGTGCTCCACCTAATTTTTTCTATGAAAAGGGGATGTTTTTAGATGAGTTCTAGAATCGTAGCAGTAGACGTAGGAAATGATGCAATTAAAACTATATTCGGAAAGCTAGAGCCTAAAACTATATATGCCAAATGTCATTGCAAAAGACATGAAGATCGGCCAGTCATAGGAATCGAAGAACTGGATGTAAAAAAAACTTGGAAGGGATACATATTAGAGTCCATTCACCGGCCTTGCAAGACAATAATGCCATTTATCGTGTCGGAAATTTAGCGACAAAAAGTGATAACCCAACAGAACTAGATTTGGGGAGCAGTAAATCAGAGGAGGACCAAACATTAGTATTTGCGTATATATAAGCATTTTGTACATTCAATAGAATGTTCTTCTATCAATCCTTTGATAGCTCCGTTCCTTCAGTGTTGGCTCATATAGTATAGTCTGGCCTATTCCTCACTGTAATCAGTAATAAATTGGTCGTAAATCAAGCCGTGCTGCACCGTGATTTTTGCGGTTGTGTGCCCTGTTGTTCTATTAAGGGTCTCATCCGACTCAATGAATGTGGCTTTCACAACTTGCTTGGCTAGTAGATAAGCAGATGTGATTCCGGTAATTCCGCCGCCCACTATTAAGACATCAGTGGTTATGTCTGTATCTAGTTTGGAAAAAGAAGTTAACTCACTGCGCCAATTCGGTTCCGGAAATCGGGGAGGGCTGAATTTTTTCAGTCATTTGAATACCTCCATACAGTTCACTGATTGAATTGGAATTTATTACCATGCGCAAATTCGCTTTTTATACGCTTGTTTTTATAAGAAGAAAGAGTAAAAAAATATATCATTTGGATTGTTTGCAAAAATGCATACATGTAAACAAAAATAGATGTATTGTGCACAAATATGTATACAAGATTACAAACATGTATACATGGCTACATATATGGTGTATACATATTTGTTCCTATTGTAAACAATTTGAAAACAATTCGACAAATATAGCTACAACTTATGAAGGATTGACTATCGAGGCAACTTTTTCTATTCTTAAGGGGAAAGCTTCACTTAAAATTTTTTTCTATAAAAAAGGGGATGTTTTTAGATGAGTTCTAGAATCGCAGCAGTAGACGTAGGAAATGATGCTATCAAGGCTATTTTTGGAAAGCTAGAGTCTGAACTATATATACCAAATGTCATTGCAAAAGACATAGAGGACCGTCCGGTCATTGGGATTGAGGAACTTGATGAAAAAAACCCATTGGAAGGGATTCATATCAGGGTCCATTCACCAGCACTTCAAGATAATAATGCGATTTATCGCGTTGGGAACTTGGCGACAAAAAGTGATAATCCTACCGAATTGGATTTAGGAAGCAGTAAATCGGAAGAAGATCAAACATTAGTCATGCTTTTTGCGGCTCTTGCATTAGACGCTGCCAAGTTGGGGGACAACGATACATTCAAAAAAGTGAATAACGTTGTGGAAGCCAATTATACGCTTGGAACAGGCTTGCCTCTTCGTGAGGTTAAAGAAGGAAAAGACGTCGGGTACCGCTCGAAATTACTCGGATCCGTCCACCAGGTGGAATTTTTAATTACCCCTAAATACCAAGGCATGAAGGTTAATATCAAATTCGATGAAGTGAAAGTCTATCCAGAGGGATTTGCTGCATACATAAATTTGGTCATGGATAAAGATTTGAATATCATTAACCGTGAATTGATCGATAGAAGGATCCTCATCCAGGATATCGGTGGATTATCGACGGATATCGCGGTCATTAAAAATCGTAAAGTTGACGATGACAAGGCACAAGGATTCAATTTGGGAGTAGCTGAAGCCCTTGAATCGATTCGTGAAGAAATCAGGAAGAAGCATGGTGTCGAGCTGGATAGCAGGCGCGACGTCGTCGAAATCATCACGAAGAAAAATGATCGCAACCATATTATGGTTCGCGGAAGCCGGACAAGCGTCCATGATATCGTCGACCGCATTTTAGGTGAACTGGCCAAAAAGCAATATCGTCACCTGCGCAACGTATGGCAAAAAAATTCCCAAACGGAAATCTGCTATTTTGTAGGCGGGGGATCGATTGTCCTGAAAGATTACTTGAAAACATTGAATCAAAATTTCGATGGCTACAATATAGACTTTTTCGAAGATGAACGGGAAAGCGTTTGGATGATGGCAAACGCCTATTATAAATTGATTTCGGACTTTAATCGCCGCCGGAATGCAAAGGAACAGAATCAGTCTCAGCAAAAGAAGAAAGAACAAAGAACGGGCTCCATTAAATAGGTGAGAGAATGAAAAAAACAGCTTCTTCTGAAATTAAAAGAGGACAAGCCATCACTTTTCGTATCCCTTCGGATGTATCAGACTATACGTTAAGACAGCTGCAGAAATTGAAGGAAACGGAAAGAAGGAATTTTTCCAGTAAAATTGCCGAGTATGTTCTCGATGGAGTCGGGCAATCTTCCCATCAGGATCGGGAAATGATTGTCCTGCCCATGCCGAACAAACTAAGCAAATCTCAGCGTGATTGGCTCAAGCATTCCCACTCAGAAGCTATGCTTGGAACGATTATGTACCACCTTTTATCCGATCCTTTACGCGCTACTGCCTTGCTTGCCTCTTTGAACAATAATGTCCTGAATGAGGAATTGTATGTGCAGGCCGAGCCTGAAGAAAAGGAAGTTGAGGAGATTCAGGAAGATCTGCCTAAGAAAGATTTGGATGACTTCGATTGGAATGATTTGGGTGAATCGGAACAACAAGTTGAAGAACCCGAACCTGTGGAGGAAAATCTTGACGATCTTCTGGGTGATTTTCTTGATCAAATGAATCAATGAACTATAGGAGGATATTTGACGCAAGTTGGATATCCTCCTTTTTTGGCGGAAGAAATAAAAAAACACATACCCCTTTCAATTAGGCATAAAAAGAGTATATCAAGCTTCAGCCTTTTCCCGGCCAACATCGGGGAAAGGCTTTTTCTTTTGAATGACGAGTCCCCCTTGTAATCGCCGGACACATTCCTTCTTGGAATAAAGCACGCTCCAAACGGCCATCACTTTTCCATAGTGCCCCAAACACAATCCAGTTTATCCCTTTTATAATTGAAGTTTTTTGTATGGGAAAATTGTCGAATGAACTATACGTTTAAGCGACTGTTCCAAGATTAGCACATCTTATGTGGGTATTGAGAAATGCACATCTCATACCCCTTGTAACATTAGATATGCCCCCCTCTTTTTTTGTCAACTAGTGTGTCCTGGTTTCTGCTCTGGAATATGCATAACAACTGTAAAAAAATGAATAAAAGATATGGGAGTATTCAGATGAAACGATTATATGAAATAACAGGAATATCAGTCCTATGACTATGCCATCACTGACCGAAGTTGGGCCTGAAATCCATGTACAGGACAAAACGGTTTATAACCGCCTGGATGACTGGATTTCCATCTCGGCCTTCCTTGACTGGAACAAACCTAATGTGATGAAAAAGCAGGAGGAAGGATGGCTGTACAAGATGCTAGTGGGTTTCAAAGTTAAAACGCCCCATTCTAAAATAGGGACATGCCTTACCTATATTAAGTGTTACATTTGCTTTCTGGGGTGAATGCAATAGGGAGAGCATTACTCTGTAAGTCAAATTGAATCAAATTGGGTAAAAGAGGAAGTGGAAAAGTGAAGATTCTTTATTTGCATCAATATTTCAATATCGATAAAGGCAGTACCCGATCTTATGAAATAGCTAAATTTTTAGTCTCTAAAAATAATAAAGTCACCATCATCACCGGTAATTCCGTAGATTCACGTGAGGGAATAAAGATCATCTCAACCAAAACTAAATATAAACAAGAATATAGTTACCTGAAAAGATTATTATCGTTTGTTCATTATATGTATAAAAGTTTTTTCATTGGGGTGAAGGAGAAAGGGGTAGACATTGTTTATGCTTCCTCGACCCCTTTGACAATTGGATTGATAGGTATGCTTCTTGCTAAGGTGAAGCGCAGCGAATTTGTGTTTGAGGTAAGGGATTTATGGCCAGATATACCTATTGAGTTGGGAATCATCAGACATGGATGGTTAAAGAGAATTTTATTGAAGCTAGAAAGCATGATTTATTCTTCAGCTGATAAAATCATCGTGCTTTCGCCTGGAATGAAAGAAGATTTATTGAGAAAAGGAGTTAAACGGGAAAAAATTGCTACGGTTACTAACTTTGCGGATATAGACTATTTTTCCCGGATTTGTTCCGGAGATAAAGAAGAAGCATTGGATAAATTAGGTTTAAAAGCGAAGTTTATCTGTTTATATGCAGGCACATTAGGATTTATCAATAATATCGATTAAATTTTACAGCTTGCTGAAAAGACGGATGACCCCGATATTGTCTATCTAATTGTAGGAGATGGAAAGGAAAAAGAACGCTTAATTCAAGTGAAAGAGAGCAAAAAATTAAACAACGTCATTTTCTTGGATCAGGTATCTAAAAAAGAAGCGTACTTATTAATGGCCGTATCTCATATAGGTCTGTGTTTTGTACGTGATAATGAAATATTGGATAGGAATAGTCAAAATAAACTTTTTGATTTTTGGGCAGCCGGAAAACCAACATTAATAAACTATAAAGGCTGGCAGCATGAGGTCATGACAAAATATGATGCAGGTCACGGTTTTGAATATAGTGAACGATCAAAGATGATAGAGTATGTAAAATCAATGAAAAGTGACAAACGAATGTATCTGAAAATACAAAAAAATATAGAGCGTTTAACCCTGAATTATGAGAAAACCAAATTGATTTCAAAACTGGAGAGAACACTGACGGAATTGGTTGATAATGATCATTGAATATTCATGAACAATGGGTCATTCAGAATTTGATATATTTGTCTGCATCTCACTTAACGTCTATTGAAAGATCTAATTTTGGAAAAGGATGGAGTTCCATGGAGACTATCGTAAATACAAAGCCAGTGATAACAGGTTGGGTAAAACGGGAATACCTTAAGAACATTGAGCGGATTTTGGATTCTGGAAGGTTAATCTTAGGTGAGTATACTCGGAAATTTGAAGAAAGCGTCAGACAATACAATGATTCTAAGTATGCTGTCGCCCTTTCCAGTGCAACGGCCGCCATTGAAATTATTTTAAAGTATCTAGATGTCGAAGGCAAAGAAGTGATCATGCCAAGCAATACGTTCATTTCTCCAGTATATGCGGTGAAAAATGCGAAAGGAAGGGTCGTTCTTTGTGACATTAATTTAGAGGATTTCAATTTGGATTTAAATAGCCTGAAGAACGCCGTGACTCCTAAAACGAAAGTTGTCCTAATTACGTATATTGCTGGAAGGATCCCTGATAACATCTTTGAGATTAAAGAGTTTTGTGATGAGAATGATCTTTATCTAATCGAAGATGCTTCACATGCTTTTGGTGCCAGTATAAATGGATATAAAGCAGGCACAATTGGATTTGCTGGGGTTTTTTCCATGTACCCCACTAAAATTATTACAAGTGCCACAGGCGGTGTCATTACATCGGATGATATAGATTTAATCAAATACTGTGAATTGTTAAGGCACCATGGGAATGAAAATGGTGCAGTCAATCAAGTATTATCCGGTGACATGCTTCTTAGTGAATTTAATGCATTGCTTGGTTATCTGCAAGTTCAGGAAGCTTATGGGATGATCCAGGTCAGGCAGGAAATCTTCAGTTTCTATAAAGAAAATTTGAAAGAGGTTTTTCATGAGCACGGTCTTCACTTCCAAGCTTCATCTGACCACAATATATCTTCATTTTATAAAATTATCGTCATGTGTAAAAGCAAAGAGCAATGCGAAACATTTAAAAAGCATTTAAACGATTGTCATATAAGCACCGGGCATTGTTATGGGGTCCCATTACATTTACAGCCCACATTGCTAGAGGAATATCCCCTTGCATCTCTCCCGAATGCCGATAGATTTCGGGAATCTCATTTCACGTTGCCATGTCACTTGGATCTGCCAGATGAGGATCTGAAATACATAGTGGCGAAATGTAAACAGGCAGTGGAACATGGCGATTAAAAATAGGATTGGAGTGGTGGGGTCAGGTCCAATAAGCTGTGCCATGATTGATGCCATTAATGAAAGTTCAAATGGAGAGGTGATGGGAATTTGGGGGAGAAGATCTCATATTGCCAAGGAGCTTGCAAAAGAAAAAGGAGTTTCTAAAGTTTATGGATCCCTGAATGAAGTGTTTGAAGATGTTGAGCTGGATACTGTTTATATAGCCACTCCTAATGCCTCTCATTATGATCAAGCGATGGCAGCCATTGAGCATGGAAAGAACGTTATTGTGGAGAAAACGGCATTCATGACAGCAGATCAGGCCAATCGGGTTTTCGATGCGGCAGAAAAACAAAATGTTTTTGTGTTTGAGGCAGTAAGATCCATCTATGAACCCAACTTTCAAATTTTAAAGAATGCTATGAAAAAGGTAGGGAAAATCCATGGGGCAACCCTAAAGTACCAAAACTATTCCATGCAGTATTCGGCCTTATTAAAAGGGGAGAAAGCTCCAATTTTCGATGAAAATCATGGTGGAGGGGCCTTAAGAACGATTGGAATTTATCCTATTTATGCGGCCATTCAATTATTTGGTGTTCCCGTTAAAAGTTATTATTTTAAACAACTGATCGTAAAAAATATTGATTTAGGCGGTACGTGCATTTTTGAATATGAAGGTTTTAAAATAACGATGTTGATTTCAAAAATTAACTTAACGAATGATTCGATATCGGAAATTTACGGAGAGAACGGAACATTAAGTTTTCACTCGTTATACGATATCCGCACAATAAGTTACCGCAGTATCATTAACGACATTGAAGAAACGATAAGTGAACCTATCAGTGATAATAGTTTGCTTTATGAAATCACTGAATTTTCAAAATGCATTTTAATGAAAGATGTAACGGTCTACATGGAACAAAAGAACATGACGCTTAAAGCGATATCTATCATTGAACAAGCTTTAAATGGAGGAACATGATGAAAAAAATATTGCTAGTAACAGCACACCCGGATGATGCGGAAATTAGTATGGGCGGTACCATTCGTAAGCTATTGAACCAAGGACATTACATTATCAACATCATATTTTCCATCCCTTCGAATATCGAGGTCAGGAAACAAGAGGCAATAGAGTCATCAAAGAATTTCGGATATGAGGTACAGTTTTCTAAGTACTGTGAGGGTAATAACGTTGAGGATATCCCTCTTCATAAATTAATAAACGAGCTGGACGATATCATTGAAAAGATGGATCCAGACGAAGTCTACACACATTGGATGAATGACAGTCATCAAGATCATCAAAAGTTATCAAAGGTGGTAAGAAGCTGTTTCAGGAAAAAACAGTTCACCATATATGAATTCGAACAAATCAATCAAAATAATAACATCGCTGCCAATCAATTTCACCCAAATATTTATAGTGATATTACAGAGTTCATGGAAGATAAAAAACGTATGATTACCGTGTTCCAATCACAGCTAACCGGTTATATGGGGCATTATTTAGTGAATGCGGAGCATATCGGCAGTTGGAGGGGTTCCCAAGTGAATTGCAAATACGCGGAGACATTCCTATTAATTTTTTCAAAAGAGGTTTTGTAGGTGGAAAAAAAGAAGATAGTCACAGTTCACCAGCCCAATTTCCTGCCATGGATTGGTTTGATTCATAAGGTTTTCAAATCGGACGTTTTTATATATTTGGCCGATGTGAAATACTCTTCAAGTAATTTTCAAAATAAAACATATATTCTAGGTGCTGATGGAAAAGAGTCAAGGCTAACTGTACCGCTTCAAAAAAAGCCTGAAATGTTACATGAAAAATTAATCAGTTATCATTCCCCCAATCAAAAATGGAAAAGGAATCATTTGAAGCAAATATCGGAAGTTTATAAAAAAACTCGGCACTTTCAAGATTTTTTCCCGCTGTTGGAAGAAGCATATCAAAAAGAACACGCTTTGTTAGTCGATTTGAATATTCATTTATTTGAATTGATTTTAAAGTATTTAAACTATGAAGGGGAAACACACCTTTCCAATGATTTTAACACTTCCTTTGGAAAAACAAAGAGATTAGTCAGCTTGGTTAAGCAAACCGGAGGTACATGCTATTTAAGCGGGAGAAGCGGAAAGGATTACTTGGAAGAAGAATTGTTTCATAAAGAAGGTATTGAAGTCGTTTATCAAAAGTTCATACATCCCGTTTATTATGTGAAAAATGAAAAAGAATGTGTAAAAAATTTATCGATTCTAGACTGGATCATGCACTATCCGGCGGATCAAATAAAAGAAACGTTAACGAAAGATAAATTAGTCAAATCAGAACAATGTAAATGAGTATATAAAATAGAGATGTGGCGTGGTCGAAAATATGAAAATAAAAAATGAATTTATAAATAAAATCCTTTTATTATTAACAGGGAATTCACTTGCACAGCTTATTCTATTCGCCAGTTCTCCCATACTGACAAGAATATATACTCCAGAAGATTTTGGTGTATTTTCAACCTATACGTCACTTTTGGCCATTCTCATGTCATTCTCATCTCTTTGTTTAGAAAAGGCGATTCCTTTAGAAAAAAAACATAGTAATACGGTTCACTTGATGTACATTAGCATGTTTACGATTGCCGTCGTTTGTATCCTGAATATAGGTTTAGGCTTCCTTAATCTATCATTATTTCGATTATACGGTATAGAAGCTTCGATTATGAATGACCTTTTCCTTTCAATTGGCCTGTTTTTTGCTGGAATCTATCAAGTGATGAGTTACTGGATGTTAAAAGAAGATAAGTTTAAAGGGCTAACTCATTCTAAACTGCTTCAATCGACTAGCAATGTAATAAGTCAGTTCTCACTTATTTCCATTAATCATGTGACTCCAGGAATAGGTTTAATAGCGGGAGATATGATTGGACGGGGAATAACCCTTGTGTACATTTGGCGATATTTCTTAAAGCGAATGCATTGGCCGAAAGTGAACGATAGGAGAATAGGTTATTTGCTTAAAAAATATGAGAAATTCGCCAAGTACTCCACATGGTCAACTCTCTTAAGTTCCTTATCTATACAAATCATTTTTTTGTTATTGATGCGTCTATACGGACCAGACGTGACAGGGCATTTTTCCATGGCTACAAAAACGATCGGTTTACCCATTAGTTTGTTGGGAGCGAGTATTTCGACAGTATTCTATGCCGAAGTGGCAAAAAGCATTTCAAATGAACCGGGAAGGGTTTTACATTTGTATAAGAGCATTATTACTAAAACGGCCATGTTAGGTGTGCCGATAATAGTAATTTTGGCATGGATAGCACCCGGTCTCTTCAGCTTTTTTTTTGGAGAAGAGTGGCGTGTTTCCGGCGAATATGTGACATTGATGTCATTTATGTTTTTAAGTCAAGTGATTGTCATGCCAGTTTCCCAAATATTGTTCTTAATCAAAAAACAAAGGACTCAGCTCTTATGGGATGTTTCAAGGCTGTTACTGTCATCTATTGGAGTACTGGCCATTTTCATTTCAGGGGGTTCAGCTGAAACAGCCATCTTATACTTTAGCATTTGTATGGGGGCCAGTTACTACTTTTTTGCTCTCCTTGGCTATAGGGCGATACATTCCATAGATCGAGAGGATAATCTGAAAAAATGAAGCAGATTCAACTGGGCCTGGTAGGAGTGTACGTCTGGTTACTGGATATATCCTACGTTTACTTTATTTCCCCTGAATTTGCTTATATGGGGTATATATATCGGCAACATCCAAGTGCTGTCATGATAGTCATTTCCATGTTTTTTATTATATTGCCAGCCATATTCATAAAAAAGGAACTGGATAAGCCGTCGGAACTCGTTTTCTGGATTTTGTATTTTATTGTCTATATACCGGTAGTATGGGTTCCGAACTATTTATTTACGCTGCAGCCTGATTTTATATATACGAATGTTCTTTTGTTTTTTTGTTTACTTACCATTGGAAATGTAAATAGATTGCCAGCCATGAAGATTTCACCTCCTAATGTTAATCCCGGTCTATTAAAAATCATTTTTGTTATAACATTATTGATTTTTTTTCTTTACATCTTCAAAGTTTCGGGGGGAATTAGTTTAAAGCCTCCTATAAATTCTGAGGATATCTATGATAAGCGAATGACTTTTCGAACAAAACTAACCCCTCTTGCAGGCTATATTATACAGTGGCTTGCAAAAGTGTGTAATCCATTAATCGTGACTATTGGCTTATGCAAAAAAAAATATACCTATGTGGTTATTGGACTAGGGCTGCAATACCTTTTGTACACCGTCAATGGCTTGAAATCCACTCTTTTATCGACTGGATTATTAATCATTGTATTTATTGCTTTTCGGAAGAAGGGAAGGGATTTTTCCATCCTTTTTTGTATCAGTCTTTGCTCGTTGTTAGGCATCAGCATTTTTCTGGATTTTATCCTTGATCAGGCTTATTTTTCTAATTTGTTTGCCAGAAGGATGATCATCACACCGGGCTTGCTGACAAGCTATTATGTAGACTTCTTTTCAACTCATCCAAAAGCCTTGCTGTCGTATAGCATTTTAGAAAAATTCATAGATCCTGTTTATGACAAGAGTCCGCCATACATTATCGGTACAGAGTACTTTGGCCGACCTGAAATGGCAGCCAATGCCAATATGTTCGCTGATGCTTTTGCTAATTTCGGTTATATTGGATTCTTGGTTTATACAGTGATCTTGGCAGCGATATTATGGTTTTATGATAGCCTGACGCAAAATGAAAAGTGGAAAGGTGTCGGCATAATCCTGTTTGTTGTTCCTGCATGGTGTTTAGCGGATACTGCGCTTACCACAACGTTTGTGACAGGCGGGATGTTTTTTACTTTCGTTATCATGTATTTATTGTTAGGGTCAGATTTACAAAAGGGAGATAACAGATGAAGTTATTTTATAATATTAGTTCTGTGCACCCATGGAATGATACGAGGATTTATTTTCGGCAAGCCTTTTCTTTTGGAGAAACGGGAATGTACAAGGTGAGGCATATAGCGATTGAAAGTAACCTAATTCCTGATCATATACCGGCCAATATAGAAGTTGAACTGTTGCCTAAGAGATCCAGGAAGGGACGTATGTTAAATTGGACTGCTCTCTTCCTCAAGATTAAGAAGGATAAACCTGATGTGATTCAGTTTCATGATCCGGAGCTGCTGATTTTAATGAGTATCATTAGGAGGATTCCCGGTTATCATCCAGTCATTGTTTATGACATGCATGAAAATGTACCAAAGGTCCTTATGAGAAAAAAAATCCCCGGAATTGCATTGAGAATGTATCGTCATTTGGAGAAACGATTGCTAAGTGCATGCAGCGGGGTCGTGTTTGCAGAAATGACGTATAAAGAGGATTATCAGTTCTTAACTTGTCCAACAACAGATGTTTACAATTACCCGAAAATTACTGAAATGAAAGAAAACAGAAGAAAAGAAGATGTTTTCACCTTTATCTACCTAGGAAGCATCTCTGATATACGTGGCGGGGAAACCATGCTGCTTCTTGCAAAAAGATTAGTAGAATTAAAGAAAGTGTTTCATATGAAGATCATTGGAACGGGCAGTGAAGGATACATCGAAAAATTGAAAACATTCATCCTGGACAATGGCTTGGAAGATTATATCAGACTAGAGGGTGTAATGGCCTTTGATAAAGCATTCGAATCCATCCAGAAGGCACATGCAGGCATGGCATTTTTAGTTCCTGATCCTAATTTCATGGGTGGTAAAACAACAAAGTGTTTTGAATATATGGCCGCTGGCATTCCATTTATGGTTTCTGATTTTCTTATTCAAGATGTACTGGATAAATGGAGCTGTGGAGTGTCGGCCGATGTAGCGAACATGGATGATATGGTTCAAAAAGCGGTTTATTTACTGGAATCCCCAGCCAGGGCCGCGAACATGGGGGAACGGGGAAAAGCTGCATATAGACAAGAATATAATTGGGAGAATGAAGAGGAAAAACTACTATCTCTGTTTGATGAATTAAATTCATGCTCCTAGGAGGTTTGCTATGGGATTATTTAAATGGATAAATAAATTGGCGTTTATCAGTAACTGGGGGAGACTGGGCGGAATCCACGGAATAATCGTCATGTTTGTTTACCGGATAGGCAATATCATTTACTATAAAGTGAACGTTCCAATCTTAAAACAAGTATTATGGATTTTGTACCGCATGATTGATTTGTTAATTATAAGACTCTTCATGAACTGTGAATTTCCTGCGCAAGCTCAAATAGGAAAAAAATTGCATCTCCCGCATGGAGCTAAAGGCATTATCATCAATCCGTTTACAAAAATAGGGGATCACGTTACAATATTGCACCAAGTAACGTTCGGGCAAAGTAAAGAAAGCAGAAAAGCTCCTGAGGTTTGCGATTATGCATATATTGGAGTGGGCGCTAAAATATTGGGCGGCATCCGAATTGGCAATAATTCGAAAGTGGGAGCCAATGCAGTTGTTTTGACATCCGTTCCCGATCATTGCACGGCAGTTGGAGTGCCAAGTGTGATTAAAGGTAAGCAGAAAGAAAACGTTATAAAATAATTGAGCGTTAACAAATAAAGGAGTGTTCAATTAGCTTAATTGAACACTCCTTTTTATTATCCCCATGGTGCCCTTCATGAGATGATCAAGCCAGGAAAATCAGTTGATAAAGAAATAGAGCAGCAAACATGTACACGAACGGATGCACTTCACGGAATTTGCCTCTTGCCATTTTTAAAATGGGGTAGGCGATGAATCCGAGTGCGATCCCGTTGGCGATGCTTGATGTCAACGGCATGGCGACAATGACCAAAAAGGCTGGGAATGATTCATCAAAGTGTGTCCAGTCAATTTCATTAATGCTCTTAATCATCATACTTCCCACGATGATCAAGCTAGGTGCCGTGATGGCCGCTACATTTGAGACAGCTCCTATCAGCGGGCTGAAGAAGGCGGTTATTAAGAAAAGGATGGCCACCACCAACGCGGTTAAACCTGTCTTGCCGCCCGCTCCAACACCAGCTGATGATTCAACCGAGGCAGCGGTCGGGCTTGTACCGAACATGGCGCCAACAGTAGTGCCGACTGAATCTGCAAAGAAGGCACTGCCGGATTTTTCAAGCTTATTATCCTTCAGCAATCCAGCTTGACGGACAATGCCCAATAAAGCACCGGTCGTATCGAATAGCATGACAAGCAAGATGGAGAAGACGACGCCATAAAGCCCGTAGTTAATAACATCGGCGATAGATGTGATGGGATTGGCGACTATGATCCCTTCAGGTAATGAAGGGGTGGAAACCAGACCGTTAATTTCCAATTGGCCTGTAAAGAAAGCGATTATGGCAGTCACGATCATTCCGATGAATATCGCTCCCTGCACATTGCGAACGATCAGTACGGTCGTTATGACCAAACCAACCAATGTAAGCGCCACACTGGGGTCCCTGAAGCTTCCGAGGGTAACCAGGTTGGATTCATGCTGTGTGACGACACCTGACAAACGCAGTCCGATGAAGGTGATGAAAAGCCCGATTCCGGCACTGATAGCGTGTTTCAAGTTATTTGGTATGGCCTCGATCAATTTTGAGCGGAAAGAGGTTAGGGATAAAAGGATAAAGATGATGCCCGTAACAAAGACTGCAGAGAAAGCAACTGTGTATGAGATATCATGGGTTCCCAATACCGAGTATGCAAAATAAGCATTCAATCCCATTGCCGGTGCTATGACAATTGGGTAATTGGCTAAAAGGGCCATGCATAGGGTACCGACTATTATTGCGATTATGGTTGCTGTAAATGCCTGGTCGAATGGAACACCGGCATCAGAAAGGATCATGGGGTTTACAACGATGATATAAGCCAGTGTTAAAAAGGTTGTAAGCCCCGCAAGTACTTCCGTCTTAATATTTGAATTCCGTTCTTTTAATTTAAACATGCGGTCACTCCTTTTTTCTATACAAAAAATCCTTGCAAAAATCTACAAGGAGGAGATGCTTACCCTTTTTCAAGTAAGTAGCTCGAAGATAATAAATCTTATAAATTATATTAGAAAAATAACTAAAGTACAATAGCATGAAAAATTTTAAGGTACAGGTTTTCTCTAAAATAGATAATGATATACTAACAAATAGCTTAAACTAAGGATAATGACATAAAGTGAACGAAGCTGATACCATTAAAGTGGATTTATCAGTCAATTAAATGAAGAAATTCAGAAAGTAGGCCCATACATGACAGAATTCATCGACCTTGGCGTCAGCCCGGCGATTAATAACATATTAAAGCAAATAGGAATATCCGCCCCTACCCCGATTCAGGAGAAATCGATACCAGATATCCTTGCTGGAAGGGATGTCATCGCGAAGGCGCAGACGGGAACGGGGAAGACTTTGGCATTTTTGCTGCCAATCCTGGAAAAAGTCGATCCCGCCGCATCCCACATACAATCACTGATCGTCACGCCAACCAGGGAATTGGCTTTGCAAATCACTGCTGAATTGAAAAAATTCGCTGATGAAATCGAAGGACTTCAAGTGCTTGCAGTTTATGGCGGACAGGATGTCGAGCAGCAAATGAAGAAGCTGACAAGAAACATCTCCGTGGTGGTCGCCACGCCAGGCAGGTTATTAGATCATTTACGAAGAGGCACCATCGATCTCTCACAAACTGGAACACTTGTACTTGATGAAGCTGATCAAATGCTTCATATTGGCTTTTTACCAGAAGTGGAAGAGATCATGGGACAGCTTCCAGAGGAGCGCCAGACGCTGCTCTTTTCAGCGACGATGCCGGAACAGGTGCATCAATTGGCAAAACGCTACATGACCAAACCATTAACTGCCGCTGTGAAGGCTGAGCAAGTAACGGTCGAGAAAATCAGGCAGCTTGTCATCGAGACGACCGATCGTGCCAAACAGTCTTCATTAATCAACATGATCAGAGAAGAACAGCCATACCTTGCGATTATATTTTGCCGTACAAAACGGCGTGTTTCGGTTTTGAATGATGCCCTGAAGGCTTCTGGATTCAATTCTGAAGAGCTTCATGGTGACCTTTCACAGGCCAAGCGGGAACGTGTGATGAAAAACTTCAGAGACGCAAAGCTTCAATATTTAGTGGCAACGGACGTTGCTGCACGGGGGCTTGATGTAGAAGGCGTGACACATGTGTTTAATTATGATGTTCCCGAGGATGCAGAAAGTTACATTCACCGAATTGGCCGGACGGGCCGTGCTGGTGAGAATGGCTTGGCTGTAACCTTCATAGCAACGAAGGATCTTCAGCTTTTAAGCGATATAGAAAAAGGGATCTCCATGAAAATCGAAAGAAGGACGATTGAGGGAGTGAAAATGTTCCAACCTGATGAGTTGAGGCAAAAAAGGAAGCGTCATGAAGACTCTTCTGATGAAGGTACCCGCCGACCGCGTTCGGGAGGGGGAAGGAAACATCGTGAACGGATAGATACGAGAGGACCGAATCGGGGGAGTCACCGTTCTGTAAACCAAGCGGACAATCGTGAAATCGAGAGGGAGAAACCACGGGGAGGCCGGATGGAAAACAGCCGCGGACCCAAACGTGACGATTCACGGGAAAGCCGTTTGGGAAACGGTCGTGGACCTATTCGTGATGATTCACGGGGAGGGCGTTCGGAAAACGGCCGCGGACCAAGGCGAGAGAATCCGCGGGGTGGCCGCTCGGAAGAAAGCCGTGGGCCAAAGCGTGACAATCCGCGAGGAGATCAAAGAGACAGCCGTAGATCTCCTAGTACACAAGGGGCAAGTAGTCGTAGAGGTGGATCTGGAAGCTTTTCTAATAGAGGGAGAAATCGGTAAAAGGGGGAGACGGGAGTGGAGAAGCCTTGGTTGGCAGAATATCCAGTTTCGCTGGAGCTGGCAGGGAAATTGCTCATGCTGCAGTTTCCGGAAATTGAGTTGAAAGAGATCAAGCAACTTGGGGAGGGGTTCGATAACACGGTGATACAAATCAATGGGCAATTTGTATTCCGTTTCCCCCGCCGCCCTATTGCAGTTACGTTGATTCAGGTGGAAAATCGGCTTTTGCCATCCATTGCAGGCACTTTTCCGCTAGCTATCCCTGAACCGATCTTTTTTGGGAAACCAAGTACCCTGTATCCTTATCCTTTTACCGGTTATAAAATGGTAAAAGGACATTTGCCCGTAGAAGAACCAGAGGCAAATAAGGTCGAATCGGCAAAAAGGTTTGCCCGTTTTTTGAAGGTTCTTCACAGTTTCCCTGCGGAAAGGGCTATGCGTTTAGGTGTGCAGCCTGATGGGATGATGAGGCTTGATGTATCCTATCGAAAGAAATCACTTATGGAAAATGTCTCAAATCTATTAAAGCTAGGATACTTTGAACAGGCACGGGCGGTTAAGGATTTTGTTGAAGCCTTAGGCAAATTGGATGTTCAGCATCCGATTTCACTCGTTCACGGAGACATTCATATCCGGAATGTTTTGCTTGATGACGAAGGCGTTCTCTCAGGTATCATTGATTGGGGAGATGTTCATATCGGGAATCCAGCCATTGATTTCTCCTTTTTATACAGTTATTTCCCAAAAGAAGCGCGCAGAGCTTTTTTCGAAATCTATGGTGAAATCGAAAAGGAAACAGAGAGCTTAGCCCGGTTCAGAGCCATATATATGCTTGTTACATTACTCGTTTATGGCATAGACCGCCACGATGAAGAGCTGATTGCCATTACGAGTACCGGTTTGAAATTTGCTATAGAAGAATAATTGTCATGCTCTTTTGATGTTTAGGAGGTACATATGAACGCAAGTTATTATCAAACAATCACCTTACTGGCGAACATGTTGGATCAAGCTAATATTCCCTACCAATATACAGGTCGATCTGCTCTTTTCGTACAAGGAGTGGATATCGATGAATATAAGAAAATCAGCCTGGATGTACAATGGGATGTCTTCAATGAGGCTTTGGATCTTTTTTCCGAATACTCCCCAACAAAGCCTGAAAGAAGTCCTGAGACTGCATTCTTTCTAATGGATGTCGAGGGGGTTTCTGTCACTGTTCGCTGCCGGTTTAACACGACCATTAAAACGGACCCTTATCGTTTGTCCATAAAGATGGGGAATACGGAAGTTTGGTGCAGGTCGTTATACAGTTATTTATACGAAGAAGAAATGAGAAAGTACAGTGCCGGGATTCATGCTTACTTATCAGCCGAGCAGAAGGGTTTCACAGCGGAAAATGAACAGGCGTGGAACCAGAATAATTATTTAGCGCTTGTCAATCGTTATGGAGATCCCGTGGAATTGGCATCAAAAATCAAGCAAAACCCAAAATGGAGACTGCACCCTTTTTATAAGTATATGGGGGATTTATCCGGTAAAAAAATCACTCATTTGATGGGATCGAACGGTGTCAAAGCAGTTGCCCTTGCCATATTGGGAGCTGAAGTGAAAGTTGTTGATTTTTCCCAGGAAAATGCTATGTTTGCAAATGAGCTGGCAAGCGGTGCCAATGCGTCCATCGAGTATATCGTTTCTGATGTCCTTTCACTGTCATCCGAGCATGTATCAGGGAATCAGGATTTGGTTTTAATGGAGCTCGGTGTGCTTCACTACTTAATAGATCTGCAACCGTTATTTGAAAAAATTAAAATGATGCTGAAACCTGGAGGCCGATTCGTCCTGCATGAATTTCACCCGATTTCAACAAAGCTCATTACTTCAAATGGCAAAAAACATAAAATCTCAGGCAACTATTTCGCTCCGGCAATCGAAAACAATGAGGTCGCATTTTCGAAGCATATGCCTGATGAGGAAAAAGGGAGCCTTTCAAGAGTTGTACAGCGTAAATGGACAATTGGGGAACTTATAACGTCAATAGGTCAATCAGGGCTGGTTATTAAAGTACTCGAGGAAGAACCGAATCATAAAATCCATGATATTGGGCTTCCGAAAACATATACCTTGGTGGCGGAACGAGTTTAAGCTGCATGATGAGGAAATGAAAGCTGACTGAAGGAGCCTTTTTAGTCAGCTTTTTATTTATTCCATAATAAAGAGGATGCCGCGTTCCGCGACATCCCCGAAAAAATTAATTTTGTGCTGACCATTCCTCTACATCCCATACTTTGGTTACCCAATCTTCATAGAAATCAGGTTCATGGCATACAAGGACAATCGTTCCTTTATACTCTTTCAATGCACGTTTCAGTTCTTCTTTTGCAACGACATCCAAATGGTTTGTCGGTTCATCGAATAACAGCCAATTGCTTTCGGTAAGCATGAGTTTGCATAGACGGACTTTTGCTTGTTCTCCACCGCTTAAATGGCTCATCGGACGTGTAATGTGCTCGTTTTTCAAACCGACACGGGCAAGAATCGCACGTACCTGCGGTTGGTCCAGATGCGGAAATGCATTCCATACTTCATCGATCGGCGTCGTATCTCCTGCTTTCACTTCTTGTTCAAAATAAGAAGAAAAAAGGAAATCTCCAAGCGATCTTTTACCGCCTAGAGGATCGATTTTACCCAAAATCGTTTTTAATAGAGTGGATTTACCAACTCCGTTACAGCCGACCACGGCAATTTTTTCTCCCCGCTCGATGGTCATGGACAACTTCGGAAGCAATGGGCGGTCATATCCGATTTCCAGATCTTCACCTTCAAATACATAACGGCTGCTCGCACGTGACTCTTTAAAGTCAAAGGTAGGTTTCATTGCAGTTTCCGGACGATCGATGCGTTCCATGCGGTTCAATTGCTTTTGACGGCTCTTTGCCCGGCCGGTCGTTGAATAGCGGGCTTTATTCTTTGCAATGAAATCTTCCTGCTTTTTAATGAATTCGCGCTGTTTTTCATAGGCGTTAATATGTTGGTTTTTATTCAATTCAGCCAGCTCAAGGAATTTTTCATAAGTTGCCGTGTAACGGGTCAATTTAGAAAATTCAAGATGGAAGATGACGTCGACGACGCCGTTCATGAACTCGGTATCATGCGAAATCAATAAGAATGCATTAGGATATTCCTTTAAGTAGCTGCTCAGCCAGCGGATATGCTCCACATCCAAGTAGTTCGTCGGTTCATCAAGAAGCAGTACTTCAGGCTGTTCCAAAAGTAGCTTGGCCAGTAAAACCTTTGTCCGTTGTCCGCCGCTTAGGGCAGAGACATCACGGTCCAAACCGATTGCATCCAACCCTAAACCGCGGGCCGCTTCTTCAATTTTAATATCCAGATTGTAAAAACCGCCGGCTTCCAGCTTGTCCTGGATTTCACCCATTTGTTCCAAGAGTTCTTCAAGTTCCTCCGGAGTGGCCGTACCCATTTTCTCCGTAACTACATTCAGTTCTTTTTCCTGCTCGAATAAAGGCAAGTAGGCATCCCGTAAGACGTCGCGAATCGATTTACCTTTAGAAAGTATCGTATGTTGATCAAGATAGCCATATTCGACACCAGGTGTCCATTCGACCCGGCCATCATCATGGATGAGTTGTCCTGTAATGATATTCATCATCGTTGATTTCCCGACACCATTTGCCCCGACCAGACCAACATGTTCACCGGCCATCAGGCGGAAGGAAACATCCTTGAATAAGGTACGGTCGCCAAAGCTGTGTGCTAATTTATCTATAGAAAGTAAGCTCATTTTATATTGAACCTCCCAATTAATTTGAAAAAATCCCTACGTTTCATCATACTAAAATCTGCACGGGAATGCTATCTAAACTATTAATTTACATATATGTGGGTACTGAGAAGAGCAGCCCATCGATTACAGTGTTATGGAACTCCCGCCTTCTCCGCGAGTGGTCGATACTCTCTACTGCGAATCATAAAAAGGACTCAATTAAATGTCAAAAAAGACACAAGTTGTTTCAAATTTGAAACTCCTTGTGTCTTTAATTTTTATAAAATGAGGATATCCCATGCTTAATTTATGAAGATTTATTCGGGAAATCGGAGCAACCTTCAAAAATCAGGAAAAGCTCATTCGAAATTCCAATATAATGGCCTTTTTTTTAAAACACAAAATAATTAAATTGAACAAGCTAGTATGTGAGTTTAGTGGTTCTAGCGGTTCTTCATGTGTCTACATTCGTTGTATTTCTTAAAGAGTAGTGTCTTTAAATTGGCCTCGTTAGAGAACTATTATTTAGGAGAATATAGATTATTGCAATTAACGGAATGTTAAAAAATTTCGTTGATTATAAAATAATAATTTAAGGAGAAAAATATGACTATTTCAAGGAAATCAAATTTTTTAATGTTTGTATTGATTATCGCATCAATTTTTAGTATTGGTACAAGTGTCTTTGCTGCTAACAATACGGGTGATGATAAAAGTTTTCGTTTTACTGTTCCTGCTTCTAGCAATCCAGGTAAGGGCACTACTTACGATAATGGTTACTCACAGACGCAATCTAGATCAACCGCAGAAAAGAATGCTCCATGGTATTTGAATTTGGCCTATTCTTCGGAAGGTGCAGGAACAATTTCGATAATGTGGCTTGATAAGGGCAGTACTTCCCACTCACATCCAAGCAAATATTACCAAGGAAAGAAATATTCAATAAAAGTTAAAAGTGCTGTCAGTGGTTCAGTACGTATTGGCGCTGAAAATAATAATCTTACTTCAAAATCACACACCGTATCAGGATATTGGGATCCAGCAGTACGTTAATAGGAAGATAGCATATCCATATTCATGTATGTGTATGTTAGAGGCCGCCCCCTTTTTACTATCATGAAAGATTTGTAAGAAGGGGGCTTATATGATATTTAAAATGCATAACAAGGAGAAAAAATGAAAAGTCAATTTAGTAGAGTGTTAAGAAATAAATTAAGCCGTATTGTAATTTTAGCTATCATCCTGATTCCTTGTATGGAGATCATTCAGTTATTATCGGCTGTTATTTATGAAGATTCCTATCTGGCGGAGGCCTTTTTTCTTTCAGGGTCGACGATTGGACATGTAACACAAATTATTTTACTGTGGTTTCTCCCACTTTACTTACTGGTGATTTGCTCAGATGATCCTATACAAGATAAGAAGACAGGCGTTAGAGACATTTGGATTTCTAAATTAGGAAAAAAGAAATACTTCTTTGTTAAGCTTAAAACTGCTTTTATTATGTCTTTTTCTGTGATCTTTTTAGCCTTAACAATAAATTTTTTAATCAATTCTCTTTTTTTTGATATGGCTGGATTTAGTTCAGCGAACAATTATGACGGAGTGGCAGGGGAAGCTTTTTTAAAGAAGCAAGTGGTAAGTCCTTATCTTAGTATCTTTTTATTTTCCTTAACAACCTCTTTTTTTGCGGGTTTGATAGGGGCTGCTGGTACTTGCTTTAGTATGCTGACTTACGATAAAAAAATAACGTATCCAGTAACGTTTGCATTTTGGTATATCCTTATTTCAAATAAGGAGTCGGTAATGTATCTATTTCAACCGTTTGCCGAGTACGGGTTAGAGACTTTAGTACCCATTTTTATTACGTCAACTCTTGCTTTTCTTATTCTGTATATATTGACGTACCTCCATGAGGTGAAGATAAATGAAATATAAACGGTTGCTTTCAACTCTCTCTTTATTCCTTTTTATGGTGGTGCTTTGGTATAAACAAACAAGTGACTTTGTTCATCTTCAACCACTTTATAACAGGTTTCTCTCAATGAACTCTAATATATATTCGCCGAATTCAATCGAAGCACATGTGCTATTTTTCACTTATCCTTTTTTGATGTTCGTAAAAAGCACTGCAACTCCAAGTCATGCAGCAGCAACAGTTAGATATTTAATGCGTGGTGCAAAATATCGGAAGGATGTTCTAAATGCTTTCTATGCAGTTCTTATTTTCGTTACAATCCATCTTTTCATTTTAAGTTGCTATAACTTTTTCTATTTGGGGAGTGTTTTTTTAAAAGATGTAAGTTTTGTTCAGATCCTATTATGTGAGTTTCTTGGTCTTGTTTTTTATTATTTCTCGCTAGCTCTTCTTTATATAGCGATTAAAACGATCCTAAATTCAGATATATTATCTTACTCTTTTGTGTTTTTTATTGTGACATTGACTTTCTTTTTCAATAAGTTAGGCATGCAAGAGTTGTATACACCGATCCGAGATTTAGCAAATATCGTTTTATTATTAGTAGCTTCTGGTGATATGTACAGTATAGTAACGATTTATTTGCGCCAAATAACGATTGTCGTAGTCCTGCTTGTTTTTGGGTGGAACATGTTTCAAAGGAAGGATTACCTGAAAAATGACTCAATTTAGAAATGAAGCGATCATCTTGTTTATTGTTGCACTCATCCAATATGTATATTTCATGAATGATAGTTTAGCTCATTCTTCCTTTCCTTTTTTGGATGGCGTACCGACACCAGTTAGTTATCCTCACTTAGTTACCTATTTAACGGGCTGGTATATATCGATAGGGGCAAGTAGCTTCATTTTACTAGGGCACATCTCGGATTCATTATTTGATTACGGAAAATATATCATTTTAAGGGGGAAAAGTAGGACTTCATGGCTAATGTCTAAAGCCATCCATATGTGGAGGGTTGTACTGGTTTTAGTTTTTTCTCAATTAATCGCTACAACTTTTTTTCAAACAATGTTGGATTCGGATCCTGTACTTGAATTGACACACCTGTTTGAAGGTATATTGTTTTATGTGTTAACAATCATGGCTATTTTATCCATGCAAATGATATTGGAACTGTATATGAAATCTCAATTGGCGTTTATATTAACCAATTGTTATGTGCTTCTATCAATAACGATTGTTGAAGGTTTCACTCAAAAAAAAGTGCTGTTTCATGTGTTTTTCCCGAACCTTTCAATGAGTTTTCGCAATGGCATTATTGCTAATCCTAACTTGCAGGAAACGATAGGCCAATTAAATGAGCCGGGGCTTTTTTTAGTTGTTATTATTTTGTTTCTGCTTTGTCTTTCCGTAATAAGAATAAAAAAAATAGAATTAATGTGAGGAATTATAATGATTGAAGTCCATGACTTATCAAAGAAGTTAAAAAAAAATAATGTTTTACAAAACATCACTTACACCTTCGAAAAAGGGAGAATCTATGGTTTGATTGGAAAAAACGGATCTGGTAAGACCATGTTGCTTCGGGCGATAGCTGGACTTATTATTCCAACTGAAGGCAGTGTAACCATTAATGAAAAAGTATTGCATAAAGATATTTCGTTTCCGCCAAGTATCGGCATTATTATTGAAAATCTCGAATTGCTTCCCCAATGATGCTGAGACTAATTTGAAAATTTTGGCTGCGATTAAGAAAGCAGCGTCGCTCGAAGATATACAACACGCCATAAAGAGACTTGAGCTGGATCGCTTCGGTACATTGAAAGTAAGAAAATATTCTCTAGGTATGAAGCAGCGACTGAATATAGCACAAGCCATTTTTGAAAAACCTGAAATTATTTTATTGGATGAACCAACTAATGCAATTGATGAAAAAGGTGTGGAACGAGTACTTGATATATTGCAAGAAGAACGGGAGAGAGGAGCAACCATCATTATTGCCACTCATAATAAAGATGATGTTTTCCCGATTTGTGATGAAGTTATAGAAATTAGTAATGGACGGTTAAAATGATGAGAAAATCTCAAATGATTTTTTTGGTTATCACATTTGTATGTTTACTCACAATCATATCCATACCGGAATTCATAAAATCTCTTACGCCAAATGAACACCTTGAAACAAAAAAAATCAAGGGCGGAGGTATCGAATACAGACTCACACAAGGCAACTTCCATGTAGGAAACGATATTCCAGAGGGGTATTATGACGTGACAAGCGATGGTGATAATTATTTTAATGGTACTCAACTTTCGGATGGTGATCATTTTTTAGGTTTGAAACTTTATGATGAAAATAAAGCCCAAGTTAGTGGAAAAGGAACAATTAAGTTAAAAAAATCAGCTTTTTCACCAGTTAGTAAAGATGGTGATGTCTATAAAATACATCATTCTGGTTTCTATACAATTGGTAAACAAATAAAATCTGGAAAGTATACCATTACTTATGAAGCTAGGAATAATGAATCATTAAAGGAAGATCCATGGTTCCAAATCATATCTGATGATTTGCAAAAAATTATAGGAGGTGATTCCTTTGGAGATGCCAATCAGTTTGAAATTGACCTGAAGGAGAATACATGGTTGGAACTTAACCAAAGTGGATTTTCGACTAATAAAAATGTTTCTTTCTTCTTAACACCTGTAAAATAGGCGTAAATTGACACGTAATAACGATATATCTTCATCTTTTGTTCTGCTCCACACCGTACGTGCAGCTTTCACCTCATATAGCTTTCAAATCACTAATTTTACGAAGATTATGTACGTTCTTTATCTAAAATGGACATAGACAGGGCATTTAAAAGATTTGGTTATTGTCTCGTTTTGGGTTGCGGAAATTAATTCGAATGTTTTGCCCTCCACTCCCTAAATCCACATTTTCGGGAGTGGAGGGCAAAAATTTATTATTTATCTAAATTAAACCCTTTTAATAAGTCGGCAAATGGATTATTAATCGGTTCGGCTTCTTTTTCCTGCTCTTTTAAATACTTCTGAACGGAACGTTTATCCACTTTTCCACCAGACTCTTTTTTTCGTCTTGCTTCAAAAGCAGATAGTTTCTCGCGGTATCCGCATTTACATGTGAAGATTTGACCATCGCCTTCACCACGTAGTTCCATTTTCTTTTTACATTGAGGGCAGCGTGCGTTGGTTACGCGTGCCACGTTCTTTTTATGACCGCATTCACGATCTTGGCAGACGAGCATTTTGCCTTTTTTGCTATTCACTTCAAGCATAGGCTTCCCACAGTCTGGACAAGATTTCGTAGAGATATTGTCATGTTTATATTTTTTGTCACTCGTTTTGATTGCACTGACAATCTCTTTTGTGTAATCTTTCATTTCATTGATGAACACGTCTTTTTTCAGTTTCCCTTTTGCGATTAGCTCGAGCTTTTGTTCCCACTCAGCTGTTGTCGCAGGAGATTTTAATTTTTCTGGGACTAAATCTAAAAGCTGACGCCCCTTAGATGTGATATAGATTTCTTTACCGCCACGTTTTTCAAATAAGAACGAATTAAATAATTTATCGATGATATCAGCACGAGTAGCTACTGTACCAAGTCCTCCAGTCGATCTTAACGTGTCTACAAGCTTCTTATCGTTTGTTTTCATAAATTTCGCAGGGTTTTCCATTGCTGATAGTAAAGTCGCCTCAGTAAAGCGTGCTGGGGGCTTTGTTTGACCTGACGTTTGAGTGATTAATTTTGTCTTTAATACATCGTCTTTTTCAATACGAGGTAATAACTGCTCTTTTACATCATCTGTTGATTCTTCATCATCAAAATGGTTCGCATAAACTTCTTTCCAGCCAGAATGAATCACTGTTTTTCCTTTAGCGATAAACTTTTGATCCCCGATTTTCGTTTGCACTGTTAATTGCTCATATTCAAATGCAGGGAATAAAACAGCTAAGAAACGTTTCACAACAAGGTCGTAGATTTTGCGTTCTTTGTCAGTGAAGGATGAAATATTTACATAACCTTCAGTTGGAATGATGGCATGGTGATCACTCACTTTACTATCATCTACAAACCCTTTTGAAACTTTAATAGGCTTATTTAACACTTTGTTTGCAAGTGAACGATATTCACCTACAGCACAAGCTTTTAAACGCTCTGGAAGCGTACTAACGATATCAGAAGATAAATAACGGGAATCTGTACGGGGATAAGTTAAGACTTTGTGTTGCTCGTACAATTTTTGCATAATGTTCAATGTTTCTTTGGCAGAATAGCCAAAAAGTTTATTCCCATCACGTTGCAACTCTGTTAAATCATATAGACCAGGTGCGAATGTTTTCTTTGCCTTACGGTCAATGGAAACAACAGTCGCATCTTTACTTCCAAGTGATTTCACGATTGCGTCGGTCTTTTCTTTATTAAAGCTACGACTATTTCCGCTTGCATCTTGCCACGTTAAATTAAGTCCATCTGTTTGGGCTTCAATTCCATAATAGGTTTGAGGTTTGAAATTCGCAATTTCCTCTTCACGTGCTGCAACCATTGCAACTGTTGGTGTTTGAACACGTCCACAGTTTAATTGTGCATTAAATTTTGTTGTTAAAGCACGAGTTGCATTTAAACCGATATACCAGTCTGCTTCCGAACGTGCTACTGCAGAAATATACAAGTCTTCATAAGCTTTACCAGGCTTTAAGTTATTGAATCCATCTTTAATAGCTTTATCTGTTACAGAAGAAATCCAGAGTCGTTTGATAGGCTTATGAACTTTTGCTTTATCAATAATCCAACGTGCAACTAATTCTCCTTCTCTCCCGGCATCAGTAGCCACAATTACTTCATTTACATCACTGCGATTTAATTGTGTTTTAACAGTATTAAATTGCTTTCCTGTTTGTTTCATGACAACTAACTTCATGTGTTCAGGAAGCATAGGAAGGTCTTCCAGTTTCCATGTTTTATATTTAATATCGTATGCCTCTGGATCTGCTAGTGTAACTAAATGTCCTAATGCCCACGTAACGATATATTTATCGCCTTCTAAAAATCCATTGCCTTTTATATTACACTTCAATACATTTGCGATATCACGTGCAACTGAAGGCTTCTCAGCAATTACCACACTTTTTGACATTTGTTCAAACTCCCTTACTAACTATTTACCGTCTAATATAACATAATTTCAAGGAGGAAATTGCCCCATACACTCCTGTTTAGTGGGAATAATAGACATTGCTTGTTTGAGAAGTCCAACTGCTTTTTTTAGCGTGTATTTTCTCTGGGAATTTCATTTACTTTTTTAGGAGAAATTGTAGTTTCTATATTGAATAAATCTTAAAGTAGGAGATATTCCATATTCGTCCCTGTCAGGAACGAAATGCCCTGATTGCGGCAAGGTGATGCTTGAAGTGAATAGTAAAAAGGGTAAAATGCTTGTCTGCCAAGATCGTGAATGCGGCCACAAAAAAAGTGTTTCACGTGTAACAAATGCCAGATGCCCACAATGTCATAAAAAGATAGAAATGCGCGGTCAAGGAGAAGCAGAGACATTCACCTGTAAATGCGGTTTTTACGAAAAAATTTCTTCTTACAATAAACGAAGAGGGCAAAATAAGAATCAAAAAGTATCCAAAAATGAAGTATCCAATTATATGAAAAAGCATAATAAAGAAGAGCCGATCAATACTGATTGGCGGATGCCTTGGCCAAACTGAAATTCGATAAATAAAAGAAAAGAGCCCTTCACCTTTAGCTCCATGGTGAAAGGGCTCTTTTTTATGGGTTATATGCATGGAACAGGTCTGGGCAAAGTTCCTTGGGCAGGCCCATCTTTCCGACAACAAGGTGAAGTGGCAAAATGGGTATAAAAGAAAAAGGCAGAAAGGGATGGAGCGCTCGCTCCATCCCTTTCCATATATCGCTGCATCTGTTAAATTTCATTCAGTACGGTGCCATGTAATTCATATTCAAGTGTTTTGTCAGTGTGTGTGTTTATCCGTATCTACTCGTATGAGCGTACTGAATGGCTTCTGATCACCTGGACTGAAAATTGCTTCATCATTCTCTGGATTCCATAGGCTGTAAATACTCATGATCGTATCCTCCTCCTTTGGATGAGAAGACTAGTAATTCCCATGCTTGATTATCATCCAACTCTTCAATTGACTCTAACGCTGATCACCGGGACTAAACACCGCTGCGTCATTCTCTTTGTTCCATTGGCTTCTGATTGTACTCATCGTGCACTATCATCTCCTTTGGTGAGAATGTCTTACAGTATTTATATACCCGGATAGGACAGGTTAAAACATATATTTTAAAAAAAATATGATTATGTTTCTGAAATAGCAAGTTGTAACATGCCGAGTTTGCGTCTGCTTTCAAATATCCATAGTGCACCATGGTGGACTGACTTTTTTTTATAAAGCAACCTTCTGTTGTAAGCTTCGTGCCCATGCAACGACATTTTCTGTAAGGGGCCTTGGTTGAAAAGTTGGAAAAAAATCCGTACTTGTGAATATTAAAGAACCTTATCTACTATGTTGACAAATCATTATTGTAAAGTGATATAATTTTAAATTGTATGCATGACAAAAGGTAGGAGATAGAATCAAATGAATCAAAAATTAATAAATACTGAGAGTAAGTTCAGACCCGAAATCGAAGGGTTACGCGTTGTTGCCGCACTGCTGGTGGCGGTTTATCATATATGGCTTAATCGTGTTTCTGGCGGGGTTGATGTATTCTTTGTAATTTCAGGTTTTCTTATTACTACTTCAATTGTTTCAACAATCAATCGAACAGGGGAATTTCGTTTTCTTCCATATGTCACAAAATTAATGAAAAGATTACTTCCTTCTGTATTTTTTATTCTTGCCATTGTTCTCGTTTTAAGTTGGTTTTTATTACCTAAATCAATTTTGGATAAAACTATACATGAAGTATTTGCCTCCATGTTTTTCTATCAAAACTGGCAACTGGCTTTTTCGAGCACGGATTATTTAGATTCCAGTCAAATGAAAACACCTGTTGAGCACTTTTGGGCTTTGTCTATACAAGGACAATTTTATATAATTTGGTTTTTATTATTCACTTTGATTTTATTTTTAATAAAAAAATATAAATTAACTAAAGTTAAAACATTAATTAATGCGATTTTAGGAATATTATTTATTTCCTCTTTTATATATTCCATATATTTAACCTCTGTCAATCAGCCATGGGCATATTTCATAACGATGACACGTGTGTGGGAATTTGCTTTAGGCAGTTTGCTCTGTATCAATTTATCATTGATTAAGGTAAATAAATATATAGCAACAGTGATAGGGTGGCTTGGATTAATCGGTTTAATTTTAACGGGAATAGTTTTCAATGTATCTGAAATGTTTCCGGGGTATATTGCCTTATGGCCAATGACCTGCGCATTATTCATTGTTTTGTCTGGTACACGCGATACAAAATATGGTGTAAAACGCTTTTTAGGTTCACCCGTAATGGTGAAGCTAGGTGGAATCGCTTTTGGAATCTACTTGTGGCATTGGGTATTATTGGAGTTCTATCGTTATAATGTCCAGGAAACTCCAGGATTCATCGTCGGAACGCTTATTATCCTTTCATCAATTGCCCTTTCATTTTTAATGACTCGATATATAGAAGAGCCAATTCGAAGCTCAAAGGATAATAAATTCTCATTCAAGAGAATCGGGATAATGGGCAGTGTGAATGTACTCTTGATTGCATCTCTTTTAATTGGGGTATATATCGATCAAAATAAGCTGGAAAATAATATAAACGATAAAAATTATCCAGGAGCGTTAGCTGTGAAAAACCCTGACGATATACCTGATCAAGAACCAATTCCATCATATTCTGAAGTCTTTGATGATTTACCAAAAGCGCATTTGGACGGCAGTAACCAAGGGTTAAAGGAAAGTGACTTGAAAATTGGGGAATATGGCGAAACTGAAAATTACGATGCTACAATTGCCCTGATCGGCAGTTCCCATTCAGAGCATTGGTTAGGTGCCATTTTAGAAGCAACAAAAGATGACAATTATCGTGTATTGAATATGACTCGTTCAGGTACACGTTTTTCAACAGGTTATGCGGATGATGATTTGAAAGGTATCTGGGTCAATAATGTTCTCGATTATCTAAAGGATTCAGATGTAGATCTTGTTATTTCTCACGCCACAGCTTCTGATTCACCTAATAATAAAATACAACAACAAATGGTTGGTCAGCTGCAGTATGTTAAAGATGAATATGGTATTGAAGTGTTAGCGGTTCGTGATGATCCAAGATATAGTTTTAATGTACTGGAATCATTAGAAACACATGGAATAGAAGAAACAACAAAAAAAATGAATTCAGTAGATAATCAGAAAGACGAAAGCTTTTGGAGACAATTTGAAAAAGAGAATAAATCATTGCATAAAATTGACTTAACAGAGTACTTTAAAGTGAACGGTAAATTTCAGCCCATTATTGGTAATGTTATAATTTACCGGGACAATAGACATTTAACGAATACTTATTCTGAAAGTTTCGGACCTATTTTTGATGAAAAAATCAACGAGATAGGCTTAGATGGAAAGTAAGTATAGCTAACGGGAATTTTGTTTGGAACTGCTGGTTATCTTTAAAATAAAAAATCCGGGTTCTGTGTTTTACAGGGCTCGGATTTTTTTATATGAACTTGTGATTAACTTTGTCTAATCGCACCATAAATCACAGAAAAAACCCTGTTACTATGCGGAAGAACCGCATTGTAACAGGGTTTTTAATTAGCGTCCCAGATAGGAATCGAACCTACGACCTACAGCTTAGGAGGTACTGCTTATTACAGTTTCCTTAACAAGTAGGCTTGGACTGTTTATAAATCGTATTATAACGGCAATTTCCATGCTTTTACGGTATACCATCCGTAAATATTAAATAAAAGTGTCTGACGTTTCCGAAACAATGTTTCCGACTTTTATTATATAATGGTTAATCATTTCTAATCAAGGAATTATTTAAAAGTTCATGGACAGGGCAGAAGGATATTTGCTTAGGTGTGAAGAGAAATATGTTAATATTGTCTATGAAAGTGTTGTTGGTAAAATTTGTTGATTTGAATTTACATAAAGGTTGTTTCCTATAAATATAATAAATGGGTTTGAAATTGTACGAATGAATTTTCATAAAGGAGAAAGTATTATGGAACCAATGTTACCACCCAGAACCAGAACACCAAACCTGCTAAAAAAGGAATTAAAAAAATTCACTAACAAAACAAAATATATGAAAATAATGGATACTCTTTTCTTTGTCGCTTTAATCCCTATAAGTACAGTAATAGTCATTTTTTTGATTCAAGGGTTTAATTGGTTCTATATTAAAACCGAAGGCATAATTCCAACTACTATAGTAATCTCACTTTTCATAATCATCATATTTATTGTTGGATTTATATTTATGCTTAAACATAAAACAAAACTAAAAGAAGTTAAAAAAGAATTTGATGCAACCACAATACTATGGTCTTGCCTGACTGGTTTATTAACTACGTATATTGGTTTCAGTGTATCTTTATATACCTCTGAGTTGGTAAAAAAAGAAGAAGATAAGGAAAAAGTTGCTGCCCTTCTGGATTTATATGTAGCCAAATATGAACAAGAGAAACGTGAGGTTAACAACGCTAATGCTATGTCTAGGTCGATAAGATTGTAAATGAGATAGAAGAAAAGGGAACTTCTAATAATCAAGAAGAACAACCGAGTGAAACAGACAAGAATAGCCCTGACAACAAAAAGATAATTAAAATAAAAGAACCTTTCTTATCTTTTATTTCACAAAATATTGATCTATATTCAAAGCTTTCTCCTAGTTTACAAAAATGCATCCAAAATTGGGAATTGATAAATGATGAATATAATATTGATTTAATAAATGATGGGTATCCGAGGAAAAGTGAAAATCCAGATATTAAATCATTGGATCAAAAGCGTGCTGAATATCTTATTACTTTGGAAGAAGTAAGTAATGAAATTAGTAAACGATCTAATATTTTAGAGTTAGAACAACAATACTTAAGGGGCGAAATATCAGAAGAGGTACACGATAATACCATAGAACTTAATCTTGCATTTTATACTAAAGCTAATAGTGATCTTGATAGCATCAAAACTGTTAAAGCTTTCGATCAATATAAGGAAAATTATGATAAAAATGCATCTGAAATTGAGGAAGAGATTATCAAAAAAATAGAAAACGGAGAAGGGATTTTTTATACATATTAGAAGTAATAAAAAGAGGTGCTACTGCAATTAACACCTTTTTCTATTCTGAAATAACAACTATAAACTTTCCATTCATCGGGATTATAACGATAGGGCGGTAGCTTAGGAGAATATATTGAATGGAGAATCACAATGACAGAAAGAAAGATGTGCGAATTTTGTGCTGTTTGGGATAATCTTAGCGATCTAACCCCACTGTTCGAACAGGGGAAAAATAATGTTTCTTATTACTGTGACAGGTGTATGCCGAACGTTAAAATCAATCTGTTGAAGCTACCGTACAGTTCACTATTTAGGTGGGGAAAGAAAGGCAGCCATAACGTAAAATAACTTCTGGGAGATTACTAAAATGTGGTTAAAAGTGAGTTTAGGGATATTTGCAATACTGGGGTATTTTCTTATGGGGTATGCTGTTTTTGGAAATAAAAATAAGATCGATGATATGTATACAGGTACTTCTTCAAGCCTGATTGAAGTGATACTTGACCTTACGTATGAATTTTCCCCAACGGTAGTAAGGAGAATTTTGCTATTTCTTTTAGGATTAGTTACCGCATTTATTTTTACAATGGGAGTCATTCTGTCATAAAAAAATCCCCCAATTCAATTAAGGAAAGGGGGACGAGAGATTTAATTATTATGTACTGCTGCTATAGAATTATCCATTAAAGATTAAGATCAAGAACATTGCTTGCTTACTTCGTAACCTTCGCCATATTTCAAAGACTATTTATTACTATGATAGCTATTGTAAGTGAATTATTATTTATTAGTTAGTTAGTGCGTTCTTTGCACCAGCGAAGCTGTAATGTTTTTATCTTAGTACTGTTATTAGTTTAATTAAGGTTAGTCATCTTTAAGGTTCTTCTCTTTATAGTTCGTCAATAGCACTCATAAAACAGGTGATTTATAATCACAAATTTAGGGATTAACAAAAGTAGTTGATATGATTGGGTTTCTGAAAGTCACAAATTAAGGGATTAACCCTAAATGAACCTGTACGATTTTTGACGCCTGCACTGAATTGAGTTAATCCCTGAAATGAGTACTTGTTAATCACTCCATATAGGGATTATTAAAAATGGGATTATTAAAGTTCGTGAAGTACTGGTATTACTGACTTTCCATCCTTTTAAAGCCACAAGGATTAACAACCGAAATGAGGGCTTACTGTCTATGAATAAATTTAAAGATCCAGCTATCACCATACTAATTTTAACAGTAGTTAGTTATGGCTTGGTTTATGTTTATCAAAGGGGTTACAAAAGCTATTACAAGTTGCCAGAAACCTTTATCGAAATAGACACAAATACAATGACCTCATATCTATTTAGTGCTTTTGTACTTTTTATACTATTAGCAGCAACTTGGGAATGGACGAAAGTAGCTTATTTCCTATTGGTTAGGTTAAGACCGATTGAAAGATTTGTTCAGTCAGAATATATTAACGCTTTTAGAAGAGTCAGTACGCCTTTTGCTGTATTTATTACCGTTATAATACTTATGATCGCAGCTTCATCTGTATTAGGTCAATATACTGCATCAAATACCGAAGAGTATATGGTTATAAAAGAGAAAGAACATCTATTTGTCGTAATCACCTCATATAAAGATTCGCTAATCATTGCACCTTTAGATTTGGAAAAGGAATCGATAACACCAACGTTTAAAGCTATTGAGACGAAAGAATTAAAGGATGCAGAAACGATCCATTTCGAAAATGGCTTGAAGGTGAAAGATATGAGAAATAGTAAGGATTTAACTGAATAAAACTATCCTTGTAGAAATTATAAATTTTCTTACTGTTATAAAGGTGACACTATTTGTACTTATTAACTAGAGATATCCATTGGGGATGCTAGTTAGTAACCTGAGGGATTATTATATTAATTTGACTGTGCATGTCCCAAAACTGTTTTCAATTGCAAGTACTTTCATATACGGGCGAACGAAGTCCAAAAAAAACTTTGGAGGTACGACAATGAAAACTAATTTTGAATGCTTTATCAATAATGAGGAACGACTTATTCTGGATGTGGTCTATGCCAAGACGGATGAAAAACGCTTAATAGCTTTGTCACGTTTAATGGAGTCAAAAAACTGGTATGAAGACTGTGATGTGGAACTTTCAGAGGCAGAGGAAGAACTGTTACGAAAAATTGAGTTACTGGATGAAGACTGACTTGTTTACACAGTACATCCGTAACGCCCTCACATGCCTATTCTAAGGTGTTTAAATTTAAAAAAAGTAGTTAATAGGGCGAAATGCTAACGCCCTCCTATCGGCTTTATAGACACGTTATTTTGTGTGAATCCCTGTGAACCCTTTTGATTTTTCAGCCATTATTTCAAGGTACATTGTCACCAATAAGCAGCAATCGTTCATGACAGAACGGTATATGAAATTGTAGAAACAGCGGTTAGGCAATATTTGAAGGAATTGAAAAAGCAATAAATTTTCATCTATGACCTGTTTATGAGGGGGGTCTAACAGACAAGTATATTAGGAAAGTCATTTATGGTTTTCTACGGACGGTAGACATTGGTATTCTTCCTTTGATTAAAGTGTTGGGCTTAGTGCTTGACGCTTTTTTTATGCCGTCAAGTGCAATTTATTTGTATCCAACTATAAGAGAGGTGAAACAGCATGCAAGATTATCACTTGGACTATCGTTATTTGAAGCAAGTGAGATTACTACGTTCTTTGACATTGAAGGACATGGAGAAATACATGGGCGTGGATTATTCAGTTCTTAGCCGAATTGAAAACGGACAGCTGCCATTCACAGAAATTAATTCAAATCGGTTTCTATTAGCTTGTCAGAAACTACTTTTGAATGATTCAGAGGTTACCGCAATACGAAAGACTATTGAATTACGTGAAGAATATCAAACACAAAGGGGAAATGGAAAATGATTATCAAAACAGACCGCAAGGAAATCGACAAAAGTATCAAAGAATTGAAATTGTTCAACGAAGCACCAAAAGCCCTCCAAGCTTACAAGGAAGAGGTTGCTAATATCGAAGCAGAGGAAGCGTTCATTCGTGAAGAGTTAGCGAAGTTGGAAAAGGAACTTGCTGATAACCTTGCTTCACAGGAAGTTGCCGGTGTAGGTCAAAAAGTGTACTTGAAAATGCAGGAAATTGATGTGGCTAAGAAAATCGAATTAACGAAAGGTGTCCTTGCTGAAACAACTGCCAGTAAACTAACTTCCAAGATTAAACATGCACCTTTAATTCGTACTGCAATTGGAGAAGATCGTGGGGCAAATAGTGAGTTCTTCGATATTAACGCCATGGTTGAGACATATAAATACGACCTTTTAAAAGCACTCTCTGATATGGGTCAGGAAGTTACCAAGCAATACAATGAGATTAGGGACGATGTATGGGACGTTATCCAAGACGATGCAGTGGTAGAGGCGATGGGCCATGGCACACAAATCAGATACGCATTCGATAGAAATGTGTTTTACCCGTCATTGTCTAGCGAAGATATTGTACTTCACCGTTCTCATATACAACAAGCTGGACAAGGAACTGAACCTACGATGACTCAAAAAGTCAAAGAAGCTAAGGGGATTGATGACAAATGACATTACTTGATAATGCAGTGAAGTGGAATCCAAACGTATTAGAAGAGTTGAAGAATGGCAATAAGGAAGTACTTCAAGAGTTACCTCCTGTATTGGCTTTGCAGTACGGTGTAGCAATGCAGAATGAACTTCTAGGGTCTGACTATGTAGACACCGCATCTCCTATTGATAACAAGGCGGTCGAACAAGCACTGATTGAACGCCTGAAGACAAGCGAAGTTAAGGAAGAATTGGTTAAACGTATTGAAGCTGAGAACGCTGAATTTGAGAACAAAGTAGAAGCGGCCAAGTTAATTACGGATTTAATCAATAACTAAAGATACCAACAAACCGACCCTGCCAGTTAATCTGGTGGGTTCTTCTATTTTAAGGGGAAAGGAAGTGGCACAAATGGAACGAGGTCATAAAAACACTGTTATCGCATGTTCTAAGCTTGCCGAAAAGAACTGTACTAATTTCTTCAACGGCAAATGTTTAGGTGAACAAAGGTGTCCTGTAGTTAACGGTTCAATTAGTAAAGGATTGCGGTGTCCATACTTCGAAGCAGCCGTTTTGCCAAGTGACGAACAGCTACAAGAAGAGTATCAAGTACAGATCTTAAAACAGAGTACCAGTTATTCATCTAAGAAGTGCAAAGGATGCAACAGAATCTTTAAAACTGACAATTACCGTGTGCAGTATTGCGGTGATACTTGCAAGTCAATATCCAATAGGAATAACAAGCGTTTATATGCTACTAAAAGTAGAAAATCAGCTATTAAAGAATAGCGTCATATCAACGTTTCTAAGGGCTTAAAACTAGAGGTAGCTACCTAGGTATTCAAATCCCGAAAAAAGGGGGCTGATCTTCGATATAAGGGGGAATTAACATGGCAAATAGTAAGAAGAAACGTAAACGCATGAAGCGACAACTTAAACAGAGATTCAAACAAACGTCAGGTACAGTCCTTGTCTCCATTGAACCAGAGAAAGAGTATAAGGCCCATCTGCTATACCTTGGAAAATATGAGGTCGAGAATCGTGCGTACCAAAAGGATTTAGATAAAAGATATTTTGGCAAGGTGCAACCCATAGAACGGTTTGTAAATCAGAAGGCCATCATTCTCCATGAGTGTAGCGAATGTTTCAAGAGATTCTATTCCAGACCAAAATGGTTACTGACAAAAGAAGATCAGCGTCATGTTTGTTATTCCTCTTCAATTCCAACAGGAGATACCAAGCGATATAACCGGATTGTAACCGCCCAGGATATAGCTAAAATGATTTTACTTGCAGAACAAGGGATTAGTAGGTCAAAGATTGCTATTGAAGTTGGTGTGAGTCGACCAACATCGATAAAGTACCTGAAACAAGCAGGGGTTAAGTGAATTTACTTAATTTCTGCTTTTTTTCTTTTGTCTTAATAAGTCCTCAAAAAACTGGTGAAATTTTTTAAAAGGGTAGTCAATGTATTTTACTAGCCCAAACCATAAGTACCTCTTCACCATTTCAAACCAACAATACAATCACCCATCAAGTTTAGGATAAGTTGCGTAGAACCTCCCTCAGCAACATCCTTAACTAGACTCACTTAATGTTAGTCTCGTTGTGATTTCAGTAACCACCCTTAAGTTTACCAGTAACTTCCATCTAATACTTTCAAAACTGATAGCTATATTTTTCAGACAGCAGACGGCAGGTATGGGAAGGGTCGCCCCACCCATGTACCCCTTCCAAGCCTCATTGGAGTAACTGTGATGTGATCTACTATTGTTAGTTCTTTCTATATATCATTGTTCTTTATTCGTTTCTTATCGCTTTTGTTGTCGCTGTTGTATTATCTGTCCTTCCTTGCATTCACTGTTGGGCTGTATCGGGCTTATGTTAGGTGGTTAACAGTGCTTTTACTTGTGACTGTCAGGCGTGATTTACAAGACCCCCACCACTTGGGGTTTGTTTTTGCCGTGTCACTTTTTGATCTTTTAATATCTCTGCCACTGTATCATGGTCTATTATGTCATCCCCAATGTTAATCCGTGAATCAGGTAAGTATTCTGCTGTATCTTCTTTAAGGTAGGGTATTCTTTTCAAACTCACTAGGTTTAGTTCTTAGTTTCCTTGTTAAATCAATTCCACATTAAATGCGTACTCTTCCCAAGCTTTTTCAACTTGTAGAATATAAGTTACCTTTTAAGGTCTGTTTTCCCTAATCTCTTCTAATTGACCCACAAAATGTTATAATTGTAGTGGGTTGAATATACTATTGTTAATATAATTGGAGGGTACTAATGTTGGATTTTTTTAAACAATATTCTGTTACTATATTTGGTATTTTGCTATCGGCATTCCTTTCTACTTTATTCTTTTTCAAAAACAAAAAGAAAAAGTTGTTGGCGTATGAGGTGGAGTTTGCAAAACCAGTTGTTGAAAAGTTAAATCATGATATTAAAATTTATTATAAGAATAATACAGAAATAACAGATACTTTAACTATGGTTTCAGTTAAGTTTATAAATAGTGGTAACGAACCTATTAAAAGGGATGATTTCGAGAAGGATATTATCCTAAAATTTAATAATGAAAATAATACTAAATTGCCAATGGTATATGAGATTAATGTTAACAAAACAAAACCAGTAGATTTAGACATTGAGGTTTTTAACGAAGATTTTGGGAAAAATACTGGGTTTAAACCGTTATTACTTAATCCTAAGGATGAATTTACTATTAATTTACTTATGACGAATTTCCAAAACCTAGCAATATCTGGACGTCTAGTAGGTGGTAACGTTGATATATATAAAAGATCCCAAAAAGAATTATTTAACAATTTAAATCCACACTTTGTACTTGTTTTATTAATGGTAGTTACGTTTTTTACTGGCTTCATTGATATGACCAACTTGGGTCAAAGTATTTTAGACTATTTCAAATAAATCTACTTCGCCGTATATCTCCACTAATTCTAATATTATTAAGATTTTTTATTTTTTAGGTAATATTGTATACATGGGTTGTCACCCCTGATATTGTTTGAACGCTTCCTTTTTCAACCTCGTTTGTACTAAAGTTGATTAGCAGCGAGTGAATGTTCAAAAAAAATATTAAAAAAATCTGCTATAAATAGTCGATAAAGGTACACCATAATAGACGGTAAAGAAACAACTTAGATAGCGTCTATTAAGTGGTTGAAATAAACCTTTATAAACGTCTATAAACTAATTGACCTTTATGTACGGTTGGTGTATATTAAGACTTATCAAATAGACAAAGGGCGGTTTTCATGGGAATCAATTTCGGCTATGTACGGGTATCATCAAAGGAACAGAATTTAGATAGACAGCTAGAAGCTTTAAAGTCCTATGTAACGGACGAAAAATACATATACAGTGATAAGGCAAGCGGTAAGGATATGGAACGTGAGGGATTTCAGAACATGCTTAAAGCTATGAGGGCTGGCGATACACTTTTCATTAAGTCTATTGACCGTCTAGGACGTAATAAAGACCTGATTAAGAGTTACTTAGAACACTTCAAAAAAGAAGGAATCAGGGTTAAAATTATCGACCTTCCTACCACTATGCAGGACGTACCAGCAGGAAACGAATGGGTTATCGACATGATTAACAACATCATCATAGAGGTTTATACGTCAATGGCTGAACAGGAAAGAGTTAATATTAAACAGCGTCAATCTGAGGGAATAGCGGTTGCTAAAGCTAAAGGTAAGCATTTAGGTAGACCGGTGATGGAACTTCCTAAAGAGTGGGACAAGTTGTACAAGGAATGGAAAGCTGGGAAGATCACAGCTGTTAAGTTCATGGAAGAAGTGGACATGAAGAAAGCTACATTTTATAAGAAGGTGAAAGAATACGAGGCGACACTCTGACCAGTGTTAGCCTTTTTTTGCTTGCAGGGAGGACATTGTGCGTAAAAAGGTTTTCAGATTGGCTGTGTAAATAGGGCGTGGAAGAGATGCAGGTTGGTAATTAACCCGTACTGGATTCGCACACATTTACACAAGTGATAAATCGTAACTATTCTTATTTACCAAAGCTTCAGCCCCTCTTAGCTGGTTGTGCAGAGGTAAAATAAAAACACCCTGAAGATGGGTGCTTCGTTACTTCTCACTGTACCTGTAATTTAATCTTACTAATTATATGCTTATTGTAACGAATCTTTATTCTAAGGTTCTCTTCTAATTCGTATTGCGTTTGACCTTCTAATTTTTCTAAGCTACTGACGATCTCATTATAACCACTATGAACTTTAAACTTTTCAATCTCCTTATTGCTACTAGATTGAAAAAATATTTCTGACAGAATGCCCCTCTTTGCGAGTAGCATTTCTCTTTCATTTAGGAATTTATCCAAACTACGTTGATGTTCTACATTCTCTCTCTCTAATTCCTCTTGCCATGTTCTTAAGTATTGTGATTCTTCCATTTTCATCACTCCTCCATTTCACCTACTTTAATTCGGCAGGGAGGGCGTAAATTCCTATAAAATCACAAGAATATTTTTCCACACTAGTCAATTCTAGGTAAAATATAGTATGATAGAAATCAGTTCTCTTGAAGGAATTTCTTAAGAGGAAGAGGTTCTGCTTCGGCAGTAATCAGGCCCTTTCTAAAGGGTGAAGGCAAATGAACATCAAAATGGAATTTAAGATGTCTCTACGAATCCCAACTCCAAGTAAGATTAACTTAGGGCTAGCGATAGCAATAATCGATCTTGCGGTAAATCTGCTTAGCCTGTAATGGGCTAGGCTTTTTACTTATTATTTATATTTGAGGATATGAATCTAATAAAAAATACACCTGGAGTTTTTTATGAATTTTTTTTACTTTTTAGTATATTAATTATTTTATTTGCTTGAGTATGATACTCTGGTTCTAATTGGGATGCAAACCTGTTAAATTCTGATAACTCAGAACCATAGATATCATCGAGGTTTTCGGCACTCTCTTGTAACTTCGATAAGATGCTATCAATACCTCCTGTATCTGCTTCTACAAAAATATTTCCAGCCTCTAAATAACTGGTAAATGCATTAAAGTAAATTTCTGTTTCAAAATCCAGGTCTCCTTCTAACTGATACAGTAACCCTCTCATTTCTAAAATATCCCTTTTAATAGTAATTTGATTTTCACCTATATGATCTACCTTAAATTTTAATTCCATCTTCTGCTTTTCAAGTGATAATGTAAGGCTTTTATTTAACTCCTCTTTTAATTCAGAAAGTGAGTTAGTTTTAATATCCAGGATTACTGCTGTTTTAATTTTTTCAATTTCATCTTCTCTAAACTTTCTCATAGTAAAAAAGTTTGCAGTCAGGAATATAACCAATATAGTTATGATACTTGTTAACGCCCAAAACAGCATTTCTTTATAACTCTTATTTTGTTCGACAAAAACATTAATTAAATCATTTACTTCCATTAACAATCCCTCTTTTCACCTACCCTTAATTCGACAGGGAGGGGGTAATTACCTGCTATTCCCATAGTAAAAAAGCACCCGTAATGAATGCTTAAGATGATTGTTTAGCTTTTTCTTCAGTTTCCTCAAAGTGACTATACGATAACTCTTTGTATATGACCCTATTTAATAATTTTATTTTTTTCTTTATATTTTTATTTTTCTCCTTAAAGAAAGAAGGAGTGAATATATTTTTTTTAAATTGAGATTCAAATTCTGATTTTACCATCTTTATTTCATCCAATATATTCAGACAAGATGCTGAAACCTCTTCTGATAAATATATTTGATTTATTGTAAAATACTCATTTATTTCATTTTTTCTAAGGGAAACTTTAAAGGCTTGTTCATCCCTCTGGGTTATTTCTACTTCATCTAATCCATCAAAATTGTATACTTTATCAAGTTGATTTTCATCTACCCTAACAAGTTTACTTACTTTATTGGTAAGTAAAAACAATTCACCAAAAGTGTTATACAATTGATGAAATATCTCTGGATAAATAGTATGTTTCTTTATTGCATACGCTTCAAAATCGAATAATTTTCTAGTTAAGTCATACTTGGCTTTTTCGGTCATAACAGCCAATTCTTTCTTGTGATCTTCTAATTTCTTATTGAGTTCTTGTTTATGGTTTTCTAATTCTGCATTGAAATAGGAATCTATTTTCTTCTGGATATGGTACTTAATTAAAAATCCTAATCCTGCAATAACGGCAGTATAGCTAAAGTATTTATAAATCCACTCCATATGTCAGTCCCCTTTACTTACTTTTCCATTTAATTCGACTAAAAGGGACTATATTCCTGCTAACTGCTACCCTTTAGTGAAAAAGCAACCGTAATAGGTGCTACTTATAATAGGTTAAAGTAAATGAATCTTCAAAGAATGACTTTGTACTTATTTATAGTTACTATCAACAATTTCACAGGAGGGATTTTGCCTATTTCTCTCGAATATTTAATGTGAGGTGGGGAAATAGTGAATTCTGAATTTCAAGTTATCCGCTGGGGTATACCAGGATGGATATTTTTTATGACAGTTTTGATATTTAAGTTATCAGTTGTAGGTTACGATTTAATGTCAATAGTAAATAAATTTACTAATCCAGCAGCAGTAGCTGGTTTAGCTGCCTTTACTGTAGGTTTAGGTGTACCCTTGGGTTATATTCTGTATCAAGTATATTACGGATTTAAATGGCGGATTATGAAAACAAAAACAGTCCTTATAGCTACTCAAGACATTCCTGAACTACCCATGCTTCTTTCTAATAAAAATGGTCTTGAATTGTGGCATTCCATTGAAGGACACTTTGATACTCTAATGACAATACATACTTATGGAAAAAAAATATCTTATAAAGATTTAACAAGAAGATATAACTCTTTTAGTAATAGAACATCTAGAATACATGGTTTAGGTGCTTCTGTGGTTGCTATGGTAACTGGCTTTATACTTTTTTTTATAACTACAGAAAATCGTGCTTCCTTTCTAGATAATAACTTATTTCTATTAACCTTTGCTTCTTACTTAATATGTTTATTTGCTGTTATTATAAATTACCGAAAGCAAAATAAATTTACCTTTGTACAACTCAATCAGATTATGAGGGATATAATCAATGCTGAAGATAAAAAGAATAAAAATAACAAGGCTGAAAAAAATGATAATGAAGACGAGGGTGAAGAAGAAGAAGAGGAAGAAGGGGAAAAAAGTAGTTAATAAATACATAACTCAGCTAAAGCCTCGTGTTCGGGTATACACCCTCATCAGTATAGATTCTATTACTTTAATAATCCTAGAATAAATGCCAAAGTAACATGGAAAGGGGTAGCCGTTTTTTTGGCTATCCCTTGGAGTGTTATTTAGGGTGTTTTCAACTAGGATTATAATTATATTTATATTTATCTTTCTTATAAGGAAATACTCGAAAAACCCAGTGATACCAAGGGTTTCAGCGTTTGTTTGCTAGGTAGTGTCTAGCAATGATTTATGACTAAATCTCGTTGTTTAAGTATTGTTCTAACAGTGTTCTCATTCGTATAGAAGGAATATATACATGTATGGTCTGGTCAGTACGAATACGGCTGCGAAACAACCATTGAAGTAGTTCTGATAATGCGAATAAATCAACATTTATTTCTACATCATGTTTGCTAAAGAAGTTTTTTATCACAGGACTGGTATACCTGTTAGCTATATAGATACAAGTGCTTTTATGCTGATAATCATTAGTAGCACGTGCATTTACACTGACAAAGTGATCTTTTAATCCTGATGGAGTAACCTTATCTCTAAACTCTTGAAAGGTAGTCCACATAACTTCTTCAGTGGGGACATTGCATTTATGTCGGTAAAAATTGTAGGCACAGTTTCGGATAACCTTTTTTGTTTCAGTATTCATAGTCTTTTTCTTTAAATCAGAGACACTAAGTGAAGACTGTTTCTTTCCAATCTTATTTATATCTATCTTATCTCTAGGTGATGAGTAATAAATGTTGATTAGGTTCTTTAAATGTGAACGATTCTCCTCTTGATAGGGGATGTATGAAGAAAGTTTATATTCCTCGTTTGTGCTTATTACAGATTTATAATTGTAATTGAGACCAAATAGATCAAAGTAAGCCCGTTGAATTTGTCCATTAAACATGTAAGTTAGGATAAAAACTTCCTCAAAGCATTTAAAGGTTTCAACTGGAAACGTCCAGTAAATAGCTATAGGTTCACTAGCATCATCCTCATACATCATGAGGTTGCCTGAATTAGCTAGATTACGGATCTTTTCGAAGTAACCCTGTTGATAGTCCACTTGTTCCCATGACACAATCCCTTTTATGTCCACTTTAATAACCTTATTCTGTATAAGCATTTTTAAATCATCCTTGGAAAGCTTAACTTGTTCAATAACATCCATAACTTCATCCAAAATCAAAATGTAATTTTCCATCTCTAAAAGATCAATAACTTCACTATCGACACGTTTGAATAATGAGTGAGTAGATACAATGTTTTCCCCGTCAGCGATAAGGCGTTTAATATCCTCTAGCTTTGTTTCACCAGCACTATCACCATCTGGCTGCTTGAAATCACGGTTAACAGAAGAGAGTACCCGTTCCACTTCAGTTTTAAAAGGTGTGATGTAAATAAATTTTTGGAAAATTGGTGCTTCATTCATATACTGAATTGCCCAGCTAGTCTTTCCACTGCCCATAATGGAATCGGCAATGTTAATGTTTTTTTGCGTTGGTATTTTCAACAACATATATAATCTTCCTCTTCATGTGTGTTTTTGTAAGAGTTAACTTACCTATATATTTACTTGCAAATTTCACATGAATTGGGACAACGTATGCTTAAGCTAGTTCATAAATTCAACAATTAAACATAATATGTTTTTGTTGTTTTAGATTTTTCTTGACTTTAGGTTTTGGTTTACTCTGAATTAACAAGATTGTCTAGGAAACATTGGACAAAAGAATGATTACCTTTACAGCACTCAAAAAAATAAAGTGCTGAAAAAGCAGGCATTCTTAGAAACTGAATTGAACTGAGTTGTTGAGGGTTCCACCGTATCACCTTGTTTGAATGCTAGAATATCTTCATCAACAGACTTTTTACACATTATGCTTGTCCAACGTGCCGAATGTTATCGTTTGTCTGTTGCTACCTGTGCCTTAACACACCAAGCAACCAACCGAACCGTTAATGGTCGTTCTCACCTAGTAACCACCAGCAAACAAGGAAAGCTGTAAATGTGATTACGACTGTATTTTCTGCATTGGCTACAACCAGTACCTTTCAAGGTTTGATTTACTTGCTATTAGTAGGCATTCCAGCAAGAGGACAACTAACAGGATGCCTTAAAAAAGACAATACTTAATACGCCTTGCATTAACGAAATTTTTTCGATAAGATGAAGGTAATTAACAGACTGATAGCTGTTCAGTTATTCAGTTTTGTAGGTTATTTTTCTCGGCACAGTGCTGGTGACACTGTGTCTTTTTCTGTTTTTAACGATTGCTACGCTTCATATACTTTCTCACTGGTGAAAACTTAGAGTGCTGATCCTTGATGTGTACGTCATCCAATTGAACATATTTTCTTGTGGTTGTGATATTTGAGTGGTCAACAATCTTCTGTAAGGTGAATAAGTCACCACCATTCAATATGTAATTACGGATAAAAGTATGTCGAAATCTGTGTGGATGTACCTTTGGTATTCCTAATGCTGTTCCAACTTTGTGCAATCTTCTTCGGATTGTGTCACCAGTCAATGGTTCACCGTAAGCGTTCATAAATAGTGTTTCATGGTCTCCAAAATACCCGATACATTCATCGTGTAGCTTTCTAAGTTCTCGCATTACTTCACGGCTTACAGGGATGTGACGACCTTTTCTGTTTTTATTTATTTCTGGTGGTATAAAGATTGATGATTCTTTAAAATCCATATTAGAAATCTTGGTTGAAATAGCTTCGTTAATTCGCATCCCAGTATCAAGCAAAAGCAAAACTAAAAGCTTATCTCGCCATTCACCATAATTACGTTCATTAAAGTAATTCAAAATCATAGTTACTTCTTCATCCGAAAAACCCTTTACTTCTTCTTCAGCATCCAGTTTAAGATTCTTGATATTCTTCATTGGATTATCAGGCGTTATTCCTTCTTCAAACCAGAATTTACACATTGTTCGTAACGTACGTAACCTTATATTTATTGTGTTTACTGATAAAGTAGTGGTTTTCTCACGCTGTTCATCGCCTGCATAAGCCTTCTTATTTTTTGAAAAAGTGATATATTCTCTTATTAAGGAAGGGGATAGATCGCTAACGTAATTAAAAGACGGATGATAAACAGATAAGTATTCCGTTAAATACCTAATGTGCCGTACATATTCGCCTAATGTTCGCTGTCGGACACCTTCAGCAACTTTTGCACGGAGAAAAATATCTAAGGCTTCTTGCAGTGTGTATTCAATCGTGAAACTTTCCGTAGCCTTACTGTCCAATTTCCGTTCCTTTAACGCAGTTCCACGCTGTTTAATAACTTGTTTCTTCATGAAAAAAAGCACCTCCAGACATAGAAAAATAATAGTGAAATGGAATATCACTGTTTCCTACGTACAGAAATGCTTTTATCCTACATGCAATTTACGGCTTTTACGGTCATACCAACAGAAAAAACCCTGTTATAACACGGAGAAACCGCTTTATAACAGGGCTTATAAACTTTAGCGTCCCAGATAGGAATCGAACCTACGACCTACAGCTTAGGAGGCTGTCGCTCTATCCTGCTGAGCTACTGGGACATATACAAAAGTCGACGACTTATTTATTATATTTCTTATAGGCAAACTTTTCAAGCTAATCGCACATACTTATGAAAAAAAAATCCTCATAAATGCTTAACAGGTCACTAAACTCTCGTCTTTCCCTTTTTTTCATTTAATGGAATACTTTATTAATCTCTCGTTTTCTGGTACTATTTCACTATAAAAAAATAGGAGAATGATAGTGGGGAAAAATAGAGTTTTAATGATGGCGGCATTGCTGGGAATTTTGATTTTACCTGGATGCTCACAAGGGATTTTAGAGGGGATAGGCACAAAGACGGCTGTACCGATTGCGGAAGATGAAATTGAAGTGGCCGAGGCCGCCGAGAATGGGACCGGGCAGGATCTGGAGGGACAAATCGATACGGGAGACTGGATAACGGCCGAGTCCCCGGTCCAGCTTCCGATATTGATGTATCACAGCATTTCTGAAGGCAATGGCCTTCGGGTTCCAAGGGAGGAATTCCGTTCACAGATGGTTTGGCTTCGGGAGAATGGTTACTATACATTATCCCCTGAAGAAGCATTCCTCGTTTTAACCGAGAATCGGATGCCAAGTGAGAAGTGCGTCTGGCTTACTTTTGATGATGGCTATACAGATAACTACACGGAGGCTTTCCCGATATTAAAAGAAAATGATATGAAAGCAACTGTCTTCATGATCGGGAAGTCCATTGATAAAGGTCATCACCTGACTGAAAATCAAATGGTGGAGATGAGCAGGAATGGGATTTCGATCGAAAGCCATACTATCAAACATTTGGAGCTGAACCGCATGACGGCAGAGCAGCAAGAGGCTGAAATGGTCCAGTCGAAGGAGCTAATCGACCGTATTCTCGACCAGGACACGACAGTGCTTTCTTATCCGGTTGGCCGATATAACGAAGAGACTCTCGGGCTGTCAGAAGAAGCTGGATACAAGATGGCAGTCACGACCGAACCTGGGGGAGCTTCAAGGGAGCAAGGGATGCAAGCCCTGCATCGGGTTCGGATTTCACCCGGGTTATCAGTCGATGGGTTTGCGTCACTGGTTGAAAATGCCTCTAATCATTGAAGGTGGATGGCACATTTCGAACTTGTTCAGAAAAATCATATAATAATCGATTCTTACATGGTGTATAATGAAGGCAGTGAAAATTATATACATACGAACGATTTGGTGTCGTAATGACTTAAAAGGGAAGCTGGTGAAATGCCAGCGCGGTCCCGCCACTGTATATGGGAGCTGACGGCTGTGTACCACTGTATGAGATATGGGAAGGTGCCGTTGACGATGACCATGAGCCAGGAGACCTGCCAAAATTCGTACACCTGTAACCTACGCGGATGGGAAGGTGTGTGGCAGACCCTAAAGAAGTCCGTAATGAAATTGTTGCCATACAAGCACCTTCCGTTTAACGGGAGGTGCTTTTTGTTTTGGGGCATCTTCCGGGATTATTAGGTGGAAAGAAATTAAATAAAAAGATTGTGGGGAATGAAAATGAAGAAAATTTTTGGTCTGATACTGTTGATGTTGCTTGTTGCAGGCATGATGGTCGGCTGCAGTGACACTACTGATGAAGGAAAAGAAAAGCAGCAAACGAATCATGCTCAACACGAAGCTTTCCCGATTACGATTAAAGATGCAACTGGGGAGAAAGTAACGATAGAACAAAAACCGAAGAAAATCGTTTCATTGATACCAAGTAATACGGAAGTGGTCTTTGCTCTTGGTTTGGGTAAAAAGGTCATTGGTGTTTCCGACAATGATAATTACCCGGAAGAAACGAAAGATATAGAAAAAGTCGGCGGAATGGAAATGAACACGGAGCTGATTGTCTCCATGAAGCCTGACCTTGTTCTTGCCCATGCATCAAGTGCCCATAATTCGAATGAGGGTTTACAGCAGCTTAAGGATGCTGGAATAGATGTCCTCGTAGTCAATGATGCACAAAGCTTTGATCAAGTCTATGAGTCTATTGAAATGATTGGAAAGGCAACGGGCGAACATGATAAGGCAAACGAAATCGTTGCGGATATGAAAACGAAGCTCAAGGATATCGAGGAAAAGGCCAAATCCGTAAAGGAAGAGGATAGGAAGACCGTTTTAGTGGAAGTTTCGCCGTCACCTGAAATATACACACCGGGAAAAAATACTTTCATGAATGAGATGCTTCAAATTATTTCAGCTGATAATGCTGCTGCTGAATTGGACGGTTGGGCAAAAATTGATGAAGAGTCGATGATTGCTGCAAATCCGGATGTCATCATTACAACATATGGTTATTATACGAAAGACGCAGTAAGTGAAGTGAAGGGCCGAAAAGGATGGCAAGATGTAAATGCCATTAAGAATGGCCAAGTCTTTGATGTCCATTCTGACTTGGTGACCCGTTCCGGTCCACGCTTGATAGAGGGAGTAGAGGAACTTGCCAAATCAGTCTATCCGAACCAATTTAACAACTAAATGGACGTTTGCTTATTTAATTGCGTTGTTTATTTTGTTATTCGCAATGACGATAGGCATTTCCTTTGGTTCGGTGTCAGTACCGATTCCCGTACTTTTACAAATAATCGGCAAGGAGATCTTTCATTTGCCGATTTCTGCTGATCCGGATGTGATGCTGACGAATATCGTGATGAACATCCGCTTGCCGCGTGTATTGCTTGCGGGTTTGGTCGGGGCATCGCTTGCGATTGCGGGCGCGGCATTTCAAGGGCTGCTCCGGAACCCGCTCGCTGATCCTTACACATTAGGCATTTCATCAGGAGCATCGGTCGGCGCCGTATTGACAATATTCTTGAATATATCATTGCCGCTCATCGGATTTTACACTCTTCCGGCATTGAGCATCTTATGCTCAGTGCTCACGATGCTCTGCGTATTGACCTTTGCAAAAAAAATGGATCGATCGATGAAAGTGGAAACGATCATTTTAACGGGAATCATTTTCAGCTCGTTTTTAAGTGCCTTCATTTCATTGATGATTGCGCTGACGGGTGATGAATTAAGACAAATCATCGGCTGGCTGATGGGAAGCGTTTCAATGCGCGGATGGAATTATATTGCAATCATTTTGCCGTTTTTTATTCTTGGTTCGTTGATCTTGATCATGAATACAAGCGAATTGAATGCGATGACTTTCGGGGAAGACCGGGCAAAACACTTAGGAGTGAATGTTAAGCGACGGAAAATGTGGATCTTGATAGCCGGTTCGACATTGACGGGGGCAGCGGTTGCTGTTTCAGGGGCGATTGGCTTTGTGGGATTGGTCATTCCCCATTTTGTCCGAAAGATATGGGGACCTGACCATAAACATTTGCTTCCGCTGTCATTGCTGATAGGAAGCGGATTTCTAATTTTGGCTGACTTTGTAGCACGGACGGTCATTGCCCCATCGGAACTGCCGATCGGGGTGATCACCTCACTTATCGGGGCACCTGCATTTGCGCTGATTTTATTAAAGAGACGGAGAGAAGGGTAAAAACGAATGCTTGAAGTTAAAGGGTTAACAGGTGGATATGACAACAAAGCTGTTTTGGACTCTGTCTCTTTTGATGTACATAAAGGAGAATTATTCGGGATTCTTGGTCCTAATGGCAGCGGTAAAACGACGCTTTTAGGTATGCTTAGCGGGGTGCTCGATTATAAGGGCGGAAGCGTACGGATAAGAGGTAGGGATTTGCAGGATTATTCGTCAAAACAACTTGCACAGGTCATTGCTGTGCTCCCTCAGCATTCCTCATTAGCTTTCTCCTATACAGTAAAAGAGACGGTCTCACTTGGGCGATATGCTCATCAATCAGGTTGGTTCCATAGTTGGTCCGCAGAAGATGAAGCGATTGTCCAACGGGTTATGGAACAAACGGGCGTAGCCGATTTTCAGGATCTGCATTTTGAACGATTATCAGGAGGGGAGAGGCAGCGGGTCCTGCTGGCACAGGCACTTGCTCAAGAGCCTGAAATCCTTTTTTTGGATGAGCCTACGAATCACTTGGATCTTTCCTATCAAAAAGACCTTCTTGATTTAATGAGGAAAATGGCAAAAGAGCAGAATTTGACCGTTATTTCAATTTTCCATGACCTGAATTTGGCTGGGTTATATTGTGATCGGCTGATGTTGCTTGAGAAAGGGAAAATTCAGGTTGTTGATGTGCCGAATGAAGTGCTCCAGCAGGAACGGATTCAGGGTGTATATCATACGACGATCGAGAAACATCCACATCCCGCCCTTCCGAAACCGCAGATGTTCATCGTTCCGGAAAAGCATGTCCATGATACTATCTCATTGGAAATCGATGAATCTTATCTGACAGTCGGACCAGAGATGATTCAATTGGATTCTCCGATCCCGCTTAGAACGATGTCTTCCGGAGTGACTGGTTCGGGGACGGGCTGGCATAAATATTTTGTGAATAGGCACGTACATCATGGCTATGATTGCGAGGATCATCATGTTGAAATGGCCGAATATTTAAAAGCTCATGGTTTTGAACCTCAGGAGACGGTAGGGATGATGACAGCTGTCTTTCTCGACACGGTTGCTTTCAAGCTTTTAAGAGTTGAAGATTTCTCTGTTTTCATTATCGTGACGGCTGGTGTAGGAAATGCCATCGACGCTTCTTTAGCTGACCGGCATTCTTGGAGTTCCGCTCCGGGAACGATCAATACATGGATATTCGTAAATGGACATTTGGCAGAAGAGGCTTTCATCCACAGCATAGTTACTGCAACCGAGGCAAAAGTAAAAGCGCTTCATGATTTGCATGTACTGGATAAGGTGACAAATACATGTGCAACAGGAACATCGACCGACAGCATCTTGATTGCGGCTGCTCAACGAGGGGCAAAGCTTCAATATGCAGGCACCATCACTCCGTTAGGGAAGCTGATCAGTCGCGGTGTATATGATTGTACAGTGGAAGCATTAAAGAATAATCGGAAACGGATTGAGGATTTATGATCTATCATCATCTTTTTGCGGTTACGCTGGCATTTTTCCTTGATCTATTAATCGGTGATCCGCCAAATTGGCCGCATCCAGTCAAATGGATAGGAACGTCGATAAGCAAGCTCGATCTGGCATTCAATAGAGGGGCATATAAGAAACGGAATGGACTCTTCATGTTGATCATCGTCTTATCGGCGGTGTTATTGATTACGGGTCTTACCGTCTATTTGGCTTATCTTATCCATCCTCTTGCAGGTATCCTTTGGGAAGCTGCTGTCATTTCTACTACGATTGCTCAAAAGGGCTTGAAGCAAGCCGGGATGGATGTTTGCCTTCCGCTTAATGAACGAGATTTTCCTGAAGCGAGGCTAAAGCTTTCCTATATCGTGGGCCGTGATACGGCTGATCTTGATGAATCCGAAATTGTCAGGGGCACCGTGGAAACTGTAGCGGAAAATACCAGCGATGGGATTACGGCCCCCATGTTTTGGGCAGCTATTGGCGGTGCGCCGCTCGCTATGGTGTACAGGGCAATTAATACCTGCGATTCCATGGTAGGGTACAAAAATGACAAATATGGGCAATTCGGCTGGGCTTCAGCCAAGCTCGATGATATCGTGAACTGGATTCCCAGCCGCCTCACCGGTTACCTGATGTTACTGAGCTCAAAATCCCGCTATCATGGATTTGGTGCCAGATGGAAAATATTATTCAATGACGCAAAAAAACATCCAAGCCCGAATAGCGGGTGGTGTGAAGCAGGCGTTGCTGCGATTTTGGGAATACAGCTTGGAGGCCGTAATATGTACAAAGGAATTGTTTCCGACCGTGCGAGGATGGGAGTTCCGCTTGTTCGATTGGAAGCAAAACATATACCAAAAACGATTACCATCATGCATCGGTCATCTTTTCTATTTCTGCTGATGCTATGGCTAGGGGGGCTTATTCTTGATATTACCTTCTCATGGCTCTAATCCTCATTATCTTTATGAAGCGCTGAAAATCAAGATGCCTGAAGCGGTTCTCGACTTCAGTGCTAACATCAACCCATTGGGTCCGCCTTTACGCATAAAGGAACAGTGGTCTGGGTTTTTCGAAGGAATCCTTCAGTACCCGGATCCGCATGCCATTGAACTGACAAAATCCATTGCAAAAAAAGAAGCTCTTCCTGAGCAATCCGTTTTGGTGGGGAACGGTGGTGCTGAAATAATTATGCTGGTAGCGAACGGATTAGCCAATCAAAGGGTGCTGATCATTCAGCCGTCATTTGCGGAATATGCTGAAGCTTGTTTGGCATCAGGATGTAAGGTTGATTTTCACCAGCTTGATGCTCCTGAGTGGCAATTGGACTTGGAGCGATTGATTCCGCGATTACCCGAATATGATGCAATTTTCTTATGTACGCCTAATAATCCTACGGGTGTTTCATTTAATCGGGATGCAGTCAGGGAATTGATCATGGAATGCCAAAAAGCGGATTGCCTGGTAGTCTTGGATGAGGCTTTTTATGATTTTACGGAAGATGCCTTTAGTTATGCTGCTTTAATCAATGTATTTCCACATTTACTTATTCTTAGATCAATGACTAAAATTTTTGCAATTCCGGGTTTGAGACTAGGCTACTTGCTTGCGACACCTGACATCATAAAACGGGTAAGAAACTATAAGCCGCATTGGAGCGTCAACCACGTGGCGCTTGAAGTGGGGAAAATCTGTCTTGCAGAAGAAGCCTATATGAGAAAAACAAGAGACTATATTGCATGGCAAAAGCAAAAACTATTCCGGTTTTATGAGGAGCAAGGGTTGAATGTCTCCGCTAGCACAGTTAATTTCTATTTGGTGAAGGATGAATCTCTATCCCTTTTCGCCTTTTTGCTGAAAAAAGGAATCGTACCGCGCCATACCTATAATTTTCCGGGTTTGGACGGAGTGTGGCTTCGGTTTGCAGTGAAGGGTGAACATGATAACGAAGCACTGATGGAGGGGGTAAGACAGTGGAGAAAGCAAGGCTCTGTTTTATAACCGGGGGTGTCCGTTCAGGAAAAAGCAGCTTCGCAGAAAGAAAAGCATTGGAGTTCGCGCTCCAAACGAATGGGAACTTGCATTACCTCGCTTGCGGCCGTGTCAGTGATGTTGAAATGGGTGAACGCATCCTTAGGCATCGTAAAGATAGAGAAAGCAGCCCGATTGCTTGGAAGACCTCTGAATACGCAACGGATATTACAAGAATAGGGGCTGACATTGATCATGAATCCATCATTCTGCTCGATTGTCTGACAACCCTGCTTGATAACGAGCTATTTGGCCCTGGCATTCCGCTTGAAGAAGAATTCTTAAATAGTGTTTTTTCAAAAATCATAACCGGGATCAATGAGATAAGAAAACAATCCAGCTGTTTAATAGTCGTGAGCAATGAATTGGTGCAGGAACCGATTTTTCAGGACGATTTCCTCCATATATACGGAAAAACACTGGGCCTGCTTCATCAAACGATCGTCGGGCAGGCCGATGAAGCCTATCTAGTGGAAGCGGGAATTCCATTGCGGAAGAAAGGGTGCATGCAGGAATGAGCGGAGTGATCGGATTTTTAATTAACCTGCAGTTCTTTACGGTCTTTCCAATAAAGAAGCAGCTTCCGATGGAGAAGAAATATATTCACCGTGCCATTCAAACCTTTCCATTAGTAGGTCTTTTGCTAGGCTTGATATTGGGCGGCGTTTTATATGCACTAGTGGAATGGACCCCATTGTCATCGCTTGCGATTGCCTTTTTCCTTTGGTTTTTAACGATGGCGTTAACGGGTGGTTTGCATCTTGATGGCTGGATTGATGCAAGTGATGCTTTTTTTTCCTATCAGGATAAGAATAGGCGTTTGGAAATCATGAAGGATTCCAGGACAGGTGCATTCGGTGTCATCTCTGTCATAGTCCTATTGGCCGCCCGGTTTCTATTTATCTATGAAATTGTCCAAAGGGTAAATGAATGGACATACTTCTTGATCATAGCCCTTCCGCTCTTAAGCAAATGTGTGATGGGTTATTTACTCATCCGGATGCCGCTGGCTAAAAAAGAGGGGCTCGGTGCTTTTTTTCAAAGTGCAGTAACGAAAAGCAGTTTGCCCATTTATTGGCTGTACATCCTTGTAAGTCTGGCGTTTGCCTGGGTCATCGATTTTAAGCTTGTCACCTTATTTTTCATCATGTGCCTGGCTGCAATGGTTTTCCTGGTTTATATAAAACGTAAAATCGTCAGTTGGTTCGGTGGGATAACGGGGGATGTACTGGGGGCATCCGTGGAAGGGGTTGAGCTTTGGTTATGGCTGATATTGTGGCTATTACACTACTTCGCCATGGGCTGACAGTAGCAAATGAACGAAAGGCCTATTTAGGCTGGACGGATTCTCCATTAAGTATCGAAGGAGAAAAGGAAATATGGGACTTAAGGGGTTCTTACCCACAGTATGAAAAAATACACAGCAGTGATTTGCCCCGCTGTGTGGAAACTGTACGACTTCTGTTTCCGAATGCAGTTCCGGTCAAAAACGCTTCGTTCCGTGAGATGAACTTCGGCAATTGGGAAGGGCGGACGTATCATGAGTTGAAGACAGATGGAGATTATCTTAATTGGCTGGAACGTCCCATGGAGGCACTGGTGCCTGGGGGTGAAAGTTATCCGGCATTTTCCGAACGTGTGAATAATGGCTGGAAACAATTGATTGCCTGTAAGGAGAACCGATTTGCCCTAATGACGCATGGAGGGGTAATTCGTGATTTATTGGTCCGCTATGCCCCGCAGGAAAAGTCTTTTTTTGATTGGGGAATTTCCCATGGCAGGGGATATGAGCTGATATGGGAAGACCGGAACAGCTTAAGGAGGGGAGAACGCTGCACTTTGTTACAGGAGGCGCCTATAATGGCAAAACCAAATGGGTAAAGCAATTGTATGATATGGAAAATGATGTCCTTTGGCTTTCCGGTTATCGAAAAGAACGGCCGGAATTGATTGATTTCCAAGGCAGGACCGTTGTATTGCAAGGGTTGGATGCATGGATTCAACAAGATGCAGAAAAGATGGATTCAGATTCGATTCGAAAAAGATGGAAGGAAATCATGGCTGATTGGCGAATATGGGAGAAAGAAAGAGATGAACACAATTGCATTGTGATCGGTTCTGATATTTCCAAAGGCATTGTCCCGATCGAAGCAAAAGATCGCAGATGGCGCGATGCCTGCGGATGGGTCTTTCAAGATGTAGCATCCATATCAAAGCGCGTTGATATCATCTGGTATGGAATTAACCAGCGAATAAAGTAGAGGAGGCAATTGGGATGAAAATCTATACACGTACAGGGGATAAGGGACAAACAAGCGTAATCGGAGGTCGGCTTGATAAGGATGACATCCGAGTTGAATCATATGGAACGGTGGATGAGGTGAATAGCTATATCGGTCTTGCGGTGACTGAATTGGATCCTGCGATATTTACGGATATACTGGCCGATCTAGAGAAAATCCAGCATGAGTTATTTGACTGCGGCGGAGATTTGGCAACCGTTTCCGAGAAAGCCCCACAAAAGCTGACGGATGAGGCCATTACCTATTTGGAAGAACGAATAGATGCCTTCATACTTGAAGCGCCGGAATTGGAAAAGTTCATCCTGCCTGGCGGCTCAAAAGCGGCTGCAACCATTCATATTGCCAGAACTGTTACAAGAAGGGCAGAACGATTGGTCGTTTCATTGATCAAGTCGGGTGCGGCTGTTTCACCATTATCACTTCAATACTTAAATCGTTTGTCGGATTACTTCTTTGCTGTTGCACGTGTGATCAATTTCCGTCTTGGTGTGAAAGATGTGGAGTATATCCGCAGCGCAAATGTGTTCCGTGGAGGGAAAAGAAAGGAAAAAGAGTAAACATGGACGTAAGAAAAATTAGTGCAATCGCTATATTCATTGCCTTATCGGCGGTAGGGGCAATGATTAAAATCCCTTCCCCGATCGGGAGCATCGCTTTAGATAGCTTTCCGGCCCTTTTGGCGGCTGTCATACTTGGCCCGGTATCGGGGGCTATTGTAGCTGGGCTTGGTCATATCATTTCAGCGTTCATCGGCGGCATGCCGCTTGGGCCATTCCACTTTTTGATCATGGTCGAAATGGCAGTCTTGGCATGGATGTTTGGCATTTTATATATACACGGAAAAAAAGTAGGCGCATTTTTCCTCTTCTTTATCGGTAATGCCTTCGTTTTAGCCCTGCCTTTCGCATTTCTGATCAGCCCTGGTTTTTACACGTTATTGGTGCCGGGATTAACGGCAGCGACGGCGGTAAATGTAGTATTGGCTGCCCTTTTACTGCCACGCTTGGAGCCTGTTTTGAAAAAAATGATTTTTAAAGATGGACTCGTAGAATGAGTGATTCGTTGATTTTGCCATTTTCCGAATCAGATTCATTGATTGTTTCTAGTGATAATAGCGGCGGTATCGGGCTGAAAGAGATGGACCTTGTCCATGTCCCTTATGAGGTCATTGGCTATTATTCCTTTCGGGTTGCCGTCATGGAGTGTTTAAGCATTGGCGGAAGACCCGTATCCGTCGTTCTAAATAATTTCTGCGGTGATGAAGCCTGGGAGGACTTGACCAGGGGTGTCAAAAAGGGGCTGGGTGAATTGGGAATGGAGGACCTTCCCATTACTGGAAGCACAGAAAGTAACATGCCGCTTCTTCAATCAGCACTTGGTCTTATGGTGATTGGTAAGCGATTGAATGAACGAATTAAAAAGCAGCATCCTTCACGGAAAATCGCTTTGATCGGCAGGCCGCTCGTTGGAGAAGAAGTAATGGAACAGCAAGATTGGGTCGCGCCATTATCTTTATATAAAAGCCTATGTGAAATGGAAGGCGTTCAGGCACTTCCAGTCGGCTCAAAAGGGATAGCATATGAATGGAAGCACCTCGATCAAAGTGGTGAAGGTGTTTCTGTGCATATAAGTGATAAAGTCGATATCGAAAAATCATCAGGACCATCCACCTGCTTCCTCATTGCCTATCCTGATCATCTGGAGAAAGAAATCAAGCATATATCCGGTCCTCTTTTCATTGGAGAATGATGTTCTCATGACTGAATCAGGTATCGAGTTGGATTCACAAAGAACTGATTCGATGCTTTTTTCATTGATTCTTACTTTTATTGTTTGTTGGCCATAACAATGGTTCGCTCTTGATCGTTATCATAGCCAAAGCAAAATCTCCCCATTTATTGCGTTACTTCTTGCTTCCGTCATTTTAGGGATTATCGCAGGTATGGATATTCCGGATGTTGCAGATGCTGTTCAGATAAGGGGAGGTAATACTCTTGGTTAGATGGCACTCATTTTCGGTTTAGATAACATGCGTGGGAAGATGATGGCAATACCGGTCTTATTATTGTTGATCGAGGCTTTCGGTGCTTTGTTTGCTGAAGATTAAACAGGTAATGATTGGAAAACCAATCATCGCCCTAATGATTTCTGTGGTCGTTTCATTCTTTACATTGGGATGCGCTAGAGGTTTTAATAAAGAAGAAATAAACCAATTCATGCCCGCTGCCCCGTCGCAACTGCGTCCATCATCTTCATTACCGAGGGGTGCGGTGCATTTAAAATGGTAGTGATCACGAGCGGGGTGGATGAAGCCGTTGCTTATAATCCATGTCGCTAAAGATTTAATTTAACAGTCTCACAAACGTTAAAAGTCTTGGACGGTTATGGATACGATTATATTATACGTTTCACTTATCCTAATCTTACTATTGAATTCAATTGTTTAAGAGAAAGGAGCATGTTGTAAATATGGGACATTCAGGTTATATGATGGGGATCGATATTGGTACGACGAGTACGAAGGTTGTTCTTTTTTCAAAAGGGGGAGAGGTTGTCCAATCTTGTTCGAGGGGATATCCTCTACACAGTCCAACTCCTTCCGTGGCGGAACAAGATCCCGAAGAAATCTATAAAGCGGTCATCATTGCTATAGGCGAGGTTATGATTGCAAGCGGAATAGAAAAGCAAGAACTGGGCTTCATATCGTTCAGTTCGGCGATGCATAGCTTGATCGCCATGGGTAAAGACGGCAGCCCGCTGACAAATAGCATTACATGGGCGGATAATCGAAGTGTTGCCTATGCGAAGAAACTGAAGGCTTCGGAACAGGGGATGCAATTGTATCACAGGACCGGAACACCCATTCACCCGATGTCCCCAATCACGAAAGTAATGTGGTTAAAAAATGAGCATCCCGGGATTTTTAACGAAACGGACAAATTTATAGGAATTAAAGAATACATCATCTATAAATTTTTCAATGAGTATGTGATGGATTATTCACTCGCTTCTGCAACGGGCATGTTCAACATGAATGACCTGAAGTGGGATGAAGAGGCACTCACCATTGCTGGAATTGGGGCTGATAAGCTGCCGATGCTTGTCCCTACAACGCATATCCTCTCAGGCTTAAGTGAGGAATTAGCTGCAAAAATGAACATTCTGGCTTGTACCCCGTTTGTGATTGGCGCGAGTGATGGTGTGCTTGCCAACTTAGGGCAAAACGCAATCAAGCCAGGCGTTCTGGCAGTGACAATCGGAACGAGCGGTGCCGTAAGAACCGTCAGTGACCGGCCGCTTACCGATCCGAAAGGCAGGACATTCTGCTATGCCCTTACTGAGAATCACTGGGTAATCGGCGGACCGGTCAACAATGGGGGAATCACCTTCCGATGGGCACGCGATCAGTTGGGCCGTGTGGAAATCGAAAAAGCGAAGGCTTCGGGACAGGACTCCTATGAGATCCTGACGGAAATGGCTTCAAATATTGCACCTGGTTCTGATGGTTTGATATTCCACCCGTATATGGCAGGGGAACGGGCACCATTATGGAGTGCCGATGCAAGGGGCTCCTTCTTCGGGCTGGCGCTTCATCACACTCGTGACCATATGGTCCGGGCAGTGCTGGAGGGTGTGATGTTTAACTTGTACAGTGTCCTTCTTGCTGTTAAGGAATTGACGGGTGCTCCCGAGAAGATCCATGCAAGCGGCGGATTTGTCCGCTCAAAGCTCTGGCGCCAGATCATGGCTGATATATTCAATCAAAACGTGACAATTCCTGAAAGCTTCGAGAGTTCAAGCTTAGGTGCGGCCGTTCTTGGATTATACGCTTTAGGCGAAATCCAAAGCCTTGATGAGGTTGAAGGTATGGTTGGTGAAACGAATGAACTTATCCCGATCGAAGAGAACGTTAAAGTATATGAAGAATTAATGTCGATTTATTTATCCGTGAGCAGGCAATTGGAAGGCGACTACAAGAGAATTGCTGATTTCCAAAGACGTCATTTAGAATGATTTTCAGGGAAAGCACAGATGCACTTGGCACTGTGCTTTTCTTTTTGCCTGGTAATTAAAATGGTAAGATGGTAGAAAACGATAAGGGGAATTTTCTATGGGAGCCAGTAAAACGAATGCAATGCGAATTCTTGATAACAAACGTATAGAGTATGGCATGATGAGTTATGATGCCCGCGACGGAAAAATCGATGGGATCACTGTTGCGGACAAAATTGGAAAAGCGCCAGAAACCGTTTTTAAAACGCTTGTTACCCATAACGGACCGCAGCAGCTTTACGTATTTGTCATTCCTGTAGCCACCGAACTGGACTTGAAAAAAGCAGCGAAGGCCGCAGGTGCAAAAAAAATTGAAATGCTTGCGGTTAAAGATCTGCAAAAATACACAGGGTATATTCGGGGAGGATGTTCCCCGATCGGGATGAAAAAGCAATACCCGACCTTTATTGACGAAAGTGCAGCAAACCTGCCTGAAATCATCGTAAGCGGAGGAAAGATCGGTACACAGATCGTGTTAAAACCGTCAGAATTCCTGGAGGTCACACAAGCGGAATCTGCAGCCTTAATAAAATAGACTGTTAACCTGTAGGCATTCACCTATTAGTTCTTTTCTGCATACGCTGTCTTGAAGATCACATCTGTATTGTGAGGGAGAGTGTGAAAGTGACAGGAAAAGTGATGCATTATTTCGCAGGAGGCAATACGGCTAAAGGTTTTTATAGTTTATATGATTCTAATTTGGCAGGTCTGGAAAGATTATTCATATTAAAAGGCGGACCAGGTTCCGGTAAATCGACCATTATGAAAAAAATCGGCCAAGAATGGCTGGATAAAGACTATGACATCGAGTATTTACATTGTTCGTCCGATAATGATTCCATCGATGGAGTGATCATTCCTGCTTTGAAAATCGGACTCGTGGATGGGACCGCGCCGCATGTGATTGAGCCGAAGGCACCTGGGGCCATTGAGGAATATGTCAATCTAGGGGCTGCCTGGAATTCCCAGCAACTGGCTTCTGAAAGAGCGGCCATCATAAGATTGACGAATGCGAGAAGCAAGAGTTTCGAGAAGGCATATGCCCTATTCGCTGAAGCATTGAAGATACATGATGAATGGGAAGACATTTATAAAGCAAATATTGATTTCGCTAAATTGAATGGGTTGACCAATAAATTGATAGAAGGCTTTTATAGAGATATAACCCTGAATAAGAAGTCAGATGTTCGTCACCGATTCTTAGGGGCAGCAACACCAAAAGGTGCAGTTGATTTCATCCCAAATATTACTGAACGAATACAAAAACGGTACTTTTTAAAGGGGCGTCCAGGTTCCGGCAAATCAACGATGCTGAAGAAGATTGCAAAAGCTGCGGAGCAAAGAGGCTTTGATGTGGAAGTATATCATTGCGGATTCGATCCTTATAGCTTGGACATGGTAATCGTCCGGGAGGTAGGGATCGCCATATTTGACAGCACATCACCGCATGAATACTTCCCGAGTTGTGAAGGTGATGAAATCATAGATATATATAAAACGGCGATCCTGCCTGGAACAGATGAAATTTATGCCGATCAGATAAAGGATGTTTCCACCAGGTACCGGAAAAAAATGGATGAAGCGACAGCAAATCTGGCTAAGGCGAAAGAGCTGCATGACGAACTTGAAAAGATTTATGTAAAAGCAATGGACTTTACAGCCATCGATGACATTCAAAGAGACATCCAAGAACAGATCATTGAGCGGGCACAAGATGTCGATAGCCAAACGATTTTGCATTAAGAAAACAAACTGCACCTATTTAATTAGGTGCAGTTTATTTATGTACATAAGACGATTTTTTAATGACGGAAGTCACACAAGAATAGATACGGGTTTGTTAAACGTGTTTATCCACGTCCTTTCGGTTAAAATAGGGATTATATTGAAAAAAAGGAGCCGGTTGAATTGATAAAGACGATTGCGATTGATATGGACGGAACATTGTTAAACAAAATGCAAAAGGTCAGTGAGGAAAATAAACACGCTATCCAAAAGGCGCAAAGCGAGGGAGTGGAAGTGATCATCGCTACTGGAAGATCTTATGTGGAAGCAAGGTTCGCTTTAGATGAAGCAGGCATCGTTTGCCCTGTCATCTGTGTAAATGGTGCTGCCCTCTTCACGGAGGACGGAAATATTGCCGCTTCCAATCCAATGCCTGCTGCCACTGCTAAAATGGTTGCTGAATTCCTCGAAGAACAAGGGATTTATTTCGAAATATATACGAGTCAGGGAATTTATTCTAAAGACTATGAAAACGCAATATCCGTTTTGGTTGATGTATTCGTTACAGCCAATCCGGACATTGACCCTGAGAATATGCGGAAATTTGCGGAGCAGCGTTTACAGCTTGGACAGGTAACTTCCATTTCCGATTATTCCGAGTTATTCAGCCGTTCGAATGAGGAATATTATAAAATTCTCAGCTTCTCAAAGGATTTAAATTTATTAAATGAAATTGCTTCAAAATTGAAAGGACACGGAGTTACAGTCACTTCATCGGGACGTGAAAATGTGGAAATCATGAGTGAAACAGCTCAAAAAGGTACAACACTTGAAACATATGTGAATGGAAAATCCGGCTCGATGCAGGAAACGATGGCTATTGGGGATAATTATAATGATGTATCCATGTTTGAACGGGTAGGTTTGTCTGTCGCAATGGGAAATGCCCCGCTCGAAATTAAAAAACTGTGTGATGAAGTAACAGGCAGAAATGATGAATCCGGTGTCGCGGAGGCCATTTTAAAGGTACTTAAACAGTCAGCCTATTAAACTCATGAATCGAAGGGGGAAAGGCTTTTGAAAAAATTGCTCTTATTTTTCCTTATGACTGCATTGATTTTAACTGGTTGTAACATGAATGATGATGACAGGAAAACCGAGCCGAATCCTGACAAGGAAGCGACGGGCACTTTAGGCGAAGATCCGGATGTGCTGGTAACGAACTTGCATGCCCCATGGTCGATTCAGAAGAATGGGGACACAATGTATGTTTCGGAGCGGACAGGAACCATCGTCGAATCGGACAAGGATAAGATGGCACGGCAAAAGGTCAATCTAAAAAAGACATTGTCATCTAAAGCGGAAGCGGGGTTGCTTGGATTTTTATTAGCTCCCGATTTTTCTAACAGTGGGCAAGCTTTCGCCTATTATACGTATGAAGAGGGAGGGAATTCCATCAATCGAATCGTCATTTTAGAGAAAAATGATGATGAGTGGCAGGAGATGGAGACCTTAATCGACGGAATACCAAGTGGGGACTTCCACCATGGCGGCAGGATCAAGATTGGTCCGGATGATAAGCTATATGCAACGACAGGTGATGCAAGAAGGGCTGAGATCGCACAGGACACAGATTCGTTAGGCGGGAAAATTCTGCGCATGAACCTGGATGGCACCATTCCGAACGATAATCCTTTCGCGAATTCATACATCTATTCATACGGTCACCGCAATCCACAAGGCCTTGCTTGGGATGAAGCAGGACAGTTGTATGAAAGTGAGCACGGAGATTCGGCTCACGATGAAATAAATAAAATGGATCTGGGTAAGAACTATGGATGGCCAGAGATACAGGGCGATGAGCAGAAAGCTGATATGGTAAAACCATTGATTCATTCCGGTGAAAACACATGGGCTCCTTCTGGCATGGCCTATTTTGATGGAAAGCTCTATTTTGCCGCCTTAAGGGGCGAAGCGCTTAAGAGTTATGATGTAAAAAGGGGAAAACTGACTAATATCTTTACGGGCTCAGGAAGGATACGCGATGTATTCGTTGATGAAGAATTTCTTTATTTCATAAGCAACAATACGGACGGCCGAGGAAATCCTGATGAAAAGGATGATAAGCTTTATCGTTTGCCGCTATCTCGGTTAAATTTGCCTTGATGTTATCAATGAGAAGAAAAGAAGCATATAATCGGAAACCTCGCCAATAGCGGGGTTTCCTTTTTGGTTTATGCCCATAAACTCACGAGTAAATGTCCCAAATTCACGAGTAAAAGCGGGAAACTCACGAGTAAATGCCCGGAATTCACGAGTAAAAGCGAGAAACTCACGAGTAAATGCCCAAATTCACGAGTAAAAGCGGGAAACTCACGAGTAAATGCCCGGAATTCACGAGTAAAAGCGGGAAACTCACGAGTAAATGCCCGGAATTCACGAGTAAAAGCGAGAAACTCACGAGTAAATGCCCAAATTCACGAGTAAAAGCGGGAAACTCACGAGTAAATGCCCGGAATTCACGAGTAAAAGTGTGAAACACACGAGTAAATGCCCCGAATTCACGAGTAAAGCGAGAAACTCATGAGTAAATGCCCGGAATTCACGAGTAAAAGTGTGAAACTCATGAGTAAATGCCCCGAATTCACGAGTAAAAGTGTGAAACCCACGAGTATTCGCCCGGAATTCACGAGTAAAAGTGTGAAACACACGAGTAAATGTCCCAAATTCACGAGTAAAAGCGTGAAACTCACGAGTAAATGTCCCAAATTCACGAGTAAAAGTGTGAAACTCACGAGTAAATGTCCCAAATTCACGAGTAAAAGCGAGAAACTCACGAGTAAATGTCCCAAATTCATGAGTAAATGCCCGGAATTCACGAGTAAAAGTGGGTGAAACTCACGAGTATTTGCTCCAAACCACAGTATTTCTTTCGAAACCTCCAATTATAAGCATGAACCTCCTGAATTTTGTCCCGGAAGCGATGGAGAAGCATAGGACAGTGTGTCTACGAATATTTTCGTTCGTCCGAAGGCTAGACATTTTTATTGAATAGGTGTATAGTTACCTAGGTAACTAATTTTCAGGAGGAATACCTTTGTCCTTTCAAAATGGTTTTTTTCATCATAACTTACAATTTTCAAGGTCATTTACCAAAAAGTTAAATGAACAATTGGCCAAGGTTGATCTTTATCATTCCCAATGGTCGATTGTATATTATCTGAGTCAGTTTGGCTGTTCTACGCTTGTTGAAATAAGCACTTATTTAGATGTGGAGAAACCGACGGTAACCAGGACGGTAAACCGCTTGGAAGAACTTGAGTTGATTGAACAAGTCCCAGGAAAAGATAAACGGGAACGGAGAATACAATTAACGGAGTCAGGTTTAAGGACTTATCAAGAGGCCAAAAAGGTAGTTGAAGAATTTGAACTTCAATTAATGAGCGGTTTGGCTGATGAGGATCGGGAGGCAACGTTACGCACGTTGATTTTCCTGAAGGAAAAATTAAAACAATAGTAAGGAAGAAGGATTGAAATGAATCACAAACCGAAATTGTGGACGAAAGACTTTCTGATTGTCTCGTCTGCAAACTTTTTTCTATTTTTAACTTTTTATGTCTTGATGGTGACATTGACCATTTACACGATGGATAATTTTCATGCGTCGCAAGCACAAGCAGGACTTGCTTCGAGTATTTTTGTTTTGGGGGCTGTGCTTGTCAGACCGATTGCAGGGAAAAAAATTGACAAGATCGGCCGCAGAAAGATGTTGCTTGGCTCGTTGGTGCTATTCCTGATTGCATCCATTGGCTATTTCCTGGTGAATGGTTTATCCCTTTTATTGATTGATCGGCTTATTCACGGTTTTGCTTTCGGCCTTGCCACTACGGCAACTGGAACGATTGCTGCAGATATCATTCCGAATGAAAGACGCGGGGAAGGCACAGGTTACTTTGCCATGAGTACAAACTTGGCAATGGCTTTCGGTCCGTTTATTGGATTGCTGATAACACAGCATTTCAGTTATTCCATCATTTTCTATGCAGCCTCCTTATTTGCCGCGTTTTCTTTAGTTGCATCGTTATTCATGAATGTGCCTGAAGGGGAAAAGGTCGGAGCTTCACCACAAAAAGGATTTAAAATCAGTGATTACTTTGAAAAAAGGGCACTGCCCATTTCCATTTTTATCGGATTTGCCGGATTTACCTATTCGAGCATCTTGTCCTATTTAACGTCTTTTGCAAAGGAAATGGATTTAATGGATGCGGCGAGCTTTTTCTTTGTCGTATTTGCTGTATTCCTTTTGGCGTCCCGTCCGTTTACAGGCCGGATGTTTGATGTGAAGGGGGAAAATGCAGTCATTTACCCATCGCTCTTGCTATTTGCTGTCGGTATGGTCATCCTGAGTCAATCCCATCATGGGATCACGCTTCTGATTGCCGGCGCCTTTATCGGAGTGGGGTATGGTACGTTCCAATCAAGCAGTCAAGCGATTTCCATCAAGGAAGCCCCCTCAAATCGGATGGGTTTAGCCACATCCACGTTTTTTACCATGTATGACTTCGGTATTGGTGTGGGCCCATTCCTATTGGGATTCCTTATTCCATATACAGGGTTCAAAGGGTTATTCATTGGAATGTCGATCTTTGCGTTCATACTTATTGGCATTTATTACTTGGCGCATGGAAAAAAAGCCTCGGCAAGAGTGAAAATGCAGCATGAGGAACGCTTGTCTGCCTGATTTTTTGAATATGATTGTATAAAATGAAGAATTTTGGGGATGCTTATATTATGATTGATTTTCCAAAGTATCCCCCTTTTCTCCGCCTGTATCCCACAGGCGTTTTTTTTTATGCCATAAACAAAGAAAACCGCCATATTGGCGGTTTTTAAAATTTATAGGTCCATAATCGTTCTTTGCGAATCCAGTCTAGAAAATCTGCATCCTGATTTTCGAATTTTTCTTTCCAATCGATCACCATTGCCTGAGTTTGCGAGCGGTGGGCAGTGAATGCGGCTACCTTTTTTTCTTCGACGGCAGAGATATCATGGATGATGTCAGGTTGTCCTAATTCGTCAATGCAGTTATTCGAGAAGGCGACACAATGAAGTTTAGGCCTCTCTTTCGCTTCCATTCTTTCAACGGCCCGCACCACAGCCCGTGCTGTCGCTTCATGGTCTGGATGGACACTGTATCCTGGGTAAAACGTAATGATCAATGAAGGATTTAATTCATTGATGGCATCGGTAAATAATGAAGTCAGCTTTTCATCATCTTCAAATTCAATGGTCTTATCACGCAATCCAAGCATGCGTAAATCTTGGATGCCAATCGCATTTGCTGCATCGATTAATTCCTTTTTACGAATTTTAGGGAGCGATTCTCTTGTTGCAAATGGAGGGTTTCCTAAATTACGGCCCATTTCTCCTAATGTTAAGCATAAATAGGTGACAGGAGTGCCCGCTTCTCTATGAAGGGCAAGCGTTCCGGAAACCGAGAAGGCTTCATCATCGGGATGTGGGAATATAACTAATACATGGCGTTCTTTTTCCAAAGTATATTTCTCCTTCCGTTCTACTTACAGTGAGTATGGTTATCGGTAAATGGGAGTTTTCATCGGAATCATATGATATATATCATGCAAGTTGTCATCATTCAAATGGAGTGGGACTGAGCTGCATGGAGACAGCAAGCTTTCCGGAAAAATCAAGGCCTGCCAATAGCAATCTTCCTTGTTCATCCATTTCGAAGTGGTTAACGCCTTCTGCATATACCCAGCCAATATTGAGCTTCAAGCCGATGCGGTAGGGTCCATCCCCAACTATCTTCCCATGTTCATACTGTATAAGAGCATTACGAATATAAGCACCTGCCGAAAAGAAAGCTTCATCTACATGAGTGGCATAGGCACCATTTGTCGTTTCAAGGTGAAGATATACATCTTGTCCTGCGAAAGAATCAATGGCATTTTGCACCTCTGTACGGTCTATAGGTTTCATTCTATAATTTCCTCCTTAACTGGGCGGCTAGATAAGCTTTTCCTTCTTTCTATTTTACTAAATAAAAACAAAAAAAGCGAAAAAGGCCGCTCGATGAATTTGAGCGGCCTTTAAACTTGATGTTTTATTTTTGTGTTTTTTCAGCGATTCCATATTTATGGTATGCACCATGATTGACAGGTCCAACATAGTCATTCATCTTCCAAGAATGGCGAACGGCCTCGGTGATGAAGTCTTTAGCAATGAGAATAGCCTCACGCGGGCTTTTCCCTTCAGCCAATTGAGCCGTAATGGCTGCTGAAGATGAACAGCCGGCACCATGTGTATTGGTCGTTTCGATTTTTTCTGATTCAAGGATTTCAAATTCATTTCCATCATATAAAAGGTCAATGGCTTTATCATGATCCAGCTTATTACCGCCTTTGATCAAGACAAATTTTGCACCAAGTGCATGAATCTTTTTGGCTGCAGCCCTCATATCGTCAATCGTCTTGATAGGCGCAGTGCCCGCTAACTGAGCGGCCTCGAACAGGTTTGGCGTGACTACAGTTGCACGTGGAACAAGCAGTTCGCGCAGAGCTACAGCCGTTTCAGGGTGCAATACTTCATCTTCACCTTTACAAACCATGACTGGATCGATTACGACCTTGTCCAGCTTCAACTCGTCTATTTTACGGGCAACAAGTTCAATGATTTCCACTGATCCAAGCATTCCCGTTTTCATGGCATCAATGCCGATTGATAGAATCGTTTCGATTTGGGCTTCCAAAACCTCGACCGGTGTAGGGAATACATTATGGGACCAGCCATTCTTTGGATCCATCGTCACGATTGTCGTTAATGCGGACATACCGTAAACGCCGAATTCTTGGAATGTCTTTAAATCCGCTTGAAGACCGGCACCGCCGCTCGAATCCGATCCGGCAACTGTCATAGCTCTTTTCATAGTCATTATGTGACCTCCTCAGGAGAATTAGATATCGATATTATCAGCATACCAGTTAATATCCTATTTTTAGAATATACCAAAATTTCTTTTATGTAAAACTTAGTACTCACCTTAATATGAGTACCTTAAGAAAGGTAATGGAATGGCCACGCATGTGTCATTTTTCGGACCTGGAAATAAGAATATACAATGGGTGGGTGGGCTGCTTTTTAGCTTTTGATCCTACTTTCCATTTTTTGATATACAAAGCAAAGTTTGTGAAAGTGTCATTATTTTCAAAGTTGATTTAAAATATTTAAATATAGTGGATACTTAGTATAGCTTTACCGTTCGATGCTGGATTAAACCCAAAAAAGGGAGGGTGATTTCTATGGAATGGACAATGTTGCTTTTAGCTGGAGGGAAATCAAGTCGTATGGGCGTGAATAAGGCCCTGTTGACCATAGGTGGCGATGTGAACATTTCAAGAGTGGCATCCGAATTGAAAAAAGTGTCAGAAAACATTATGGTCATTACGAATACTTTTGAAGAATATCGTTTTCTGCAGCTGCCGCTCATTCCGGATTTACATAAAGATCAAGGACCTCTTGGCGGATTGCATGCAGGGTTGACCTCATCGAAAACGGAGCTTCAGTTCCTGGCCGCCTGTGATATGCCGTTTGTGAATGCTGATGCCATAAAGGATATCATTTCCTATTATGAACCTCAATTCGATGCTGTCATTCCAGAAATAAATGGCAGGCTCCAGCCGCTTTTTGCTGTTTACCATAAAAGGTGTCTTCCTGTACTGACGGACTGTTTATTAAAACATGAATTGAAAATGAGTCTATTTTTGGAAAAGATTTCGGTAAAAATCATGAAAGAAAGCGACTTTACGTTATATCGCGAAAACCCTGAACATTTTCAATACCTTTTTTTCAATATGAATACGATGGAAGATTTTCAAGAGGCAGGTTATATTGATCAAACTGAATTATATATAAAGGATGGTAGACATGAATTATAATATTTCAAAAGAGCCGATTGTCATCCAGGAAGTGATTGATAAAGTAGTCAGTCGAAATGCAGGTGCCGTCACGACCTTTATCGGTACGGTGAGGGAAATGACGAAAGGAAAAAAGACTCTCTTCTTAATATACGAAGCGTATGAACCGATGGCCATCAAGAAATTGGAGCAAATCGGATCTGAGATCAAGGAGCGTTGGCCTGATGCAGAAACGGCGATCACCCATCGTGTAGGTAAACTTGAAATCACGGATATCGCAGTCGTTATTGCCGTTAGTACGCCACACCGAAATGATGCATATGAGGCAAATAGGTATGCGATTGAAAGAATTAAAGAAATCGTCCCGATTTGGAAAAAAGAACACTGGGAAGATGGGGAGACATGGGTAGGAAACCAGTTGGAAACCGTTTCATATCCATCGGGGAAACCGGAAGAGGGGGATATTGATGATTAATGTACTTTTATTTGCCCAATTGAAAGATGAGCTAGGCAAAGAGACTCTTTCTTTAGAAGGAAATGGAATGAGTGTGGCGGAGCTAAAAGGAAAAATGAAGGTGGATTTTCAATTGGAAGGTCTAGAAACCGTGATGACGGCGGTCAATGAAGAATTTGCCGATGATGACACGATTCTATCTGATGGAGATACCGTAGCTTTCATTCCGCCAGTAAGTGGAGGCTAAAGCATTCGGAAGGGAGGGTTCACGGTGAAAGAGCGTTTTTCAAGGCAGACTTTATTCGCCCCCATTGGTGAAGGGGGCCAATTGAAAATTATGAAGAAGCATGTACTGCTTCTTGGTGCAGGGGCTTTGGGATCTGCTAATGCCGAGGCCCTTACTCGGGCAGGAGTAGGGAAGCTTACCATTGTCGACAGGGATTATGTCGAGACAAGTAATTTACAGCGCCAACAATTGTATACGGAACGGGATGTCGAGGAGAAACTGCCAAAAGCAGAAGCGGCAAAGCGTCATTTATTTGATATCAATCATGAAGTTGAAGTGAATGCCATCATCATGGATGCAACTGCCCAGAACCTCGAGCAGCTGCTTGGAGATGTTGATTTGATATTGGATGCAACCGATAATTTTGAGACACGGATGATCATTAATGATTTATCACAAAAGCTTCATATACCGTGGATTTATGGGGCATGTGTAGGAAGTGTGGGCATGACTTTGACAATCATTCCCGGACAGACCCCATGTTTGCACTGTTTGCTTAAAGCGATCCCCATTCAAGGTATGACCTGTGACACAGGAGGAATCATATCACCGGCTGTAACGATGGTAGTGGCCCACCAAACTGCCGAAGCTTTGAAAATCCTTGTTGAAGATTGGGAATCGGTACGGCCTGCACTTGTTTCTTTTGATATGTGGAGAAATCAATACCAAACCGTTAAATTGACAAAAGCGAAAAAGAAAGATTGTCTCTCATGCGGAGAGCAGAGGACATACCCCTTTTTAACAATGGAAAATGCAACGAAAACGGCTGTTCTTTGCGGGAGGGATACTGTACAGGTAAGACCGCCAAAACCTTTGAAACTGCAACTTGAGAAACTAGCCAAGGATCTGGATGGCAGCGGCTATTTGGTGAAATTCAATCCATTTCTTCTCTCTTGTGAAAAAGCTGGGGAGCGTATCGTCATTTTCAAGGATGGACGGGCGTTGATTCACGGTACGAAGGACATGGTCCATGCAAAGGCCACGTACCAAAGAATTTTGGGATAAGATTATAAAAAACGAGGCCACAGGTTAGGGGCCTCGCTTTCTTATGAATCCATATAGGGTAATGGTTAGCGGGTATTAGTGTGTAACCCCGTCTTTATTATCTTGTTTGGAAGCAACGATGACTACCTTTCCTTCATCAAGCACTTCCTCGTAACGTTCTGCCTCCATATCACTAAGGCCAAGGTTGCTCATTCGGTTACGAAGTTCATCTCCGCGTGATTTAAAGAGATTTCCGACGGTATCAAGGAAACCTTGTTCCTTCATGCCTACACCTTCTGTATGGGTATTCTCGGTAAGGTGTTTTGAACGGGTTTTATCATGGGCAAACAAATATACATCATCTTTCGTATAACCTGATGTAACTAATTCATCGATTTTTTCCTTTGCTTGTAAACCGTTTTCTACTACATGTACTTGATACATATAAACTCCTCCTTGAATTTTAGTTAGATTCTCTTGAATATAGGTAAATGGAATCTTGCTTATTACACTTGCTGTTTGGCTATAGTAGTATATAACCTCATATGGGCACTGATAAACATTTATATGGAAGAAAATTTTAGTAAGTGGTGAAGCGGAATACCTTCTGAATGCGGTAGGTCAAGTATTTAAAGACAGGCAGTTTTTTCTGGTATTCACTGTAATCCACCGTGTATGTTCCATTTTGATTTGTCCAGAGTCTTTGAAAATAGCTATCGACGTCCTTGGAAACGTCCGCTTCATTTGGAGCATGGATTTCAACATTCGCTTCAAGATTATAGTCATCTAGATTGCGGGAGGTATAATTAGCCGATCCTCCAAGGATAACCGTTTCATTAGCCTTTTGGATCATCATCAACTTTGTATGGAACTGTTCTTTTTCTGTTTTGTACCAGCGGATCGAGATGTTTTCATCTCCCAGTTTTTCAAATTCGGCGGCAACCGGAAGATTGGGAAGCCCGATTTTCTCACTTCCGAAAGCGTTTTGATTCGGATCCAATATCATCTGAATCTTCACACCCCGTTCAGCTGCATCCGTTAATGCCTCGACAACCTCGCGATCGGCAATGTAGAACATGGCAAGATGTATCTTGTCACCCTTTTTTGCATCCTTAATTGCCTTAAGGACATGTTTATTGATTTTTCCTTCCGTTAGCAGTTGTACCGATATCGGTCCTTTATCTGCCGATGTCCCTTTGAACTCAGGAAATGACTTTGGTCCTCCCGAGAATTTCGAAGCGGCTTCTTCGGCTTTAAGAAAATCGCCGATGATATTCCCATTCATCTGGAAAGCGATATTGGAATGGAATCCACTTGCGTCATGAGGATTGGCAGATGAGATGATGGCCGTTTTTTCAGTAGCGACCACTTTTCTGTGATTGGCTTTTATATTCATCAGTCTAAGATAAGAACGCAAGGTGACCTTTGGCGCGCTTTTGGCCATTGGATTCACAATCCAGCCTTTTCCGCTTTCACCGAACCATTGGAAAAAGGTCCGATACACACCTGAATAGAGAGGATTCGGATCCCGAAGGCGGTCTAAGTTGGTAACAATGACATCAATTCCATTTTTCTTCATCGTTTCCAATGCCTCTAATTGGTAGGCATTATAGGAAGTATTCACTTCATCTGTAATGAATATAACCTGGAGATCAGGTTTCCTTTTCTTCTGTTTCACCAGATTATCCTTCAGGGTCTCGGTTAACTTCGGGAAGTTTATCTTTTCATCATAAAAAGCATTAAACAAAAACATATCGATTACGATATAAGAATCAGCCTCTTCTATCGCTTGATTTATAGTTTGGAAAATTCGCTGCTCATGTTGCGGATTCCCTTGTTCATCGTGGTAGGAGAGGTCATAGATGAAATCGATATCCTCGACATGATGAACTTTTCCTTCATAAGAAATATTATCGGGGAGAGGCTTGTAGCTGTTATAGACGATTACGATTGCAATGACGATCAAAATGCTGACAAGCAGATAAAATCGTTTTCTTTTGTACCATTTTTTCATAGGGACTCCTCCAACATCGTTAAATTGCTTGCTAACTTTCTATTTTCCCACTTTTGGGGTAAATAGAAACATAAATCGTAATCTATGGAAAAGGCAAGGCGATTAAGTTTGATATAATATAGTTTCAAAAAGTGGAAAGGGGCTGTGGCAGATGGAAAAGCAGTTATTGACAAATGATTGGTGGCCTCTATTGAAAGAGGAATTCAAAAAAGAATATTACCAGGGGCTAAGGCGATTTATAAAGCAAGAGTACAGCCAGCAAGTCATTCATCCTGATCAGGACGATATTTTTAATGCGCTTCACTATACTCCTTATGAAGGGGTAAAGGTTGTCATCCTTGGACAGGACCCTTACCATGGACCTGGTCAAGCGCATGGCCTTAGTTTTTCAGTTAAGCCGGAAGTTCGCATCCCACCCTCTTTAAGAAATATTTTTAAAGAGTTACACACCGATTTAGGCTATGAGGTTCCGAATAATGGTTACCTAGTCGAATGGGCAAAACAGGGAGTGCTTCTATTGAATACCGTCATGACTGTTCGTGAGGGAGAGGCCCACTCACACCGCGGAAAAGGATGGGAAATCTTTACGAATCAGGTGATTCGCCTATTGAATGACCGTCCGAAACCGGTTGTATTCATCCTGTGGGGAAAGCCTGCTCAAACCAAAATCCCTTTGATTGATGAAACCCGCCATAAAATCATTAAGTCCGTCCATCCAAGTCCGCTGTCGGCTTCTCGTGGTTTCTTTGGCACCAAACCTTTTTCCAAAACAAATCAATTGCTGATGGAAATGGGGGAATCCCCAATTGATTGGAAAATCTCGAACCGATGAAATGGGCAAGAAAACGAAACGGATGAATTGTATGGCGTGCCGCCATTTCTATATCACTTGGGATCCGAGTTTTCCAAAGGGCTGCCGTGCTTTTCAATTTAAAACATCAAACCAGCCTTCTCTTGATGTCTTTCATTCTTCAGGACAGCCATGCTTGAAATTTCAGGCCAAGCCAATTAAGAGGTAGGAAATATCCAAGGTGTTTTCTTCTCTGATTTTTGCTATGCTAGTTATGATAGTTCTGACCTGTATATAGACGAGGTGGTAAAGTTGGATATTTCATCAAGACAAATGTTGGATAAAATCGAAGAGCTTGTTTTAAAAGCGAAACAAGCAAATTCAGAGGATAAGGTGCAGGGGTATGTAATCGCCATCAAGTCCCTTTGTGAAGTAATGGTGGATGAAAAAACAGCGAACATCAGCATACCGAAGCCAATCACATTGACCCAGCCCGTTATGTCGGCTACACCGAATGTAGAACCGGTTAAAATGGATGAGGCTAATGGGGAGTCCTTGTTCGATTTTTAAATGAGGGAAGGGGAGAGAAATAATTGAAACTGTTCATCATTTTAGGTGCATTGAATGGGTTTATTGCTGTGGCACTAGGTGCATTCGGTGCACACGGACTGGAAGGGAAAATTCCCGATAAATATTTAGAAACCTGGCAAACCGCTGTTCAATATCAAATGTTCCATGCGGTAGGTTTATTGGTACTCGGTTTATTGGCTGGGAAAATTTCAAGTCCGCTGATCAACTGGTCCGGCTGGCTTATGTTAATAGGAATCATCCTGTTTTCCGGAAGTTTATTCGTTCTAAGCGTTACGCAAATCAAAGTCCTTGGGGCCATCACACCGCTTGGCGGAGTTTCCTTCTTGGTTGCTTGGGTCTTAATGATCGTTGCTGCATATAAATACTTGTAATGGAATTAGCTGATTTTCTTAGATTAGCTGAGACTGTTGACAAATTCGAAGTTCGAGTATCGAGTTTGCCTACAGTTTTTTTATGGCTTGTACAATTTGGTCGTTGATTTCCGCTCCAGGCACTCGCTTTCCGCGGGCAGTCATGGAGCCTCCTCGGCTTGCGCCTGTGAGGTATATCCCCTAGACACGCTTTTCTAAGCAGGAGTCTCGACACCCGCTTCAATCAACTTTGTTATAACATCGAGTTGAAGGTGTTGGGTTTGGGAACATCATTTGATGAAAGAAAGTTTTCCGAGCCACTTTTTGGGAAAAAGTCATTCCAATATAAGAAGAGCCTCAGAATCAAATAGATTCTGAGGCTCTTCTATATAGGATTTTTTCACCTTGGCGAATAGCTGGCAAGCCCAGCTCCTCCGTATGGATATTCATATTCGATTTCTTCATCAAACGTTATATAATCTAAGTATACCATCGGGATTAAGTATCGTTTTCCCGTTTGAGGGTCGCTTATGATTAAATGATCGCGTCCTGCAGCCTCAATGATTCCTTTGAAGATCTTGGCATTCCATTCCTTGTTGTTTTCAAACGTTGTATAAACAGTGGCTAGTTTCCCTTTATTCAAACGCAATATGTTCTCGATGTATGATTGTTCGACCGGAAGCATGCCAGGTATCTGTGGTCCGGAAGGGGGTTGACCCATCGTCATCGGCATTTGTTGTGGCGTGCCTGCCATAGTGGGCTGTTGTGGCTGGTATGATGGCTGTTGGTATCCTTGCTGCGGGTAACCTTGTTGCTGGTTAAGATTTTGCTGCCTTAGTTCAGGCTCATTATTCTCATAGGGGTAATAGGGGCTTCCCCCGTACGGGTAGTTACCATAAGGATTATTTTGTGACATTGCATTCCCTCCTAAATTCAAGGTTTAGTTGATGCTGTGGAATTTGGACAATCCGAGAGTGTGGACTGGAAGAAACAGTGCGATTTATAGCGACCGGTAGTATTGTATATGTTTTCTGGACAAACTCCGGGTGGCTTGAAAAACCACAATGAATGTTAAGCGATACATAACGGCTGCCGTTCATGATAAAAGCCATACCCTCTTGTCGGCTAATGAAAAAAGTAACGTTCCTTCACCTCGCTGGAGTCAGGAATTGCCTTGATCAATTTTCCTGAAAGCTGAATGGGACTGTGAAAAATAAATTCATCACTATTGAAAATGTATGGGATGTGGAATGGATTTATTCCACAGGCGGGGAAAATAAAAAGGAGGGTGCAAAAAAAGCTTCCGGAAACCGGAAGCTCATCGTCTTATACGTATAGGAATGAAGGTACGTTTTCTTCCGGCAGGATATTGCCAACGAAGAAAGAACCAAATGCAGCGTAACGTGCACTCACTTCATCAAAACGCATTTCATAGATTAATTTTTTGAATTGAAGGACATCATCTGCGAATAGTGTTACGCCCCATTCATAATCATCAAAACCAACAGAACCTGAAATGATTTGTTTTACTTTACCGGCATAACTGCGGCCAATCAAGCCGTGGGAACGCATTAAGCCTTTGCGCTCTTCCATGGAAAGCATATACCAGTTATCATCGCCATCACGACGCTTGTCCATTGGATAGAAGCATACATGTTTCGCTTTTGGAAGTGTCGGATAAAGTCTGGAACGGACATGAGGGTTCTGGTATGGGTCCTCACCATCTCCACCAGCTAAGTAATTGCTTAATTCCACGACGGAAACGTATGAATAAGCGGGAATTGTATATTCGGCAAGCTTCGTTTTGTTGAATTCGTTTTCAATTGCATTCAATTCTTCCATTGTTGGGCGGGCAAACATAAGCATGAAGTCCGCTTTCTGACCAACGATGGAATAAAGGGCATGGCTGCCTTCATTGTCGCTTTGTGTCATATTCCATTTATCCAGTAAACCTTGGAATTCAGAGATGGCCAATTGGCGTTCGTCACTTGATAACGTTTTCCAAGAAGACCAGTCTATTAGACGGAAATCATGTAAACAATACCAGCCGTCCAGAGTTTGTGCTGCTTCACTCATTACGATCACTCCTAAGTCTTATTATAACTTTAATATAACATAGTTTCAGTATAAGGAAATTTATATCAACCCGCAAACACGATCACTGTTTTTCGGTGTTCAAACAAATTTCAAATTTGCGGATTGGCAGGGGACCAAGTGGGCTGGAATTTACCTGGCTGCTAGAGTATTCTTAAAAGAAGACGGCAATGGATTTTCATCGGATGTTAAATATAGAAAAAATAGGGGAAACGTATCTAAAAAGGAGGAAGAGCCAATGAGTGATTTATTTGAAATATTGGAATCGAAAATTATGGGGCATAATTTAAAGATCGTTTTTCCGGAAAGTTTGGATGAACGGATTTTGGGAGCGGCAGGCAGGCTGGCCAAAGCTAAACTGTTGACACCGGTATTGATCGGGGATATCGGGTCGATTCAAGAGAAGGCAAAGGATTTAAAGATCTCCCTTGATGCAATCGAAATATATGATCCGAAGAATTATATCATGATGGATGAAATGGTTGAAGCGTTCGTGAAGGTCCGTGATGGAAAAGCGACCGACATAGAAGCACGTGAAATCTTAATGGATGAGAACTATTTTGGAACCATGCTCGTCCAGATGAAACTGGCACATGGAATGGTGAGCGGCGCAACTCATTCGACTGCCGATACGGTTCGGCCCGCCCTAAGGGTCATTAAAACAAAGCCAGGCGTCCAAAAAACATCGGGAGTATTCATCATGGTCCGGGATGAAGAAAAATATGTGTTCGCCGATTGTGCGATCAATATAAACCCCAATTCCCAGGACCTCGCTGAAATTGCAATAGAAAGTGCGAAGACTGCACGAATGTTCGATATCGAACCGCGTGTGGCGATGCTGAGCTTTTCGACGAAGGGATCGGCAACATCCCCCGAGACCTTAAAAGTGGCTGATGCTGTCGATTTGGCAAAAGAAATGGACCCTGAAATCATTCTTGATGGGGAATTTCAGTTTGACGCGGCCTTCGTTCCTTCGGTAGCAAGAAAAAAAGCACCGGATTCCCTTATTCAGGGGGATGCGAATGTTTTTATTTTCCCAAGTCTCGAAGCAGGGAACATCAGCTATAAGATGGTACAGCGCTTGGGCGGCTTCGAAGCGGTCGGTCCGATCCTTCAGGGCCTGAATCGTCCGGTGAATGACCTTTCGAGGGGATGCAGTGAAGAGGATGTATATAAACTGGCTGTCATTACAGCGGCACAGGGGTTTGTGGCGCAGTATCAATAGGCAGCTGAAGGATTACATGTAGAGGGAGATTCGTATGGGTGAAACAGATTCATTATTAATGCAGCAAGAGTGGAGGATTATTGATCAATCTTCCGTAGGACCTCAGTTTCCTGCTCTTGAGTCCTTTGCGATGGATGATACATTTTGCGCTTCCGTAGGGTCAGGTAAATCAGCGGCCGTAGCCAGGGCGTGGGTACACCATCGAACCATCGTCATGGGTATACAGGATACGAAGTTGCCTTTTCTTAAAAAGGGTTTGGATCATTTAGAAGAACAAGGCTTTCAGGCCATCGTGAGGAATTCCGGAGGACTGGCAGTCGTGCTGGATGAGGGTGTCCTTAATTTGTCGCTCATTTTTCCTGAAAACGAGCGGAAAATTGAAATCAATCGTGGATATGATGCGATGTGGGAGCTTGTCCAATTGATGTTTTCCGATTTCCCAGTCACGATGGAAGCAAGGGAAATCGTCGGTTCCTATTGTCCTGGAAGTTATGATTTAAGTATAAATGGGCAGAAATTTGCAGGTATTTCCCAGCGCAGGATCCGCAATGGCGTAGCGGTGCAAATCTATTTGTGTGTCAATGGAAGCGGGGCTGAACGTGCCAGTCTCGTGAAGGGTTTTTATGATGCAGCTAAAGGAAATGCAGAAACCAAATTCGTTTATCCTGAAATCGTCCCTTCGGTAATGGCGTCCCTAACTGAATTGTTGGGCGTGCAATTGAGTGTTCAGGACGTGATGCTCAGATTCCTGCATGTATTGAAGGAACATAGCGAAAGGATATTCTCTGACACTCTTTCCGTTCAGGAATGGCCGATGTATGAGGCATACTTGGCAAGAGTGGTGGAACGCAATGATAAAGTATTTGATGCAATAAAGGATTGAAATGAAAGAAGCCGTTCCATTAAGCCAGGAACGGCTTCTTTCAATTAATACGACTTTAGCATTCACTGAAACTGTAAAAGGACTGGATGATAGGCAACGGCGTCCGGGGAGATATTATTCCTTCTTTCTTGAAACAATGAAAAAAAGAGCCTTATTGGCTCCCTTTTTCGGATAAACATGGTGAAACGGCCTTTATCATGTGGTTGACCTATGTAACTTATCCCCACATTATCTTATTACTCGGCCATTTTTTCCAAATTGCCATTCCGGTCCATCTTGAATTTAGTTGCCGGACGTTCCTCTTCCTCTAACAAAACCAGCTTTCTTGCTCGATTCATGATATTCATCAAAGTTTCATAATCTTCCTGCATCAAGCCGCTGTTTTGTTCTAGGTGGCTGATTTTATTCTCCAACTCTTCGTTCCGCTTTTTCAGCCCTTTAATTTCAAGCTGCAATCTTTCATTTTCGGTTTTTAATACTTCGGCTTGAAGCATACGGCCGTTCATAGATTCCAAATAGGCGATGACGGTATCAAGGCTCATGGCCATTTCCAAAGGTACTGGTGTGTGCTGTGTCTTAGGAGCGAGGGCTTCTGCCACAACGAATTCCTCTGCTGCTTCATAATTGGTAGTATCGACTTCGGATTTCAACTCTGGTTCCTCTTCTTGTACATGGGGAACCAATATATCGGAAATCGTTGGGGACGGCGGTGTATAAAGAAGCCGTTTTTTTCCTCCTTGATCTTTTCCGAGGATCCTTTGCCGTTGCTTACGCTGTTTCTTGGCAAGGGAAAGCGCTTTATCATAATTATGGCGGACCACTGCATTCCAGCGGAATCCGCATGCTGCCGAGGTGCGATTCAACTTATCTCCTACCTCTTCAAAAGCATTGAGCTGAGTGCTGCCTTCCCGCACATGGCGCAATACCGTTTCTGCCAAAAGCAAATCATCTTCTTCTGTCCAGGCGTCTTGACGAACCTTCATTTCCACATACTCCCTTTCTGGTAATTTTTAAAATAAATAACTATATAAAATATCGTGTGGCAGTGATTTATGGAGTGTTCTACTAGCATTTTGGACAAAATATGGTTTTTTTATACAAAAAGGTTAAAAGGATACTAGTTTTTTGATTTTTTACATCCTTTTCCTATCATCCAGCCCTCTTGAAATTCATAAGTAGAAACGGTAAAATACCCTTTAGTCGTATAAATGGATGAAAAATAGTTAGTCATGGAAAGGATGGTGACCGGAGGATGTCCAATGAATTCAGAGTGTGCGATGACTGCTTGGCGGTAAACATTAAAACATTGATTCCGCGTCTTGAAAAGCTTGATCCCGACGCGAAAATTGAAGTGGGCTGTCAATCCTATTGCGGTCCTGGCAGAAAGAAGTCTTTTGCCTTTGTCAATAACCGTCCAGTTGCTGCACCGACAGAAGACGAGTTACTAGATAAAATCAATAAAAAACTAAAGTAGGATCCATGATATATAGGTAGAGTGGATTGTTTGCTTATGATAAATGAAACAAGTAATCATCACCCAGATTCGACACACTGCGGTGATTTTTTATTTCTTTATTTTCAAGACAAAATCGGACTGAAACTTCCGTTTTCTTACAAAATGACCCCTCTTACTAGAAAGGTGGAAGTTAGGGTTTTTTGTCAAAACACGCTATAATGAGTGCATCGAGATTACGAAAAAGAGGGTAGTTCATGGAATATTCCGGCGAAAAATTACAAGAAGAAAAAGTATTCAAGGACCCGGTGCACCGATATATACATGTTCGCGACCGGGTTATATGGGATTTAATAGGGACGAAGGAATTTCAGCGTCTTCGAAGGATCAAACAGCTGGGAACGACTTATTTAACCTTTCATGGTGCGGAACATAGTCGGCTTAGCCATTCGCTTGGAGTATACGAGATTGTTCGGAGAATCGTGGATGATGTTTTCGAGGGCAGACCCGAATGGAAACCTGAGGAACGGTTACTATCCTTGTGCGCAGCACTTCTGCATGATTTGGGTCATGGTCCTTTCTCTCATTCTTTTGAAAAAGTGTTTGACCTGGATCATGAGCTATTCACGAGGCAGATAATCCTCGGCGATACGGAAGTGAATAAGATCCTCCTTAAGGTTGGACGTGATTTTCCTAAAAAAGTGGCAGAAGTCATAGCGAAAACCTATAAAGGCAAATTAGTAGTCAGCCTGATTTCGAGTCAGATCGATGCTGATAGAATGGACTATTTACAGCGTGATGCTTACTTCACTGGCGTGAGCTATGGACACTTCGATATGGAAAGGCTTTTGCGTGTAATGAGGCCAAGGGAAGAACACGCCGTCATAAAACAAAGCGGGATGCATGCGGTTGAGGATTATATCATGAGTCGCTACCAAATGTATTGGCAGGTTTATTTCCATCCAGTTACGAGAAGTGCGGAGGTCATACTTACCAAGATTCTACATAGAGCGAAACATTTATATGAATCCGGTTATGAGTTTGCCCAAGAACCACACCATTTTTATTCATTGTTCAGGGGAGAAGTGACTTTAACGGACTACTTGAAAATGGATGAATCGGTGATGCTCTATTATTTCGAAGCATGGGAAGACGAAAACGATGCGATTTTAAAAGATTTATGCATTCGCTTCGTTAACCGTAAACTATTTAAATATGTGGAATTCCATCCATCGAACAGTCAAATGAACAGGTTGATGGAGTTAAGGACGCTATTCAAGAAGGCAGGCATCGATCCGGATTATTATCTTGTCGTCGATTCTTCATCAGATCTGCCGTATGATTTTTACCGGCCAGGTGAGGAAGAGGAGAGGCTGCCGATTCACTTGCTGAAAAATAATGGCGAAATTCGTGAATTATCGCGTGAATCCGAAATTGTCGATGCAATTTCAGGGAAAAGAAGAACGGATCATAAGTTATATTATCCAGCGGATTTATTGCGTGATGAATCTACGAAGAAAAATATAAAAAAACAGATTCGAAAGCTTTTGGAGCTATCGGATTAAAGTGGTACATTTTTGGTGAGGAGTGACGAGCCTTGTTTAAGGATCATGCAAACATTATCAATGCAATTTCTACTGCCGGTGAAATCTCGGGTAGGAAAAAATTACAAAAGATCGTTTATATCGCGAAGAAGCTGTCCTTCCCATTTCATGAAAAGTTTCAGTTTCACTTTTATGGACCGTATTCGGAGGAGCTGACCTTACGTATCGAAGAGCTCTGCGAAATGGGCTACTTGAATGAAGTAAGGGAAAAAAAAGCAGGCTATTATCAATATTGTTATTCGATAACGGATGCAGGCCGGGATTTCCTATCCATACAGGAAGTGGAGATGCCGGCACTTGAGGCATGCTTACAGGATATGAACGAACAGAATGCCAGGTTTTTGGAGCTGGTTTCAACGGTATTATACTTTGACACGCTTGAAAAAGAGGAAGTCACGGAGAAAATTTTTACGCTGAAAAGCAAACAAAAATATACGCTTGAAGAAATTGATGAGGCGTATGAATATATTGAGCAGCTAAAAACAAAAGCTAAGCCGAATTGATGGCTTAGCTTTTCCCCAATATGTAAATCTTATAAATCGCTTTTACGGACACCGGCTACCGCTAAATGATTTTTTGACATTTCTTCAATGAAAATCGTCACGGCTTCAGCTGGTGCTCCAGTTGTTTCCGTTACGGCTGCAGTCACCTTTTCGACTAAAGCCTTTTTTTGTTCGTCTGTACGGCCTTCAAGCATTTTGACTGTTACATATGGCATCTCTTTTCCCCCCTTCCTCTCTTATCTTTTAGTGTTTCACAATGGAAAAAGAAATGCAAGACACGGAAGTCAGAGTTTTTTCACTTCTTGATCTTTTGATGTATACTAACGGTAATATATATTGGGGGAGAAGCTATTGGAGCAAATAGAACGGTTTTTGGCTTATAGATTGGAAGAACTTCCATATGTCATTGTGTCACTGTTGATCGCCTTTACGGTTCATGAATTTTCCCATGCTTATGTGGCCTATAAGTTCGGTGATCCGACAGCAAAGAATGAAGGAAGAGTCACATTGAATCCGATTTCCCATTTGGATCCGATCGGGACGTTGCTGATATTAATAGCAGGATTTGGTTGGGCGAGACCTGTACCGGTTAATCGTTTTCACTTCAAGAATCCAAAATTGGCAGGAGTGCTCGTCTCTTTTGCCGGCCCGTTCAGTAATTTGATTGTTGCAATTTTGGGATATTTAATTTTCTACGGATTGCTTGCCGCAGGCGTTGGGCCTGATTTACCTTTTTTCGTCGAGCCATTCTTAAGTATGCTCATAAATTTAAATGTCCTTTTATTTGTATTTAATCTGATACCGCTGCCGCCGCTCGATGGGTATAGGATCGTACAGGATCTTGTTTCAGCAGACTTGCGGGCAAAAATGACCCAGTATGAACAATACGGCTCCCTTATTTTTTTGATTCTGATCATCACACCTCTGAGTCAATATACAATTAGACCGATTTTGGATACTGGCATTAAATTTGTAGGAGGCACCTTGAATCAATTTATTTCACTTTTGTTTTTTTAACCAATAATAAGGAATGACAAACCATAAAGGGGGATATAAGCATGGATGAACAACCAAAGAAAAAGGTAGGCTTTAATATTATAAAAAACGACCCGACAGAAGGTCATGGCGGATATGGAGCAGGGGTTTTAACGCTCGATAATATTTCCCCGGTCATCATCGATGTGGATGCAGGTGAGGCAGAGGTCGATATCGGCGCGATGCATGCAAGAAGTGCAGTGGAAAAAGGGATCAAGTTTTTAAAGACTAAAGAGGAGGTCCCGAATGCCAAACCTTACTGGCTTGTTTGGGTGACCATTGAAGCCACTCAAAATGGTCCGCACTATGCAGGTGTGACAGCATGTGAAATGATGGTCGACAGGTCAATTAGACGCGGTTACAAATCGCTCCCGGAGCATGTTAACCGGATGGATAAATCGCTAAAACGAAAAATCATCGTCGAGGACATGGACGATAAATCAAAACGTGTGCTGGCAGACTTCCTGAAAAATCATGATGCAGGAATGTGGGAGCGTTCTTCAGATCTGCTGAAGGAGTCACTGACGGTTTGAAACTCGATTAATGGGTGAAATGTTAAGTTTAGTGAAAAATGCACTTGTAGGAAAGCGATAAAATCAGTAAACTTAAAGACAGCAGTTTAGTCACTGTGGAACTAGGACAGAAAAACCCCCGAAGCCGCTGCCGGCTTCGGGGGTTTTTCGTTATCCCCAAGGTTTTAAGACTTTTTTGTACCATGGGGCCTTTTTATGTTCTTCTTCTTTTGGGGCATGTTTCGGACTCTTACCCTTAAAGTGCTCGGCACAGTATTCGACAGGTTCGGTTCCTTTAACATAATAAGTCAATCTTGAGGCAGGACAGTCCTTTGTGGCCAATTTTCCGCTAACGGGGTTCACGTCTACCCCGATTACGTTTTCGGTTTCCTTAAATGATTTTGCCGGTTTCCCTTGCAGGCCCTTTTCCATATAGGAAGCCCAGATTTTCTTTGCATAGCCTTTTTCAGCAGGGATCTCGATCTTTTTGCCTTGATCATATCCAGTCCATACTCCTGCTACAAGCTCCGGTGTGTAACCGATCATCCAGCTATCAGTCGGGGTGGAGCCTGATTTACCCGCATATGGGCGGGACAGCTGGGAACTAATGGTGCTGCCGGTCACTTTCGTATAGCCATTTAAGGTTTCATCGAAAACCCCTGTAAGCATCTGGGTCATGACAAATGCCTTATCCTCATCCAAAATCTGTTCCGGTTTCTCATTTTCATCAAAAATCACTTCACCTTTTTGATTTTCAACCTTTTTGATGAACACGGGTTCAACCTTCTTGCCGCCGTTAGCCAGAATGCTATATGCGTTCACCATTTCAATCGCCCTTACACCTGATGTACCGAGTGCCAGGGAGGGAACCGCATCCATCTTTGCCGTGATGCCGAAACGACGCGCCGTATCGACCAATGTCTGTTCCCCAAGGAACAAGTGCGTTTTTACGGCGAAGATATTATCGGAAAGAGCAATGGCCTGAGCCATCGTGATTTCGCCTTCCGCATATTGATGGTTGTAATTATGCGGTGAGTAAGATGAGTGACCATCATCGAAAGAAAATGTAGTTGTCTCGCTTTTTAAAGTGGTGGACGGTGTGAAACCATTCTCCAATGCTGAATAGTATAGCAAGGGCTTAATGGTTGAACCAGGCTGGCGAACGGCCTGTGTGGCCCGATTGAATGGCGACTCGGAGTAATCTTTCCCTCCGACCAGCGCACGGACCTCCCCGGTATCCGGATCCATTGCCACTATCGAGGCTTGAATGCCTGAAGACTTGGGTATGGTATTGGAAAGAACTTCTTCGGCTGCATCCTGCTGGGTTTCGTCCAGTGTGGTATAGACCTTAAGCCCGCCAAGCTCGATTGTCCGGTCATCTAAATGAAGCTGAGTTTTTAAAGCCTGCTTGACGGCATCTTGGAAATAGGGAGCGGTCTTCTTGGTGACCGTTCCGTGTTCTCCCTTTAATGTAAGGGATGTTCGCAGCGCTTCCGCGATATCCTTTCCTGAAACGTAGTTTTTGCTTTTCATGGCTTGCAGGACGACTTTCTGCCTTGATTTCGCTTTTTCAAAGTTATCCAATGGAGAATAGTTTGACGGCCCTTTTGGTATTCCAGCCAGCATGCTCGCTTCAGGAAGGGTCAAATCCTTGGCATCCTTGCCAAAGTAATATTGACTCGCCGCTTGGGCTCCATAGGCGCCATGGCCATAGTAAATCGTATTTAAATAGCCTTCTAGAATTTCCTTTTTGGAGTAGTTCATTTCTAAACGTATCGTATAAAAGGCCTCATTAAATTTACGTGACCACGTTTTGTCATGCCCAAGAAACAGGTTCCTGGCATACTGCTGGGTAATGGTGCTTGCACCCTGGACTTTGGACATTGCCTTAATATCAGCAAGGATGGCTCCGCCGATCCGCTTTATATCAAATCCATTATGCGTGAAAAATTGACGGTCTTCAACGGCGACAGTCGCTTTGACGAGCTCCGGTGAAATCGACTCCATTTCGGCCCAGTAACGTTTCTGGCCATTATCGGTCTCACCAATCACATTTCCATTATCGCTATAATAGAGAGTGGACTGCGGCACCACCAAAGGAGGCGGACCTAATATTTTTGCATAAATCAGTAAAGAGAGAAGCAATACAAAGAGTATTGTGAGCCCGATTGTAGCAAGGATAATGAAGGCCCGTACATATTTAGTTGTCCTTTTAAATCGTTCGCTTGGAATCAATTCCATTGCTTTCACCTCTCTTATCAGGTAAGAATCTAGTATCTATTACTATTATGGAAAAAAAAGAGAATTTTAAACATAAGAACAGCATTTAAGAAATTTATCTTGCAATTCTGCTAGATTCGTCTATAATTTTTCTAGCTAATGACTATACCGATTTTGGGGAACCTATAAGGTGACTGACAATATGAAATGGAAAAGGAGCGTTAATAAATGAGCATTTGGTTTACTGAAAAACAAACAGAGAATTTTGGTATTACGATGAAAGTGAATCGTACTTTACATACGGAGCAAACTGAGTTTCAAAAGCTGGATATGATTGAAACGGAAGAGTGGGGCAATATGCTGTTGCTTGATGACATGGTAATGACTTCACAGCGTGATGAATTCGTGTACCATGAAATGGTAGCCCATGTTCCTTTATTTACCCATCCTAATCCAGAAAACGTTTTGGTTGTAGGAGGAGGGGACGGAGGAGTTATCCGTGAAATCCTAAAACACCCAAGCGTAAAAAAAGCTACATTGGTGGATATCGATGGGAAAGTTATCGAATACTCAAAGAAATTCCTGCCTGAAATTGCAGGCATGCTTGAAGATCCGCGTGTAGACGTACAAGTTGGGGATGGCTTCATGCACATCGCCAAAAGTGAAAATGAGTATGACGTGATCATGGTTGACTCGACTGAACCAGTCGGACCTGCCGTCAATTTATTCACTAAAGGTTTTTATGCCGGGATTTCCAAGGCTTTGAAAGAAGACGGGATTTTTGTGGCACAATCCGACAATCCTTGGTTTAAAGCGGACTTAATTCGTGATGTACAACGTGATGTAAAAGAAATATTCCCAATCACCAGCTTGTATTTAGCGAATATCCCGACGTACCCAAGCGGCCTTTGGGCGTTCACGATCGGATCGAAAAAATATAATCCATTAGAAGTGACTGAAGATCGTTTCCATGAATTAGAAACGAAATATTATACAAAAGAACTTCATAAAGCAGCTTTCGTTCTGCCTAAATTCGTTCAAGATTTAGTGAAATAAAGGAGGCATGGACCATGAAATTCGATGAAGCCTATTCAGGCAATGTATTCATTAAAAGCCATCCTGTTTTTGAGGAATCGGAAGCTGTGCTATACGGCATGCCAATGGACTGGACGGTAAGCTTCCGTCCGGGTTCCCGCTTCGGCCCTACCCGAATTCGTGAAGTTTCGATTGGTTTGGAAGAGTACAGCCCGTATTTAGATCGGGAATTAGAGGAAGTTAAATTCTTTGATGCCGGGGATATTCCATTACCATTCGGCAATCCGCAGCGCAGTATCGATATGATTGAAAAATATGTCGACAGCTTGTTGGATGCAGGTAAGTTCCCAATGGGTATGGGAGGGGAACATCTTGTAACATGGCCTGTCATCAAAGCCATGTTCAAAAAGTACCCCGATATGGCCATCATCCATATGGATGCCCATACAGATTTACGTGAGGATTATGAAGGAGAGCCGCTTTCCCATGCGTCCATCATCCGTAAATCCGCAGAACTTATCGGCCCGAAAAATGTATACTCTTTCGGCATTCGTTCCGGTTTGAAGGAAGAATTCCAATGGGCAAAAGAAAATGGCATGCACATCTCTAAATTTGAAGTTCTTGAACCTCTGAAAGAAGTACTGCCGCAGTTAGCTGGCCGTCCTGTATATGTGACGATCGACATCGATGTTCTTGATCCTGCGCATGCCCCGGGAACAGGCACTGTAGATTGTGGAGGCATTACCTCCAAAGAGCTTTTAGCTTCGATTCATGAGATAGCACGATCTGAAATTAATGTAGTCGGCTGCGATTTGGTAGAAGTGGCACCGATTTATGATCCATCCGAGCAAACTGCGAACACTGCGAGCAAGCTGATTCGCGAAATGATTTTAGGTTGGGTTCAAAAAGGTTAATGGATGTAAGACTTGACTGTTCCTGTTTTTTAGCGGGAATGGTCTTTTTTTTATCCATTCCGGGAAGGAATTTTACGTCTGATGGACTCTATTTGAATAAATCCGCCTCGATGAGTCATTATTGTGTTAAATTCAAATGAATGGCAACAACTTGAATTCGACAGTTTATCCTCTCTTTTTTTGATTTACACTTTATTTTCCGCTCCAAGTTGAAACTTGCTTGAAGAATATTTATACTTATAAAGTTAAGAACCACATGATGAAGGAAGTGTAGCTTTGACTCTTCATGATATAGATAAGCAAGCGATTAAAGTGACTTTACAGACAAAAATCAAGCACGGTTCAGAAACGGAAACGTATGAGCTGGTCACATTTGGTACAAAAATGTATAAAGGTGCAGATTTATATGTGCAATATAAAGAGGAAAATGAAGCCGGGCAAACACAAACGACCATCAAGCACAAACCGGATGAAACGATCCTGCTTAGAAATGGTGCCATTAAAATGAGGCAGCTTTTCCGCCTGAAGGAAGCGACAAATGGACATTACGAAAGTAAATATGGCAGGTTAGGATTACGGACGACCGCGAAGAAGATACATCATCAATGGGATGAGCAGACCAAACAAGGGAAACTTGTCCTTAAATATACGTTACATATGCAGGGAAGCGAACCCGGTCAATATGAGATGACGATTTCCTACAAGGAGGAAGTATAGCGCATGAATATAGTAAAAGAGGTACAGGAAAAACTGAAAGAAGAGATTAAAGCGGCAGTCATTAAAGCTGGTTTAGCAACGGAAGAGCAGATTCCAAATGTTGTATTGGAGCTGCCAAGAGATAAGACACATGGAGATTATTCCACGAACATGGCCATGCAATTAACGAAGATTGCAAAGAAAGCACCAAAGATGATAGCAGAGGCAATCATCGAAAACTTTGATAACTCAAAAGCATCCATCGAAAAAATCGAAATTGCAGGACCAGGTTTCATCAACTTCTACATGAATAATGCCTATTTGACAGAATTGATTCCTGTCATTTTGAAAGTGGATGAAGCATATGGGGAAAGTGACTTTGGAAAAGGAGAAAAAATCCAAGTGGAGTTCGTTTCCGCGAACCCGACCGGTGATCTCCATCTTGGTCATGCACGTGGTGCAGCAGTAGGTGATACTCTATGTAATATCCTCTCTAAAGCAGGTTACGATGTTTCACGTGAATACTATATCAATGATGCAGGAAACCAAATCAATAATTTGGCCATTTCCATAGAAGCTCGCTATTTCCAGGCACTTGGCCTCGAAAAGGATATGCCGGAGGGCGGTTATCATGGTGAAGATATCATTGGCATCGGTAAGACGCTTGCAAGTGAATATGGGGATAAATATGTAAATGCCGATGAGAAGGAACGTTTCGAATTTTTCCGTGAGTACGGCTTGAAATATGAAATGGAAAAACTGAAAACGGACTTAGGTAACTTCCGTGTCGGATTTGATGTATGGTACTCCGAAACATCCCTCTATCAAAACGGTAAAATTGATGAAGCACTTAAAGTGTTGAGGGAAAGGGGCCATGTTTACGAGGAAGATGGTGCTACATGGTTCCGCTCTACGGAATTAGGCGATGATAAAGACCGAGTGCTTATTAAGCAGGATGGATCTTACACATATCTGACACCGGATATTGCCTATCACCGTAATAAATTGGAACGCGGCTTTCAAACACTGATCAATATCTGGGGTGCAGATCACCACGGCTATATCCCGCGTATGAAAGCGGCGATCGAAGCATTAGGGTACAATCGCGAGCAGCTTGAAGTCGAAATCATACAGCTTGTTCACCTGTACAAGGATGGCGAGAAAATGAAAATGAGCAAGCGTACAGGTAAAGCAGTTACGATGCGTGACCTTATTGATGAAGTAGGTCTGGATGCAACTCGTTATTTCTTTGCGATGAGAAGTGCGGATACTCATATGGACTTCGATTTGGATCTTGCGGTCTCACAATCCAATGAAAACCCGGTTTATTATGCACAGTATGCCCACGCCCGTATTTCCAGCATTTTGCGCCAAGGTGTGGAACAAGGGATCAGCTATGAAGGAGTCACTGATTTCTCTGCCCTATCTACTGAAAAAGAAGTGGAGCTTTTGAAGAAATTAGGGGAATTCCCTCAGGCAATAGCGGAAGCGGCCGAAAAACGGATGCCTCACCGCATGACGAATTATATATATGACCTGGCTTCTACATTCCACAGTTTCTACAATGCAGATAAGGTTCTGGATGTTGAAGAGATGGAAAGAAGTAAGGCGCGTCTAGGACTGGTCAAATCCGTCCAAATTACTTTAAAGAATGCATTAGCCATCATCGGGGTTTCGGCACCGGAAAAAATGTAATGAAAAAAGCGGCTGTTTCTAACGAAACAGCCGCTTTTTTCAGGCTTAATTAACACTCGACGGCACCGCCGCTCACCCTTTTTACACCACGAAGCTTAGCTATATCCTCAATCAGCTGCAACATTGCCCGATCCTTCATCTTGGCCTCGATCATGAAATCCACGTCCTGTCCAAGATCCTTAAGCACTTTAAAAAGGGGCATGATGAACTCCAAATCGATATAATCTGCATGCGAGCGAAATTCACCTGCCGATTTTGGGGATGAAATATGAATCTTGGGTACCACCCCTGCCTGACCCCAAGTGGTGAACACCTCGGTGAGCAGCTCGTTAAGCGGCATATCTGAAAGGTTTGCGAGATGATGATGGTAATCGAATACAAGTGGGATGCATTCCCTCTTACATACGCTCAGGGTTTCAGATGCTGTATAGGTTTTATCATCATTTTCCAAAGTCATTCTTTCCTTGACATGCATAGGCAGCGATTTAAGATTATCATGAACCCTTACAAGGGCGGACTCTTTATCACCATAGGCTCCACCGACATGGATATTGATGAAAGAGGTGTCCGCTATGCCCATTGCATCAAGCATTTTATAATGGAACTCCATATCTTTTACGGCATTTTGTGTAATCTCAGGCTTAGGGCTTGTAAATAGCGTAAACTGATTCGGATGAAAGCTGAGCCTCATTTTGTGTGCGGTGGCCCAGTCGCCAAGCTGTTTCCACTCTCTTTTAAAAGGAGTAACGAAATCCCATTCTATTTCGGGATGTGTGGCTAAAGGTACGATGGAACTGGACATCCGGTATACTTCTATTTGGTGTGCCGTGTTATATTGAAGGACCCTTAAGGTATTTTCAATGTTCTGCCTTGTCACATCCAGGAGTTTTTCCATTCCTTTTTCGGGGCCAAGTGTGCTATATCGCTTGAAAGTAAGTGTCTTGGCCGGAGAAGCTTCCCATAAACAGGTGGCATTGGATACGAATCCAAATCTTATTTTCATTTTATTTTTCTCCTTGAGCAACAGGATATCAAAGAAAAGGAGAAAGGATGGAAGCCAGAGATTCTTTTGCTGAACGGACTACATTCTTGCTGGAAAGCGCGTCCCCGTTTAGCGGCTTGGATTCGGCTAGGTCCACTGCCAATTCCTTTTCTACATCTTCTATAAATGTCCGGTCAAATACGGTGCAGTTCATTTCACTATTTAAAAAACAACTGCGTTTATCAAAATTAGCCGTACCGATATCACACATTATATCATCAATCAGAATCACTTTAGAATGGTAGAACCCCCTTTGAAATTGCATGATTTCAGCCCCTTCTTTTATTAGTACCCGGAAATAGGGAAAAGAAGCTTCCTTGACAAGGGCATGGTCTGAAATTTCAGGCACGATGATCGTAAGGGAAACATTGCGTGCAAGTGCTTCCCTTAATTCTTGAAATAAAGTTTCACTGGGAATGAAATATGGAGTCCCGATAATGATTTTTTTAGTGGCTTGCCGAATTATATGTGTAAGTGACTGTTCAAGATCACTGCCATTCGTGACGACAAACTGATGTGCCTGCTTCCCGGGAGTCAATGTCGGGAAATAGGCTGGCGCTCCTCTGTAATCCTCGTTTGTATCATAGTACCAATCCGAGAGGAAGACTTCCTGAAGGTCCTTTACACCTTCCCCGGTCATTTTTAAATGGTAATCTCTCCACGGGTTCAGCTTCTCCCCTTGGTTTATATACTCCTTACCGATATTAAAGCCGCCAAGATAGCCGATTTTTCCATCTATCACCGTGATCTTACGGTGATTTCTTTTTTGTATGGTATAGAAAAGGAAGGGGAGTTTCGGTTTAAAGCTGAAAGAAAAATGAACGCCGCTTTTAGTTAGCTCCTGAATGATTTGGCGGGACATCTCTTTACTTCCTACCCAATCGGCCAATAGCCGCACTTCCACGCCCTCTTCCGCTTTTGACTGCAGTAACTTCAAAAAGTCCTTGCTGAATTTGTCATTTTTCACAATATAAAAAAGGATATGGATGGAATCCTGAGCTTGCCTTACTTCCTTCATGTAATCATCAAACAGGTTTTTACCTGATGTGAATACAGTCATGTCGCTTTTCCGAGGCGGATATTTTATGTTGGTTGCGTGCTTCAAATAACGCTTATGCCCTACCTTAAGATCAACCCAGCACCAAGAGATGATCAATAAAAATATAGAGGCAATCGTAGTGATTATCTTCAAAAAAATCCCCCCTAAATGATTATATTTAGTTTGGCTCTAATTCCCTGTCAATAACCATTAAAAAGCGGGGAAAGGATCCTCATTTTTTTAGAATAAAGAAGGGTAATAAACAGAATTGCCGAATTATATAATGAAGATGAGAAAAATTATCTAGTTTTTAGAAAGAAAAAAGTTGACTGAATGCTCATTCATTATATAATGGAGTTAATTAAATTTCAGAAAAATGCCAAATTTCCCATAATGATACCTGGCATTTTGCAATTTACTAAAGAGGGGGAAAGACTGCATGGAAATGAATGGCTTACTGTGGATCAACTTAGTTGCATTCCTACTTGTAACCGCTTACGCCGCCGGTTTATTTGTCTATTTGATAAAGACTCGTATAGCTTATATAAAACTTGGCAAAAAAGTGGAATTCGATAACCGTGTGAAAGATCGTCTTGTTAAAATAGGTGTTTATGTATTTGGACAGAAGAAGCTCTTTAAAGATAAAAAGAGCGGGATCATTCATGCCTTGTTATTTTATGGTTTCATCTTAGTGCAATTTGGCGCACTTGACTTTTTCGTTAAAGGCTTAAGGCCGGGGTGGCATTTACCATTTGGCCCTGTTTATCCGGCCTTTACTTTCTTCCAGGAAATTGTGACGCTTACTGTTCTTGTTGCAATCCTATGGGCCGCATACCGTCGTTATGTCGAAAAGCTGGTTCGCTTGAAAAGGGATTTCAAAGCAGGGCTGGTTGTCATCTTCATTACCGGTATCATGATTACCGTATTGATGGGGAATGGAATGGGAATGATCTGGCATGGACACGATGCAACTTGGTCAGAGCCAGTCGCATCAAGCATCGCTTTCCTATTCGGCTGGATGGGGACAACAGCGGCAACCGTCGTTTTTTATGTAGCTTGGTGGCTGCATTTACTGATCATATTATCTTTCCTTGTTTATATCCCGCAATCTAAGCACGCTCACTTGATTGCCGGTCCGATAAATGTATTCCTGAATCGCCTCGACAATCCCGGGAAATTGAAACCGGTAGATTTGGAAGAAGAGATTCTCGACAAAGAAGGAAACCAATATTATGGTGCCAAATATATCGAAGACTTGACGCAATATCAAATGGTGGACCTCTATGCCTGTGTGGAGTGCGGGCGCTGTACGAATATGTGCCCGGCTACTGGCACCGGTAAAATGCTGTCACCGATGGATATCATAATCAAGATGCGTGACCATTTAACAAATACAGGCGCTGCCGTTACAACGAAGCAGCCATGGGTGCCATCTTTTGTTTTTGGGAATACGAAAGGAAATAAAATTGCTTTGGCTGGTGCCACGCAGGGGGCGCACGAATCGGCTGCAGCAACAGAAGCTTACAGTCCGAGCCTGATTGGCGAAGTCATTACGGAAGAAGAACTTTGGGCTTGTACCACATGCCGGAACTGTGAAGATCAATGCCCGGTAATGAATGAACATGTTGACAAAATCATCGATATGCGCCGATATCTAGTGTTGACCGAAGGCAGACTGGATCCTGATGCGCAACGTGCCATGACGAATATTGAACGTCAAGGGAACCCGTGGGGACTGAACCGAAAAGAAAGAGAAGATTGGCGAAGCCTTCGGGAAGATGTCAGCGTCCCAACCGTGAAGGAATTAAAAAAGGCAGACGAAGAATTCGAGTATTTATTTTGGGTGGGTTCAATGGGGTCGTACGATAACCGGAGCCAGAAGATTGCCCTTTCTTTTGCTAAATTATTGAATGAAGCAGGCGTTACATTTGCCATTCTCGGAAATAAGGAGAAAAACTCAGGGGATACTCCGCGTCGATTGGGTAATGAGTTTGTTTTCCAGGAGCTTGCAATGAAAAATATAGAAGAATTCCAGAAGAATGAAATAAAGAAAATCGTTACGATCGATCCGCATGCATACAATATCTTTAAGAATGAGTATCCGGATTTTGGCCTGGAAGCGGAAGTGTATCACCATACAGAATTGTTAGCCAAACTTGTCAGTGAAGGCAGGTTGGTACCTCAGTATCCGGTGAATGAGACGATTACATTCCACGATTCCTGTTACTTGGGAAGGTACAATGAAGTTTACAGCCCGCCGCGTGAAATCTTGCAAGCCATTGCTGGTGTGAAACTTATTGAAATGGAGCGTAACCGTGAAAAGGGTATGTGCTGTGGAGCTGGAGGCGGTTTGATGTGGATGGAAGAGGAAACAGGAAACCGTATTAATGTGGCCCGTACCGAACAAGCTCTGGCCGTCAGTCCAACAGTGATCAGTTCCGGATGCCCTTATTGCCTGACCATGCTATCCGATGGGACGAAAGCAAAAGAAGTTGAGGAAGATGTTAAAACGTATGATGTAGCAGAACTACTAGAAAAAGCGGTCATTGGTGAAAATAAATCGATTGCATCTTAATTTAAATGGAATTGCCTGTTTCTTTTATATCGGATGAAATAAAGGGAGCAGGCAATTTATTCAATATTTACAAACTGAATATTTTCATTTTTGGGAAAAATGTGTAATATAATATTAAGCGCTTACAAAACTATTTTTTTAACTCCAAATTGAGCGAGCGTTCAATCAATGTTACTTATAGGGGGAAATAATGATGGCGAAAACAGTGATTATTAGCGGTGTGAGAACACCTTTTGGTAAATTTGGCGGTGGCCTTAGCAGTTTGACGGCATCACAACTTGGTGGAATAGCAATCAAAGAGGCACTTGTCCGGGCAGGGATTGAAGGAAGCCAAGTAGATGAGGTCATCATGGGGAATGTGCTTCAGGCGGGCCAAGGCCAAATACCTTCCCGCCAGGCAGCCCGTCATGCTGGATTACCATGGGAAGTGAAAACGGAAACCATTAATAAAGTATGTGCATCAGGACTTCGCAGTGTGACATTGGCTGATCAGATCATTCGCTTAGGTGAAGAAGAAATCATTGTTGCCGGCGGGATGGAATCGATGAGCAATGCTCCTTATATCCTTCCGAAAGCAAGGTGGGGCCTAAGGATGGGTGATGGAGAGCTTAAGGATACGATGATTTCGGATGGCCTTAGCTGCAGCTTTACGGGCGTGCATATGGGTACTTACGGAAACAGTACAGCCGAGGATCTTGAAATCACCCGTGAGGAACAAGATGGCTGGGCTTATGAGAGTCATCAAAAAGCGATAAAAGCAATCGATGGCGGTATCCTTGCAGAAGAAATCATTTCCGTACAGGTGCCGGTGCGGAAAGGCGAACCAATTACCGTTGAACATGATGAAGCCCCAAGAAAAGATACATCTGCCGGGAAGTTAGCTAAATTAGGTCCAGCTTTCAATAATGATGGGACCATTACGGCTGGTAATGCACCAGGTGTCAATGATGGGGCAGGTGCACTCGTATTGATGAGTGAGGAACGTGCGGAAAAGGAAGGGAAAACGCCTTTCGCCTATATTTTAGCTCATGCAGAAGTGGCAGTGGAAGCAAAGGACTTCCCTAAAACGCCAGGTTTGGTCATAAATGAACTCCTGAAGAAGACAGGTAAATCGATAGAGGAAATTGATTTGTTTGAAGTGAACGAAGCATTTGCTGCAGTTGCGCTGGCCAGTGGGAAAATTGCCAACATCGAGCCGGGAAAAGTGAATGTAAACGGAGGGGCTGTAGCATTAGGTCACCCGATCGGGGCGAGTGGTGCCCGCATCATCATTACGCTGATGCATGAACTGAAACGCCGCGGAGGGGGATTGGGCATCGCAGCGATCTGCAGTGGCGGCGGTCAGGGAGATGCCATTTTAATTGAAGTGCCTAAGCAAGGATAATAGTTTCGTAGATGGATACATGAGGAGGGATTTTTCATGGGCATTCAAAAAGTGATGGTCATTGGTGCTGGGCAGATGGGTTCTGGCATTGCCCAGGTCTGTGCAATGAGCGGTTATGAAGTTCTTTTACATGATTTAAAAGATGAATATGTAGAAAAGGGGTTAGGGACAATTACCAAGAACCTTTCCCGGCAGGTTGAAAAAGGAAAAATGGAATCCGGGGAGAAGGATATAATCCTTTCCCGGCTGACTTCATCGACGGATTTGAATAATGCGGCTGCGGTAGATTTGGTGATTGAAGCGGCAGTGGAAAATATGGACATAAAAACAAAAATATTCGCCGATTTGGATGAAATCACGCCAAAGCACGTCATTCTTGCATCTAATACTTCTTCGCTTCCGATTACCGAGATAGCAGCTGCCACGAAAAGGCCGGAAAAGGTAATTGGCATGCACTTTATGAACCCCGTTCCAGTCATGAAGCTCGTTGAGATCATTCGCGGACTTGCTACAGCGGATGACGTTTATAAAGAAGTTGAAGAGATGGCTGAATCGTTGAACAAGGTACCGGTGGAAGTCAATGATTTCCCGGGTTTTGTAGCGAATCGGATTTTGATGCCGATGATCAATGAGGCCATTTATACCCTTTATGAGGGCGTCGCCACTAAAGAGGCGATTGACGACGTGATGAAGCTGGGAATGAACCATCCGATGGGCCCGCTTACGCTAGCTGATTTCATTGGACTGGACACATGCCTGTATATAATGGAAACCCTTCACCAAGGGCTCGGGGACGATAAATACCGACCGTGTCCGCTGTTAAGGAAATATGTAAAAGCTGGTTGGTTAGGAAAAAAATCAGGACGGGGCTTTTATGAATATAACTAATCTTAGAAAGATGTGCAGCTAGGGAGGGATGAAGGATGGATTTCAAATTTACAGAAGAACAAGAAATGATGCAGAAAATGGTAAGCGCTTTTGCGGAGAATGAGATTACCCCTCATATCGAAGCAATGGAAACGGGCGTGTTTCCAAAAACGATTCTGCAAAAAATGGGAGAGCTTGGCTTGATGGGAATCCCGATATCAGAAGAATACGGTGGCGCGGGTATGGACTTCATGTCTTATATCATCGCCATCAATGAGATTTCCAAGGTTAGTCCAACTCTCGGTGTTATATTGTCCGTTCATACTTCTGTTGGAACAAATCCAATCGTCTATTTTGGAACGGAAGAGCAGAAGCGAAAGTATGTGCCTAAGTTAGCTGCTGGTAAATATTTAGGCGCCTTTTGCTTGACTGAGCAAAGCTCAGGTTCCGATGCTGCGAGTTTGAAATCGAAGGCAGTGGCAGTAAAGGAAGAAGACGGGAAATATCGAATAAATGGGTCCAAGGTTTTTATCACTAATGGCGGGGAAGCGGATATATTCATTGTTTTTGCTTCAACCGACCCTCAGAAGGGAAGCAAGGGAATCTCTGCTTTTATTGTAGAAAAAGGGACGCCAGGCTTAATCATCGGTAAAGATGAACGGAAAATGGGCCTTCATGGCTCGAGCACCGTACAGGTTACGTTCGAGGATATGAAAGTGCCTGCAGCCAATCTCCTTGGCAATGAAGGGGAAGGATTTAAGATCGCAATGGCGAACTTGGATGCTGGAAGGATAGGCATTGCTGCTCAAGCGCTGGGAATTGCAGAAGGCGCCATGGAACATGCTGTCCAATATGCAAAGGACAGAGTTCAATTCGGCAAACCTATTGCAGCACAGCAGGGGATTGGTTTCAAGCTTGCTGAAATGGCAACGAGTATAGAAGCTTCAAGGTTACTCGTCTATCGCGCGGCGTTTTTACGCTCTCAGGGATTGAAGTGCGGTAAAGAGGCTGCAATGGCTAAGCTATTCGCTTCGAGGACAGCTGTTGATGTGGCGATAGAAGCAGTCCAGGTGTTCGGAGGCTATGGATACACGACGGAGTATCCTGTCGAACGCTATTTCAGGGATGCAAAGGTAACTGAAATTTATGAGGGTACTAGCGAAATACAGAGAATGGTCATCAGTAAGAATCTATAATTTGCAAAATATTTAGGAGGCATAGACATGCAATTTAAGCTAACGGAAGAGCATGAAATGATCAGGAAAATGGTGCGCGATTTTGCTCAGAATGAAGTGGCTCCAACAGCAGCCGAGAGGGATGAAGAAGAACGATTTGACCGTGAAATCTTCGATAAAATGGCCGAACTTGGATTGACTGGGATTCCGTGGCCAGAGGAATACGGCGGAATTGGAAGTGATTATTTAGCGTATTGCATAGCGATTGAGGAACTTTCCCGCGTTTGCGCTTCCACTGGGGTGACTTTATCAGCCCATACTTCCCTTGCAGGATGGCCAATCTATAAATTTGGGTCTGAAGAACAAAAACAAAAATACCTTCGCCCGATGGCACAGGGTGAAAAAATTGGTGCATATGGGCTGACCGAGCCTAGCTCAGGCTCTGACGCAGGCGGTATGAGAACGACTGCAAAGCTTGTAGGTGATGAATATATTATCAACGGTTCAAAAATCTTCATTACGAACGGCGGGATTGCGGATACATATGTCGTCTTTGCATTGACGGATCCAGAATCCAAACAAAAAGGAACGAGTGCTTTTATCGTTGAAAAGGACTTCCCGGGTTTTAGTGTCGGCAAAAAAGAGAAGAAGCTTGGAATCCGTTCATCACCGACCACGGAAATCATTTTTGATGAATGCCGAGTACCAAAAGAAAATCTCCTTGGAAAAGAAGGAGAGGGCTTTAAAATAGCGATGATGACGCTTGATGGCGGCCGTAATGGGATTGCAGCCCAGGCAGTGGGCATAGCCCAAGGGGCATTGGATGCCGCAGTTGATTATGCAAAAGAGCGCGTCCAATTCGGGAAGCCAATTTCTGCACAGCAAGGAATCGGTTTTAAATTGGCGGATATGGCAACGGGTATTGAAGCTTCAAGGCTATTAACCTATCAGGCTGCCTGGTTGGAATCAGCGGGCCTTCCTTATGGAAAAGAGTCGGCCATGTCCAAACTTTTTGCTGGAGATACAGCCATGAAAGTTACGACAGAAGCCGTGCAGGTCTTTGGAGGTTATGGATATACGAAGGACTATCCTGTAGAACGGTATATGCGTGATGCGAAAATCACCCAGATCTATGAAGGTACACAGGAAATTCAAAAGCTGGTCATCTCACGGATGATTACTAAATAGGATTGAAATGGAGGTTTTCCGATGAGGCATTGCCTTTACCGGAATACCCTTTTCAATTTCTTAAGAATGTCTTTGGCAATTAAATGATGGGCTTATTAAAAGGAGTTTGAAAATGGAAAAAAGAGAGGTTCTTGCATCTGTAAAGGATGAACGGCTGGTTGAAAAAAGACGTACACAAATGATTAAAGGAGCGGTGACCCTTTTTAAGGAAAAGGGATTTCATCGTACGACTACCAGGGAAATTGCCAAAGCGGCCGGCTTTAGTATTGGCACATTATACGAGTATATCCGAACAAAGGAAGATATATTATATCTCGTTTGTGACTTTATCTACGATGAAGTCCAGGAAAAGCTTCAGAAAGAAATAGATCAGAGCGATGGGACACTTGAAAGCTTGAAGCTTACGATCGCCTATTTTTATAAAGTGATGGATGATATGCAGGACGAAGTGCTGGTCATGTATCAAGAAGTGAAAGCACTGACGAAAGATGCTTTACCTTATGTATTGAATAAAGAACTTCGGATGGTCGGCATGTTTGAAAAGGTGATCACGAAATGTGTTGAGAATGGGGAGCTATCGTTAACAGCAAAACAAATAAGCCTTGTTTCTCATAATATTTTCGTTCAGGGTCAGATGTGGAGTTTTAGAAGGTGGGCATTGCATAAAGAGTATACGCTTCCAGAATATGTTGAACTGCAGACGCAATTATTGATTCAAAATATAACGCTTCAGAAAAATACTGAGTTAAATTCGTTTCAATAAGGAGGAGCTCAATGGGTACAGTTGAGGTGTATAAAACGAAGAACCATATTAGATTCGTTACTGCTTCGAGTTTATTCGATGGACATGATGCATCCATCAATATTATGAGGAGAATCCTTCAGTCCAGCGGTGCAGAAGTCATTCATCTAGGTCATAATCGTTCGGTGGAAGAGATCGTGAATGCGGCCATCCAGGAAGATGTTCAAGGCATAGCGATGTCATCTTACCAAGGCGGACATGTGGAATATTTTAAATATATGTATGACCTGCTGAAGGAAAAGGGAGCCGGGCACATTCGTATTTTTGCCGGCGGCGGCGGGGTCATCATCCCAAGGGAAATTAAAGAACTCCATGATTATGGGATTGCCCGGATCTTTTCTCCTGATGAAGGGCGGGAATATGGGCTTCAAGGGATGATAAACGTATTGATGGAGGAGTGTGATTTCTCGACAGTCAAACCATCTTTACAGGAACGGTTTGATGAATTGATTAATGGGGGAACAAATGCCATTGCCCAATTCATTACCTTTGCCGAAAACAGACTCGATGCTTCACAGGAGTCAGCGGCAGCGGTGGAGAGTCTGTTTGAGCAGATCAAGACTTCCGAAAAGAAGGTTCCTGTTCTAGGGATTACAGGGACTGGCGGTGCTGGAAAAAGTTCATTGACTGATGAATTGATACGAAGGTTCATTAATGAAATTCCAGACGAGAGAGTCGCCATCCTATCTGTAGACCCGACCAAACAGAAAACGGGCGGTGCCCTGCTTGGTGACAGGATTAGGATGAACTCGATTTTTTCAGAGCGTGTTTATATGCGGAGCCTAGCCACGCGCCATTCAAAAAGTGAGTTGTCTTTGGCGATAAAAGATGCCATTTCAGTCGTGAAGGCCGCAGGCTTCGACTTGATCATCGTTGAAACGAGCGGAATCGGTCAGGGAGATGCAGAAATTGCCGAGATATGCGATGTATCCATGTATATAATGACGAGTGAATTCGGTGCACCTTCACAACTTGAAAAAATCGATATGATTGATTATGCAGACTTGATAGTCATTAACAAATACGAGCGCAAAGGCTCAGAGGATGCTAAAAACCAAGTTCAAAAGCAATATCAAAGAAGCCGGACACTTTTTGATCAAGATCCATCTGAAATGCCCGTATACGGTACCATCGCTTCCCAATTCAATGACCCAGGCACCAATGCATTGTTCGCTGCCCTGATCGAAAAGCTTAATGAAAAATCAGGGACGGGTTGGAGTACCGCCTTTTCGAAAGAAGCGGATGTTTACAAGCAAAATGTCATCATCCCTACTGACCGTCGGTATTATTTACGTGAAATCAGTGATACGGTCAGATCTTATCATAAGCGTGCGGCTGAACAAGTACGCATTGCCCGCAGGCTTTTCCAGCTGGAAGGAGCAATTGATGCAGTTAAGGAAAATGATAACAACGAAGATATGGTGGCTTCTTTAGAAAAAATGAAAAAGGAAACCGCTTCGAATTTATCACCTGAATCTAAAAAAATACTTTCTGGATGGATGGAATTAAAAGAAAAGTATGCAGGAGAGCAGTTTATAACGAAAGTCAGGGATAAAGATATCGTCACAAAGCTGAAAACTAAAAGTTTATCAGGTTTAATGATTCCGAGAGTCTCATTGCCTAAATATGTGGATTATGGAGAGATCTTAGGATGGGTTTTCCGAGAGAACGTTCCGGGCTTCTTTCCTTACACAGCGGGAGTCTTTCCATTCAAGCGTGAAGGAGAGGACCCGAAGCGGCAATTTGCCGGTGAAGGATCACCCGACCGAACCAACAGGCGTTTTCATTATTTGTCAAAGGATGATAATGCTAAACGGCTAAGTACGGCTTTCGATTCGGTAACTTTATATGGAGAGGATCCCGATCACCGTCCTGATATTTATGGAAAGGTAGGGGAAAGCGGAGTCAGCATCTGTACGTTGGATGATATGAAAAAGCTGTATGCAGGCTTTGACCTTTGCCACCCGTCAACCTCTGTATCGATGACCATCAATGGACCGGCACCGATCATTTTGGCCATGTATATGAATACGGCAGTCGATCAGCAGATTCAACGGAAAGAAAAAGAGTTAGGCCGTCCCCTTACGGATGCAGAGGCTCAAGAAGTGCAGGCTTATACCCTTCAAACGGTACGCGGAACTGTTCAAGCGGATATTCTGAAAGAGGATCAAGGTCAGAATACATGCATCTTCTCTACGGAATTTGCTTTAAGGTTAATGGGGGACATTCAAGCATATTTCATCGATCGAAAAGTCAGGAACTACTACTCGGTATCCATTTCCGGCTATCACATTGCAGAAGCGGGCGCCAATCCCATTTCACAACTTGCTTTTACGTTAGCGAATGGCTTTACTTACATCGAATATTATTTAAGTCGCGGAATGAATATTGATGACTTTGCCCCGAATTTGTCGTTCTTCTTCTCAAATGGGCTTGACCCGGAATATACGGTTATCGGGAGGGTGGCAAGAAGGATTTGGGCTACGGTCATGCGGGATAAATATGGTGCGAACGACCGCAGCCAAAAGCTGAAATACCATATACAGACTTCCGGGCGCTCCCTTCATGCGCAAGAAATAGATTTCAATGATATCAGAACGACACTTCAGGCTTTAATGGCACTGCAGGACAACTGTAATTCCCTGCATACTAATGCGTACGATGAAGCCATCACGACGCCTACTGAAGAATCCGTGCGCCGGGCAATGGCCATACAAATGATCATTACAAAGGAGCATGGGCTCTCAAAAAATGAAAACCCGATGCAAGGAGCCTTCATCGTAGAGGAATTGACGGATCTGGTTGAAGAGGCCGTACTGCAAGAGTTCGATCGCATCAATGATCGAGGCGGTGTGCTGGGTGCAATGGAGACGCAGTATCAGCGCGGGAAAATCCAGGATGAATCGATGCATTACGAGATGAAAAAGCATACGGGAGAATTGCCGATCATTGGTGTCAATACGTATTTGAATCCCAACCCTCCTTCCGAAGAAGCGGTGAACAGCATGGAAATTGCCCGTGCAACAAAGGAAGAAAAGGAAGGGCAAATCATAAATCTCCGGGCATTCCAGGAAAGAAATAAGGAGTTCACGGATGAGGCGCTAACTAAACTGAAATTGGCAGCCATGAATGGGGAAAATATCTTTGCTGAACTCATGAACTGCGTCAGAGTGGCCAGTCTTGGTCAGATAACGAGGGCGCTATATGATGTAGGCGGTCAATATCGAAGGAATATGTAGATTTTGAAGGGGGCTCCGAACGTTTAGGGGCCTCTTTTTTAAATAATTCCCCTCTTTTTTAACAAAATGAAGATTTTACCTTATAATTATTGGGAAAAGGGGCAAAAATGAAGAATCAGCCCTATTGGAGTTGAGAAAATGAACCTGAAAATGATTGGATTGATCATAGGGTACATTCTTGCCATCATTATTTTATTTGAGCTGTATGAGCATCAATTGGGTGCCATCTCTTTTTTTATCCTGACTATTGTCTTTTTTACGGCAGCCTATCGACGGAAGTCTAAAAAGGAAAGTGAATGATTTTTAGCTTTTGGTTTCCTGAATGATAGACAATAAGTTAAATCTGTGAAAGTATCAGATAGAACTAGCATAAACCCATTTAGATTGTTTATAATGGAGTATATGTCTAGCAGGAATTGTCGTTATTTTATCGAACTACTGTTTTAGATTATTTTTTTATGTGAAAAAACACGGAATTCAGTGTTTGAATAGAGAAGGGAAGTGCGGAATTTGAGTTTAAAACAATACTCAAAAGAGCAGTTATTGGAAATGTCCTTAATAGAGATGGCATATGATTTGTTAGTGGAAAGAAATGAACCGATTCCATTTAAAGACTTAATAAGTGAATTAGCTTCGCTGCACCATTTATCTAAAGCGGAAGTGGAAAAGAAAATTGCACAATTCTATACGGATTTAAATGTGGATGGCCGCTTCACTTCACTTGGGGACAACCGCTGGGGATTGAAAACATGGTACCCGGTTGACCAAATCGAAGAAGAAGTCGTACATGTTGTAAAACCTAAAAAGAAAAAGAAAGCCAAAAAGGCTGCTGCCGTTATCGACGATTTCGATGAACTTGAAGACGAAGATCTTGATTTTGAAGAAGATATCGATGATCTGGACGAGGATGAAGATGATGACGATGATGATATCCTAGGTTCTCCAGTCATCGACGAAGTGCTTTTGGATGACGACGTGGATGATGACGACGATCTGGAAGAAGAAATAATCGAAGATGATGCATTTGTCCTGGAAGATGATGAGGACGAAGACGAAGATGAAGATGACTTGGAAGACTTGGATGAAGAGGATGAGAAATAAATAATCGCCCTTGACTTTTTGAGGCGAAATTTGTAGAATCATTTTTGGGCTCCTTAAAAAAGGACACAATGATTAAATTATATCGCTCCCTTACTTTTATTGTAAGCGGAGCGTTTTTATTTTTAATGATGGAATGAATAAATGACATCATTTTTTTATTTTTAAAAATGATTTCTCGTAGAATTGTAAAAACTATAGAGAACATAGTTATGTTTACTGTCATTTAAGGAAATTTATTCTTGTTCATGTATCCTGCATGACTCTCACTAAAGACCTTTAAGTGATTAATGGTTTGTACTGGTTTACGGTTTTTAGCTTTTAACCGCTCATGTGGCGGAAGATTTGATTCAGTTCCGATTTAATGATGTGAAGAACAGAATTGGAAGAAAACATTCTATAGGAGGATATAAAATGACAAAATATATTTTTGTGACAGGTGGAGTAGTTTCTTCCTTGGGAAAAGGGATAACGGCCGCTTCTTTAGGTAGATTATTAAAAAATAGGGGTTTGAATGTTACGATCCAGAAGTTTGACCCTTATATCAACTTGGATCCAGGTACGATGAGTCCATACCAACACGGTGAAGTGTTTGTAACGGATGATGGTGCTGAAACGGATTTGGATTTGGGGCACTATGAGCGTTTCATTGATATCAACCTTGGCAAACACAGCAATGTGACTACAGGCAGAATTTATTCAACGGTCCTGAGAAAAGAACGCCGTGGCGATTATCTAGGTGGAACAGTTCAAGTCATTCCGCATATCACGAATGAAATTAAAGAACGGGTTTTCCGTTCAGGCAATGAAACGAATGCCGATATAGTCATCACTGAAATCGGCGGTACTGTAGGGGATATCGAGTCTCTTCCATTCCTTGAGGCGATTCGCCAAATCAAGAGTGATATCGGCATCAATAATGTTATGTATATCCACTGTACACTGGTTCCTTACATCAAAGCTGCTGGTGAAATGAAAACAAAACCGACACAGCATAGTGTAAAAGAATTACGCAGTCTAGGTATTCAGCCGAATATCATCGTTGCACGTACAGAAAGTCCAATTTCACAAGATATGAAGGATAAAATCGCTTTATTCTGCGACATCGATAAAAATTCCGTTATCGAATGTCTTGATGCGGATACTCTTTACTCCATCCCTCTTGCGCTTCAAGCACAAAATATGGACCAAATCGTTTGTGATCACTTGCAATTGGACTGCGGCGAAGCGGATATGGAAGATTGGAAGGAACTAGTCAAAAAGGTTACTTCTTTATCAAAGAAAACAAAAATCGCTTTAGTCGGAAAATATGTAGAATTGCAAGATGCTTATCTATCTGTAGTGGAAGCACTTAAGCATGCAGGATACGCATTTGATGCAGATGTTGAAATCGACTGGGTAAATTCCGAAGACGTAACAAAAGAAAATGTTGCTGAACTTCTGCAAGATGCAGATGGAATACTTGTCCCGGGCGGTTTTGGAGATCGTGGAATCGAAGGGAAAATTGCAGCGACCGAATTTGCCCGCACGACGAAAAAACCATTCTTCGGAATTTGCTTAGGCATGCAGCTGGCGTCCATTGAGTATGCTCGTAACGTCCTGGGATTGCCGGAAGCTCATTCAGCTGAAATTAATGAAGATACTCCAGATCCAATCATCGATCTTCTTCCTGAACAGAAGGATGTAGAAGATTTGGGCGGTACACTGCGTCTTGGTCTGTATCCATGTAAGCTTATCGAAGGAACCAAAGCATATGAAGCCTATAATGACGAGGTTGTTTATGAGCGTCACCGTCACCGTTATGAATTCAATAACCACTACCGTCAGGCAATGGAAGAGGCTGGATTCATATTCTCCGGTACTAGTCCGGATGGCCGTCTAGTTGAAATCGTTGAATTGAAGGATCATCCTTGGTTTGTGGCTTCTCAATTCCATCCCGAATTCACGTCACGTCCTAACCGTCCGCAGCCGCTTTTCCGTGACTTTGTCGGTATGTCTTTAAAGCGCAGCGAAAAACTTTAATAAACAAAAAAAACAGCCCATGTGGCTGTTTTTTTTTAGATGAATAATCATTCTTCTTCATACTCTTTTATGATTTCTTCAAGAGTGAATTTAATCCCATAATAAGCGAAAAGAGCGGCAATGAGAGTAGGATACCCATATCGATTTCCGGTTTCATCAGGAATTAATCCCCGTTGGATACGTAAATCAATATGAACGTCTGCCAACTCCAAAAGAGAATCTTCTTCAGAAGGGACGGATGTAGAAACAGCAACAAATGGGATATCTTTTTCCTTGAGTTGTTTTGCCAGCAACAATGCTTCTATATCATCCGAATGACGGCAGAATATGAGAAATCGATCTTCCCTGGAAATAGTTTCTCCGGATTCATATCTTTTTACCCTCGGAAAGGGTTCTGCCCCATCCAAAGCCTCGGCAGTGACACCCTGCATTTCACCAAAACCGTGAATGTACACAGCACCGTCCCCAACCGCAGCCTGAGCCAGCAAGCGTCCGGCATCCTCCATTTCAAAGGCTTCATTTTCAATCATTTTCTTAAATAAACCGCTTATCTGTGTCGAAAAAATTTTTAACATGGTCAGGGACTCCTTTTAAAAATAATATACCCATTATAAAGGACTTTCCTTTGCAATGACAGGTTTCAGGGATTTTGATCCGGAAGGGCGGAATTTACTAAATCGGTCGAAAAAACAAAAAAATTAAAATTCCTCTTAGCCATACAGCAGGAATTTTGTTACAATTATCGAATATGAACAATAAATGGGTTGGACCTAAAAGTCATATGGCGCAATCTATGTAACTACCCTTTTTCGGGTAATATGGCAGTAAAGGCCAATATATTAAAAGGATGAATCAGGAAGGAGAGTGGTGATAAAATGCCAGGGAAAATATTGATTGTTGATGATCAATTCGGGATACGTATTTTATTGAACGAGGTTTTACATAAAGAAGGGTATGAAACATTTCAAGCCGCTAATGGCATTCAAGCCTTGGAAGTGCTAAACAATCATTCTCCTGATCTTGTATTGCTGGATATGAAGATTCCGGGAATGGATGGCATTGAGATCTTGAAAAGGATGAAAGTCGTCGATCCGGACATCCGGGTAATCATCATGACGGCATATGGTGAACTTGATATGATTCAAGAAGCAAAGGATTTAGGTGCAATGACACACTTTGCAAAGCCGTTTGATATTGATGATATTAGAAAAGCCGTTCGTGAATACTTACCGATTCAATCAAGTTAACGGTCTTGAAAATTTAATATTACTGTTGGAGTCATTGCTGCGGCTGTCTTTTTTTAGATGGGCCGTGTTTTTTTGGAATAAAATTTGCGGCTCGGTATAGTGTATTTGTTGCTGTTTTTTTGATGTATTGATATGCTAAAAGAGGAGAGATATTCTGATTTATAAGCGTATGCTACTTTCGTTTTAGGGAATATCTAGAAAGAATTAACTTTAAAAATCTTAACACCCACTAGTAGGAGGAAATCAAATGCCTTTAGTTTCTATGAAAGATATGCTGAATAAAGCCCTTGATGAAAAATATGCAGTAGGTCAATTCAATATCAACAACCTTGAATGGACTCAAGCTATTCTAGCTGCTGCAGAACAAGAAAAATCTCCAGTCATCCTTGGTGTTTCCGAAGGTGCTGCCCGCCATATGGGTGGTTTTAAAACGACTGTGATGATGGTTCAAGGATTGTTGGAAGACATGAAAATCACTGTTCCTGTGGCCATTCACCTTGACCATGGTTCAAGTTTTGATAAATGTAAGGAAGCGATCGAAGCGGGATTCACTTCAGTAATGATCGATGCTTCACATCATCCAATCGAAGAAAATATCGAAACAACCAAGAAGGTTGTCGAATTCGCTCACGCACGCAATGTTTCCGTTGAAGCGGAAGTGGGCACGGTTGGCGGACAAGAAGATGATGTAATTGCTGATGGAGTCGTATATGCAGACCCTCAAGAATGTGAACAGTTGGTTAAAGAAACAAATGTCGACTGCTTTGCTCCAGCTTTGGGATCCGTTCACGGACCATACAAAGGTGAACCTAACCTTGGGTATAAAGAAATGGAAGAAGTGCGGGATTTAACGAATAAACCTCTTGTTCTTCATGGTGGTACAGGCATCCCTACGAAAGATATCCAAAAAGCGATATCGCTTGGAACATCAAAAATCAATGTGAATACGGAAAATCAAATTGTATTCACAAAAGCGGTTCGTGAAATTCTGAATAACGATTCTGAAGTGTACGATCCTCGTAAATACATCGTTCCTGGCCGTGAAGCGATCAAAGAAACAGTCATCGGCAAAATACGTGAATTCGGTTCAAACGGCAAAGCATAAATTCAAACGTAACATAAGGGTTCCATCCCTTTAAATGTAAGATGATAAAGGCAATATTCCCATTGGGGGGGCTCCCCCCTAATGGTTTCTTTTAGATGCGGGGCTGAATCCGGGCTCTATTTTTCGAACAATTAGAATTCAGGTGCATATAGGGAAATAAAAATCGATTACATACGGAGGATATTTTATGAAATTCTTTATAGATACAGCAAACATGGAAGAAATCAAACAAGCTCATGAACTTGGCGTTTTAGCAGGTGTTACGACTAACCCGTCCCTTGTTGCTAGGGAAAAGGGAGTTTCTTTCCATGACCGGCTAAAAGAAATCACAAGCCTCGTTAAGGAATCCGTTTCTGCTGAAGTCATTGCTCTTGATTTTGAAGGAATGATGGCCGAAGCCAAGGAACTAGTTGCGATTGCACCGAATATCACGATTAAAGTGCCAATGACTCCGGACGGCTTGAAGGCTGTTTCAGCACTTACAAAACAAGGTGTCAAAACAAATGTCACCCTTATTTTCAGTGCAAACCAAGCATTATTGGCAGCTAGGGCAGGAGCAACTTATGTATCGCCATTTTTAGGTCGCTTGGATGACATCGGCCAAAATGGTTTGGATTTAATTTCGGATATTGCTGACATTTTTGCGATTCATGATATCAATGCCGAGATCATTGCAGCTTCCATCCGCCATCCGATGCATATAACTGAAGCGGCTCTTAAAGGGGCACATATTGCAACGATTCCTTATAAAGTTTTACTGCAATTATTCCACCATCCATTAACGGATAAAGGAATTGAAGCCTTTTTGAACGATTGGAATTCACGTACTGAAGCATAATGCCTTGCCGCTAAGTCGCTATAGATTGCACCGTTTAAATAAAATTAACATAAATTAGAAATTTTTCTCTTTTTTTACATGAATTTTTTACTTTTGTGTAAACTAAAGAACTAGATAGTAAATGTTGTCGGATTATGCAATTTTCTTGTGGTAAAATATTACTTTTTGGAAGTAGCTTCTAAGTGCTTAGCGTGGAAGGGAGTTTATTATGGAAAAACTAAAAATTGCCGGTGGTTACCCTTTAAAGGGAAGCATTCGTGTCAGTGGAGCAAAAAATAGTGCAGTTGCCCTTATTCCTGCAACAATTTTAGCGGACTCTCCCGTAACGATTGAAGGCCTGCCTGATATCTCGGATGTACAGATGCTGAAAGCGTTAATGGAGGAGATTGGCGGTGAGGTATCCTTCGATGAAGGAGAAATGACAGTCAACCCCAGCAGGATGATTTCAATGCCCCTTCCCAATGGAAGGGTCAAGAAGTTACGTGCCTCTTATTATTTAATGGGGGCAATGCTTGGTAAATTCAAAAAGGCAGTGATCGGCTTGCCTGGCGGCTGCCATTTAGGACCTCGCCCGATAGATCAGCATATTAAGGGGTTTGAAGCACTGGGCGCACAAGTGACGAATGAACAAGGAGCCATTTACCTTAGGGCGGACGAGCTAAGGGGAGCACGCATATATTTGGATGTCGTTAGTGTAGGGGCGACGATCAATATCATGCTTGCCGCCGTTTTGGCCAAAGGCCGCACTGTGATAGAAAATGCTGCGAAAGAACCTGAAATCATCGATGTTGCCACATTGTTGACCAATATGGGAGCGAAAATAAAGGGTGCAGGAACGGATATCATTCGTATTGATGGTGTGGAAAGTTTGCATGGATGTAAGCATACAATCATACCGGATCGGATTGAAGCCGGCACTTTCATGATTTTAGCGGCTGCTGTCGGGGAAGGAATTCTGATTGATAATGTCATTCCCCAGCATTTGGAGTCATTGACTTCCAAATTAAGGGAAATGGGGATTAATATTGAAGCGGGTGATGACCAAATATTCGTCTCACCGGGAGAACAATATAAATCCGTTGATATCAAGACATTGGTTTACCCTGGATTCCCAACGGATCTTCAGCAACCATTCACTTCCCTCTTAACAAAAGCAACCGGTTCCAGCATGGTCACCGATACGATATATGGGGCACGATTTAAGCATATTGATGAACTGCGACGCATGAATGCGAAGATAAAGGTCGAGGGCAGATCGGGCATCGTCGATGGTCCTGTCCAACTTCATGGGGCAAAAGTGAAGGCAAGCGATTTACGTGCCGGAGCGGCTCTTGTAATTGCCGGTTTAATGGCTGAAGGGATTACAGAAGTGACCGGGCTTGAACATATAGATCGCGGTTATAGCCATCTTGTTGAAAAACTTTCCGGTTTGGGAGCGACGATTTGGCGTGAAGAAATGACGCAAGAAGAAGTGGAGCAGCTTAAAAGCTGATCCCTTTTCTTGTTACCTCATTGTGTTACTATATATGATATAATGTGTTATACTAATATGTAAATAAATCATGCTAGTGTACATGAGGGGGAACCGGAAATGGAAAGAAGTTTATCGATGGAGCTTGTCCGCGTAACAGAGGCGGCGGCCCTAAATTCAGCTCGTTGGATGGGAAGAGGAAAGAAAGACGAAGCAGATGATGCAGCAACAACTGCAATGCGGGATGTTTTCAATACTATTCCCATGCAAGGAACGGTTGTAATCGGTGAAGGGGAAATGGATGAAGCGCCAATGCTTTATATTGGCGAAAAACTTGGTACCGGTCTTGGGCCACTAGTGGATGTTGCGGTTGATCCATTAGAAGGAACGAACATCGTTGCATCAGGCGGCTGGAATGCTTTGGCTGTATTGGCGATAGCTGATAAGGGGAACTTGCTTCATGCCCCGGATATGTATATGGATAAAATAGCTGTCGGACCAGAGGCTGTTGGTCAGATTGATATCAATGCCTCCGTGTTGGACAACCTGAAAGCGGTAGCCAAGGCAAAAAATAAAGATATTCAAGACGTGGTTGCAACAGTATTGAACCGCGATCGTCATTCGAAGATCATTCATGAACTTCGTGAGGCAGGGGCACGTATCAAGTTGATCAACGATGGAGATGTAGCGGGAGCCATAAATACTGCCTTCGATCTTACCGGTGTTGACATCTTATTCGGATCTGGCGGAGCTCCAGAAGGAGTTATTGCAGCCGTTGCCTTGAAATGCCTTGGAGGGGAAATTCAAGGCAAGCTCGTTCCTCAAAGTGATGAAGAAGTGGAACGCTGTGGAAAAATGGGCCTTGATTTAGGAAGAGTCCTCAGAATGGAAGACCTTGTTCGCGGAGATGATGCAATTTTTGCAGCAACAGGTGTGACTGATGGAGAACTTTTACGCGGTGTACAATTTAAAGGGAATTACGGAGAAACACAATCCGTAGTCATGCGTGCTAAATCTGGTACCGTTCGTTTCATTGATGGTCGTCACAGTCTTAAGATTAAACCGAATGGTTTGATTGACTGATAGCGTTTTTTAGAAAAATCACTTTTAAAAAGCGAGCGGTTTCATCGCTCGCTTTCTCTTTTAAAAAATTTAAGTTGAATAATTAAAATAAAAAAAGTAAAATAAAGCTTGGTCTACTATTAATAATTAAAAATCTGCCCTTTCACTCCAAACTTCAAGAAGCCTTCAATTAATTTTCTTCTTTACATGTAAAAATGTATCATCCTTTCTAAGAAAACTCTGGTCGGGTACATGGATTGCGGTTTTTCTTCCATCTAACAAACCATTTCTTTTTCAGTATGGGTGAAAACGTTTAATTAATAAAAGTGTGGTGTCATAATGAATTTAACTATTTCTAATTTAGAAAACATGAAACTAAAGGATCTCTATGAGCACGCGCGTGAATATAAAGTTTCCTATTACAGCAAACTTTCAAAAAAGGAACTTATTTTCGCTATCCTGAAAGCACAAGCTGAGCAGGATGGTCTCCTATTCATGGAGGGCGTTTTAGAAATCATCCCTTCAGAGGGCTTCGGTTTCCTGCGTCCAATTAATTATTCTCCAAGCTCGGAGGATATTTATATTTCTGCTTCACAGATCCGCAGATTCGATTTGCGAAATGGAGATAAAGTGTCCGGTAAGGTAAGGCCTCCAAAAGAAAATGAGCGCTATTATGGATTGCTGCATGTTGAAGCAGTCAATGGTGATAATCCGGAATCTGCAAAAGAGCGTGTCCACTTTCCAGGTTTAACACCGCTGTATCCAAATAGGCAAATTAAACTGGAAACGACACCGAAGAACTTATCAACCAGGATTATGGATGTCCTGGCACCGGTCGGTTTTGGACAGCGTGGGCTGATCGTCGCACCGCCAAAAGCCGGTAAAACGATGCTCATCAAGGAAATTGCCAATGCGATAACCACAAACCATCCTGAATCGGAATTGATTGTGCTGTTGATTGATGAACGTCCGGAAGAAGTGACTGACATTGAACGTTCCGTTGCTGGGGACGTGGTAAGTTCAACGTTCGATGAAGTGCCGGAAAACCATATCAAGGTAGCTGAGCTAGTGTTAGAACGAGCCATGCGCCTTGTGGAGCATAAACGTGATGTAATCATTTTAATGGACAGCATCACTCGACTTGCCCGTGCTTACAACCTTGTCATTCCGCCGAGCGGACGTACATTATCAGGGGGGATTGACCCTGCTGCATTCCACCGTCCAAAACGCTTTTTCGGAGCGGCGAGGAATATCGAGGAAGGCGGCAGCCTGACGATCCTTGCTACAGCATTGGTAGATACGGGTTCAAGAATGGACGATGTCATTTATGAAGAATTTAAAGGTACGGGTAATATGGAGCTGCATTTAGATCGTGCCCTTGCCGAAAGACGCATCTTCCCGGCAATTGATATTCGCCGCTCAGGCACTCGTAAAGAAGAATTGTTAATTCCGAAAGATCGCCTGGATAAACTATGGGCCATCAGGAAAACGATGTCGGATTCGCCTGATTTCTCGGAGAAATTCCTTCGCCGTCTAAAACTGACAAAGGGTAATGAAGAATTTTTCAGTAAGCTGGATGAAGAGATGTCAGAAATGAAAAAGGGGCCGGCGAGCGTAAAACGTTCTTAAGCCCTGTAAGAAACAAACAGTTGCACAACTAGTATTAAGTTGTTATAATGAGTTCATGTGTTTTTACAATAAATGTGAGGGTGTTTTTCCCTCAACTTGAAGTATATAACTCTGTTTCGAATGATTCAGGGCATAAGGAGCTGAAAAGAATGAAAACTGGAATTCATCCAAATTATAAGCTTTCAAAAGTAATTTGCTCTTGCGGAAACACTTTTGAAACTGGTTCAGTTAAAGAAGAGATCAAAGTTGAGACTTGTTCAGAATGCCATCCATTCTACACTGGTCGTCAAAAATTCGCTGAAGCTGGCGGACGTGTTGATCGTTTCAACAAAAAATACGGTATTAAATAAGCCGGACTTTTTAAAAAACAGGCAAGTATTTTTCTTGCCTGTTTTTTCTTTTCCATAAACAAGTAAGAATTTATATAAAGCCGGGTCGACTTCAATTATGGCCAAGGGATCGACAGGTGGAAGGGAGTAGCTGTTTCCATGTATCTAATGAAACAAACAGGCTGGATCGAGCTTATTTGCGGAAGCATGTTTTCGGGTAAATCCGAGGAATTGATTAAACGAGTCAGCCGTGCTCAATTTGCTAAAGAGCAAATAGCTGTATTTAAACCAGCTATTGATAATCGCTATGCGGAAGAGGCTGTCGTATCACACAATGGCTCTTCTGTGATGGCAAAACCGATTGCCCATTCAACGGATATCTTTAAGTATTTGGACAAGCCCCTGGATATCATTGCAATAGATGAAGTGCAATTTTTTGATCATGAAATTATCGGGGTTGCCCAGCATCTTGCGGACAGCGGTTATCGAGTGATTATGGCTGGACTCGATCAAGATTTCCGAGGTGAACCATTCGGTCCTATGCCTGTTCTATTATCGCTGGCAGAATCGGTGACTAAGCTGCAGGCTGTGTGTGAAGTGTGCGGATCACCTGCGAGCAGGACACAGCGCTTGATAGATGGGGAGCCGGCCTCCTATGATGAGCCGATCATCCTTGTGGGTGCATCGGAATCATACGAGCCCCGCTGCCGCCATCATCACGAAGTTCCGGGTAAGCAGCCTGTTGGGATTAAAGAACGTATTTGAATGATGGTGCCCTATGATCCAATGTGGTCGTAGGGTGCTTTTTTTTGTTGGGAATAATAATAAAAGGTGGGCTTATTCAAGTGGTATGACAAATACATGGAAGCGAAATAAAAGATAAATATTGCCCCATTTTGGGTAGGCTAACGAGGAAATGTTCTTCTTAACCAGTCAAAATGGAGGGAAAAAATATGAAATCAAAACTGCTTATCATGACAGCCTTTTTACTTGCTGCACTAACGGCATGCGGTCAAAATGACAATGCGATAAATAATGATTCGGAATATGGGGATCAATCCCGGGATGGCAAGGATTTTGTTGGCAATGGTTTAAAACGTGTATCCAATAATGATTGGGACAATGAAGCGGAACGGCCATCAGATCAAATCCTCAATACACCGCATCATACATCCAATAATTCACCATCCATGGGGCAGCAAATTGATGATATCCGCGGGGCCATTGAATCGGAAACCAATTATGAGGCGGGCTCCGTTTGGTTTAATGGAAATACCATACATGTTACGGTCCATGATAAAGGCAAAATCAAGACGGAAAAAGAGAGACATAAGGAAATGCAGCGAATACAAAGCATTATAAACAGGGCTGTGCCTCAATATAATATAGATGTAAAATTAAAGAAATAACGACATTTTTGAATCTCTTTGACGTTGATTATTCACCTATACTATAATTAACCTAGAAGTGAACTGAGCTGGGGCACTGAGCTACTTATTTATAGTTAGAAAAGATGGATTACTTCCAATTCGTTTCAGATGTTTTGGAAAATTTATGAGGTGAATAATTTGTTTGATCGATTGCAAGCAGTAGAAGATAGATATGAAAGATTGAATGAACTATTAAGTGACCCGGAGATCATTAATGACTCCAAGAAGCTAAGGGAATATTCTAAGGAGCAATCCAGTATACAAGAGACTGCTTCGACTTATAAAGAATATAAGGCGGTTCGTGAGCAACTCCAGGAAGCGAAGGCGATGCTTGAGGAGAAGCTTGATGCGGAAATGCGTGAAATGGTAAAAGAAGAGATCAATGAACTTGATGAGACCATACAAGGCCTTGAGGATAAGCTGAAAATATTGCTTATTCCGAAAGACCCCAACGATGATAAAAACGTAATCATGGAGATCCGCGGAGCGGCTGGCGGAGATGAGGCGGCCTTATTTGCAGGTAGTCTATACCGGATGTATAGCCGTTTTGCCGAGGTGCAGGGCTGGCGGACTGAAGTCATTGAAGCAAATCCTACTGGGCTTGGCGGCTATAAGGAAATCATATTCATGATTAATGGCAATGGAGCTTATTCAAAGTTGAAATTCGAAAATGGAGCACATCGCGTTCAGCGAGTACCTGAAACGGAATCAGGCGGGCGGATTCATACATCCACAGCCACAGTTGCCGTTTTACCTGAAGCTGAGGAAGTGGAAGTTGAAATCCATGATAAGGATATTCGTGTCGATACCTTTGCATCAAGCGGTCCTGGTGGGCAAAGTGTCAATACGACAATGTCAGCGGTGCGCTTGACTCATATTCCGACGAATACGGTTGTATCCTGTCAAGATGAAAAATCACAAATCAAGAACAAAGAAAAAGCAATGAAGGTTTTGCGTGCCAGGGTGTTCGATAAAATCAATCGCGAAATACAGGCGGAATATGATCAAAACAGGAAGCTTGCCGTTGGAACGGGCGATCGATCTGAAAGGATCCGCACTTATAACTTCCCGCAAAACCGTGTTACCGACCACCGCATCGGTTTAACGATTCAAAAACTGGATCAAATCATGGAAGGTAAACTGGATGAAGTGTTTGATGCATTAATCATGGAAGACCAATCTTCAAGGCTGGAAAATGCAGATGAGTAATTCTGCCGTGAAAGTTTTTGAAGCCCTTAAATGGGCTTCTTCTTTTTTAAAGGAAAATGATCGTGATGCCAATGCTGGGGAAATCCTGTTACAGCACTTTTTAAAACAAACTCGCTCCCAAATGCTGGCCAACCTTCATGATGAACTTAGTGAAGCGGATTTTGGGCAATTTAAGGCCGCGATCGAGCTGCATGCTGAGGGAACGCCCATCCAATATATAATCGGCAGTGAAGAATTTTATGGACGGACCTTCTTTGTTAATGAAGAAGTGCTCATACCGAGACCTGAAACAGAAGAATTGATTTATTATACATTACGTAAACTCCCGGCCGTTTTTATGGAGGGGCAGAAGCTTCATTTAGCTGATATTGGGACCGGCAGCGGCGCAATCGCCATAACGATGAAACTTGAAAAATCAAACCTGTTGGTGACGGCAACGGACATAGCGGAACCATCGCTTGAGGTGGCGAGGAAAAATGCGGTATCACTTGGTGCCGAAGTGCAGTTCATGCAAGGTGATTTGCTTTTGCCTTTCATGAACATGAACCAGAAGGTGGACATCCTTTTATCGAATCCGCCATATATACCAGATGATGATCAAAAATCCATGTCAGTAGTCGTCACAGGACATGAACCTCATCGTGCATTATTTGCAGGAATCGATGGGCTGGATTTTTACCGCCGCTTTATGGAGCAGTTACCTTTGATCATGAAGGTGCCTGGGCTGATCGGTTTTGAAGTGGGCACTGGACAGGGTAAGGCGGTTGCTGATTTATTGGCGCGAACCTTTCCTGCCGCAGAAGTATCCATTGTAAATGACATAAATGAAAAAGATCGAATGGTCTTTGCTGCATTAAAGTGATCCGTCTCCCTTTTGTGAGACGGATTTTTTTATGGGCACCATCCTCATTATCCTTTGGAATCTATATTTCCAGCTATCAACTTTTTTTATTTTTACTAGTTTAAGATAGCTGGAAAATGGTGAGACTAATTCATGTGAGGGGGCGAAGGCGATGAAAACAAAACATTTAGCCATTATCTATCTATTAATCTTAACTATTGGAACGATCGTAAGTATATATATGCCTAAAGCGGAGATGGTCGGTGCAGAAGATACGAAGGTGATCCCGGATGAGGCGATCCGTCTGCGGATACTTGCTAATAGTGATGCAGAAAAGGATCAAGCGGTTAAACGGCTTATTAGGGATGAGGTAAATGAAGATATCACAAAGTGGGTCGAGGAGCTTACTTCTTTGGATGAAGCCAGGGATGTGATCACCTCGCATCTGCCGGATATCCAAGCGACGGCTGAGGCAGTTATAAAGGAACAGGGTTTGGAGCAGTCCGTTAAAGTCGATTTTGGACAAGCGGAATTTCCGACAAAACTATACGGGCAGTATTTATATCCGGCAGGGGATTATGAAGCAGTGATTATCACACTTGGTGATGGGGAAGGCGCTAATTGGTGGTGTGTTCTATTTCCGCCATTATGTTTCTTGGATTTTTCAAATGGGACGGCTGTAAGTCAAAGTCCGATTGTCGAGGAAGAGGATGAAGGATCCCTGGCTTCGGATGGGACAGCGTATGCTGCAACGAATGAAGAGGGTGAACCTGTTGCAGAGGGAGAAATTGAAGAAGAAGTGTTGGCTGAAAAGGAAAAAGGGCCCGAGGAAGAAGTTGAAGAAGAGGTAATGGAGGAGAGCGTAAAAGAGGAAGTAACAGAAGAAACGGTAAAAGAAGAGGTTGTAGAGCAAGAGGTAAAAGAAGAAGTGAAAGTAGTAAAAGATAAGGAACAAGTGGCAGAGGAAGTCAGTGATGGGAATGCTGAAGAAAACAAGGAGGAACTTGCGGCATCCAATGAACAAGGTCAACAATTATATGAAGGGGAAAAGGAGCCTGAGGTGGAAGTGAAGTCCTTGTTTGCAGAAATCTTCAATGATCTATTTTAAAAGGGGGCAGTGTCCCTTTTTTACTTTCAGATAATTATAAAAACATATCCACAGGGTTATTAACAAAAAATCAAAAAAATCTGTCATTAATCATTAATATCCACAAACTTATCCACGGATTCGATATGGTTATCCCCAATTTGTGGATAACACTTGAATTATGTGTATACTTCTTTTATACTTTCAAAGTATCTTTTAAGTGAAATTAGTACGTTAAATTGAAAATATCGTTCATATTAAAGCGATTATATAAAATAAGAAATGTTAAAAGGCGATGATGTTCAAGATGAAAACGAAAATTTGGTCAGTGGATAAAAATGTGGATAATTTACAAAGTTATCCCCAGATTACACAATCAGCTGAATTATTAAAGGCTAACCAAGTGGTTGCTTTTCCTACAGAGACGGTTTATGGACTAGGTGCGAATGCCAAAAATGACGAGGCGGTCAAAAAAGTGTTCGAAGCAAAGGGGCGTCCGAGTGATAATCCTTTAATCGTTCATATAGCCTCAGAAGAGCAGTTGTCAGGTATTGTAGAAGAGATTCCGGAACAGGCCCGGAAGCTAATGGCAGAGTTTTGGCCGGGTCCTTTGACTTTGATCATGAAACGAAAACCGGGCCAGTTATCAAATCTTGTGACAGCTGGATTGGACACGGTGGCTGTCAGGATGCCGGATCACCAGGTTGCCCTCGGCCTTATTCGTGCGAGTGATTTGCCCATTGCGGCTCCAAGTGCAAATACTTCCGGGAAACCAAGTCCCACTTCAGCTAAACATGTTGAAGATGACTTGATGGGCCGGATTGCAGGCATAGTCGATGGAGGGACTACGGGTGTCGGCGTAGAATCCACCGTACTTGATTGCACTGTTGAAGTCCCTGTTATATTAAGGCCCGGCGGAGTGACCCTGGAACAGTTGGAAGCTGTAATAGGGGAAGTCCGGCAAGATGTCGCTTTGAAGAATCAGGAAACGGCGCCAAAAGCCCCGGGCATGAAATATACCCACTATGCTCCGAAGGCCCCTCTATATTTAGTCAAGGGTAATCATTCATTCCTTCAGAAGCTTGTGGATGAAAGAAGAAGAGACGGGTTAAAGGTGGGCATCATAACGGCTTATGAGCATCAACAGGATTATAAGGCGGATTATGTGGTTGTCCCAGGTTCATTAGCTGATTTACATACTGTTGCGACAGGCTTATATGATGCTTTAAGACAGTTTGATGAGCTGGAGGTCGATGTCATTTTTAGTGAGATGTTTCCTGACCATGGAATAGGAGCTGCGATCATGAACCGGCTTGAGAAGGCTGCAGGTCATCAAATCATCAAGGAACATGTGCAATAAGGACTGATTTATTCTTCTATTTCTTTTCGGACATGCATAACATGTAGTAGGCACGTCCGAGGGAGGATTGGAATGAATACATTTGCTGGAGAAATCATCACCTTATTGCTAATGGCATTCGCGTTGGGAATGGATGCCTTTTCAGTCGGCCTTGGAATGGGAATGTTTAAGCTAAGGTTGAGGCAAATTCTTTTTATAGGGCTGACAGTTGGCTTTTTTCATATTTGGATGCCCTTGCTTGGAATGGGGGCAGGCCGTTTCATTTCTGAAAAATTCGGGACCTTCGCTACTTACGCCGGCGGTCTATTGTTGATCATTCTTGGTATACAGATGTTTATCCCTGGTAAAAAGGATGGAGCTGGTGTCAGGGAAAATAAGATGCTGGCTCCTGTCGGGAAAGGTCTATTCATTTTTGCCTTAGGGGTAAGCCTGGACAGCTTCTCGGTAGGATTAACCCTGGGGATTTACGGTGCAAAAACGATTTTAACCATACTTTGCTTTGGGTTTGCTGCCACCCTATTAACGTGGGCTGGACTTTTGCTGGGTAGAAAAATGCAGGGTTTGCTTGGCGTGTATAGTGAGATTCTTGGCGGAAGCATCCTATGTGCGTTTGGATTAAAATTATTGTTCTCTTTTTGAGCCGCTTGGCCTCATATCTATCCTTCCTCAACTGTTCCGGTTACCGGGGCGGTTTTATTTTTTCCTAAGACATGATGAGAGTGATTTTTTTGACTATAATAAACGGCCGATAGCTTATAATGAATAAAAAAGGAGGCGTCATACATGATCCGAGTATTATTTGTATGTACAGGCAACACATGCAGAAGCCCGATGGCAGAGGCGATATTGAAAAATAAGAATATTGCGGGCGTTGAAGTGAAGTCCGCTGGCGTGTATGCTTCATCAGGCCAGGATGCTTCGACGCATGCTAAAAATGTATTGATTGAAAATGGCATCGTTCATAATCATCATTCAACGCCTTTATCCGAGAAGGAAATGGAATGGGCGACTCACATTTTCACCATGACGGAAGGACATAAATCGGTCATTACCCGTGCATATCCCCAGATGACCGATAAGACTTTTACTTTAAAAGAATTCATTATTGACGATAAATTTGATAAAGACATAATAGATCCGTTTGGTGGTTCTGAAGGGATTTATCGGGAAACGTTCAGGGAGCTGCAGGAATTAATTGAAGAGTTGGTCTTAAGGTTTAAACAGTAAACAGGGTACATAATGTGGTCTCTGCAGTAAAAGATATTACTAAGCTTGTTGACTGTCAATTGGAAAGTGTATGATCAAGGCAGCATAAGAAGTGGCTGCTATTGCAGAAGAAACATCTGCTGGAGCGGAAGAAGTGACAGCTGACAAGCGAACAAGCCCTAGTCATGGAAAATGTCGGAAAATCGGCAATGGCAGCTAAAGTGCAAGCGAAAAAGTGAAGCAGGACCCTTACCCGCTTCACACTTGACATTTTACAGCAGGAAACCCAAGGCGGTTTCCTGCTTCTTTGAGGGGGATAAAAGATGGACATCCTTTATCTTTTCATAATTTTGTGACACAATAATATCAATAGAAAATGCTAGAGGAGGATTATGATGAAAGTTGCTATTGCTTCGGATCATGGTGGTATACATATCCGTGAAGAAATAAAGAATTTAATGAATGAGTTACAGATTCCATTTGAGGACTTTGGCTGTGAATGCACTACTTCGGTGGATTATCCTGATTATGCCTTGCCGGTTGCTGAAAAAGTGGCACGCGGTGAGTTCGATCGGGGCATTTTAATCTGTGGAACTGGAATCGGAATGAGCATTACTGCTAATAAGGTCAAAGGAATTCGGTGTGCTTTGGTTCATGATGTCTATAGTGCGAAGTTGACCCGCCAGCATAATGATACCAATATGTTAGCGATGGGAGAACGCGTCATTGGCCCGGGTCTGGCCAGGGAAATTGCACAAACATGGCTGACTTCGGAGTTTGAAGGCGGACGTCATCAAAACAGGATCGGTAAGATCACGGAGTATGAAGGTAAACACAGCTAATGCTTATGTTTTTTTTTAGAGAGACCCCTTTTCTTTTGAAAGCAAGTTTTCTTATTGAAAGGATGCGTTTTCATGACAAGTGATGCTACAGTTTCAAATGAGCTTGAGATATGGGAAAACCAGTTTCGGGAGCTTTTACATGAGTTTCAAGAACAGACGGCATTAAAAGAGAAACAGCTGCTGGTAATCGGCTGCAGTACAAGTGAAGTGATCGGGAAAAGAATCGGTACTGAAGGGACGCTCGATGTTGCGGGGATGATTTTTTCCGTAGTGAGGGATTTTCAAGAAAAAACGGGTGTTCAGGTTGCATATCAATGTTGTGAGCATCTAAACAGGGCATTGGTTTTGCAAAGGGAAACCGCGGTTCGACATGATTATGAAGAAGTTTCTGTTGTACCTGTAAGAACAGCTGGGGGATCGATGGCGACGTATGCCTATCAGCAATGGAAAGATGCTGTCGTTGTTGAACATATTAAAGCGGATGCGGGGATAGACATTGGGGACACCTTCATTGGCATGCACCTGAAGCATGTGGCGGTTCCAATTCGCTCTGCCATTAAAGAAATAGGGCATGCTCATGTGACCATGGCAAAAACCCGCCCGAAACTGATTGGCGGGGAACGGGCCGTTTATCAGGACATCTCTGAAAACAAGAGTTGTACTTAAGGTAAGTGAGACAGCATTTCTCGGATGGGGAATGCTGTTTTTTAATAGAATCTGAGCAAAATCGTATAGCTCAAGATAAGGTAAACAAGAAAAATTTTTATTTTGTAGTGCCAATAGAATAGAGATTTCGCTCATTAAATATAGGGTGAAAGGGCTATTCACCATGATTTTTGTGTCAAATACGAACGTTTTTAAATGTAAAAACATTTAATGTTCGATAAAAATAGACTATCACTTCTAAATTAGACATGTTAAAATGGAGTAGAATTTTCTAATAACTATTGGTAAGGCTTTTTCATGCTTTTTTGAAGGCATGTTGCACATAAATACTAAAAAGCGAATCACGCACAATTTGAGGAGGAATTACGGAATGAATCGTTTAGCAAAGCAAGATGAGCAAGTGTTTAACGCAATTCAACTGGAATTAGGGCGTCAAAGAAGTAAAATTGAGCTTATTGCTTCTGAAAACTTCGTGAGTGAAGCTGTCATGGAAGCGCAAGGATCGGTCTTGACTAATAAGTATGCAGAAGGATACCCTGGAAAACGTTACTATGGCGGATGTGAGTATGTAGATATCGTTGAAGATCTAGCACGTGAGCGTGCGAAAGAAATTTTCGGCGGGGAGTATGTGAACGTACAGCCTCACTCTGGAGCTCAAGCCAATATGGCTGTTTACTTTACTGTTCTTCAAACTGGAGACACAGTGCTTGGAATGAACCTTTCGCATGGAGGTCATTTAACTCATGGAAGTCCAGTTAACTTCAGTGGTGTTAACTACAATTTCGTTGAATATGGTGTAGACGAAAAAGATCACCGTATCGATTACAATGATGTATTGGAAAAAGCGCGTCAACACAAACCTAAATTGATCGTAGCGGGTGCAAGTGCATATCCACGGGAAATTGATTTCAAGCGATTCCGTGAAATTGCAGATGAAGTCGGTGCTTATTTAATGGTCGATATGGCGCATATCGCAGGTTTGGTTGCGGCTGGATTACACCAAAGTCCAATACCTTATGCTGACTTTGTAACGACAACTACTCATAAAACACTTCGCGGACCACGCGGCGGAATGATCATCTGTAAAGAAGAATTCGGTAAGAAGATCGATAAATCCATCTTCCCTGGAATTCAAGGCGGTCCATTGATGCATGTAATATCCGCTAAGGCTGTTGCATTCGGAGAAGCGCTTCAAGATGATTTTAAAGTGTATGCACAACAAATCATCGACAATGCTAAACGTTTGGGCGAAGGTTTGAAGAAAGAAGGGTTCACCCTTGTTTCTGATGGAACGGACAATCACTTGATTCTTCTTGATGTGCGCTCTACTGGATTAACGGGAAAAATCGCAGAGCATGTTTTGGATGAAATCGGTATTACCGTTAACAAAAATGCGATTCCTTATGACCCGGAAAAACCATTCGTTACAAGTGGTATTCGTATTGGGACTGCGGCAGTGACATCACGTGGCTTCGGATTGGAAGACATGGATGAAATAGCGGCAATCATCGGACTTGTCCTGAAAAATAATGAGGATGCAGCTAAACTTGAAGAAGCAAAACAGCGTGTTGAATCATTAGCGAATAAATTTGAATTATATCCTTCATTGTAATATTCTTTAGCCGCTCCCTTCTATAGGGAGCGGTTTTTTTGAACCTTATGGAAGTCAGAATGTGAGAAGAATCCGAATTGTGAAAATAGGTCTGACATCTAAACCTTTATTGAAGATTGAAACATTTTTCTGTAAAATAGGTTGAAGTGAATTTAAAAAGACACGAAAATTTTTCTATTCAAATAGGGAAATCATAAAAAAGCGCAAAACTAAGCGATGGAATTGGAGAGATGCTAAATGGGAAAAGTTTATGTTTTCGATCACCCGTTAATTCAACACAAATTAGCCTATATACGTGATATAAATACAGGAACAAAAGAATTCCGTGAACTAGTGGATGAAGTCGCTTCATTGATGGCATTTGAAATTACGAGGGATATGCCGCTGGAAGAGGTGGAAATCCAAACGCCTGTAAGCACGGCGAAAGTGAAAATGCTTTCTGGTAAAAAAGTCGGAATCGTCCCGATTTTACGTGCAGGTATAGGGATGGTGGATGGAATCATTAAGCTGATTCCTGCTGCAAAGGTCGGGCATGTTGGTCTTTACCGTGATCCTGAAACATTGAAACCTGTTGAATATTATGCAAAAATGCCAAGTGATTTGGCTGAAAGGGAATGCATTGTCGTTGACCCGATGTTAGCCACCGGCGGATCAGCCATCGAAGCGATCCATTCCATTAAAAAGCGCGGTGCAGTGAATATTAAATTCATGTGTTTGATTGCAGCTCCAGAGGGTGTGGACGCATTAAAAGAAGCCCATCCTGATGTTGATATTTATATTGCTGGCCTTGACGAAAAACTGAATGAACATGGTTATATCGTTCCAGGTCTTGGAGACGCAGGAGATCGTTTATTCGGCACAAAATAAAGAAAGAAGCTGAGGTGTCACGAATGAACAAACCGATAAAAGTCATGACCATTTTCGGGACGAGACCAGAAGCTGTCAAAATGGCTCCCTTAGTACTCGAATTTCAAAAACACCCAGAACATTTCAAGCCGATCGTTGCTGTTACGGCTCAGCATCGCCAAATGTTAGATCAAGTTCTCGAACTATTTTCCATTCATCCGGATTATGACTTGGACATAATGAAGGAAAGGCAAACGCTTGCTGACATTACAACAAGAGCATTAAATGGTCTTGATTCCGTAATGAAGGAAGCTAAGCCTGATATCGTTCTTGTACATGGAGATACAACCACAACGTTCGTCGCAAGTCTGGCTGCTTTTTATAACCAGATTGTCATTGGGCATGTAGAAGCAGGGCTGCGCACCTGGAATAAGTATTCCCCCTATCCGGAAGAGATGAATCGACAGCTTACCGGTACGATGGCGGATTTGCATTTTGCGCCGACTTCGAAAGCGGAGGAGAATCTGCTTAACGAAAACAAGAAGGATAATATTTTCGTAACGGGAAATACGGCAACCGATGCTTTAAAAACGACTGTAAGGTCCACGTATTCCCATCCGGTTTTAGATGGACTTGGAGAAGACAGGCTCATTTTGCTTACCGCCCATCGCAGGGAGAATCTGGGTGAACCCATGAGAAATATCTTCAGGGCCGTGAAAAGAATCAGTGCTGAGCATGATGATGTTCAAGTGGTATATCCTGTTCATTTAAATCCTCTTGTTCAGGAATTGGCGAATGAAATTCTCGGCGACGATCCCCGGGTTCATTTGATCGAGCCGCTGGATGTTTTGGATTTCCATAACTTCGCTTCAAGGGCCTATCTGATTTTGACTGATTCTGGAGGAATCCAGGAAGAGGCACCGTCACTTGGTGTGCCTGTCCTCGTTTTAAGGGATACGACTGAACGTCCTGAGGGAATAGCGGCTGGAACCTTAAGATTGGCGGGTACTGATGAACAAACCATTTATAATTTGGCGCATGAATTGCTCACGGATCAAGAGGTTCACGAAAAAATGTCCAAAGCTTCAAATCCATATGGGGACGGAAACGCTTCGGTCCGCATAGCAGAAGCCATCCGTTACTATTTTAAGCAAGTAAATATGCCACCAACTAAATTTGACTCATAAAAAAGGAAAAGCCATGCGCTTTTCCTTTTTTATTTGCATACTCCAAGTTTGTTGAGAAAAGATAACTGCTAAGGGGATGATTATGTTGGAAAAGAAAACGTTTCTAGTGTTTGTTTTCCTTTTTGTATTTATTTATCAAAATGAAAAGGGACTGGCATCCGTCAATCTGCCGCCTTTACCAAAACTATCGGAATCTAAGGACGTAACGGTTGTTGTCACGATGGATAAGGCGTTTCAAAGAAAAAAGATCGAAAAACTGCTTGAAAAATATCCATCCCTTCAATTACGGAATGTTTATTCGGTTGCCCTGAATGGATTTTCCCTTCATGGGAAAATGAATGAGATAGAACAACTTAAAAAGGAGGACGAAATTCAGGCTGTAACGGAAGTATCCGTTTATCAAGCTGTGTTGGATGAAAGTGTCCCATACATAGGAGGAGGCAGGGTCAGGGGTTTCTTTGATAAGGAGAATCACCGGATAACCGGGAAAGGGGTAAAAGTAGGAATAATCGATACTGGCATCGATTATACACATCCAGATTTGCAACGGGCTTATAAAGGCGGGAAGGATCTGGTTGATGGTGATGAAGACCCGATGGAAACCAAAAATCAAGGCGAACTGGATACATTACACGGTACTCATGTGGCAGGCATCATTGCAGCCAATGGAAAAATGAAAGGTGTAGCACCAGAGGCGGAGATATTTGCATATCGAGCTTTGGGACCAGGCGGAGCAGGAGATACGGATCAAGTATTGACGGCCATTGAGTCAGCCATGAAGGATAAGGTGGATGTATTGAACCTCTCCCTTGGCAATAACGTCAATGGCCCTGATTTACCTATCTCCCTTGCGTTGAATAAGGCTGTGGAAAGCGGCATCGTTGCCGTGACATCGAATGGGAATTCCGGTCCGGCTGTATGGACCGTCGGTTCACCCGGTACAGCGGAAAAAGCGATTTCCGTTGGGGCTTCGACTCCACCCTTAAGGGTTCCATATATGATTTACGGACTTGGATCAAAAAAGCATCAATCGCATTTAACCTTGTTTCAAGGCTCTAAAAAATGGAACCTGACGTTTTCCGAGGATGTCATATTTGGGGGATTGGGTAATGAAAAAGACCTGAAACATGTTCGGGATAAGATTGTTTTGATGGAACGTGGCACTCTTACCTTCCAGCAGAAAGTATCCAATGCAGAAAAGGCAGGTGCGAAGGGGGTAATTGTTTTTAATAATACGAGCGGGACCTTTACTGGAAGCTTGGAAAAAGGAATGAATATCCCAGCTGCTTCTATTAATAGAAGAGATGGATTGCAGCTTAAGCAAATCATGGAGCAAGGGCAGAGCAAAACCGTTCAATTTGTTTATAAGAACGAGCAGGACAGGCTCGCGGATTTTAGCTCAAGGGGACCGGTAACCGTATCATGGGGAATAAAGCCTGACGTATTGGCACCTGGAGTGGAAATTGAAAGCACCATTCCTAAAGGGTATATGTCCCTGGATGGAACAAGTATGTCCGCGCCGCATGTTGCAGGAGCATGCGCCTTAATCCTGCAAAAACACCCGGAGTGGACTCCTGATCAGGTAAAATCTGCATTGATGAGCACTTCCAAGCCATTGAGGAAAGCGGCAAATCAATTGTATCACACATATGAACAGGGGGCTGGGCGCATCCAGGTCGACGAAGCGTTAAAAGCGGACACGCTCTTGAATCCAAGCTCATTGTCCTTTGGGATGTATACAAAAAAAGAAGGAATTGAAGAGCATCATGAAACCATAGTCATAGAAAATACCGGAATGGAAATGAGGAAGTACTCATTCATGGTCCCATTAAAAGAGACGGGACTCACTTGGGAATTGCCGAAATCCCTTACTTTGAAACCGAAGGAAAAGAAAGAGATTAAAGTGGGGCTTCAGGTCAACCCAGCCGAGCTTAAAAGGGGAGTCTTTGATGGGTACCTCACTATAATGGAAGGAACCAAAAGAATATCACTTCCTTATTTATATGTAAAAGAAGAGCCTGATTATCCAAGGATAATGGGATTTGATTTTGGTCCTGGGGACCAGGAAGGCACATATCGATACGAAATGTATCTTCCGCGTGGGGCTGAAGAATTCGGTATTGCCCTTTATGACGAAGATAGCTTGAAATTCGCTGGATATTTGGATTGGTCGAGATCGGCACCTTCCGGTTTGATCAAAAAAAATGTATTGAAAAAGGACTTGCCGCCTAAAGGAGTATATAAAGCGATAATCTTTGCGAGAAGGGACGGAAGGGAAGATCGGATAGAAAAGACGTTACTTATTGAGTGAACAGAGGACAATAAGTAAAATAAAACGGATGTCAATAGAAGAAAAAAGATAATTTGTGAACAATTCGTTAATAATTACAAACCTGTGACAAATTTCACTAACCACTCATTGACAATGATTCTAGCCTATTGTATGCTAACAAAGGATGTAGAATGAGAGGGGTTTCATACGTTAATAACGTGTCAAATAGAAGTGAGTTTTTGACCTTCTATTTGGACTTGTTACGGGCAAATTCTCCTAAGCTAAACAAGATACTACAATATTTCTAGGGAGATTACATGACAAAATGCTAGAATTGGAAAAAATGTTCAATAGGCAGCTAAAATACATGTTGTATTTAATGGGTATTTATCTACTTGGGGTGGTTTTCACTTCACATGATTCAGTCTTCCAAGGATTATTGCTTGGAACTGCCTTCAGCCTATTTATATTCTGGTCAATGGTCAAAAAGAACAAGAAGTTCGCCCAAGAGGTTGCCGAAGGTAAGAAAACGCGCTCCCTTGGTAGTTTAACTAGAATGTCTGTAGCGGGTTTAGCTGCAATTATTGCATTGAGATATCCTGATGAGTTTCAGGTTGTCTGCGTGGTTGTGGGATTAATGACAGTTTACTTTGTCATTATGATAGATTATTTTATACAAAACATACGTAGGTAGTAAAGAAGAGAGGTGAATACTGTTGAATCATGAAGCTCCTATGTGGGAATTTATGAATACCGGAATACATTTCAACTTGGCTAATGTTCTTATGATGACCATCGCAAGTCTCATCGTCTTCATTATTGCTGTAGCAGCAACTCGAAAACTTGCGATGAAGCCAACAGGTATCCAAAACTTTATCGAATGGGTTATGGATTTTGTGAAAAATATCATCAACAGCAATATGGATTGGCGTACGGGTGGTCAGTTCCTAATGTTGGGAATGACGTTAATATTGTACGTATTTGTTTCAAACATGTTAGGATTGCCGTTCTCGATTGTAATAGGACATGAACTTTGGTGGAAATCACCTACATCTGATCCGGCAATAACTTTAACTTTGGCAGTTATGGTAATGGGTTTAACTCATTATTATGGTATCAAGATGAGAGGCATGAAAAATTATGCCAAAACTTATGTTCAGCCAATGGGTTTCTTGTTTCCGTTAAAGATTATTGAGGAGTTCGCTAATACGTTAACTCTAGGATTGCGGCTTTACGGGAATATTTATGCGGGTGAGTTACTATTAACTTTACTTGCTGGACTAGGAACAAGTGGTGTTGTGGGTGCAGCCACTGCTGCATTACCGATGTTAGCTTGGGAAGGATTTAGTATCTTTGTCGGCTCCATTCAAGCTTTTATCTTTACTATGTTAACGATGGTTTATCTTTCCCATAAAGTAAGTGACGACCATTAATTATAAATATTGTTCATTTAGAACATTATATTGATGAAAAAAATAAAACAACATTTCAAGGAGGAAATTTATCATGACAGGTTCTTTAGGTCTTATAGCTGCTGCTATCGCAGTTGGATTAGGTGCACTAGGTGCGGGTATTGGTAATGGTCTTATCGTTGGGCGTACAATTGAAGGAATGGCTCGTCAGCCAGAAGCTCGTGGTATGCTTCAAACTACAATGTTCGTTGGTATTGCATTAGTTGAGGCACTTCCAATCATCGCTGTAGTTATCGCGTTTATTGTAATGGGTAAATAAGATAACTTGAAAAAGTTCAATAATGGCGAAGATGATCCAAGGAGACCCTTCGCCATTGCTCTGTGTTAAAGTGAACATTTATGGCAGTGATACTGTCAATCGAAAATACAGAACTTCAATAGTGAATCTCATGAAGGGAGTGAACCGAGCGTGTTAACAAGCAATTTTGTTCTTGGTCAAGCAGTCCACTTTAATGGTGGGGATATCATATACCAGCTTGTAATCTTTATTATTTTGTTAGCGTTGCTTAAGAAGTTTGCATGGGGTCCGCTAATGGGCATCATGAAAGAACGTGAAGAGCATGTTGCGAATGAAATTGAAGCAGCTGAAGTTAGCAGAAAAGAAGCACTGAAATATTTAGAAGAACAGCGTGAAATCGTAAAACAATCTCGCACTGAAGCGGGACAACTTATAGAGAATGCTAAGCAACAAGGCGAAGCACAACGCGAAGATATTATTAATCAAGCGCGTGCAGAGGCTGAACGTGTTAAAGAATCAGCAAAACGTGAAATCGTTCAAGAGAGAGAAAAAGCAGTTGCCGCCTTACGCGAGCAAGTAGCTTCATTATCTGTCATGATCGCATCTAAGGTGATTGAGAAAGAACTTTCATCAGCTGATCAAGAAAAACTAATCAATGAATATATTCAAGAGGCAGGAGAAGGTAAATGAGCGATATAACTGTTGCTGGACGTTATGCTGTAGCTCTTTTCCAAATTGCGAAAGAGCAAAATCTCATTAGCCAACTTGAAGAAGAGCTTCGCATAGTGAATGAAGTTTTCACAAATGATAAAGATCTATTAAGCTTCTTGGCTCATCCTAAAATGACTAGAGATGCAAAAAATACGATGCTTGCAAATGCATTTGCAAGTCTTTCGTCTTCCGTTCGAAACACTGTAATGTTAATGGTGGAGCGTCATCGTACAAGTGAAGTGACTGCCATGGCACAAGAGTTCATTGAACTTGCGAATGAAGAAAATTCAGTTGCGGATGCGACTGTTTATACAGTAAATCCATTAACTGAAGCTGAAGCGGAGGCTGTGTCTTCAGCTTTTGCTGCAAAGATCGGCAAACGTAATTTGCGTATCACTAATGTTACGGATAGCAATATTCTTGGCGGTATCAAACTTCAAATCGGTAACCGTATTTATGACGGAACGATACGTGGAAAGCTTGATCGCCTTAGCAAACAACTATTAGGTTAATATTCACAGATAGGGGTGAAATTCATGAGCATCAAAGCTGAAGAAATCAGTGCGCTGATTAAAAAGCAGATTGAAAACTATCAGTCGGAAATTAAAGTAAGCGATGTAGGTACAGTAATCACTGTTGGTGATGGTATCGCTCGCGTTCATGGTTTAGACAATGCAATGGCTGGGGAGCTCTTAGAATTTTCTAATGGTTCAATGGGATTGGCACAAAACCTTGAGCAAAATAACGTAGGTGTTGTTATTCTTGGACCATTCAGAGACATTCAAGAAGGCAGTGAAGTACGCCGTACTGGCCGTATCATGGAAGTACCAGTTGGAGAAGAATTAATCGGACGTGTCGTGAATCCGCTAGGGCAGCCATTAGATGGTCTTGGTCCGATCGCTACAACAAAAACTCGTCCAATCGAAAGTCCTGCTACAGGTGTTATGGACCGTAAATCTGTTCATGAACCATTACAAACAGGAATTAAAGCAATCGATGCATTGGTTCCAATCGGTCGTGGACAACGTGAGTTAATCATCGGTGACCGTCAAACTGGTAAAACATCAGTTGCAATCGATACAATCCTTAACCAAGCTGACCAAGATATGATCTGTATCTATGTCGCTATCGGTCAAAAAGAATCAACGGTTCGTGGAACTGTTGAAACACTACGTAAAAATGGTGCATTGGATTACACAATCGTTGTATCTGCATCAGCTTCTCAACCAGCACCGCTTTTATACCTAGCTCCATATGCTGGTGTGACTATGGGTGAAGAGTTCATGTTCAATGGCAAGCACGTTCTTGTGGTATATGATGATCTTTCTAAACAAGCATCTGCATACCGTGAACTTTCCTTGCTACTTCGCCGTCCTCCAGGTCGTGAAGCATTCCCAGGGGATGTATTCTACTTGCACTCCCGTTTACTTGAGCGTGCAGCTAAATTGAATGACACTTTAGGTGCCGGTTCAATCACTGCGCTTCCATTTGTTGAAACACAAGCAGGCGACATCTCTGCTTACATTCCAACAAACGTTATTTCCATCACTGATGGACAAATCTTCTTGCAATCCGATTTGTTCTTCTCGGGTGTACGTCCTGCGATTAACGCTGGTCTATCCGTATCCCGTGTTGGTGGATCTGCACAAATTAAAGCCATGAAGAAAGTTGCTGGTACTTTACGTCTAGACTTGGCTTCTTATCGTGAATTGGAAGCATTCTCTCAATTCGGTTCTGATCTTGATGCTGCAACTCAAGCAAAACTTAACCGTGGTGCTCGTACAGTTGAGGTTCTAAAACAAGATCTAAACAAACCGATCAAAGTTGAAAAACAAGTCATGATTTTCTATGCATTGACTAAAGGTCATTTAGATGATATTCCAGTATCGGATATCCTTCGTTTTGAAGAAGAATACTATGTGTTCCTAGATCGTTCTCATCCGGAATTATTAGATCACATTCGCACAACGAAAGGTCTTCCCGAAGATGCTGCTATCGTTGCTGCAATTAACGAGTTCAAAAAGAACTTCGTTATTTCTGAATAATAAGGTCTAACTAATTTATAAAGGGTGGTGAGAATGAATGGCCTCTTTACGCGATATTAAGTCTCGGATTACTTCAACGAAAAAGACGAGTCAAATTACAAAAGCGATGCAGATGGTATCTGCTTCTAAAATGAACCGTGCTGAAGCTAATGCTAAAGCATATGTTCCATATATGGATAAAATTCAAGAAGTAGTATCAAGTATTGCGAACGGAAGTACGGGTGCATCTCACCCAATGCTTGTCTCGCGTCCAGTGAAGAAGACCGGTTACCTGGTAATCACATCGGACCGCGGATTGGCAGGAGCATACAATAGTAGTATCCTTCGCCACGTTCATAAAACCATTCTTGAACGCCATAAATCCAATGATGAGTTCGTCATTATCGCAATCGGAAGGGTTGGCCGTGATTTCTTTGTCAGCCGTAACATGCACGTAGAGCTTGAAGTAATTGGGGTTCCTGATCAGCCTTCTTTCGCTGACATTAGCTCCCTTGCTAAATCAACAGTGAATTTGTATCTAAATGAACTGTGTGATGAGCTTTACATGTACTATAACCATTATGTCAGCCCAATCCAGCAGGATGTAACGGAAACGCAAGTCCTTCCGTTAGCTGACTTTAATACTTCCAATGCAGCAATGACTTCTTATGAATTTGAACCGAATGCAGAAGAAATTCTTGAGGTATTACTGCCTCAGTACGCAGAAAGTTTAATTTATGGTGCTTTGTTAGATGGTAAAGCAAGTGAGCACTCTGCACGTATGACTGCAATGAAAAATGCAACCGATAATGCTAAAGAATTGATTGATTCTCTTTCATTGCAATATAACCGTGCACGTCAGGCCGCAATTACTCAAGAAATAACGGAAATTGTCGGCGGTGCAGCAGCTTTAGAATAAAATTATTAAAGGGACGGCCGGACCGGACGATGCTTGGCCGTTCCATAAACTAGATTGTCGTTATAAGCAACGTTAGGAGGGAAAACGATGAATATAGGACGCGTTACTCAAGTTATGGGTCCGGTTGTTGACGTGAAATTCGAAGACGGACAACTTCCTAAGATCTATAACGCGTTAAGAATCGAAAATACAGCGTCTGGTACAGGACTAACTCTTGAAGTAGCCCTTCAACTAGGTGATAATACAGTTCGTACTGTAGCAATGTCTTCCACTGATGGTTTAACCCGTGGTGCAGAGACTGTTGATACAGGAGCTCCAATTTCCGTTCCTGTAGGTGAAGTAACACTAGGCCGCGTTTTCAACGTATTAGGGGAAAACATTGACCTATTTGAACCACTTACAGCAGAGGTGCGCCGTGATCCAATTCACAGACAAGCACCAACTTTTGAGGACTTATCAACAACAGTTGAAATTCTTGAAACTGGTATTAAAGTAGTAGATTTACTTGCTCCTTACATCAAAGGTGGTAAAATCGGTCTCTTCGGTGGAGCCGGTGTTGGTAAAACTGTACTTATCCAAGAACTTATTAATAACATCGCACAAGAGCACGGCGGTATCTCTGTATTCGCTGGTGTAGGTGAGCGTACTCGTGAAGGAAATGACCTTTTCTACGAGATGACTGATTCTGGTGTTATTAAGAAAACAGCGATGGTATTCGGACAAATGAACGAGCCACCAGGTGCACGTATGCGTGTAGCTCTAAGTGGTTTGACAATGGCTGAATATTTCCGTGATGAACAAGGACAAGACGTTCTTTTCTTCATCGATAACATCTTCCGTTTCACACAAGCAGGTTCTGAGGTTTCTGCCCTTCTAGGCCGTATGCCTTCAGCGGTTGGTTACCAACCAACCCTTGCTACAGAAATGGGTCAATTACAAGAACGTATTACATCTACCAATAAAGGTTCTGTTACATCCATTCAAGCGATCTATGTACCTGCCGATGACTATACGGATCCGGCTCCAGCTACAACTTTCGCTCACTTGGATGCAACAACTAACCTTGAGCGTAAACTTTCTGAAATGGGTATTTACCCTGCAGTTGATCCATTGGCTTCTTCTTCTCGTGCACTTAGCCCAGAAGTCGTTGGAGCTGAGCACTATAAAGTGGCTCGTCAAGTTCAATCAACTTTACAGAAATATAAAGAACTTCAAGATATTATTGCGATCTTGGGTATGGACGAACTAAGCGAGGACGAAAAAGTAATCGTTGCCCGAGCTCGTAGAATTCAAAACTTCTTGTCACAAAACTTCCACGTGGCTGAACAATTCACTGGTCAAAAAGGATCTTACGTACCAGTTAAAGAAACAGTCCAAGGATTCAAAGATATCCTAGCTGGAAAATATGACGAACTTCCTGAAGATGCTTTCCGTCTAGTTGGCCGCATCGAAGAAGTTGTTGCTAAAGCAAAAGAAATGGCTTAATTAAAGGGACCTAGGAGGGAATGAAATGAAGACCATTAAAGTCAATGTTGTTACTCCCGATGGCCCAGTATATGATGCAGAAGTTGAAATGGTAAGCACTAAAGCTAAAAGCGGTGAGCTTGGAATTATGGCTGGACACGTTCCAACTGTAGCTCCTCTTACCATCGGTGCTGTCCGTCTTAAAAATGGAAGCAACACAGACTATGTAGCTGTAAATGGAGGCTTCTTGGAAGTTCGCCCTGATGTGGTAACCATTTTAGCTCAATCTGCTGAAAGAGCTGAAACTATCGATCTTGCACGTGCTCAAGCAGCAAAAGCCCGTGCTGAACAAAGATTGCAGAACAATGATGGATCAAATGATGCCAAAAGAGCTGATTTAGCGCTTAAACGTGCCATCAACCGAATCCAAATTGCAGAAATGCGATAACTTTAATTGATGAAAACACCTGATCGAGCCATTCGTGGTAAGATCAGGTGTTTTTTTTATCCAAAATGTTTTTGAGGATAGTAATAGGTAATATCGAAATTTGGAAAAAAGGTTGTAGTATGAAAAAAAAAGTCGAATTATGGATTAAAGTATTTTCCATTTTAATCCTTAACTCGTCGACATGCTTTTATCCTGGTGTTATAATGTATACGCTTACATCTATTGCTTCATAACCCCTCCTTTCACGTTGCTTCTAAAAGAATGTCACCCTGCATAATATTTAAGAGGTATCCAAAAAGAAGACAAGCAAATCTAAATTTCACAAATTTAACATGATTTATCCATAAAGGGAGATGAACATGGGACAGCTGCATATTTACCAAAATAATTATTTAATTGTATTTGTTTTCCTTTGTCTCGGCATTTTATTGCCTGTGATCGCTTTATTTCTTGGTAGACTGCTAAGGCCTTATAAACCGACAGATATGAAATATACGACTTATGAAAGTGGAATCGAGCCTTTTCAGGATTCAAGGGTTCAATTCAATGTCAGGTATTATCTATTTGGATTGATGTTCGTCATATTTGATGTAGAAACGGTTTTTCTTTACCCATGGGCGGTTGCCTATGATGAACTCGGACTGTTTGCATTGATTGAAATGCTGTTTTTTGTCCTGATCCTTATGCTAGGACTAATTTATGCTTGGAAAAAGAAGGTGTTAAAGTGGAATTGAAATTGGATGAACTTACCCCTGCAGAAATGGAAGAAATGCGACACAGTATTTTCTTATCCACACTTGAACAAATAAAAGGCTGGGCTAGAAGTAACTCACTCTGGCCAATGACTTTCGGGTTGGCATGTTGTGCAATTGAAATGATGGGTGTCGGCTCATCACATTATGATTTGGATAGATTTGGTTCGTTTTTTCGGACATCACCCAGACAATCGGATGTCATGATTGTTTCAGGAACGGTAACGAAAAAAATGGCTCCAATAATAAGTAGATTATATGAACAAATGCCAGAACCTAAATGGGTAATTGCAATGGGATCCTGTGCAACTGCTGGCGGTCCTTATGTTCACTCATACTCAGTGGTCAAAGGGGTAGATCAAATTGTACCTGTCGATGTATATATACCGGGTTGTCCCCCAAACCCGGCTGCACTTATATATGGAATCAATAAGTTAAAAGAAAAAATCCGTTACGAGGCGAAAACCGGAAAGCGGGTGATATAAATGAGTGAAAAGGAAGACTTAGCGAAGCAAAAGGCAGCGGCAGCGGCCAAGGCGAAGGCTGTAGCTTTGGCCCGAAAACAGGCGAAAGCTGAAAGTGCGGATACGGAAGATGGAACGGATATAGCGAAGCAAAAGGCGGCGGCAGCGGCCAAGGCAAAGGCAGCGGCATTGGCCCGGAAACAGGCGAAAGCAGAAGCGGCAGAAAAGCCGGAAGGCGAAATCGATGCAGCGAAGCAAAAGGCGGCGGCAGCGGCCAAGGCAAAGGCAGCGGCATTGGCCCGAAAACAGGCGAAAGCAGAAGCGGCAGAAAAGCCGGAAGGCGAAATCGATGCAGCGAAGCAAAAGGCGGCGGCAGCGGCCAAGGCAAAAGCAGCGGCATTGGCCCGAAAACAGGCGAAAGCAGAAGCGGCAGAAAAGCCGGAAGGCGAAATGGATGCAGCGAAGCAAAAGGCGGTTGCAGCGGCCAAGGCGAAGGCAGCAGCATTGGCCCGGAAACAGGAGAAAGCAGAAGCGGCAGAAAATCCGGAAGGCGAAATGGATGCAGCGAAGCAAAAGGCGGCGGCAGCGGCTAAGGCGAAGGCAGCAGCCGCTGCCAAAGCGAAAGCAGCTGCTGCTGCGAAGAACAGGACTGCTGTACAGGAAAGCGAGGAAATTGCCACCCCTAGCGAAATTTCCCCAAATCAGTCGAAACTTGATCAAATTGTTTCTGCTATTGAAAACCATGTTGGACAAGGGGCATTATTAGAGAACTATATTAATAGACTATCAAAAGATGTACCCACTTTAGTGGCCAATCCGGATACATATTTTTCAATAGCCAAATTTCTGCGGTACGATGAACAGCTTGATTTTTCGTATTTATCGGAACTTCATGGTACGGATTTTGAATCCCATATGGAAATCTATGTACATTTACATTCATTCAAAATGAACCAATCAGTTGCCTTGAAGGTGAAGCTTGATAGGGAATCTCCCGTTATTCCATCATTAGTCCCATTATGGTCAGGAGCCAATTGGCCAGAATGTGAGGCGTATGATTTATTAGGTATTAACTTTCATGAACACCCTGATCTAAAACGGATTTTACTGGGTGATGAGTGGAAAGGGTATCCCCTTAGAAAAGATTATGAGCCTTATGATGTGGAGGTGTAAGCCCAATGTTAAGGACGGAAGAAATGCTTCTCAATGTCGGGCCGCAGCATCCGAGTACACATGGTGTTTTTCGGCTTGTCATCAAAATTGACGGTGAAATTATAAAAGAGGCTACACCTGTTATTGGGTATCTGCATCGCGGTACGGAAAAATTAGCGGAAAATCTTCAATATACACAAATAATTCCATATACAGATCGGCTCGATTATCTAGCGGCAATGACAAATAATTATGTGCTTTGCCATGCTGTTGAGACAATGATGGGGGTGGAGATACCCGAGAGGGCAGAATATTTGCGGGTCATCGCAATGGAATTGGGCAGAGTTGCAAGCCACCTCGTCTGGTGGGGTACATACTTGCTGGATATAGGTGCGACCAGTCCTTTCCTTTACGCATTCCGAGAACGTGAAATGATCGTTAATTTATTGACTGAATTGTCAGGGGCACGCCTTACATTCAATTATATGCGTGTCGGAGGTGTGAAATGGGATGCTCCTGAAGACTGGATTGCGAAGGTGACCGAGTTTGTCCCTTATATGAGGGAGCAGCTTGCCGGTTACCATGAGCTTGTGACAGGGAATGAAATCTTTGTTAATCGGGTTAAAGGGGTGGGCATCTATACGAAGGAAGAAGCCTTGCAGTATTCGCTTAGCGGTGCCAACTTAAGGTGTACAGGTGTAAAGTGGGATTTACGGAAAAATGAACCGTATTCCATTTATGACAGGTTCACATTCGATGTTCCTACAAGGGAAGAGGGGGATGCCTTTTCACGCTATCACTGCAGAATGGAAGAAATCGAAGAGTCACTGAAAATCATCGAACAGGCGGTTGAGCAATTTCCAGAAGGGCCAGTCCTTGCTAAAGTTCCTAAAATAATAAAGGTTCCTAAGGGTGAAGCATTTGTCCGAATTGAATCACCAAGAGGGGAAATCGGCTGTTATATCGCGAGTGAAGGGAAAAAGGAGCCATACCGTTTGAAATTTCGCAGACCTTCTTTTTACAATCTGCAAATTCTTCCGAAATTATTGGAAGGGGAAAATATGGCGAATTTGATAACGATATTAGGTGCAATCGATATCGTTTTAGGGGAGGTGGATGGATAAATGATCAAGGATCTTCTCCACTCCGCTCCAAGCCTGCTGAATTTTGGAATTTTTTTTGGTTTGGCAGTCCTGCTTCTGTTCGTCGTATTAGGGTTTGTAACCTATGGTATCCTTTCAGAGCGAAAAATCATGGGATTCATGCAGATGCGTGTCGGTCCAAACCAAATTGGGGGGAAATGGGGTCTCTTGCAGACCGTTGCCGATGTTTTGAAACTTCTGATCAAGGAAGATACGATACCGAAAAAAGCCGATAAGCCGTTATACATTTTAGCTCCGGTGATTGCCTTTGCTCCTGCTTTCATGGTCCTTGCCACCTTGCCGTTCACCGATGCCTTCCAATTCGCTGATATAGGTGTCGGATTGCTTTATTATATAGCGATTTCCGGCATATCGACCATCGGCGTCGTCACAGCGGGTTGGGCATCCAATAATAAATATTCTTTGATTGGCGGAATGAGGGCTGCCGCCCAAATGATATCTTATGAGATCCCTTTGGTGATGTCGCTAGTGGGAATCGTCCTCATAACAGGCAGTTTAAACTTGAATGATATAGTTGCAGCCCAGGAAAAGGTTTGGTTCATTTTTCTACAGCCGATTGCGTTCATCGTGTTTTTTATTGCATCGGTTGCCGAGTTGAACAGGATTCCTTTTGACCTTCCGGAAGCGGAATCCGAACTTGTTGCAGGCTATCATGTTGAATATTCTGGATTTCGCTGGGCCTTCTTCATGTTATCCGAATATGTGTATATGTTTGCAATGGCAACGCTAACCACTGTATTATTTTTAGGAGGATGGAATTCTATTCCGTTTTTGGATTTTATTCCGGCAGCCATCTGGTTCGGGCTGAAGTTCAGTGCCGTATTCTATGTATTGGTCTGGATTCGTGTAACCTTTCCTCGTATAAGGGCCGATCAATTGATGGAATTCGGATGGAAGGTACTGCTTCCGGTTGCATTGGCTAATATATTCTTGACGGCACTTATAAAAGAATTGATTAACCTTTTTTAGAAACTTAAGCTGGTCGGAAAGCGAGGGATTTATATGCTTGGTTTAGCAAAAGGTTTAACCTATACATTAAAGAACTTGACGAGGAAAAAAGTGACCTATGACTACCCGAATGAGCCGCTTCCACTTCCTGACCGATTCCGCGGAATCCAGAAATTCTATCCTGAAAAGTGTATTGTATGCAATCAGTGCGTGACGATTTGCCCAACGGATTGTATTCAATTAACTGGTAAGAAACATCCGGACCCGTCGAAAAAAGGGAAAATCATCGATACGTATGACATCAATTTCGAGATTTGCATTTTATGTGATTTATGTACGGAGGTCTGCCCTACAGAAGCAATCGTGATGACGAATCAATTCGAGCTGGCCGAGTATAGCCGTGATCATCTATTTAAAAATCTGGAGTGGCTGGATGAAAATGATGAAAATATCCGGAAGGTGAATAAAGTATGAGTTTGTCGGGTGAATTAATTGCCTTTATTGGTTTGGCACTCGTCGCGATAGTAGGCGGGGTGCTGCTGATTACCTTAACAAAAGTGGTGCACATGGTCATTGCACTTGTTTTTACTTTCTTGGGCATTGCAGGCATTTATATGTTGCTTTCGGCCGAGTTTGTCGCCATTGTCCAAATCCTTATTTATTCAGGGGCAATTACGATCGTGATGCTATTCGGGATTATGCTGACAAAACACCAAGAAAATGATGCACCCGCTAAAGGGGGGTGGGGGAATTTCTCCTTGCTGGCAGCGATTGCTGGATTTGCCGTGGCGGTTTATCTGGGGATTTATAATCTGGATATACCTGTACAGCCAACGGCATTACATGAGGAAAATACGAAGCAAATAGGAATCGAACTTTTTTCAAAATATGTGATTCCATTTGAAGTAATGTCGGTACTCCTGCTTGTTGCTTTAGTCGGTGCCATCGTATTGGCTAAAAAAGATGATGAGGAGGGAGATCAATCATGACGGGAGTTCCCTTGTCGGCTTACCTTGTATTGGCACTCGTTTTATTTTGTATAGGGCTGTATGGGGCCTTGACGAAAAGAAATGCGGTCATTGTTTTGATTTCAATCGAGCTGATGCTGAACGCTGCGAATATCAATTTAGTTGCCTTCAGTAAATTCGGGGTAACGCCATCCATTACAGGTCAAGTTTTTTCCTTATTCACGATTACGATCGCTGCGGCCGAGGCAGCTGTAGGGCTTGCTATACTAATGTCCCTTTATCGCAATCGGAAGACGGTCAATGTCGATGAAATGGAAATTATGAAGCATTGAAGGCTTATATAAATGAAGAAGGGGATTTGATACGATGATGGAGCACGCATGGCTCATACCGATCTTTCCACTCGTCACGTTTCTGGTTCTGCTTCTATCAGGCGGGCGGTTGCGGGAACGTGGGGCTTTTATAGGAATAATATGTACATTGGCTTCGTTTGTTTTATCGTTACTCGTCCTGATGGAACGATTTAAAGAACCTACTTATAATATATCGATAGATTGGCTTTCATTCGGAGGGACGCAACTTACAGCGGGATTCGAAATCAATCAGCTTAATGCCTTGATGCTTGTGGTCGTTTCCCTTGTCAGTCTGCTTGTCCAGGTATATTCGAAGGGGTATATGAAGGGTGAAGTGCGATTCTCCATTTTTTATGCTTATCTGGGCTTCTTCACCTTTGCCATGCTTGGACTTGTCATGGCACCTAATTTATTACAGCTTTATATCTTCTGGGAATTGGTCGGGGTGGGTTCTTTTCTGCTCATTGGGTTTTACTTTTATAAATTGGAAGCTAAGGCTGCAGCGAAGAAGGCATTCATCATGACCAGGATTGGGGATGTCGGGCTCTTAATCGGCATCATTCTTCTATTCTGGGAAACAGGCAGCTTTGAATATGGAGAGATCTTTCAAGCCGTTCAATCGGGCATGATATCAAGTGAAAAACTGACTTTAATCGCTATTTTGATTTTTATCGGTGCGGTTGGGAAGTCTGGGCAATTTCCGCTTCACACATGGCTTCCGGATGCAATGGAAGGCCCGACTCCGGTTTCCGCATTGATACACGCAGCAACCATGGTTGCTGCAGGGGTTTACCTGGTGGCGGCCATGTTTCCGCTATTCATGGCAAGTTTTGCTGCGATGCAGGTCGTCGCGATAACAGGTGGAATTACAGCCATATTTGCCGCAAGCATTGCCATCGTGCAAAAGGATGTTAAACGTGTCTTGGCCTATTCGACAATCTCTCAGCTTGGTTTTATGATGCTTGCTTTGGGTACTTCGGGGTATGTGGCCGGGGTGTTTCATTTAATGACCCATGCCTTTTTTAAAGCATTGCTGTTTTTGGCAGCAGGCAGTGTTATTCACGCTATACATACACAGGATATGGAAAAGATGGGCGGCCTATGGGGTAAGTTGAATTGGACTGGGCCGCTGTTCTTGACAGGCACTTTGGCGATATCGGGGTTTCCGTTGCTCTCGGGTTTTTTCAGTAAAGATGAAATTCTAATGGCAGCCTGGGAGAATGGTAGTTATATATTGTTTGGTCTAGCGGTTGTTACCTCCTTTTTAACTGCGTTTTATATGTTCAGGCTGTTTTTCATGATCTTTGCAGGCGATTCGCGCAGTCAAGTAAAACAGGTCAAGGAATCACCTTCCATCATGCTAATCCCCATGTTCGCATTGGCTTTGCTTGCTGTAATCGGCGGGTATATCCAAACACCGTGGTTTGGAACTTTCCTCGGGGAGTGGCTTGTGGAGGGAAATGAAGCTGTTCTAGGCGCCAGCCATAGCGAGGGACCTGTTTGGATCATGTTGCTGGCCGTGCTTGTATCGCTGGCCGGGATATACCTTGCTTATATGATATACGCTAAAAAGAAGTTACCTCGGGACTGGCTTGTCAAAGAAAACTCCGAAGTCTATCGGATTTTGGAAAATAAGTATTATATTGATGAGATTTACCATTACACCGCAGGCTATGCAGTCAGAGGCTTTAGTATATTCCTATCTTATATAGAAAGATTCATTGTCGGCGGCCTGGTATCCACTGTAACAAGTTCGATAGAAGGATTGGGGAAAATAGGGTCTAAACTGCAAACAGGACATGTACAGCAATATGGCATGATAGCCTTTTTGGGACTTGCGGTACTGTTGGTGATTTTTGCAGTAACTGGGGGGTATCTAAGATGAATGTCTATTTGCTCTCGCTTTTAGTGTTTTCACCGCTGCTGGGCATAGTGATGGTTGCCCTCATGCCGAAAAAAGAGGAAAGGACGATTAAACAATTTGGCTTTTTCGGAACACTGCCTCCTCTTTTCCTATCATTCTTTCTATGCAGCCAATATTATTCGGGTGTGGCCCTATCCTTATTTGACATTAAGTTGAATTGGATCAGGTTTGGGAATTTGGAGAAGTATGATCCCAAGCTCTTCACGGTTGACTTCGAGTTGGGTCTGGATGGATTGAGCCTCATCTTCATATTACTGACAACAATCATTTCATCACTGGCCGCAATCGCATCCATTTATATAAAAAAGGAATGGAAAGGGTATTATTTGTTATTTTTAATCCTGGAGATTGGGATGCTCGGTGTCTTCACCGCAGAAAATTTGATTCTTTTTTTCATCTTTTTTGAGATGACTTTGATTCCTGCTTTCTTTTTAATTGGCAGATGGGGCTTTCTGGAGAGGGAGAAAGCTTCTTATAGTTTTCTGATTTATAATGGCATTGGTTCGGCTGTTTTATTAGTGGCCATTTTGATTTTGTTTGCCAGGACTGGTACGACCAACATTGCAGCATTGACACAGATGATGACAATGGGCGGTGTTTCACTATTTGCACCAATATCCGGTTCGATGAAATATGGTTTATGCCTCGCCTTTCTCATAGCATTTGCGATAAAACTGCCAGTCTTTCCCTTTCACAGCTGGATGGTGCGGGTCCATGCAGAAGCACCTCCATCCATAGTCATGATACATGCGGGTGTCCTATTGAAAATAGGGGCGTACGGAATCATCCGGTTTGGAATGGGGATATTTCCTGAACAATATAAAAGCTTGGCCTTTACCATTGTCCTATTTGGAGTCCTCAGTTTTTTATATGGTGCATTTCTAGCTTTGGTACAAACGGATTTCAAGCTCGTTTTAGCCTACTCATCGATCTCACATATGGGTATCGTCATGATGGGGCTGGGAGCCTTGAATGAAGCGGGCATTCAGGGAGCCATTTTTCAAGTCATCTCACACGGGCTAATTGCTGCTTTGTTGTTTTTCCTGGTGGGTGTTTTGTATGAGCGGACGGGAACCACCATGCTTCCTAAGCTAGGGGGATTGGCCAAGTCGATGCCAATTTTTTCAGGGTTTATGTTAGCCTGCGGGATGGCTTCACTCGGTTTGCCTGGCATGTCCGGCTTCATCAGTGAATTCATGGTATTTCTTGGCTTATTCAAAAGTCAGCCGTCGCTTGCGGCAATAGGCGTGATCGGGCTTGTATTAACCGCTGTTTATGTACTGAGGGCCGTCATGCTGATGACGTTCGGGAAGAATACTAGCTTGATAGAAAAAGAGAAGCGGGACCTTGGAAGCTGGGAGTTTGTCCCTGCGTTGGTCCTTCTTGGTTTGATCATATCTATTGGGATATACCCAAATTTGTTAGGTGGGCCTCTTCAAGGAACGATTGAAGCCATGATGCTAGCTCTAGGGGGGCGATGAAGGATGGATTGGAACACGATGCTTTCTTATGATTGGGGAGCGATGATGCCGGAATTCATCATCCTTGGAACGACCATGATTCTTTCGATATTGGATTTATTCTGGCCGAAGCACTTTAATCGGAGAAAACTGGCATGGCTCGCGTTAACCGGAATCATTTTGGCATGTTTGTCACTGATTAGCCTGCTATCCTTTGAGACAGTCAGTATCTTATCCGATACGTTTCGTTTGGATTCATTTGCAAAAGCTTTTAAGCTGCTACTGTTATTCGGAGCTGCCCTAATCATCCTTCTGGCTGAAGGATATGAGCCGCAAGAGGGGCTGCGGGAGCACCGGGGGGAATTTTATTATCTGTTCCTGACCGCTTTGCTTGGAGCGATGATCATGTCCTCAAGCGGTGATTTGATCACGCTGTTCGTTGGACTGGAACTTCTTTCACTTTCATCTTATATATTGGTCGGAATACGCAAGCATGATCGGAAGTCCAACGAAGCGTCCATGAAGTATGTGATAAACGGAGGCATTTCCACAGCCATCACTTTATTCGGGATGAGTTATTTATATGGAGTGACCGGTTCTGTCAATCTAGGAGAAATGAGCCGGACGATGGCTGCGATGACGGACGGCCAGCTGCAATACATCATGGGCCTCGCTTTCTTCATGGTGTTTGTCGGTGTAGCCTTCAAGATAGCTGCCGCTCCTTTTCATATGTGGGCGCCGGATGTGTATGAGGGGGCACCGACACCGGTCGCAGCCTTCTTGAGTGTCATTTCAAAAATCGCGGGTTTCGTCATCATCTTGCGTATTTTTCTCTCGTTGTTCCTAACAGCTTCCGGTGATACATTCGGAGCGCTCGACTTTTTGGAAAAAAATAATATCTATATAGCTTCGTTAGCGGGTCTGACGATCATCATTGGAAACGTGGTTGCGTTAAGACAGCAAAATATAAAAAGGTTGTTCGCTTATTCAAGCATCGCCCATGCGGGTTACCTGCTTGTAGCGGTGGCTACATTGGGCGGGGGATATTTTCTCCTGGATACTGTCTGGTTTTACTTAATGGCTTATGTATTAATGAATATCGGTGCATTCGCAGTCATTCAGCTGCTATCCAGCCAAAGTGGGTCAGAAGATATTAGCATTCTTGCAGGACTGGGGAGGAAATCACCTTATCTTGCCATGGCATTCACCGTATTTATCCTGTCGCTTGCTGGAATCCCCGGAACGACAGGTTTCATTGGCAAACTTAATATTTTTCTTGGAACATTCATAACGGAGCCTGGGCATTTTGTCCTTGCAGGAATCATGATTGCAGGTACCATTGTATCCTATGTGTATTATTTCGGATTATTGGTTCAGGTCTTTTTCCGACCCATTCATTCAGAGAAGGTCATAAAAATCCGCCCGGGTCTTTACATTGTGTTGATCATTTGCGTAATCGGCACCATACTTTTCGGGGTGGCGCCAAATATTGCCTTTGATTTTATTCATGATCAATTTGGCGAATTTACAGACTTTATTTCAAGTAAATGATATAATGCCTGTATCAGAGGCTTGTTCCATTGGATCAAGCCTCTATTTACAGTTTTAAAAAGATATTTTGCAATTCTTCCTTTTAAATTCCAAATATGCAGGGGTTTTGTGTTAGAATAGAATTCGGGTGTCTGTTAGGAGGTATGTACATGTTTTCAGCAATGGGACAGCAGGCTTTAACAGGAATAATTGCACACTTGTTTTTCATCGCAGTTACCTGGTGGGCTCTCCAGGCATTACATTTTGATAAAATATTAAGATCCAATTCTGTCATCAAGGCCAGGGTTTTATATATTTTGTTAACGGTTGCCATCGGTTCAGTTGTAAGTAATTTCTTCCTCGACTACCTGGGATTTGCAAATCAACTTCCGTATATGTTTAGTAATGACTGATATGCTGTAAGAATTTTCTTATAGCAAAATATGATTCTACTCTTGTATTCGCTTTTGCTTCCTGCATGTTTAAGGGGAAGTTGTCACCAATTGTCGGAAAACTAGAAGTATGATCTCTCTCCTTGTGGAAAGAATGTGTAAAAGGGGAGGGATTTAACATGTTTAATTTAAACAAAAAAATGTTAATATACATAGTATTTCTTGGTTTGATGGTGATTTTAATTGGGAATAGTACGATTGTGGCAGAAAGTAAACCAGATATAGTAAAATTGGTGGGACTGTTACAAAAAGATAAAGATTTAGACATAGAGGATTGGTCTGTACTCACTAGAGAAATAAATAAAGAGATTACAACTAAACAAGAGTTTGAAAGTGAAGTTACAGCTTTAAAACGAAAATACCCTCAATTTCAATGGCACCGGAAAGATGATGCTTCCGGCTGGAAGGCAGAGGCGTTAACTTACAATGTCGATTCAGGTCTGACCGAGTCTATCAAAATAATGACAACGGAAGAGAAATTTGATAAAGTTACCTATGTTATTTACGAAGTGAAAGGGAAAAAGTGGAAGAAAGCCAATGCGGCATTTTTTACTGCTACGTTCCGAAACAGGGTGAATGACCTATTTATAGGAACTCCTTCAATTTTTTCTTGTATTAAAGGGTCTATCAATGATAATATGGATTCGGTTTTAAACTCTAAAACTGAAGACCTGTTAGATATGTTCCAAGCGAGGGAAATTGAGAGTGTGCATGAAACAAACTTTACATCTATATCTGCACATTCAACATTGTTTAAACAACCTTTGACAAAAGAAAAATTAAATTTGCAGTTTGGGCTACGGACAGAAGGATTGGGTGACCGAACGAACTTTGTAGTTGGCACACCAATCATAACGTTTGAATATTAATATAGAGAAAATGGACGCGGAGGGGAATACTTTTGGAAAAAATCATCGTCCGCGGCGGAAAAAGGCTTAGCGGGACAGTTAAAGTAGAAGGTGCTAAAAACGCCGTTTTGCCAGTTATCGCTGCAACATTATTAGCAAGTGATGGGAAAAGTATCATTAAAGATGTTCCTACGCTCTCCGATGTATATACAATCAATGAAGTATTGCGCAACTTAAATGCAGATGTTGCCTTTCATGACAATCAAGTAACTGTAGATGCATCAAGAGAGTTATTAGAAGAAGCACCATTTGAATATGTACGTAAAATGAGAGCTTCCGTTTTAGTGATGGGCTCATTACTAGCAAGGAATGGCCGGGCCCGAGTTGCTCTTCCTGGTGGCTGTGCCATCGGATCACGTCCTATCGACCAGCATTTAAAGGGCTTTGAAGCGATGGGTGCAAAAGTGAAGGTCGGCAATGGTTTCATTGATGCCGAGGTTGAAGGCAGACTTAAGGGTGCAAGAGTGTACCTTGACTTCCCGAGTGTGGGTGCCACTGAAAACATCATGATGGCAGCAACACTTGCTGAAGGTATAACTATTCTTGAAAATGTGGCCAAAGAGCCTGAAATTGTAGATCTTGCGAATCTCCTTAATAAAATGGGTGCCAAAGTCAGAGGTGCCGGTACTGGTACGATGAGAATCGAAGGTGTCGATAAATTATATGGCACTGAACATACGATTATACCTGACCGTATCGAAGCTGGTACATTCATGACTGCGGCCGCTCTTACTGGCGGCAATGTTCTTGTTCAAGGAGCTGTACCTGAACACCTTACTTCCCTTATTGCCAAAATGGAGGAAATGGGTGTTGAAATTCTTGAAGAAGAAGATGGATTACGCGTTATCGGTCCAAAAACCTTGAAGGCCATTGATATCAAAACAATGCCGCATCCCGGTTTCCCGACTGATATGCAATCGCAAATGATGGCATTACTACTTCGTGCTGAAGGAACAAGCATGATTACGGAGACCGTTTTCGAAAACCGTTTTATGCATGTTGAAGAATTCCGTCGCATGAATGCCAATATTAAAATAGAAGGTCGTTCCGTTATCGTTAATGGACCAACTAACATTCAAGGTGCTGAAGTAGCTGCAACAGATTTACGTGCCGCAGCAGCACTCATCCTGACTGGATTGGTTGCAGATGGCATTACACGCGTTACAGAATTGAAGCATCTTGACAGAGGGTACGTGAATTTCCATGGTAAATTGGCATCTCTAGGTGCTGATGTGGAACGTATTAACGAAGATGTGCCTGCTGAAACAAAAAAAATCGCAGATTTAAACGCATAAGTTTGCTTATAAAACCATTCACGTTCAAGTCATTGAACCGTGAATGGTTTTTTTGTCTTGTTCATCGCCTACAGATAAATAGTTGTCGTTTTTCTATTCATAAAAGCTTGTCCTTCGACATACATTTGTTATGTAAAGAAACCTGCTGAGTGGGATTTATGGCAGAGAAAACAAGTGTAGGGAGGCTCAGGAATTTGAAAGCAATCAAACCGATGATCGTACTATTCATAGCAGTAGCATTCGTAATTATCATGATTCCAGCAGTGCTTGTGCTTCCATTTTCAAATGAAAAGACAAGTGGGCAATTGACCGAACAATTGGAAAAGAAAGCGAAGAATGAGGGTAAAGAGGTAGCTGCTAATGAAATGAGGTCCGTAGAAGTTGCCGTTTACCGCACATCTGCAAAAAAGATTGAAAAACTGCCGATTGAATCGTACTTAACTGGTGTGGTTGCAGCTGAAATGCCAGCAGATTTTGAAGAGGAAGCGCTGAAGGCACAGGCATTGACAGCGAGAACCTACATTGTCAATCAGCTCATAAGCGAAAGTCGGTTAGGCTTGCCTGATGGTGCCGATGTAAGTGATACAGTCATGCACCAAGTTTATAAAAATAATGATGAGCTGAAAAAACAGTGGGGCTCTGATTATAAATCGAAGATGCAAAAAATCAACAAGGCTATAAAGGAAACGGCGGGTCAAATCTTAACCTATGAAGGAAAACCGATTACTGCCACTTTTTTTTCGACCAGCAATGGTTATACGGAGAATTCAGAGGACTATTGGCAAGCTGAATTTCCCTATTTAAAAAGTGTATCCAGTCCGTGGGATAAAGAAGAATCACCAAAATTTTATAATAAAGTAGTAGTCGATACTGCAGATTTTGAAAAAAAACTTGGTGTAAGTCTTTCTTCGGGAACATCAATAGGGACTGTCATTGAAAGAACATCGGGTAATCGTGTAGGTGTAGTGGAAATCGGAGGAAAGAAAATGACAGGAAAACAGATTCGTGAGAAGCTCGGGCTGACATCATCCGATTTTGACTGGGAGCGTCAAGGCAATCAGATTGTCATCACGACAAAAGGATCCGGACACGGAGTCGGAATGAGCCAGTACGGTGCGAATGGCATGGCAAGGGAAGGAAAAACCTATGAAGACATCGTTAAATATTATTATAAAGGCGTCAAAGTTCAGTCTTCAAGTAAGTGGCTGAATACGATGACGGCAAAAAAATGAGAGATGGGGATCCCATCTCTCATTTTTTTTCGTTTAATTTTTCTATAATCGTCAAAAAGCCCCGTTTACGCTTGAAATAATGATATTGGACATGAAAATAGACGGCAGCTACTCCAATGATATCTTTAATGACATCTATTAAGGTAGAGGAGCGGTATGGGACGAAAGATTGGTGGTATTCATCAATAACTCCGTAAAGGCAAGCTACAAGGGCAGCCAACAGGCTTAAACCTGGTTTCATTTTTTGGTTTGCGGCAAGGGCCGAAACGAATAGTATATACAAAAGGGCAAATTCGACCAGATGAAGTGCCTCTTTGATAAATCGGTCAATTGAGGATGATGGAAGATCAAGAATCATATCATCGGGGTTGCTCGACATTATCCAAATGGCAATCATATATAGGAAAGGCAATAACGTTAACACAAATTTAAAAGCTTTTTTCATGATTTAAACATCCTTCAACAGTAAGATATCAAACATTTTACCATTCCGCGAATAAAATCGGTTTCATTTCCGCAAAATAAATCTAAAAAAATTTTTTCCTGAATGTATATAATCTTAGCAAAATGTTCAGAATGATTGCTGAGGTGATTAATATGAGAGAGGAAGAAAAGAAATCAACTTCCACAATCCGACGTATACTAAAGCAACGTTGGGCGTTATCAGCAATCTATATCGCAAGTGCAGCCATAATCTTAGCCGCGGCCTTCTTATTACAAAATAGTTTTAATGATTCAGCTAAAGATGGCAAAGAGGAATCAGCTGAAACAGGAAAAAACTATGGTGAGCCTTCTGTAGAGGTAAATAGTAATCTTGAGACAATCAAGATGCCTGTAGCCAATGCAGACAAATCGGTTATCAAGAAACAGTTTTATGATGTGAATGCGGATGAAAAGGCACAAGAAGAAGCATTGGTTTTCTACAACAATAGATATGAGCAAAATAAAGGGATAGACATTGCAATGGAAGATGGAAAGTCTTTCGATGTAAAAGCTTCCTTAAGTGGAAATGTAACGAAAGTTCAAGACGATGCGTTACTTGGAAATTTAGTTGAAGTTGAGCATGAAGATGGTGTCGTTACTCGTTATCAATCTGTTAAAGACATTAAGGTTGCAGTCGGTGACAAAGTGAAACAAGGACAAGCAATTGCTACAGCTGGAAAAAGCCAAATCAATGAAGAGGCTGGCGTACATGTCCACTTCGAAATCAGAAAAGATAACATTGCGTTAAACCCACTTGATTTTGTTGATAAACAAGCTTCTGCGATCCAATCGGCAACTGAAGCTGAAGGCAGCGAACTTGAAAATTCAGCTGATAAAGAAGAAACACCTGCAGTCGAAGGATCTGAAGCTGATAAGGAAGAAACACCTGCAGTCGAAGAGTCTGAAACTGGCACAGAAGAAGCCCCTGCCGTTGACGAATCTAAAGAGGGCACTGATTTAGAGAATGGCACTGATGAGGAAGGCTCTGCCCCTGGTGAAGGTACAACTGAAGAAAGCGATTCCTTAAAAGATTCGTTAAATCAATCTAATTAAAATTAAGATTTTTAATAAAATCAAAACAAAAACCTAGGGCGTTACGAATGACAACAACTGAAAATTTGGTAAAAGGGAAGCCGTTCACTTTGAACGGCTTCCCTTTTTTTCTTTCGAGGAAATATTGGACAATATGCTGAAACCTTTGGATTTTTGACAAATTTCTCGGGAAATAATTTGCTCTTAAGAAAAAGAAAGAGATGAAAATCAGAAATAAATCCAAACCTCCTGTCCCATTAGGCATATATTCTTAACCAAGCTAATAAGATGTTATAAACCATGCAAAGAGAGTGTTTGAGGTGAGGAATCGTTTATTACAAATTATCTAATAGGTGAATAATTCTATCTTTCATTGTTTATAGGGCAGCGGTATTCGATTCGAAAAATACGAATCTCATTTCACACTTCTCACATCCAATCTGGGGAGGTCGAGTGGTGTGCACGATTACATCAAAGAAAGAACTATCAAGATAGGAAAGTATATCGTGGAAACTAGAAAAACAGTCCGCGTCATTGCAAAAGAGTTCGGGGTCTCTAAAAGCACGGTGCATAAAGACTTAACTGAGAGGCTGCCAGAAATTAATCCTGATTTGGCTAACGAAGTGAAGGATATATTGGATTATCATAAATCCATTCGTCACCTTAGAGGTGGAGAAGCGACAAAATTAAAATATAAACGTTCTGAAAGAGAAGAAGAAATCGTTAAATGATACTTGAATCATTCCGGCAATTGGAAGTGAATCGGGCAATCGGGGAATGAATGAGGGGACATGAAAGTGAGTGTCAGCTCTTATCTCAACCTTGACTGCGGTTCCATGCCGGGGTTTTTTTATGGGGAAATGAGGAAACGTAGTACATAAGGCATCGGTTTTTTTTACATATTGGGAAATTAGGAAATAATAGTCTATATTAGTGTTTATTTATAATTCATACTTACTTGTGTCAATGCAATATGGTAAAATAAACAATTAGGACAGAAGTAGGTTATATGTGAGGATATTCAAGGAGGATTTAAGAAATGTTTGCTAGAGATATTGGGATAGACCTTGGAACAGCCAATGTTCTTATACATGTCAAAGGTAAAGGAATTGTGTTAAATGAGCCTTCGGTAGTTGCGATTGATAAGAATACGAACCGTGTTCTTGCCGTCGGGGAGGAAGCTCGTAAAATGGTAGGCCGTACTCCAGGAAACATCATCGCAATCCGACCTTTAAAAGACGGTGTCATTGCGGATTTTGATGTAACAGAATCGATGCTTAAGCATTTTATCAATACATTGAATGTGAAAGGCTTCCTTTCAAAGCCTAGAATTTTAATCTGCTGCCCGACCAACATAACAAGTGTCGAACAAAAGGCGATTAAAGAAGCTGCCGAAAAGAGCGGCGGAAAGAAAGTTTTCCTTGAGGAAGAACCAAAAGTGGCTGCAATCGGTGCCGGTATGGATATTTTTCAACCAAGCGGCAATATGGTCGTGGACATTGGCGGGGGTACAACGGATATTGCCGTTCTTTCAATGGGGGATATCGTTACATCTTCTTCTATCAAAATGGCCGGTGACAAATTCGATAATGAAATTTTAAATTATATCAAACGGAAGTATAAGCTCCTCATTGGTGAACGGACAGCGGAAAACATTAAAATCCAGGTTGCAACCGTCTTCCCTGGATCTCGTAATGAAGTCATCGATATCCGTGGGCGCGATATGGTATCTGGATTGCCTAGAACCATTTCGGTCAATTCAGAAGAAATTGAGGAGGCTCTCCGCGAGCAGGTTTCCATCATTGTACAAGCTGCAAAGAGCGTACTTGAGCGGACGCCGCCAGAACTTTCTGCTGACATCATCGACCGCGGCGTCATCTTAACAGGCGGTGGAGCATTGCTTCACGGGATTGATTTACTTCTTGCCGAAGAGCTTAAGGTCCCAGTACTCGTTGCCGAGCGGCCAATGGATTGTGTAGCAATCGGAACCGGTATCATGCTTGATAATATGGATAAATTGCCACGGCACAAATTCAACTAAAAAGCGGGTGGAAATCCGCATCATAAGATAGGGGTCTAAGGTTCAGACAAACGTGAGGCATAGTGAAAGTGCGTGCAGTTCTAGTACTGATGAGCAATAGGCCCTCTTCTTTTAGTCGAAAATTTAACACCATTCCTTTAAATCTGACCTAGCCTACGATATAGACAAATTCTTCTGCCTAATGCTTTTCCTTTTCCTTAAGATACTGATGTTCATGTCCGATAAGATAGATATGAGAAATTGAACGGGATAAGTTATGTAGATTGAGGAGTGAAGAAGATGTTAAGAGGTTTTTATACGGCTGCTTCCGGGATGCTTACACAGCAAAGGCGCACAGAATTGCTCACAAACAATATGTCCAATGCGAATACAACAGGGTATAAAGCGGATCAAATGAGCGTAAGGTCTTTTCCGGAAATGCTCTTAAGCAATATAGGTGGTAAAACGGTTCCTACGGAGAACAAATTGAGCATGACTAACTTATCTCAGGTTGGAGGGCTCAGTACGGGTGTTTACGTACAGGAGGCGAATCCTTTATTTACCCAGGGTACATTGGAGGAAACTCAGCTTAATACGGATATTTCCTTAGTTGATGAAAATATGCCGATCAATGAAGAAACGGGTCGGCAAGGATCGGTGTTTTTTACTGTCCAGGATGGTGATGGTGCTATCCGTTATACGCGTAACGGCAGTTTCACCCTGGATGGGCAAGGTTATCTGACCACGCCTTCGGGTCATTATGTATTGAACGAAAATAATGAAAAGATCAAGCTTGATAGCGATCAGTTCACAGTAGCGGAAAACGGTGTTATTTTAGATGGAAATGTTCAAACCGCACTTATGGGCATCGGTTATTCGGATGATCCGTCATTACAGCTCATGAAGGATGGGGAAGGCCTATATAAGGCTGTGAATGATGGGGGTTTACCTAGCGCATATGCGGCTGCGGATGTCGGTTTTTCTACTAAACAAGGCTTTCTTGAAGGCTCCAATGTTGACCAATCGAGAACGATGACAGAAATGATGTCGGCATACCGCTCTTTTGAGACGAATCAGAAGGTTCTTCAAGCCTATGATAAAAGTTTGGATAAAGCAGTCAATGAGGTTGGCAGGCTTTAATTGAATTGTAGGAAAAGATGATTTTGGAAATTTGAACATGTAAGGGGAAAAACCATGAATCGGACGATGATGACGGCGGCGAATACGCTGAACCAACTTCAAAGTAAAATCGATCATATAAGTAATAATATCGCAAATGTGGATACGACTGCCTACAAAAAGTCCCAAACGAGCTTCAATGACTTATTGACGCAGAGTTTCAATAATCAACCGAGTGAGACCAAGGAAAAAGGAAGGTTGACCACACCTGGCATCCGGCAGGGAACAGGTGCCATGATAAGCCAATCTCAATTGGTGCTTTCACAGGGAGCTTTAAAGACGACGGATCGCAACCTTGATGTTGCATTCACCCGGGAGGACCAATTCTTCACCGTAAGCGTTCAGGACGATAATGGGGTCAATACAAGGCTTACAAGGGATGGGGCTTTTTATTTAACGCCTAATGCTAGTGGCCAAATGATGCTTGTTACCTCTGCAGGACATAAAATCCTTGATGAAAATGGTGAACCGATCCTCATTGAGGGAAATATTAAAGACATTAAGATTTCGGAAAATGGCTTTTTGATAGTGGATACGGAAGAATATGGCGAAAAGAGTTTTGGACTCGGGATCGTCTCGGTTAGAAAACCCCAATTTCTTGACCGCTTAGGCGGAAATTTACTTGGCCTGCCCAAAAACTTCAATGTCTTGGGTATTACTGAAGACGATATCATGACCCTACTCACAGGAGATTACCGCAACCAGGCAGCAGTCCAACAAGGCACTCTGGAGTCCTCAAATGTCGATCTTTCCAAAGAAATGACGGATCTAATCAATGTTCAGCGGTCTTACCAATTTCAATCCCGAGCAGTAACGATGGCCGATCAAATGAGCGGATTAGTCAATGGAATTCGTTAAGGAATCTGGTAAAAAATGTCTCCCTGCGGAATTAGAGCAAATCGGTTATAATGAATTCATAACAAAGGGAATCATTCGTGCCGAACATTTTGCATAGCTGCTGAATTTCTGGTTTAAAGGGAAAATCAGTCGGCGAGTTATCTTAAAAGGAGCTTTCACATTCTATATGGAACAAAATCGTGTAATGAGACAACAAATTGAAGAAGAGATAAAGGAAGTTGAGGCGAAACCGAACCGGAGAATCAGGGTCCGTCTTTTACCGATTTGGCTTCGTTTACTCATTGTTATCGGATTGATTTTCATTGCTGTATTATCCGGGGCACTATTAGGATACAGTGTGATTGGTGGGGGACATGCAATGGATGTTTTCCAAAAATCCACATGGACCCATATTATTGATATCGTGAACAAGGGCGCGTAGTTCCATGTTTTTTTGTAGTAGTTGCTGTCGTTAGCGGATTTATATTACATGGCAACTACGCCTCTGTCATCATGACAGGGGCGAGTTTACGTTATGTTTGAAATATTTTAGTCATAGGAGGAACAAGTATGCTTGACATCACACAAATAAAGGAAATTATTCCGCATCGTTACCCATTCTTATTAGTCGACCGGATCATTGAAATAGATGAAGGGAAAAGGGCGGTAGGATTGAAGAATGTCTCAGCAAATGAAGAATTCTTTAATGGCCATTTCCCCGATTATCCAGTTATGCCTGGAGTTTTAATTGTAGAGGCATTAGCGCAAGTTGGCGCTGTAGCCGTTTTGAAACAGGAAGAATACAAAGGACGGCTTGCATTTTTCGCTGGGATTGATAATTGCCGCTTTAAGAAGCAAGTAAAACCTGGTGATCAGCTGCGTCTGGAAGTGGAAATAGTGCGTATGAGAGGGTCAATGGGTAAAGGGAAAGCAGTGGCAACGGTAGATGGAGAAACAGCATGTGAAGCCGATATCATGTTTGCTTTTGGTGACAAATAAGAAATTCATTCATTTTCAGTGAAAAGGAAATAGACTTAAATTAACTATATTATTCAAAAAAATGGTTTAAGGAAACGTGAAGCGGTGTATATAAATAGCACACTGCATGCTTTTTAAAGCAAGCGCGGTTTTAAGAACTATCTATTCTCCCTTTGATTGCCGGACATTTTTATGTCCGGCATTTTTTAATGATTAAATTCAAATTAGAGGATTTTCTTTTTAAATTTAAAATTGGACGCAAGTTATTTTCACATTCGGGCAAAATAGCTAATGATAAAGAAAGAAGGGAGGTTGCCAAAAATGATGAAGAAAATTTTTGCACTAATCGGGGGATCTTTATTATCTATTATGTTCCTTGCTGGATGTGGAACAGATAATGATCACAACAACAATAACAATCCCGCACCAGAAAAAGATAACAACATCATGGAAGATGATAACAATGGTACAGATGATAACAACAACGATAACGATGATGGCGTGCTTGATAACGACAATGATAACGACAATGATAACGATGATGGAGTGCTTGACAACGACAAGAATAATGTCGATGATAACGTCGATAATGATGCGGATGACTTGATTAAAGATGCCGAGAAAAAAGGCGACGACAATAAGTAATTAGCAGAATGACAAAGACTGGCTTAGGTAAGAAGAGGATTTGTATCCTTATTCGTCTAAGTCAGTCTTTTTTATGTGCATTTGATTAGGGATGGGAATTAAGGGAAGGGGTTTTTTATTTATTGGTTGCTAATTTAGGCTTTGAGCGGATTTTTTGCTTGAACTCTTTTATTAATTCCTCGCCGACGAGACCCTTTTGAACCAAATCTTCAAGAAGGAGTTCTGCATATTTGCTCCGTGTTTTTTGAATGTGACCAACGAATAGAAGGCTGTAATGGCTGCCAACTTTTCTTATTGTGCGTAGTACAGTGTGAAACAAAGCCGGTTCATTATCCTTGTTGGTAATGACGGCCTGGATATACACCTCTCCGTTTATATCTGGGAGTGAAGGTTCAAGCTCTTTTAAATGATTTTCTTCTACAAAGGCTTCCAGTAACCATGATCTAGCGTCGTTTTCTTTATTTATAATCAATCCATCTGTTAATGCAATATCAATCAAGTTAAAATTTTCAGTTACAATTTGCAACGAGATCAATTTAAATGATTTCATCTAATTCCTCCGTTTCTTGCAAGAAAGAGCGGTAATTACCTCTCTTAACGTAAATTTTGAAATGGTACTTATCGATTAATCCTTTTAAAGGTAATTATATCATACTAAAAAAAAGTCCCTTAATGAAATAAAAACCCAACATTTGTCTAAATTATGAAGGATAGAATAAAAATTTGCAAAATATTAAATTTTGTTAACTTTTGTTTTTTTACCTGATTTTAATTAATAAAAAATGATTTTGCATCAGTTAAACGGTTTTTTATAAAAAAAAATGGTGTAATAAGACCATTTCCTCCATTTTTTAATAAATGGAAGAAGGAGTATGATTAAAGCATAAAGAGGAAGGAGTGAAAAAATGATTAACCAGGTTACCCTCGTCGGCAGGCTTACGAAGGATCCCGAATTAAGATACACACCCGATGGCAAGGCTGTTTCCAATATCACTTTAGCGGTCAACCGGAACTTTCGTAATACTGTCGGTAACTATGAGGCCGACTTTGTACAGTGTATCATATGGAAAAAGTCTGCTGAAAATACTGCTCAATATTGTAAAAAAGGTGCCATAATCGGCATAACTGGCAGAATACAAACCAGGAGATACGAAAATCAGGAGGGTAAATATGTATATGTAACTGAGGTGGTCGCTGAGAGGGTTCAATTCATTGGGTCTAAACAAAATGATGTTAAGCCCAAGGATTTTGAACATATTGGTTTATAGTTTTTGGCATGGCGGCCCGAATCCGGACAGAAGCAAGATTGTTTTCAATAAAATGAGTAGTGGAAAAACCATTAGTGATTTATTCCGACAATAATAGGATCGATCAATTTTAAGCTTATAACATAGGAAACAAAAAAAGTATTTATATGACCATAATGAAAAATAAATAGGCAGAATTTCAGCACTATTTAGTAAAACTTTACAGTAGTATATAGAATTCATTTTCCTCCATTCGTTCCCCAAAGCTAATATAGCTTCTTCCTCGGCTGGAAACCCCGATTTACCCTCAAAAAATCGATTTATCTGTTTCCCCTCTTGTAATGACTGCAATTTTGCAGTCTTTTTTTTTGTGCCAAAAAGTGGGGAAATAGAAAAAAATAAAATATAATTCTGTTAAATTAGAATTTTTAGAAAATATATTGTAATATCTTAATTTTGATGCAATAATAAACCCAATAATATAATTGGAAAAAAAGTTATATATAGGAAGTGATTTGATGGACGAGCCAATTATTAAGGTGAATGGACTGCAAACCAGTTTTCGTACAGACGATGGGGTGATTCCTGTCGTGAATTCAATCGATTTTCATGTCAATCCTGGTGAGGTTTTAGGGATTGTGGGAGAATCGGGATGCGGAAAAAGCGTAACATCTTTGTCCATCATGGGTCTGGTTTCTTCACCGGCTGGTAAGGTGGAGGGAGAAATCCTTTTCAAAGGGGAGAACATCGCAAATGCCTCGGAAGCGAAAATGAGAAAAATTCGCGGGAATGATATAGCGATGATATTTCAGGAACCGATGACAAGCTTGAATCCCGTGTTCACTATTGGCGAGCAGTTGGTGGAGACGCTTAGGATACATAAAAAATGGAACAAAAAACAGGCCCGCCAAAGAGCGGTGGAAATGTTGAAGCTGGTTGGGCTTGGCCGTGCCGAGGAATTACTCGATGAATATCCGCATCAGCTTTCAGGCGGAATGAGACAAAGGGTCATGATAGCCATGGCCATGATTTGTGAGCCGAAACTCCTTATAGCCGATGAACCTACAACGGCTTTGGATGTGACGATTCAGGCACAAATCCTAGAATTAATGAAGAATTTAAATAAAGAAACAGACACGGCAATCATGATGATTACCCATGATCTTGGTGTAGTTGCGCAAATGTGTGAACGTGTCATTGTCATGTATGCCGGCAAGGTAATAGAGGAAGGAAATGTGCAAACGATTTTCCAAAATCCTAAGCATCCTTATACGGTCGGTTTACTTCAATCGATTCCGGATATGCGAATAAAGAAAGAGCGCCTTTACTCAATACCTGGTAATGTGCCAAAACCTGGGACAAGCAACCTCGGGTGCCAGTTTGCCCCTCGGTGCTCCCATGCCATGGAGCAATGTATAAATGAGACCCCGTCTCTATTGAAATTCGATGAGGGTCAGCATGTACGCTGCTGGCTGTATGAAGATGGGAAAGGAGCTGCCTTGCATGAGTCAAACATTGGTTAAGGTAGAAAACCTAAAGAAGCATTTTCCGATTAAAGGAGGAGTTCTGGGAAAGACCATTGGAGAGGTCAAGGCAGTTGATGGTTTGTCTTTTTCCATTTATAAAGGGGAAACTTTAGGACTTGTCGGTGAAAGCGGTTGCGGAAAGTCGACGACTGGAAGATTATTGCTTCGATTGCTTGAGCCGAGTGAGGGTAATGTTTATTTTGAAGGAAAGGACCTGACGGCTTTATCTGCCGGTGAAATGAGAAAGATGCGCCGTGAAATGCAGATGGTCTTCCAGGACCCATTCGCTTCCCTCAATCCAAGGCATACTATTGAAAAAATATTGGAAGAACCGCTCATCGTTCATGGGGTTAAAGATAAAAAGGCACGAAAAGCCCGTGTACAGGAACTTCTTAAGGTTGTGGGCTTAAGCAGTTACCATGCTAAAAGGTACCCGCATCAATTCAGTGGGGGGCAGCGGCAGCGTATTGGCATCGCGAGGGCACTTGCAGTCAACCCCAAACTGATCATTGCAGATGAGCCGGTTTCTGCACTGGATGTGTCGATTCAAGCCCAGGTCTTGAATCTGTTGCAGGATTTGCAGGAAGATTTTGATTTGACCTACTTGTTCATTGCCCATGATCTTGGGGTGGTAAGACATATCTCCGACCGTGTCGGCGTCATGTACCTGGGACATATAGTTGAATTGACGGAAAGTGAAGGACTTTATGAAGATCCGCTTCACCCATATACGCAGGCTTTATTATCAGCCGTGCCGATCCCGGATGTGGAATACAAGGGGGATAGGGTAATCCTGCAGGGAGATGTTCCAAGCCCATCAAACCCGCCCGGCGGCTGTCCATTCCATACGAGATGTCCGAAGGCGATGGCAGAATGCAAAACGGAAAAGCCAATCCTGAATGAACATAAACCTGGTCACTACGTTGCTTGTCATTTATACAATTGACACGACGTATACATAAATTCGCAAATAATAAGGGGGAAGAATATGAAGAAAACTTTGGCATTATTGCTGACTGGTATCCTGGCTCTTTCGCTAGCGCTTGCGGGATGCTCCTCATCTACATCAAAAGAGAAAGATGATGATAAAGGGGGATCGAGTGAAGCAAAGGGCGGCGTATTGATATACGGTAAAGGGGGAGACGCTGTCGGTCTTGACCCAGCTATCGTAACCGATGGGGAATCATTCATCGTCACTCAACAGATCTTTGAAACGCTTGTGAAATATGGGGAAGATGATACGGAAATCAAACCGGGTCTTGCAGAGACATGGGAAGTGTCCGATGACGCAAAAACATATACATTCAAATTGAAAACCGGAATCAAGTTCCATGATGGTACGGATTTCAATGCAGAGGCGGTCGTAAAAAACTTTCAACGTTGGGCACAAAGTAAGGATGAGGGGAAATTTGCATACTATGCCTCCATGTTCGGAGGATTTGAAGGGGATGAAGGCCATGTTATCAAAGAAGTAAAAGCGATTGATGCCAGCACGGTGGAATTCACTTTGAACCGACCGCAGGCCCCGTTCCTGAAAAATCTTGCCATGCCTACATTTGCAATAGCCAGTCCTGATGGAATTGAAAAAGAGGGTGACGATTTCACTAAAAATCCATCTGGTACAGGTCCTTTCAAATTCAAATCATGGAAACCTGGCGATACGATTGAAGTGGTGAAAAACGATGACTATTGGCAAGATGGATTGCCGAAACTTGATGGAATCACATTTAAGGTCATTAAAGATAACTCTGCGCGTTTAAATGCTGTAATCAAGGGTGAAATCGACCTGATGGACGGGTTGAATCCAAGTGATATCAGTAAGGTTACAGGAGATGAAAACCTGCAAATATTCGAACGTGCATCCATGAACGTCGGGTACTTTGCTTTCAATGTTGAGAAAGCGCCATTCGACAAGAAAGAAGTGCGTCAAGCCATTTCGCATTTGATCAACAAAAAGGAAATCATTGATAATTTTTATGAAGGCACAGCAGAGCCTGCCAAGAACCCTTTGCCTCCATCCGTTTCTGGCTACAATGACAAAGTCGAAGACTATGATTACGATGTAGAAAAAGCGAAAGAGCTGTTGAAAAAAGCTGGACTTGAAGACGGATTTAAGATGGACCTATGGGCAATGCCGGTACCGCGCCCATATATGCCTGATGGTCAAAAAGTGGCTGAAGCCATTCAAGCAAGTCTAAAACAAGTCGGCATCGAAGCGAATATCGTTTCATACGAATGGGCTGCATATTTAGAGAAAGTGCAGGCTGGTGAAGCCCAATCCTTCATGATGGGCTGGACAGGCGATAATGGAGATGCGGATAACTTCCTCTATACATTATTGGATAAAGATAATATCGGCTCCAACAACTATGCCCGATACGCAAACGACGAAGTCCATAAACTGCTGATCGAAGCTCAGTCCACGGCAGATGAAGCCAAACGTAATGAATTGTATGGAAAAGCCCAGGAAATCATCCATGATGAAGCTCCATGGGTTCCGCTTGTACACTCTTTACCGCAGTTAGCCGGATCTAAGACGGTCAAAGGGTTTGTTCCACATCCGACTGGTTCACAATCCCTTGTTAATGTATCTCTAGAAAATTAACCGTACGAACCGGGTAGTATGGAGTCTTGCATGCTTCCCGGTTTTGTTATGGAATGCACTTCAAAATGATCGAGGGCACTTCGAAGGACCCTTATTTAAAAGGCGGGTGATTGTTTTGTTTTCCTATACCGTACGACGTTTAGGATCTCTCATTCCAGTGTTACTAGGAATGGCGTTTATTGTATTCATGATGATTCGGGCGATTCCTGGAAATCCAGCACAGGTGATTTTAGGGCAGCAAGCAACGGAAGAGGCAGTCGCTGCAATGACAAAGGAACTTGGTCTGGATAAACCTTGGTTCATTCAATTTTGGGATTACTTATCGGGCCTGTTAAAGGGTGATCTGGGTGTATCGTTAAAAACGAATAGTCCAGTTTCGGAAGAAATTGGGCCATACTTAATGGCAACAATAGAGCTGGCCTTGATCGCCATGATCATCGCCGTGGTCATAGGTGTGAATGCAGGGATAATATCAGCTTGGTTCCAAAACTCATGGTTTGATTATGTTGCAATGGTGATTGCATTGATTGGTTTGTCCATGCCTATTTTCTGGCTGGGATTAATGGAGCAATACATCATTTCAATTCAATGGGATTTACTTCCGACGACTGGGCGGGACAATATCAGGGATCCCGTTGAGGCCATAACCGGCCTGTATTTGATAGATACACTCATGGCTGGCAGGGTTGATCAGTTTTTCGAGGTGATCAAACATCTTATTTTGCCGGGGATAGCGCTTGCGACGATTCCGATGGCGATTATTGCAAGGATGACACGTTCGTCCATGCTGGAAGTTATGAGATCGGATTTCATTCGTACGGCTCGCGCTAAAGGAATGAAAATGTTTTGGGTTGTTTACAAGCATTCCTTTAAGAATGCCTTGATTCCAGTTGTGACGGTTATCGGTCTGCAGACAGGATTACTTTTAGGCGGCGCCATATTAACGGAAAATATTTTTGGATGGCCAGGTATCGGTACATATATTTATGATGCAATCCTATCTCGGGATTATCCGGTGATACAGTCCGGAATTCTCGTCATCGCCTTTTTGTTTGTCATGATTAATCTAGTTGTGGACTTGTTGTACGCAGCGATTGATCCTAGGATTAAGTATAAATAGGGAGGGAAACTCATGCCTGAAATAGCAACGAATACTTCGCCAATCCTTCCTCCAAAAGAGGCAGAGGAAAAAGTCATCTCTCCCTGGAAGGAAGGCTGGAAAAGCTTTAGGAAAAATAAGGTAGCCATTGTGGGTCTGGGGATTGTTTCATTTTTCATCTTGATCGCCATCTTCGCGCCCCTTATAGCACCTTATTCATTTGAAGGGCAAAAGCTAAGTGATAAACATTTGGCCCCGTCTGCGGAGCATTGGTTCGGAACCGATGAATTTGGCAGGGATATTTTGAGCAGGGTCATTTATGGCTCGCGCATATCAATAGGGGTCGGCTTCTTATCTGTTGCCGGATCTGTCGTGGTTGGGTCTTTTTTGGGGATCATTGCCGGTTATTACGGCAGGTGGATAGATACGATCATATCGAGGATCTTTGACATTATTCTGGCCTTTCCAAGTATCTTGCTTGCCATTGCTGTCGTTGCCGTTTTGGGGCCCTCCCTTCGCAACGCACTTATTGCCATAGCCATCGTCAATGTTCCGATATTCGGACGGCTTTTACGTTCACGGGTCTTAACGGTGAAAGAAGAGGAATATGTAACGGCTGCAAAGGCAATTGGAATGGGGGATGGCCGCATTCTCCTTCACCACGTCCTTCCGAATAGCCTTGCACCGATTATCGTTCAAGGTACCTTGGCGATTGCAACTGCCATCATTGAGTGTGCAGCACTCGGCTTTCTCGGTCTCGGTGCACAGCCGCCAGCACCAGAGTGGGGGAAAATGCTCGCCGATTCCAGGGCGTTCATCATTCAAGCACCATGGACGGTTCTTTTCCCTGGGCTTGCGATCATGCTTACGGTACTCGGCTTTAACCTAATGGGGGATGGGCTGCGCGATGCCTTGGATCCAAGAATGAAAAACTAGAAGTAAAAGGGTGATGTTAGTTTAACATCACCATCTTTTTGTCGTTTATCTTGTAAATCTATAAAAATATGAAAAATAATAAAAAAATCCTAGTTCCAAATAGGAAAATAGTGACTATTACCCCTTAAAATCACCCCAAAAGTTGTGATACTTTTATACTCAGTAAGAATATTCCAAAAATTACTTATTTTAGAGGAGGAAAGTTCATTGATTAAACGCAGCTTGTCCATTCTAGCAATCTTTCTATTAGTATTTACTGCAAGCGTTTCCGCAGCCAAGCTCCCAGATCCCCCGACAGGCTCGGGCGGTGCAGGTAAGAAGAATCAGGAAAGTATTATAAAGCTGAAGAAAAATGATTCGGGGAAGAAATACAAAAGCAATGAGAAGGTCAGGGTCATCGTAGAGATGAAGGATGCCCCGGCAATAGAAACAGCTTCGAAAGAAGGGAAACTTTTTAAACAGTTATCAAAAATTAAGAAACAACAATTAAAATCCGAAAAGCTAGCTAATCAGAAGAAATTGAAAAAAAAGGTAAAAGAGAAAAAAATAGCTTTCAAGGAACTTGAAAGTTTTACGACAGTCGTCAATGGGTTCAGTGGTGAACTTCAGTATGGTGAAATCAAAAAGGTGGAAGCCATGCCTGAAGTTGCTGAAGTACATATTGCGAATGAATATGAACGTCCTGTAGAAAAACCCGAGATGCTTTATAGTAAAGAACTTGTCCAAGCCCAGGAAGCTTGGCGGGAATATGGATATAAAGGGGAAGGGATGGTTGTCGGGATTATCGATACTGGAATCGACCCATCTCATCGTGATATGGTCCTGAATAATGAGAATAAGGCAGAACTGACTGAAAGTGAAATAAGCGGGATGAAGGAATCTAGCCATCTATTAGGCAATTATTATACGGCGAAGGTACCTTATGGATACAATTACATGGATGAAAACGAAGAAATCCTCGACCTTGGTGAAGGGGCTTCCATGCATGGAATGCATGTAGCAGGTACGGCTGGTGCCAATGGAGATGAAGAGAACGGCGGCATTAAAGGGGTTGCTCCTGAAGCCCAGCTGCTTGCTTTAAAGGTCTTCGGGAATGATCCTGACATGCAGTCAACATGGGGCGATATATACATTAAGGCGATTGACGATGCCATCATCCTTGGGGCGGATGTGCTGAATATGAGCCTTGGCTCCACTGCAGGTTTTGTATCGGCAGAAGATCCGGAGCAGCAGGCGGTATCCAGGGCTGTTGATAATGGGATCCTCATGTCGATTTCAGCAGGAAACTCGGCCCACTTTGGAAATGGATTTGCAAACCCATCGGCCTCGAACCCGGATATTGGCGTTTCAGGTTCACCTGGGCTTGCTTATGATTCTGTTCAAGTGGCATCGGTAGAGAATAACTATATGGATTTGGATGCAGCGACGTATGATATAAACGGACAAGCAGGTAAAGCTCCGTTCATGTCGGCTTCAAGCGTACATCCCAATGCTTTGAAGGTTAAAACATATGACTTGGTGGCTGCAGGGCTTGGGAAGCCGGAGGAGCTTTCCAAAGTGGATGTTAAAGGGAAGTTCGCCCTCATCGAGCGCGGTACGCTTTCTTTTATTGAAAAGGCGCAAAATGCCCAGGCAGCAGGAGCGGCAGGAGTCATCATTTACAATAATGCTGACGGATATATTTCCATGGCCACAGATTCAAGCATCACCATTCCTCAGCTTTTCATGTTGAAATCGGATGGTGCAAAGCTGAAAGCAGCCTTAACGGATGGTGAAAAGGTGAAGGTTACCTTTAATGGTGATAAAACAAAAGCTGTAAATCCAGAAGCAGGGAAAATGAGCTCATTCAGTTCATGGGGAGTCGCACCGAACCTGGATTTCAAACCGGAAATCACGGCTCCGGGCGGACAAATTTATTCAACGCTGAACAACGATGAATATGGTATGATGAGCGGAACTTCGATGGCGGCACCACATGTTTCCGGCGGTTCGGCACTGGTTCTTGAACGAGTGGATAAAGAATTTAAATTAAACGGATCTGCCCGGGCTAATTTAGCGAAGAACCTGATGATGAATACCTCAAAACCATTGACGGATCAGGGTGTCGTCAATAAGGCCTTTGACTGGGAAAACCCTTACTCGCCTCGCAGGCAGGGAGGCGGGGTCATGCAGCTGAATTCCGCATTGTCCACACCTGCTGTCGTGACCGAGGCATTCACGAAAGAAGCGAAGGTTGCAATGAAGGAGATCGGCAATAAGTTCTCCTTTACTTTAAAGGTTGAAAACTTCAGCAACAAAGCGGTCAAGTATGATGTAAAAGGAAATATCCAAACAGACTATGCAATCCAGGGACAACTCGGTTATGCCGCTAACGAGCTGGAAGCACAGGAAATTAAGAATGCTTCGATTAAAATCAATAATAAAAGCACAAATAAGATTACCGTTCCTGCAAAAAAATCGGTTACATTGGAAGTGAAAGTTGACATATCCGATGCAAAGGTACTCGGTGATGACCTGCAGACTCTTGTAGACATTGACGAGGTCTTTCCAAACGGATATTTCGTTGAAGGGTTCATTTCGTTGAAGGATCCAGCCGATACGAATCCGGAACTGAATGTACCGTATGTAGGATTTAAAGGGGAGTGGGACAAAGCCCCGATCCTGGATGGAACTAAATATGACAAAGAGTCCTTCTATGGTATGGCAGGAGGAGTTTCTACAGCAGGTGAAGATTTCACTTACCTTGGCTATGACCCTGCGGGGAAAACATTCAATGGCAAAAATATTGCGATTTCCCCAAATGGTGATGGTGCACAGGATGACTTCGTGCCTGTCCTATCATTCTTAAGGAATGCGAAAAAGGTAGAATACAATATATTGAATGGTGAAAACAAATCAATCCGGAAACTTCGCACAGAGAATAATGTACGTAAGGACTATTATGATCGCGGACAAGGGACCGCATACACCCTGGATCCAGCCCGTAAATGGGACGGTAAAATCAATCATGCACTCGCCAAGGATGGGGTCTATTATTTTGAAATCAAAGCGATGATAGATTACGAGGGTGCGAAATGGCAGACGTTTAAAATGCCTATCAAAGTCGATACGGTAAAGCCGACAGTCAAGATTTCGAAAAAAGGCAATGTATTGACCATCCAAGGCAAGGATAATTTGAATGGTTCAGGGCTTGCTTATTACGATGTACAAGTCGATGGAGCATCCATCATGGAAGAACCGCTCCCGGCGAATGCGAAACAATTCACCCTGCCTGATGTAAAAGGGGAAAAGGTTCAGGTTGTGGCTATTGACTATGCAGGTAATGAAAAAACGGCTGAAACCGAATTAGCAAGCGATTCGGCTCCAATCGATAACCATGCACCAGCTGTTAAGATCAAGAGCCCTGAAGCCTTGAGCGTGAACAATAAAACTAAAATTAAAATAACTGGAGAAATTGAAGAAGCGTCGGAAATAACGGAATTTAAAATCGACAATAAAACGGTACCTGTAACGTATAACAAGACGAATAATAAATATCAATTCTCATATGAAAAGAAATTTGCGGATGGTGTCCAAAGCTTCACGGTTAAAGCAACCGATAAATGGGATAACACGGTTTCCTTTAAACGGACGATCATGGTCGATACAACAAAGCCAGGGTTAAAAGTTAAAGGTGTGCCGGAAACTGTGGGAGCCAAAGGAAAGAACCCAAAAGTGGACGTGACGGTAGAGGATAATTTCGATGAAATCCGCCTTTATCTGAACGGAAGCGAAGTATTCTATCATGAATTCAAGGAACCATACAAAATGCGTGCCTACAAGAAGAAGATAGAGGATTTGGAGCTGAAGCTTAAAACAGGCAACAACAAGATTGAATTTAAGGTGACCGATCTTGCAGGAAATGAATCGAAGAAATCCTTTAACATCAATAAAGCTAAAAAATAATGAAAAACAGCCCTCTTATCCAAGAGGGCTGCAGTTTGTACAAATAATTGATTTTACCTACTGTTTTTTTGAGGGTTTGTACAATTCGATCGTTGATTTCCACTCCAGGCACTCGCTTTCCGCGGGCGGCCCGGGAGCCTCCTCCGGCGCTCTTTGCCCCTGCGGGGTCTCCCTTGGACAAGCTTTTCCAGCAGGAGTCTCGTACCTTCCGTTCCAATCGACTGAAGATTATAGGGAAACTCACTTTTCTTCATACAAAATGGAGTTCGGAATGGACGACCCCGAACAATGATAAATAAAAGAAGAATTGGTTATCCTTCATGAATTTATACCTTTTAATATGGAATGAAACCCTCATTAAATTGAAGGAATTTGCGACACTCCTGCCGAATTACTGGCTAGCCGAGACACCACAGGCGCTTGCGCCGAGGAGGCTTGGCAGACAGTCGGCGGAAAGGGAACGGATTTCTGAAATCAACTGAACTTTTTAAATGAAAAATTGCAGGCAAACTCGCTTTCTTCGTATTTGTCTACAGTTTGAGCCCTCTTTTCCAAGAGGGCTGTTTTTGTATAATAAGATCTCCCAAGCATGGATTTGATGCTATGAAGCCGTTTGCTGCGTTTTCACCGTGCAAATATGGAAATCTATTAGTGAGGAAGTTTTTTCATTATTCGGCAGGTATATCGAACAGGATAAAAGAATTAGGTATAAAGAACCTGTAAAAAGGAGGGTATGTATGAATTTTAAGAAGAAATCCAGCAATACAGTAGGTAGTCTTGGAATTACAGTGAAATTCGAAAGGAAAGGAAGCGAAAGGTCATATCTTACAAAACCGAGTTTCTTTGATGCGCTTCAGCACGTCCATTCTCCCTTTGAAAAGGATCCCCGTTCAGATTCACCTTATCAGGATTTTCCTCTATGTCAGGAGGTAACCCTTTCTTTTTTTGAAGAAGGTGCAAAAACATCTATTAATTATGACCCCCACCAAGAAAAAATCATCATTGAGGAAAGTTCAGAGACATATCAGCCGAATAAGGGTGAAGCGCTTACTGCAATCCTCGACCATATCATGATCAATCATGGCTATTACCATTCTTTTTTCATTATCCAGCAAAAAGGGCGGAACGTAAAAGTGAAAGCTGCTACACCATGAAATCCCTAACATTATTCGGCAGGACGTTGTAAGGTATGAGATTTCCGAATAATTCATACGAAAAGTTACTTTACTCAATAAGGATGGAGCTGCCACGGCAGCTCCATTAATGCGTCTCCAATCCTTCAAGGTGTCAAACCAACCGCCGAATGATCTTTGAAAGGGTTTGGATGCCATAAGCTAATTGTTCCTTCGAGGCGTATGAATATGAAAGCCGTATATGTGTATGGTTATTTGGTTCGTATATATATCCCGGATTAAGAAGTATGTTCTCCTTTATCGCTTGCTTGAAAAGGGTTGGATTCACGATGGGTTTACATAAGTTTAACCATATGTAAAATCCGCCTTGAGGTATTTGCCATTCTGCCAGTCCCTTAAAATATTGATTAAGAAGAGTTAATGTAAAATCTCTGCGTCCTATCAACTCATGCCTTAGCCACTCTAAATGCTTTGAATATTGCCCATTTGCTAACCATTCTGCCACAAGGTGCTGGGAAAGTGCACTTGAACCGTAATCCATTTGCATTTTAATGTCCGCTAAACGTTCAATCACAGTTACTGGGCCAGCAATCCATCCGATACGCAATCCAGGGCTTAATGTTTTGGACATGCTGCCAATATGCAATACAAGGCCGTCCTCATCAAGGGATTTTAATGGAGGCGGTGGTTCATTATCAAACCACAAATCACTATATACGTCATCTTCAATAATCGGGATCTGTTCCTTTTTGCATAGTGATAGGAGGTTAAGTCTTTCTTCTTTTGACCATGTAGTATTCGTTGGGTTGTTAAATGTAGGTACAGTATAAAACAGTGACGCTTTCTTCCTTCCGTTGATGTGCTTTATTTGTGTCGGGATACTTTCCCGGCCCTGTATGGTTAAACCTACTAAGTGCATGCCCGCAGATTGAAAAGGGTGAACGGAATTTAAATAGGAAGGGGATTCATGTAAAATCATCGCTCCCTTTTGAAGTAAACCAACTGATATCAACTGGAGTGCCTGAAGCCCGCCAGAAACGACCATGAGGGAGCTGGGACTCGCGTTGATCCCTTTTGTTTCTAAATAAGCACTTATACATTGACGAAGTCTCTTATCACCCTTGGGTTCGGAATAGCCTAAAGAGTGGGCATCAAAAGAAGTGGACCGCAACGTCTTTTCAATTTGTTTTGCAGGCAATAGAGTTGGAGATAGTTCGCCCGTGCCTAATCTGATGATGGCAGTGTCCGTTTCATACTGGTTAATGTCCTGAATCGTTTTTAAATTAGGTTCATGAAGACCATTCCGGACATAGTTTTTCCAGTCGGGCTGTTTGCCGGAGACGAGCACATTCCATGTATTATTGGAAACGAATGTGCCGGACCCAACCTTGGTTTCCAATAATCCGTCTGCAGTCAACTCATCTATGGCTGTGATGATGGTACTTCGGTTTACGCCGAATGAATCGGCCAATGAGCGTTGTGATGGAAGCTTGGTACTAACTGGCCATTCACCTCGTGTAATTTGTTGTTTGATCCAATCTACTATTTGCAGGTGAAGGGATTGGCTGGAAGTCCGGTTTGGTCTCCATTCGATAAACATACGAAAACTACTCCTTTCTTGTTCTATATTCTTTAAAAATTGGTTGGTTTGAATACCAACCAATTGGATGGTCAATTCCTTTGTTTTTTTCATTATACTGAATTTGAAGGAAGGGAGTATTCGTATGGGGCCATTTTTTCATGGATTATTATTGGCATTAGGGTTGATACTTCCGTTGGGAGTGCAAAATGTATTCATTTTTAATCAAGGAGCAATCCAGCCTACAATAAAAAAAGCATTGCCAGCAACGATAACAGCTGCAATTTGTGATACAGTGCTCATTTTGTTAGCTATTTTAGGTGTATCGTTGGTTGTCATGCAATATGATTGGTTGCGCCTTACATTAATCATAATCGGAGTTATATTTTTATTGTATATGGGATTTCAGATTTGGTTTGCCAAATCAAACTCACAGTCAGGTGCCCAATCCATGCAGATGTCGACCAAAAAACAAATTGTATTTGCGCTATCCGTATCATTACTGAATCCGCATGCAATCTTGGATACGATAGGTGTAATCGGTTCGAGCTCACTTGTTTATTCAGGAAAAGATAAAATGATTTTCACCGCAACATGCATCTTTGTGTCATGGTGCTGGTTCCATGGATTATGTCTTGCGGGACGATTGCTGAAAAAGGTTGATACATCCGGGAAATTCCTTAGAATATTAAATAAAATTTCTGCAATCATCATTTGGATCACAGCTCTTTATATGGTTAAATCGATTTTTTGATAAAAGACATGTATTGAACACCTGGCTATACCAGGTGTTCAATACAGTTACAGGACGCTTATGTATAAAAAGGGGAATGCATATCGAATGGCATTCCCCTTTTTTACCTTATAAGTTAACAACCTGCCCTCATTCATCTTCAGATCGTGAGAGTGGGTTTATTGAAGAGCAACCAGGTCCTTGATTTCCTCTGTGGAAAGTTCGGTGATCCAGTTGTCACTGCTGATGATCTCGTCGTTCAGGGCTTGCTTTTTATCAAGCATCTGGTCGATTTTTTCCTCCAGGGTCCCTGTGCAGATTAGTTTATGAACGTGAACGAAACGCTGCTGCCCAATTCGGTAAGCACGGTCGGTGGCTTGATTTTCAACAGCTGGGTTCCACCAGCGGTCATAGTGAATCACGTGGTTGGCTTCTGTAAGATTAAGCCCAGTGCCGCCTGCTTTCAACGAGAGTATGAAAATAGGGAAATCCCCATCTTGGAATCGGGTGATCATTTCATCACGCTGCTTCTTGTTCGCACTCCCATTCAGGAATGGCACTTCAAAGCCATATCGTTTTTCCAGCAACTCTTTAATCATATTGCCCATTCCGATATATTGTGTGAAAATGAGACAGCTTTCATCCTGTTCGCGGACAGCATCGATAAGCTCGGTCAGCTTCTCGAGTTTGCCAGATCGGTTAGGTGCCTTCATGATGTTTTCCTTTTCCATTTCTTTTAAGTAAAGAGCTGGATGATTGCAAAGCTGCTTTAGCTTATTCAGCATCTGGAGGATGATGCCTTTTCTTTCAAAGGCAGATAGTTGTTCGATATCAGTGAATGTATCTTTAATCAGTTGCTCATACAACGATGCTTGCTCGGTGGTAAGCGGTACGAATTCCTTTTGTTCTTGCTTATCCGGAAGATTAAGAGCGACTTCTTTATCACGCTTTGTACGGCGAAGCAAAAATGGCTGTATCAAACGCTGTAATTCCTTGATTTTATCCTTCTGATCATCACGTTCGATGGTCGCTACATATTTTTCCTGAAACTGACCTAGCGTTCCGAGATAACCTTTGTTGATGAAGTCGAAAATCGCCCATAACTCACTTAAACGGTTTTCCATCGGCGTACCCGATAGGGCGATATGATGTCTGCCATTTAGCTTGCGGACCGCTTTGGATTGCTTCGTTTGGGCATTCTTGATGTTTTGTGCCTCATCAAGGATAACACTGCTCCAATGGATGGAGGTCAGTTCATCCATATCTTGGTGGGTCAGTCCATATGATGTTAAGACAATATCATGATCAGCTGCCAGTTTAGTAAATGCCGCACCTTTTGCACGATTCGATCCGTAGTGTAGGTGAACTTTAAGTGATGGAGCGAATTTTTCCAATTCTTTTTGCCAGTTGCCAAGTACCGAGGTCGGGCAGACGATGAGCGCGGATTGTACAGAGACGGATTCGGGGACAGTGGTAATGACCTCACCCTCATCACTGCTCTCTGCGCTGCTATCCTCTTCGACGATGATCGGTTCACTCTTTTGTTCATCCCTAGGGGCTGTGGGCAGCTCTTTACCGGCCCTTTCTTTGCCTTTAACATGAAGGAGGTAGGCAATCATCTGGACGGTTTTACCAAGTCCCATATCGTCGGCTAGACAAGCACCAAAGCCATGCTCCCTTAAAAACAGGAGCCAGCTCATGCCCAGTTTTTGATAGGGGCGTAAATCACCTTGAAGTGCATTAGGGACGGGCAGGATGGATATGTTTTTGGTTTCCCGGAGCCTTCCCACCATTTTACGGAGCTCCTGGTTCAATTCAAATTGAATCCGGAGCATTTCATCGTTTTCAGAGTCGCCATCGCCATCTTCATTTACGCCATTCAACAGTTCCTGCTGCAGCAAGTCAGTCAGTTGGATGCCTTTTTCATTGGCTGTTTCCATCAGCTCCTGAATTTGCTTAATGAAAGCAGGATCAAGCTTGACCCATTGGCCGCGGATGAAGACAAGCCGCCTTTTTTCATTGACGAGCTCCTCGAACTCCGCCTCAGTGAGCTCCTTGCCATTTAATGAGAACCGCCAATCAAAGTCCATTAAAGCTTTTAACCCGACATAAGATGGGCCGCGGTTCGATTGGCTCTTCACTTTCGCCTTGACCTTCAATGAGGACTCCTTCAAGGCAAGCCACCACGATGGAAGGAGAATTTCGACGCCAAGAAACAGGAGCTTTTCGCTTGCATCGGTCAAGAACTCCCATGCATCCGTTTCTGAAATCTCCCTTTTAAGACGGCCATTCTCCCCAAGCCATGGCACGACGAGTTGCCAGCGTTTCGTAGCACGCACCACATCACTTGCATACTTATTCCAGCCGCGCGGCAGTTTTTTTCCTGTATATGTTTCAATGATATTCTCATCCCTTTTAGAACGAAGGGTAACATCGAGTATCCAAGGCCCGTTGCCATCAGGAGGCTCAGTTAAACGGAGACCTATAGTGAATGGTTTGGGGTCGGGCAGGGTGCCAAGCCATTCCTGCCAGCTGTTTTTGTCAAAAAAGGCTTGCAATTCTTCGGGAGAAAGCCGTGTATCCTTTAATGCCCCGACGGCTTCACTCCATTTATGCTGCATGGGTGAATAGTTTTTTAAATACATATTAGCTGCACCGTTATACCATTTTTCGATAAAAGTACGGTTGGTTTCCAGTTCAGGTGAAGGAAGGTCCAAAGATATTTCTTCTTCCCAAAAGGAAGGGACGAATTCCTCTTCCACTTCTTCCGGCAGCTTCCAGCCGATGGAGTCCAATTGAAGATTGGTGAAATCCGGTACGGGGATTCCAGCTTCAATGGATTCATGAAGAACGGGCGCTGCAGACAGGCAAAGGGAGGATATCTCGGACCATTCCCATTCTATGAAGGAGTTGAAGCTTTCCCTCGCAAAAAAATTGAGAAGTCCCCAAGCGTCAAGAATGAATACTTGATTTCCATCCACTATATCCGTAGTCATTTTCGTGCCATAAAAGCTTGCGTCATCCCAATTGAATAACAGCCTGCGTATATAATTCGTAGTGAGGAAGGTATTCTCTTCATTGACGACACCAAGGGCGTAAGTTCCGTTTTCGAGAGCCGCTATTTTGATTTTTAATTTCCCTGGATTAAACATCGATAAGCTTACCCCTTTTTAGTTCTTCTTGGAAAGCGCGAAGCCGTTTAGTCGAATCTGCTACATAAAGTATATAACGTTCGAATACGTCTTCCTTTTTGCTCTTTTTATAGATGGTGCGCATCCTTTTCAAATAACGGACAGCTTGCTTATAAGCGGGCCGATTTTTCAAAGAAACTTTTTCCTGGACCGCATGATAATAAAGGGGCAGGATCAGTTCTGGTTCTTTTGAGACCACTTCTTTGATGGATTCACTGCTGATTAAGTCAATGCTGATTTCAGAGTAAATATGCATCTCCACCCACTTTTTATATTGTCCTTGTTCAAAAAGGAAGTTTGCATAGTTCCAATAGCTGTGCGGAAGGGTGGCCCTGTAAAATTTCTCAAGCAAATCAGTCCGTTTTAATTTATAACAGCAACTGTTAATTAAAGTCGTAAAGGTCCGGACGAAATCCACCCGTTTATAATAATCGGATAAACCGGCAAGGAACTCCTGGACATTATTATTGATGAATTCAATGAAAGGGATAGCCCGTGCCCGGTTGTCGGATTCAGCCAGGAGATTCAGCCAATAAAAAATGTATGGACAGGCTTCTTTCTTCAATTCATGAAGAAGCCCAATCGCTTGTTTATCATGGTTCTCCAAAAGTGATAGGTGAATCGCTGCGAGGGAATAGGACGTCCTCTCTGTGGTGCCCATATACTTCTCGGGAAGTTCTTTATTGATTCGTTCCAGTTCCTCTTTACGCCATGAGGAGTTGGAGAATAAGTAGCTCCATATCTCACGGTAGAGGTCGATCTTTTCGTATTCCAGGCCTTCTCCTCCATCCAGCAGTTTAGCTACATCTTCCTTGATGCTGAAAACGAAGGGATCAAAGGCGAAGGGCCTCGCTTGCCTGCTAAGCGGCTGTACCGTTTCATGAAGCTCCTCTGCAAGGTCGACGGCAAGTGCATAAAAGACCCGGATCGTTTGCGTCTCACTTTTATGCAGCTGAATCATTCTCAGTGTCTGCTGCATTGTGCAAAATTGGGTGACGAAATGATAAAGCAATTTCCATTCCCTTTCCATTGGAGCTTTTGAACTAAGGCGTTTAAAGTAAGTTTGTATGTGATTTTCAATCATATAAGCAGCCTCACCTATATGAGGCTCGACATGTTCAGCAAATGCATCATTCACGAATTGCTTCCATGACGGATAGCTTTTATCTAAGATGATGGATTTCCCTGCCGCCTGTTTAAGTAATTCACTTGCCGGTTTCACTTGCTGCAGTGCTTGGGCCGTTGAGGTGTTTTTTGGTGCTTTCCAATCGCTCAGCCATTCGGAAACACTGGCGTGTTCAGAATATGCAGAAAAGAAAACGGCCATTTGATGCCGGCAAATGAACCTTGAATCACATGTACAGCTTCCATCCTGAGGGAAGAGCAGATTCAGCCTGGCCTTAAAGCGTGTAACATCCTGTACCTCAGCCGCAATCGTATCCGCCGCTTCTTCTTTAATATCAACGAGCCCCTGACGGTATAACTGGAGCCCTTGATTCACCACATCCGAATCTTCTGGATCCCCGGCCACCAAAAATTCCGCCAGCCGCTCCCCCACTAACAACAACTCCCGCTCCATACTCTCCTCCTTCAGGGACAAGCCCTGTATACCAAAATTATATTTTTGTATGATCATGAACCATCAGTTCTTTAACTTATCGTAATCCCGCCTCGGTTTACCGAGGAATTACATTCTTGGGCCATGCAAAGTTCCAACCCGAAATCAAATGCTGGATTATGGCTGTTCTCTTTACTTTCTAATTCATGTAACCGAAAAAAACATCTCTGCTTCTAGCCGTATATTCATAAAAACCTTGTAAAAGTCAATATCGTCAAAAATTCCCTTGAATATAAGCGGTTTGGATATAAACAGGAATAACTGACAATCACTTTAACCTGCCTCAAATCCTTCATCCTCACCGCGCTTCACGATACCAAGTGATGGGGGATGAATCTTTTTTAAAATTACTTTTTTGAAGCATCTCTTTATTATACTTCATTTTGGCTTGGAATTTAAAATGTAGATTAGAGGTTTTGGAAATGATGAGTGTGTGAAATTATAATACTCTTGGTGAATGGCTCTGTTTGTAGACAAAAGGGGTTCTATATATAAATTAATACAAAGTAGATTGGAACCATGTGCGAGAATCCTTCGGGGAAAGCGAGTGTCTGGATCGAGTTTGTCTATAATTTGGAGCCATTCCCGGGGAAATGGCTCCAAATTATAGATTTAGTTTATTTTCATTTCATTCTTCCAACTGTCCAGCTTTTTGTTGATGAATGTAACAAAGGTATGGTTTTTTTGTAATTTGAATAGAAACGCAGATTTTTCCAAGTACTCTTTTGCCTCTTCAAAGTTACCTACGAGTTCAAAATTGTAGCCTAAATGGTAATGTAAATCCGCTAAAGCATATAATTGATCATATTCGAGGCACCACTTTATGGCATCTTGGCAGCAGGCAATGGACTCTTCATATCGGCCAAGACGTGTTAGCACTCTGCCAAAATTATAGGATAGGCGTGTTTTTAGCGTTTTATCCGTCAAGAAGGGCAGGGCTTTCAAGTGATCTAAAGCTTTCCTTAACAAGGCAAATGCATTTTCGTATTGTTCTTCAGCAACATACATTACACCAAGGCTGCTTAAGATTTCAAGCTCCCGTTCCGAATAAATTTTATCGGTCGTATGAGTAATGGAGATGGCCTTATTGATGAATTCTATGGCTTTATCTAAATCTTTATTTTTTTCATATTCGTATATTCCCTTGTGCCAAAGGATCAATTGATGATTCTTTTTATTTTGAAGAAAGAGGGGACTGTTTTCCTCAGCCTTTACAATTTGCTGCATTTCCTCATAATTTCGGGTTCTTCTGGCTATTTTTAATTGATAAATCACTTCTTCCACATAATCCAGCCTAGGGGTCATTCCAATATCAAAAAAATAGTTTACATCAACGCCTAAACGTTGGGAAATTAAGTAGAGAGTGGATGCATATGGATAGACATCGCCCTTTTCAATCTTACTGATCTGTGCTTGTGTACAAATACCGGTTGCCAACTCTTCCTGGGAAAGCCCGATTTGTTTACGTAGCTCTTTGATCTTTTGTCCAACTGCAAAAAAATCCATTTTGATTCTCCTTAAAATATGCCTAGAGTTATATTTTGTTATGAAAAATCGGTGAAAGCGGTATGTACAGGTCCTGAACGGTTTAAATAGATTCTTTAGTCGAAATATATGATTTTAAGAATTGTGGTTAAATATAACTATAGAATTATTTTCTATTTTAACCAATATTTTTTTAAAAGAAAAGGAGGAATGACCTATGAAAAAAAGTACTAAAGCATTAGTCGTATCTTTTCTTATCATCGCTGCTTTTGTTATTGTCCCAAGCGAATTACCAGGCCTTTACGCAGAACTTCCAGGTTTATATAAATAAGTAATTGAAGCTTCCTATCAATCATTCAAGCATCTTCAATTGAAGATGTTTTTTTTATTATTATTAAATGATTATTCTTTTGCGCATATTCCTGTAGTTATAATTATCTATGAATGGGGAGTGTAAGGTCCATTTGGTAGGTGTTGAAGAAGCGTGAGCGTAGTTTGTAACGCCTATTTCGTTTTAATGGTTTTGTTATAGTGTATATAACAAAACGGAGAGAGGTGTAAAGGTTAATGATTGATATTAATATGAAAGTTCAACCCTCTTTTTACGATGATGAATGTGCCATTGTGTTTTCTTTTTATTTTGATAAGGCAACCAGGAAAATTGGTGAAGCTGTGGTGTACACATGCAAAAAATCAGATGATAAAGAATCCAGCCAAGATCATATAGATACAGATGTACAAGAAAAAATTGCTTATCTTAAAGAGTTTTCTATTGTAGATGAATATCAGGCGACCTCGATGAAGAAGATTCAACATTTTTTGAATGTAATCGGTATCAAGAAATGTGTGAAGCACAACCTTCAAGGAAATGAAATCGCATTTTAAATGATAAAAACTCATGACATCCCACATGTCATGAGTTTTTGCCATTTAAAGGACTGTTTTGAGCATCCATTTTCTTTTTGATGAAATCGCTCATTTGTTTCCGCTTACTTGGTTTAGCGTTATTTGTTCTTTCAAAAAATTTAAAGTGTTGTTTATTGATATCAGATTTCATGATGTCTCTCCTTTGCTTTTTTTTATATACCCATTTTTTTCTTAGTTCAAACGTGATTTTAATGATAAAGGGATGAACAAAAGATCTTGCGATTATTCCTGTAGTTATATTTTCTTCTGTGAATCCCTGCATATAAGAATTTATTAGCTGATAATAAGAGGTAAAGCCCAAATATGAAGGAATTTCGTGTTTTATCATACTTAAAATAAATGTTAAAATGGTCCGAATATCGGATTTTTCATTAGAAACATCAGTTTCTAGTACCCTAAAGTGAAGAGGGTTGAAGAACTCTTTTCGATGGCCCCCATGCACATGCTTGGGGGATCTTTTTTTATTTGGATAATTTGTCCACTTTTTTTCTATAATATGTATCGTTTTGTTTGTATATACATGGGTAAATATAAGAAACAAGATGAATTAAACCTGTTTTCATCGTCAGTTTAATCGGAGGAATATATTTGATGGATGTGAAAGTAAAGAATGATCCCACTAAGCGAACTTTCCAGCAGTACATTTTTCCATTTACGCTTGAAGGAAATAAGATTGAAAAGTTTGTGGAAAAGTTATTTGAGGACAATTTCGTATTTTTGAACTTGAAAGATATGGAACAACAAGATCAATTTTACGGTGGCCATAAAGTTTCGCACCGTAAACTGGAAAAGTATTTCATGCCTTACATCGAGCCGATTTTATTTCCGAGTAATGCCAAACAGAAAGAAGGCTTGCGGCGTTTCACGAAAAAACTGGATATTGATTGTACCTTCGAATCACCCTATCTAAATACCCCATTTATTATTAACTCTATCGATATCTTCATATGCCCATTTCATATTGGCATGATGAATCTTCGTGTTACTTTACCTGAAGGGCTTTCACATGATGATGTGCTCTATTTTAGCGATACATTCCGAATTCTTGAACCGATCGCTGATGATGAGGAAAAAACGAAAGTCGGCTGTCGGGAAAATCAGTATGAACAAGTGAAGGATTTCATCTTCAATGAACTATTGCCGCCAATTGAGGAATATATCGATGAAGAACAGGCGGACCCGACCTATTTTGGCAGTTTGCCCTTCTTCATCGATGAAAAAATGTACGTGATCAGTTATACGGCATTCCCGGAGGATCGTGATATATCTAAAAATGACTTATTCCGGATCAGTGAACTGAACGGGTATGACAATGATGGTGAGCCGTATATAGGTGCATTAAATCCTGATTATATAGAAAAGTATTATCAAGATAGAGTATATGACAGGTGGGGAAAGGAAACCTATTATGTAACTAGCATGTATCATTTCGCGTGTGTCACGAAAGCGACAGGTAAACTTGAACGGGAACTGGCTAGTGAAATGTATGGCCAGCATTTTTATACAGTGTTGATTTTCTTCTATTATAAAATCGTACTGCTCAAACTGGCTCATGAACATTCCCGGATAGATGTGGAAAAAGATCAATCGGATACGGAACAGCTGATTTTCATGATCACTGAGTTTTCTGCAAAATACTTATTCACTGAAGTCAATAGTACGGCAATCGGTAAAGAGCTCTTCAAAAAAACGGATGAAACCTTCAGGATTACCCCTCTCTACAAAGAAGTGAAGGAAACACTTTCCTACCTTTATCAAAATCAGGATAAACTGTCTGGGAAAAGCAGTAATTATCTTTTGCAAATACTAACGATTTATACGGTTATTTCCGGGATATTCGGAATGAATTTATATATTGAAGATTGGAAAGGGAAATTACCCTGGAAAGCTTATATGAATTACACCTTATACGAATGGGTAGCTGTCATTGTGACGACAAGCGGCCTTATCATTTCAGGCATTCTGGGCTTTTTCTTCTTGAAAAAATGGCTCCAAGAGAAAAAAAGCCGAAAAAAAAGAATGCTTTAGAATCCTGAACATTATGTACTGGACTTAGACTTTAGGCAAACTCGATGAATATTGGGTTTGCCTGCGTTTTATAAGAGTCTGTACTCCTGGCACTCGCTTTCCGCCTGCGGCTCTCCTTGGATGAAACCCTCTTTAGATTGTTAGCAGACAGTCGGCGGAAAGGAAGCTGATCAACTGGATCCTTTTTGCAAACTTGCCCTTCTTCTAATTTTTCCAAAACAAAAGTCCTGTACACTATGTACAGGACTTTTGTTTTAGAAAAAACATGGTTAATTAGAAAAATGAAGAAATTTGGCATGCAAAATCCCCCATTCCCCTAATATTTTGCTAAACTATAGGTATATCATTCTAACTATTCATTAGGAGGAAATCATGAAGAAACTAGCTTTAGTTTCCAGCTTATTGTTGTTGAGCGTATTGTTTCTGGCCGGATGCTCGGATGAGCCAAGTCCGGAAGATCGCTTTGCGGCATACACGAAGCTTTGGAATAAACAGGATTTTGCGAAAATGTACGAGTATCTGTCGCCTGAGACAAAGAAGAAAATCAGTGCGGATGAATTTGCGAACCGTTATGAAAAAATCTATACGGGCATAGAAGCCGACCAATTAAATGTAGACTATAAACAGCCAAAAGAAGAGAAAGACCATAAAGATGGAGAAAAGGTAAGCCTTTCATATACCGTAGATATGTCCACTATGGCGGGTGCTGTCAGCTCTGATCATAAAGCGACACTTGTCAAGGAAGGGGAAGGCGAGGAAGAAAATTGGTACATCAAGTGGGATGAAAGCTACATTTTCCCTCAATTGAAAGCTGGCGAGAAGGTATCGGTTGAATCGTATCCAGCCATTCGCGGGGAAATTGTCGATCGAAATGAACGCGGCCTTGCCATGAATGGTACGGTTGCAGAAGTGGGAATCGTGCCAGAGAAAATGGCCAACGAAACCGAAACGGTTAAAAAGGTCGCTGGAATCCTCAATATGTCCACCGACGAAGTGAATCAGAAATTAAAACAATCATGGGTAAAGCCAGGCTATTTCGTGCCCATCAAGAAAATGTCAAATGTTAATACTGCAGCCTTGGAAAAGCTATTGAGCATTCCTGGGGTATCTGTCAATAATACGGAAGAGCGCATATATCCATATAAAGAGGCTACTGCCCATCTAATTGGATATGTCGGTGAGGCATCGGCCGAGGATTTGGAGAAATTGAAAGGAAAAGGATATACCGCAAGTGATGTTATTGGCAAGCGCGGTCTTGAGGAAGTGTTGGAAGAGCGACTGAAAGGCAAACCCGGCGGTAAAATCTTTATTAAAACTGAAGATGGCGAAGAAAAAGTGATTGCTGAAAAGCCTGCTGAAGAGGGAGAAACAATTACATTGACCATCGACGCCGAGCTTCAAAAGGATATCTTCAAACAATATAAGAACGAAGCCGGATCGGCATCGGCCATTGATCCGAAGACAGGCGAAACGCTTGCACTTGTTTCAAGTCCGTCATTTGATCCTAATAAATATATTTTCGGAATAACGAAAGCGGAACAAAAAGCGCTTGAAGAAGACCCGAAAAAACCACTTCTGAACCGCTTCAGTTCGACCTTTGCACCTGGTTCGACCATTAAGGCCATCACTGCGGCAATCGCTTTGAAAAATGGTGTGGATCCGAAAGAGTCGATTAATATTCAAGGGAAAACATGGGCCAAGCCGACATGGAAAGATCATTCCATTACAAGGGTTTCGGACCCTGGTGTTCCAATCGATATGGAAAAGGCATTAATTTATTCAGATAATATTTACTTTGCCCAAAAAGCTCTGGGGCTTGGTAAGGAAAAATTTACAAGAGGACTCAAGGCATTCGGATTTGATGAGTCTTTGAATTACGATTATCCGATCAAAGCATCGAGCATCGGTAAGATCGACAGTGAGGGACGTTTGGCGGATGCCGGATATGGTCAAGCGCAGGTTCAAATGAGCACGCTCCATCTCGCCATGACCTATTCAGCCTTCTTGAATGAAGGAAACATCCTGGCACCTTCGTTAATAACAGGAGATAAAATAGAAAAGAAAATATGGAAAGAAAATGCGATATCAGCAGACCAAGCAAATCAGGTCACCAAGATGCTGACACAAGTAGTGGAACATCCTAAGGGAAGCGGACATGGAATAGATGATCTTGGCATCAATATCGCTGCCAAAACGGGAACTGCTGAAATCAAGGCATCCAAAAATGCGGACGGAACAGAAAATGGCTGGTTCGTTGCCATGGACACAGAAGAACCGGAACTTCTCATGGCATGGATGATGGAAGATGTAAAAGGCAGGGGCGGCAGCCATGTCGTTGTCGATCAAATGAAACCAGTGTTGAAGAAGTATTTGAAGTAAAGAAAAAAGTCACCCATCAGCAAGCATTTACCATTGAAAAGCAGGACATGGTTTCTTCCATGTCCTGCTTTTATATTGGGTGTGGATTCCATTCTGTTACGACAATAAAGCTGGATTTGAAGGATAATGAGTCGTACATACAGAATGTAAAAAGAGAGTTCAGTAACCTCATATAAACAGTTTTCTCATGCCAATAGATTGAACAGGATTCATTCAAAAGTCTTTGAAAGATAAATAGAAAAGGAATGAGGATGAAGGGGAATGAGAAGTTTAAAGTATTTGTTTATCGCTTTCTTTATCACTTTTTTTGCATTTCCTTCTCATGAAACAACGGCAGCCGAGGAGAATACAGCGATGGAAGTGAAACTGAAGAATTATTTGGGGAATAGAATCAGTGTCAAAATAACGGCAACCGGGGACTACCGTAATTCAGGGGGAGAGATATTCATCAAGGCTGATGAAAGTCTGACTTTGAAGGCGGAGTCGGCTAAACTTGCCGTTTACAAAGGTTCTAAGAAAACGGGGGCTTATGCTTCCTTTAAGGTAATGCCGGTTAAACCTGATTCTTCATTGTCCATAAACGGCCGTCCGTATCAAGGTTCATTTACATTTACAGTGGAGGACGGTCACATCCGGCCAATCAATACTGTATACATTGAAGATTATCTAAAGGGAGTTGTCCCGTGGGAGATGCCCGCACTATGGCATGCCGAAGCCTTAAAAGCACAGGCGATTGCCGCCCGGACGTATGCACTTCGCCATCAATCGACAATCATTGATGATACGGTTTCTTACCAAGTATATGGCGGGGCTGCCGGTCACCATCGAACGGATTCAGCCATTGAACAGACAAAGGGCATGGTAATCAAACATGATGGCGAAATAATCGAAGCGTTCTTTTCATCAAGCAATGGAGGAATGACCGAATCGAATTCGAATGTATGGTCAAGAGGCAACCCTCTTGCGTATTTAGCTATAAAAAAAGATTTCTATGATTCGAATATCAATTGGGCGATAACGCTGGACAAGCAGCAAATCGACCTGTCAAAAATGGATTTATCTAAACCTGAAGAATGGTGGACAAGTGTAGAGGAAAAAGATAAAACGGTTGTGCCGAAGCTGAAGGCTTGGCTGAAGAATAATGGATATGCGAAGAAAGATATTAAAATAACGGAGATTCCCTTGTTAAATTTTACAGATGAAAAAACGGGAGGCCGTGTTACGAAAGGCTCCATCCAAATGAATTTCTATGTAAGGGATCTTGTTGATGACAGGGGAAAGCTTTTGCAGCAAACGGTTAAGCTTACCAATGTAGCGGCTTCCAAAATCAGGGGCATGGTGGGGCAAGAGGTGATGAAAAGCTATTTGGTTGACCATTCATCTTCCGGTCCCTCCAAAATTGCAATCGAAGGATCAGGATATGGGCATGGGGTCGGACTAAGTCAGTTTGGAGCGAAAAACAGAGCGGAAGCAGGACACTCATATCAAGATATTTTGGGTTTTTATTATCCTGACACAACTATAGAAAAGGAATATGGACCAGGCGCTGGATCTAAAACGGATATTGTTGTAAAGGCGGAACCGAATTCAGTAAACATGAAAGCGAAGACGGATCATTTAAATGATGAGGTTGGAATCACATACTCCCTAAAAGAAGATGCTGTGGTGACTCTCACGATTAATGATAGTAAAGGGAATGCCTTAGCTACCCCAGTCCGTGATCAAACATTGAAAAAGGGTACCCATTCAGCAATCTGGAACACAAAAGCGGTAAGTAACGGGACATATGAAGCAGAATTATCAGCAATTGGCCGAGGCGGGAATGAAGGTTTGGAAACAGTGCCGATAAAAATCAGTAGAGATACATCGGCACCGAAAATCACCGATGTCAACACATCGGGTGATTATAGTACCGAGAAAGCGTACATAACGTACACTATTAATGAAAATGCTGATGTAACAGTGGAAATCAAGAACAGTAAAGGTAAGGTTGTGGGCATCCTTTCTGAAAGGCAGTTCAATAAAGGCAGTCAATCGGCAACCTGGGATTTCAAAAATATGTCCAACGGGATATTTACGGTAAAAATCTCCGCTAAGGATGAGAGTGACAATCGGGAAACCATTTCAACGAAAATCTCGATTAAGAAGACGACGGGAATAGTGACAGTAAACGAATTATCTATTAAAGAAAGCAGAAATGCATCTTCTGAAACGATCGGTAATCTATACAAAGACCAAGCCGTTACGATACTGGCTCAACAAGATGAATGGTATAAAGTGAAAAAGGGAAGCAAATTTGGATATGTATTAAAAAAACACATAAAAAAATGAAGAAGTAGGACGTCACGTATGACGTCTTTTTTTGATCTAATAAAGAGTAAATGCACCACACTTAAAAGAAAACAGCACGAAATAACAAGTAAATCGCAAACTCACGAGTAAAAGCCCTAAATTAACGAGTAAAAGGCGCAAACTCACGAGTAAAGGTCCTAAACTCACGAGTAAAAGCCCTAAACTCACGAGTAAAAGGCGAAAACTCACGAGTAAAGGCCTCAAACTCACGAGTAAAAGCACTAAACTCACGAGTAAAGGCTTCAAATTCACGAGTAAAGTACGAATTCACGAGTAAAAGCCCTAAATTCACGAGTAAAAGGCGCAAACTCACGAGTAAAGGCGCAAACTCACGAGTAAAAGCCAGAAATTCACGAGTAAAAGCGCTAAATTCACGAGTAAAAGTCCCAACCTCACGAGTAAATCGCAAATCAACGCGCAGATGCACCAAACCTCACGAGTAAAGGCTTCAAAACTTCAAAGAAATGCCCCAAAACTTGAGTAAACGTAGCTTAAAAGAAAGGAATACCGAAAAACGGTTAATGAGAAAGAAACGTAAAAGAGGGAGTAATGATTTTATTCCTCTTTTGTTTTATGCTGCCCGGGTGTGAACGGAACACGGGCGGCATTTGTGATGATTTTCGAAATATCCGTATTTTCAATGACTCCATCAAAGGCTTCACTGCCTGGGCCTGAAGCGAAAACGGGAATCATATTGGCAGTGTGCCCTCCTGTGGAACTGGCCGCCCGAATGCTTCGATCAGCTACACCCGCCTTATAATGCTTGGCGATGGTGCTTCCGATTTCCCAATCAATTTGGTGCTGTGGATAGACAAGCGTTTTATTTTTTCTTACGTTATCGATGAATTGAGCGACTTCCTGTTCAGTAAGGGATATATTTGCATAATTCTTGAATGTGGCAACGACACTTTCTGGATCGATTTCATTATTTTTATCGAATGTGAGTTGTTTTGACATATATTCAGATGAAACTCTGATTTTTTTCAAAGCAGGGATATCCATTGTTTCAGAAGCGGAAGTCCCCATTGTTTCGTGGTCTGCAAGGACAATAATCAAGGTATCATTCCGGTTTTTTGCCCAATTGACAACCTCTTTCACGGTTTGGTCAAATTCTATCGTTTCTTTCCATATTCCAGTGATATCGGCTGCATGCTCCATATGGTCAATACGCGCACCTTCGGCCATCAAGAAAAATCCCTTGTCACCCCGTGATAAAATATCCAACGCTTTGGAAGTCATTTCGGGTAGAGATGGCTCTTGGGAATGTAATACTTCTTTATCCAGTTTAAAATTCATATAGGTCGGGTGAAATAATCCTAAAAGTTTTTCCGGTTTATTTATGGAACTAAGTTCTTCTTTAGTCGTCGTAATCCCATAGCCAGCTTGTTTAAACTTACCGATTAAATCCTCGCCATTCTGCTTATCAGCCTCGAAATAGCTGGCACCTCCGCCGAGGATGACGTCGATCCGGTTATCAAAGAGCTGCCTCGCGATATTTGCGCCGCCTGTCCAGCGGTTAGGAACACTTGCACCAAATGCAGCGGGTGTGGCATCGACTACCATATTGGTTGAGATGATCCCTACTTTTTTTCCATTGTTCTGAAAGGCATCCAATACACTATCGACCTCGGAACCAGTGGCGTCGACTCCAATCGATTCATTGTTCGTTTTTATACCAGTGGCAATCGCGGATCCTCCTGCTGCCGAGTCAGTGACGTAATTATTGGCGGAATACGTGCGCATCAGGGCAACATGCTCCAATTTTTCCAAATGCAGTACACCTGTCTTTCCATATTCCAATTGCCGGGCAATTTCTATCGCCCCTAACCCCATGCCGTCGCCAATCAGCAATATGACATTCTTGGGGGTGTTTTTTGTTGCTGCTTGAATAGGGGAGTTCATCCAAATAAAACAAATTATAAGAACGAATAATCCAAAGCGATGCGGTTTATGTCTGGATGTCTTATTCATCTGTAATCCTCCATTGGGTGAAAGTCTTCCTATTATTTGTTTAAATCGATAAAAAAACCCCTCCCTGATATTCAGGGTGGAGCTAATCTTTTTAGCACTGTTAGCGGCACCCAGTCGGGTTTTGCGTGATTTACCTTTCAAAAAAAGAAAGAATTTCTATATAATTACAAATATAAAGGTGATAATTTATAAAAAGTAGATACTTAACTGGTATAATTTCACTAAAGTTCAATTGAAATAATAGGAGAGAAAACCCTATGCTATCCAGTATGAAAAAGTTCTTCAAAGAAGGTTCTAAAGACTTGAAGAGAATTTATAAGTTGGTAGAAGAAGTGAATCGGCTAGAGGGTGAATATGAACGTTATTCAGATTTGGAATTAAGCGGAATGAAGGATAGATTTAAAAGCGTATTGGATGCTGGTGTTAATATATTGGACATACAAGCTGAAGCTTTTGCGGTCGTGAGGGAGGCTTCCAAGCGAGTATTGAATCTTAGGCACCATGATGTTCAGATTGCAGGAGGTTTTGTCCTGAGTGAAGGGGGCATTGCACAAATGAATACGGGCGAGGGGAAGACGCTTGTCTCCACTTTGCCTAGTTATTTACATGCACTGTACGGTAATGGTGTGCATATTATTACAGCTAATGAATATTTGGCCAGACGTGATAAAGAGTTGATGGGACAAATTCTAGAATATCTAGGATTGTCGGTTGGTTTGAACATTTCCCAAATGGGGCCTTCTGCAAAACGTGATGCGTATGCGGCAGATATCACGTATGGGACGGCAACAGAGTTCGGTTTTGATTATTTGCGTGATAATATGGTCTACCGAAGAGAAGACAAGGTTCAAAGAGGACACCGATTTGCCATTGTCGATGAGATTGACAGCATCTTGATTGATGAAGCGAGGACACCATTAATCATTGCGGGAAGGGCAAGCGACGGAACCGAGCTCCACCAGATCACGGCACAAATCATGAAGTCATTTGTAGAAAATGAGGATTACGAGATTTACATCGATTCAAAGTCCGTCTTTTTCACGGATCAGGGCGCTTCCAAGATTGAAGCGGCCTTTGGTATCGACAATCTGTATGGAATGGAGCATCAAGAGCTATTACATAATGTTACACAGGCGCTAAAAGCCCACGCAATCATGAAATTGGATGTCGATTACATTGTCATCGATAGCAAGATTGCAATCATCGATAAATTCACAGGCAGGGTGATGGAGGGGCGAAGTTTCAGTGAGGGGCTACATCAAGCGATTGAGGCAAAAGAGGGCTTGGAGATTTCCGAAGAGAATGAAACACAGGCCATGATTACCGTCCAAAATTATTTTCGGTTATATCATTCAATGTCTGGGATGACAGGCAGTGCCATGCCATCAAAGTCTGAATTCTGGGAAATATATCAGCTCCCCGTCATTGAAATTCCAACGAATGAGCCCATCATTCGGGTTGATGAGGTTGATTTGATTTATAAAGAGGAAACAAGCAAAATCAACAAAATCGTCAAGGATGTAAAACGGATTCATGATGGAGGCAGACCCATATTGATCGGAACGACCTCCATTGAGCAATCTGAAAAAATTTCGGTTCAACTAGAGAAGGGGAAAATTAAACATCAAATCCTAAATGCGAAGACGGAAGAGGATGAAGCGGAAATCATCGCGAATGCCGGGCAAAAAAATCAAGTGATGCTGGCTACGAACATGGCTGGGAGAGGAACGGATATAATACTTGGTGATGATGTCAAGGAATTGGGCGGCCTTCATATTATCGGTACGGAGCTGCACGAGAGCCGTCGGATCGATATGCAGCTAAGAGGACGTTCCGGCCGGCAGGGTGATCCTGGTTCAACACAATTCATCATTTCTTTGGAAGATGATTTGTTTGATTACTATGATGAAGAAGAAATCGGACGTTATATCAAGAAAATCAAAACGGATGAAAATGGATTGGTGCTGAGCCCTGCACCCGATAAATTCGTTAAAATGGTTCAGGAAACGGTAGAGCATATGCATCAATCAAGCCGTTACCATTTATTGAAGTTAGAGCATGCATTAAATGAGCAGCGTAAAATCATCTATGCAATGAGAAATCGGATTCTTGATATGGAGCCTGGACGGATGTCGGCCATTTTACTTGAATATATTGAAAAATACATTACTCGGCTCACAGTGAAATATTCCCCTGAACATATGATGGAACCTAATTCCTCTGCCTTTATTGAAGAGCTTTCCCCTGTTTTCCAGTCGTTGGGCTGGCTGGTAAGTGATTTGCAGGATTTAGAAGGCCAAATCGAAGGAAAAGCGTTGGAAGCTTTAGGTGAATTGAAATCGAGACTGGTGAACTTTCAGAACGATGCAGAATGGGGAAACCAGTTACGCGCTTTCATGCTCCAGCATATCGATACAAATTGGATGAACCACCTGGATCAAATGAACAGTGTGAAGGAAGGCGTTGGTTTAAGCGGATATGGTCAGCAGGACCCATATACGTTGTATGAAAAAGCAGCTCTCAGTCAATTCAACCTTCTATTAAGTAAAATTGAGTCGGAGATAAGCATCGGCTTTATGGAATATATGAAAAGCATTCAGGAAGATGAAGCGGCTTTGGAGGGTGAGGAACGATGAGTTTATTTGAAAAAAGGGATAATACACAAAGGTTATCAGATCAGGATGTCACCGTTCATACTGCCCTGATGTTTCACAAGGGATGGAAAGTTTCCAAGCAAGAGGAATATGTATATAAATTCCGCCATCAAAGGCTTCCTGCATTAAAACCGAACCAAATTTCATTATCCGGCATCAAGCTGACTAGGGTGGAAGATGGTGTAATGATAGAGGCTTTTTTACGAAGTTCAATAGAGAAAGCTGTCAGTTTTAATATCGTGGATTTACTGATAGTTGATGGAAAGGGAAAATTCCTCGCAAAAAAGGCATTCGACCTTTCGGAGCTTGGTGAGCTTCCAGCACTTTCAAGCATGCCATGGCGTTTCTTATTCGAGGAAGGGGATATGTTGGCTGACTCGATTCCTGATGAAGGTTGGAAGATTGCTTTTGAATGGAAGAGAAAGTAGGAAAACACCCTGTGAGTCTAGCTGCAACCGGCAGCTATTTTATAAAGCAAAGCCCTCATCCTTTTAGTGATGAAGGCTTTTTGTTTATAAAGGAAGTCATTAGTGCCAAATATTTATGCCGTTTTCTGTGTGCAATTTCTCATAAATGGCAACGCTAAGTAATATTTATAAGTAATCTTCCGTAATCAGGCTTAACTAAGGCTTGGAAATAATGAAGAGGAAAGTGGCAGGAGCATGGAGAATAACCGTAATCAACGATTGAAGGAGAGGCTATTTGAGTTAGTGTCATTCTCAATCGTGGCCATACTTTTCATTTATACGAATGATAGGATGGGGAACGATCTTTCTATTGGGATCATTACGATAATCATCGGTGTTGCCGGTATTATTGTTTATCTGAAAGAATGGATATCGAATCGAATCGTGAAAGGCATCATTTTTTCAGTTTTCCTTCTTTCGATCATGGTCTTTTTCCTTGGCGACATCTGGTTTTACCGTTATTATTCGACACCTATAACATCCTATATGTGGATGCAAAAAAGCAACCTGAATGGGCTTGGTGAAAGTATATTCAGTATGATGGAAATGATGGATGCAATCTTTCTTCTGGTAGGCATTCCAATTGCTGAGTCATTTGTGAAGAAAAAATACCCCCTCAAGCATATGGCGCTTGTACCGGTCGTAATATTCCTGATGATAGCAGGATTGAAGCCGGTCAAGAACATCTTTATCGACAAAGTGGATATAACCAGGCGTTATGAGGCGAATACCTTCTTGCGAAACTGGGGACCAATCGGTCATCACGCATTGGATACGTATGCCTATTTTACTGACTCAGGAAGGCATGGAATGTCTTTGCAGGAAATGAAGGCCGTTTCTGATTACTTCTATAAAAAGAAAAGAAAGGAAAATGAGCATTCAGGCTCCTTGGAAGGGAAGAATCTCATTATCATCCAAGTGGAATCTTTACAGGCGTTCCCGCTCTTTCAAAGCAGTGCCGGGCAGGAGGTCACTCCATTCATGAATGAACTGGCGAAAGGGGGATTGTACTTCCCCCACGTTTATCCACAGACGGTATTTGGGAATTCATCTGACGGAGAGCTTATCGTGAATACTGGATTATTTCCTTTAAAGCAGGGTGCGACCTTTTTTCGATTCCCATATAATGATTTTCCGGGTCTTGCTAAAGAATTTAAAAAGTCGGGTTATCAAAGTTTTGCTTTCCACGGAGATGAAGAAGACTTTTGGAATAGGCAGCATGCATATCCCTCGCTAGGGTTTGATGACTATCTTTCCATAGAGGATATGTCGCAAGATGAGATGATCTCGATGGGATTGGGAGATCGCAGTTTCTTCAATCAAAGCTATGATTTCTTAAAAGATAAACAAAATCCTTATTACGCTTTTTTCGTTACATTGACCAGCCATGTACCTTTTTCGCTACCAAAGGAACAGATAACATTGATGCCTGAAGTCGGAAAAGAGAACAGTTACCTGACTAAATATTTTGAAGCCATTCATTATACAGATTCAGCCATCAAGGATTTCGTAAAGAGGTTAAAGGATGACGGGAAATTGAAAGACAGCGTGATTGTCATTTACGGAGATCATGATGGGCTATTTTTAAAAGATAAACACGAGGTAGAAGCGTATTACGGTAGTAAAATCAGCAATGAAGAGTGGATTGAAAAATATATGCCCATTCCCGTGATCATTTATCAGGAGGATATGGAGGGGAGAACGATTGATAAGGTAGCGGGCCAAATTGATATTTTACCAACTCTATATGATCTGTTCAATATTAAGAGTTCTTCATACTTTGGAGAGAGCATGCTGAATGGTGAAGATGGTGATGCTTTGATATTAAAAGGGGATTATGGTTCTCAAATGAAAATAAATAGGGAAGGCAAGGTCGAAGAATTTTCACCAGAAGACCAAAAGGAGATTGATCTGAGTGATCAAGTGATACGCTCAGATTATTTTAAACAAATGAAGGAAGAGAAAAAAGAGGATGACTGATAAAAGCCATCCTCTTTTTTCTTATAATCCCAAATGCGTTTTCACACGATTTTGGGCTTCAAGCTTTGTATCTTCCGGAACGATGTTGTACCAAACGCCATCTACCCGTTGATTGTCACCTTCAAGTGTGTATTGTTCAATATTTTTGAGGGATGATTTATAGTTATTTTGGATGCTCAACATTTCATTGAAACTTAAATTGGTTTCCACGTTTTTACCTAGAGCTTCGAATATATCGTCATAATTGGTAAGTGTCGATAGGCTTGACCCTTTTTTCATGACAGCTTGGATAACCTGGCGTTGCCGCATTTGCCGTCCATAATCCCCGCGGGGATCTTCCTTACGGATTCGGGAATAAATCAAGGCCTCTTTACCATTTAAGTCTATTGTGCCTTTATTGAAAGTATAGCCTTTATAGGCAAGGTCCATATCATTATCGACTGTGACGCCACCAACAGCATTCACAATGTCCTGAAAGCCTTCCATATTCATTTTGACGTAATAATCAATCGGAATATCCAAATAGGCTTCTACTGTATTTATCGACATGGAAACTCCGCCATATGCATAGGCATGATTCATTTTATCATTTATCCCTTTACCGATGATCTCTGTACGCGTATCCCTCGGTAAACTCAATAACTCAATCGATTCTTTTTTAGGATTAACCGTCATGACAATCATCGTATCTGATCGGCCTGAGTCATTTTTTCTTTCATCCACACCAAGAATCAGCAATGAAAACGGATCTTTGCTTTTGAACTTGATGTCCTCTACCCGTTTATCCGTTTTATGGGCTGTACCTTGCATAGTGCTAATCGCACCAGCTAATGATTGATAAACTGAAGCGCCGTAAACACCTGCGCCAATGAAAAGGATAAGAAGGGTGAAGCCGATTATTTTAAACGTTTTGCGTTTCTTTTTCTTTTTTTTATGTTCGGATCTCATTTAATATTCCTCCCTTAACCATCCCACAAAATGGAAGGTGTGAAAAAGTACCTAGTCGGTATTTTTAACTATACCTTTTTTTTGTCAAAAATAGAATAGTTTCTTTTTGTACTTAGAGTGCATATTTACCTTTTTTCATCCAAAAAAACGAAGGATTCCAGAAAAACCGAATTCCTTCGTTCGTTCATCATTAGAATATTTCGTTAATAGTATAACATTTGAAGAGAAGCTATGATTCTTTTACATGAAATTGCCAGACTTTTTAGAGAAAGTCTGGCAAGTAAATTTCATAGACTTCTATAACCGATGATTTTACTCTTGAAATAAGAGTTTGAAGTAGTGGTGATTGTTACTCCCTTGCTTGATGAGGCATGAATGAATTCCCCGCCGCCCAGGTAGATTCCCATATGGCTTACAACTGATTTATTGGAACCCGTTGCAAAGAAGATGAGATCGCCGCTTTTCGGTGAAGTAACCCTTTTACCCATATCATAATATGTGGAAGATGAAAGCCTCGGTACGTCATACCCAGCCTTCTTGAATGTATAGTAAATGAATCCACTGCAATCGAAACCTGATGGGGAGGAACCTGCCCACGAATATGGTGTACCAATTAATTTTTTTGCTTCGGAAACGAGCTTGGCCACTTTGTTCCCGGAACTTGGGGTTTCCACTTTTCCTTCATCGTTTTTATCCGCTGGGGCAGTGCTTGCCGATTTACTTAGTTTTAGCTTTTGACCCACTCTGATTAAATCGGACGTTAAAGAGTTGATCGATTTAAGCTGAGCTACAGTCATGTTGGTTTTTCTTGAAATCTTGGAAAGAGTGTCACCTTTTACCACAATGTATGTAGACGAATTGACTGGGGTCTGTGTAACATTGGATGGTTTAGAGCTGCTGGGTAAATCAATGGTAGTGGTAGTGGTTGATTTAGATACGATAAGTTTGTTACCTGCATAAATTCTATCGGATTTTAAGTTATTCAGTTTCATCAATTCAGCAAGTGTAAGGTTATGCTTGTTTGCTATCCTGGTTAGGGTGTCACCTGAAACAATGGTATATGTGGTTTTCTTTGTTTTTTTCACGGAAACTGAAGAAGCATTTGATGTTGTTTTGGAGTCGGGTGTAATTAATTTTTGATTGATTCTCAAAAAGTCTGATTTTAAGTTATTAAGCTGTTTTAAGTCTTTTACAGTCGTATTATGCTTCTGGGCGATTTTACTTAAGTTATCACCGCTTTTGACTGTATATGTACCGGCAAGGGCAGGAGAAGCAAAAGTCGAAGATAAAATGGCTAATGTCGAAAATGCGACAACACTTTTTTTCACAATTTTCCACCTCTAAATATGTCTTTTTCCCTATTCTAACAAAATAATCAGGTTTAAACATATTACATTTTTGTTACAAGGGGAAAATAGTAGTATTTTACTGGTTTATATTGGAGGGATTTGAGTGATGTAATCTACAATATTTTCTATATTGTGAGTCTTTTTTCACATTAAGGAGTATCGCGTTTTATTTGTCATTATTTGCAAAAAACCTTTTTTAGGATGTTCATTACCGTCGGGAAAAACGAACACCCACTTCGTTTTACGAAGTGGGTGTTTTATTTAAAAAGGAAATCGACTAAATTCCTGCTTGAATTTCCTGTGGAGTATTCATTCCATTTTTGATTAAAGGATGCGATCTTCAGTAATGAATGATCGTCGGCATGGATCTCCTTTAAGAGCTCTTCTGTGGTAGATACCACGGGTCCGGGCATGGAAGAGGAGTAATCCTCCCAGAAACCCCGTTCCTGCACATACTTTTCTAAGTCATATGCAAAGAATATCATGGGTCTATCCAAGAAAGAGAATTCAAATGGTATCGATGAGTAATCGGTTATTAAAAGATCCGTACTGATAAGCAGTTGATTAACGTGAAATTCACTATTGACAGGGTAAATGAATCCCGGGAATTTATCTTGTAAATCATGCTTTGGGTTTACTGCTGGATGCAGTTTTAGCAATAACGCATAATTTTCGCCCTGAAGTTCCTTGTAGAGCAATTCCAAATCAAGTGCTATCTCTCCGCCGTTTAAGCCGTCATTACGGAATGTAGGGGCATACAGGATGATTTTCTTATGCTCAAGTTCTGGATACTTGTCCAGCAAAGCATTACGGGCATTTCTTTTTGATTCATCATTGAAAAAGAAGTCGGTCCGAGGTATCCCGGTCCTTAGGATATGGGATGCCGGCAGTTGAAAACTTTCTCGAAAAATCTCGGCCATTCTCTCTGAACCTGCCGTAACATAATCGAATTTGTTATAAACTTCTAAAAATCTTTTCCTTGCACCGGCTGAACGGTTTTGAATGGAAGGGTCTTTTGCCCCGAATTGCTTAACAGCACCGGCTGCATGCCACACTTGGACACATGTCACTTGCTTTTTGAATGCAATGGCTGAAAGAAAGCCAAAATAATTATCGACGATAATCCATTTTGATGTAGCCAGATGATAAACCGATCGGAACATGGCCAAGATATTTTTTGATTCAAACGGAAGGACGATGGTTTCCCCATCGTCCTTAACTTGTATGAAACTGCTCGATTTCATTAAAAATACTTTTTGAACGGATATGTCCTGCTTGTCCATTTCATTTGCGATATATTGGCAATTGTCCCCGAATGATGTGACAAAGGTCGTTTTGTCATATAAAGGGAAAAGTTTAAAGATGGAGAATAAAACTTTGAAACAAAAAAGATAAATCCCTATCGCGAATTCTTTAGCCATTAGTAACTTGTAAAAGGTCATCTTTAATTTGGGAAGTCGAAATGCCGATTGTTCTTGGAAGGTAGACCACTTCACAAACTTCGGATAATTCATCGAATTTGCCTTTCCAGTCATCACCCATTACAAAGATATCTACACCTTCACGAACGATGTCTTCCCTTTTTTGTTCCCAATTGTCTTCCGGTATAACTTCATCCACATAGCGGATTGATTCAAGGATCATTTTTCTGTTTTCAAAGCTATGATAAGCTTTTTTATCTTTTAAAGCATTGAATTCATCCGTGGAAATGGCAACGATCAGATAATCCCCTAAATCTTTAGCGCGTTTTAATAGATTGATATGACCCCAATGAAGCAAATCAAAGGTTCCGTAAGTGATTACTTTCTTCATTTTTATTCCTCCTTTAAAACTCTTAAACAGTTATTTAATTAAATTAATATATATTTGGTCTATTAGAATATGAAGTGGAACAATAAAAAAGGAAACTAGCATTTCAATTCTGCTTGTTGTTTTCCTATATTTTTTAGGCAATGGCATTCTCTAACTAATTATAACTTAATAGCTTTACAAATAAACCACAATTTTTTTACAAATAAACCACAATTTTTACATTGATGATTATTGTAAATATTATTTTTTAAGCTAAAATTAAATGTTGACTAATTTGTAGGGCATAATAAGGTGTCCATATGGATGTTTGGTTTATACTGAATGGTATTTAAAAATAATTTTTTTTACATTACTTGAAGTAAGCTGATGAACGATAGATAAGAAAAATTTCATTATTCTTGCTGCAATCAGAATAAGCCATTCACAATTTTACCACGTTTAGGAGAGAACAACTAGAGGAGCTTCATTTATCCCTGTTTTCTAATAATGAAGGTAAAGCGGCAGAATTGTATGGAAGGACAGATGATGGGCATGAATAGGCCATAAATCTTTCGCCTAACATTTTTTTAAGGATCCAATAATGAAGTGCAAGTATTTTTTTGAAAGCGTTAACTTTGAACTCAAGAAGACTTCTAGGCAATTAAGAGAATTGTTTTTGCTATTCCCTTTCCATTCTGGCAACATGGAAGAACGGCAGGGAATGTTTTTTAGTTTTAGTATGTTCATATTCGACAACGGACTAATCAATATTGTCTTTTTTGTTCATTAGAGGAATTGCAGGGTATATATGGACAGTACACCTGTCTGTTTAATGATATTGAGGAAAAACCCAAAAAAGTTTATGATTTTAAAGTACATTGAATGATTCGTTTCTATTTAAATAATTTGTAATAGGTGGTCTAAAATGATTAAAAAGCTTCTTGGAAAAGGGAAAGCAAAAAAAACTCCTAAAATTAAGCTGAAACAAGTTCTGACCATTGCGCAAGAGAAAGATACACTGTTGATAAAAGGGGAATTTTCAATAGAACATTATTGCGCAAAAGAACTATGGCTATTTTCTAGGGAGTACGAAGATCAAAAAATAAAAATAGCTGAATCGGTGAGTTCATCTAAATTTGAGTTTAAAGTAGATTTGAAAGATTTAATGCGGAAATTAGAAGGTGATGAACCGACTGTTTATGACTGTTATTTAAAGGTTTCCGTTCCAGTTGAAAAGCTGAGCGAAAAAACGATACTTAGTGTCGAGCATAAAGCTGAATATGTAGAAGTGAACGATCGGGTTAATATCGAATATCCAATTCGTCTAGGGCGTTTTCAGGAAACGCACATGAACAATTTGAGTACTTATAACTATGAAGATAAACAAAGTATATTATCTATAACAAATAAAGGGAATTTATCTCTTTACTTCAATAAAACGCCTAAAATTTCGATTAAGTCTCAAATAGAAAAAATCAAAAATAAATCGAATACCATGCAAATTAATGGTCAAATTTTCACCAAGCATTCAAGGATCATACAAGGCGAGGGTCTTGTTAAAGGAAGGCAAAGTGACAAAGAATATCAGGCAAATATCTCTTTTATTCACAATAAGGAAATGAATATCAAGAAATATGGACTGAATCGTTATATATATGATTTGAGGTTGGATTTAGAACAATTAGTCAGTACTGATTTGGAAGATGATGTATATGACATTTACATGAAATTGCATTTGCATGATCAAGAAGAGCCGAAAATGGTTCGCGTCGGAAGACCAACCACCAGAACTAAATTATTTACTAAAGAGACCGATGTCAGCTCGAATAATGGAGTTGCTATCGTCAATCCATACTATACCTTTAAAGCATCCAATTTATCATTGGAAGTGTTTAACTTCTCTACGGAAAGTTATCGATATTTAAAAAGGATGATGGGGTGGAGGCGGTTTTTGGCTTTATTTAAAAAGAAAAAGGATGTCTGGCTAATTGGAGAAAGAACGTATAAAGCCCAGGATACCGGGTATCACTTTTTTAAGTATATGAGGGAAAACCACCCAGAAAAAGAAGTATATTATGTAATTGAAGAAAATTCCGTGGAAGCCAAGAACGTCGAGCCCCTTGGAAATATACTTTATTTCAAGTCAAAGGATCATATTAAAAAGACGATGGAATCGACCCGAATCATTTCATCACATCATCCGGATTATTTATATCCGTTAAGAACATCTGAATTTAAAAATCGTGTTAAGGGAGTTAAGGTATTTCTTCAACATGGTGTTATGGGAACGAAGAATATGGTGGCAAACTACGGGAAAAATGCAGTCTCAGGCTTTAGTACGGATGTTTTTCTAGTAAGTTCAGACTTCGAAAAGGACATGATTGTAACAGATTTTGGATACAACGAAAAAGAAGTATTCACGACGGGACTTTCGAGGTTCGACTCGCTGTTCAAGGATGATGTTTTAACAAAGCGGCAATTATTAATCATTCCAACATGGAGAGATTGGATTACATCCGATGAAATATTTTTGGAAAGCGAGTATTTTGAAAGGTATCAGAAATTGGTGAATCACCCGGTTTTACATGAGTTATCTAAAAACAATGGGTTTGAAATCATTTTTTGCCTTCACCCTAATATGCAGAAATTCACCTCTTATTTTAAAGATGCCCCAGTCAGGGTGATCAGTCAGGGTGAAGTGGATGTCCAAAGATTAATAAAGGAAAGCGCGATTATGATCACGGACTATTCAAGTGTAGCTTTTGATTTTAGTTTTCTGCATAAACCGGTCATTTACTATCAATTTGATAGAGATCGTTTCATAGGGAAAAGACCGTCACATTTGGATTTGGATAATGATCTTCCGGGTGAAATCGTTGATGAATTGGATGAATTGTTAGGTGTATTAGCCGAATATGCCAACACTGATTTTGTCATGAAGAAAAAGTATATGGATAAGGCGAACCGTTTTATTAAATATCGCGATGTCCATTCTAATTCAAGGATATTCGAAGTGATTCAAAATGCAGAAAAGGATCAAAATTCACTAATTAAGTTATATAACCATCCGATAGCGAAACTCATTATGAATCGGTTCAGGAAAAGTGATAAGTATTTCCCTGTCATGAAAGAGGTTTATAAAATCATGTCCAAGGTTATCCCGGTTGACCGGAACCTTATTCTTTTTGAGAGTGGGATAGGAAAGCAATTCGCCGATAGCCCCAAGTATATTTATGAAGAACTCGTCAAAAGGGATAATAAATATAAAAAAGTTTGGGTGTATAATGGTAGTTTACCAATAAAAGGTAAGAATACAAAGCTGGTTAAACGCTTAAGTCCGGAATACTATTATTATTTAGCCAAAGCAGGTTATTGGATAAATAATCAAAACTTCCCTACCTATTTAAGCAAAAGGAAGGAAACGACATATATCCAGACTTGGCATGGTACCCCTTTGAAAAAAATGCTATTTGATATAGATAATATTCAAGGTAGAGACGATGGGTACTTGGATCGAGTGCATGGTGCAACGAGAACATGGGATTATTTAATATCACCAAGTCCATACGCATCCAAGGCCTTCAGAAGCGCTTTTAAGTATGAAGGGGAAATTTTAGAAACGGGATATCCAAGAAATGATTTGTTTTACAAGGAAGATGCTTCACTAATTTCCAAGTCGGTGATGGAAAAACTGAAAATACCTAAAGGGAAAAAAGTCATCTTATATGCTCCCACATTCCGGGATAATCAAACTTCGAAAAACAATAAATTCATTTTCGAACTGAAATTTGATTTGGAAAGAATGAAGAAAGAATTAGGGGATGAATATATCCTGTTGTTAAGGATGCATGTTGTTATAAGCAATAATCTCAGCATCCCGAGTGAATTTGAGGATTTCGTGATAAATGTATCCAATTATTCAGATATTCAAGAACTTTACCTGATTTCTGATATATTGATAACGGATTATTCTTCAGTAATGTTCGATTTTGCTAATACTGCTCGGCCGATTTTGTACTACACTTATGATTTGGAAGATTACCGAGATAACATCCGTGGTTTCTATATGGATTTTGAAAAGGAAGCACCTGGTCCATTTTTAAAAACAACTGAGGAGATTATCGAAACTATTACCAATATCGATAAAATAAACATGCAATATAAAGAAAGATATGGTTTATTTAGAGAGAAGTATTGTGGAATAGAGGATGGTAAAGCTACCCAGAGAATCGTGGATAAATTTTTTAATGATTGATTCCTAAAATAAAGGGTATTGTTGCTTAAGTAACTGGTGAATTTGGCTGCCCAAGTCGAAACGTCTATGTTACCTCTGCACATAAAAGGAGAGAGGAATCGTATGAATTTCTTGGTACGTCAAAAAGCAAGGGAACTTTTAAAAAGCGGTAATATTCAATTTAAAAACAGCCCTGTAAGCTTAAGAAATAAATTTTTAGGAAAAGGAAAAAAAGTCACGGTAGTCACTGCTGCATATAATGCTGAAAAATTCATCAGGAAAACGATTGAATCAGTAATCGATCAAACCATGGGCATAGATCAGATTGAATATATCATCATTGATGATTGTTCGACAGATGGCACAAATAAAATCATTCAAGAGTATACAGCCAAATATAAGAATATCTGTTCAGTTACCTTAAAACAAAATAATGGGTCACCCGGGACTCCGAGAAACATTGGAATAGAATTGGGGACATCCAAATATATAACTTTTTTGGATGCGGATGACTGGCTGGCACAGGATGGACTGGAAAGCCTCTATAACATTCTGGAGGAAACCGGTGATGATTATGTAGTGGGCAAAACGGTAAAAGTCGAATCTGGATCAGAGAGCGTTATCGGTGAGTTTGCTTCCATTAAAGAAAGAAGAAGCATCACGCCAATGGATGTTCCGCACTTTTTTTATCATATGGGTCCAACGGCCAGGATGATGAATCTGTCTATGGTTAAAGAAAATGAAATTGGTTTCCCGAATATGAAATTCGGTGAAGATAAATGGTTTTTTACTGATGTTTTCTTTAAAGTTAGAGCAGTATCAACTACTAAAAAACCTATTTATTATGTCAATAGAACGTCGGAAAACCCCTCTTCTTTAACACGTGTCACGAATGTGTTGGACAAAAGAAAAGCGGATATTGAAATAATAAAGTATATCCAATCCAAGGATATTGCCATTGAATTGAAAAAGGTGGCTCTTAACCGGATTTATGAGTACGATATTGTAAAAACGTTCGACAGTCAAATCTTTGTGAAATCCAAGAATAAAGAGGATTTTATAGAAATATTAAGGGAAGCTGTCGAAACTGCGAAAAACTTGTCATACGACTTCAAGAATGAATTTAAAGTACCTATTTATAAATTGGCACTTGAATTATTCATGGAGGATCGTATTGATGATTTCGTAAAGTTGTTTGAATGGTTAAAGCGAGATTCCAATAAAAAATATTATATAAAAGATGGTTTACCATATTATGAACTTCCATTTCTGAAAGATGAAAATCGCTTTGTCAGGATACCGATGCTTGCCCGTGCACTGGATTCTTATATTTTGGATAATGTCTACCACCAAAGTTTTGAGATTTATGGTGATGATATAAACAACATAGATTCTGTATTGATACGTGATCGAACAAGAATTGACAACGAAATCAATTGCGGGGTTCAAATAGAAGGTAATAGAGGCCATTTCACTGTTTCATTAGACGAAATTGATAAAATGGAAAAGTCCTTATTTACGGTGTTCATTCGCTACAATGATTATCAATTGGTGAATATTAAAAGGATCCTGAAAAATAAGATGACGTATAATAAGAAAAATGTGGAGTTTTATACAACAGTGGCAAATAATTTGGGACTGGCAATTAAGTCTTTGGAGTAGCTGTTAGAAGTACACCAAAAATAAGCTCTCCCTTCTATATGGGCGAGCTTATTTTTAATTTCGATTTTTTAGCAGTGTTCACTTATCATTAATCAATAAAAAGGGAGATCGGATATGTCAAATGAAAAAATACAAACCTCCTCAAAGAGACCTTCCTTTCTATCGCTTGTTAAAAATAAGGGTAAAGCAATTATTTTAAGAGGATATAAAATGGCTTTTGCGTTGGCAGGCATGGTATTGCCGGTAGACCGGAAGCTTGTTATTTTTGAGAGCTTTTTGGGTAAGCAGTATAGCTGCAATCCCCGGGCGATTTATGAATACTTGCAGAGTAACCATCCTGAATATAAAATGTATTGGAGCGTAGATAAAAAGTATACAGCTCATTTCGAAGAGGCGGGCATTCCATATCTCAACCGTTTTTCATTTAGTTGGCTGCTCAAAATGACAAGAGCCCGTTATTGGGTTACGAACAGCAGGCTCCCGCTTTGGATTCCGAAGCCGAAGCATACAGTCTATTTGCAAACATGGCATGGGACTCCATTAAAAAAACTTGCGGCGGATATGAATGAAGTTCATATGCCGGGAACAACGACGGATAAATATAAAGAAAACTTTCATGCCGAATCAAGTAAATGGGATTATTTAATATCACCTAACGCTTATTCAAGTGAAATATTTGCCCGTGCCTTCAATGTCGATACTGCTAAAATTCTGGAAACCGGTTATCCTCGCAATGATATACTTTACAATGGGAATAATCGTGATACAATCGACTCATTGAAACAGAAGTTGGGTATACCAATAGAGAAAAGAATCGTTTTATATGCCCCAACTTGGAGGGACGATGAGTTTTATAGCAAAGGAAAATATAAGTTTGAAATAAAACTCGATCTGAATCGAATGAAACAGGAGTTGGGGGAGGAGTATGTCATTTTGCTCCGTCTTCATTACTTGGTTTCCGAGAACTTGGATTTATCGGCATATCAAGGATTTGCCTATGATTTATCCAGTTACGAAGATATTAGTCATTTGTATCTTATATCGGATTTATTAATAACTGATTATTCCTCCGTATTCTTTGATTACGCAAATTTACAGCGTCCGATGCTTTTCTATGTATATGATATTGAAAATTACAGGGACAAGCTTCGCGGGTTTTACTTTGATTTCGAAAAGAGTGCACCTGGTTTGTTAGTCAAAACATCTGATGCGGTCATTGATAGTATCAAGACGATGAAATACGAAAATACAAATGATATCAATCATTTTCACGCGCGGTTTTGTTCACTCGAAGATGGCCAGGCTTCACGCCGTGTCGTAGAAAAAGTGTTTTTAGGAAGGTCTGTGTAATTTATGAGTTCAGCTTTGACCGTTTTAAAAGAACAAATCAATAGTTTTTATTTGGTAAGGCGTTTATCTGTTTATGAAGTGAAAAGTGCCAACAGCAATAACTACCTGGGAATCTTATGGGAAATTATCAATCCGATGATACAGATTGCAATTTATTGGTTTGTTTTCGGCTTTATAATCTTAAATCGCGGTGAAAATTTCCTTCCGTGGCTAATGGCAGGGATCGTTGTCTGGTTTTTTGTGAACCCTTCAATAACCCAAACGTCCAAATCTGTCTTTTCCCGACTGAATATGGTATCCAAGATGAGCTTTCCGATGAGTGTCATCCCTTCGTATGTCATCTTTGCCAAGTTGTATCAGCATTTAATGCTGCTGGGAGTCATCATCATCCTATTAGGATTTACTGGATACCTTCCAACAGTTTATATCATACAACTGCCGTATTATATTGTTGCGACGGTCTTGCTGTTATTTTCAATTGGGTTAATCACTTCAACATTATCAACCATCATTCGTGACGTTCATAATATTATCGTGTCCTTAATGAAAGTCTTGTTTTATTTAACACCAATCCTTTGGGTATTGGATGCTAAGGAGCACCCTATCATACTAAACTTCATGAAGCTGAATCCACTATATTATATTGTGGAAGGGTATCGGGCTTCATTGTTGGGGGAATCATGGTATCTAATAGCGCATTGGGAATATACGCTTTATTTCTGGGCAGTCGTTATCATCTTGTTTTTGATAGGTTCCTCGCTGCATGTCAGGTTTAGAGATCGCTTTGTTGACTTTAAGTAAACTGGAAGTGAGAAAAGTTGGAAAAATCGGTAATTGTCAAAGATATAACGAAAAAATATAAATTATATAATAAAAACTCGGAAAAATTATTGGATCTCCTTTTGCCCAAAAGCTATGGGGAAGAGTATTTTGCTCTGAGGAATGTAAGTTTTGAAGCAGAAAAGGGCGATGTAATAGGGTTTGTCGGGGTCAACGGGTCAGGGAAATCCACATTGTCCAATATTATTGCAGGCATTATCCCGCCTACGGACGGAAATGTCCAAACTAACGGGAAAACGGCTTTGATTGCCGTTGCTTCGGGTCTGAATAATCAGTTGACGGGCAGAGAAAACATCGAACTGAAAATGCTGATGCTCGGATTCGACAAACATCAGATCAAAGAACTTGAACCTGAGATCATCGAGTTTTCAGAGCTTGGCAAGTTCATTGACCAACAGGTGAAATCCTATTCAAGCGGCATGAAGTCCAGGCTTGGTTTTTCCATTTCCGTGCATATTGATCCAGATATCCTGATTATTGATGAAGCCTTATCAGTCGGGGATAAAAACTTTGCTGAAAAGTGTTTGGAGAAAATGAACGAATTTAAGGAAAAAGGCAAAACGATGTTCTTTGTCAGCCATTCAATCGGTCAGATGAAGAAATTTTGCCAAAAGGCTTTATGGCTTGAATATGGAGAGTTAAAGGCATACGGTGCCATGAACGAAGTAATGCCGCAATATGAAGCATTTTTAAAAGAATATAACGCCATGTCTAAACAAGAACAGAAAAAATACCGTGAAGAACAAATGAAAAGGCGCAGTTCCGCACTGGTATGAAAGTGAAAAGCAGACCCGGGATCCGGGTCTGCTTTTTTTAGTTCAGCACCTCATCATAAGCTTTCTCAAACCGCTCGGCAGCTGAAAGGTGGGAGTATTCGCTTTCCATTTTATATCTTGCTTTCGCAGCTAACTTTGTTGCATAAGCAGTGTCTTTAAGCAGAATGGAGATGGCTTGTGCAAGTGCTTCTTTATTTTTTTCCTCCACTAACAAACCGTCTTCACCATCAATGAGAATCTCCTTTAAACCTCCGATTGCGCTTGCAATGACGGGTGAGCGGCAACTCATCGCTTCTAATGCAGAAATGGAAGTCGCTTCTTCCACCCCGTGGGAATGAACGCTTGGGATGAGTACGATGTCCGATGCTTCATAGAGATTATGCATTTTCTCGAATGGCACTGAACCCAGGAAAAGTACGGAATCAGATAATTTGAGCCTGGCTGCCGTTTCCTCAAGCCGGCTTCGCTGTTCACCCGTACCTGCATAAACCAATACAGTTTCAGGATGGTTTTCCAGCACCTCCGGCAGAGAAAGAAGCGGGTAGATGACACCGTTCTTTTCCGTCATTCTTCTCGGAACGAAAAGCATCTTTTTATGTAGGGGTATTTGAAAGTCCAGGCGAGTTTGCTCCCGCTTTGCTCTTTCCGGTTTGAAAGCAGACACGTCAATGAAGTTCTTGATCGTATCTGCTTCTATATGTGCCAAATGATTGATATAGTCTTTGATCCTTTGATCGACCGTCACCACTTTTGCAGCTGACTGATAAGCTTTTCTTTCCAGCTCCCGAATGATCAAATCTTCTTCACTATCCGGGAGAAGGGCGCCCCTGCTGACTGCCTCGAATGAATAATATCCATGGACGGTTTGCACCGTCGGTATCCCGGATTCGATGGAGGCGAGCGTTGCGAAAATGTCTTGAGCATTTATGACATCATAGTTCTTTTTCAAGGCTTTAATAGATGAAGCCAATAATTTTTGGCGTTGCCGGTCATTGAAAAGCTGGCCGCTCCCCTGTTTCACTTTATTTAATAAAAATCCTGGAGCCTGGGCGAGCATCTTCCTCTTGAAAGGTGGTAATTGAGAGAAAGATAATATGTCCACATTATGGCCCCGCGACATTAAACCCTTTTTTAACGTAGTGATATGGCTCGATAGCCCTCCTTCATGAGGGTAGTTGAAAATCGTCGTGATTAAAATGTTCATAATGGCACTCCTTTTAATGTATTACTTTGATGATCTGATCCTTTTCAGCGCTTGCAGGCTGCTTACTTTAAAAAGAATGGATAATGCGAGATATAATCCGAATACCAGCAGCGAGATGATCACTAATTCCATGATGATGGGCAATTTTAGGGTAAGCGGATGGATCCAGAGAGCGAGTCCGTAAATGATGATTCCGATGATGGCAAGCTTGCTGCTTTCCTGAAAAACATCCCTGAAAGCTGCCTTGTCCGTTCTTTCTGTCTTTAGCCATAGGTAGCCGAAAAGGTAGAGAGATTGCAGGAGCATGGAAATGCCCGATGCTAAAGCGATTCCGCCGACGCCGAGATAACGTGATAGAACCCAGCTGAGCAGGACGTTAAGTAATACGGCGATCAGGCATGAATACATGGCCACTTTTGTTTTCTTCAAGGCGTAGAAGGCATTCATCAAATAATCCCGCAGTGCAAAGAACGGGAGGCAAGCTGAATAAAAGAGGAATGCCCTATAAGTCACCTCGGTCGCTGAAGCATCGAAAGCCCCGCGTTGGAAAGCAAGAGTGATTAAGCTGTTTCCGCTGATTAACATGACGACCATGAACGGAATCGCTAAAAATACCAGCGATTTCAACCCCTTTAAGGTCAAGTTAAGGAAAGATTGATAGCCTATAAGCGCGCGCTCGACGATTGAAGGGTACAATACGGTAATCAGCGGCGTGAGGACAATGCTTAATGGCAGCCACAGCAGGCGATTTGCATAGTTCAGGGCCGATACGCTTCCGGTTTCGAGCGAAGTCGCAATAATCCGATCGACGACACTATTCAACTGGATCGCCAAAGCGGCGATGATGATTGGATAAAAGGTGTACAGTGTTTGTGCGATCTGCCTTTTATGAGGCAGGAAAGCGACGATGGGCCGGATTCCGTATTTCTTCAATGATGGGTATTGAATAAGGAACTGGCTTGCTGCACCGAATACAAACCCCCAAGCCAATCCTTCAATCCCAAAGGGAGCAGCGAACAATACAGTGGCTGCAATGATGACCGTGTTTTGTGCAGTTGAAGTGAGTGCCGGCAGAATAAAACGCTTATTCGCATTAAGGACCCCTGTAGCCATGTATGAAAGCGTGAAAAATAGTAAACTTGGCAGCATGATTCGGGTCAGTGACTCCGTCAGGGCAAGCTCGGAATCAGAGAAACCCGGGGCTGTCAACATGACGAGCGGCTTTATGAAAATCATGCAGGCAATGGTCAGGACTGCGGCTACCAGCATGAAGAAAGAGCCTAAAACGCTGATGAATTCATCAGCTTTCAACGGATTGTCCGCTTTCTTTTCCAAGTAAATAGGAATAACGCCGGCCTGAAGACCGCTGCCGAGAGCCGTAAAAAGAATGGTTGGTATGAGGCTTGCCACGAAAAAAACATCTGCCATGGATGATGCCCCGAAATAGGCGGCTATGATCGATTCCCGCCCGAATCCGAGGACTTTTCCAATGGCTGCAATAATGGTGACGAGCCCGACCGATTTAATGACATTTGAAAGAGTAGGCATATTTTCAATCCTTTAAAATGATGTCCTTCTGTAAACAGAATCCCAAACAACTATAAAATATCAGCGTAAACGTTTTATCTTCGAGAATATTGTAGAATAGTCCTGCTAATAATGCGGCCAACATCAGGCAGATGGTGAACGCCGCTAAAGTGCCTCCCGATTTCAGGATTTTCCGGCAGGTGAAAAAGATGAATGCAAGAACCGCAAGGAAGCCCAGCACACCAGTTTGTACCAGAATCTGGATATATTGATTATCGGTATACATCCTTTCACCAATTTGGTATTCCTGATAAATGGGTGAGGAAAAGGATAATGTGGCAGAATCTCCGAAGGTTGCTAACCCTGTACCGATTATCGGGTGATCTTTGAAAATTTCAATTCCCTTGATCAGGACATATAAACGGCCCCACTCTGTACTCTGGTGCAGAGTCTTGTTAGAAAACATATCTGAAAAACGATTGGAGAGGGCATGTTCTTGTTCAGTAGAGGGAGTGCTGCCAATTATCACATTTTCCATTGGAATCGATGCGGATACCTCCACTTTACTTGATGCAAATAAAACTGGGTAATAAATAAGAAGCAGTCCGAGACAAAATGCTCCTACAGCATATTTGAGAAATGGTTTATTTCTGGTCCATATGATAAAGACAAGCGCCGCGAATCCGAATGCAATCATCGTGCCCCGTGAATAGGTAAGCAGTAATGTTCCGGAAAGCAGGATGGCAGCGAGAAAAACGAGCCATTTATGTTTTTTCAGCGACTGAAATAGAAAGAAACTAAGGAATAACTGGATGCTTAAGAATAAGGCGAATACATTGGGATTGGCAGGCGCTCCATAAATCCTCATCCGGTTTGTTGCAGAAAGATTCCACATTTCCCATGAGTGTGGAAGCAGGAGTGTGCGTAAAAAGATTTTCTCCACTATGCCATGCAGGCAAAGTAACATTGTAAATATTAGGATAACCTTCAAAAAGCGAAAGATATCCTTTCTTTCTAGATTTAATTCACCGATAATGTAAAGAAGCAAGAATGTAATAAGCAGTGCACGAAGTTCGAATAGGATGGGGAGGACTCCCACTCCGGTCATGAGCGCAGCTGCGGCGCCGATTAAACAAAATAACCAAAATGGCGCAGTAAAATGATATTTCGAAAAATGCCATTCGTTCTTTTTGAATCTTTCAATAAGCAAAGAAATGAATAGGGTGAGGATGATCAGGTCACCTGTATAGGTTAAGCCGCTATTCAGTTCCATCAATAAGGGACGGGCAGGGAAATAAATGAATAGAATTAATAACAGGTTTTTTTTATTTATACCGATAAAAGCGAGCATCAACGCCGTTGTCATATAACCGGCGATAGGGTGGGGCACTGCCGATGGGACGAGCAGGCACAGTAATAGAATGGGTAACGATTGTTTTTCTATAAACTTCAATTGATTAACCACCTTTGAATCAAAAATCACGTTCTATGATGTGTATGAAAAAATTTCTTGAATAATACCCCACCCTTTAGATGTATAGTACATATGAAAGGCTGAAGTGAAATGACAGAAAAGTTTGTTGAGATACTATCCATACCATTCATTGATAGCAATATGGAAGAATTCATGAATGGAATGATCTATCCAAGATTGATGAATCAGGAAAAAACGTTTGTCGTTACGGCAAATCCGGAAATAGTTGAGTATGCAAATGAACATCAGGGTTATAAAGACATCATTTTATCGGCTGATTATATCACTCCTGATGGCGTTGGTATTATTATGGCCTCTAAATGGCTAAATCAACCTTTACAAGAGCGGATTACAGGATTCGACTTGATGAATGAATTATTTCGGGTCGCTGATGAAAAAGCGCTGAAGGTATATCTGCTTGGAGCGGAGGAAAGCGTAATTGAAGCTGCTGCCTTGAAAGTAAAGGAATTATACCCGGCTCTCGAGTTGGTCGGATACAACCATGGTTACATTGATATCAAGGATGATACCCTGCCTAAGTCGATAGCGGAACTTGAACCTGACATCATTTTGACTGCATTGGGGTTCCCTAGGCAGGAAAAGTGGGTTTCCAGGCACTATGCATTATTCAATAAGGGGTTATTCATGGGAGTTGGGGGAAGCTTTGATGTCCTTGCGGGTAAAGTGAACCGTGCCCCGGTTTTCTGGCAAAAGATGCGTCTTGAATGGTTGTACCGACTTATCCAGCAACCTTCACGGTGGAAACGGATGCTTGCGCTGCCAAGATTCGTATTAAAGGTTAGGCGGTTGAGGAAATCGGTGCAGCGTTCCTGAACATAAGGAGTGGACTGGATGAGGATCTTGCATTTAAACGCCGGTAATGAAACCGGCGGCGGTATGTTTCATATTATGTCCTTACTGAACCAATTGAATAAAGAGGAGTGTTTGCTTGGTTTATTTGAAGATGGTGAACTTTACCGGCGGGCCATGTCCTCCGGGATACAAACCGAACTTTTCAAGCAACATTCCAAATATGACCTTTCAATTTTGAAACCTTTACGGGACTTTATCCGTCTAAATAATATAGACATCATCCATACACATGGTCCGCGGGCAAATATATATGGTGCCTTTATAAAGCGCCTCATTAAATGCCCTTGGCTTCTTACTGTTCACAGTTCACCCCATCATGATTTTTTGGGGCAGGGTGTAAAAGGGAAAATTTTCACAGGACTTCATGTAAGGTCATTTCAATATGCCGATCATATACTGGCAGTTTCCGACCGCTTTAAGCAGGACTTGATTGACCAAGGAATCCATTCGTCCAAAATAACAAAGATCCTAAACGGAATTGACTTTGAAAAGGAATTGCCTTTCCCGTTTCAAAGGGAAGATTTCGGGTTTGGGCAAGAGGATTTCATCATCATCATGCCAGCAAGGCTTGAACGTGTGAAAGGACATGAATTTGCTTTTGCGGCATTAAGTGATGTGATATCGGAATTCCCCCATGTAAAGCTGCTGCTTGCAGGGGACGGGAGCAGGAGATCGGCTTTGGAAGAGATGGTCATGGAAAAGGGATTATCCGATCACGTGCACTTTTTAGGGTATCGTGAAGATTTAGATCGAATCTACCCATTGGGGGACATCACACTATTGACTTCCTTAAGTGAAAGCTTTCCACTGGTTTTACTTGAAGGGGCAAGATCGGGCCTTCCGGCAATCACAAGTGATGTCGGCGGTGTAAAGGAATTGATTCCCGATCGAAGCAAGGGCTGGGTTACGGATATCGGCAATGTCGAACAGCTGAAATGGGCCATCTGCAATGCGTTAAAATTAAAAAAATCCGGGGACCTGACAAAGATAGGGTCGGATTTACAAAAATTTGCAAAAAACAACTTTTCTATAGAGATTTTAGCCAAAAACGTATATAATGTTTATTTGAGGATGAAAAATTAAAATAAGCATTTATATATAGGTTTTCTTATAGATCGTTACGGGTATTAGATTTTTAGTTGAATTGAGGTGGTTCTTGATGTTAATAGGGGCCTTGTTGGTAGCCTTTTTATTATCCATTTTTTTGACTCCTTTTGTCGGAAAGCTGGCCTTTAAATTAGGAGCTACCGATAAACCGAATGAGCGAAAAGTGCATAGTAAAATTATGCCGCGCATGGGCGGTTTAGCTATATTTTTGAGTTTTTTCATTACCTTCTTGCTTTTCATGAATGATTTTGGGGAGCAACTGCCCCTCCTGGTGGGAGCCCTTGTCATCATTCTGATCGGGATGGCTGATGATATTTTTGAATTAAGAGCTGCACCCAAATTCCTGGGCCAGGTTTTGGCTGCCCTCATCATCGTATTATGGGGCGGTCTTGAAGTGGAATTCATCAATTTGCCGTTCATTACCGATACACTTGAATTTGGTGTTTTAAGTATACCGATCACCATTTTGTGGATTGTCAGCATCATTAATGCAATCAACCTGATAGATGGACTGGATGGCCTTGCAGGCGGTGTCTCAACGATCGCATTAGTGACAATTGCAACAATGGCCCTTATTAAAGGGGACCTATTTGTTGCTATGATCGCATTGATCGTGATTGGAAGCACTCTTGGCTTTTTGAAATATAACTTCCATCCGGCAAAGATTTTCATGGGAGATACAGGTGCATTATTCTTAGGTTACATCATTGCCGTTCTATCCCTGCTAGGTTTTAAAAACGTTACGATGATTTCATTGATCGTACCGATCATCATTTTGGGTGTGCCCATTTCGGATACATTCTTCGCGATTATCCGCAGGGTCGTCAATAAACAGCCGATTTCGGCTGCTGATAAATCCCATTTACATCACTGTTTGATAAACTTGGGATTCACTCATAAGCAGACTGTCTTGCTCATATACGCTTTAGCTGCTTGCTTTGGCTTAGCGGCCATAATCTTTTCATTTGCAACGATGTGGGGAGCTTTGATCCTTGTGACGGGACTCCTGCTGATCATTGAGATTTTCGTGGAGAAAATTGGTTTGGTCAATTCAAACTATCAGCCTTTGCTCAAGATGCTCAATTTTAAAAACAAGCCATGATCGTTATGGAAATAGATTACTAGATTAGCTAATTTTGCTAGTGTATAAATGAAAAGCCACCAATCGTTTAAAGTAACGGTTGGTGGCTTTTTTTGTTGTATTGAGTGTGGATCATTAAGGCTGTCTGCGAAGCATGCCATTTCATATAAGTTAGCTATATGGAGGCGAACGCTTCAAAAAAGGAAACCCCCACTCAGGAGTGAGTGGAGGTTTCCTTTTATTATTGTGTTTGTGATTGAGCGGCTTCGGTTTGATTGCCTTCATTCGGTCCCAGGTTTAAGTGGGATTGAAGCAACAGCTTAGTGTTCGCTAATGATGTATCGTTCAGCTGATAATAATAGCTTCCGTTAATGGTAGAATCCTGACCTTCAAGTTTGATGGTTTCAAGATTCAGTCCTTTATCGGTAGTTACATATTTTATGAAACCTCTCATTTGTGAGAATTTAAGGTTCGTTGTCATATTGTCACCGACAGCTTCCATTACGTCTGTATATTTCGTCAGTGATCCAGCAGAGGTTGCTTTGGCAATGATGGCTTTTAGGACTTCCTGCTGACGCTCACCACGTTGGATATCACTGTCCTTTTTACGTGTCCGTGCAAACGCTAATGCTCCTTCACCATCAACGGTCTGTAATCCTTCTTCGAGATGGACGGCATTCTTTTTGTCATGTGAATCGATTTCATTTATTTCATAAGGGACGTCGACTTCGATACCATCCAATGAATCTACGACATCGATGAAAGCATTAAAGTTCATGCGAACATAATAATCGACAGGGATATCCAATAACTCCTCTACGGTGTCCATCGTCGCTTTTGGTCCGCCGGCTGCGTGGGCCGCGTTGATTTTCGTGGTTACGCCTTTGGCTGGCACGTACACATAAGAATCACGGGGAATGCTTAATAGTTTGATAGATTTTTGATCTTTATTGAATGTGGCCAGAATTAAAGCATCCGAGCGGGAATTTCCTTTTAAGTCACGGTCCTTACTATCATCGATTCCTATGAAAAGGATCGAGAAATTATCTTCGAGCGGGTCGATCGCTTCACTTCGCTTTGCTGATGCTTCAACAGGGTCATAAGAATCACTGAATACATTCTGGGCTTTCATATACAGGGTTGCAGCATAAGTAGATGCTCCCAGACCAAGTACCAGCAGGGGAACAAGCAATAACCAAAGCCTCTTTCGCCTTTTTTTCTTTGTTTTTTTAATTTTATAAACACGCCTAGTAGTAGACATCTTTTTCTTCTCCTTTTAAATAACGAACATCAGACATATATCGCTATTTTTCGAATCCTGCAGTTTATATTTCGTCATTTATTACACCTAATTTTACAATGATTTAATAATTTCGTAAAATAAATATTTCTTTTCAATTATATTACAGCATAAAAAAGGAAAAATATGCAGGAGTATATCAGGCGAATTCCTCTTCCAAATAAAGCATTTCTTCCTCAGTGATATGGCCCTGGCCATTTGTCAGCTCTGTAATCCAAGCGGTATATGTCTCTTTTTGTGTTTCCTCAACATATACAAGGATATTGACCTGATCAAGGTACTGAATTTCTTTTATTTGGTAAATGGAAGATCTCAATTCGTTTTCCAATTTTCCAAGCCAGGTATAGTCGACGGTTGTCGAAATGACCCGCATTAGTTTTCTAATGACCACACCAGTGGTATTTATTCCTTCTGAAGTCGCTTTGCTGTATGCGCGAATGAGACCGCCAGCACCAAGTTTGATGCCGCCAAAATACCGTGTGACCACAACTGCGGTGTCTTTCAGTTCCTTTTTCTTAAGCACTTCCAGGATAGGGACACCTGCCGTTCCACTTGGTTCCCCATCGTCGAGGGCTTTTTGGATTTGATTTTGTTCCCCGATCATATACGCTGAACAATTATGTGTAGCATCTTTGTGCTTTTTCTTGATTTCCTGGATAAAGGCCTGTGCGGCATCCTCGGTTTCGACCCGGGCGATGTGGGAAATAAAACGGGATTTTTCAATGACGATTTCATGTTCGCCGCGACCTGCCACCGTTAAATATTTAGTCAGCATTGCTATTCCACCTTCGTACTTCCTATTAGTTGATTTATTATAAGGCTTTGTGGAAAAAGTGGCAATGACGATTCATTTACAAGTCGCATGTGTAAAGAAACTTTAATATAAGAAAAAGCTGTACGTGTTATAATTAATTTCATTGCCTGTTATTGTTATTAGCTGGTCATATATGCTTAAAAGAATAACATTGTAGGAAAAAACACGAGTTCTGTGCCATTATCCGGGCTTTACCTTAACGTGTCCTCTCTTTTCAAGGAATTTGCCATTTAATAAATGCATCAGTTTCATAAGATAATCAATGGAGCGGAATATCCCATTTGATTGAAAAGGATATTATGTATTAGGATAATAGAAATGGCTTTCTGCCTTTAAATGGCAAACTTAATGGCCGGAATATGAGATGCATAGTAAATATGTACATTTTATGGAAACCATAAAAGGAAATTAACGTATTTTTAATCTATTTTTGGTACAATATGTTCATGAAGGTTACTTCATATAAAAGTTTCCTGAAATTTAACCATTCATGAAAAAGGGAAAGAACTTTTTTCCATATACATAGTCTTTAAGATAATAAATTGTTTAAGTCTTTTGATTTAAGTGGAGGGATCTTAATGTCCATAAAAAAGGTTGATGCTAAAGCATTGGACAAGATCTTAGAAACAATGGTGAGCACCGTTAGCGAAAGTAAGGATGAAGTCTTTGATATCGGCGAACAATGCCGAAAGGATTTCGAGTCATTATCAAAAGAGCTTGATGATGTGAAAATCAGGGTTGCCATTGTGATAACCGACAGCGATGCACTGGATTCAAAAGCCAGGTTTGCTCGAAAAAGGCTTTCAGAAGTCAGTATGCACTTCAACCATTTTTCTGAAGAGCAGGTGCGCGATGCTTATGAAAGGGCACATAAGCTGCAAGTCGATTTACAAATTAACCGGCAATTGGAGAAAGAGCTCCGTAATCGCCGGGATGAGCTTGAGTTAAGGTTAAGGGGTTTACAGCAGACGATCGATAAAGCGGTGCATCTCGTCTCGCAAATATCGGTAGTACAGAACTATTTGACACAGGATCTTAAATTTGTCGGGGAAGCACTTCAAGAAGCGAAACGCAAACAGGACTTCGGCCTGAAAATAATCGAAGCCCAGGAGCAGGAACGCAAAAAGCTCTCACGTGAAATTCATGATGGGCCGGCGCAAATGCTGGCAAACGTCATGATGCGCTCAGATCTGATAGAACGAGTGCAACGGGAGAGAGGTCCTGATGAAGCGTTAGTGGAAATCCGCAGTTTAAAGGTCATGGTAAGGAATGCTCTATATGAAGTGCGCAGAATCATCTATGACCTTCGTCCTATGGCGCTTGATGATTTAGGACTAGTTCCTACTCTCAGAAAGTACCTGCAAACGACCGAAGATTATAATAATGGCGTGAATCTGAATTTCGTCAACCTTGGGCAGGTCAAAAGGCTCCCTTCGGATATGGAGGTCGCTTTATTCAGGCTGGTTCAAGAGGCAGTACAAAATTCATTGAAGCATGCGGAACCAAAACAGATTCAAGTTAAACTGTCCATTTCCAAGGAGATGGTGACCGTCGTCGTCAAGGATGATGGAAAGGGGTTTGACTCTTCGATTCAAAAAGAAGGTTCATTTGGCTTGGTAGGAATGAGAGAAAGAGTCGAGCTGCTGGAAGGTGAAATGACGATAGATTCACAACCGGGGGCAGGCACTTTAGTATTTATACAAATTCCCTACCATATATAAACTAAACTTTAGAGAATAGACTTTTTAATTAGAAACTAGGAGGAAGAAGCCGTTGAAGACTAGTATCATCATTATCGATGACCATCAGCTTTTCCGTGAAGGCGTAAAGCGCATATTAGATTTTGAATCATCCTTTGATGTTGTTGCCGAGGGTGATGACGGAAGCGAAGCTATGGATCTCGTTGAAACACATAAACCTGATGTTGTCATCATGGATATCAACATGCCGAACATGAATGGGGTCGAAGCGACAAAAATGCTCGTGAACCGATACCCTGAAACAAAAGTCATCATCCTTTCCATTCATGATGATGAAAACTACGTACAGCACGCATTGAAAACAGGAGCGTCAGGATATCTGTTGAAGGAAATGGACGCTGATGCGTTGATCGATGCTGTGCGCGTAGTCGCTGAAGGGGGCTCATACCTTCATCCGAAGGTGACCCATAACTTAGTTAAAGAATATCGTCGCTTGGCAGCTGAAGAAGGTGCTGATCGTGATTCCGTACATACAATAGAAATCAGGAGGCCGCTTCACCTATTGACTCGACGCGAATGTGAAGTGCTTCAACTTTTAGCGGACGGGAAAAGCAACCGTGCCATCGGCGAAACCCTATATATCAGTGAAAAAACAGTCAAGAACCATGTAAGTAACATTCTTCAGAAGATGAATGTGAATGACCGTACACAAGCGGTCGTCCTGGCTATTAAAAACGGCTGGGTAGAAGTGAAGTAATCAAAGCGATCGATAAGTCCGGCTCTTCAGATTCCGCAATGCGTGCTGAAGGGCTGGATTTTTTTATTGGAAGGATGACTGGATGGTTTCATATTTTTGGTAATTCAGAAAGTAATTTAATGCAAATAAAGGCATTTTCAGATAGAATGGTGAATATGATACGAAGTAAATTTTTATAAGGATGGTACTTTTATGAAAACTGCAGTCGTAACAGATAGCACTGCATATATACCTAAGGAAATGCGTGATCGTTTACATATACATATGATGCCGTTGAATGTCATTTTTTCCAATGAGGCTTACCGGGAGGAAGTGGATATTACTGCGGATGAGTTTTATGAGGAAGTAAAGAGACAGGAGAAATTGCCGACCACTTCACAGCCTCCGATCGGGAAGTTTGTCGAGAAGTTCGAGGAGCTGCAAAAAGAGTATGATGACGTTATTTCCATTCATCTATCGAGCGGCATCAGCGGAACGTATCAAGGAGCGGTATCGGCGGGTGAAATGGTCGAGGGAATTAAGGTTCATGCTTTTGATTCGGAAATCAGCTGTATGGTACAGGGATTTTACGTGATCGAGGCGGCAAAGATGGCACTTGATGGTAAAGGTGCAGAAGAAATCATAGCCAGGCTCGAAGAAATGAAGCCTTCGGTCAAGGCATACTTCATGGCAGATGACCTATCCCATCTGCAGCGCGGGGGGCGCTTAAGCAGTGCCCAAGCATTGATTGGCAGTTTGCTTCAAGTGAAGCCGGTTCTCCATTTTGTAGATAAAGTCATCGTCCCATTCGAAAAAATCCGTACAAGAAAAAAGGCGATGAAGCGGATTGCCGATATGCTTGGAGAAGACGCGGCGAGCGGAGAGAAATATAAAGCTGTCATTATTCATGCAAAACGGGAAAGTGAAGCAAAAGACTGGAAAGCAGAACTTGAAGCCCGGTTCCCGAATGTCGAGTTCGACATCAGCTACTTCGGTCCAGTAATCGGAACGCATCTGGGCGAAGGCTCGATGGGGATGGGCTGGTATAAAATTTAAGTTGTGACGCCTTTCGAAAGGGAAAGGCGTTTTTTCATGGAGCAAAAAGGAATCCGGGAGTAAAAAGGAATCCGGGAGTAAAAAGCGAATGATAAGGATGAGCGTAATTTATCAAGAAAAGGAGGTTGCAGTTTGGAACAAATGAACATCTCCCCCCCTTATTCCCCGGAACTTCAGAACCATCTCACCGGAAAACATCTTTTGGCCATCGAAATCCCCTTCTCTCAAGAACTCCTCACAGAACATCTCAAGAATGGGTATGTCTCGGAAACTTGCGGCGTGCAAACCTGGAACGGCAGTTTTCTCTGTATGCGCTGCGGTAACAAAGAACAAACTTTGTTTTATACATTCCCTTGCAAGATTTGCGATCAAGTTTGCACGTACTGCCGCTCATGCATCATGATGGGACGGGTCAGTGAATGTGCAAAGCTATATAGGTGGACCGGACCCGGCATTCAGTTTAAGATTCCTGACATTGTGATGAGATGGGAAGGCGCTTTATCGGAAGGTCAACAAAATGCCTCCGACCGTGTCGTTGAAGCTGTAAACGAAAAAGGTGAACTCCTGGTATGGGCTGTATGCGGGGCAGGAAAGACGGAGGTCCTATTCCCAGCGATCGAGGCAGCCTTGCATGCCGGGAAACGGATTTGTTTGGCAACACCGCGAACCGATGTCGTTCTCGAACTATCCCCAAGGTTAAAAAAAGCCTTTCCTGCCATTGAAGTCACGACTCTCTATGCCGGCAGTGCCGATCGACATGGATTTTCACCACTAACCGTTTCCACGACACATCAGCTTTTTCGTTTTATTGAAGCTTTCGATGTCATCATCGTTGATGAAGTCGATGCGTTTCCCTACTCAATTGATGATTCGCTGCAATATGCGGTCAATAAATCAAAAAAGGTTTCTGCGTCAACCATCTACTTGACCGCCACACCTTCGAAACGGATGCAGCGGCAATACCGCAGCGGTAAATTGAAAGCCGTCATAATCCCGGCCCGTTATCATCGTCAGCCAATCCCTGTCCCTGAAATGAAGTGGAGCGGCAATTGGCAAAAACTCTTTCTTCAAAAAAAGATTCCTTCCAAAATTAACGGCTGGGTAAGTGAACGCCTTAAGCGGAACATCCCCTTCCTCTTATTTTTTCCAAGCATTGAAGTGATGGAGCAGGTCATTCCGCTGTTTCAAATGCTGTCCCCAGAATTAACGATTGTCCACTCCCGGCACCCTGATCGAAAGGAAAAAGTAATGGCACTAAGACATGGATTGGTTCCGGGATTACTGACCACGACCATCCTCGAACGAGGCGTAACTATTGAGAGGCTGGAGGTAGCCGTGATCGGTGCTGAACATGAAGTGTTTTCTGATAGTGCCCTCGTTCAGATTGCCGGCAGGGTAGGGAGAAGCTTTGCTAATCCTGCCGGGACGATTACCTTTTTTCATTACGGTAAAAGTAAAGCGATGGTCGAGGCGGTTCACCATATTCAAATGATGAATAAAGATGCCATGAAAAGGGGGCTGCTCTTATGAATAGATGTCTTGTTTGTGATGAAAGAATGAAGCAGGCGTTGACATGGAGGGGCTTGCTTAAGCAGGTAGAGTCAAGAGCAATCTGCGCAGGGTGTGAGGGGAAGCTTAATAGGATTACCGGAGAAACATGCACAATGTGTTCAAGGGAGCTTGGTGGGGTTCATATTACCGGTGCCCTCTGTCCGGATTGTTCAAGATGGGAAAGGAATAAGGAATGGCGCGGCTATTTGTCGAAGAACATATCGCTATTTCATTATAATGAATACTTAAAAGATATTATTGCTAAATATAAGTACCGTGGGGATTATGCATTAGCTGAGGTTTTCGTCCCTTTTTTGAAAGAAGGGTTAAAGGACATGGAGTTTGACCTCGTAACGGTCATCCCGCTTAGTCGTGAACGGCTTAGGGAACGGGGATTCAACCAGGCACAGGCCTTGGCAGACCTTCTTGGACTTCAGTCGGTTGAGATCTTGACAAGAATCAATACGGAAAAACAATCAAAAAAATCACGTCAAGAGAGAATGTCATTACCGCAGGTTTTTCAGGTCATGCAATCAGATTTGCTGGAGCATAAATCAATTTTGATCATCGATGACATTTACACGACAGGCACAACTCTCAGGCATGCAGCCAAAGCCTTAATGATGGCTGGGGCCAAAGAAGTATCATCCATCACCCTGGCTAGGTGAAACAGCTTATTTTAATGAACATCCCTAAAGTATCGCCGGTATTATTCGATATATACAGTACTGAAGAATAATCGCTGTGATGGTGAAGGAGGGGCCTCGATGGAAGTATTCAACTGTCCAAGCTGTAATTCGTTATTCGTTATGACGAAATTCCGTGATGTATGCGATGCCTGTTATAAAGAAGAAGAAGCCCAATATGATAAAGTGTATGCATATATTCGCAAGAAAATAAATAGAACGGCGTCCATGATGCAGGTGGTTAAGGACACCGGCGTTGAAGAAACGTTAATTATTAAGTTTGTGAGAACAGGAAAGCTGAGAATTTCGCAGTTTCCCAATCTAGGAATTCCATGTGAAAAGTGCGGCGCTAACATAAATAGCGGAAGGCTATGCGGTAAATGCAGCGATTCACTGCTTACCGATTTGCAGGCGTTTGAAAATGAGGAAAAGCGCCTGACTGAAATTCAAGGAAATGATAAAAAAAATACGTACTACATGAAGGATGATCAAAAAGGATAAATCATGGAAACATGATGCGTTATTTGTTAAAATATTCGATATTGAGAACAAGATTCGACAATGGATGTCGAAGGAAGATTGACCGAAACAATTAAAGAAATCCATTCCTTGTCGATAATAACGATAGGGAGAATAACACAGTCCAGAACCATTTCATGTGTTAAGGAATCGAAACATTATGGGATTTATAAAATCGACCGAAGGAGAGGATCTGGAATATGAAAATCAATAACGTCGGTATGACAGGTGTTAACCCTTATAATCTTCAAGCCAATAAAACGGGGAATATCAAAGAAACCAAGGTCAAATCCTCGGATAAAGTTGAAATTTCTTCAGCGGCAAAAGAAATGCAGCAATCATCACCGATTCTTGCTGCAAGACAAGCGAAAGTGGACGAATTGAAAATCCAAGTTGAAAAAGGAAATTATAAATTGAATGCACAAGCAACGGCTAAGGGTCTCATCGATTTTTACCGGAAATGAATTTTCAATGAAAAAGCTTGAATGAAGTGGACGGAGTTATTTTCCGTCCTTCATTTATGAGTGGGGGAGGCAGCAAAATGTCTGCACGGAACATTATCGAATCGCTTGAAAAATTGATAAAGCTTCATAAAAGCTTCAATCAATTGGCGATAAGAAAAACGGCCATTTTAAAAGCAAATGATACCGAGGCGATTAGTGCCCTGCTGATTTCGGAACAAAAGCATATTAAAGCGATCAGTCAAACGGATAAGGAAAGAGGCAGGGCGGTCGAGGAATTTCTTGCAGCCAATGGAACGGCGGGACTGCCTTCCTCCATCCATACCGTAACGGAACTGACGGGACCAGAAGAAATGGAAATCCTTGAAAGGCTAAAAGCGGAATTGATGGATGAGGTGGCAAAGCTGAAGGAGCGGAACGATTTAAATCAGCAATTGATCTATCAGTCCCTTCAATTCATCAATCTCTCTTTGAATATGCTGAGGCCGCAGAACCAGAATCTGAATTATGGGGATTCGGTAAAGAAAACGGCCAATATCGGCATGGGAATGTTTGATTCCAAAGCATAATAAGCAGAAAAAAGATGGAGGTGCGAGCAAATGATTTCAACCTTTATGGGACTTGAGACTGCCAAACGCGGATTATCCACCTCTCAAGGGGCCTTGTATACAACAGGGAATAATGTAGCTAATGCCAATACATTAGGATATTCAAGACAGCGGGTCAACCTGGTCCAGACGTCGGGCTTTCCTACTGTCGGTTTGAACAGCCCGCGCGTTGCCGGCCAAATCGGGACAGGGGTGGCAGCTGAAACGGTTCAGCGGATCCGGGACAGTTTCCTGGACGCACAATACAGGACACAAAGTAATAAAATCGGTTATTACGGGGCCATGAGCGAATCCTTGACGAAAATGGAAGGCGTCATGAACGAGCCGACCGACAGCGGATTAGCCGCCACGATGGAGAAGTTCTGGAATTCGCTGCAGGGGCTGACGGCGAATACGGAAAACTCCGGGGCACGTGAGGTCGTTGCCTCGACGGGCGTCATGGTCGCGGATACCCTGAACTACTATTACAACTCGCTTACGAACGTTCAAACGGATATCGGCAATCAGATAAACGTCAAAGCGAACGAAATCAATACGCTCATCAGCAGTATTGATCAGCTTAACCAACAGATCAGCAAAGTGGAGCCTCATGGTTATATTCCTAATGACCTTTACGATAAACGTGATGTACTCGTGGACAATCTCTCACAGCTTGTCAGCATTAAGGTGAATAATGTCATTCCGACGGATTACGGCAGAGCCAGCGATGTGGCCACAGGGCTATACAACATCGAATTGATGCAAGAAGACGGTTCGTCTTTTGTGCCGCCCATCAATCTAGTCAGTGTTAACCAAACCGGGATGGTGGGAACTTCGAAAGTTGAAGTCAGCCATGATAAAACGACAGGTATGGTGGACGGATTGAAGTTTGGTTCGAAAACATTGACGGATTACAATTTCTCCGGAGAACTGTCCGGTCTGATCAACAGCTTCGGCTATAAGAAGGCTGATGGCACGATCGGCGGCGCTTATCCTGATATGCTGAAAAAAATTGATAATATGACTACGGCTTTTGTGAATGAGTTCAATGCCATCCATAAACAAGGTTATGCCCTAGGTGATGACAGCACTTCCGCACTGAACTTCTTTGAACTTGAACCTGGTAAAAGTGCCGCCCAAAGCATCACGGTGAATGGTGAAATCATTAAGGACCCCACAAAAATTGCCGCAGGCGGTAAAAGCGGAGGGGCATCCGGTGATAATGAAAACGCCAAACTCCTGGCTGACCTTAAAAAGAAGGCGTTCAGTGAGTACTCGACTAAAGGCCAAAACTCCGATGAATTGACGGGAAGCTTCGACACTTATTATTCCGGTATCATCGGAAAGCTTGGTGTGGATTCCCAAAGCGCCCAAAAGAACCTTTCCAACTCTGTCGTGCTTGCTGCCTCGGTCAATCAAAATAGGGAGTCAGTCAGTTCCGTATCCCTTGATGAAGAAATGACGGACATGATCAAATTCCAGCAGGCATACAACGCATCCGCAAGAATGATGACGATGATGGATGAAATGCTCGATAAAATCATAAACGGAATGGGTACAGTAGGCCGATGATAGGAGGAGACGAATATGCGGGTAACGCAATCGATGCTAACCAATAATATGCTGAGCAATTTAAGCAGCAGTTACGAAAAGATGTCCAGGCTGCAAGAACAGGTTTCTTCTCAAAAGAAGTTCTCCAAGCCATCCGATAACCCTGTTGCGGCCATGATGGGGATGGGGTACAGGACAAACCTCAATCAAATAGGGCAGTATCAAAGTAACATTGCCGAGGCGACCAATTGGATCGACAGCACGGATGATGCCATTACTGAAAGTGTTTCCGCCATGCAGCGGATTCGTGAATTAACCGTTCAAGGCAGCAATGGCACGTATGAAGGGGAACAGCTTAAAACAATTACTGAAGAAATTAAACAATTAAAAGAACATCTCATAACTCTTGGAGACACACAGATTGGCGGGAAGTATATTTTCAACGGCCAGGATACGAATGTGAGACCGTCGTCCGTTAAAGATGGGAATGGAAATACCGTGTATGGCACGGGGGACATAAACCTTGAAGTGTTTTCCGGGATTTCCCTTAAGATCAATACGGACGGTTCCAAGATTTTTGGTGATGCACTAGCTGCCGGCGGAAGCATCGACAAGACAATCGAGGCACTCGAAAACGGCGGAGACGTGAGCGGCACACTGGAAGGACTTGACGCAACGATAAACACGTTCTTAAGCATGCAGGCCCAGGTAGGCGCTAGGCAGAATCGGATTGAGCTGATGACGGACCGTCTCAAGCAGCAGGAGGTTTTTGCCACTGAAATCCTTTCGAAAAATGAGGATGTCGATATCGAAAAGGCGATCATGGATTTGACGACCCAGGAAAGTGTCCATAGTGCTGCTTTAAGCATCGGCGCAAAAATCATGCAGCCGAGTTTATTGGATTTTCTTCGCTAAGCTATTCTTAAATGGATAGCTTTTTTCTATAAGGAGTGTTGATGATGCAGATTCCGCAAATTAGATTGCAAACTACCCCAATGAAGATTGGAATGAATATAGAACAGCCTGTACAGCAAATCGAACAAAAGGCTGCGGTCCAATCCATTCAACAGCCGCAAGCGATCCTCGAGATTCAAACGACCCCAGGCAAGCTGACGATCGATCAGTCAAAAGCAAGAGAAGACATGGATTTGAAAAGCCTCTCAGTAAGAGTCGATGAATTTGCGCAGCAGGGATATCAGGATTGGCTGGCGGGTATGGCAAGACGTGCCCAGCAGGGAATGGAGCTAAGGCATATTGAAAAAGGCGGTAATCCACTCGCTGAACAGGCCAGGCAAAACAGCAAAGGACCTGAGAAGAGCTTCAATCTCGGCTGGATTCCCTCTCCATTCAGCGTGAAGCTTGACTACCTGCAGGCGGAAGTGAAGATTGAAGCAACCACCCAAAAACCAATCATTGATGCTCAAATCAATAGGGTGAACCATACATACACACCAGGCAGTGTTGATGTCGAAATTCTACAAAAAAATGCGCTGGATATAGATTTCATCAATTTATATCCGGATGAGATAGGGAAGTGAAAACATAGATGATTCTACAAACAAAATTTCATGGCGAACTGGAATTGGAAGAGAAAGAGATTTATGTATTTGGAAGCGGAATACCAGGATTTTTAGAAGAAAAACAGTTTTGCTTGCTAGCTTTGGATGACACGCCATTTTTCGTCCTGCAATCGACAAAAACAAAAGAGCTTGCCTTCATTGTTACCGATCCTTTTGAAGTGTTTCATGATTACGAAGTGAAGCTTACAGATGAGGTATTATCTTCTTTACAAATAGAAACGGAACAGGAAGTCATTACTTTCGTCATCTTAACGATCCAGGAGCCTTTCAATGAAACGACGGCGAATCTCCAGGCACCCATCATCATAAACGGCCCTAAAAAAATCGGAAAGCAATTCATCATGAATGCCAGTGAATACCGTACAAAGCACAAACTGTTTGAACCTCCAGCAGAACAGGGGGGGAAATGATGCTCGTTTTGACCAGAAAACCGAATGAAGCAATCATGATTGGCGATGATATCGAAATTACGATCCTGTCTGTCGAGGGAGAGCAGATCAAACTGGGGATCAATGCCCCGAAAAACGTCGATATCCATAGGAAGGAGATCTACCTGTCCATCCAGCAGGAAAATAAAAAAGCCTCCAAAACAGAAACCAATTTTCTGGAAGGCATAAATGAGTATTTCAAGAAAAAATCGTAAAATCAGCTAAATATGTTTCCAAGCAGGTCGATATTAAGTATACAACGATGGGCAGTGAAATAGGCGGCCGACTTATTCACTGCCCATCGTAAACAACCACATGGACGTGGGAACTTAAAACTCAAGGAGGAAACAAAAATGATCATCAATCACAATATCACAGCTTTAAACACACATCGTCAACTAGGTGCAGCAACAAACGCACAATCCAAATCAATGGAGAAACTAGCATCAGGTATGCGCATCAACAAAGCTGGAGACGATGCTGCTGGATTATCAATATCCGAAAAAATGCGTGGCCAAATCCGCGGATTAGATCAAGCAGCTCGTAATGCTCAAGATGGTATTTCATTAATTCAAACTGCTGAAGGTGCATTGAATGAAACTCACTCTATTCTTCAGCGTATGCGTGAGTTAACTGTACAAGCAGGTAACGAAGGTACAAACCAAACAGAAGACTTTACAGCTATTAGCGCGGAAGTTACACAATTACAGAGCGAGTTAGATGGAATTGCTAGCCGTACTGAATTCAACGGTAAAAAGTTATTAGATGGTTCATTTAATAAAGATCTTCAAATTGGTGCGAATAAAACTCAACAACACAATATCACAATCAATTCTGGTACTGCTAGTAAAGGATTTAATGCAGCTGATTTAGGTGTTGATAGTACTGTATTAAAATGGGATGGTCTTAAAGCTAGTACAGACGCTAACCTTACTGCAATTGATGCAGCTATCGGAAAAGTATCAACTGCTCGTTCTGATTTAGGTGCAAATCAAAATCGTCTAGATCATACTATTAACAATCTTAATAATTCTTCTGAGAACCTAACTGCTGCGGAATCTCGTATCCGTGACGTAGATTATGCTTTAGCTGCTTAATAACAGTGACAAGCACAGTCGTCCTAGCTGGTAACGGCTTGAGATTATTATCGGGTGAATTGCTGGAAAACCCTTAGAGCTTTTCTTACCACAACGTAGTTGGAAACGACAAGCGTGAAGGTTTGAAAAAAGAAAAGATTGGGCAATCAGCAGCCAAGCTCCTGTCTCGAAAGAGTGGAGAAGGTTCAACGACTAGGATAGACCATCTAAGGCTCAAGCTATGGTGATGAAATCCATAGGTGAAACAATGTACATCAGCATTGTGAATCCGAAGTGCCCGACCCCTACTAGAATACTAGAGGGTGAAGATATAGTCTGGTCATTTATGAAAGTAAATGTTCGCACGATGGCGAAAGAAATGATGAACCAAACGAAGAATTCTATTCTTTCTCAAGCAGCACAAGCAATGTTGGCTCAAGCGAACCAGCAACCGCAGGGCGTTCTTCAGTTACTTCGTTAATTGAAGAGTTAGCTTAACAATAAAGGGTCTGACACTTTGTGTCAGGCTCTTTTTTTGTACTGATTGAAGGGTGTAAGGAACACTGCGATGTAGAAAAAAAGAGTTTACTGCCCCTTAAAAAGTAGGGGGCCATTCGTTATGTCACCAAGGAATCTTATGGCTACAATCTAATGATATTACCTTCATTGGGTATGATGTTACCACAGAATACGTAGATGAAGATGTGATTACTGTGTATGGTTAAATTACTGGTGAATACAGCTATCAATCACAAGCCGGATGAGATATATCGATCCCTAGTATGTTCATTCATTTGAATAAAAAGAGAAGTCCTAACTAAATGTTAAAACAAAGTTGATTGGAACGGAAGGTACGAGACTCCTGCGGGAATGCGAGTACAAGGGAGACCCCGCAGGCGCAAAGCGCCGAGGAGGCTCCCCGGACCGCCCGCGGAAAGCGAGTGCCTGGAGAGGAAATCAACGGTCACAGTATAAACCTTCAAAACGTATGGGCAATAGGGATTCCATCTTATATTTCATGGAGATCTAATTAGAACGGTAGGTGCGAGACGCCTGCGGGAATGCGAGTCAAGGGAGACCCCGTGGAAAGCGAGTGCCTGGAGTGGAAATCAACGGTCAAAATTTAAAAGCCTAAAACAACTGAGACTCCAGATATTTTTCTGGAGTTTTTTAGTAGGATCTCTTTTATAGCAAAGGATCTTTAATGAATGTCTGCTGGTGCAACCAAAATCCAAGAGTGACTAAATATAAAATCTTAATTACCGATATAAATAGTAAAGAGGTCATATGGGGGGGCTATTTAGATGCTGGAGAGTTTGTCCACGAATATTCTTTCCTCACAACTTAGAACAGCAATCTCGGAAGGAATCAGTACATATTATCAACGGGAAATGAATACGCTTGCCTATTCGGAGCAAAGTGTGGAATCTACTGATGTGCCTTCAAAAGAAAAGGTGCAGGAAGCGGTTGATAGTTTGAACACCTTCCTTAATCCAACTCATACGGCCGTTCGTTTTGAATATCATGAGAAGCTGGATGAGTATTATGTCAAGGTTGTGGATGACGTAACGGATGAGACGATTCGGGAGATCCCACCTAAGAAGTTATTGGATTTCTACGCGGCAATGACGGAGTTTGTCGGCATAATGGTGGATGAAAAAATATAAGCGGGTGATCAATTGTGGTACGAATCAGTGGTTTAGCAAGCGGGATGGACATTGATGAAATAGTTAAAAGCATGATGCAGGCAGAACGGGTGCCTTTGGATAAATTAACACAGAAAAAGCAGAATTCCGAGTGGCAGCGGGATGATTACCGCGCGATCAATACATCATTATCAGAATTGGATACGCTCATTCGTGATGGGATTGGGAAGAAGTCTTCCTTTATTAAAAAGAAGGTGTCGGTATCGAATCCAGATGCTGTATCCGTGAGAAATGTGAATTCGACCAGTGATTTTTCCGGGAATGTACAAGTCAATGGGCTTGCCAAAGCAGCAACGATGACAAGTACAGAAAAATCAGCTGTCACCGACCCTAAAAAGAAATTATCGGAATTGGGAATCACGACACCTCAAGATATTACGATACTGGCCATCAATAAAGATGGCAGTTTTGATACGGAAGTAAAAGATGGGGCAACAGTGGAAAAACCGTATACGCTTACCCTTAATGCGGATGATACGTTAGAGAGTGTCATCAATAAAATTAATGCTAACTCGGGAGTGACTTTGTTTTTCGATGAAACGTCCCAGCAGTTTTCCATCACTGCTAAACATACCGGTGATGTTAAGGATCGAGCTGAAATTGAATTAGGGGGCACCGGGGATTTTTTCAATATGTTAAAAATGAGCAGTAACAATGAAGGGACTGGCGGCACAAAAGGGGAAAATGCATCGATTACTTATAATGGACTGGAAATTTCCCGGCCTTCGAATACGTTTCAGATTAATGGAGCGGAAATAACGGTGAAGCAAAAAACGGCGGATACCGTCACTTTCTCTTCAACAGCTGATGTGGATTCCATCTTGGACACAGTCACTCAGTTTGTGAATAAGTACAATGAAATCATTAAAAAGATTCAGGATAAAACAGGCGAAGCGAAATATCGCTCATTCACCCCGCTTACAACCGAGCAAAAGAAGGCTATGACAGAGGATGAAGTGAAGCTGTGGGAAGAAAAGGCGAAGAGCGGAACGTTAAAAAGCGATTCGACGTTAAAAAGTCTCCTGACCACGATGAGATCTTCCCTATACACTTCGGTGGATGGGATCACAGGAAAGAACAGTCTCAGCAGTTTGGGCATTACCACAACGAAGAATTACCTCGAGGGCGGTAAATTAACGATTGATGAGGATAAGCTCCGGGCTGCCATTTCTGAAGATCCAAATGCGATTTATAATATGTTCATGGCGGATGGAACGGAAATAGGCGAAAAAGGACTGGCGCGCCGTTTGCGCGCCGATATACAATCTTCCATGAAAACGATAACGGAAAAGGCCGGGAAGGCCGGATTTGTTAATAACTCGTTTACCATCGGGAAGCTGGTGAACGGATTGGATACCCGGATCTCATCATTTGAAGCAAAGTTAACGAAATTGGAATCGCGCTACTACAGCCAATTCACGGCGATGGAAAAAGCGATTCAAAAGGCGAACAGCCAAAGTTCATCGTTAGCTTCTTATTTTAGTTAAGGAAGTCGGAAAGGAAGTTAAGTATGGCGATAAATAATCCCTATCAATCGTATCAGCAAAATTCAGTCAATACCGCCTCCCCGGGAGAGCTTACATTAATGCTTTATAATGGCTGCCTAAAGTTCATCATGCTTGGGAAGAGAGCCATCGAAGCAGGAAATATCGAAGCGAGGAATACGAACATCATCAAGGCGCAGAATATTATCCGCGAATTGATGGTGACGCTGGATATGGATGCGGATGTATCCAAAGATATGATGAGTCTGTATGATTTCATGAATCGGCGTCTGATCGAAGCGAATATGAAAAATGATGTTGCTGCCTTGGAAGAAGTGGAGGGCCTTGTTACGGAGTTCCGGAATACTTGGAAGGAAGTAATTCAAATCAATCGCAAAAAACAATTTGCCCAAAGCGGTCAAGTGTAATGGTGATTAGGACGTTTCATGAGTTGACTGCTGAATTACTTGCCGTTCTGGAAGATCACACGATCATAGAGCGTGATGATAAAATAGAAAGGATCACAAAGCTGATCGATCAGCGGGATGGACTTCTTTCTCAAATCACCCCCCCTTTTACTGCTGAAGAGCAGCAGCTGGGACGTGCAGCACTGTTGCTCAACCAAAAGGTCGATCACTTGCTGAAGCTTCAAAAGCAAGAGATTCAGCGGGATATCCAGGAAATAAATAAGAAGAAAAAATCATCCAATAAATACACGAACCCGTATGAAAGTCTATCAGTGGATGGCATGTTTTACGATAAAAGAAATTGATTACCCAACCGTTTGGATTCCAAACGGTTTTTATGTTAATTATTTTTAAATTTTCTGTAAATAAAATAGGCTTAATTTTTTCTTTCTAGCATAGCATTTGATATAATGAAGCTAGGGCAGACATCAACCCTTTCCAAACCTTCCGACAATTGTTTCAATATTTCGACATATTTCATGATGTGTTTCTAAAAGGAACCGGAGGGGTATTGTAGAATCTAACTGTATAGTCTTAATTTAAGGAGGACTCACTTTATGAATTACAACGTACGCGGTGAAAACATTGAGGTAACTCCAGCAATTCGAGAATACGTCGAAAAGAAAATTGGCAAGTTAGAACGATATTTTAACAATACACCAGATGCAAATGTGTTAGTGAATTTAAAAGTGAACAATAATACATCAAAGGTCGAAGTGACGATTCCCATGCAGAATTTGGTTCTTCGTGCTGAAGAGGAAAATGCGGATATGTATGCTGCCATTGACTTGATCAATGATAAGCTTGAACGCCAAATTCGTAAACATAAAACGAAGGTCAATCGTAAGTTCCGGAATAATCTATCGGCTGCACCAGATGCATTCGCCTTCAATACGGAAGTTGACGAAGTGGTGGATGAATTCGAAGACGATAATGATATTGAAGTGGTCCGTAATAAGCGCTTTGATTTAAAGCCGATGGACAGTGAAGAAGCGATTTTACAAATGAATATGCTTGGTCACAGTTTCTTCGTTTACACGAATGCGGATACTAATACAACGAACGTAGTGTACCGCCGAAAAGATGGACGCTATGGATTGATTGAACCTAGTTAATTATTATTTTATGATCACAAGCACAGCCCAGCCTTTGGGTTGTGCTTTTTAATGCCTGTTGATAGAATTCGTTTGAAAAGGAAAAAATGATTGCTTCTTTTGTTCTCTAAAGAATCCATATCAATGAAGAATCCTTTTTAAAGAACGGCAATTGTTCTTTATTAAGATAAATAGTCAATTTTACCTATTCAATAACCCCTTTCTTTTGCACTATACTCAAATTGTAGGTTCTTTAAAAAGAACATCTGGTTATTTATAAAAAACAATTTGATCAGGGTGCAGAGGGGTTGGATTACTTGTATCGAAAGAATTGCCATACTTGCCATAGGGCTTCTTTTAGCAGTGCGGAATATGGAAAGTGGCTTTGCCCGACTTGCGGTGAGGATTTAACTGCGCAAAAAGCCTTGGATGCACTTACAATGGAGAGAATTAATACACAGCAACGGAATATTAAGAAGAGCAATATTTACTATTATATAAAAAAGGAAAGGAACTAAAAAATTATCAACAATTAGAATTTTCTTAATATTGTAATATTTTGTCGGATAAAAGTTTTTGCATTTTGGTAGATTACCGACATAAAATAGCAATATATGGAGTGGGCATCCGTTATAATATGATTATAAGCAATGTATTTGGTAATAAATACCACGACAAAGGCAAACTTATTGAAAGATGAGGGCGCAAAGGCACAGGTCTAAGGTCCTCGAGACTATGATGGCTGGTCAGCCTGAAATACAAAGAGTATTTTAGGAGGTAGAAGAGGTGGCTAATGTGGAAATGGACCAAGAATGGGTGAAATTGATTTCAGAAGCAAGGAGCTTGGGTTTCAAAAAAGAGGAAATCAGTGCTTTTTTTAAACGGGAAGGCCTTGAGGTAACATTAGAGGAGAACAATGGAAAATAGCTTTCGATCAAGATTGAGAACATCCCTATAAACAGTAATTCGATTCATTAGCTGTTTATAGGGCTTATTCCTCCTTGAGATTCAAACAAGTCTAGCTTATTCAAACTGTATTCTTCAGGTTTATGTAGGTAAACTAGTGCACTACCACTCTACTCTTCTTTATCTTTTCTCCACTTATTAAACTCGATGAATTCCCTGAATTGTTGTTTTGAAACACCCGAATTCATGGCCTCCTCAACGATTTTCATCCAGTCGGTGTCCAAGGTTTCCTTATTTGGTGCATCATAAAGCAGGGCATCAACAGGAATGTTAAGTACGGCGGAGATTTTTTCAAGAAATTGAATAGAAGGATTCGTTTGTAAGTTCCGCTCGAGCGAACTTAAATAAGACTTTGCGACACCCGCTTTATCGGCAAGTTCAGTCATCGACATTTTCTTTTCTTCTCGCAGTTTTTTTACACGTTCACCAATCATCAATACCACCTCGAAACATGTTCTATTTATCTTCCGCTAATAAGTTTCAGTAGCCCGCCTTTCATTCAATAAACATGACGCCTAAAAGGCTGGATTACCTTGACATGCTATCGCTAAAGAGGACACACAGCATCTAGTGATGGAAGGTTATGGATAATTCTCATTTACATATGGAATAGTGGGGAGTTTGCAACATATTTTTTATACTTCCTTCTATTTTAACAGTTTTACTCCTCATTTATCCATTGTTTTTCGCAAGAAATGAATTGAGGTCTATACCAGGGAAGTGACATGAAGTTGTACCTCTATGACAGAAGTGGTAAAATTAAGCGTGCATTAGTAATAATAGAAGTGTGTTTCTTCTTACTTATATGAATTTTGTCATTGAACGATCATTACCATAATAGAGGAGCGTTATTGAATGCTTAATATATTAAATAAAGTTTTTGATCCGAATAAGCGAGAAATCAAACGTTTGGAAAAAATCGCCGATCAGGTCGAAGCGCTGGCTGATGAAACGGCGGCGTTATCGGATGAACAGTTGCGTGCCAAAACGGGTGAGTTTAAAGAGCGTTATCAAAATGGGGAAACCGTTGATGATTTGCTTGTCGAGGCTTTTGCGGTAGCGCGTGAAGGGGCAAAGCGTGCTCTGGGCTTATATCCTTACCGTGTTCAAATCATGGGTGGGGCATCCCTTCATGATGGAAATATCTCCGAGATGAAAACAGGGGAAGGTAAAACCTTAACATCCACGATGCCGGTTTATTTAAACGCGCTTACCGGTAAAGGTGTACATGTCGTTACTGTCAATGAATACTTGGCACACCGTGATGCCACCGAGATGGGTGTATTGTATGACTTCCTCGGTTTGACCGTCGGGTTGAATTTGAACAGTCATTCTAAAGAAGAAAAGCAGGCGGCGTACAATGCGGACATTACGTACAGTACGAATAATGAGTTAGGTTTTGATTATCTTCGTGACAATATGGTGTTATATAAAGAGCAAATGGTACAGCGTCCGCTCCACTTCGCTGTCATCGATGAGGTCGATTCGATTTTGATTGATGAGGCGAGAACGCCATTGATCATTTCCGGTTCGGCACAAAAATCGGCTCAGCTTTATATCCAGGCCAATGCGTTTGTTAGAACCTTAAAGAAAGATACGGACTACACATATGATGAGAAGACAAAAGGTGTTCAGCTGACGGAAGATGGGATGAATCGAGCTGAAAAAGCATTTAATATCGATAATTTATTCGATATTAGTCACGTTACTTTGAATCATCATATCAATCAGGCGTTAAAGGCTCATGTTTCCATGCATTTGGATGTGGATTATGTGGTCCAGGAAGGCGAGATAGTCATCGTTGACCAATTCACTGGCCGTTTGATGAAAGGCCGCCGATACAGCGAAGGTCTCCACCAGGCGATCGAAGCGAAAGAAGGACTTGAAATTCAAAATGAGAGCATGACTCTTGCGACGATCACATTCCAGAACTATTTCAGGATGTATGAAAAACTTTCAGGTATGACTGGTACAGCCAAAACGGAAGAAGAGGAATTCCGCAATATTTATAATATGAATGTCATTGCGATCCCGACAAATAGGAATATCATCAGGGATGACAGGGCAGATCTTATATACGCGACAACTGATGGGAAATTCAAGGCTGTTGTGGAAGACATCGCCGAACGTTATACAAAGGGTCAGCCTGTGCTTGTCGGTACGGTTGCCATCGAAACATCTGAGGTCATATCTGCCTATTTATCCAAAAAAGGAATCCCTCACGATGTTTTGAATGCCAAGAACCATGAGCGTGAAGCGGAAATCATTGCGAATGCAGGTAATCAAGGCTCAGTTACGATCGCTACGAACATGGCAGGGCGCGGTACGGACATCAAGCTTGGTGAAGGTGTCAAGGAGCTTGGGGGGCTTGCTGTAATCGGTACGGAACGTCATGAAAGCAGGCGTATAGATAACCAGCTGCGTGGCCGGTCCGGCCGTCAGGGAGATCCAGGGGTCACTCAATTCTATTTATCAATGGAAGATGAATTGATGCGCCGCTTCGGTTCGGATAACATGAAAAATATGATGGCACGCCTAGGTATGGATGATTCCCAGCCAATTCAAAGTAAAATGGTGACAAGGGCCGTTGAATCCGCACAGAAACGTGTCGAAGGCAATAACTTCGATTCACGTAAGCAATTACTGCAGTATGATGATGTTCTCCGTCAACAACGGGAAATTATCTATAAACAGCGTTTCGATGTCATGGAAAGTGAAAACTTACGTGAAATCGTCGAAACGATGATCACGGCATCCATCCAGCGAAATGTTGTCGCGTTTGCACCAATGGGCGATGAGGAAGGCTGGAATTTACAAGGCCTTGTCGATTACCTGAATGGTAACCTATTCAATGAAGGTTCAATCACTGTGGCTGATTTGGAAGGGAAAAACGAATCGGAATTGGTTGAGTTCATTTTAGCCAAAGTGAAAGAAGGCTATGACCAAAAAGAAGAAGAGCTGTCTGAAGAACAAATGCGTGAATTCGAAAAAGTAATCGTGCTTCGTGCAGTCGATAGTAAGTGGATGGACCATATTGATGCGATGGAGCAATTGCGCCAAGGGATCCACCTTCGTGCTTATGGTCAGATCGATCCGCTTCGTGAATATCAATCAGAAGGTTTCGCAATGTTTGAAGCGATGATTGCTTCAATGGAAGATGAAGTCGCGAAATACATCATGAAGGCTGAAATCCGCAACAATTTGGAACGCAAGGAAGTCATAAAAGGACAAGCGGTCAATCCGAAGGAAGAAGACGGGGGAAAAGTTAAAAAAGCCCCTGCCCGTAAAAAGGAAGACGTTGGCAGAAACGCGTTATGCCCATGCGGCAGCGGTAAAAAATATAAGAATTGCCATGGCAATTTAGGCTAAAGTTAGGTGTATAATGAAGATGAGACGGTTAAGTCCAAGGCTAGCCGCCTCTTTTCATGTTTAGTTTGCATATAGTTTGAAGAGGTTTATTTGTAATGAAGGGAATCCCTCTTCAGGGATTTTTTTTAACATACTTAATGAGGTGAAGAGAAATGGAATTAGCAGAAATTAGAAATGAACTTGAACGGACAGCGCAACGATTAACGGACTTTAGGGGGTCTCTTTGACTTAGATGAAAAAGAGGCACGAATCGCACAGCTGGAAAATGAGATGACACATCCCGATTTTTGGAATGATCAGCAAAAAGCACAAACTGTCATCAATGAAACGAATGCTTTAAAGGAACAAGTCAATCAATTGTCCGACCTGAATGAATCTTATGAAAATCTGGATTTGACATATGAATTAGTGAAAGAGGAGAATGATCAAGAACTTTTAGCGGAGCTGGAAGAAGAGATCACGGTTCTTGCACAAAAGATGAATGACTTTGAACTTCAACTTTTACTAAGTGAAGAATATGACTCGAAAAATGCCATTCTTGAACTGCATCCTGGAGCAGGCGGAACGGAGTCCCAGGATTGGGGTTCCATGCTGCTGCGCATGTATACAAGATGGGGTGAAAAAAGAGGCTTTAAAGTGGAAACCCTTGATTACCTTCCAGGTGATGAAGCTGGGATTAAGAGTGTCACTTTAATTTTCAAAGGCCATAATGCCTATGGTTATTTGAAAGCGGAAAAAGGGGTACACCGTCTTGTCCGTATTTCTCCTTTCGATTCCTCAGGAAGACGCCATACTTCATTTGTTTCATGTGAAGTCATGCCGGAATTTGATGAGACGATCAATATAGAAGTACGCACGGAAGATTTGAAAATCGATACGTACCGGGCAAGTGGTGCAGGTGGTCAGCATATCAATACAACGGACTCGGCGGTCCGGATCACCCATTTACCAACGAACACCGTGGTAACGTGCCAAAACGAGAGATCTCAAATCAAAAACAAGGCCCAGGCCATGAATATGCTGAAAGCCAAATTGTATCAACGTGAAATTGAGCAGCAACAAGCGGAATTGGATGAAATCCGTGGTGAGCAAAAGGAAATTGGTTGGGGAAGCCAAATTCGTTCTTATGTTTTCCACCCGTATTCCATGGTTAAAGATCACCGTACTAGTGCGGAGACCGGAAACTTGGGAGCTGTCATGGATGGCGATATCGATATGTTTATTGATGCGTACCTGCGTTCAAAATTATAAGATCAGCCAGTCGGACCGGTTTCTACGGTCCGGCTTTTTTTTTTATTTTTTCCTTTTTAACGAATTTTCTGGCTGACATTTACAGGAATGAAAAGGGATGCTCTACCTCGTTCGGCCAATACTAGGTAATAATGATGGTTCGAGGAGACTTATGTAAAATGAAGAAAAGATACCGGGAGCAGAAGCACCCTTTCATTCAAAAGTTAACGGAGTATGGATTGGTGATTGTCGGTTCATCCATAATTGCCATTGGTTTTAATGTATTCTTACTTCCTAACCAGGTCGCATCCGGCGGGGTCAGCGGGATTAGTACGATTCTCGATTCAACACTCGGTTGGGAGCCAGCCTACGTACTTTGGGGTTTTAATATCCCTTTGTTCATTGCGGGGCTTATTATCCTTGGAAGACATTTCGGAGCCAAAAGCCTGATTGGAACCTTGTTTCTGCCTTTTGTGGTATTCCTGACAAAGGATTGGGATGCATGGACGAATGATGCATTACTTGGTTCGATTTGCGGGGGGATGATTGTCGGACTTGGGCTGGGTATCGTCTTTCGCGGGAAGGGTTCCACAGGGGGGACCGATTTGGCGGCACAGATTTTCCATAAGTATACCCATCTGTCATTGGGGACCTGTGTGGCAGTTATTGATGGAATTATCGTTTTAAGTGCTGCCATCGTTTTTGATATTGAAAAAGGGCTTTATGCATTGATTGGATTGTATGTGACAAGCAAGACGATCGACCTCGTCCAGATTGGATTGAACCGTTCGAAGATGTCATTAATTATCACGAATAAAGAAATGGAAGTAAGGGATGCTATCATACATGAGCTGGACCGGGGTGTAACAGGCATATCCGGGTATGGCGGCTATACGGATGTTGCTCGTCCAATTTTGATGTGCGTAATAGACCAGTCGGAATTCACCAAATTGAAACAATTGGTTAAACTCGTTGACCCTAAAGCGTTTGTAATTGTAATGGATGCATCGGAGGTACTTGGGGAGGGTTTTAAACTGGATTGAAATTGGTATAATGTTCTTGTGCTGGTATAAATCAGAGGGGGTAAATTCAATGAAAATGAAGTGGTTAGCCTTAGTTTTGGGTACTTCTTTGGCTTTGGCTGCATGCGGTGGGAACGATGATGCTGCAGATAAAGAGCCTGCAAATGAAAATAATGAAACGACTACGGCAGGTGCCGGTGATGCCGCAAAAATTTATGAAAACAAATGTTCAAGTTGTCATGCAGTGAATCTTGAAGGCGGCGTGGGACCGAATTTAACGAAGGTCGGTTCTAAGCTATCAAAAGAAGACATCGAAAAAGTCATTGCGAATGGTCAAGGCGGAATGCCAAAAGGTATAATCCAGGGCAAGGAAGCGAGCATGGTCGCTGAATGGCTTGCTGAACATAAATAATGATTAATGAAACGCCCTGCTAAGCTGGGCGTTTCATTTAGCCTCCTTTAAACCACGAAACAACTCACATTTTACCCCTTTTCAAGCAATCAAATCCTGGAATTATTACATAGATGTTGATATATGTCTAACTGAAATGAAACTGTAATATTTTTTATGCTTAATTTGACAAAATATGATGTTATAATGTTTCTGTGCTCAAGTAAGAGAGAATCCTGTCAGATTTCAGTGAAAATTGTCGAATAGCTGTTGATACATAATGATAATCCAAGCAAATTAGGTGGTTTTAGAATGATAGAAATGATAGATGTGAAAAAGACATATCCTAATGGCGTAATTGCCATTAATGGAATCAATGTGAAAATAAAGCCAGGCGAGTTCGTTTATGTAGTGGGGCCGAGCGGTGCCGGAAAATCGACCTTCATCAAAATGATGTATAGGGAAGAAAAGCCTACAAGCGGTAATATCTTGGTCAATGGCCAAAGCCTGCCAAGTATCCGTAATTCGAAAGTTCCTCTATTCCGCCGAAATATCGGTATGGTATTCCAAGATTTTAAACTCCTTCAAACATTCACTGCATATGAAAATGTTGCTTTTGCCATGGAAGTTATTGAAAAGGATCCAGAAGAAATCAAAAAGAGAGTCATGGAAGTCCTTGATTTGGTTGGCATTAAACATAAAGCAAGAATGCTGCCTTCCGAGTTATCTGGTGGAGAACAGCAAAGGGTTGCAATAGCCCGTTCGATCGTCAATGACCCTAAGGTAGTCATAGCCGACGAGCCTACAGGTAATCTTGATCCCGAAACATCATGGGAAATCATGAACATATTTGAAGAAATTAATAAACGCGGAACTACACTTGTCATGGCCACTCATAATAGGGACATCGTCAACAATATTAAACGACGTGTCATTGCCATTGAAAGTGGAAAAATAGTACGCGATGAACATCGAGGTGATTACGGATATGAAATTTAGAACATTGCTCCGTCACTTCCGTGAAAGTTTTAAAAATATTGGCCGTAATGGATGGATGACATTTGCTTCAGTCAGTGCAGTAACGGTCACTTTGACATTGGTTGGCGTCTTTTTAGTGCTCATGATGAATTTAAATCATATCGCGGGAAATGTGGAGAAAGATGTCGAAGTTCGCGCACATATTGATAATGCGGCGAATGATGACGATATAAAAACTATCGGCAAGCAAATTACGGAGATGAACGGCATTGAATCAGTGATTTTCTCTCCAAAAGATGAAGAGCTTACGAATTTAATAGATGATTTAGGAGATAATGGCGAGGCTTTTAAACCATTTGAACAGGATAACCCATTAAGGGACGTTTATGTCATCAAAACGAAATCTCCGCAAGATGTCATCAAGGTGGCAAAAGAAATCGAAGGCTTGGACTACATCCAAAGTGTTAAATATGGACAAGGCTACGTCGAGAAACTATTCAGCTTTGTTGATATTGCTAGAAACATAGGGATCGTTCTTATTGTAGGATTACTATTTACTGCAATGTTCCTGATTTCGAATACGATTAAAATTACCATTGTAGCCAGAAGAAAAGAAATTGAGATCATGAGATTGGTAGGAGCAACGAATACGTTTATCCGTTGGCCATTCTTCTTGGAGGGACTGTGGTTGGGAGTCCTCGGTTCCATCATTCCGATAGGTCTGGTTGCAGTACTCTACTACAATCTTTATAAATATGCAGCACCGCAGATTACGTTCAAGTTCGTCGATTTCCTCCCTGCAAATCCGTTTATTTATCAAGTTTCGGCCATCCTCATCGTCATTGGAGCCGTTATCGGAATATGGGGCAGCTTGATGTCCGTCAGGAAGTTCTTGAAAGTATAAAAGTCTATCTTTGCTCGAAAGCCAAAAGAAAACAGATATAAATAGAGAGACGTTACAAGGCACGGATGTAACGGGTTGAAAGGGGAAATGAAACGTGAAAAAAAATATCATTGCCATGAATGCCTCCATCATGATCGGGTTGGGAAGCATTCTGGCGGCACCTTCGGTTTATGCTGCTGAGTCGCTTTCGGACTTAGAAAAACAGAAAGAATCCATCCAGGAAAAACGTTCGGGTGTTGAATCGAATATTTCCGACACGGAAAAGAAAATCGATAACTTGCAGGATAAGCAAATGACAGCAGAAGACCAAATCGTTGCGATTGAAGCTAAAATTGCAGAGTCCACAAAAAAAATCGATGCTAAAAATGCTGAAATTACACAAACGAAAAAAGAAATCGAAGCATTGAAAGAAGAGATTAAAGTATTAAAAGAGCGGATTGCCAAACGTAATGAAGTATTGAAGGAAAGGGCACTTTCTTTCCAGGAGACTGGCGGGGACGTGAACTATCTAGAAGTATTATTCGGATCATCCAGTTTTGGGGATTTAGTTGACCGTGTCGGAGCAGTAGCGACAATCGCTGAAGCTGACCGCGATATTTTAAAGGAGCATGAGCTGGATAAAAAGGATCTGGAAGAAAAGCAAAATGCCGTTGAAACGAAGCTTGCCAGTTTAGAAGTGGCAAAAGCTGAACTATTGGAAATTCAAAAGCAACAAAAACAGCAGAAGCAAGAAAAGGATGCTTTAGTTAAGAAATTAAAGCAACAAACTGAAAAGCATGAGCATGAGAAGATGGGTCTAGAGGAAGAAAAAGCGAATCTTGCTGCTCAAGAAAAAGCCATCAAATCTGCCATCAGCTTAGAGCATCAACGTCTAGCCGAGTTGGAAGCAGCTCGTAAAAAAGCGGCAGCCGAAGCGAAAAAACGTGCAGAGCAAGAAGCTGCACAAGCGGCTGCACAAGCAGCATCACAAAAAGCATCCGAATCAAAAAAACAATCCACTTCTTCAGGATATAGTGCAAAAAGCAACAGTTCATCATCATCTTCACAAGCTTCGTCTAATGTAAGTCAGGCGCCAGCACCAGCACCAGCGGTATCATCGGGTACTTTCACTAGACCAAGTGCAGGATATGTATCTTCAACAATGGGTGAACGATGGAATAAACAGCATGCCGGCATTGACATCGCTGCTAGCGGAACGGTTCCAGTTGTAGCTGCAGCGGACGGAGTCGTAAGCCGTTCTTACTTCTCGAGTACATACGGTAACGTCGTCTTCGTTACCCATTCAATCGGCGGTCAGCAATGGACTACTGTTTATGCACACTTAAGTTCTAGACAAGTAGGCGAAGGTGCTGTAGTTGCCAAAGGTCAACAGGTTGGAATCATGGGTAATACAGGACATTCCTTCGGTCAGCATTTACACTTTGAGCTACATAAAGGCGCATGGAATTATAGCAAGTCAAATGCTGTTAATCCATTAAACTATATACCTAATTAATACCCAATATATGAACGGAAAAACAGATCAGGATCAATTCCTGGTCTGTTTTTTTGTGCAGTGTCACCATATTCAATAAGCATATTTCTTCCAAGCGCCTCATATAGTGAAATACATATCAGGTCAGAAATGGGGATAAATATGGTCAAAAAATGGGTACTTCCTCTAGTAATCATCATGTCACTAGCCATTGGGGCAATGGGGGGCATATATTGGACAAGCCTTCCGGCCAAGAATGAAGCAAAAGATGAAAGCCAAGCAATACCGAAGGATAAGGAATGGGCAAAAGTGGAACAAGCTTATGGTTTGATCGTAAGTCAGTATGTAGAACAGGTGGACGGTTCCAAATTGGTGGAGGGCGCCATCCAAGGCATGCTGTCAGCGCTGAAAGATCCTTATTCCGTATATATGGACAGGGAGACCGCCAAGCAATTCAATGAAACCCTGGACTCCTCTTTTGAAGGGATCGGGACTGAAATCGGAATGGAAGATGGTAAGGTCATCATTGTTTCTCCTTACAAAGACTCGCCTGCAGAAAAAGCTGGATTAAAGCCGAAAGATCAAATCCTTAAGGTGAATGGCGAAAGTGTAGAAGGTTTGGATCTGTATGAAACGCGCCTGAAAATCCGCGGCAAAAAAGGATCTCCCGTCAAAATGGAAATAAAGCGGGCTGGGGTGGACAATCCACTTGAATTTAATATGATGCGTGCCGAAATTCCATTGGATACCGTATTTTCATCAATTAAGGAAGTTGCTGGAGAACAAATCGGTTATATCGAGTTGACCACGTTCTCGGAAAATACTGCTTCTGATTTCAAAAAGCAGATGAAGGAGCTGGAAAAGAAGGAAATCAAGGGCTTGGTCATAGATGTACGCGGCAACCCAGGTGGCCTTCTTTCTAGTGTGGAAACGATTCTTGGCGAGTTTATCACAAAAGACAAGCCCTATTTGCAAATTGCAGAAAGAACGGGTGAAAAACAATCGTTTTTTACAAGCCTTAAGAAAGCGAAAAGTTATCCTATTGCCGTCTTGACGGATAAAGGCAGCGCCTCAGCCTCGGAAATCCTGGCCGGAGCGATGCAAGAGGCGGGGGGCTATCCATTGGTTGGCGAGAAGACCTTCGGGAAAGGCACAGTACAGCAAGCTGTACCAATGGGGGATGGCAGTAAGATTAAACTTACGTTATATAAGTGGCTGACGCCTTCAGGAAACTGGATCCATAAAAAGGGGATCGAACCGACAATCAAAGTGAAACAACCGGAGTATTTTGATGCCCATCAGCTGGCCATCGAGAAGGTGTTGCAGCGGGATATGAATGATGAACAAATCCAGTATGCCCAAAGCATTCTGAAAGGACTTGGATTTGAACCGGGCCGTGAGGATGGATATTATGATTGGAATACAGAAATCGCTGTAAAAGCATTCCAAAAACAATTTGGCTTGGAAGTGACTGGTAAGCTGGACGCTAAAACAGCAGCACATATGGAATCTGCCATTCTGGAAAAGATCCAGGATGAAGATAATGATATTCAGTTACGCACCGCTTTGAATTATTTAGTGAAATAACTTGATGGCACCGTTCCCTTGGAGCGGTGCCTCTTTTGCATTTGTTCGTGTCCGCCTGCGAACATGGAGGCAGTTTAGGGGAAACTTAAGATAAAGCTACTTTTTCTGCATCTTAATAGGCATGGAGGCTACATTTTTGATAGAATAGGAGGTAACTGACCAGAACGAAATTTGACAAAATTTTGATTACTTTTGAGGATGGTGGAAAGAAATTGACAACGGATTGGCTGATAGCATGCTTAATGGGAATAGGAAAACTCTTCCTTCATCCTTTGCTTTATGTTTCGATTGCCTATTGTTTATTCATCGGCTATCTTCGCGTTAAACGGGAACGCCATGATTTTAATACGAAGATCTACAGTTTTTCCATGGAGCTGCGTTCCATGTTGCCTCAAGGAGTGATATGGGGATTGATCCTTTCTTTCCTTACGCTGGCTACTGGACTCGCCATTCCTATGGCGGCGCTGTTCATCATGGCAGCGGTAACGGTTTTGTCCATGCTATCCATGAAAAAGAGGTTTGTTTCCCCCGTTTATACAGTGGGACTCACTTTCTTTATCCTTTTCTTTTTATATGATAGAGATATCAAGCTTACGCTATTTCAGGATGCCTTTAATCAGCTGAATCAATCCGTATATCCGACACTTGTTATTTTGATAGGGTTACTACTGATTGCTGAAGGGTTTTTGATTGTTGGGAACGGAAGTGAAAAGGTCTCTCCTCAGTTGGAGGTATCCAAGAGGGGGCAACCGATAGGTGTGTATGTTTCACAGCGAATTTGGCTAATTCCCATGTTCGTTATGGTTCCTGGTGGACAACTTCCACTGCCTTTCGAATGGTATCCGGTTTTTTCAATCGGGGACATGTCCTTATCGCCGATCGTACTGCCCATTTTAATCGGCTTTAAGCAAAAAGTTCATGGTACGGTTCCGGAACTGGCCATTAGGGCGCTAGGCAAAAAGGTAGGGGCATTGGGAATGGTGATTACGGTATTGGCGGTAGCTGGTTACTGGTACCCCCCATTGGCAATCACGACGGCTGTATTAGCAATCCTCGGTCGTGAATTTCTGCATTATTCCCAAAAGGCAATGGATCAAAAGCTTCCTTTTTATTTTTCGAAAAGTAAGCTGGGTGTCCAGATTTTAGGAGTTATCCCTCAATCTCCGGCAGATAAAATGGGGTTGCAAAAAGGCGAGGTCATTTCGAAAATAAATGGTGTCGTCGTCAGGGAAGAAGAAGAGTTATACAGGGCGCTCCAAATAAACCGGGCACATTGCAAACTTGAGGTCATCGATAATAATGAACAGATTCGTTTTGTGCAAAGAGCTCTATTTGACGGGGAGCATTACGAATTGGGCCTCTTATTCGTTGACGATCAATTGAAAGAAAGCGGACAAGTGGGTTAATGACATATGAATATAAAATAAAACGGCCTTTCTCGAGTTATATCGAGAAAGGCCGTTTTCAATAGAAACGTGTTATTACTTTTCAAGCATGATCTTTTCTATATCGTCCAGCATTTTATTAGCTGCAATTACTCCGCCGGCTGTATTCCATGTTGCGTCACTAACCTCATGGGCATTTCCGTTTTTCACTGCATCTAGGTTTTTCCATAGTGGATCATTCGTCCATTCTTTTGCTGTGCTTAGGGCTTGTTTGTCCCCTTCAGGAGCGTAAGTGAAGTAGAAGAGAATATCTCCATCCATTTTAGGGATGACTTCTTTCCCAACCTCAATGGCAAGGTTACCTAATTTATTATCTGCAGTGAACAGTTCCTTCTGTTGTTCTGCACGTTTAAATCCTAATTGATCGAAAATCACTCCAGAGAATGAATCTGTGTAATAAATACGAGTAGTTCCAGCCATGAAACGAACAATGGAAACTTCTTGTTTTACTTTATCACCCAATTTAGCTTTAAGATCTGCTGTGTTTTGATCGAATTCTGCAATTACATCGTTCCCTTTTTCTTCAAGGTTCAAGGCTTTTGCATATAGTTTGAAGTTTTCTTTCCAATCTCCTCGTAGCGTTTCCGAAAAAACAGTGGGAGCGATTGCATTTAATTTATCATAAACAGCTTCTTGGCGTATCTTGCTTCCGATAATCAAGTCAGGCTTCAGTGATGCGATTTTCTCTAAATTAACCTCATGTTCAACACCAACAACTTCGACCCCATCCATATCATCTTTAATATGGTCGTACCAAGGGTCACCAAGCCATGATTGAACGGCACCAACAGGTTTAATTCCTAAAGCAAGCAATGCTTCAGTGCCTTCATTTGTTAGAACGACCACTCTTTTAGGTGTTTCTTTCAACTCGGCAGTACCCATGGCATGCTCAATTGTGTAGCTTTTTTCTTCTTTCTTGTCTTCAGCCTTATTTTCATCGGCTTTCTCATCCGAATTCCCGCAAGCTGCTAGAAGGAAGACTGCAAATATTGTAAAAATCGTTAATAATGACTTAAATCTAAACATCTATGTATCCCTCCCAATTTTCCGCAAATGATAATCATTCGCACTTAACAGCATCATCATAAAATGAATATACTTATCTGTCAATATATAATTGAAAATGATTCTCAAATTCATTGACACAATCCTGTTTAGACCAGTAAAATATTACTATACAAACGTGATTGGAAAGGTAACTGGATATGTTATTAAAAAATTCATGGCAGAAATGGATGGGGCTGTTCATTACCATTCTTTTGCTGCTATTTTTACTGTGCTCAAGCATTGTATACGGTTATACAGATACAACATGGAAATTGGCCATCGATGCTTTTACCGATTTCAATGGGACGAATGAACACATTGTCATTCAATCAGTCAGACTTCCGCGGGCCCTGATCGCTTTGGCAATCGGTGCAAGTTTGGCCATTTCGGGGGTGTTAATGCAAACGCTAACTAAAAACCCCCTAGCATCTCCAGATATATTCGGGGTCAACGCCGGGGCGGGATTGGCGGTTGTCACTGGGGTCACCGTTTTTGGGATAAGCAATCTTCAGGTATTTACATGGCTGTCATTCATAGGGGCGGCCATAGCAGCGATAAGCATATACATGATTGGAAGCATGGGACGAGGCGGCTTGACACCTATGAAGCTGACATTGGCTGGTGCAGCCATGACGGCCATGGTAGCTTCACTTACACAAGGTCTTCTTGTTTCAAATGAGGCTCTTTTAGAGCAAGTCCTATTCTGGCTTGCCGGATCCGTTTCCGGTAGAAGTCTGGACAATTTAGTTGCCGTCCTGCCTTATCTTGTCGTAGGCTGGGGCCTTGCCTTGATCATGTCCGGTAAAATGAATGTGTTGTCCATGGGTGAGGATGTTGCAAAAGGTCTTGGATTGAATATAGTTTTCCTTAAGCTGGTTCTGGGGCTGGCAATCATCCTGCTCGCTGGCGGATCAGTGGCGGTTGCGGGTCCGATTGGCTTTATAGGAATCGTCGTTCCGCATCTTACCCGTTCTATAGTGGGCATCGATCATCGCTGGCTGATTCCCTTCTCTGGACTTTTCGGGGCGGTGCTTTTGATTGCAGCCGATATCATATCGAGGTATATCCTGATGCCTCGAGAAGTTCCGGTCGGAGTCATGACAGCCATAATAGGGACCCCATTCTTTATTTATATAGCTAGAAAGGGGTTCAGCGGTAGATGAAGTCATATAAGAGCTTTCGTTTGTTTAATGAAAAAATATCATTCTTGATGGATAAAAAGGCTATGTTTGTGATTTTCATATTATTTTTAGTCACTTCACTAGTGTTTGTGATCAGTACTGGAGTGGGTGAAATGAATATAAATCCGCTAAGTGTCTCCCAGGTCCTTTTTGGAGGGGGAACGGAGAGCGATCGGCTTATCATCCAATCTTTCCGCCTGCCTAGAATCATTGTTGCCCTGTTGGTGGGGATGGGCCTTGCTGTAGCTGGCGGAATCCTTCAAGGAATGATTCGGAATCCACTTGCTTCGCCTGATATCTTGGGGATAACGGGAGGAGCGACAGTGGCGGTCGTTGGCTTCTTGGCCATTTTTAGCGATAAGAATCATTCATTAACGGTGAGCATCAATTGGCTGCCGTTAGCTGCGTTCATAGGGGCGACAGTCGTGGCATTACTTGTATATTCCTTAGCCTGGAAAAATGGAGTTCCCCCGATAAGGCTTGTGTTGATCGGGATTGGGGTCATGGCTTTAATGAAAGCACTCACTACGATGATGATGATTCTTGGCCCAGTCTATCAAGCGAGCCAGGCCAATCTTTGGATCACGGGGTCAGTGTCTAACTCCACCTGGAATAATATCGCTGTATTGGCACCATGGACCATTCTATTCCTGTTAATCGCCTTCCTGTATTCCAGAAATATTAATTTACAGGAGCTAGGCGATGACCTCGCAACGGGTCTTGGAGGACATGTCCAAAAACAACGGTTTACATTATTGATGATCAGTACGGCCTTGATTGGCGGTTCCACAGCTTTTGCTGGAGGAATAGGCTTTATTGGATTAATGGCCCCACACATGGCCAGAAGGCTTGTTGGGTCTAGTTTTGGAGTGTTACTGCCCACTTCGGCTTTGCTTGGCGGCATCTTGGTTATGGTGGCGGATTTGATTGGACGGACCCTATTCTCACCTTTGGAAATACCGGCTGGTGTCTTCACAGCGAGCATCGGGGCACCGTACTTCATTTATTTACTTTATAAAACGAGGAATTCGTAAATCGCGGAATTACAGAAAGAAGCAGCCATCCCTAGGATGGCTGCTTCTTTATTAATTAAGCTTCTTTAGCAACTTCGATTTCGATGGTAAGCGTGATTTGATCGCCGATCAGTACGCCGCCTGTTTCTAATGCCGCGTTATAGGTTAGACCATAATCACTGCGTTTGATTTTCCCTTTTCCGCTAAAGCCTGCTTTTTCATTTCCCCATGGATCTTTCCCTTGGCCTTCAAAGGTGATGCTGAAAGTTTCTTCCTGTGTGACTCCATTAAGGGTCACATTTCCAGTTACATCGTATTCATCTTCATCCATTTTCACAATTTTTGTTGATTTGAATGTTAATGTAGGGTTTTTTTCTACATCAAAGAAGTCAGCGGAACGTAAGTGATTATCCCGGTCTGCATTGCGTGTGTCAATACTGGCCACATCAACGGTAAAATCGATCTCTGCAGTTGTTAGATCCGATGGGTTTGCTAGAATGTTTGCTTCGAACTTATTAAAACTTCCTTTTACTTTGGCGATCATCATATGTTTTACGGAAAATTCAATAGCACTGTGAGTAGGGTCGACTGTCCATTTTGTATTTGTCATGTTAATTCCTCCTAATTATCATCTTGAATTTATATATCTTTAATTTGAGATATCTTAACTTAATGTAATTATAAGAGGTGAAAGCAATAGTGTCAACTGAAAGTTTTCCTTAATTTTGAAAACATGAAAAACCCTGTGCATTTATCGGGCACAGGGTTTTTCATTATGAAGAAAAGTAAAGCTGACTACCTTTATTAGTTGGCCTGTTCTTTCTCTTCTTGATTGGTCACTTTACCCGGCCAAAAAGCGCGGCGGCCAAGCAGGGAGGTGATTGCAGGAACAAGGAACGGGCGCACAATGAATGTGTCCATTAACACACCAAGTGCAGTAATGAGCCCGAATTGGACCAATACTTGAATCGGAAGTGTGGCTAGAACGGAAAAAGTGGCTGCCAAGATTATTCCGGCGGAAGTGATGACGCCGCTAGTTTCGGCAACGCCCTTTCTGATGGCCTGCTTGATTGGCATCGTTTCTTTCTTACGCCAAATGCTTGAAACCATGAAAATGTTATAATCTTCTCCAAGTGCAACCAGGAATACGAAAGAATAAAGTGGAATTGTCCCCTCAATCGCATCGACACCCATGAAATAGTGCAGGATTATCCAACCTAAGCCCATAGCTGCAAAGAATGAGAGAATGACTGTACCCATTAGATACACCATGGCTGTCACAGATCGCAAGTAGGCTAAAAGGAGCAAGGAAATCAGGACGATGATGATCGGGATGATCATGAATTCATCGGATTTTACGATATCCCTTTTATCGAATTGCGTCGCAGTTTGCCCGCCAACCCAAATCTTTTCATCAACCGATGATATATTGGCGGCCTTCAATTCTTTCTCCGCCATTGTACGGATTTCCGGAATTGAATCTATGGCCTCGATATCATATGGATTGATGTTGAATGTGACCTCATAGGATTGCAGATCTTTATTCGATTTACTTGTGACTGGATCGGCGACAGTTTCAACAATATCCATCCCTTTTAATGCTGGTGCTAAATCAATATCTTCACCATTCGTATCGACAACCACTGTCGCCGGTGCCAGTTCGCCCGGTGAGTACGAGTCGGAAATGACAGAATAGCCTTCACGGGAGTTCATATCTTCAGGGAAGGAAGAGAGAATATCATATGAATATTTTATTTGTGAAGAATATCCTGCTAAAACACTGAAGATGATCAGGCATGTAAGAATGACGGTCCATGGCTTGGTTGTGACGATATGGCCAATCCAGTTACCAATGCGGCCTTCTTTATGCCTTTTGACGGCTTTTCCCTTTTTCTTGGCCCGTGCTTCTTCCATTTCTGGGGTACGAGGAACGATTGGGAAGAAGGAAGCCCTTCCGAATACAGAAAGCAAAGCCGGTACCAGTGTTAAAGCTGCCAGCATCATGATTAAAATCGACAAGCTGAATGGTACAGCGAAACGGTGGTAGGCTCCGTATTTGGCTACAAGCAATGTTAGCAGGGAGATGACGATCGTTAGGCCGCTCATCGCAATGGCGCCTGATGAATCTTTAAATGCAGCGATCATGGCTTTGCGTTTGCTTTCATGATTCCTTAATTCACTTCTGTAGTGAGAAATTAAAAATAAACAATAATCCGTTCCTGCACCGAATAATAATACGGTCATGATTGAAATGGCCTGTGAATCGACTGTAATCCAACCATGATCTGCCATGAAGCCAAGGATCGGGCTCGTTACAATATAGGCAAAGCCAACTCCGATAAGTGGAATGATGGCTAAAAGCGGGGAGCGGTAGATAAGTAATAACACGACAAGTACAAGTATTACGGTCGCTAATAGCAATTTAAAGTCAGCACCCGAAAATAATCCCGTTGCATCGACGGATATCCCTACAGGGCCTGTCACTCGAAGGGATAATTCATCTGAATCCGTCGGGACCTTGAATGGGTCCGTTCCAATGCGTTCCGTTACTGCTTCATTAATGGTTTCAAGATTTTTTTCAAGAATTTCCGTCTCGGTCTTTTCTTTAAAGAAAAGCGGCTGTACGAAAGTCGTTCCATCTTCTGAAACCGATTCTTGAAGAGCAGGCAACGGAATTTCATGAAGCGGCGGTAAAAAAGATTGCTGTGTCAATGGGGTATCTGTCAGTTCCTTGGAAAGGTACTGGATTTCGGCCAAGTCGGCCTCTGTCAGTCCACCTTCCCGATGCCAAGTAAGCAGGGCAGGTATACCAGAGGAATTTGGAAACTCTTCTTTAATAAGTTCATCAGCCACGACAGAAGGTGAGTCTTCAGGCAAGTCTGAAGCGTTATTTGCTGTTCGGTCATTAACGGCAGGCAATGAGAAGGTTAATGCGATTGCTGCAATTATCCATGCGGCAATGACAACCCAACGACCGGTTTTTCCGGTCATCATCCTGCCAAGTCTTCCTATTTTTGATTCGTCCAATGAAGGCACCCCGCTTTTTGAATTTTTTCCTCATTTCATTATAATGGTGTGCTGTTTACCTATGCAAAAATGGGTATGCTTGCTCCATTATCCTACTAAATGCTTCAAAGCTTTCTTATCATTATATGTTTCAGGCCAGTTGTTATTGGCAAGGCCATCAATAAATAGGGGGAAAAGTACTTTTTAACTAATTTCAATTAAATTCGAAGATTGAGGAGTGAAATATAGGGGAGAGGGGAAAGTATAGTAATATTGTGGATTTAATTAACAGAGGAGGGATTTTTTTGTCAGATGAATCTAAAAATACAAATGATGAATCGAAAGAAACATTAACGAACAGGCAAGGGCACCCAGTAACGAATAACCAGAGTATTAGAACTGTAGGGAACAGAGGACCTAGTACACTTGAGAACTATGATTTCCTGGAAAAAATCAGCCACTTCGATAGGGAGCGTATTCCTGAACGGGTCGTGCATGCCCGTGGTGCAGGCGCACATGGTTATTTCGTTCCAACCGGTAAAGCGGGGGACGAGCCTATTTCAAAATATACGAGAGCGAAGGTTTTTCAGGAAGAAGGTAAAAAAACCCCAGTATTCGTGAGGTTCTCATCTGTTATTCATGGAGGGACGTCCCCGGAAACGTTACGTGATCCCAGGGGATTTGCCGTTAAATTTTATACGGAAGATGGCAACTGGGATCTTGTAGGCAATAACTTGAAAATTTTCTTCATCCGTGATGCCATGAAATTCCCGGATTTGATTCATGCCTTCAAACCGGATCCGGTCACGAATATTCAGGACGGCAGGAGGATTTTTGATTTTTGCTCGAGTTCGCCTGAAACATTCCATATGATTACCTTTGTGTTTTCCCCATGGGGCATACCAGCTAACTACCGCATGATGCAGGGGTCAGGGGTCAATACTTATAAATGGGTGAATGAGGAAGGGGAAGCAGTACTTGTCAAGTATCATTGGGAACCGAAACAAGGGATCAAGAACCTGACACAGCAAGAGGCCAATGAAATTCAAGCTACGAATTTCAATCATGCCACACAGGATCTATATGAAGCGATCGAACGCGGGGACTATCCTGAATGGGATCTTAATGTACAGATCATGAGTGATGATGATCATCCTGAGTTGGATTTTGATCCACTGGATGATACGAAGATCTGGCCGAAAGATGAGTTCCCGTGGCTGCATGTCGGTACGATGGTATTGAATAAAAACCCTGAAGACTACTTCACTGAAGTCGAACAGGTTGCATTCGGTACGGGTGTCCTAGTGGATGGACTGGACTTTTCTGATGACAAGATGTTACAGGGACGTACATTCTCTTATTCCGATACACAGCGTCACCGTGTTGGAGCGAATTATCTGCAATTGCCGATCAATGCTCCGAAGAAACGAACAGCCACGAATCAGACTGGCGGACAGATGCAATATGAAGTTGGCAGAGGCAGCCAAAGCCCCCACATCAACTACGAACCATCAACTGTCGGCGGCTTGAAAGAAGCCAAGCAGACGGGCAAGGAGTATACACCTATGGTGGAAGGGAAACTTGTTCGTGAGACAATCGATCGTCAAAATAATACGAAACAGGCCGGGGAAACATTCCGTGAATTCGAGGATTGGGAAAAGGACGATTTAATTTCCAATTTAGTGGCGGCATTGGCACCTGCCGACAAGCGCATTCAGGAAAAAATGATTGCACTTGCCGAAGAGGCCGATGAAGAGTATGGCCGCAGATTGAAAGAGGGACTGGCCTCGGCTTCTGAACATACGGAATCTTCAAAACCACTTGGCGGGACGGACAACCCTGAGGATGCCGTTAGTAAAGGACATGAAGCGGATCCGTATTGATTGATCTAAAAAGAAGCAAACTGAACTATACTCCGGATAACGGACACACATAAAAAGTGTCCCTTATCCGGGTTTTTTATGTTTCATTAGGTGAAAGAACTTGTAAAGAATCCAAATATTATAAGTGCTTCCGAGCGGTCGATTTCCTATAATCTAAATTAAAAACAAAAGCAGTTAAGGAATATAAAAAGGGGAAATCCCCCTCTCAAATGTTCATAGAACATGGATGGTTTAATCTCGAATTTGAAAGGTTTGGTGAGGAAGCCTGTAAGATAATGCGCCGATGGAGATTTTTTGGTCACTTTAAAGGCTTAGCAGAATATCCAACATGTACGAATGTAACCGATGTGAAGGAAGAAGTTGAACGAGTTATAAAAGAATACCATGAGTGGCGTTATCAATGGGAATAAAGGAAATGGACCCGGTACAATACAGGGACCACCTATTAGCCGCTTAGGTGCTTTTCTAAACTTTATGAAAATGGGGCAAAGTTCACTCAATGTTTGTTGGCTCTTTTAAAATCATTAATGCTGACTATTTTTTCTGAAAAGTTTTCGAAACAAAAAGATTAATCCAAATATAACTAAGACAGTAATAATACTTCCCGGAATTCCAAAACTATTTAACATAATGATTCTCCTTTTTGGTTATTATTTGGGGTTTACTGTAAATGTACCGCCTGAATGCTTAACAGTAACAGTACACCATGTTGAAGCATAAGCTACAACCGCAGTGTATTTTTTAGTTGAAGACAATGTTGTATTTTTACCAAAAGTAGAAAGTGAGCCAGAATATACTTTACCAATGCCTCCACTACCCACTAATCCATAAGCATCATGATACACTACTGTTTTTCAGAAGATACTTTACTAGCTCCTGCTGTTGTACTTGTCTTTAAATTTGATGCACCAAAGCTTTGGTTAATAATATTTTGAATATCGTCTTTAAGAGTACCACTTACTTTCACTGTAACACCATTAGATGTCTTAGAGCCAGAGATAGTTTTTGAAGCATATGAAGTTATTAGTGAGGGTTTTTTAGCGTACATTTCAACGAAAGTTTGATCTTTCAATGAAAATGGTTCTTCCATATTGTACTCTTCATGAATTCTTTCGAAATTGTCAATAATCTCATATTTAGTTAAATTTTCCAATTATTCTTTGTAAACTTGTTTTTCATCTTTCACAGTTGTTTGATCAGAAGATGCAGCGTTAACCACAGAATTAAATGTAAAACCCAAAATCAAGACAAGTGGCGTAGCTAAAACCAAAAATTTCTTTAACAAAATAATCCAATCGATAGTTTATTTATAACAACACAATTAAAGTACCATGAATTCTAAAGGGGATTGTTCCTATTTTGATCTCGGAAATACCAATTTTGGAATGTGAAATAATATAGATAAGTAAATGCTAGATGATTTTAAAGAGAAGGTATGTCGAATAGGCGGAGCGCAATAGGGGGGAAGTAGTCGTAAAAGTATGGAAAACACCCTCTATTTAATAGCTTTTTCGATAACAGTATAAAAAGGGGGGTGTGCTTCCTTTTTTATGGGTATAATTGTAGAGTGTCATGAAATGTTCTTTTTTAAGACGTGAGAAATCAAGCGGGAAATTGATTGGCAAAAAACTTGATAATCATTTAAACTGAAACTACTCTATTTTTCTCTTATAAAGGAGATGAAAAAATGATTAAAATTCTTTCTGCCCTTTTCCTTCCTTGCCTACTTGTCATGCTATTTTCAAGAGTCACCTATAACAATGTCGTGGGCCTTGTTTTAACTGTTGCCTTGATTACAGCTTCCGCATATAAAGGTTATACGCATACAAACTTATTGATCATCGTCGATGCCTTATCCCTTACAGTGGGATTTTGGTTATCAAAAAGAATGATGAAACGTACATCCAAGAGCGCCTGACACCAAAGGTGCTTTTTTTGTACCCAAACTTGTCATTCCCCTCAACACATCATGAATTCCAAAAAACAAAAATAGAATGGATGTTCGCTTATTGCTGGTTTGTTTTAAGGCTATTGTGGTAGAATGTGTATATATGCTTTATCAAACCGGAATAAATAGAAGGGATATAGGCATGTCCCGTTATCATATAAAAATATTTCAATAGGAGGCTATGCTTGGTGAAGGATAAGTTTGAGTTAGTCTCAAAATACTCTCCTCAAGGAGATCAGCCGGCAGCAATTGACATGCTGGTCGAAGGGATTAAGGAAGGCAAGGAAATGCAGACGTTATTGGGGGCAACGGGGACAGGGAAAACGTTCACCGTTTCCAATGTGATTCAAAGAATCAATAAACCGACTCTTGTCATTGCCCACAATAAAACGTTGGCAGGGCAGCTTTACAGTGAGTTCAAAGAGTTCTTCCCTAATAATGCCGTTGAGTACTTCGTTAGTTATTATGATTACTACCAGCCAGAGGCTTATGTTCCATCCACGGATACATTCATCGAAAAAGATGCAAGCATCAATGATGAAATCGATAAACTGCGTCACTCGGCAACCTCGTCTTTGTTCGAAAGGAAAGATGTCATCATCATTGCCAGTGTTTCGTGCATATATGGACTCGGTTCTCCTGAAGAGTACCGGGAGATGGTCGTTTCCCTCCGAACAGGCATGGAGATAGACCGGAATGCCTTGCTGCACAGACTCGTGGATATTCAATATGAACGCAATGATATTGCTTTCCAACGGGGGACCTTCCGCGTACGCGGCGACGTGGTCGAAATTTTCCCGGCCTCACGTGATGAACATTGCGTACGGGTCGAGTTTTTCGGGGCTGAGATTGACCGAATTCGTGAAGTCGATGCCCTGACTGGCGAAATTACCGGTGAACGAGATCATATCGCCATTTTCCCGGCTTCCCACTTCGTAACCCGCGAAGAGAAAATGCGGATAGCCATTCAAAATATCGAAACGGAACTGGAAGAGCGATTGAAGGAATTAAGGGAAGATGAAAAGCTCCTTGAAGCACAGCGTTTGGAGCAGCGGACCCGTTATGATCTGGAAATGATGCGGGAAATGGGCTTTTGTTCAGGGATCGAGAACTATTCCCGCCATTTGACCCTTCGTCCCTCAGGTGCGACACCATACACTTTAATGGATTACTTTCCAGAGGACTTCCTATTGGTCGTGGATGAATCACACGTAACCCTTTCGCAAATCCGCGGGATGTTCAATGGAGATCAGGCGCGGAAGCAAGTGCTCGTCGATCATGGCTTCCGTCTGCCGTCTGCGAAAGATAACCGCCCGCTAAGATTTGAAGAATTTGAAAAAAAGGTCCATCAATCCATATTCGTTTCTGCAACTCCGGGACCATATGAACTCGAACATACGCCAGAAATGGTTCAGCAGATCATCCGTCCTACCGGATTGCTGGATCCGACCGTGGAAGTGCGGCCGATTGAAGGGCAAATAGATGACTTGATCGGTGAAATACAGGAGCGCGTCAAAAAGAACGAGCGTGTGCTCATTACGACCCTGACGAAAAAGATGTCCGAAGATTTAACGGATTATTTAAAGGAAATCGGCATCAAGGTCCAATATCTTCATTCGGAAGTGAAGACCTTGGATAGGATAGAAATCATCCGGGAACTTCGAATGGGCAAATATGATGTACTCGTTGGAATCAACCTTTTAAGGGAAGGCCTCGATATTCCGGAAGTGTCGTTAGTGACCATTCTGGATGCCGATAAAGAAGGGTTCCTTCGCTCGGAACGTTCGCTTATTCAAACGATGGGCCGTGCAGCCCGTAATGCCAACGGCCATGTCATCATGTATGCAGACCGCATCACGAATTCGATGGAACTTGCCATCAATGAAACGAGACGGCGCCGTGAGATCCAGGAAAATTATAATGAAGAGCATGGAATAACGCCACAGACCATTCAAAAGGATATCCGCGACTCCATAAGGGCGACTCATGTAGCCGAAGAAGTCGAACAGTATAAGGAAGACCTTGCACCAAGTCTCGCGAAGCTTCCTAAAAAAGAGCGTTTAAAAGTGATGGCAAGCATGGAAAAAGAAATGAAGGAAGCGGCAAAGGCACTGGACTTCGAGCGAGCTGCCGAGCTGCGTGATTTACTACTAGAGTTAAAAGCGGAAGGGTGACGAAACATGGCAATGGATAAAATTGTGATAAAAGGCGCCAGGGCCAACAATTTAAAGAATATTGATATCACGATACCTAGAGACAAACTTGTTGTGCTGACCGGGTTATCCGGATCTGGAAAGTCTTCCTTGGCTTTTGATACGATTTATGCAGAAGGGCAAAGACGTTATGTAGAATCACTGTCCGCTTATGCTCGTCAATTCTTAGGCCAAGTGGATAAACCGGATGTCGATGCGATCGAAGGTTTGTCACCAGCCATTTCCATAGATCAGAAAACGACCAGTCGAAATCCTCGTTCAACCGTGGGGACTGTTACGGAGATCTATGATTATTTAAGGCTGTTATTTGCACGGGTCGGCAGGCCGACCTGTCCGATCCATAATATTGAAATCACCTCACAAACGATTGAGCAAATGGTGGACCGCATTCTTGATTATCCTGAGCGAACCAAGCTTCAGGTATTGGCACCGCTTGTCTCAGGCAGAAAAGGTACACATGCGAAGGTTTTGGAGGAAGTTAAGAAACAAGGATATGTCCGCATTCGTGTGAACGGGGAAATGCATGACCTCAGCGATGAGATCACTCTCGAAAAAAATAAAAAACATTCGATTGAAGTCATCATAGACCGGATCGTCATTAAAGAGGGTATCATGGCCAGGCTTGCAGATTCGTTGGAAAGTGCTTTGCAGCTTGGCGAAGGCAAGGTCATCATTGACGTCATGGGTGAGGAAGAGCTGTTGTTCAGTGAACATCATGCTTGTCCATACTGCGGATTTTCGATTGAAGAGTTAGAGCCTAGAATGTTTTCCTTCAATAGCCCGTTTGGGGCCTGCCCGGATTGTGATGGCTTGGGGGCAAGGCTTGAGGTGGACCGTGATCTGGTCATCCCGAATAACGAATTAAGCCTCCGTCAACATGCAATTGCGCCATGGGAGCCGACGAGTTCTCAATATTATCCTCAGCTCCTTGAAGCGGTGGCCAACCATTATGGGATAGATATGGATGTGCCCGTTAAGGATTTACCGGAAGAGAAGCTGGATAAGATCTTGCTTGGTTCAGGTAAAGATAAGATATATTTCCGTTATAAAAATGATTTTGGAAGAGTGCAAGAAGGATATATTCCTTTTGAAGGAGTTTTAAGAAACATCGAAAGGCGCTTCAAGGAGACGAGTTCTGACTTTATTCGTGAGCAAATGCAGAAGTACATGTCAGAACATCACTGTCCAACCTGTAAGGGTCATCGATTGAAAAAAGAGAGTCTTTCCGTGCTCATTCAAGGGGTCCATATAAGCGAAACGACAGCTTTATCAGTAGAGGATGCGCTAGTATTTTTCGATGAGCTTGATTTGACTGAAAAAGAAGCTGCAATTGCAAGATTGATTTTACGTGAAATTCGTGAGCGGCTCGGTTTCCTGGCTAATGTAGGTTTGGAATATTTGACGTTGAGCAGGGCAGCGGGAACATTATCAGGCGGTGAAGCGCAGCGTATAAGATTGGCGACGCAGATCGGTTCCCGATTGACGGGAGTCCTATATATTTTGGATGAACCTTCAATAGGGCTGCATCAGAGGGATAACGATCGCTTGATCGAAACATTGAAGAATATGCGCGAAATCGGCAACACCCTCATCGTTGTCGAGCACGATGAAGATACGATGATTGCTGCGGATTATTTGATTGATGTTGGACCTGGAGCAGGAGCACATGGAGGGGAAATAGTGGCCGCTGGAACGCCGGAAGAGGTCATGAATAATCCTAAATCCTTAACGGGGCAATATTTAGCAGGGAAGAAATTCATTCCATTGCCATTGGAACGCCGGAAAAATGATGGCCGTGTCATTGAGATAAAAGGTGCCAAGGAAAATAATTTGAAAAACGTTAATGTGAAATTCCCGCTCGGGGTCTTTACAGCCGTTACGGGAGTCTCGGGATCAGGGAAAAGTACATTGGTGAATGAGATCCTGCATAAGTCATTGGCTCAAAAGCTGAACCGGGCAAAAGCCAAACCTGGCGATTTCCGTGAAATCAAGGGAATTGAGCATTTAGATAAAGTCATTGATATTGACCAATCACCGATTGGCAGAACCCCGCGATCGAATCCAGCTACCTATACGGGTGTATTCGATGATGTTCGTGACGTGTTTGCCTCGACTAATGAAGCGAAGATCCGCGGTTATAAAAAAGGAAGGTTCAGTTTCAACGTGAAGGGCGGCCGCTGTGAGGCCTGCCGTGGTGATGGAATTATCAAGATCGAAATGCATTTTCTCCCAGATGTCTATGTTCCATGTGAAATCTGTCATGGTAAACGGTATAACAGGGAAACTCTTGAAGTGAAATATAAAGGGAAAAACATATCCGACATTCTCGATATGACAGTTGAGGAAGGCGTTAGTTTCTTTGAAAATATTCCAAAAATCAAACGGAAACTACAAACGATTTATGACGTTGGTTTGGGTTATATCAAGCTTGGACAGCCTGCCACCACTTTATCAGGCGGTGAAGCGCAAAGGGTGAAACTTGCTTCTGAATTGCATCGCCGATCCACTGGGCGCTCCTTCTATATCTTGGATGAACCAACTACCGGTCTACATGTCCACGATATAGCAAGGCTGCTCCAAGTTCTGCAGCGGCTGGTTGACAATGGGGATACCGTTTTGGTGATCGAGCATAATCTGGATGTCATCAAGACAGCGGACCATATTATTGACCTGGGACCGGAAGGCGGAGATAAGGGCGGTACGATCGTCACTTACGGAACACCTGAAAAAATATGTGAAGTTTCCGAATCGTACACGGGAAAATACTTAAAACCTGTACTTACCCGTGATCAAATCCGCATGGAAAATTGGATTGAAGAAAAAGAAACGGAGCATGAACATGCTTAAAAGAAGGCGTTCGGCTTGTTTCAGTTTGTTCACTAAAGGGGGTTCGGAAAACATATCTTTCATCAAATGGATGTCCCGAACAAACTGACCCAAAGCAACACCTTCCATTCCTTATGTATGGGTTTCTACTTTAATTTTTTATAACGAAGTTGATTGTAGAGGAAGGTGCGAGACTCCTGCGGGAAAGGCGCGTCTAGTGGAAGACCCCACAGGCGTAAGCCGAGGAGGCTCCACACGACCGCCCGCGGAAAGCGAGTGCCTGGACCGGAAATCAACGTCCAAGTTGTAAAAGTCATAAAAAAACTGCAGGCAAACTCGTTTTCTTCGAATTTTTCTATAGTCTGGAACAAGCCATCAGGCTTGTTTTTTTGTAGAAAAATGACGGTGTGCATTTAATTAATCATTTGATTAAAGAATAGGGAAACAAGATATTTCCGGGGAAATCATACATCTGCCTTTTCGGAAATTGTCATTTTCCTTTGTCGAATGATGAAAAAACGGTATTTATGAAACTTTTTAGATATCTAGGCGTATGTATGAATAAAATGATAGAAGAAAGCGAGGAATGTTCATGCAGGAGGAAAGAAAGAAGATTTTAGAAATGATTCAGGATGGAAAGTTATCAGCGGAAGAAGCCATGGGCCTTTTGGAAGAATTAGAAAAAGCCAGTCAGGAAAGTGAAGCTAAGGAGCAAAAATTGCAAAACGAATTATCGACGGTAGTCGTGGATAAGAAAAGCGAAGAAAGCACTCAGGATACGTTTAAAAAGAATATCCAGTCATCGAAAGAAAAGATTATTGATTTCGTTGAAAGTGCTTTTAAGAAAATCAAAGAAACGGATCTTGATTTCAATTTCGGGAAATCTGTGGAGGTCAGTCATATTTTCCAGCATGATCATGATTTCCTGGATGAGGTTGATGTAGATATAGCAAATGGGAAAATAAAAATCGCCGCATGGGACCATAACGATGTCCGGGTTGAATGCCAAGCTAAGGTATACCGTGTGGAAGAAATAGAAGAAGCCAGGAAAAACTTTTTGGAAGAAGTCGATTTCACGATTGAAAATGGAAAATTGAAGTTCAAGGTACGTGAAAAATCCATAAAGGTTGATACGATCATGTACATCCCAAGGAAGGAATATGAGGACATCCATGTAAGGATGTTCAATGGCGCAATCACGACTGAATCACTGAAATCAGAGAAGCTTAAAGCGAAAACGGCGAATGGTGCCATTCATATCATGCAGGGTACGGGTGATTTCTGTGAGCTTGAAACAGGTAATGGGATGATCACCATTTCAGATACCAACTTTAATGACTTGGAAGCCGAGACCCTGAATGGAGCCATTAATGCCGATGGATACTTCAAAAAATTGGATGTCCAAACATTCAATGGGGAAATCATCTGTACGAATTCAGGGATGGATTGCGATTCGATCCATGCTAAGTCAATTACAGGAAAAGTCCAGCTGACCCTGCCGCCAGGTAAGGCGATCGAAGGAGAATTGAAATCAAATTTAGGAAGCTTTAATGTAACTTTGGAAGGGATGACAATCATCGAAGAGAAAAGTGATGTGGTTCAGAAGGTCCTTAAGTTTAAGACGGTTAAAGAAGAGGTTCCTGTGCTTCATGTTTTTGCAGAAACCAAGACTGCAGCGATAACGGTTTCCTGAAGAAAGGGAAAGCTCGTTGATACCACTGGGAGCTCAAACTGCAGGCAAACTCGATGGAAGACGAGTTTGCCTGCAGTTTTTTTATGGATTGTATGATTTGGATGTTGATATCCGCTCAAGAAACTCGCTTTTCGCGGGCGGTCGTGGTGCCTCCTCGGCTTGCGCCTGCTGGGTCTCCACTGGACGCGCTTTTCCTGAAGGAGTCTCGTACCTTCCTCTCCAATCAGCCTTGTTATTAAATTTAGATAGTAACCAAACCTAAGTAGTTGGTTCGGGAACATCATTAGATGAAAGATACGTTTTCTAATCCTTTTTGTCTGCAAAGTGAGCCTGCCAATATAAATGGGCGGGTTTTCTTTTATTATGATGTAAGGATCCATATATGTTCCTCTCAGCTCTTTCCAGTTCACGTGGCCAAATCGGGTGGAGTGAATAAAAAAACAATAAATCGATAATGCTTTGTTTGGTTATTAACAGAAAAATGCTAAAATAGAAAAAGTATCTCAAAAAATAGCATCGCTCCTAAAGGAGGAAAGATATATGGCAAAAGTCCGTACAAAGGATATAGTAGAAGCGTTCGGTCTAGAACTTATCAGTGGGGAAGAAGGAATTAACAGACCAATCGTCACGAGTGATTTATCTCGTCCCGGACTTGAAATAGCCGGTTTTTTTGATTATTATCCCGCAGATCGAGTACAGCTTTTAGGTATGACGGAGATGTCCTTTTTTAATCGGCTGAATGAACCGGATCGAGTACAGAGGATGGAAGAGTTATGCAGGGACTTTACTCCAGGCATCATCATTACGCGTGGTCAGGAAGTGCCGATAGAGTTGATCGAAGCTTCTGAGCGGGAATCCGTTCCTGTGATGAGATCTAATATGAAGACAACAAGGTTATACAGCCGTCTGACCAATTTCCTAGAAAGCAGGTTGGCACCAACTACTGCTGTTCATGGTGTATTGGTGGATATCTATGGATTAGGTGTGTTGATCACCGGGAAAAGCGGCGTCGGTAAAAGTGAGACAGCCCTGGAATTAGTGAAACGGGGTCATCGTCTGGTAGCCGATGACTGCGTCGAAATCAGGCAGGAAGACCAAGATACGCTGGTCGGGAATGCCCCGGATTTAATTGAACATCTTCTAGAAATAAGAGGATTGGGAATCATTAATGTAATGACACTTTTTGGAGCTGGAGCAGTACGCAGCAATAAAAAGATCTCCATCGTCATCAATCTGGAACTATGGGAAAAAAACAAGCAGTATGACCGGGTCGGCCTTGATGAAGAAAAAATGAAAATCATCGATACGGAAGTGACGAAAATTACCGTACCTGTCCGTCCAGGACGAAATTTAGCTGTCATCATTGAAGTGGCAGCCATGAATTACCGCCTGAAGCGAATGGGAGTAAATGCAGCGGAACAGTTTTCCGATCGCTTGAACCATGCCATTGCAGATCCGGAACATGATGAATTTTAAAAGGTTATAAGAAAAGAGGGGACAAAATGGAACAAGGAATACAGCCGCTGAATCCAATCGCGATAGATCTAGGTCCCATCCAGGTACATTGGTATGGACTAATCATCGGTTTCGGTGTGTTATTGGGTCTTATTATCGCTTTGAGGGAATCTGAGCGAAGAGGTCTTGATAAGGAAATTTTTACAGACATGATTTTGTTTGCTGTCCCAATCGCGATCATTAGTGCCCGTATTTATTATGTGATCTTCCAATGGGAGTACTATTCACAAAACCCAGGAGATATCATAAAAATATGGAATGGCGGAATTGCCATACATGGTGCGTTGATCGGGTCGGTACTGACTGCTATCGTGTTTGCCAAGGTCAAGAAAGTGTCATTTTGGAAGCTGGCGGATATTGCTGCTCCGAGCTTATTGTTGGGGCAGGCGATTGGCCGTTGGGGTAATTTCATGAATCAGGAAGCGCATGGGGGAGAAATAACAAGGTCATTCCTGGAAAATATGCATTTGCCTGAATTCATCATTAATCAAATGTACATAAACGGTACGTATTATCATCCAACCTTTTTATATGAATCGATTTGGAATATCGTCGGTGTCATTATTCTCTTAAGTTTAAGGAAAGTGAACTTGCGCAGGGGGGAACTATTTTTAACCTATGTAATATGGTATTCCATCGGTCGTTATTACATTGAAGGTTTGCGGACGGATAGTTTGATGCTGACGGAATCACTGCGCATCGCACAAGTGATCTCGATTGTGTTGGTAGCAGTAGCCATTGCTTTAGTGGTCTATAGAAGGGTCCGGGGGCAGGCAGACAAAAGATATTTAGATGCATAGGGAATATGTGTAAAGGGAGAGGGCATAGTGATAGTAGATTCGGTTAAAAAGGGACTTCTTTCAGGCTTGAATACAACCTGGTCTTTGGGAAAAGTGATATTTCCAGTTACTCTGATCGTTACTGTGCTTCAATATACACCTGTTTTGCCATTCATCATTAACTTGATAGCGCCTTTGATGAATCTCATCGGTCTTCCAGGAGATGCGGCAATTCCGCTCGTGTTAGGTAATTTCCTGAATTTGTACGCAGCGATCGCTGGCATATTAACACTTGATTTGACTGTGAAAGAAGTCTTTATTATTGCTGTGATGCTATCCTTCTCACATAATTTATTGATCGAGTCAGGTGTGGCGATGAAAACCGGTGTCAAGCTGTGGATCATCCTGACAGTACGGATCGGGCTTGCGCTTTTGTCAGCAGTCGTCATCAATCTTGTTTGGCAGGGCGGATCTGAAATGGCCCAAGGAGTGGCTATCGGTGAGGCTGCAGAGATTAACGGAGCAGGTGCAATCCTCTTACATGGTGTCCTCCAGGCCCTTTCTGGAATCGGTCAGCTGGCGGTCATCGTTATTCCGCTCATGGTGGCGGTTCAAATCATGAAAGATTTAAAATGGCTGGAAGCCTTCTCGAAAGCCCTTGCACCCTTCATGAAGGTCCTGGGGATGAAGCCGAATGCTTCCATGCCTTTCGTTACAGGCCTGACTCTAGGCTTGGCATATGGGGCAGGGGTGATGATTCAAGCGGCTAAAGAGGATAATGTTTCGAAGAAGGATATGACGATTGCATTCATCTTTTTAGTCGCCTGCCATGCTGTTGTAGAAGATACGCTGATTTTTATTCCGCTGGGGATTCCGGTCTTGCCGTTATTACTTATTCGGATACTCACTGCCATTGTTTTGACGATGGCCGTTGCGTATATATGGAATCGGGCTGACAGGGTACAGAGAAAGGAAGCTGTATATGAACAGTAACATAACTACATTATTATTTGATCTTGATGGGACGTTAATCAATACAAATGAATTGATCATCGCCTCTTTTACAGAAACGTTAAACCACTTTTGTCCTGGAAAGTTCAAACGGGAAGATATCATTCCATTTATCGGACCGACTTTGGTCGATACTTTCTCTTCCATTGATCCAAAACGAGTGGATGAAATGATCGCATACTATCGGGAGCATAATTGGAGGAACCATGATTTGCTTGTCACACAATTTGACGGAGTGTTCGAAACCGTTCAAACATTGAAGCAGAGCGGCTATAAAGTGGCAGTCGTTACGACAAAGAAGCGTGATGTCGTCGAAAAGGGCCTGGCTTTAAGCAAACTGGATCAATTCTTTGATGTGGTGGTCACATTGGATGAGGTGGAAAAAGCAAAGCCGGATCCAGAACCTTTGGTAAAAGCTTTAAATCAACTTGGTTCGGTTCCTGAAGAAGCGATCATGATTGGCGACAGTTATCATGATATTCTGGGCGGGAAGAACACAGGTACAAAAACGGCAGGGGTCTCATGGTCCATTAAAGGCCGTGAATTTTTGGAAAGCTATCACCCTGATTATATGCTTGAGCAGATGGCGGATTTATTGAATATCGTTGAGGTTGAAAAGCTCACGGAGGCTAGAAAATGAGACGCACGTCCCGCTATCCAGTTGAAGGGGCTAATTCACTATGGCATGTATATAAGACTGTTCCATTCTGGAAAGTCGTCAAGAACTTTGTGGTGATACAGCTAGCGCGTTATACGCCTTTTTTGGGCATGAAGAATTGGCTGTACAGGACTTTTTTACATATGAAAGTCGGGAAGCATACTTCGTTTGCCTTGATGGTCATGCCCGATGTGATGTTTCCGGAAAAAATATCAGTTGGAAGAAATACGGTCATTGGCTATAATACGACGATCCTTGCTCATGAATATTTGATTCAGGAATATCGTTTAGGAGATGTAGTCATTGGGGATGAAGTATTGATTGGAGCCAATTCTACCATTCTTCCAGGACTTTCAATCGGAAATGGGGCGATTGTCTCTGCAGGTACGCTTGTCCATAAGGATGTTCCAGAGGGAGCTTTCGTCGGGGGAAATCCAATGAAAATCATATATACCAAAGAAGAAATGCTCGAGAGGGAGCAGCAAACTTCCTTATGAAAAAAAGGACTTGCCCATATATGCGGCAGGTCCTTTTTAATGGCATTCTGGGTATAACGGAGTCAGTTCATTCTTTAGATGATCCATGACTTCATTGATTGATATATATTCCTGGTTCACCGTGGCTTCATACGTTTCTTTTAAAATTCGAAAAAACCTTTCCTGTGCCTGTTTATCCATATTGAGCTTGTCCTCCTATCATCTATTAAAGTTTTATGAAGAGGGGGCTGAACAACTTCAACCCCATATCTCATTTATCTATTTCCGATTTCAATAAATCGGCAACCAATACGTACCGTTCCGGTGCACTATCAATATATGAAAAAGGATAGCAGGTTGTTACTGTAAGTGTGGCTTTAGGCTTGGGAACGATCACGGTACGGTCATCTGCATCGACGATACGAACCTTCCTCACTTTATATGTAAACAAACCGGCTTCTGTCTTGGCAATCAGCAAATCGCCCACGCCGACTTCACCTAGATCTCTGAAAATTGTATCTCGGTGACCGGATAACACAGAATTATCCTTTTCACCGGGAAGGACGGACCCCGCATAATGGCCGACGCCCTTTTCGAGTTCATCTTCGTCCGTTCCGTGGTAAATCGGGAGTGTTGCCTCGATTTTTGGAATATAAAGCTCACCCATCAAATCACCAGTCCCCGGTCGTTCTTCATATAGTTCGAGCCCATGGGGAATATTTGCCTTCTCCTTCGGTTCGGGGAGCTTTGCCGTCGCTTCCGTTGTTTCAGACTTATTCCATTTATATAGGGCATAGCCTTTTATCAGTGTATAGGCGTTTGTCGTTGTAAAATAAAAACCTAAGGTCAAAAAGCAAACAGCAGTGATGAGTAACCATTTTTTCTTATGTCTGGATTGCCTATTTTTGCTCATCTTAATTAGCGAGTCTCGCTTTTCTTATTAATCCGAAAGCGATGCCCATCATCAACAAACCGATTAAAGCACCGAATAAGTAATGACCGGCTGTTTTAGGAAGCACTCCGCCTTTTTCCGTTTTATGTGCAGGTTTTGTAGATTTTGCAGGTTTCTTCTTTTCTTTTTTAACCTCAACCACTTTAGAAATGACCTCGGTGGACCGTTTAATGTCATTGCCGGTTTCTTTCACTAAATCGGAACCGATCATTTCACCTGTCAATTTAAAATCGAGCAAAAAGTTGCCGTTTAAATCATAAATGGAAACTAGTAAACTAGCATTCGTCAATTCCTTAAGCTGGAATAAAGCCTCAAGGGATAGGTTTGTCGTGACACCATCCTGAATTAAAGCGAATTTGAATTGAATTTGCAGCAAGCTTTGAAGATCATTATATATAGAAAGCAATTCAGCCACTTGTTTTGCAGACAATTCATCAATTGTTTCAAAATAATCAAGTTGATCCATCCTATCGGAGATCGCCATTAAACGAGCTTCAAAAGAAGGGTCTTCGACGATAGGCAAAAGATGGTTCATGAATCTGTCGAGTTCTTCGTCTGTAAGGCCGATCTCAGTAAAGAGGCCATCCATTAAATCGATGATCTCTTCATCATATTCCATCTCTTCCTCATCATAATCCAGTTCTAAATCGATGATATCCTCAATGTCGTAAATGAACTGGAAGGTGTCGATGATGGACTCTCCCTCTTCCAGTTCGCCGTATTCTATTAATAATTCTGTAAGTTCCGCTTCTGTCATATCATATTGTTTAAGTAGATTCTGTAAGGTCTCAGGAGTGACGGCCGGTCCTAATGTATCACGCAACTCTTCTATTGATTCCAGTTCATTCAATGTTAAGTCGTAATAGGATAAATAATCTTCCAAATCTTCTTGTGTCATTCTAACTTCAGAAAGGTATGCATTAAGCTCATCCTGGTTGATCTTTGTTGACGCAAAAGCCTTTGTTCCGCTTAAACCCAGTGAAAAAAGAACGATAAGTGCCACAAAAAACGAAAAATATTGTCTCATTACCATTTCCCCCTAAAATTATCTAATATTGCCAAACTCCTAAATATTATAAATCAGCTAAACCAAAAGGTATACATTAATAACAATGAATGGTTAAAGATAGGAATAATCATCTGGGCAAAAAGGTATGCCCCCTTGCGTTTGGACTTATATCGATCAAGAAGAATATGAAAGTCAGCTATGGTTTGAAGTAATGGAATTAGGCATATTATCCTTGACGTAAGGTGGGGGCAGGGGTAAACTATTAATAACTTCAACCTGTTACCATATTAGCGAACTAAAGTGATTTAATAGATTATTGTGAGTATTTATATGATTATGTCATTTTATTTGATACTATTTTTATATGTTATCCGAAATTTGGATTTAAACGTAAAACCTTGGAAAGATAAAGGGATAAACAAAATAAGGAATGGATGCATCGGTTTTTGCCTACAGGCGGACCGATTGGATATATATAGTAATCAATTCAAAAGGATGTGCAGTCGTGACAAAGCCATTTATGTTTGAAAAACCGTTAGGCATGAGAGATACATTGCCGGTGCTGTATGAAACGAAAGTGTTGGCCAGAAATAAAATGAGTGATGAAATCAAGAAGTGGGGCTATCAATTTATTGAAACGCCTGCTTTGGAATATTATGAAACGATTGGCGAGGCTTCGGCAATATTGGATCAACAGTTGTTTAAACTTCTTGATTCCCAGGGGCATACGCTCGTACTCCGTCCCGAGATGACAGCTCCCATTGCAAGGGTCGCAGCTTCCAAACTGTTAAAACAGCAAATTCCGCTTCGTCTGGCCTATTCCGCGAATGTATACCGGGCACAGCAGCGTGAAGGAGGCAGGCCGGCTGAATTCGAACAGATTGGTATCGAGTGCATCGGAAATAAGTCCATTAGTGCCGATGTTGAAATGATTGCCCTGCTTGCGGATGCTCTTAAGGCTGCCGGGCTTCAGGAATTTAAAATTTCTATTGGGCATATTGGATTTCTGCAGGAATTTTTCTTGAGCATTCTAGGTACGGAGGAAAGAGCCTCTATATTAAGAAAGTTTTTGTATGAAAAGAATTATGTTGGTTATCGCGAGCATGTTAAATCACTGCCGCTTTCATCCATTGATAAACAACGGCTTATTGAATTTACCTCACTAAGGGGCAGTGAAGGGAACCTGAAAAAGGCGCTGGGGTTGGTTGAAAATAATAAAGGGCAGGATTCTTTGGCTGAACTGAAGGAATTGTCTGCGCAGCTGAAAGAATTTGGCGTCGAACAATATGTGAGCTTTGACTTAACATTGGTCAGTCATATGAGCTATTACACGGGAACTTTATTTGAAGTGTATGCCGGACAAGTCGGTTCGCCAATCGGCAATGGGGGTCGGTATGATAATCTGCTTGAGAAGTTCGGCTGGAATGCTTCGGCCACAGGTTTTGCAATCCGGGTGGATCGTCTTGCAGAAGCTCTTGGGGAGCCGATCCAGCCTGTCGCGCCAGAATGTATTTTATACAGTCCCGAACGAAGATTGGAAGCCATTGAATTTGCAAGAATCAAACGCTCCGAAGGGAAATCGGTAACGATTCAAGATATTACGGTCGTCCAAAATGTCGATGCCTTTACTCGGACATTTTCTGAAGTTCATTTATTCGTAGGGAATGGGGGGTATGGAAAAGATGAATAATAGCTTTTTAACGATTGCCATGCCGAAAGGAAGAATCTTTGAAGAAGCGGCAGAGCTATTAAGAAGGGCCGGTTTTCGTCTCCCTCCCGAGTTTGATGATTCCCGGAAATTGATCCTTGAAGTGGAAGAGGAGAATCTGCGGTTCATTTTAGCTAAACCGATGGATGTCGTAACCTACGTGGAACACGGCGTCGCTGACATTGGAATTGCAGGAAAGGATGTCATGTTAGAGGAAGAACGTGATGTCTATGAGTTACTAGATTTGAAAATCAGTGCCTGTTATTTAGCTGTAGCTGGACTGCCTGGTACGAAAATAAGTGACATCGCCCCCAAAATAGCCAGTAAATATCCGAATGTTGCCTCCGGTTATTTTCGCGAGCAGGGGGAGCAGGTCGAGATTATAAAGTTGAATGGGTCTATTGAGTTAGCGCCGTTAATTGGTTTGGCTGAACGAATCGTCGATATCGTTTCTACGGGGAGGACATTGAAGGAAAACGGTCTTGTGGAATATGCAAAAATCGCTGATGTGACTTCGAGGCTGGTGGCAAACCCTGTCAGCTATCGAATTAAAGAAGCAAGGATTACCGAAATCGTGGAACGGCTAGCAGAAATTATTGAATAGTAAAGAATAGCTAATGAGGTGAAGGTATGAAAATAGAACGGTTTGCTGAAGGGATTTCACTGAAACGCTCGGTTGATGCAGGTACTGCCGATCAAAGAAAAGCGGTTCAGGATATTATCTATGATGTCAGGAAAAGCGGAAACGCCGCTTTACATACCTATACCGAACGTTTCGATGGTGTCAGTGCAGGGGAATTGCTTGTATCGGAACAGGAAATGGAAGAAGCAACAGCATCCTTAACTGAGGAGCAGCTTGATATTTTACAAGAAGCCGCGAATAATATTCGCATGTTTCACGAGAAACAAATTCGAAATTCATGGTTTACGACTGATGATACGGGAACGATGCTAGGACAAAAATTAACACCTCTTGATGCTGTAGGTGTTTATGTACCTGGGGGCACAGCAGCTTATCCTTCGTCAGTACTGATGAATGCGTTGCCTGCAAAGGCCGCGGGGGTGGAACGGATCGTTATGGTGTCTCCGCCAGGGAAGGATGGAAAATTATCGCCAGCGGTTTTGGCAGCTGCCAAAATTGCCGGAGTTAAGGAAATCTATAAAGTTGGCGGGGCACAGGCAATAGCTGCTCTAGCTTATGGGACGGAAACGATTAAGAAAGTGGATAAAATAGTGGGTCCGGGCAATATATATGTGGCGTTAGCGAAGCGGGAAGTATTCGGAGATGTAGCCATTGATATGATAGCAGGTCCAAGTGAAATAGCGATTCTTGCGGACGAATCCGCCATCGCAGCTGAAGTTGCGGCAGACTTGCTATCACAGGCGGAGCATGATGCCCGTGCTTGCAGTGTTTTGGTCACGACGTCAACATCTCTTGCAGAAGAAGTGGCCGCAGAAGTGACCAAGCAGGTGGCGCTACTTCCACGCCATGATATTGCTGCAGCATCCATAAGGGATTTTGGAAGGATCGTTGTATGCGGGAATATGGTTGAAGCTGTCGAAGCGATTAATGAACTTGCACCTGAACATTTGGAAATTGTGGCCAATGATGCACTTGAAATCATGGCAAAAATCCGGCATGCCGGGGCGATCTTCATTGGCCGTTTTAGTTCGGAGCCCGTCGGGGATTACTTTGCAGGCCCCAATCATGTGCTGCCTACCAATGGAACCGCCCGCTTTTCCAGCCCGCTGAATGTGGATGATTTCCAAAAGAAATCAAGCATCATCATGTATAGTGAAACGGCCTTCCGCAAAAATGCAGAAAAAATCGCAGCATTTGCCCGAATGGAAGGACTTGAAGCTCACGCCCGTGCCATTGAATCACGTGGTGTGAATGAATCCGGGAAATAGTCCTGTAATATTAAAATACGCGAAATCATTGATATAAAGACATTTGACATGCTTTTACATCTTGGGAAAAGGGGTCTTACCCCGTTGAGGAGGAGTTGTAATGGAACGTTTTGCTAGTGTGGAGCGAAAGACGAATGAAACGGAAATAAGTTTGAAGTTTGGTGTGGATGGGGAAGGTAATTCCTCCATTAAGACGGGCGTTCCGTTTATGACGCATATGCTTGATTTGTTCACGAAACACGGGAAGTTTGATTTGACCGTAGATGCAAACGGAGATACAGACGTCGATGATCATCATACAACTGAAGATATTGGCATTTGCTTAGGTCAGACGTTATTGGAGGCCCTTGGAGACAAACGCGGGATAAAGCGTTACGGAAATGCTTTCGTACCCATGGATGAGGCACTCGCCCAGGTTGTCATCGATTTAAGCAATCGTCCGCATCTAGAGTTCCGGGCTGAGTTTCCTTCGCAAAAGGTAGGTACTTTCGATACTGAACTCGTACACGAGTTTCTTTGGAAATTCGCTCTTGAGGCCAGGATGAACCTGCATGTAGTCGTTCATTACGGTCACAACACACATCATATGATCGAAGCGATATTCAAAGCGCTGGGACGTGCATTGGATGAAGCGACGACCATCGATCCACGTGTCAAAGGCATCCCTTCGACGAAAGGAATGTTATAAAAATGATTGGAATCGTCGACTATGGCATGGGGAATTTATTTTCAGTAAGTAAAGGGCTTGAGCGCCTTGGTGCCGATTCATTCATTTCCGATGACCCAAACGAACTTTCAAAGTCGAAAGGAATCATACTTCCCGGCGTTGGCTCTTTCAGGGATGCCATGCGTCTCTTGGAAAAACAAAAGCTGGATGAATTCCTGAGGGAATATGTGGCCGATGGAGGTTATCTATTAGGAATCTGCCTTGGTATGCAGCTTCTCTTTGATGAAAGTGAGGAAAATGGACCGGCTAAAGGATTATCCCTCATCCCGGGAAAAGTCGTTCGTTTTAAGGGAGTGGATGCGAATGACCAGGTTTATAAAGTTCCGCACATGGGCTGGAATCGCCTTGAATTTAAACACGCATCACCAGTGAATGAGGGGCTGGAAGAGGAGCATGTTTATTTCGTCCATTCCTACTACGTCGATACCGATGAATCATTCGTCAATGCTTCGGCAAGGTATGATGTGGAAGTGCCTGCAATCGTCGGTAAAGGGAATGTGTTCGGCATGCAGTTCCATCCGGAAAAAAGCGGGAAGATGGGCATGTCACTGTTAAAAAATTATCTGTCATTAGTAGAAGGGAAGGAATAAGCATGAGCAACTTTACTATTTACCCGGCGATTGATATGCGTGGAGGCAAATGCGTCCGCTTAATCCAGGGAGATTACAATCAGGAAACCGTTTATGGCGATTCCCCCTTTGATATGGCAAAAAGCTTTGCGGACCAAGGAGCCGATTGGATACATATGGTCGACCTTGACGGAGCTAAAGAGGGAGTACGCATCAATGATTCATACGTAATCAAAGCGGCAAGTGAGTTAGGGGCCCGCATTCAAATCGGCGGCGGCATCCGTACCGAACAGGATATAGCCCATTACCTGGATAATGGTGTGGAACGTGTCATTCTAGGCAGTACGGCCGTTTCAGACCCTGATTTCACTAAAGATATGATTAGGAAATATGGAAGCCATATCGCAATCGGGATCGATGCGAAGGATGGCAGGGTTGCCACTCATGGTTGGCTTCAAACGTCTGGGACCCTTGCGATAGATCTTGGTAAATTACTGGCCGATGCTGGTGCAGAGACATTTATTGTTACCGATATCGCGACGGATGGGATGCTTTCAGGTCCGAATGTGAAAGGTATATTGGCCATGGCGGAGGCAACGGGTAAAAACGTGATTGCTTCGGGCGGCATTAGTTCACTCGAAGACCTTACCACCCTCAAAGAGTATGAATCCCAAGGCATTGCAGGGGCAATCATTGGCAAGGCGCTTTATACCAATCGCTTTACTGTAGAAGAAGCACTGGAAAAGGTGCGTGGTTAAATGCTCACTAAACGAATTATTCCATGTCTCGATGTAAAGGATGGGCGAGTAGTCAAAGGGATACAATTTGTTTCCCTTAGGGATGCAGGAGACCCGGTCGAACTCGCAGCCTTTTACGACCAAGAAGGTGCCGATGAGCTTGTCTTCCTGGATATTTCCGCATCACATGAAGGCAGGGAAACGATTGTCGACGTCGTTCAAGCGGTAGCGGGCAGCTTGGCAATCCCGTTCACGGTGGGCGGCGGCATTAATTCTTTGGCGGATATGAAGAAGATCCTCCGAGCAGGTGCCGATAAGGTTTCCTTAAATACAGCAGCCATTCTGCGCCCTGATTTAATTAATGAAGGTGCTGATTATTTTGGTTCCCAATGTATCGTAGTCGCCATAGACGCCCGATATGAAGAAGAGCTTGGGTCATGGCGCGTATATACCCACGGCGGCCGGAAACCGACTGAATGGGAAGTGATCGAGTGGGCGAAGGAAGCCGTAACCCGCGGTGCAGGTGAAATACTATTGACAAGCATGGATTGTGACGGCGAGAAACAAGGGTTTAATATCGCTTTGACAAAAGCGGTATCCGAAGCCGTTTCGGTGCCGGTCATCGCCTCAGGCGGGGCTGGCAACGCTGAGCATTTCCAGGAAGCCTTCCAAGAAGGTAAAGCCGACGCAGCATTAGCCGCATCGATTTTTCATTATAAAGAAACATCCGTCAAAGAAGTCAAAACGTTTCTCAAACAACAAGGAGTGGTTGTACGATGAATCTTGAAACTATTAAATACGACGAAAAAGGCCTGATACCGGCAATTATTCAAGATGCAGGAACCGGCGAAGTGCTGACACTTGCTTACATGAATCAAGAATCACTGCAATTGTCGATTGAAAAAGGTGAAACGGTATTCTTCAGCCGTTCGCGCAATGAGTTATGGCATAAAGGAGCAACCAGTGGTAATACCCAGAAAATCATCGAAATGAAGTATGACTGCGATCAAGATGCATTGGTCGTTCGGGTCGTTCCTGCAGGTCCTGCGTGCCATACAGGGGCAACAAGCTGTTTTAGCGAAACGATTTACCAAAACAGTGAAGCCGGACAAGACGTGAAGGCGAATGTGACTTTCTTGACGGAATTGGAAAAATTGATTGAAAAAAGAAAATCGGAAATGCCTGAAGGTTCATATACTACCTACCTATTCGATAAGGGCGTTGATAAGATCCTGAAAAAAGTCGGTGAAGAAGCGGCAGAAGTGATCATTGCTGCTAAGAACCGCGATGCAGAGGAACTTTCGATGGAAAGTGCCGATCTCCTCTATCACTTATTCGTTCTTCTTCAGGAGCAGGAGTTGCCTTTCCAAGCAGTGCTTGATGTATTGAAGGCTAGACATGCCGATAAGGACGAACCGAAAGAAACCGAATGAATGTTGATCGCCCTCCGGCAATAGGAGGTCTCAAACTGAAGACAAACTCGATGAAAATCAAGTTTGTCTTCAGTTTTTTTATTAGGACATTGATTACCGATCCAGGCCCTCGCTTTCCGCGGGCGGTCCGCCCTCTGCTTGCGCCTGCGGGGGTCTCCTTAGACGCGCTTTCCCGCCGGAGTCTCATTTTGGCCGTCATTGCGACTATGAAAGCTAATCTTGACGCCCCATTTAAATAGGAATATACTTCAATTTTTTCTTAAAGAAAGCATGATGATTTCTATTTTCCATTTTCTTGAATTGTTCGGCAAATTTACTCCAATATGTTATAATACTATGGTTAATCAACTTGAAGATGGAGGATTACATGAGTAAAGACTCTAAATTTGGCCAACAGGCAAAAATTCTAACTTTTCACCCAACAGGTGAGTATTATTTCACCAAGGGTTTAAAAGCTTATCATAGACGAGAACTACCTAAATCAAAAAAGTACCTGGAACGTGCGCTGGAACTTGAACCCGCTGAACCGATGATAGCCTGTCAATTGGCAATCACTTGCTCGGAAATCGGAGAATATAATTATTCAAACAACCTTTTGGAAAACATCTTGGATGTGATGGATCCCTATATGTCGGAATGCCATTACTTCCTGGCGAATAATTATGCCCACTTAGGCATGTTCAAGGAGGCTTATCGTCACGCCAGTGCTTATCTTGATAAAGAAGAAGACGGGGAGTTCAGCGATGACGCAGAGGACCTGCTTGAACTGATAACTTTTGAGTCGGATGAGTCAGAAGAAAATCCATTTAAGCATGACGGGCTCATTACCAAACAGGAACAAGCCCGTGAGTACCTTGAATCAGGCAATTTTCCAAAGGCAATCGAAGTACTGAAAGAAACGATTGCCGAGTACGAGGATTACTGGTCCGCTTATAATAACCTGGCACTTGCCTATTTCTATCTCGGTCAAGTAAATGAAGCCTTTGCAACACTTGATGAGGTACTGGAAAAAAGTCCAGGAAACCTGCATGCGCTTTGTAACCTTGTTGTTTTTCATCATTATCAACAAGATGAAGAAAAGGTTGAAGAGCTCATACACATGCTGGAGAAAATTAGGCCGATGCTATCCGAACATCGTTTCAAGCTTGGAGCGACCTTCGCTTTGATCGGAAACTATGCTTCTGCATATAAATGGCTGAAAGGACTCCAAAAGCAAGGGTTCGAGGGAGATGGAACCTTTTACTATTGGTTAACCATTTCCGCTTACCACCTAGGCCATGAACAGGCTGCCCAAAAGGCATGGAAAAAGGTCGTGGAAATGAATCCGGAAAAGGAAGGCATGGAGCCTTGGGGAGATATGAATGCAACTTCAGATGGTTTTGAACATCATTTTCCTTCTATTATAAAAAGGCTGGAAAGTGAATTCACCGAAGAAAGGTTGTTTGCCATTTTCCTTCTGAAACATTCTGTTCATAAACAGAAGCTATTGAAAAACCAGGTCCTCAACCTTAATCAGAATTTCACTGATTTGGAACGTGATTATGCGGAACTAGTTCAAGCTCCTGCTAAAGATCGTCAATTAACACCGATTGATTTTGCCGATCGCACAGCTGAGTTATTATATCAGCATTTCCAACCGATACAATTAAATGAAGCCGGGCTGTATTTAATGTGGTTTTCCGTCTTCATCGAAGCGGTGAAATCCGAGCAGAAGCTAAATAATCCAGCAGGATGGGCTTCAGCGGTGGAGTACGTGTGGAATCTGCTTAAAAATGAGAAGGTGAGCAAACAGGCAATCGCAGACAAACATTTCATATCGGTGTCCACCTTATCAAAGTACGTAAAATTGGTTCAAACCTTGCTTGGTTGAGCAGATATTTGGACGAAAAATTATTTGTTATATAGGATAATAGGTAGGGAACACTAACCGTAGTGAAGGTTCCATTTGTAATGGAATATGGAGGAGTGAAAACATGTCTGAAAAAATTTATGACGTTGTTATTATTGGAGCTGGTCCTGCAGGGATGACGGCGGCTGTCTATACATCACGTGCGAACCTTTCAACATTGATGTTAGAACGCGGAGTACCGGGCGGGCAAATGGCCAATACAGAGGAAGTTGAAAATTATCCTGGATTCGACACGATACTCGGGCCTGAACTTTCAACGAAAATGTTTGACCATGCAAAGAAATTCGGTGCGGAGTATGCTTATGGGGATGTTAAAGAAATCATCGACGGTGAAGAGTATAAAACGATCAAAGCCGGTTCCAAGGAATTCAAGGCACGTTCAATCATCATTTCATCTGGTGCCGAATACAAGAAAATCGGCGTTCCCGGCGAAAAAGAATTGGGCGGCCGCGGTGTATCCTATTGTGCAGTTTGTGATGGTGCATTCTTCAAGCAAAAAGAACTATTCGTTATCGGAGGCGGTGACTCTGCTGTTGAAGAGGGTGTGTACTTAACCCGCTTTGCTTCAAAAGTGACGATCGTTCACAGACGTGACGAACTTCGTGCTCAAAAGATTCTACAAGATCGTGCATTTGCCAATGAGAAAATTAACTTCATCTGGAATCATACTTTGAAGGAAATCAATGAAGAAGGCGGCAAAGTCGGCGGTGTCACACTAGTTTCCACTGAAAATGGAGAAGAGACAGTGATGGACGCAGACGGTGTATTCATTTATATCGGAATGCTCCCGCTAACTAAACCATTTGAGAGCTTGGGCATCTTGAATTCCACAGGTTATATTGAAACGAATGATCGAATGGAAACACGTGTCCCTGGTATTTTTGCTGCTGGTGACGTTCGTGAAAAAACATTGCGCCAAATCGTTACAGCTACAGGCGATGGAAGCATTGCCGCTCAATCGGTTCAGCACTTTGTTGAGGAACTTCAAGAAAAATTGCAGCCTAAGGCTTGATTTCACTAGAATATACAATCGTAATTCCGTTTTAACGATGTTGTAACACGCGTGAAATAATGATTGGGTATAGTATGGATAGAAGTTGACCCCCTTTAATTATAAACGTTTAAGGACACAGATTAAGATTCTGTGTCCTTTTTTTTGTTTCCTGCTTTAAGACTATATCTTTTGTTCCAATTTTTAGTATGTTTCCAAATGATTTATAATGTGAAGTAAGCCCGTCCTTTGCATTTAGGCAGCGAAAGTGGAGAAGAATAGGAGTTAAGCAGGATAAAGGCTTATCTCCGTAATTCCTTGCGAATGAATATTCCCCCAATGCAGGAAGTGTACTTTATTGTTAGCTCATTTCAAAAATAGTATAATGATAAGATATACTAAACATATATATCATTCATAATGGTAAGAAGATGAAAAATACAACTTGTTTGAACTATAAGCATTTGTAAATCGCCAAATGGATATCTAGCGGCGGTTTAAGGATATAAACTGAATCTCTTCAACACGGGGGAGTGGAGGTTTCTATAGTCGAGCAGAGCCAATTGAGGTGAAGAACGTGCAACGTGTCACAAACTGTGTATTGATCAAAGATAATCAAATCCTCTTATTGAAGAAGCCTAGACGCGGATGGTGGGTAGCTCCAGGCGGAAAGATGGAGCCTGGGGAATCTGTACGCGATGCTTGTATTAGGGAATACCGTGAAGAAACGGGCGTTTATTTAAAAAATCCTTCCATCAAAGGTATTTTTACCTTCATTATGAAGGACGGAGATAAGGTATTGTCGGAATGGATGATGTTCACTTTCTTTGCAACGGATTCCGATGGTGTAAATGTGGATGTTTGTGAAGAAGGGGAACTTAGCTGGCATCCGGTCGAAGATGTTAAAAAGCTGATGATGGCTGAAGGTGATTTTCACATCCTGGACTATATGGTTCATGGAAGTGGGATCATTTATGGAACCTTTACCTATACACCTGAGTTTAAGCTGCTTTCTTACCGATTGGATCCAGGTTAATTTTCACATATAAAAAAGATTGCTATACATGGGGGCGGAGAAACTATGAGTACAGGGCAGAAGAGTGAAACGCAATTGGTCATCATTACCGGAATGTCCGGAGCGGGTAAGACAGTGGCGGTTCAAAGTTTTGAAGACCTCGGCTTTTTTTGCGTCGATAATTTGCCGCCCACGCTATTGCCAAAGTTTTTGGAGTTAATGAAGGACTCAGGGAATAAGATGAATAAAGTGGCTCTTGTCATGGATTTGAGGGGGAGGGAGTTTTTTGATTCCTTATTTCTTGCACTGGATAATTTAACGGATTCAGCTGCTATATCACCAAGAATCCTTTTTCTTGAAGCTGATGACGATTCCTTGGTCCGCAGATATAAGGAAACGAGAAGGACCCATCCGCTTGCTCCATTAGGCCGGCCATTGGAAGGCATTAAAATGGAACGTGAACTATTGGACGAATTGAAGGGAAGGGCACAGCTGATTTTTAATACTTCCCAATTGAAACCGCGCGAATTGAGGGAGAAAATCGCTTCGGAGTTTTCTGCCGATAAAAGTGTCGGTTTTACAGTCAATGTCATGTCATTCGGGTTCAAGCATGGTCTGCCCATAGATGCCGACCTTGTGTTTGATGTACGTTTCCTGCCAAATCCATATTATATTGACCATATGAGGCCAAGGACTGGCTTGGAACAGGAAGTGTCGAGTTACGTTTTAAAATGGAGTGAGACGCAAAAATTCTTGGAAAAAGTGACCGATCTGCTTGCGTTCATGCTTCCATATTATAAACGTGAAGGAAAAGCACAGCTTGTTGTTGCGATTGGGTGTACAGGCGGTCAGCACCGTTCTGTAGCATTGACGGAGTATATTTCAAACCACTTCAAGAAGGATTACAGGGTTCAAGTATCACATCGCGATATCGAAAAAAGTAAGGGGAAAGCAGATGTTAGATAAAAAGAAACAACCTAAGGTTGTGATCATTGGAGGGGGAACCGGCCTTCCCGTTTTGTTGAGAGGGTTAAAGAAGCATCCGGTTGATATAACGGCAATCGTAACGGTAGCTGATGATGGTGGAAGTTCAGGCCGCCTTCGCGAGGATATGGACATTCCCGCTCCAGGTGATATTCGTAACGTGCTGGCTGCGTTATCGGATGTTGAGCCCCTTGTTGAACAAATGTTTCAACATCGCTTTCAGAGTAAAAATGAGTTGTCCGGGCATTCGCTGGGGAATTTGATATTGGCGGCAATGACCTCGCTGACAGGGGATTTCGTCCATGCGATCCAAGAAATGAGTAAATTCCTTAATGTCCGCGGTAAAGTGCTTCCGGCGGCCAACCAAAGTGTGGTTCTCCATGCGGAGATGGAGGACGGAACGATTGTTACAGGAGAATCCAAGATTCCCTTCTCAGGAAAGAAAATAAAAAGAGTATTTCTGTCTCCTCATCATATAAAGCCGCTCAGTGAAACTCTCCAGGAAATCAAGCAGGCAGATCTTATTGTCATAGGTCCAGGGAGCCTATATACTAGCATTCTGCCTAACTTACTTGTTCCTGGTTTAGGAGAAGAGGTTGCCCGCTCGAAGGCGAAGAAGGTGTACATTTGCAATTTGATGACACAAGCCGGAGAGACGCTGGATTATAGCGCGAGCGATCATATAAAAGCGATATATGACCATATGGGAAATGCATATATTGACAGGATACTTGTTAATAATGAGGAAATACCAACCGAGATTCAGCAACGCTATCAAGCTGAATATGCTAAACCGGTCATGTATGATGTGGAAAGCTTAAAAATGATGGGGCTTGAAATCATACAAGAACGCATTTTTAGCTATGAAGGGAATGTAATACGCCATGACACGAAAAAAGTGGCGGATTTGCTCTATAATATGCTTGTAAATGAAACAAAAAGCCACATTGCACCGTAGATATAAGCGGGGACGGTTTTTTGATTGATAAAAATAGATTACCTGCGTTCGATAGGGGGTGAAATGGATGTCTTTTGCTTCAGAAACGAAAAAAGAGCTTACTACATTAGAGGGAAAGGATTGCTGCGGTAAAGCGGAATTGTGTGCGCTTATCCGGATGAACGGATCCCTTTCATTTTCTAATCGGAAGCTTGTTGTGGATATTCAAACGGAGAATGCTGCGATTGCCAGAAGGATTTATACGCTGCTGAAAAAAAGTTATGAGGTCCAGGTCGAGCTGTTGGTCCGTAAAAAGATGAAGCTTAAAAAGAATAATGTATATATTGTCAGGATGTCATCCGGAGGGCAGCGGGTTTTAACCGATTTGGAGATTTTAGGCGATGGCTTTGAAATTCTCCATGCTATATCCGATACTATTGTTGGGAAGAAATGCTGTAAGCGTTCTTACTTAAGAGGTGCATTTCTTGCGGGGGGTTCGGTGAATAATCCGGAAACGTCTTCCTATCACCTTGAAATTTTCTCACTTTATAAAGAGCACAATGATGCCCTTTGTGAGCTAATGAATAAGTTTGGCTTGAAGGCCAAGACTCTTGAACGCAAGAAAGGGTACATCATTTATTTGAAAGAAGCCGAAAAGATTGCCGAGTTTTTAAGTATAGTTGGCGCCCATTCAGCTTTATTAAGGTTCGAAGATGTACGGATTGTCCGTGATATGCGTAATTCAGTGAATCGGCTTGTGAATTGTGAAACAGCCAATTTGAACAAAACGATCGGGGCCTCATTACGCCAAGTTGAAAACATCCATTATATCGAGGATACGGTGGGATTAGGCATTTTACCGGATAAGCTTCGGGAAATTGCGGAGCTTAGGATAGCGTTTCAGGATATCACCTTAAAGGAACTAGGGGAAATGGTTTCTGGGGGAACCATCAGTAAATCCGGGATTAATCACCGATTACGAAAGATTGATGAAATAGCTGACAGGCTCCGTGGGGGAGAAGCTATTGCTGCGAAAAAATAAAGCTAACAGGGGAGATCAAGATGGTGGAAAAACAAGTTGAGGTAAAATTGAAGACGGGTTTGCAAGCGCGGCCGGCGGCCCTTTTTGTACAAGAAGCTAACCGCTTTCATTCAGATGTTTTTCTTGAAAAAGAAGGAAAGAAAGTGAATGCAAAAAGTATAATGGGATTAATGAGCCTTGCCATCAGTTCTGGCGTGTCCGTGAAGTTAATCGTCGAAGGACGCGATGAAAAAGAAGCGTTAGAGGCATTGGAAGAGTTCGTTCAGCAAGAGGGTTAAAAGAAAGGATGCCTAAAAGTGCATCCTTTTCATTTATAATGTAAAAAAGGCTCCGGAAGTCGCTTAAGGCGATCTCCGGAGCCTTTTGTTGCATAATTATTTAGAGTCTTTTTTGTCATCAAGGATGCTGCGCGTGATGACTTTGTCGATCAAGCCATATTCAAGGGCTCTTTCGGAAGTCATGAAGTTATCACGTTCCGTATCTCTTTGAAGGACTTCAATAGGTTGTCCAGTACGTTCTGCCAAGATTTGGTTCAGTTTATCTTTCAAGTGAAGGATACGGCGGGCAGCAATTTCAATCTCCGTAGCTTGACCTTGAGCTCCTCCAAGAGGTTGGTGAATCATGACCTCACTGTTTGGCAACGCATAACGTTTGCCTTTTTCACCAGCGGCCAATAGGAAAGCACCCATGGAAGCGGCCATACCGATGCATACTGTCGATACATTAGGCTTGATATATTGCATAGTATCGTAAATGGCCATACCGGAAGTGATGCTTCCACCAGGGCTGTTGATGTATAGAGTGATATCTTTTTCAGGATTTTCCGCTTCTAAAAATAGTAATTGAGCAACAATGGAGTTGGAAACATTATCGTCAATTGCACTTCCTAGCATAATGATCCGGTCTTTTAATAAACGGGAGTAAATATCGTAGGCACGCTCCCCACGACTTGTTTGTTCGATAACTGTAGGAATTAAATTCATGTTCATTTCCTCCTTCGATTAAGAGAATCATTTAAATTCTTTATGTATGTATGATACACTTTTTGGTCAATTTAGGTCAAACAAAACAAACCCTATAATGGATAATTTGTTCGACAATTTTCTGGCTAAGGCTCCTTCCCGATAGATTACTTTATATATTATGCCGCACAGGGATGAATTTCCACATTACCCATAATACCCAAATGATGAAGTTTTAAACCTGATAACCCTTGCAAAGGAGTAGAATCTATCATATAATGAAATCTGTTGAAAAATTATTTTCTATTACGCCCTCGTAGTGCAACGGATAGAACGCAAGCCTCCGAAGCTTGAAATGCAGGTTCGATTCCTGCCGAGGGCATTACCAATCTTCTGCTTAATAAAGTGGGGGATTTTTTATTGTTCATTTTTAAGAGGGTCCCTAAGATTTTTGGCGAATTCACTCGATTTCCGTAATATTCCATCTAATCCTGTAATGTAAGCCCCGTCTTGAAAATATTCGCACACACTATTGAAAAATGGTGATTTTTCAATAAAAGTGGTTGTTTAATTTGCGTTTCTAACATATAGTATTTAAAACAAATAAACTATTCAGAAAAAAACGTAAGCGTTTTCATGGGTTTTTGTGTAGAATTTTCTCCTAATAATGTAAAATGGAGTGGGGGAGGGATGAATCGATGAGTATGAATATGAAAGCAGGACTTTTTCAACAGCAAACATTAAAGATGGCAATGACGCAGGAGCTTATGCAAGCTATTACACTGCTGCAATACTCCTCGCAGGAGCTATCGGCTTTTTTAGAAAATAAAATGGTGGAAAATCCATTACTGTCCATAGATCAGCCAACATCGGCTTTATTTCAGCCAACTTTTGACCGGAAAAAGGGGAAACGGACTCTTAAGAATACGTATGATGCAAACTATTGGATTGAACAGATCAGTGAAGATACTATATCGCTTGAACAGCATATCATGTCCCAGGTGAATCACCAGCAGCTTACCGGTGAGCAGCAGAAGGCGTTGCTGTTATTAATTCATAACCTTGATGAAAACGGTTACTTAAGGACTGAGCTGGATGATATATGTATCACGGGAATATCTCCGATCGTTTTGGAAGAAAGCCTCTCAATTTTACAGGAACTCGAACCGCATGGAATTGGAGCGAGAAATCTTCAAGAGTGCCTTTTGCTTCAGGTGCAAGCAGAAGGGGTGAATCTGCTGGCGGAATCGATCATGGAAAACCATTTCCTCGATTTTGCTGAAAAGCGCTGGAAAGACCTAAGTAAGAAAATCGGTGTTACAATGAAGGAGATTCAAGAAGTATTTGATTATGTCCAGACATTGAACCCGCGACCGGCTTCACTCTTTTTTCAGGAAAAACCTTCTTATATAGTGCCGGATGTGGTCGTGGAAGTTCGGGATGGCATGCTGCTTGTCGGGAATTATGATGGTAACACGCCTAATCTTAATGTGGATAAAGGGTATTTAAACCGTATGAAGAGCCATAAGGATCAGGGGGTTCAACGGTTTATCCAGGATAAGTGGCAGGAATACCAATGGATTTCCAGAGGGATCCAACAGAGGAAAGAAACGATATTGAAGGTCATTCAGTGCATCGTCGATAAACAGCCGGCGTGCTTTCATCATGGCCTGAACTATTTGAAACCGATGACGATGAAGGAAATCGCCGATGAACTTGGAATACATGAGTCCACAGTAAGCCGGGCGGTAAAAGGGAAATACGTGCAAACACCATTTGGCACGATAGAGATGCGGATATTTTTCACTACTTCTTTACAGTCAGTCGGCCTTGATGAGGATATGTCGGGCATGCAGGCAAAAAAGAGCCTGCAGGCAGCCATCAATGGGGAAAATAAACAAAAGCCGCTTTCGGATCAGGATCTGGCAGAACGGTTGAAAGAAGAGCATGGAATTATCCTGGCACGCCGAACCGTTGCCAAATACCGCGAACAATTAGGTATCCCTTCTTCATCTAAACGAAAAAGATATGATTGAAAAGGATGAGTGGTTTGGAATCAAATGCGTTTGTTTTATATAGTAGGGATAAATGCCCGTTATGCGATAAAGCCAAGCAGGTGCTTGAAGAAGTGAAAGAGGAATCAGGCATAGGCTATAAAGAAATCGATATCCATACCGATGATGATTTGCTTGAGAAATTCGGGCTGATGATTCCTGTCGTAGAATGGAAAGATGATATCGTTCAATTCGGGAATGTTGATAAATCAGCTCTAAATCGCCTTTTGGAAAAATAATTTTTCAAATCATTTGAAGAAACATTCCGTTCCTGCTAGAATAAAATATGTAGCAGGAATATTTTTTTGTTTTAAGTGGGACAGAAAATGACTACGCGGGACATTAGGTGTCCAACTTAACTTTTTAGGAGTTTTAAATATGCGTACATTACTCGAGGTACAAAGAAAATTATTACCGGATTTCCTTATGGTTATGCAAAAAAGATATGATATCCTGCGTTATATCAAAATGATGCAGCCGGTTGGAAGGCGCAGTCTGTCCGTGAGCCTTAATTTGACAGAGCGGACGCTTAGAGGCGAGGTTGATTTTCTGAAAAGTCAGAACCTGGTTAACATATTCACCTCTGGCATGACGCTGACCGATGAAGGGATTGAAATCCTGGATAAGTTAGAAGGAATAATGCGTGAAGTAATGGGTATAGACATAATGGAACGGCAATTGCAGGATTTATTGCAAGTGGATGAGGTCATTATTGTCTCAGGAAATTGTGATGAGACCCCATGGGTGAAAAAAGAATTGGGTAAAGCTTGTGCAATCCGTATGAAACGGGAATGGAACTCAAAGAATATCATTGCAGTTACTGGCGGATCGACAATGGCCGAAGTGGCTGATTCGCTGTCACCTGATGAAGCGTCGAAGAAATTGACATTTGTCCCGGCCCGCGGGGGGATTGGTGAAGCAGTGCAGAATCAGGCCAATACGATTGTTGAAAAAATGGCCCAGAAGGCACAGGCCTCATACAGAGTGTTATATGTACCCGATCAATTAAGCGGTGAGGTTTATGCTTCATTTCAGAAGGAACCTGCAATTAAAGAAGTGATTTCCCAAATCAAATCTGCGGATATGATCATTCATGGAATTGGTGATGCCATGGCAATGGCAGAAAGAAGAAATTCTTCGCCAGAAATGTTAAAGAAGCTGTTAGATGGAAATGCTGTAGGAGAGGCATTCGGTTATTATTACGATGAAAACGGCAAAGTTGTTCATAAAGTTTTGACAGTCGGCATCCAGTTAGATGATCTTAGCCCTGAAAAGCGAGTGATAACTGTGGCAGGTGGTAAAACTAAAGCAAAGGCTATCCGTTCCTACATGAAAGGCGCACCTTCATCAACCGTTTTAATCACGGATGAAGCGGCGGCACAAGAGTTAATTCAGGGGAATTACACCCCTTAATATATTTGCGAACTTAAAAGGAGGAATTTTTCATGGCAGTAAAAGTTGGTATTAATGGTTTTGGACGTATTGGACGTAATGTATTTCGTGCAGCATTGAGTAATCCTGAGGTAGAGATTGTTGCTATTAACGACTTAACGGATGCTAATATGTTAGCGCACCTTCTTCAATACGATACAATTCATGGATCTCTTAATGAAAAAGTAACAGTTGATGGAGATTACCTTGTTGTTGATGGTCATAAAGTCAAAGTCTTGGCTGAACGCGACCCTGCACAATTAGCATGGGGTGAGCTAGGAGTAGAAGTAGTAGTAGAATCTACAGGACGTTTCACGAAACGTGCAGATGCAGCTAAGCATTTAGAAGCTGGAGCGAAAAAAGTAATCATCTCTGCTCCTGCATCTGATGAAGATATCACAATCGTCATGGGTGTTAACGAAGACAAATATGATGCAGCTAACCACCATGTAATCTCCAATGCTTCATGTACAACGAACTGTTTAGCTCCATTTGCTAAAGTGCTACATGAACAATTCGGAATCAAACGCGGAATGATGACTACTGTTCACTCTTATACAAATGATCAGCAAATCCTTGATTTGCCACATAAAGATTACCGCCGTGCACGTGCAGCTGCCGAGAATATCATTCCTACAACAACTGGGGCAGCAAAAGCTGTAGCACTTGTTCTTCCTGAACTTAAAGGGAAATTGAATGGTATGGCAATGCGCGTACCTACTCCAAACGTATCTGTTGTGGACCTTGTTGCAGAACTTGAAAAAGACACAACAGTTGAGGAAGTTAATGCAGCATTCAAAAAGGCTTCTGAAGGCGAATTAAAAGGAATTCTTGAGTACAGCGAACTTCCGCTAGTATCAACTGACTATAACGGTAACCCATCATCATCTACAATTGATGCCCTTTCCACAATGGTAATGGAAGGAAACATGGTTAAAGTATTATCTTGGTATGATAATGAAACAGGATACTCTAGCCGTGTGGTTGATTTAATCGACTATTTGGCTAAAAAAGGATTGTAATTAGAATAATAAAAAAACCTCACCAAGGTGAGGTTTTTTTTATCACACCTCTAAAAAAACTTGGCAGAAGATGATATTATTAGTAAGTCATTAATCAGTCAAGCGTTTACATTTCTTGTTTTTGGATAATTTCCTGGAAACCGACTATAATGAAAAAGAGAAAAGGGGAGTTGGGAAATTTACCCTCTCCCTTTTTGACTAAAGAAATCAAAAATATGATAACAATATCTAAGGAGGTTCTTGGATTATGAATAAAAAGTCGATTAGAGATATTGAATTAAAGGGGAAACGCGTATTTTGCCGTGTTGATTTCAATGTGCCGATGCAAGACGGAAAGATTTCGGATGATACGAGAATCAAAGCTGCACTGCCGACGATTTCCTATCTGATAGAACAAGGCGCTAAAGTCATCTTAGCCAGCCACCTTGGCCGTCCTAAAGGACAAGTCGTAGAAGAATTGCGTCTAGCACCTGTTGCGGAAAGACTAAGCGAACTTAGTGGCAAGGATGTGCAAAAGGCAGAAGAAGCTTACGGCGAGACCGTTCAATCAATCATTGATAACATGCAAGATGGCGAGATCCTGTTGTTGGAAAATGTTCGTTTCTATCCAGGAGAAGAGAAGAACGATCAAGAATTGGCGAAGTCATTTGCTGCACTGGCTGATGTTTATGTTAACGATGCATTCGGAGCTGCGCATCGTGCACATGCTTCAACTGAAGGAATAGCGCACCATCTCCCAGCCGTCGCCGGATTGCTGATGGAAAAAGAGCTTTCAGTACTTGGAAAAGCCCTATCCAACCCAGAACGTCCTTTTACAGCTATAATTGGCGGAGCAAAAGTAAAGGATAAGATAGGCGTTATCGAAAACCTTTTAGAAAAAGTCGATCACTTGATCATTGGTGGCGGATTGGGTTATACATTCATTAAAGCGCAAGGTCATGAAATCGGTAATTCTTTATTGGAAGAAGACAAAATTGAATTGGCCAAATCTTTCATTGAAAGTGCAAAAGAAAAAGGCGTAAAGCTTCATTTGCCTATCGATGCAGTCGTAACGGCTGAGTTTTCACCTGATGCAGAGACAGCGAATGTCGATATCGATGCTATTCCAAATGATAAAATGGCTCTTGATATCGGTCCAAAAACAAGTGAGTTATTTGCGGATGTAATCAAAAGTTCCAAACTTGTCATATGGAATGGACCAATGGGTGTATTCGAGTTCGATAAATTTGCGAATGGAACGAAAACCGTTGCTAGAGCCTTGGCGGAAGCAAAAGATACGTACAGCATTGTAGGCGGAGGGGATTCAGCCGCAGCTGCAGAAAAGTTTGGCTTGGCGGAAAAGATGTCCCATATTTCAACTGGCGGCGGTGCATCTCTTGAGTTCATGGAAGGCAAAGAGTTGCCTGGCGTTGTGGCCTTGAACGATAAATAAGACTGACCGTTACATATTTCAACTTTAGAAGGGATGAGAAACCAAATGCGTAAACCGATTATTGCAGGAAACTGGAAAATGAATAAAACTTTATCTGAAGCTACTGCCTTTTTAGAAGAAGTGAGCAATTTGATTCCGAAGCAAGATGTAATCGATACGGTTGTATGTGCTCCAGCTTTATTTTTAGATCAACTGGTTCAAGCAGCAAAAGGAACCGATGTGAAAATCGGGGCGCAGAACATGCACTTTGAAGAAAGCGGTGCTTTTACAGGAGAAATCAGCCCAATCGCATTGGCTGATCTTGGTGTATCCTACGTCATACTTGGTCATTCCGAACGCCGGGAAATGTTCAACGAAACGGATGAAGCTGTTAATAAAAAAGCTCATGCCGCTTTTGCCCACGGATTGACCCCGATCGTTTGCTGTGGTGAAACACTTGAGCAAAGGGAAGCTGGCGAAACGAATGATTTCGTAGGCAGCCAGATTGAAAAAGGCCTTGCAGGATTATCTTACGATCAATTGAAACAAGCCGTTATTGCTTATGAGCCGATTTGGGCGATTGGAACAGGAAAATCGTCATCTGCTCAAGATGCAAATGAAGTTTGTGCGCATATCCGCTCGGTTGTTGCAGACAAATTTTCAAATGAAGCAGCTGCAGCCATCCGCATTCAATATGGTGGCAGTGTAAAACCTGAGAATATTAAAGAGTACATGGCACAACCTGATATAGACGGTGCGTTGGTTGGCGGTGCAAGCCTGAAACCCGATTCATTTTTACAATTGCTGGAGGCTGGTCACTATGAGTAAGTCGCCTGTGGCACTTATCATCTTAGACGGTTTTGGCTGCCGTAACGAGGAAAAGGGGAATGCTGTTTTTCATGCGAAAAAACCGAACTTTGACCGTTTTTGGGAACAGTATCCGCATTCCCATTTAACTGCAAGCGGGGAAGCGGTAGGCTTGCCTGCCGGTCAAATGGGGAACTCGGAAGTGGGCCATTTGAATATCGGGGCAGGACGGATCGTTTATCAAAGTCTGACCCGTGTGAACCTGGCCATCCGTGAAGGCGAGTTTGCCCAAAACCCAACATTGGTCGATGCCATGAGCCATGCCAAGGAAAAAGGCACGGACCTTCATCTTTTCGGTCTTCTTTCAGATGGCGGCGTGCACAGTCATATTGATCATATGTATGCCCTGCTGAAATTGGCCGCTAAAGAAGGAGTTAAAAATGTATATGTACATGCATTTTTAGATGGCCGTGATGTCGGACCGAAAACGGCGCAAGGTTATATTAAGGAAGCGGAAGCGAAAATGAAGGAAATCGGTGTGGGTCAGTTTGCGACCATATCCGGAAGATATTATTCGATGGACCGTGATAAGCGCTGGGAGCGTGTGGAGAAATCCTACCGTTCGATGGTGTATGGTGATGGCCCTGCTTACTCTTCTGCGATGGAATGTGTCGAGGATTCCTACGAACATGGTATTTTTGACGAGTTCGTAATACCTTCAGTCATAACGGCGGAAGACGGTAAACCGGTTGCAACGATTAAAGATGATGATGCCGTAATCTTTTATAACTTCCGTCCAGACCGGGCGATCCAGATTTCCAATACGTTCACGAATGAGGATTTTCGCTCATTTGACCGCGGTCCTGGACATCCGAAGCATCTCCATTTTGTATGCTTGACACATTTTTCGGAAACAGTTGACGGATATGTTGCTTTTAAGCCGACAAATCTTGATAATACATTAGGGGAAGTACTTTCCCAAAACCAGCTAACCCAGCTTCGTATCGCTGAAACTGAAAAATATCCGCATGTAACATTTTTCATGAGCGGCGGACGTGAAGAAAAGTTTCCTGGTGAAGAGAGGATTTTAATTAATTCTCCGAAAGTCGCTACATATGATTTACAACCTGAAATGAGTGCTTATGAAGTGACGGATGCATTGGTGGAACAAATTGAGGCAGATCGCTTTGATGCCATTCTCTTGAATTTTGCCAATCCGGACATGGTTGGTCATTCAGGGATGCTTGAGCCTACCATTAAAGCGATTGAAACAGTGGATGAATGCCTAGGCAGGATAGTCGATTTAATCGTCTCAAAAGGCGGTACAGCAATCATTACCGCTGACCATGGGAATGCGGATGAAGTCGTAACGCTTGAAGGCAACCCCATGACAGCCCATACTACGAATCCCGTGCCTGTCATTATCACTAAAAATCAGGTAACATTAAGAACAGGTGGTATCCTAGGTGATTTAGCTCCAACGATGCTTGATTTGCTTGGAGTCGAAAAACCTGTTGAAATGACAGGGAAATCCCTATTATCTAAATAAAATTGTGAATAGGAAAAGGAGAGATTTATAATGCCGTACATCGAACATGTATATGCACGCGAAGTGCTAGATTCCCGTGGTAATCCAACAATAGAAGTAGAAATCCAAACAGAGTCCGGATACTTCGGACGTGCAATCGTACCATCAGGTGCTTCAACAGGAGAACACGAAGCGGTTGAGCTTCGTGACGGAGATAAATCTCGCTACCTGGGTAAAGGGGTACAAAAAGCAGTCGATAATGTAAATGATATCATTGCTGAAGCTGTCATCGGTTTGGATGTAACGAACCAAGCAGGCCTTGACCTTACTATGATTGAATTGGATGGCACTGAAAACAAAGGAAACTTGGGAGCTAATGCAATCCTTGGCGTATCGATGGCTGCTGCCCATGCTGCTGCGGAATTTTCAGGTTTACCATTGTATCGCTACCTTGGAGGGTTCAATGCGAAACAACTTCCGACTCCAATGATGAACATCATTAACGGCGGATCACATGCCGATAACAATGTTGACTTCCAGGAATTCATGATCCTTCCTGTAGGCGCTCCTAGCTTCAAAGAAGCAGTACGTATGGGTGCAGAAGTATTCCATGCCTTGAAATCTGTCCTTTCTGCCAAAGGCTTAAATACAGCAGTCGGCGATGAAGGCGGCTTTGCGCCAAACCTTGGTTCAAACCGTGAAGCACTTCAAGTCATCATCGAGGCAATTGAAAAAGCTGGCTACAAAGCAGGCGAAGATATCTACCTTGGCATGGACGTAGCTTCATCTGAATTCTATAACAAAGAAACAGGCAAATACGATCTTGCAGGCGAAGGCCGCAATGGCGTTACATCCGAAGAAATGGTTGCGTTCTATGAAGAGTTAGTGAATGAATTCCCAATTCTTTCAATTGAAGATGGCTTGGATGAAAATGACTGGGAAGGCCACAAACTTTTAACGGAACGCATTGGTTCTAAAGTTCAATTAGTTGGTGACGATCTTTTCGTAACGAACACGAAAAAATTGGCTGAAGGCATCGAAAAAGGCATCGGTAACTCCATCCTGATTAAAGTGAACCAAATTGGTACACTGACTGAAACGTTTGAAGCAATCGAAATGGCTAAGCGCGCAGGCTACACTGCAGTCGTTTCCCACCGTTCCGGTGAAACGGAAGATGCAACGATCGCTGACATCGCCGTTGCAACAAACGCAGGACAAATCAAAACTGGTTCCATGTCCCGTACAGACCGTATCGCTAAATACAACCAACTGCTTCGCATCGAAGACCAGCTTGGTGACTTGGCTGTTTATGCAGGCTTGAAGTCTTTCTATAACTTGAAGAAGTAATCACTGCGAAGTCAGCTTCTGACGAAAAGCGGATTGAGTGAGCACCTCCCATTCCACATTTTGAATGGGAGGTTTTTTATGTATACTTGAGGGTTGGAAAGTAAGGACGTTTGAGGCTTGTATTTAATATAGGTCAGTCCCTATTTATTAGTGAGTACATCAGGATATATAATGTGTTGTGGAGAAAATGGAACATATCTAACTATCATTAACATAATAATTACAACGTTTATTAGCTTTTAGCAGCGGTAACGCTGCTAAAGTAGCTTGGTTCAAGCCATTTAATCAAACGATTGATTAATACCATTTCAGACAAAAAAGGTGCCCATCTGGGCACCTTTTTTATTTATTCGAAACAGCTTCCACTGGTACGGCATTATAGTATTCTTCTAATGTAATCTTTGCTTCAAAGATTTCAGTTGCGGTATCGACACCAACATAGCGGATGTGCCATGGTTCGTATTTATAACCTGTGATGTTTTCCTTGCCTTCAGGGTAGCGGATGATAAATCCGTATTCATGTGCATGTTCAGCAAGCCAGGCCGCTTCATTCGTATCACCGAAGCAGTCTTGGGCAGCACATGCCCCATCATGGGTCGTGACATCAATCGCCAGTCCCGTTTCATGCTCGCTTGTCCCAGGCATTGCACTGTAGGTTTTCGCTTTTTCTTCCCCGTCCTTAGCCACATAGTTATTAAAGACCGTGATTTGTGTTTGGTGTGAGCGGTAAGCGGAAACGCCGGCAAAGTGCATATTGTCTTTTTCGGCAGCTTGGAACATTGCTTCAAGAGCCTTTCCCGCTTCTTCCCGCATCATTCTTTTATCGATTTTATCTTCAAAGATGAAGTCCACTTTTGGATAGATAAGGTCATCAGGTTTGTAATCCTCAGGCAGGCTGTATTGCTTATTGACAAGTACAGGTATGCTTTCCGGATGGGCCAACGTCTGAAGGCCATCCTGTGCGGGTTTAGACGTTTCATCAACTTCCACTTGGCGTTGGGCCGATTCTTTTGAATCATTATTCTTGTCGGTTTCTGTCTCCGTCTCCTGGGAGCTCGGTTGTTCTTCTTTTTGCTCTTTTTCATGCTCGCTGGTCAGGTCGGATGAACAGCCAGCCATCAGAATGAAAGATGATAGAGCGGTTGCTGCAAATATAGGTTTTAACATATGAAAGGCCCCTTGCTTTTAATGTAAGATTTTCCGATAAAAGTAGTTTTGAAAAATTATCGTGATAAGTAATCCCTAGTTAATTCACTTTGGTATTTATCAAGAAATAAGCCAATCCAGACGACCATCAATAAAAATGGATAATCGTTACGGATTGCGGTTTCCACGACTGGATCAGACCAAAAGCTCGAAAGGAAACCAGATGACTTCTTGACTGTCTCGAATGTGACAAGGGCGTGAAGCGATAACCAAAGAATCGTAAGAGTATTGGTTCCAAACCCAATGACCGCAGCTATGACGCTCAGCAAGGCGGCTGCTGCCCCGATCAGGAGGACATTGAAACTTGATTGGAAAAAGTCGGTACCGCTATTGGAAAGTCCATTATAAATAATAGCAGTAAAATAAACGGTTGTCGTGATATATGCAGCAAATAATAAGTATCGATTTCCGTGATACTTTGCCAGCAGCAATAAAAGCGGTGATAGGATGATTAATAGGACACTGATAAAATTGCTTCCGCCTGTCCATAAAGAATAGCCGGCAACCGCCGAGAATAGGATGGTCAGGAGATCAAGAATCCGGAGTATGGACTTAAACATGTTGACACCTCTTTCTCTATTTATGCAAATTATCTCAAACTTTGATTCAAAAAGAAAATAAATGACTATGGATTTTTAGGAATTCTTACCATCATAGTATAACAAAGATTGTGGATATTTATTGGGTGTGGTAAAGTTAAAGTAATTGTTTATTGGTTCTTCAGGAGGTGTAATTGCATGCATGCATTTCTCATAACGCTTTTAGTGATTGTCAGTATCGCCCTCATTGTGACGGTATTGCTTCAATCAGGTAAGAGTGCAGGTTTATCAGGTGCGATTGCCGGCGGTGCTGAGCAGCTATTCGGAAAGCAAAAGGCACGCGGTTTGGACCTGGTTTTACATCGTGCAACAATAGTATTGGCGATTTTATTCTTTGCTTTAACTTTACTTGTTGCATACTTTGATGTGTAAAGGATCAAAAATGAGTCTAGCTAAATAGCTAGGCTTTTTTCTTTGCACAATAGTTACATGAATAGATATAGTGATTTTAGTACTTAATTATAGGATAGGGATGTTTAAAATTCTATTTACTGATAAAGGAGCTTAGGTCATGAAAATAAAGCTGCAGCAGCCCTTTACTTTTGAAGGCGGAAAAAGAGCTGTCTTACTTTTACATGGATTTACGGGGAATTCAGCGGATGTACGGATGCTGGGGCGTTACTTGGAGAAACAGGGATACACCTGCCATGCCCCGCACTATAAAGGGCATGGCGTACCCCCAGAGGAGCTGGTGAAAACAGGTCCGGAAGATTGGTGGAAAGATGTCATGATGGCCTACGATTTCCTGAAAAGCAAAGGCCATGAAGAAATTGCTGTTGCCGGACTGTCATTAGGAGGCGTATTTTCTCTTAAATTAGGTTACACTGTACCTATAAAGGGTATCGTATCAATGTGTGCGCCTATGTATATCAAAAGTGAAGAAATGATGTTTAAAGGAGTATTGGACTACGCCAGAGAATTTAAGAAGTATGAAGGAAAAACTCAAGAGCAAATAGAGCTTGAAATGGACCTCCTTGCCGATAAACCGATGAATACATTGAAAGCCCTTCAGGAATTGATAACGGATGTACGAGAGCACGTCGACCTTATATACGCGCCGACATTTGTTGTGCAGGGTCGGCATGATGATGTTATCAATCCAAAAAGTGCCGATATTATTATGAATGCCATTGAATCACCGGTCAAAAAAATCAAGTGGTATGAAGAATCCGGTCATGTCATTACTCTTGATAAAGAAAAGGACCAGCTGCATGAAGATGTATTGGAATTTTTAGAAAGTCTGGATTGGGCCGAATAACAAAAATATACCCTGAATAGGAGGGTTTCCATGGAAGATAACATTCAAGAACATATTAATAAGCTTCTGACATACATGACGGATGAAGCGTATAAGCCGTTAACGGTACAAGAACTGGAAGAGGCTTTGAAAATCGAAGACTCGGCAGATTTCAAGAATTTCGTTAAGGCTTTAGTAAAGATGGAAGAAAAGGGATTGGTGGTCAGAACGAGGAGCAATCGTTATGGGCTGCCGCAAAAAATGAATTTGTTCCGCGGTAAATTAACAGGACACGCTAAGGGATTCGCCTTTGTCACACCTGAAGATAACCCAGGAATGGATGATATTTTCATCCCGCCGAATGAAACGGGCACAGCGATGCATGGAGATGTCGTCATGGTAAGAGTATCTTCGGAAACATCGGGCTCAAGGCAAGAAGGCACGGTCATCAGAATTCTAGAACGCGGTATTACACAAGTGGTCGGTACATACTCCGAAAGTAAAAGTTTTGGTTTCGTCATCCCTGATGATAAAAAGATCGCAAACGATATTTTCATTCCACAGCATGCTTCACATGGAGCGGTGGAGGGCCATAAGGTTGTCGTCAAGCTTACTTCTTATCCTGAAGGACGCATAAGTGCCGAAGGTGAAGTCATCGAAATTCTTGGGCATAAAAATGATCCTGGAGTAGATATTCTTTCCGTGATCCATAAATATGGTTTGCCGATGGAGTTCCCGGATGACGTCATGGAGCAGGCGAATGCCGTTTCGGATACCATTCAAGAAAGTGAAATTGGCGGCCGCAGGGATTTGCGCAATGACGTTTTGGTCACGATTGATGGAGCGGATGCAAAGGACCTGGATGATGCCGTCTCTGTTTCCAAACTTGAAAATGGCAATTATAAGCTGGGTGTCCATATTGCTGATGTCAGCCATTATGTGAAGGAAGGATCACCAATCGATAAGGAGGCATTGGAAAGAGGGACGAGCGTGTATTTGGTGGACAGGGTCATCCCGATGATCCCGCATCGTTTATCGAATGGCATTTGTTCCTTGAATCCACAAGTCGATCGTTTTACACTCTCTTGTGAAATGGAAATTACGCCGGATGGCAAAGTCGTCAACCATGAGATTTTTGAAAGTGTCATTAAGACGACGGAACGTATGACTTATGGAAATGTGAACAAAATCCTTGTTGATAAAGATGAAGAACAGCTCGAACGCTATGAAGCGTTGGTGCCAATGTTCCAGGACATGGAGAAGTTAGCGGCCATTCTTCGCAAGAACCGGATGAACCGCGGTGCGATAGACTTTGATTTCAATGAAGCGAGAGTCATCGTTGATGATGAGGGCCATCCGACTGATGTGGTTTTACGTGAAAGGTCGGTTGCCGAAAAGCTGATTGAAGAGTTCATGCTTGCGGCTAATGAAACCGTTGCTGAGCATTTCCACCGTCTTGACGTACCGTTCATTTACCGTATTCATGAAGATCCCAAGCCGGAAAAACTGCAGCGTTTCTTTGAATTCATTACGAACTTCGGATATATTGTCAGGGGATCGGCCAATGACGTTCATCCTAAGGCGTTACAGGAAATCATTGAGGCGGTTGCCGGTAAACCGGAAGAAACGGTCATATCCACCGTCATGCTTCGTTCCATGCAACAGGCGAAATATGATCCGGAGAGCTTAGGCCACTTTGGTTTATCTGCTGAGTTTTATACACATTTCACATCGCCGATTCGCCGTTACCCGGATTTGATCGTGCACAGGTTGATCAGGACCTACTTGGTGGAAGGTAAACTGGATGAAGCTACGAAGGAGAAATGGAATGCCATCTTACCTGAGATAGCCGACCATACATCGAAACGTGAACGTCGCTCAGTCGATGCTGAACGGGAAACGGATGATCTGAAGAAAGCGGAATATATGCTGGATAAAATCGGCGAAGAATATACCGGGATCATTGGTTCAGTCACGAATTTCGGGATGTTCGTCGAGCTGCCGAACACCATTGAAGGACTTGTCCATGTCAGCTTCATGACGGATGATTATTACCGCTTCGATGAGCGTCAGCTTGCAATGATCGGGGAACGTACCGGTAATGTGTTCCGGATTGGCGATGAGATCGACGTACGTGTTTCCAACGTCAATAAAGAGGAACGCGCCATCGATTTTGAAATTATCGGCATGAAGGTAAGCCGTCCGCGTCCATCTGGCGAGAAGAAAATATTCAAAGCCAATTCAGGTGAACGTAAACGCGGCCGTGGCGGCAATGGAGGACGTAATGAAGGTAAAGGCGGCGGCCGTAATGGAGATTCGCCTTCTACTGGGAGAAAACCGAAAAAGAAGAAAAAATTCTTTGAAAATGCGCCAGCTGCCAAGCGCAAGAGAAAACCAAAAAAGAGATAAAGATTGAGGCAGGGGGATGATTCTTTCATCCTCTTGCCGCGATTGGATGTAAAAAGGGGAGAGTTAGATGCCAAAAGGCTCAGGTAAACAACTAGCACAAAATAAAAAAGCGTATCATGATTTCTTTATTGAACAAACGTTTGAAGCAGGAATCGTTTTGAAGGGGACCGAAATCAAGGCCATCCGTGCGGCCCGGGTGAATTTGAAGGATGCCTTCGCTAAAATAGAAAATGGAGAAATCTATCTTTATAATATGCATGTCAGCCCTTATGAGCAGGGAAACCAGTTTAACCATGACCCGTTGCGGACACGGAAGCTTCTTTTGCATAAGAAAGAAATCAGTAAACTGATCGGTGTAACAAAGGAAACAGGTTACACGATCGTACCTTTGAAAATGTATTTGAAAAATGGCTTTGCCAAGGTTTTGATCGGTCTGGGTAAAGGGAAGAAACAATATGACAAGCGTGAAGACCTGAAGAAGAAGGAAGCGAAGCGTGATATTGAACGTGCTTTCCGTGATCGGCAGAAGATGTAGAACTGCCAAGACCTTACAATTGATTTTTTGAACCAATCTGTTATAATTAATCTTGTACCGATGACAATTGAATATCAGCCAACTTGCTGACTATTCTTCTCTCGTACGCTCCATTTCTATCATGGGGACGTTACGGATTCGACAGGGATAGTTCGAGCTTAAGTTGCGAGTCGAGGGGATCGGCCTCGTTAAAACGTCAACGCCTATAACTGGCAAACAAAACAACAACCTAGCTTTCGCTGCTTAATAACAGTCGATAGCTGTTCCTCCCTCCATGGCCCACGTGGTAGGGTAAGGGACTCACTCTAAGTGGGATACGCCGGAATCCACCGTCTGAGGATGAAGGAAGAGACCAATCAGACTAGCTGCTCTGCCGCCTGTCGATAGGCTAATGAGTTTGCGAAATGCGAATATATCGACTACACTCGTAGAAGCTTAAGTGCCGTTATGTCTGGACGTGGGTTCGACTCCCACCGTCTCCACCAATACATATATTGGTGGTTTTTTATTTGTGTGACTTGAAGCATAAAATTGTCATCATAACATCTTTATGCTTTATAAATTTGTTTATAAGTTAAAAAAGTAGATCTAGTCCAAATATTACACAGAGCCCCCGACAACTTCTATTGGAGTTGTCGGGGGCTCTTAAGTCTACAAGAATGTTGTTTCATTTATAATTTGAACTGCTGTATAACGGAAACGATCACTTAAATCGAAGTAACCGAGATTATGCAAACCTTTTTCAACGATTTCAAGACAAATGGTACCGTATGTTTTATCATTGTTCTTTCCTGACACTCTCCCCTTTCTGTTATGACACAATCAACAATTCGAGGAATAAAAGTCAAAATGAAAGGAGCGACCAATGCAATATATAGAACAGCCGTCAAAATCACCGCACGTTGATGGTTATTCCTCTTCCCGTAACAGAAGGGCTTCCTTTCCCATGACCGCAAGCTCAATTATTTCAAGCGTTTTGCAATAATTCCCGAATACATCTCCATTCACATCGACTTCCTTATGAATATAGTCCAGAACATGCCAATCCTCAAACCAGTCGCCGCTTTCCGCATCTTCATGAGAAGTATTCGGCCAGGCGTATTTTAACAGTGGACTGTACAACCGGTCGGCGGCGCCTTTTCTCAACTTACAATTCTTGACCCGAGGTTTATAAAGGGAACGGGGGAAAAATTCGTTTACATCATTAAATAAATCAGGCCAATAATCTTTTCGTGAACCCGTATGGGGATGAGCGTTTGCCCATTTCAAAATGCCCGCTGAAATATTTGTACGCTGAAAAAGAAGGGAATACAATCTTTTTCCCAATAAAATTCGTTCGTGAAGCGAAGTGAAATGGCGCGAGGTAGCGCCGGCAAGTAAGGCTCGTTGCCTATTTTCCTCTGCACAGTATGGAAAAAGAATGTGATTGAAACGCAAAAAATCATACAACTTGAAGCTGGCCGTACCGGTTACGGTTTTTTTAAAATGATCATTTTGGATCACTCTTTTTTCCAAATAACTTTGTTCATTTATTATAGTCGCAATCGCAAGAGTGTAGGAATCCCCACTGTTCCAAAAATAACGCCACATCGTTTCCATAAAGGTAGAAATGTGAAAAAAGTGTAAAAGGTGGAACATTTCCTGGTTGGCTTTCACACTTAGGTCATAAATCAAACACTGGGGATACACATCCTGAAAAATCAACCAGCTGCCGCGTTCCAAAAAAGAATAAATCGCCTTCTGATCTCTTTCTGGCAGAAGTTTTGTCAGCAAATCCCCTTTTAAATCGGTCATGTTCCAGCCAACGTTCCTAGATACCATATGTCCAAGAAAGGCCCAATGGATTTCTGGATGCTCAAGATAAAAATTATAATAAGCGCGAGTCCGTGTAACATTGTTTTGATTATGTTGTTTTGTCTGTTCTCTTATATAGTGAATGTGTTGTTTATCGATTTCGGATAAAAAGGGCAGGAGGCCGGAAGATTTACTTTTTAATTTTTTTTTCAAATCCTTCTTTACATCCGAATAGGAATCAAGCAAAAATACATCATCCCTTATCAACATTTCATTTTAACTGCGTTCGATTCTCCCATTAAAGAAATGCATATTCATATTGCTAGAGGAATATGAATACAACGTGAGTATTCGAAAGAGGGGGGTAACATGGGACATCGGGTAAATGAGGAAATGAACCGAATCGTCGATCAGTTCATTAGGGACCAATCAGATGACGGGTCCTGGCAATATCCTTTTGAGACCGGCATCGGAACAGACTGTCACATGATTATCTTATTGCGGACATTGGAGATAAATGATGAGGCGTTTATAAAAGAACTGGTGGAACGTATTGCAGGGAAACAGCAGAAAGATGGTTCATGGGGTTTGTTTTATGATGAAGGAAAAGGGAACCTTACGTCCACTGTGGAAGCTTATTATGCCCTTCTTTACTCCGGTTACCGGGATCGGGATGACCCGGATATCCAGGCAGCCAGGCGGTTTATCCTTGCCAACGGAGGGGCTACAGAAGTCCATATGCTTTTTAAAGTCCTGTTGGCTTTAACCGGACAGTGCGAGTGGCCGCCTTTCCCCATTAAGATTGAAGTGCTGCTTATACCGGACTCCTTTCCAATTAATCTTTTTGACTTCTCCATGTTTGGCAGAACGAACATCATCCCGTTACTGATTCTGGCCAATTTGGGTTTTAGCAGGAGAACACTGCGGTCTCCTGATCTCTCTGATTTGTATCTCAAAAAAGAAAATCGGTTTTTTACAGAAGATCCGGAATTCCGCTCGGTTTTCGATTCGATTCAAAAAGGGATAGAAGGCCTGAAAGACTACCCCGGAAATCTTCGCGAGTTAGCTTTAAATCGCGCCGAACAATATATGCTGGATAGAATAGAACCGGATGGCACCTTATGTAATTATTTCGGTTCAACTTCTATGATGATTTTTGCCTTATTGGCGAGGGGATATTCGAATACACATCCGGTGATTACTCGTGCCTTGCAAGGCTTAAATGCGATGACCTGCCGGATTGATGGAGAACTCCACTGCCAATATGCGACGGCTACGGTCTGGAACACGACGTTAATCAGTTATGCTCTGCAAGAATCCGGAGTCCCTTATTCATCGAATACCGTCCAGAAGGCAAACCGATATATCCTCTCCCGGCAACATGTCAAATACGGGGATTGGGTCATTCATGAACCAGACCTGTTGCCGGGAGGCTGGGGCTTTGAGGACATGAATACAATCCATCCGGATATTGACGACACAACGGCAGCACTAAGAGCGATTCGAACGTTAGCCATCGAAAGGGTGGATTGTCGACAGGCATGGGATCGGGGAATCAAATGGCTCATTTCCATGCAAAACAATGACGGTGGATGGGCGGCATTCGAAAAGAATGTAAATAAGAAAATATTGAACCTGTTACCGATCGAGGGCGGAAAAGATTTGTTGACTGATCCGTCGACGGTTGATTTAACGGGAAGGACATTAGAGTTTTTCGGGAACTATACTCATTTGGATTTTCATCATCCTATGGTGAAACGCGGGATTCGTTGGCTGTTAAAGAATCAAGAGTCGGATGGTTCTTGGGTAGGGCGCTGGGGCGTCTATATTTATGGCACATGGGCGGCTGTAACGGGAATGATTGCGGTTGGGATTTCCCCGAATCATCCTGCCATTCAGAAGGCTGTAAACTGGTTAAAGGCCATTCAAAATCAAGACGGAGGGTGGGGGGAATCCTGTAAAAGTGATATCGAAAATTGTTATGTGCCGTTGGGTGAAAGTACCCGCACCCATACAGCGTGGGCCCTTGATACACTTATCTCAGCAGCGGCAGAAGTCACACCTGACATTAAACGGGGCGCAGCTTTTTTAGTAGATGGAAAAGAAAAAGATTGGGCAAAGGCCTACCCGAAAGGAAGGGGAATGGCGGGAGCCTTTTATATCAATTATCATTGTTACGAATACGTTTTTCCGCTATTGGCCTTGGCCCATTATCAAAAATTAGCTGAAGGGAGCTAAACAGGGATTTGTGGATTCAAATAGCTTTCAAGTGACTTTTTGCATTTTTTAAAGTTTGTCCCATTCAATGAACAAAACTACACCAGCAGGAGGCAAAAGATGCTTGAAACTTTCCACCAATTTTTCGATCTTCATACAATTATTTGGTTGTGCCCAATCATTTTTATTTTCCATGACTTAGAAGAGATCATCACCATTGAATCTTCCATGAAGGCAAGTGAAAATAGGTTTCAAAAATCTTCTTTCGTCCAACTAATATTAAGTATGAGGGAAAAACTAGGTTCGACCGCTGCCCAGCTTTCTGTTTCGGCTACTTGGATTTTGTTGATTATTTCATTCACTACAGTGGTGACTGCCCATCTCACATTAAACGGAGGGGGCTTTCTTTTATATACAGCTATTCTCAACTTATTTATTCTGCAAGCGATCATGCATATTGTTCAGTCCATCTGTTTCAAAGGCTACACACCTGGCATCATAACGGCCCTATTCCTTCTCATCCCTTACTGTCTTATTGCCTATGACAGTTTGTTCGAACACCGCCTGATAGACGGGCAATTACTTTTTGCAAGTCTCCCCGTCAGCCTGCTCATGATCCCGATTTTTCTTGTTGGCAATCTTTTAGGCCGTTATTTTATTCACTAACTTATAAGAAAGCAGTAGCAGGAGGTGAGTAAATTGCATGTTGTTATAACGGGAGGAAGCGGGTTTGTAGGTCAAGCCCTGACTCACCTGTTGACTCAAAAAGGCCATCGAGTAACCATATTAACGCGTCTTCCTGATCATAAAAGAACAAGTGAATTCGTTCATTATGTCAATTGGCTTTCTGCAGATCATCAACCTGAAAACGAACTTAAGGATGTCGATGCGGTGGTCAATTTAGCCGGGGAATCAATTAATAGCGGACGGTGGATCCAAAGTAAAAAGGAGGCTATTTTGAATAGCCGTCTTACAGCCACAAAAGAGGTCATTCGAATTTTGAGACATCTTCATCCAAAGCCAAAAGTTCTTGTTAACGCTTCAGGTGTAAGTTACTACGGGATGTCAGACTTCAAAACGTTTAATGAGTCCTCCAAAAGTGATGCAAACGATTTTTTGGCCAGTGTTGTAAAGCGTTGGGAGAAAGAAGGGGCAATGGCGAAAGAATTAGGCGTTCGAACGGTCTTCGCGCGTTTCGGCATCATTCTGGGTCAAGAGGGTGCCTTTCCGCGAACGGTGCTACCGTATAAATTAGGTATTGGGGGGACAATCGGCAGTGGGATGCAATGGATTTCCTGGGTGCACATTCAAGATGCGGTTGAGATGGTGTACTTCGCCATAATTAATTCTGAAGTAGAAGGACCTTTGAATGTGACCTCGCCTCATCCAATACGCATGTCATCATTCGGACAGTCCATTGCAGACGTCCTTCACCGCCCATATTGGCTTCATGTTCCTGGGGTTGTAGTAAGAGTAGTACTTGGTGAAATGAGTCAGTTGGTATTAAAAGGGCAGCGGGTACTCCCTCAAAAAGCACTTTACCACAATTACTCCTTTCAATTTCCATACGTACAAAGTGCACTTTCTGATATTCTAGGTTAAAGATACATTGCAGCAGGCCCTCCTTAATCAGGGGTACCGTCAGAGGCGGTACCCCTATAAGGATTAGGTACAGAATTTTAAGTTGTTTTTGTCGAAAAATCGATAAATCGTAAAATTCGCAGATAAACTGTACAATTTCCATCATTTGCTGTAGAATCCTTTTGAAAATAGGATTGGAGAGATGAAATTGATTGTAAAAAAGCGAACAGTTCCTCTTGCCGTCCGCAAATTACGTGCATTAGCGTGCAAGCTTCCTCCGAGTCACCCTAAAGTTCCCTTAATCATGAACGATCTCAGAAAAAGGGAAGCGGGCTATAAAGGGGAATGTTCCATTGATTTTCCATTAAGCTTTCTTGAACCGAAAGCTATTTCATCTCCCACGATTTAAGGCTTCAGGATCAATCCCGATTTTTTCAACTGGATACCTTATTAATCTCCAAGAAATATGCGCTTATTATTGAAGTGAAGAACATTGCAGGGTCGATCTATTTTGATCCGCATTTCAATCAGCTCAATCGAACGATAGAAGGAAAAGAAACGGCCTTTCCAGATCTCCCATCATACAAGTCAGCCGCCAGGAATCACAATTGACCAATTGGTTCTTGAAAAATGGCTTTCCCTCACTTCCCATCCTTTCATTGATTGTCATCAGTAATCCCCAAACAATCATCCATACGGCTCCTGAAAATCATGAACTCCACTATAAAGTTATCCATCGCGATGCACTTCCCGCTAAAATTAATCAAATAGAGCATTCCATAACAGAATTCAATTTTAGTGAGAAAGATTTGAAGCAAGCAATTCACGTAATGAATAAACTCCACACCGATGCGGACTTTTCCATTCTGGAACGATACAATCTTACCGAAAAGGACCTGATAAAAGGAGTGTTATGTGAGAATTGCAAGGGGAATCAGTTATTTAGAAGGCATGCACTTGGATTTGCCCTCTATGCCAATTATCCAGTAAAAAAGCACATATCCCGGCTTTACGAGATTATTTTTATCTATTAGTCTCGACCATAACGAATCAGCAGTTGGGGGATTTTTTATGCATTTCATCTTCATCCAGTGCAACGAGGATTTTGCAATCATTGAATCTGACAAGCAGCGGTGTGAATAAGGGAAGGGTGTAGAGCCTGTATTTTGATGAGTGATTTCTGGGTAATCTTGCCTTAATTATTACTCACACTACCTTAAAAAAAGGAATAGTTTCTACACTATTCCTTAATATAAAAAATCATTTCTCTGTATTTACATCAACATTTTGGAAATCCTCCAAAATAATATCTATTACTGGAAAAACTCCATCCGCTTGATAAGCTAATAAGATTTTTTTTACTGAGGCCATATGTAATTCTTCCATTTCCATATTTTTTATATCCGCCATTTTTTTTCTCATTTCTTCCTTTGTGGGATAATTTTTTGTGCCGTAAACCCACATGAAAAATCTATCTAATTCACTAACCTCTTGCTCTGTAAAGCCATGTGATAATAACTCATAATACCTAGATTTTAAATGCCATACTATCATGTAATTTAAAAAATGCATGCTTCAATAAAAACAATTCAAATTCTAATTCCTTAATTTTTTCTTCTTGATTCATTAAATCATCCACTCCAATGCTAATCTTATCCAATACGCTACACTTTCAGCAGTTGTTCGTTTTACTTTTGCAGCAACTAAGCCATTACGAACTTGATCTTGTACTGTTTTCCAAGCTAATGATTCATATTTTAACAATTTATTTAGCAGCATCATTACCAATCCATACTCTGGCAGTTTTAACTATTTTCGCTTTATTATTAAGAGCTTCTTTAATTGCTACTTTTACTACCTTTGTCGAACCAGCCGCTGGCTGAATTCCTATAGGAGTAGTAGGTTCTTGTACGTTCTCATTTTCACTCACTGATGTAGAAGTAGAAGTAGAAGTAGAAGTAGACGCAGAAGCAGTTCCGATTCCAATCCCACTAAGTATTAAAATACCAGACAATAAAACTAATAGAATCTTAGAAAAAATATTTGTTTTCAAAAGAATTCCTCCTCAAAATTTAGTTAATTAGTAACAACTTCACCCTAACATTAGTGTGAAAATATATCCGTATAAATTTACTATTATATAAAAAAATATAAAATATTAGGATTTAATACCCATTTTTATCAAAAAAACATGCCTAGTATAATAGTTGTAGGTAATAACAAAATAAGAGGGTCTTCTCTTTTTATACAAGTTCGTAATACGTGATAAAAAAAAGACTCAAAAGAAGCTTCTCTTGAGTCTTTGTGCCGAGTCTATTCTTTTAATTCCTTGCCCATCCCCTTAAGGAAGTGGACGCCAAAGCCGATTGCTCGGTTTATGTCTGGGTCATTCAATGTTTTCATTAAATCCAGAACGCCGATCTTCTTATCGGCCTGAAGGAATTTGTTTCCTTCATCGATTCCTGCAAGTGCACTGTTAAGCAGTTTCGTGGATTGTGCGGCATCGGCGTTCATCAAGGCTCCTGTTGCTCCCATAAGGGTATTGATCAGGTTTGTGACAGGTTGCCTTGTGACTTGTTGGAGTGCGATTTTGGCAATTTGTTCTTTTCCTTGAAGCATGGAGGTCGCGGCTTCGAATACTCCTGAGTCATTCAGTTCATTGACGATTTTAAACATATTGTTCAATGCCTCTTCATTATCGGTGATCAGCGTTTTAAGTTCTTCCAGCTTTTGTAGCTTTATCTCATCCTCAGTAATGGGATTATGGATTTCCGTAATAGGCGCTGCCATGATCTTCACCCTCCTTGTTTTATTTATCCGTTAAGTGAACATAACCTGGACGGGCCCACTTACGTTCAACTTCGACACCATTTTGAGGATGGCGTTTTTTGTTCCGTGGATTGGTGCCCGGTAATGGAATGTCTCCGCTCGCGCTTAATACTTCCATGCGGACCATCGTCTGTTTGTAAGCAGGCGTGCTTGTGCGTTGATCATAGATAGGACCAGTCAGGAAGTTGATGGCAGAGTCTTTATCGACGGAGTTCATCGGTAAAAATAGCTCATTATTTTTAACGCGGTCTGTGATCAGGGCTTTTAATTTAACGGCCCCGAATGGAGACACTAAGCGAACGAGTCCGCCATCACTGACTTTACGTTCTTTGGCTAGTTCCGGTGAAACCTCAACGAAAATATCAGGTACTTTCGATTGGATTCCGTTGGATTTGTTCGTCATATTGCCTTCATGGAAATGCTCCAGCATGCGTCCATTATTGATATGAAGGTCATATTCTTTCGGGAATTTATGCGGCTCCACCCAGTCAGCCAGTGCAAAGCGGGCTTTCTTATCAGGGAAGTTGAAGCCATCCACATAAAGAAGCGGCGTGCTTGAACCATCATGGCTTCCCCATAGGAAGCTGTTCCATCCTTCCAGCACCTCGTAATTCGCTTGGCTGAATATCGGTGATAAGCTTGCCATTTCATCATAGATTTCACCAGGGTGAGTGTAGTTCCAATTTGCACCTAAGCGGTTGGCGATCTCCTGAGTGATTTCCCAGTCCGCCTTAGAATCGCCCATAGTGGGAAGGGCTTTATATAAACGCTGTACACGGCGCTCCGTATTGGTGAACGTTCCGTCTTTTTCAAGAGATGGAGCTCCGGGCAATACTACGTCGGCATATTGGGCTGTCCTTGAAAGGAAAATATCCTGGACAACAAAGAAATCCAATCCGGATAACACTTTATCAACATGGTTTGCATCCGCATCAACAAGTGCCATATCTTCACCTACAAGATACATGGCTTTCATGTCGCCTTTTTCTATCGCTTTAAGCATTTCAATATTGTTCATGCCTGGTTTGCCATCGATTTTCACTCCATAAGCTTTTTCGAATTTAGCACGTGCCACGTCATCGGTAACATGCTGATATCCTGGAAGCCATGTTGGAAGGGTGCCCATATCGCAAGCGCCCTGTACATTGTTATGGCCGCGAAGCGGATAAGCTCCTGCCCCTGGGCGACGGTAGTTACCTGTAGCTAATAGCAGGTTGGAAATTGCAGCCGAAGTATCGGAAGCACCGGTGTTTTGTGTAACGCCCATTCCCCAAAGAATGCAGGTTCCGTCAGCATCGCGAATAGTTTCAGCTATTTGGATCAATGTTTCTTTTGAAATACCTGTGTGTGTTTCTGCATATTCCAGGGTATATTTCTCAAGTACTTCTTTATAATCGTCGAAGAAGTTAACATTTTCATTGATGAATTCTTGATCATGCCAGCCTTGATCGATCATATATTTTGTAACCGCCATCAACCAAACTTGGTCCGTTCCTTGTTTTGGACTGATATGGATGTCGGAGCGCTCGGCCATTTCGTTTTTGCGGATGTCAGCTACGATCAGTTTTTGTCCGTGAAGCTTGTGTGCCCGTTTTACGCGTGTCGCCAGTACGGGATGGCCTTCTGCAGGGTTAGCCCCAACGATGATGACAAGACCTGCTGCGGCGATATCTTTGATCGTACCGGCATCTCCGCCCATGCCGACTGTACGGAACAGTCCGTCTGTTGCCGGGGATTGACAGTAACGCGAGCAATTGTCGACGTTATTCGTTTCGAACATTTGCCGTGCCAGTTTTTGAATTACATAGTTTTCTTCATTCGTGATCTTGGATGAGGAAATGAAGCCTACTGAATTACCACCGTATTGCTGTTTGATCGAACCAAGTCTGGATGCAACCAAATCAAGTGCTTCATCCCAGCTTGATTCAACGAATCTACCATTTTTCCGAATCAGGGGCTTGGTCAAACGTTTTTCCGAGTTTACGAAGTCCCAGCCGAATTTCCCTTTGACACATGTGGATATCGCATTGACGGGTGCTTCATGAGTAGGTTGGACTTTAAGGATTTTACGGCCTTTTGTCCAGACTTCGAATGTGCATCCTACCCCACAGAACGTGCAGACCGTTTTTGTCTTCTTCGTCCGTGTATCACGCATTGCCGCTTCAATCTCCGAAATGGCAAAAATCCCGCTGTAGCCAGGCTCCACTTCTTTGACAAGGTCTATCATTGGTTCTAGCATATCGTTTTTCAAACCTGACATGAAACCAGCCTCACCAAGCATCGATTTTTCCATTAATGCATTACATGGACAAATGGTTACACACTGGCCGCAGCCTACACATGATGAGTTATTGATTTCCGTTCCTTCATCCCAGATTACCCGAGGGCGTTCCGCTTCCCAGTCGATGGACAGCGTCTCGTTGACCTGAAGGTTTTGGCAGACTTCAACACATTGCCCGCATGCGATACATTGATTGGCATCGTAGCGGTAAAATGGATGGGACATATCGACGGCACCCAATTGCACTTTCGGTGTATAAGGATATTTTTGGTGTTCAATTTCCATTAATTCTGCTGTGTTATGCAGTTTGCAATTTCCGTTATTATTATCACATACAGTACAGTATAAAGAATGGTTTTCCAGGATCCGGTCCATGGCTTCGGTTTGGGCTTCTTTTGCTTTGCTTGAGTCCAAGGCAATATCCATGCCGCTTACTGCTTTTGTCGAACATGATCGGACGAGTTCCCCATTAACCTCGACGATGCATGTGTCGCATGTTTGGATCGGATCCACTTCAGGAACATAACAAATCTGTGGATGAGCCATCTCATTTTGGTTGATGACCTCCAGTATTGTTGCTCCTTCATTAGCGGTATAATCCTTCCCGTTGATTTTGATGGTGATGTTTGATTCGCTCATTATATTTCCCCCTTTTATAGCCAAAAAGACGCAAAAAAACCACCATGATTACACCTCCGTCTCTGAACGGAAATGTAGGTCATGGTGGAATAGTTTAATAGCAAAGCTTGCCAATATACCAATCCATACCATAATGGATAATTTTAAAAAAGATAGGACACAACAGTACACTATTATGCTCCCAACTTTCATCATTGATATTATACCTTTAATTAGTAAAAGAAACAATGCTGGAAAGAGGGTATCATTCCCAAATTCCTTTCGTTTTTCTTCGCGTTGATTTATGATAAGAAAATTGAGAACTTAATTTTCTTGAATTGGAGTGACGCAACGGTGTCAAAAGTTATCCATGAATTCAATGATATGATTCGTAAGCTGCGCAAGGAACTATTCGGTAAAGGACCAGAACGCATACACACGGTTTTCGTGGAAAATATGGCCGTTTCCACGTTATATGGAAATTTGACTCCTACGGAAATGTTCATATCAAGATCGGAGGAAGGAAGGGATATGGTCCACTCTGCACGAACCAAAATGGTTCAGGATGTGTATTCGGAGAGTCCTCCGGATGGAATGGAAGAACTGGTTGGAGCTAAACTGCTCCATTTGTTTTCAGATATCAAAATCAAAGAGAACATAGCGATTTCCGTATTCGTATTTGATAAGGATATAGCGGACAAACTCAACGGGCATTGACCATGTTCCTTACATATTGGTCAATTGGCTCCTGGATAGTAAAAGGAGTGGGAAGATGAAAGCGATTGAAAGCAAGAGGGACATTATCCGGATAACGAAAGGCAGCATCGAGCGGACGGAAGATACGATCGTATCGGAGTATCCCGTCACTGTCAAAATAAATGGCCAGGAATTCGTCACGATGGTTTGTACACCCGAATACATCGAGGATATGGTGATCGGTTATTTGGCTTCGGAAGGCATCATCAAAAAATATGATGAGATAAAAGAAATCTGGGTCCAGGAAAAAGAAGGCTTTGTTCATGTGAAGACAGATAAAGTGAATCCCTACTTCCAGGACTTTCAAAATAAGCGGTATATTACATCTTGCTGCGGAATGAGCAGACAAGGTTTCGTCTTTGTGAATGATGCATTGACTGCCAAGAAAATGGATCATGTTTCGGTGAAGCTGACTCCTGATGACTGCTTCCGCTTGATGAAGGATTTACAAAATTCCGCCGTCACCTTTCAGAACACGGGCGGAGTCCACAATGCCGCTTTATGCGATGTCGACGGCCTCGTATTAAGCAGGATGGACATCGGACGGCATAACGCATTGGATAAAATATACGGCCATTGCCTGAAAAATGGTATTTCGATAGAAGGGAAAGCTATCGTGTTCAGCGGCCGGATTTCATCGGAAATTCTCTTGAAGGTGGCGAAAATCGGCTGTGAACTGATACTCTCGAAATCCGCTCCAACCGAATTGGCCTTGGAGTTGGCTGAAGGATTGGGAATCACCACGGTCGGATTCATCCGTAATGATTCAATGAATATCTACACATGCCCTGAAAGAATTCAATTGAATGAATGAGCATCATTCGCTTAAAAGGTACTTATCGTAAAGTCCTTGCCAGCATGGCTTGGGCTTTTTTTGTACTTGTAAAAGGATATATCCAACAAACCTTTTATGGTACAGTTTGGATAACACATTCAAGGAAATGCGTATCGGGGGAAGGGCTATGAATGAAAGGGATTGGCATATTTTAAAGGTGTTGCATGAGCATAAGAACATTACTAAAACGGCGCAAAGTCTATATATATCGCAACCTTCTTTAACAAAACGAATCCAACAAATAGAGAAGGAATTCAATCTGAAGATTGTGGAGCGGGGAACAAGGGGAGTGCAGTTCACCCCTCAAGGGGAATATTTGGCCAACTGTGCAGATGAGATGCTGATCAGGCTGCGGCAGATAAAAGAGACAGCGTTCAATATGGGTCAGGAGATCAGCGGGACATTAAGGCTGGGTGTTTCCAATTATATCACGCTGCATAAATTGCCTGGCCTGTTGAGATTATTTCGTGAGCGATATCCTAAAGTGGATTTCCATGTGACCACTGGTTGGAGTAAAGAAGTACAGAACCTCATTTACAAGGAAGAGGTGCATGTAGGGATCGTTCGGGGGGACTATCAATGGGCAGGATCAAGGCACCATCTTTTTAAGGAAACGATTTGTATTGCTTCCAAGGAAGAAATCGAAGCCCGGGACCTGCCTTTCCTGCCGAGGATCGATTATGGGACGGATGCTTTTTTGAAAACGATGATCGATAATTGGTGGAGAGACAATTTTTCAGGACCTCCTTTGGTTGGGATGGAAGTGGACAAAGGTGATACATGCAAAGAAATGGTCAGGAATGGCCTGGGCTATGGCATCCTCCCCAGTGTTTTATTGGAGAAAGACCAAAATCTCCGTCAAATGGACCTTAAGGATAAGCAAGGTAATCCCCTTATTAGGAATACGTGGATGTTATATCATGAAAAGTCGCTGGAATTAAAACTGGTCAAAGCGTTTGTCGAGTTTGTCAAAGGCGTCGATTTCATGAGTGATATTTAACTGGAAGCGCAGAAATTTCTGTGCTTTTTTTTGTCATACCTTTTTTGAATGGATAACGATAATTTATTGGTATTTTAATTATGGTTATCCCGGGATTATGATAGATGGGAGATGTAAATCATCAGGAATTTGCCTAAGGATTGGAGTGGAAGTTAAGTGAGTGTCCTGTTTCTAATCGTATTGAATGTCATTGTGCCGGTCTTTTTCCTAATAGGGGCTGGGGCCATCCTGCATCGTAAATTCAAGTTGGATATGAATACGCTGTCTAAATTGAATCACTTCCTGCTCATGCCGGCCATTAGCTTTGTCAATATCTATCAAAGTAAAATGGGCGGGGGGATGATCGTCCAGATATTCAGCTTCCTTGCTCTTCAAGCAGTAAGCCTCATCATCGTGAGTACAGTGATTGCTAAACTTGCCAGGTTTGATCAAAGTCTATCTGCCACGTTTAAAAATAGTGTAGTCCTGAATAACTCAGCCAATTTCGGGTTACCCGTCAGCCAGATGGTTTTCAATGGGAATCCTCTTGGCCTGTCGATCCAAGTCATCGTGATCATTTTTCAAAACCTGTTGACCTATACCTATGGATTGATGAATTCCGTTTCCGTCCATACAAAAAGTGCGAAGGGCGCCATTCGCGAATTCTTGAAGAACCCCGTCATTTATGCTTTATTACTCGGTTTTCTATTACATTCCGCTTCTTTCGACATTCCGCTGTTCTTATGGACCCCGATTGAAAATATCTCGAGTGCTTTCATAGCCATTGCCTTGATTACATTGGGTGCACAGAGTGCCTATTTGAAAATGACGCAATTTCCGCTTCCGCTTATCCTTAGCCTGATTGGCCGGTTAATACTCTCGCCATCCATCGCATTCCTGATCATCCTCATGCTGGGCCTGGAAGGAACTGTCGCCCAAGGATTATTTATCGCAAGCTCATTTCCAACATCGAGAAACAGCGCATTATTCGCTTTGGAATATGACAACCATCCGGAGTATGCGGCACAGGCAGTCTTGATGTCGACTTTATTCAGCAGTATAACGGTAACGATGGTCGTATATCTATCAAAAATACTATTCTAGCAGGGCTGCTCTTAGTGGGCGGGCCTTTTTCCCATGTTTCCCAATAAAACTTTATGAACATTATAGAGGTTATGGAATTTATGCATCTTAGGTTAATAATCAAAGAAAAGGGAGATATTTTTGTAGAATTAAGAAAACGCTTTCAAAAGGAGGATTATTATGTTTTCTCGTAAAAAGATTTCAGCGGTCATATTGGCGGGTTCGTTAGCTTTAAGTTTAGGTGCATGCAGCAGTTCGGATACATCAGGAGAAAAGAAAGAAAGCACCGGCTATCCGAAAAAAGCCATAACGGTCGTTGCTCCATCGGGTGCAGGCGGGGGATGGGATTTAACCGCCCGTTCATTTACAAAGGTTCTGAGCGAGACAAAATTGGTGAACCAGCCATTGACCGTCGAAAACAAACCCGGTGGCGGGGGCGCAGTCTTCATGGCGGATTATGCAACACAGCAAGCGGATAACAATGACATGCTGTTCGTGAATTCACCACCAGTCATCATCAATAACCTTAAAAAAGAAGGCAACAGTCCTTATGGATATAAAAATACGACCCCTTTGGCGCAGCTGACAAAGGATTATGGGGCGATAGTGGTAAAGGCCGATTCCGAATTCAAGGATTTGAAATCAGTGCTGGAAGCGGTGAAGAAAGATCCGCGTAAGCTGACCTTTGCGGGAGGATCAGCTCCTGGATCAATGGATCATTTGATTTCCATTCTTCCAGCCTATGAATATGGCTTGAATCCAACTGAACTTAAATACGTTTCGTACGACGGGGGCGGGGAAGCGATTACGGCATTGCTTGGCGGTAATGCAGATGTAATCGGAACGGATGCATCCAGTGTCAGGGAATTTTTAAAAGCAGGGAAGATTAGAGTGTTGGCCGTAACCTCGACTGAACGTTTGGGTGGCGATCTTAAAGACATACCGACGGCAAAGGAACAGGGTGTTGATGCTGAATTCACGATTTGGAGAGGCGTGTTTGGACCTCAGAATATGTCTGATGAAGCGAAAACATTTTGGGACGGAACCATTGCAAAGCTAGTTGAAACTTCTGAATGGAAGAAGGAAGTGGAAGTTCAAGGATGGGAACAGGAATATAAAAATAGTGAAGAATTCAGCAAGTTTTTAAAAGAACAGGAGAAACAGGTGCAGCAATTATTAGAAGCTTTAGGCATGGAAAAATAATCGGGAAGAAGGGGGTGCTTTCACCTTCTTCTTATTTTCTGAAATGGAGGGATTGTGATGGATGTTAAATTTGATCGCTTTGCATCTGTAGCCTTTCTGGCTGTCGGAGTGCTGTTCATGATAGGAAGCAGGAAGCTGGCCAGTTCTTCTTATGGAAGTTCGGTAGGACCGGACATTTTCCCTTTTGTATTGGGGCTCGTTCTTGCTGTTTTAAGTATTCGCCTATTCTATGAGGCATTTCGGAGCAAGGTGCAGGAATCGGGTAAGGGAAAGCTGGAATATAAACCTTTTATCATCATTCTGGTCTCCACCTTGATTTATATTTTGACATTGGAAACGATAGGATATGTCATTACGACCTTTCTCTTTTTGTTTGTTTGCTTTCAAACGATGGAACGGAATAAGTGGGTGACATCGCTCATCATTTCCGCAGGATTTTCCGGAATCATCTATTATTTATTCGTGAATGTTTTAAAGGGAACATTGCCGGGTTGGCCAATCTGGTTTTCATAAAAGGAAGGAGGATGTGAAGTGGGCACTTTTGATTATTTGATGCATGGATTTGAAACAGCACTAACTTGGTATAACATCCTTTTTGCATTTGTCGGAGTATTGATCGGTACGGCTGTCGGCGTTTTGCCGGGAATCGGGCCGATGAGCGGCGTGGCTCTTTTAATTCCGGTAACCGCTTCGATAACGGGGGGACTTCCACCAGAGCAAGCGGCAACAAGCGCCATCATTTTACTTGCAGGTGTTTATTATGGAGCGATGTATGGAGGGTCGACAACTTCAATCCTATTGAATACACCTGGCGAATCTTCCTCTGTCGTCACCACATTGGATGGTTACCAAATGGCGAAAAAGGGAAGGGCCGGGAGTGCTTTATCGATTTCAGCAATCGGTTCCTTCGTCGGAGGGATAGTCACCCTTATCGCCATGATTGCCTTGGCTCAGCCATTATCGACGATTGCGATTAAATTCGGTCCGGCTGAGTATTTTTCGCTCATGCTTCTAGGGTTGGCGGCCGTCAGCGGCCTCGCGGGAAAATCAGTAACCAAGGCACTGATCATGACGGTTTGCGGTTTGTTGATCGGGACGATAGGCATCGATAATGTATCCGGGATCGCCCGTTTTACATTCGACATTCCTTGGCTGTATCAAGGGGTCGAATTCCTGACGATCGCAGTCGGTCTATTCGCACTTGGAGAAGTATTCAAGACAATTTTGGAAAAAGAAGAGGATGACGGGGAAATTGCAAAAATCAAAAATTTGATTCCTTCCAAAGAAGAATTCAAGGAATCCGCGGGTCCCATTGCGAGGGGTTCGCTCTTAGGTTTCTTTGTAGGGATCCTGCCGGGTGCAGGGGCTACTCTTGCTTCTTTCTTCTCATATCTTATGGAAAAACGGATTTCAAAAAAACCCTGGAGATTTGGTACAGGCGCAATCGCTGGGGTGGCTGGACCTGAAACGGCCAATAACGCGGCATCTGGCGGAGCGATGATTCCATTATTGACGCTGGGAATTCCGGGTTCCGGTACAACGGCGATTTTAATGGGCGCGCTCATGATGTACAATGTTCAGCCAGGTCCATTATTATTCGAAGACCATCCTCAGGTGGCTTGGGGGCTTATCGCCAGTATGTTCATCGGGAATCTGATGCTGCTCATCCTTAATCTCCCGCTCGTTAAGGTTTTTGCGAAAATCATAGAAACGCCAAAGAAATATTTGATTCCGATCATTATCGCGATTTCCATTTTTGGCGTTTATGCGGTACAAGTATCGACTTATGATTTATTGCTATTACTAGGATGCGGGGTCTTGGGATATTTCTTAAGTAAAAATGATTATCCAATCGCACCGTTGGTATTAGGACTGGTTTTAGGACCGATGATAGAAAACAATATGCGCAGGGCCCTGACGATATCCGATGGGGATTACAGTTTGTTTTTCACTCGTCCGCTTTCCCTGACATTCCTGATCATAACGGCATTATGGCTGCTCATCCCGGTTTTACTCAAGAAGAGAGGGAAGGATGTTGTCATCAATGTTGAAGGTTAACTTTTATTTTCTGAATGTTGCGAAAAACCCCTTTTTTAATGGGGTTTTTTTTTATATGATGTAAGAAGAGGTGATTGAATGCGTTTACACACCAAGTTGATGCTGGGCATCTGTACGTTAATCATCTTAATGGGTGGAATCTTTGAAGTTATTTTTATAAATATCCTGGAAAATAACCTGAAGCAGGAAACAGGGGAAAAAGCATTGTCGGTTGCCCAGACCATTTCTTTGCTGCCTGAAATTAAACAAGCTTTCCGAACGGATAATCCTTCTGTAATCATCCAGCCCATAGCGGAAAGGGTTCGCAGGCAGATCGATGCGGAATTCATAGTAATAGGCGATGAGAATGAAACTCGGCTGTCCCATCCAAATCCCGACATGATCGGGAGGAAAATGGTAGGGGGGGATAACGCCGAAGTGTGGGATGGAAAATCCATCATCACGGAGTCCACTGGGACATTGGGTCCTTCCATAAGAGGGAAATCCCCGATAATCGCAAATGAAAAAGTCATTGGAGTCGTCTCTGTTGGCTACCTTCAGGATGATATTGAGAAAGAAGTGTCCAGTATACAAAGAAAGATTGTCTGGATCATCTCTTTTATATTAATCGGCGGTTTATTGATAGCCTTTTTCATTTCATTCAATATAAAAAAGGCGATATTGGGTCTGGAGCCAAAAGAAATCGCCTGGATGTTTCAAGAGAAGCATGCCATTTTGGAATCCATTCATGAAGGCATCATTGCCATTGATGTTCATGGGAAAATCACGGTCGTCAATGAAACGGCGCATAAAATCCTTCATATCCCTAAGGACGTCATGCTTCGCGGGCAAAAAATCGAAGAAGTCATAACGCATACACATTTGCTTGATGTAGTCAGCACGGCACGGGCCGAGTATGATCAGGAATTCATGTTTGACGGTGAAGTTTTTTTGGCAAGCCGGATTCCCATTTTGAATGGACAGGGTGAAATCATCGGTGCCGTTGCAAGTTTGAGAAATAAATCGGAACTATCGAATCTCCTTCAGGAACTGTCACATGTAAAGGCATATGCAGAGGGGCTGAGGGCCCAGACGCATGAATATTCGAATCGGCTCTATACTCTTCTAGGACTGATTCAACTCGGTTCATATAAAGAAGCGATGGATTTCATATCGAAGGAAGTCGATGTCACCCAAGGCTTCATTCACTTTCTAATGAAGGAAATACCTGATCCGATCATTGCTGGGTTCATCTTAGGGAAGGTGAGTTTAGCGAGCGAGCTGAAAATTGATTTTACCATTGATAGAGAGAGCAGTTTTAAAGATATTCCGTCTGAAATAGATCGGGATTTATTAGTGACGATCATCGGCAACCTCATCAATAATGCCTTCGAAGCTGTACGGGAAAACGGTAGGGAGGAAAAAAGGGTATCGTTGTTTGTCACGGACTTGGGTAAAGAGTTGATCATAGAGGTTGAAGATAATGGAAAAGGGATGAATTCAGATGTTACCGAACTGATTTTCCAGAACGGCTTTTCGACGAAAAGCCATCAAACCAATTCAGGTATAGGTTTGAGCCTTGTTCAGGAAGCGATAGAAGGATTAGGGGGGTATATCACTTTTTCGACAAAAGAAGGGGAATATACGATTTTTACTGTAGCACTGCCAAAAAACAGAGGGGTGATTTCATAATGGCCAATCGCGATATAGAAGTTTTAATCGTAGAAGATGACCTGCGGATTGCCGAAATACAAAAGCGGTTCATCGAAAAGCTTGAAGGGTTTCAAACGATCGGGATCGCCTCAAGCTATGACGAAGCTAAAAGCTTCATTGAAATCATGCAGCCGGATCTATTGCTGCTCGACATGTATTTTCCGGATATGAGTGGACTTGATATCCTGAAAGAAATCAAGCAGCAGAGCAAACAAATGGATGTCATCATGATTACGGCAGCTAAAGAAATCGAAAAAGTCCAGGAAGCCATCAAGATCGGCATATTCGATTATATTATCAAGCCTGTCGCATTTGAACGTTTCAAGCAGTCTCTACTCCGATATCAAGAGTATCATATAAAACTGGCTGAATTGGAAAAGGGCAATTTTCCCGTAACACAGCAACAGGTGGATAAGCTTTTGCGAAAGGAAATGAAAGAAAAAGAGCGGGAACAAACTTCATTGCCAAAAGGGATCGATCGGATGACTTTGGAGAAGGTGATGGTTGTGTTGGGGAAATCCTCCCCGGGGTTAACTGCCGAAATAGTGGCAAAGGAAATCGGTGTGAGCAGGACAACGGCAAGGCGTTATCTGGAGCACTTGATGTCAGAGGAAAAAATTGATGCCGATTTAACATATGGCACGGTGGGACGTCCTGAACGTGTTTATGCCATCAAGATATGAATGGGTTCGCCAAGCGGCGAATCTTTTTTTATGGATTGAATAAATGTAAGGCTTTTTCTTGGAATCAGATTGATGGGAATTCACCGTTTTTTAAGTGTGAAAATGGTGAATGAGGAAAAAATACGTGTGAAAAGTGTTGAAGCAGACAAGGATATGACAAGTGTCATGGGCGGAATTTGACGTTTATGACTATAGAAAATCGGTTATTATTTCTATACTTAAAGTAGAGATGCATGCATAATCAATCCATTCCTATATTCTTAGAGGAGGAAACCATGAGTAATCATAATCAAAAACAATTGAGAAAAGATGTTGCCCCTTTTGAAAAATCCAATACTAAATCAAGCGTGAAACAGCTCATAAATACATTTCCGCCATTTTTCCTGTTATGGTTCTTAGCTTATCAGAGCTTAACCATCTCATACTGGCTGACCCTTGCATTTGCCGTACTGGCTTCAGGGTTTGTAATCAGGATTTTCATCATCTTCCATGATTGCTGTCATCAGTCATTTTTTAAAAGCAGGAAAGCGAATGACATCCTGGGTACGATCAGTGGAATCGTCACATTATTTCCGTATGAGCAATGGAAGCATAGTCATTCCATACATCATGCAACGAGCAGTAATTTAAACAAACGCGGTACAGGAGATATTTGGGTCATGACCGTTGATGAATATGTGGACGCTTCATTCTGGGGACGTCTAGCATACCGTTTATATAGAAATCCGATCGTCATGTTTGGATTGGGTCCGTTTTATCTATTCCTTGTATCGAACCGTCTTAATAAAAAAGGCGCTAAAAAGAAAGAACGCAGAAATACATATTTGACTAATGCCGCAATCGCAGCGATATATGGTCTTTTATGCCTCGCTATCGGATGGCAGGCATTCCTGCTGATTCAGGTACCGATTCTTTTTATATCGGGATCATTGGGCATCTGGCTGTTTTATGTACAGCATCAGTTCGAAGATTCATATTTCGAAGAGGAATCTGAATGGGATTATGTGAAGGCTGCCATCGATGGAAGTTCTTATTATAAACTTCCAAAGGTTTTGCAATGGGTAACTGGTAATATCGGTTTTCACCATGTGCATCACCTTAGTCCAAGAGTGCCAAACTATAATCTGGAAAAAGTTCATGAATCCACCCTGCCTTTGCAGCAGGCAACGACAATCACCATTCGTTCAAGTTTAAAATCACTTCGCTTCCGCCTTTATGATGGTGAAAACAAGACGTTTGTCAGTTTTAAAGAGATTAAGGAACGTCTAAATGAAGCAAAATCAAAAATGGAAATGAATAATGATCGTCCAAGTCTGTAAAAAAAATAATTCTTCATCAAAAAACCATTCGAATCCCATTGGATGGTTTTTTGATGAAACTCCTTAGTATATACTAGGATAAAAAGAAATAGAGGCGGCGCCATGCAAAGTTGGTATCATATCTTTCCGAAAAACACAGGGCTGAGCCCTTATGTCTGGATCATTTTTTGTATCCTTCCTTTTTATTTCATCTTCAAATCCTCTTCGATGTTGGAGATAGTCTTTGGAATCGTCATGATCATATTGTTTTTCATATCTTATGGTCTCTCATTCGTTTCGAAGGGATGGCCCGTATACGTATGGACCGCGATACAAATAATCATTTCCATATCGATGACCATATTTTTCAGCTACATTTACTTTTCACTTTTTTTAGCATTCTTTATTGGGAATGTTCAAAATAAGGTTGGCTTTTTCGTATTATATTCGATCCAGCTATTGGCTACCATCGTGTCTGTCAATATTGGCTTCATCATGAAAGACCCTACATTCTTTTCGCAATTTCCCTTTATGCTCATTTGTGTGGTAGGCGTGATCCTGCTCCCTTTCAACACGTATAATCGGAATAAACGGGGCATGCTGGAAGAACAATTGGAGGACGCTCATAAAAGAATATCAGAGCTTGGCAAAATGGAAGAGCGTCAGCGGATTGCCCGTGACTTACATGATACACTTGGACAAAAGCTGTCTTTGATTGGCTTGAAAAGTGACCTCGCAGGTAAATTGATCGATTTGAATCCGGAGACGGCCAAGAAGGAAATCAAGGATATCCGTCAAACGGCGAGGACGGCACTCAAGGAAGTACGTGAAATGGTGTCGGAAATGCGTGGGTCCAAGCTAACCGATGAAATTATCCGGGTAAAGCAAATATTGAAAGCGGCAGAGATAGAATTCTATTTGGAAGGGACCACGGAATTGCAGGATACCCCATTGCTTGTTGAAACGGTTTTGAGCATGTGCTTGAAGGAGGCTGTGACCAATATCGTCAAACATAGCGGTGCCGATTGCTGTCATATCGTCATCGAGGAATTACAAACAGGTGTGACGATCACAGTACAGGATAATGGAGTGGGGCTTTCACATAAATCAGAGTATATTAAAGGCAATGGACTTCAAGGAATGAAAGAAAGGCTAGAATTTGTTAATGGGAGCCTGGATATTCAATCAACAGAGGGAACGACACTTTATATAAGGGTTCCGAATGCTATAAAAAATAATGGATAGGTGGGATTAACCTTGATTCGAATCGTAATTGCCGAAGATCAGCGGATGCTGCTTGGCGCGCTAGGTTCCATCCTTGATTTGGAAAGTGATATGGAAGTTGTAGGAAAAGCGAGCAATGGGGAGGAAGCGATGAATCTCGTCAATCAATTAAAGCCGGATATCTGCATAACCGATATTGAAATGCCAGTTAAAACCGGGCTCGATGTAGCGGAGGAGATCAAGGAAAAAGGCCACCAATGCAAAGTCATCATTTTGACCACCTTTGCACGTCCTGGGTATTTTGAAAGAGCCAGAAAGGCCGAGGTAGGCGGATATCTTCTGAAGGATAGCCCAAGTGAGGAACTGGCGAATTCGATCCGTGTCATCATGGATGGGCGGCGTGTTTATGCTCCTGAGCTGGTGGATATGGCTTTCGAAGAAGAAAACCCATTGACTGAACGAGAGTGCCAAGTGCTCAAATTGATTGCAGATGGCAAGACGACAAAGGAAATCGCAAGCCAGCTTTATCTAACCAACGGAACGGTTCGCAATTACATTTCGGTCATCCTTGATAAATTGGATGTAAGCAACCGTGTTGAAGCGATTGTTAGATTCAAGGAAAAGGGCTGGTCAAAAGATTAAAGGTGAATCCCTGGCGGCGTGCAAATCAATAAAACACTGTGCAAGAATTGAAATATGGTATATTAATTTTTATTACATACAGGAGAGGATGACCATTATGCAAAAGGCTACATTTGCTGGAGGCTGTTTCTGGTGCATGGTGACACCATTTGAAGAACAACCGGGGATTGGGGGAATCGTATCCGGTTATACGGGAGGGCATGTTGAAAACCCGACTTACGAGGAAGTGAAGACGGGAACTACGGGACATTATGAAGTCGTGGAAATTACTTTCGACCCTCAGTTATTTCCTTATGAAAGATTGCTGGAGCTATATTGGCAGCAAATCGATCCAACCGACGATGGCGGTCAATTCCATGACAGGGGAAGCCAATATCGGACGGCCATCTTCTATCATGATGAAGCTCAAGAAAACTTGGCTCTTGAAGCGAAAGAAAAGGTAGCCGCCAGCGGGAAGTTTCAGAAACCAATCGTAACGGAAATCCTTCCGGCCCAAACCTTTTACCCTGCCGAAGAATACCATCAAGGCTATCATATAAAAAACAAAGATGATTATAAAGCGGACCGTGCGAAATCGGGACGCGATGAATTCATTGACCAGCATTGGAACGGTCAATGAACTGGATCATTATTAAACGATCCAGTTGATTTTAGAAATCCGCCCCCTTTCTGCCAAGCGCATCAAAGCAAGCGCCTGTGGGGTCTTGACTAGCCAGTTTTTCTGCAGGAGTGTCGCATATTTCTTCAATCAAATGAGGTACCATTAAACAATTAAAGACCCAAAATGCAACCATTTCTTAATCAAAGTCAGGGATGAGACCAGACTACAGTCTTTTCTAAAGCAATACAGTTGATTGGAACGGAAGGTACGAAGACTCCTGCGGGAAAAGCGTGTTCAAGGGAGACCCCACAGGCGCAAAGAGCGCCGAGGAGGCTCCCGGACCGCCCGCGGAAAGCGAGTGCCTGGAGAGGAAATCAACGCTCTGGCTGTTATCAAAAAATCGGCTCTCTTTTCTTTGACTGTCTGCCAAGCCAGTTATTCGGGCTGAGGCCGTTCCGAACCCCATTTTGTCGAAAAACTATGATTATGGAAATATTCCATAGTCTTTTTATTATGGTTAACCGTTATTTAGATATGGGGAATCTCTATATGTGTCTGGCATGGACCATGCACATCCGGTTCTTTTTTTGACCTTTTTTAAAGGCACAAAAATTAAAGTCATTATTTCATCGGATTTTCATGCGGAGGGGTCAATTTCTCATGATATTTTCATATTTCTTCAGTACACTAAGGGGTAGGTGGTGATGATCATGAATAAGAGAATTTTAATAATAGAAGATGAAGAAAAAATAGCAAGGGTCCTCCAGCTGGAACTAAATCATGAGGGTTATCAGACCGAATCGGCTTTTACCGGAAAGACAGGTCTGGTAAGGGCAGAAGCCGAAGAGTGGGATTTAATCTTATTGGATGTGATGCTGCCCGAGTTGAATGGCATAGAAGTACTTAGGCGTTACCGGAAAAAGAATGGATCGACACCGGTCATCCTTCTAACCGCAAGGGATGCTGTGCCAGACAAGGTGAATGGCCTGGACCATGGTGCGAATGATTATGTAACGAAACCGTTTGAAATTGAAGAGCTGCTGGCACGGATCCGTGCTTGTTTTCGTACCAATGTATGGGAGAGCCAATCCGAAGGTGAAGTGGATGAACTAAAAATCCATGATCTGAAGTTAAACCTTGGTACAAGGGACATTCACAGGCAAGGCAATAGGATTGAGCTGACTTCCCGCGAGTTCGATTTGCTGGTTTATCTTTTGCAAAATAAAAATCAAGTACTTTCGAGGGAGCAAATCCTGACCCATGTATGGGGATATGACTTTGCAGGGGATACGAATGTGGTTGATGTGTATATCCGTTATTTGCGCAAAAAAATAGATTATCCCTTTGACCTGCAGCTTATCAATACTTACCGCGGTGTAGGTTACAGCTTGAAGGAGCCAGTATGAAGATTCGGACGAAAATCCAATCGTATTCCAGTCTTTTTTTAAGCGTCATGCTTATCTTGTTGAGTATCATCGTTTTAATCGCCTTTCTTTGGATATCGGTGGAAAGGGAACGGGATTTGCTTGAAGATCAAGCTTCATTAATCGAAGAAAATATGCTGACGAAAGATTTGATTTCCAGTGATTCCGATTTAATGGAACCGTATATCCCTGACGATGGAATGGTGCGGATATTCGACACGGATGGAAGGTTGGTAAAATCATTTACGGATGAAGAGGACCTTAAGGGGCTTGCGGTTAAAGCCATCAACGAGAAAGGATATGATTTTTCCAAAGCTGACGGGGAATATGTATTGACCTACCGTTATCCTTATCCTTATCCTGATGAAGGGAAGAAGCTAGGGGTGATCGAGGTCACACAGCCGCAGGATACCCTTCTTGATAATTTATCGACGCTTGCCCTCGTTTTGGCCGGTGCATCCCTTTTTGTCATTATTTTATCCATTCTTGCGGGTAAGTGGCTGGCCAATCTGATTCTCAAACCGATATCGATCATGAGCGGAACGATGAAGGATATTGAGAAAAGCGGAGAATTCAAACGGATACCACTATCGGATCAATCAAAGGACGAGCTGCAGGTGATGGGGGAGGCATTCAACAGAATGATAGAAAGGCTGGAGCGGAATTATAACCGACAGCAGCAATTCCTTTCAGATGCTTCCCATGAATTGAAAACACCGATTACGGTCATAGAAAGCTACTCCTCTCTATTGAAACGCTGGGGAATGAAGGATGAGGCGATTCAGGAAGAGGCAGTGGAGGCAATCCACCATGAAGCCATCCGGATGAAAAAGCTGACGGAGCATCTTCTGCAGTCTGCCTCCCAAACGGAACGTTCAGCTGATGTGGAAGGGGAAATAGAACTTATTTCGTTTTGTGAGGGGATTGCCCAAACATTCAGAAGGACGGGAAATCGTGAAATAACGATAGAATCAGAGTTTAAAGAAATATATGCAATGACCGTTTCCAGTAAGCTTGAACAGGTGATGGTCATCCTATTGGACAATGCAATAAAATACAGTGAATCAAGTATACAAATCATGATAAAACGGCAGGATAATGAAATTCTTATCGGTGTGAAAGATCACGGCGGAGGAATATCACCAGAACATCTTCCCCATGTCTTTGAGCGTTTTTATCGCGTGGATTCATCGAGGGCAAGGAAAACGGGAGGCAATGGACTCGGGCTTTCCATCGCCCGGACGCTTGTCGAGTCATTCGACGGTAAATTGGAGATTCAAAGTGAGGTGGGAGAGGGAACTTTGGTGACTCTTACTCTTTCTCATCAAATTCTAATCTGACGCTCATGTTCATTTCATGAAGGATGCTTATTATTAAGGTAACAACTTAAAGGAGGAATTCATTCATGAAAAAACAGTGGAGTACGATTAAAGAAGGTATCATACAAAGGAAAAAGGTAATCATGACGGTGTCCATCGCTTCCGTATTGCTTTTCGGCGGTGCTGCCGGAACGGCGGTATATGCAGTCAATAAGGGGAACCTATCCGAGGATGAGGCTGTCAAAATGATTTCAGAAAAACTAGGAGGGGAAGTTACTCAATTTGAAAAGGATTGGGACCAGCCGATGACCTATGAGATGACCGTTAAAACAAAAGAAGGCTATCAAGACGTTGATGTCGATGCTGAAAAGGGAGAGATTCTTTCTCAGGAGATGGAAGACGATGACGAGGAGGATACACAACAAGCCGTGGAAAATGCAAAAGTCAGCAGTGATCAAGCTGAAAAGATTGCCTTGAAAGCAGTGGATGGTCAAGTAACGGATATGGAGCTGGATTCAGAGAATGGCACACTTGTGTACGAGCTGGAAATAAAACAAGGACAAAAGGAATATGATGTTGTGGTGGATGCAACCACGGGTAAAGTATTGAAAAACCAGCTGGATGATTAATAAGCAATATGTGATATATGAATGAACTTGAACTGAAATGTATGAGAGGATTTGCCAAGTGGCAAATCCTTTTTTTAGTTGCGATTATGAATCTCAAGCGAAATGAGGAGGAAGGAAGAAGCATTCGATTCAAGAGGCGTATGGGTAGAGGAACCAACATGTAGCTGATGATACTCTTAAAACATCTGCGGTTATAAAGGGATTTAAAAGAAGAAACGCGAATAGGGGCAATAAGGAATCTTATACAATGGAGGATTGATTATGGGAAATTTGGAAGAGGCACTGTCACTAAGGGGAAAGAAAGAATTCGAAAAATCCAATCGATTATTGATGGATCTGGCAAAGCAAAATCCGGGGGATGCAGTCATACAGTATCAGTGTGCCTGGAGTTTGGATATTCTCGGGCTTGAGGTAAAGGCGGTGCCCTATTATGAAGCGGCACTCAAATTAGGTTTGCCAAAGGAGGATGCAAAAGGGGCCTACCTAGGGTTGGGGAGCACATATCGCACCATTGGGGAATATGGAAAATCAAGACAGACACTGGAATCCGGGCTGACGAAGTTTCCTGAGGATAAGGCTTTAGTGGTATTCAGGGCCATGGCATTTTATAATTTGGGCCAACATGATCTTGCAATGGAGTCTTTATTGAAGATAATTGCCGAAACCTCGAGTGATCGAGAAATCCAATCTTATGCCAAGGCCATAGAATTTTACAGTGATAAGCTGGATAAAGTTTTTACATAAAAGTGATCATCCCCAAACTATCCACAAAGCCTGGATAAAACAAGTCATTTCTACATATCCAAAATGAATGAATCAACAAAAAGACAGATAATTTCTTGCATTTAGCACGATTACGGGTAAGTGAATGTGGATAACCTCGGATTGTGGATAACTTCACAGTGTTATTCACTACTTTTCCACAGGTAATCCACATATTCACTTTTAATATGATAATAAACACTGGCAATTAAGTCTTCAGGAATTTTTTATGGTAATGACTTAAGGCTAAAAGGGGATAAATATAGCGATAGCTATGATAATGAATATACAAAAAATCTGCCATTCCCTGGCCTGTAGGATAATCATTGGTCCAGCTTTCTTGTTGACCTGCACGGATGAGATAGGCAATGCCTTTTTCAATCTCGGCTGTCGGCTTTTCTGATGCCGATATCAACGCATCCACAGCCCATGCTGTATGTGTCAGTGTGCTTGTTCCGAGGGGGATATATCGCTGCTTGATATCACTGTAACAAGATTCACCCCAGCCGCCATCTTCATTTTGGATTTTCTTCAACCAAGATAAGGCTTTTTGTATGGATGGATGTTCAGTGGCTTGCCCCGCTGCCTTCATGCCGGTCAGTGCAGACCATGTACCATATAGAAAGCAGATGCCCCAGCGCCCATACCAGGAGCCATCACGCTTCTGGTCTTCCAATAGCCAATCCACCGCTCTTTTACTGACTTCCTCCGGCTTCTTCATATTTGTATAGTTCCCCAGGAATTCCAGCGTTCTTCCTGTCAGATCAGCGGTAGAAGGGTCAGTCAGGAGATATTTCGAACCCTCTATAGGAAGAAGCTGCAGCCATTTATGGTCGTTATTGCGTTCGAAGGCTGGAAATCCACCATCATCATTTTGCATGGATATCGTGAAGGAGACACCGCGCTGCCAGCTGTCCCGATTATCCGGTTTTGCTTGCAGTTGCTTTGCCAGCGCCCGCAGTGAAGCGGTCGTATCATCGACATCCGGATTCATGGTATTTAAATCCGAGAACCCCCAGCCGCCTGGAATCGCGTTAGGATTATGGATCAGCCAATCTCCATACATATAATGCTGGCGTGACAATAAGTATTGATTGGCGGTCTTGACCGCTTTGTCTTTGGAAGGTATGCCCGCTTCTTGAAGGGCGTAGCTTATTAAGGAGGTATTCCAAACATGGGGCGTCGTGAACTGGATATGTGTGTGTCCCTCAATGGAGCAGGCCATCCCCTTCAGGCCGGCCATGGCCTTTAGAATCACTGGATCTCTTTTCGAATATCCGATTGAAAGGAGGGCAAAGATCATGAAAAAGGTAGAACCGAAATAATTATACAGTGTCCCGTCTGGTTCCAGCCTGTCGAGCATGAACCTTTTCGTTGAATCCAAGGCTAGGGAATGCAAATAATCCGGATAACCAATCAAGGTTTTGACGCCTGTTTGAAGTTTAGAGAAAAAGGAACGAAATTCTTCGGTACGATACTCCTCCCACATATGCTCTTCTGATCGGTCCTCCCTTGTTTGAAATAGATCTTTTAGACTTGGCGTGTCTTGGGTCTTGATTTGAAACCTTTTATGGCCAAGCAATAGCAAGGGAATCATGTTGACCCGTCCATATACTGAAAGATCATAAATGCTGACGAAAAAGGTCGGAGGCAGTAAGACCACTTCGAGAGGAATGGGGAATAGGCGAGGCCATTGATATTGTCCGGTTACGGTAAGCATCATTTTCGTTAACATTTTGGCCTGTTTGATGCCGCCCTTGGAAAGAATGAATTGTTTGGCTTTCCTCATATGGGGGTGATTCTTATTGCGGAGTCCGCTAAAAAGAAGGCCATAGTAAGCCTCGATCGTAACTGTAACATTGCCGTCCTTCTCGTCGTGGAAAAGTTTCCATGAACCGTTTTCGGTTTGCTTGCTTTCGATTCTTTTTACTAAACCCTCTATAAGAGGAGTGTCTTCCATATCTAAAATTTTCAATAATATGATCATATAAGCATCTGCCGTTATCCCGGTGTCGAAGGGATAATTCCATGAACCATCAGCGGATTGGTCTTGTTTCAAGCGATGAACAAGGCGGTTGATTTCCAATTGTACATGTTGGTTCAATGACTTTCCTCCTCAAAAAACACATTTTCCGTTTATATGTATATTCAAAACTTGCCGTTGCATTCAAGAAATCATGTCAGGCGCATCGTCCCAACTGAATAAAGGAGGGGGGAAACTAAAAACGCTTTGGCAATGAAAGCTGCCAAAGCGTCATTTAGAAACTATAAAAATCATTTAACTGGTAAGGAAGATGGCTGCATATAGCGGTAAATCGGCAGTTCTTTTCCCTTTGCAGCCGGGATGAAATGGAAGGTCACATAGCTGTCAATGCCTTCAGGTTCTAGGGCAAGGGAGATGAAGTTGGCATCAGGCTGGGCCATGTCGAAAACATAGCTTCCTTTAGGGAAATCCCGAGTTTTTGAAGTAACGGTGGTCGTGACTTCCCTTGTGGAATGTCCGCTTTCCAGTTCAGCGGAAACTTTTAAATCATCGACCCTATAGCTTTCAACAGCTACTTTCATAGGTCTTTTTAATTTTTTCACTTCCACTCCCAATAGCTGAAGTTTCTTGGCGATATTTTCATATTCAGGTGGAAGGATATAGGCTGTCGGACGATCTCTTACAAGGGTAGGGTAGGCATCGGTGGAATCCAGCCAATCGATGGAGGCATCGACCATTTTCGCTTTCGCTAAATCGACTACAGTCAGTTTTTGATTCTTAATCAATTTATTTTCGCTGATGATGACAATTTCATCGTTATCATTTGCTTTTCGCCCTTTTTGCACGACTTCGGTTTCTGCCTGTTTAACGGCCTTTTTAACTTTATTGGCCTGTTCGGCTGCCGTTTTGATGAATGCTGCCTGTGCTGTAGCTTGTGCAAAAACACGTCGTTTAAAATCCGTACGGCCGATATTGATTCCCCTTGTTTCTATTAAATAGGTCATTGTATTTTTCAAACCGAGGGCGTTTCGGCCAATCCGGGCTTCTGTGCTTCCTTCTGTGGCGGTAAGGACTCCATCATCTGAAGTTGCCAGTGTATAGTAATCGTGATAGGAAAGCTTTTCTTGGTCCAATGTTTTAAAAACATTAGGCAAAAGCAGTTCATCGGAAGCTTTTCGAAGCTGCTTGGGAATATTTAAATTTTTGGCTGAGGAGATGAGTAAATCATAGGAAGCGATCGATCCATTTGCTCCCACTTTTTTCAGGGGGGCAGGATTCACTGTATATTCATGTACATCCAGAATGACTTCTGGTTCATATTCATCGATTGACTGATGAATCGTCTGCACTTCAGGATACTCCACTTTTAAGTAGTCCCTATTCGCATCCATGTCATTTGCGGTATATCGTTTGAAATAATAAGAGCCATCAGGATTGACTCGTGGAACGATGGCAACATTCACTTTATCTAGGACATCACCAAGCTTGCCTTCAGCCAGCCATTGTGCAAGGACTAATGTAGATTCACCTGAAGCGGGTTCATTGCCATGAATCTGACCTTGAATCCAAATCAATGGTTTATGGGAATTTTTAATCGGTCTTTTTGAATCCTTGCTGAAAAGAAGCATCGGGATGTCGCGTCCTTCTGTGGATTTACCTATCGTCTTGACCTGGATGTTTTTGTTTTTATGGGAGAGGGACTTGATGGAATCCAACATTTCTTCCTGGCTCGTAAAGGCGACTTTGTTTGGTTTAAAGGCAGGGGTCTTGAAAGAAACATTAGGGTCAGGGAAAAGGTGGGAGAGGTTTTCTGGTTGAATGTAGCTTGGACCATTTCCGTAATAAGGGGTGAATTCTTCCGCCTCGGCTATAGGGCCAGGCAAGCTAGTGACAAGACCTAGTGTTACGACTGAAACGATGGTAGGAATGATTTTTTTCATGGACGTCCTCCTGTCTATCTTTTTCCATAAATTATCATATTTCAGGCTATTTATACAGTGAAATCGTAGGAAATAGTGAAAAATAGGAAGTAACGACTAGATTCATAATGCCTTTTAATAGATGTTCATCACCTGTATTCTGTATAATTACAGGTAAGTAGTCAAAATGACACGGAACAAGCAATTTTGGTCCGTATCATTTCAATTCATCATGTAACCGATTTAAAAGATCATGTGAATCTTCGCCACTCATAATCTGGCCGTTCACTTTCGCATAGGGGGTTTTCTGACAAAGTTTACACTCACTCAAACATTCATATTCCTTATAATGAATCCTTGGATTCGCTAAGAATTCGCCATAATCGGAAACGGTTTGTTCATTAAGGAAGCGGTCAAGATTGTTTTGGCAAAATTCAATCTGGTTTTTCGCCTTTTTTGAGAACACTTTGGATAGCAAGTTTTTCATCATATCGCTTCTTTCATTGGAAGAGTAAATATTTGTTATTTTGATTTTATCATTTCCTGTAACGAAATGCATGATTGGTTCATCCAAATTCATTACGATCTTACTATCCGGAGAATATCAAAGTAATTCCCTTGTATATATTGACACATGTCTAAGAAATGATAGAATAAGAATGACTGATAATGATAATGAATCTCATTATCACGAATGGAAGAACCTTGTAACTATTGCAGCTTCATGAATTCCATTTCAATAGGTGACTTTGCGATAGTCTTTATTCAAATATATTTAATTAAAAATATTATCGCTGTATTAAAGTGAGATAGGAAGAGTAGGAAATGTAGATGAAGATAAGATATTTAGTCATGGCTTTATTTGTTTTATCATTTACGTCATTATTCATTGGTGTAAAAGATATTACCCCCCTGGATTTATTGAATCCAAGTGATGATAAAGTGCAAATCATACTGCAAAGCCGTTTCCCTAGAATGGTGACCATAGTCATTGCCGGTATTGTGATGAGTATAAGCGGTCTGATCATGCAGCAATTGAGCCGCAATAAATTTGTATCCCCGACGACTGCCGGTACCATGGACTCTGCAAGGCTTGGACTTCTTCTTGCCATTATCATTTTTCCATCGGCAGCACTTATTGAGAAAATGGCATTCGCTTTCATATTCGCTTTGGCAGGTACATTCTTGTTCATGAAAATTCTTGATCAAGTGAAATATAAGGATACGATTTTCATTCCATTGGTTGGTTTGATGTTTGGTAATATCGTCGGATCCATCTCGACTTTCTTTGCCTATAAATATGATTTGATTCAAAGCCTCAACACATGGATGAATGGGGATTTCTCGATGATCATGTCGGGAAGGTACGAACTTATATATGTAAGTATCCCTCTTGTCATTCTCGCATACTTCTTTGCCAATAAATTCACTGTGGCAGGGATGGGTGAGGAGTTTGCTATCAATCTAGGACTCAATTATAAGCTTATAGTCAATTTTGGGTTGATCATCGTGGCATTATCCTCCACTGTCGTTTTGTTAACGGTGGGAACGATTCCTTTCATAGGATTGATCGTACCAAATATTGTATCCCTTTACCTTGGTGACAATTTGAAAAAGAGTCTTTCTCATACAGCATTGCTAGGGGCAGTATTCCTATTGATCTGCGATATTCTGGGCAGGATCCTCATATATCCATTTGAAATCCCGATCGGACTCGTGGTTGGTGTGATAGGAAGCGCCGTATTTATCTATTTGATAATGAGGAGAAAGGCATATGAATAATAAAAGCAGGATCATTATATTGGCTGCTCTTGCAGCTGCTTTAACGGCAGGTTATATCTTTTGGGACCTTGGCCCGAATTGGGATTATGCACTGCCGAGAAGGGTCATAAAAATCATCGCCATCATCGTGGTGGGTTGTGCAATAGCTTTTTCAACAGTGATTTTCCAGACGGTCACGAATAATAAAATCCTGACACCAAGCATTTTAGGGTTGGACTCCATGTATATGCTGATCCAAACTGGAGTGATTTTCATCTTCGGTTCAACGCATATCATGATCATGAATAAAAATCTCAATTTCCTGATTACACTTGCAGCCATGCTTATTTTTGCAAGCCTGCTGTTCAAGTTCATGTTCAAGAAAAGCCGCAATATTTACTTCCTTTTGCTGATTGGTATCATCTTCGGAACCTTATTTGGCAGCATGTCTTCATTCATGCAGGTATTGATTGACCCGAATGAATTTCAAATCATTCAAAATAAAATGTTCGCCAGCTTCAATAATGTCAACACGGACCTGTTAACGTTAGCTATTATCCTCATGATAGCGGCAATGATCTATTTCATGAGATTTTTGAAGTATTTGGATGTCATGTCCCTTGGGAGGGACCAAGCCATAAACTTAGGTGTGGATTATGATTTTGTCACGAAGCGGGTTTTAATTGTCGTTACGGTTTTAATCTCCATTTCGACTGCCCTGATCGGTCCGATCACGTTCCTCGGATTGCTTGTTGCAAATGTGGCTTATCAATTCATTAAGTCTTATCAGCATAAACATATCATCCCGGGTGCCATGCTGATCAGTGTGATTGCCTTGGTCGGCGGCCAATTCATTGTAGAGCGGATCTTTACGTTTTCCACGACATTAAGTGTCATCATCAACTTTGTCGGCGGTGTCTATTTCATCTATCTTCTATTAAAGGAGAATAAATCATGGTAGAAGTGAAAAATTTATTCAAAAAATATAATAATAAAACGGTTGTCGAGGATGTTTCCATTGAAATAATGAAAGGGAAAATCACATCCTTCATCGGTCCCAATGGAGCGGGGAAAAGTACCGTTCTTTCGATGATCAGCCGTCTCATTACCCGGGATTCAGGAGAAGTCCTGATCGAGGGTAAGGATATGGGGAAATTCAATAGCAATGAACTTGCGAAAAAGATTGCCATCTTAAAGCAGGCTAACCATATCAATATCCGTTTAACGATTCGTGAACTCGTCGCCTTTGGCCGTTTTCCTTATTCACAAGGCAAACTGACGAAAGAGGATTGGAAATACGTCGATGAAGCGATTGAATATATGGAACTTGCTGACATGCAGGATAAGTTTCTTGACCAGCTTAGCGGCGGGCAGCAACAGCGGGCCTTCATTGCCATGGTTATTGCTCAGAACACGGAGTATGTACTTCTTGATGAACCCCTGAACAATCTTGATATGAAGCATTCCGTACAAATCATGAAGGTATTGAGGAGATTGGCCGATGAATTGGGGAAAACGGTCATTATCGTCATTCATGACATTAATTTTGCTTCCTGTTATTCCGACTATATTGTCGCATTGAAGGATGGCAAGGTTGTTCATAATGGACCTACCGAACAAGTCATCAATTCCAATGTATTAAAGGAAATTTATGATATGGATATTGAAATCCAAAGTATCAATGACAATAAGATCTGTGTGTACTTCACGTAAGACAATTCCATTCGGTTTTAAATTACTTCAGTATTCGTAGCCGTCCAGAGATCACCTCGTACGCTTCTTAGGCAGCTAAGAGTTGGCGGGCGCCCAAGACTTTAGCCGCCTCCTGTTCATCTGGCAGGGAAAGCGTTGAAGGTGAACTTTGTGATGGTGAGGATTCAATATGTAATTTTAAATAAAAAATTTATTGAGGTGACCATAATGATTAAGAAATTATCCTTACTGCTTTTGGTTGCAATGCTGGCTGTAGTGGCTGCTGCTTGTGGATCAGATAAGGAAAAAGAAGAATCAAGCACGAAAAAAGAAAGTGCTAAAAGCGAAGAAATTACGGTTAAGCATCAACTAGGCGAAACGAAAGTAAAAACAAACCCTGAAAAAGTCGTAGTATTCGATATGGGTGCTCTTGATACTCTTGATAAATTGGGTGTGGAAGTGGCAGCTGTTCCTCATGATGGCCTTCCAAAATACCTTTCTAAATATAAAGGTACAACTGAAAATGCCGGCGGATTAAAAGAACCTGACTTCGAAAAAATCAACGAAATCGCTCCTGATTTAATCCTTATTTCTGGCCGTCAATCTGAAGCATATGAAGAATTAAGCAAAATTGCCCCTACTGTTTTTGTGGGTGTAGATACAACAAAGTATATGGAATCCTTTGAAGAGAACGTAACACTTTTAGGTAAAATCTTCGATAAAAAAGACGAAGCAGCTAAACAATTGGCAAGTGTTGAAGAAAACATCAATGCTTTGAAAGAAAAAGCACCAACTGACAAAAAAGGTTTAATCGTTCTTTCAAGCGGTGGAAAAGTAAGTGCTTACGGACCGGATTCAAGATTTGGAATCATCCATGATGTATTCGGAGTACCTGCAGTAGATGATAAATTGGAAGTATCGACACATGGCCAAAGTATTTCTTTCGAATACATTGCTGAAAAGAATCCTGACTACCTATTCGTTGTAGACAGAGATGCTGTTGCCGGTGATGGAGCTGCAGCGAAAGAAACGATTGAAAATGACATTGTAAAAAATACAAAGGCATTTAAAGAAGGTAACATCATTTATCTAGACCCTAACTACTGGTACTTATCAGGCGGCGGTTTAGAATCTGTTGACGCTATGGTTAAAGAAGTTTCAGAAGGCATTAAGTAATATAAATATGATTAATGAAAATCCTGTCCTCGATCGAGGGCAGGATTTTTTTATTTTTTATAATAAAGCTGGATGAAACAAATATACTAACAAAGGGGACAAAAGAATACTCGTGTACTGGTAACGAATCAAGGCACAGATGAGCTTATAAGGCCCCCACAACCCTATTAAGGGGAAATGGAAAAGGACAAACATATTCATATGCCTCTTGCCGCGCATTTGGGCTGCTGTCGAAAGAATATAACCTTTCAGGCAATATGAAAAAATCAGTTTCTTCCTATTATAATGTCAAATCCATGGATACTTGAGACATTCCGGTTCCTAGAAGAGTTTTCCAAATTGTAATGTAAGGTAATTTTGGTAAATCAAATCTTTTGTGGATGATAAAAATTGTCCTCTAAAGTAAAAATATAAAAATAATATGATCATCATTTTAAGGGGAATTTATATAAAAATAGTTAATAAATAAGCCATAGGGGAATGATGTCGATATTACACGAAATCCACTTGTTATTTTATGGGATTTCGGAACGGCAGGATGCAATTATGAACGAGTCAAACTTTTGCAGGCTTGGATTTTGAATGGGGTACAAAAGTGCGGAGGAGAGATGCATCCATGTAACCGGCACTTCAGTTCAACTGTCGAATTATCGGGAAAGGAATCCTGGGAATTTCAGGTCGAATTCAATAATTGAAGATTTATATCTTTACATATTTTGTAATGTGCTGGTTTTTTTATAAAGAGTCGTTTATAATGGAAAAGGCTCAAGGACGTGAAACTAAACAATGACTGTATTCCACGGTCACCCCATAAAGTTACGGTAATATTTATTGGATTAAGACATGGAGTTCCTATATATTTGTTATAGGTGCGCTGAACATTCGAGACGGGCGAAACTCTGTTATTTTTTCAAAGGCTTGTTCATAAGCTAAAGAAGTGTTCTGGATATAAGAGATATGGATGTGACAAAAGGTGGTTTTCACACAATCTTGACTATCCAAGTGAAAGAATGCTATTATAAGGTTTCCGATTTTCCGTCTTTTGTAAGTTTGTAAAAATTTATATAAATAAACCACTAGATTAATAGAGGTGAAAGCATGAATAATTTTCTAAAAAAAAGCCGGCATTTATTTGCAGATAACATACTAGGCTTTTTCTTTATTGCGGTAGTCTTGTTTACGATAAAAACTTATATTGGATATCGTGTTGAATTTAACTTAGGTCTTGAAAATGGCCTGCAACAGTTCTTGTTGTTCATAAATCCGATTAGTTCAGCCATTTTATTCTTTGGCTTGGCACTATTGGCTAGAGGCAAAAAATCGTTTAAATGGATCATCAGGTTGAACCTATTGATGTCCTTATGGTTATTCTTCAATATTGTATACTATCGGTCATTTACCGATTTCATTACATTGCCAACCTTGACGCAAGTGCAAAATGCCGGGGATTTGGGGCCGAGTATTTTAGAATTATTTAAAGGCCATGATGTATTTTATTTCCTTGATACGGTTCTTTTGATCGTGTTGTACAGATTCAGGGACTTTAAGGTGGAAGACTTCAAAGTCAAACGCCGTACAGTTGGATTGGTTTTCCTAGCAGGACTTGCAATTTTCGCAATCAATTTGGGACTTGCTGAAAAGGATCGACCGCAATTATTATCAAGAACATTCGACCGGAACTATATCGTCAAATATTTGGGCATGTTCAACTATACGGTTTATGATGCCGTTCAGAATACTAAAACATACGCTCAGCGTGCGACTGCAAACAGCACGGATATCGCAGAAGTCGTCAACTATACGAAAGCAACAAGCGCTGAACCGAACCCTAAATATTTTGGTGCAGCCAAAGGTAAGAATGTTATCTACCTGCATTTGGAATCGATGCAGAATTTCCTGATCGATTATAAGTTGAATGGGGAGGAAGTAACTCCATTTTTGAACTCACTTGCACATGATAAGTCAGATTTCATGCACTTTGATAATTTCTTCCATCAAGTGGGCCAAGGTAAAACAGCGGATGCCGAATTCATGCTTGAAAATTCCCTGTTCGGTTTACCACAGGGGGCAGCATTCACAAACCGTGCCCAAAATACGTATCAAGCAGCACCAGCGATTTTAGGACAACAAGGATACACATCTGCTGTGTTCCATGGTAATTACAAATCTTTCTGGAACCGGGATAAAATGTATAAGTCTCTTGGATTTAATCAGTTCTTTGATGCTAACCATTATAATATGGAAAATAAAGAGGAAGTACTGAGTTATGGGTTAATGGATAAGCCTTTCTTCAAGGAATCGATTCCAATGTTAGAAACGCTTAAACAGCCTTTCTATACAAAATTCATAACGGTATCTCATCATTTCCCATATGCGATGGACCAGGAAAAAGCAACAATCGGTAAGCAAACGACAGGCGATGCTTCCGTAGATAATTACTTCCAGACTGCACGCTATGCCGATGAGGCGCTTAAAGAGTTTTTCGTTTATCTGAAGGAATCCGGTCTATATGATAACTCGGTAATCGTTATGTATGGTGATCACTATGGTATTTCAGAAAACCATAAAGAAGCCATGTCAAAAGTGCTTGGCAAGGATGTTGGCGCATTTGAGAATGCCCAATTGCAACGTGTACCATTATTGATTCATGTTCCGGGTGTTGAAGGCGGGGAAATGCACCAATACGGAGGACAGATCGACCTTCTCCCTACTTTATTGCATCTGTTAGGAATCGAATCTAAAGATTATGTACAATTCGGTTCCGATTTATTGTCAAAAGATCATAATGAAGTGGTACCTTTCAGGAATGGTGATTTTGTTACACCGGATGTCACTGCCATTAAAGGTAAATACTACGATACTAAAACAGGGGAATTGGTCGAGGAAAATGATGACATCCTCAATTATAAAAAGAGAGCTGAAACGATGCTCAATTTATCCGACCAAGTAGTGAACGGTGACTTACTCCGTTTCTATACTCCAAACGGCTTTAAACCGATAGACCCTACTGATTATGATTACACTTATGATGAAGAAGGTTCAAAGGAAGACGAAAAGACCGATAAATAAGGCTAATGAAAAAAACAGGCAGGAAGCCATCGCTTCCTGCCTGTTTTTTTATATGCGTCATCCTTTATTGGTCATCATGGCAATATACTTTCTAATTTCATCAGGCTTCCCTGCGTATTTTTCTGCACGCTGTTCGTCTTTCATGATTTTATCCTTTGCTTTGACCAGGATTTCTTCACCCTTGGCTTGCGGCACGACCACGACTCCATCTATGTCCCCAATGATGATGTCCCCTGGAAATACGGTGACACCTCCACAGGAAATGGGGACATTGGTTTAGCCTACACCTGCCTTGCCGCTAGAGGCAACCGTCGTCCCTTTGCTGAAAACAGGGAAATTCAGTTCTTTAATTGCTTCTAGATCGCGAATGACTCCATCAACAACGAGGCCGCCAATTTCCATGGTCTGCATCATGCCGACAACAAAGTCTCCTGCTATAGCGCGGTACGTATCACCCTTGCTGTCAACGACAATTATATCCCCAGGCCTTGCTTGTCCGATTGCTTTTAACACGGCTGAATTATCACCGACGGGAATCTGTACGGTCAAAGCTCGTCCGGCCATACGAAATTCTTCTTTTAAGGGTTTTATTTCCGATTCCAGATTGCTCAGTCCTTCCATTGCATCCGAAATCGCCGTGGTGGGCAAATTCCTGAACTGTTGAATAAGAGTATCCATGACTATGATTCCTCCTTAAGAGTTAATGAATATAGCTTGATTATACACAAATTTTGAAATTTTCTAATAAATTTTCGTTTGATAAAATGGTAAATGTAGTGTAATCAATATATGAAGGGGAGAGAAGTTCTTCTGTCACAAGGGGGTCAAGTCAAATTCCTTATTAATCAATCGATTGATTAAACTTTATAGATCATCGTGGGTTTGAAATTCTTTGGCAGTAAGGGTGAAGTCCAACGCGACGGCCTGTTGTCTGCTTGGTTCCGTATGTACTTCTGAATGTTGCTTCCTGATGCGGGTGTCAGCGAATAAATCCATAGTGATTGGCTATTTACAATCTTCAAAGCAGGAGCAGAATCAAGACGGATGTTGCCAGTGTAAGCCAAAGGGGGCTGAAAACTTCTGGATGAATGATTAAAAAAATGATTCCTGCAATAGTGGCTGCCTGCTGTATGGTCATATGTCTGATGAATTGGATTCCAGCTTTAAAACAGGCTTTAAGCAGAGGCATTTGATTCATTTTCATTCCTCCTTTTTCTTACAATAATATGACCAGGCATAAAAGAAAATACATGGATATTCGTTTTCTGCCCAATTATTACGGGTATAGTAAAGGTAAAATAAAAGGAGGAATCTAGGTGATCATTGTATATATTAGTCTTGCCCTCTTTATCGGATCGATTATTTATTTAGCGTTTTTTGCTTTTAAAACGTTTAAGGGTTCCAAACCGACAATTGAAAATGTGACTGAAACCGTTACACGCATCCAGGCCAAAACGGACCAGATTAAATCGGAGACGGACCAACTCGCCATGACACAGCAAGAAATCACTGAAGATGTTCAATATAAAAAAGAGTCCGTACAATATACGGTGGATGCGGCTAAAGAAATACCTGAACCCTTTAAAAATATATGGTTTTCAATAAAAGGTGACAAGTGGAAGCTTAGAAACAGAAGCGATGCATAAGTGTTTGACCTACTTGAAATATACATGATAAAGGATGGAAATGATAAGTTTCTAGGGTTCCTCGGTTGAATTTTACCGGATGGTCCAAGGGAAACGCGCAGGAATATGCGTACACGGAGGGGGAAAAAGCCCGGGAGGTTATGATTTATGACCTTTCGGGCTTTTTTTGTAATTCGAGGGAAGATAGGTGGCATGGATTCAATTGGTGATTGCAGGATTATTTGAAGTGGTATGGGCGACAAGTTTAAAGTATACCGAGGGTTTTACGAAATTATTGCCTTCTATTGCAATCGCCGGTATGGTCATTTTTTTTATTTTTTATCATCAGCGATAAAAACCCTGCCTATGGGAACAGCGTATACAATTTGGACCGGAATAGGGCCCTTGGAGCTGTTCTGGTAGGCATCATCGTATTTAATGAGCCTAAGGATGCAATGCGTTTTGTATTCGGAGGTTTCATTTTGGTGGGAATTATCGGCTTGAAGATAACTTCTTCTGAATAAACTATCCACTCCTCGCAAATAGTAATATTAAATGATTTTGAGGAGTGATGAATGTGAATTATAAAGTGATCGTATCAAGTGCAATGATGGCTTTAGTGATTACAGGTTGTGCAACTAATGATAAAGAAGGTGCCAGTGAAAATCTTGGCCTGAACCGTACCCATCAGGATAATTTAGATAATCCGATGAATGTAAGCGACACAAGGCAAAATGTTAATGACAATAACGATAACGATAACGGTAATGGCATTAACGATATGAGGGTCTCCAAGGATATCTCAGATCAAGTCGAAGCCATGAAGGAAGTAAGTAACGCAAGTGTCATCGTGACTGAAAATAATGCTTATGTAGGGGCAGTATTAAAAGATGGCAGGGATAAGGATATCACGAATGATCTTAAAGAAAGAATTGCTGATAAAGTAAGGGAAGCGGATCCATCGGTAGACCAAGTCTATGTGTCGGCAAACCCGGACTTTGTTCAAAGAATGGAAGGGTATGCGAATGATATCGAGAATGGAAAACCCATTGCAGGATTCGCTGAAGAGTTCCGTGAACTTGTAACGCGGATTTTTCCAAGCCCAAGGTAATCAATAAAGAATGAAGACGTAAAGACTTATCCGGTGGATGCCGGATAGGTCTTTTCCTATTTTAAGGATATCGGTGAATCATGACTAACTTTAAATAGGGTGGTTACAATAATCGAATGAACGATAACTTTGGACAGGCAACGGGGGTGGAATGGTGAGGTTTTTTAAGGGCAGGAGGAAAATGGATGCAGCATCCTTTCAGGTTACTTCCAAGAATTTTCTGGAACTCCTTAAAAAGTTTAAAGCGTCTAATGATTTTCTTACCTTCCAATTCCCGGATGGTGATGGCTATACCATCTCCTACTTCAATTCACTGGTTAGTGCACAAGAGCTCCATGAACAAGTATTGGCAGTCATGTCGAATCAACCAAAGAAGGTCCTTAAGCAACTAAAAGGCGATATTCCGATGGAAGATATGAAATTGACGGCTGATCTAAAAGACATTCAAAGGTTGGTATTGGCCGGATCAGTCATGGTTCAATACAAGCAAGATGATGAAGTGTGTTTGCTGATTCCATGTGTTCATAGTGTGAAAAGGCAAATTTCCACACCTGAGTCGGAGTATACGGTCGTTGGGTCAAAGGAGGCATTTGTTGAATCGCTTGATTCGAATTTGAATCTGATCCGTAACCGGTTGCCCACTCCTGAATTGCAGTCCAAGGAATTTCGGGTCGGGAGCATCTCGCAAACAAGATTAGCGGTACTCTACATAGATGGGATAGTAAATCAACAAATCGTTAATACAGTCATGCAAAGAATAGAAGATATAGAATATGATACGATCGTCGATATTTCGTTTGTAAGCCAGATGATCACGGATAATCGGAATTCGATGTTTCCACAACTGATTGATACGGAGCGGCCTGATCATCTGGCCAGTGTATTATCGGAAGGGAAAATAGGAATCATGCTGGATGGATCTCCTCATGCATTAGTTGGCCCCAATACCATCATTTCGTTCTTTTCGTCATTTGAGGATTATTTTCAAATTTGGAATCTCGGTACTTCATTCCGTTTGATTCGGCTTTTCGCGGTGATGTTTTCCGTGTTGTCTTCACCTCTGTATGTTGCCGTTTTAACGTATCATTATCAAGTGATTCCAACGGATTTGCTGCCTATCCTAATCTCTTCCAGGGGCGTGATCCCTTTTCCGCCGATTTTGGAAGCGATCGTGCTGGAAGGGACAATCGAATTGCTCAGGGAAGCAGCTGTCAGGCTGCCTGCTAAGGTAGGCTCGACCATCGGAATTGTTGGCGGTATTGTCATCGGTACAGCAGCAGTTGAAGCGGGATTTGTCAGTAATGTCTTGTTGATGCTTGTCGCTTTGGCTGCCTTGGCTTCATTTACGGTGCCTATTTACCAAATCAGCAATACGATTCGCCTTATCCGCTTTCCTTTTCTAATTGCAGCGCAGTTGTACGGACTGTTTGGAATTGCTTTATGCAGTGCATTCATTTTAAGTCATTTATTGAGATTGACTTCGCTTGGCAGTCCTTATTTAGATCCTCTTTACCCGTTAAGAATTCATGACTTTAAAGATAGTCTGATTCGCCTCCCTTTTTCAAAACAGAAAAAACGCCCTCAGTTTCTGCGGACGGAAAATCCACTAAGGATAAGGAAGGAGGCGGAAACGCGAAACTCCCATAACGATATTGATGAATAAGGTGTAGAAAGCGGTGAGAAGGTATGGAAGTCAAACCAAATGAAACTAAACAAATATCTCCATTTTTTGTTTTTTTCCTCATGCCCGGCATGCAGATTGGAGTAGGGATATTGGGGTTTGAACGAATCATAGCGAAAGAGGCTGGCCAAGACGCATGGATATCGGTCCTCATATCAGGGTTGATCATAAATGTTCTGCTTTGGATGTGTTTCAGGCTTTTAGGCAGGGGTCCCCAAACAATTGACTTGGTCGCCATCCACAAGGATTTGTTTGGTAAATGGGTCGGAAATGCTTTCAATATTTTATTCATCCTCTACTTTATAATGATCTCCATCCTTCTTATCAGGACTTATTTAGAAGTCATTCAGGTTTGGATGTTCCCTGGTGTCAATGTCCTGATGTTAATAACCATCATTCTTATTCTCGTGTATAGTTTTGTGGAGGGAGGCTTCAGGGTCATAACTGGTTTTTGCATAATTGGGCTTATTATCGGATCGCCATTATTCCTTTTGAACTATTTCCCATTGAAGTATGCCCACTTTGAAAATTTGGGTCCTTTTCTTGATCATTCCTTTTTGGAAATCATGAAGGCCTGTAAGAAGATGACCCTGAATTACCTTGGATTTGAATTACTCCTCATTTATTATCCATTCATTAAAAATCGTGAAAAATCTCAAAAGTGGGCCCACTTAGGGGCGTTGTTTACTATGTCAATTTATTTAGTATCCATTATTGTTTCATTAGCCTACTATCATCAAGATCAACTGAAAGATGTAATCTGGGCAACTTTGACGTTATGGAAAATCGTAGACCTTCCATTCATTGAAAGGTTCGAATACATTGGGATTTCCGTTTGGCTGTTCATGGTGCTGCCGAATGTTTGCATAGGGGCCTGGGCAGCAAGCAGGACAGCGAAAAGAGTATTTGGATTTAGACAGAAAAAGATGTTGGTATTCATTCTGGTGATCATCTTAGTTTCCTGCATTTTTTTGGATAACCGCTATAGAATCGATAAGTTTAACACGATCAGTTCTCAAATTGGTTTTTATATCGTTTATTTGTATCTCCCTCTTTTATTCATATGGCAGTCGATCGTCTATAAAGTTAGGGGCCATAAATCGTGAAAATCAAACTTCTCTTGATAACATTAGCAGGCTTTTTGATGACGGCGTGCGGCGTGGAAAAGCAAATATTAGAAGATATTTTAATTGCTGAAGTCGTAGGTTATGATGCCGAAGACAAAAAAATCAAAGGGACGGTCGTTGTCAGCGTTCCTCAGCCTGGGGAGGAAGCAAACCTAGGTAAAGAAGTATATGAAGCGGTCTCCCATGATATAAAGGCAGCCCGCCAGCAGGAAAATGCAAAAACACCATTCCCGATTGTCGGCGGGAGACTGAATGTCATTCTATATGGTGAAGAATTGGCAGGCAAGGGGTTGAATGATTATGTTGATACATATAGGCGTGACCCAATGGTGGGAAGGGATTTGTATTTAGCGGTCGTTCAAGGCAAGGCGGAGGATCTAGTTAAAATGGAGCCGAAGTTGATTAAAACTCCAGGGGTTCAAGTGAAAGAGCTGATCGAACAGAATATAAGGACTAATTTGCCTGATGTAGATCTTCATAGGTATTTATATGCGTGTCATGGTAAAGGAATCGATCCAGTCTTGCCCTTATTGGAAACAGCAGAAGACCAAATACGGGTAAAAGGGATCGCCTTGTTTAAGAAGGATCGTTATATTGGTAAATATATTCCTTATGAGGACGGCTTTTTATATAAAGTCCTTAGTGAAAACTTTAAGATGGGGAGTTATGAAATTAAATGGAAGGAAGATAACTTTACTGATATCAATAACGTGGAGTCACGTGTCCGTTATCATATTTCGAATGCCAATCAAGACCCCGAGGTCAGGATTGAAGTGAAATTAAAGGCGAGTCTGCTAGAGGTCCAAGGCTATGACTTGGGCAAAGCGGTCGACCTGAATAAAATAGAGACCAAGGCAGAGCATGTCATTGGTAAAAAATTAAATAAGATGGTAATTATGTTTCAAGAGAACAATATAGATCCTATTGCACTCGGTGATCATGCAAAAAGTAAAACAAGAAATTTCGATCAAAAACATTGGGAGAAGGCATATCCCCATATTCCAATCGAGGTGGATCTGGATATTGAAATGATTCAAACGGGAATAGCTGAATAAAAGTAGAATATTCTGAAGTTTCCCCCTTTATAATAGGGGTATTGGTGTAATGATTATATCAATGCGGCTAAAAAGGGGGAAAGACATGGACCAAGCATGGTGGAAAGAAGCAGTTGTGTATCAAGTGTATCCAAGGAGTTTTATGGATAGTAATGGCGATGGGATAGGGGATATAAACGGGATCTTTATGAAGCTCGATTATTTACAAGAGCTGGGAGTGAACGTGATATGGCTATCCCCTGTTTATCAATCTCCCAATGATGATAATGGGTACGATATCAGTGATTATCAATCAATTATGACTGAATTCGGGACCATGGCAGATTTCGATAGGCTGTTGAAGGCGGTTCATGAACGTGGAATGAAGATCATGATGGACCTGGTGGTCAACCATTCTTCAGATGAACATCCGTGGTTCAAGGAATCCCGATCCTCAAAAGATAATCCGAAACGTGATTATTATATTTGGAAGCCTGGTAGGAACGGGAAAGAGCCAAATAATTGGGAGTCCATTTTTAAAGGTTCAGCATGGGAATATGATGAAGGAACAGATGAATATTATTTACATTTATTCAGCAGGAAACAACCGGATTTAAACTGGGAGAACCCTAAGCTCCGTGAAGAAATCTACAGCATCATGACTTGGTGGCTGGATAAGGGTGTCGATGGCTTCCGGATGGATGTCATAAACTTCCTTTCAAAAGATCAAAGCTATTCAGATGGATCCATTCATCATGAGAAGCAGTATGGTGACGGAAGCCCGTTTTTCCTGAATGGCCCGCGCATACATGAGTTTTTGCAGGAAATCAATCAGCGGGCACTTTCTGGATATGACGTGATTACGGTTGGGGAGATGCCAGGCGTCACACCGGAGGAAGCGCAATTGTTCACAGGTAAAGATCGTGGTGAGCTACATATGGTCTTTCAATTCGAACATATGGATTTGGGGAGCGGACCAGAAGGGAAATGGAGTAACGATCAATGGAAGCTAACCGATTTAAAGCGAATTCTCTCCAAATGGCAGACTGGTTTGGAGGGGGATGGCTGGAACAGTTTATACTGGAACAACCATGATCAGCCCCGGGTTGTCTCAAGGTTTGGTCATGATGGAAAGTATCGCATTGAAAGCGCTAAGATGCTTGCCGCTTGTCTTCATATGCTTCAGGGTACACCTTATATATATCAAGGGGAAGAGCTTGGCATGACCAATGTGGCATTTGAGGGCATCGATGAATACCGGGATATCGAAACATTGAATTCATATGACGAACTCGTCAATTCTCATGGCTGGTCAAAAGAGCGGATGATGTCAGCCATCCACGCTCGCAGCCGCGATAATGCGAGAACACCGATTCAGTGGAATGACTCCCGGAACGCAGGATTCACGCAAGGGGCTCCTTGGATTAAGGTTAACCCCAATTTTTCCGAGATTAATGCAGAAAAGGCCTACAATGATCACAATTCCATTTTTCATTTTTATAAAAAGCTTATCCAATTACGCAAGGAACATGATATCGTCGTTTATGGCCGTTTTGAACTGCTGTTGCCGGATGATGAACGAATATTTGCCTACACGAGGTCATTTGAAGAAGAAAAGCTGTTGGTGCTATGCAACTTTAAAGAAGAGCATGCTCCCTATACTTTGCCTGAAGAGCTGCATGCCTATTCTGCCACAAGGCTGATCGGGAATTATGATCAGGAGGAAGAAGGAATCTCCAGCAAACCCATGCAACCTTATGAATGCCGTGTTTATCATTTGAAATGAAAAAAGGACCTGTTCTTCTCCGATTAGGGAAGAGCAGGTCCTTTGCGTATTATTTTGATTTAAGATCACATTCCTCAAGGGGAATGATTTTCGTTTTATGCTTAATTTTATAGCCGATCCATAGGACGAAAAATAGAATCAAGCCAATGTAGGAAACGAACATTGAATTCCAGTCAATCCCATTGCTGCTGAAAGCCTGATAGCCTTGTCCGATGATAATGATCATACAAAGGACAAGTGCGAATATAGGCCCGAATGGGAAGCCTTTTGCACGGTATGGTAAATCATTGATATCAAGGCCTTGTGCAGCGTAGGCTTTGCGGAACCGATAATGGGCAATCGCAATCCCTACCCAGGTGACGAATCCCGCCATGCCTGAAGCATTCAATAACCAGATATAAACGACGCCATCACCGAAAAATGAAGCTAAGAATGCAACGCAGCCAACTAATGAAGTCACGATAAGTGCATTCACAGGTACGCCTCTTTTATCTAGCTTGCCTAGGAATTTCGGTGCTTTCCCGTCACGTGCCAAGTCCCATAGCATACGGGTTGAAGCGTACATGCCAGAGTTACCTGCAGAGAGTACGGATGATAAAATGATCGCGTTCATGATGGATGCAGCAAATGCAAGGCCGGCACGTTCAAATACAAGCGTGAATGGACTTACGGCAACATCTTGACTCAATAAACGTGAATCCGTAAACGGAATGATCATTCCAATAACGAAAATTGCAAGGATATAGAACAAGAGGATGCGCCAGAAAACGGATCTGATCGCTTTAGGGATATTTTTTTCTGGATCTTCACTTTCACCAGCAGTCACTCCAAGCAATTCGGTTCCTTGGAATGAAAAGCCGGCAGCCATGAATACGCCAAGAATCGTGAAGAACCCTCCGTTAAAGGGACCTTCGCCCATCGTGAAATTGGAAAAACCAATTGGGTCATTCCCACCCATGATTCCGAGAATGATCAGTACACCCGTAATCAAGAAAATGATGACTGTCACGACCTTGATCATGGCAAACCAGAATTCCGTTTCCCCGAAACCTTTAACTGACATGTAATTGATAAGAAACATAGTGATTAACGCAATGGCACTCCAGATAAATGAAGGGCTATCCGGGAACCAGAACTTCATAATTAAGACAACGGCTGCCAATTCGGCGGCAATGGTGATTGCCCAGTTATACCAGTAGTTCCAACCAATCGCAAAACCGAAAGATGGATCGACGAATTTGGATGCATAGACACGGAACGAACCGGCCACCGGCATGAACGCTGCCATTTCTGCAAGACTTGTCATTAAGTAATAAACCATGATGCCGATGACCGCGTATGCCACCAAGGCACCGCCGGGTCCGGCTGAATGAATGGCACCGCCACTTGCTAAAAATAAACCTGTTCCAATCGTTCCACCTAATGAAATCATCATTAAATGACGCGCTTTCAGGCTCCTTTTCAGTTCAGTAGGGCTTGATGGTAATTGTGAATTTGACAATTGATGTTACACTCCTTTTTATTGGAAGGGAACGAAAAATAAAAAACAGCAGTCGAAAAAGATCGACGGCTGTTTATAATAAACCCGTTTATCCTTCCGAAGATAGCTCCCCACGCTTTTTGAAAAAACGTGACAGTGGTGTTCCTGTTCGGTAACACCGCCAGCAAGAATATACATGGAATATACCCTAACTTCGGCAACTTATCCTTTCAAACGGAGTCTTTAATTTTCCAGAATCTCGTCCGTCTTACTTTTATAAGCTGCAGCCTCTAACTCATCGGTAAATGAGGAAGTATTCAATTTTCTAATATCGTTGCGCCAATTTGTAAGTGACGTCGTACGATTGTACTCATGAAATGCATGCAACCGTTAATAGATTGCTAGTAATTGAGTAAACTTTACTATATCAAAATTATAAAATAACTTCTGGGATATCGCAATGATTATTTTGTGTGGTTATTTTTTCCTAGTAAATGAAAGATGGCAATAAGGAAAGATTCAAGTGATAGTATACCAAAAAAAAGCATCCTGATAACTAAACGGTACTCCTTTTTATAAGGGCATAGTCCAGTTTTACATGTTTGACCACTTCAGGATTCTCAAATAGATCCACTGCCATTTTACCAATCCATTCTAGTGGTAAGGAAATGGTTGTGATGTCAAGCATTTCACTCAGGCTATCATTATTGAAGCCGAGAATGGCCACATCTTCCGGTACCCTTGTACCCGATTTCTTAGCGGTAAGAATGAAGCCTGCCGCCGTGTCATCATTCGTGATGATGAGAGCTTCAGGTTTGTCCGTCATTGAATTCCAATCCTGAAACAATTGTTCACCGTCTTTGATGTGATAACTGCCTTCAAACAGCCATTCCTTATTGTTTATCAGTTTATGTTTTCTCATGATATCGTTAAAGGCCTTTGTACGATGGGAACTATTTCTGCTCTTTTTACGGCCGAGACTGTATCCGATTTTTTTATATCCTTTAGTAATTACGTACTCAAGGGCACAGGAAAAAGCGGCATAATGATCTATGCTGATGGATGAGAATTCGGCCTGGGCTGTATCTTCACATAAAATAATCGGTCCGTATTTTTGATAATCCAAGAGGATTTTCATTTCCAAAATCCTTGAACAAACGATGATGCCATCGAGCTGCTTCATTTGCAGCATATTAAAAGCCTGGATTTCTTTCTCTCTGTCATAATTTGTTTGAAAGATGACGATATGACAGCCGATTGCATTTGCCTGTTTAGTGATTCCGTTAACGATTGCTCCGTAATATGGATGATTGTTGAAGGGAATGATGATGCCGATAAGATTGGTCTTGCCTTTTGAAAGATGAATGGCGTTAATGTTTCTCGTATAATTCAAACGATCGATCGCTTCTAAGACGCTCTTTCTTTTATCGGGGCTTACATATGGATGATCATTCAATACACGGGACACTGTTGAGACAGATACACCGGCACATTGAGCTATTTCTTTAATATTTGTCATGGTATCACCGTTTTTTCTTTTTATATATTGTACAATATGAAACCCATTTCAGGGCAAGAGATCAGAGTGAGCCTGCTGAAGATTTCTTCATATAAGGTCTTGTTCTGGTATTGGTTTCATCCTTTAAGATGGGTATAAGTCTTAGAGGAGGAGGAGATCATGATGTTCCAAACCTTAATCGCCCTGTTTGTGCTTTGTGGAATTGAATTGGGATTTGCGTATTTGGCAGTTTCCCTGAAACAGGAAAAATGAGTGGCAATGCACTCGAATGCGTGAGATCCCCACATTTACTTGTGAATTTTACGTCGTCCCGAAATAGTCCCCATGGTTTATATTCACCATAAAAACTCCACAATATAAATATAACTTCATTGTTACGTTTCATGTATGGAAAAACTGACTGTCAGAGAACTCTCCAGGGGAGATTCCTGACGGTTTTTGCTGTGCGTAAAAATCATTCGCCTTTTTGTTAATGTTTGAAAAATAGTTGCACTTTTTTTGAATAATTGTGTATAGTATAAAATAAGTTGTGTATAGGAAACTTTTTAGCATTTACGACAATGTAAAAAATTTTACACTTAATTTTGCATTAGGTAAACATTTTTAGGGGAATGAAAAAGGGGAGGGGAAATGATGGGTTTTCTAAAATTTATTGGGGGCGTTCTTGCTGCAATGCTGATTTTAACGGGGTGCGGCAATGACACGACCGAACAGGATAAGGACAATGGCAAGTTGAACGTAGTTGCTACGACAGGAATGATAGGGGACTTGGTGGAGAATATTGGCGGTAAACATGTCGAGGTCACTAGTTTAATGGGACCCGGAGTGGATCCCCATCTTTATAAAGCAACACAGGGTGATGTGGAGACTTTGGATTCGGCCGATATGATTTTTTATAACGGTGTGCACCTTGAAGGGAAAATGACGGATATCTTTGAAATGATGAGCAAGGATAAACCGACAATTGCCGTAACGGAGGACTTCAAGGAGAACCAGCTTCGCAAAGTGAGTGCAACGGAACATGATCCACATGTATGGTTTGATGTAAAGCTTTGGATCGTAGCGGCGGAGTCAGTCAAGAAAGAATTGATTGCCAATGATCAGGAACATGAAGCAGAGTATCGTGAAAATTATGAGGAGTACGTTCTGCATTTGGAGGAACTTGATAAATATGTTCAAGAGGAAATTAATAAAATACCGGAAGATCAACGGGTTCTCGTAACAGCACATGATGCTTTTGGATACTACGGGCAGTCATATGGCCTGGATGTAAGAGGTCTCCAAGGGATCAATACTTTATCGGAATATGGATCAAAAGATGTGACGGATATGAGGAATTATCTCGTTGAGAACAAAATAAAAGCGATTTTCATTGAGTCAAGCGTACCAAGGAAGGCTATCGAGGCTGTCATTCAAGGAGCGGGGAAGCAGGGTCACAAAGTGGAAATCGGCGGGGAATTGTTCTCGGATGCAATGGGTGAAAAAGGGACGGAAGAAGGAACGTATATCGGAATGGTCCGTCATAATACTGACACCATCGTCCGTGCATTGAAATAGGGGGAAGAAACTATGAATCAAGCAGCTTTGAAGGTCGAAAATTTAACGATTGCTTATCATAAGAAGCCGGTTGTCGAAGATGTCTCGTTTGAGGTGCCGGAAGGAAATTTAATTGGTATCATAGGCCCCAATGGAGCAGGGAAGTCCACTTTGATAAAGGGAATACTCGAATTGATTCCGAAAATATCGGGGCAAATCACAATAAAGGGTTCTACTTATAAATCGATGAGGAAGAGTATCGGGTATGTACCACAGCGGGAGTCAGTGGATTGGGATTTTCCGACCAATGCACTCGATGTCGTGATGATGGGCAGATATGGTCATCTCGGATGGCTGAAGCGGCCAGGTAAGTCTGAAAGGCAGAAGGGGATGGAGTGCCTGGAAAAGGTGGGGATGGCTGAATATGCTAACCGCCAGATCAGCCAGCTATCGGGCGGACAGCAGCAACGGATATTCCTGGCCCGTGCATTGGCACAGGAAGCGGATATTTATTTTATGGATGAACCGTTCGTAGGGGTGGATGCCGCAACGGAGAAAGCAATCATACAATTGCTGATGGAATTGAAGGAAAAAGGCAAAACCGTTCTGGTTGTGCATCATGACCTATCTACCGTGAAGGAATATTTCGACTGGACGATGTTATTGAATAAAAAGGTGATGAAAATAGGTCCGACAGAAGAAGTGTTCATTCCCGAATACTTGCAGGAAACATATGGAGGCCGCCTAGCGATACTATCAGACACAAAGTCCGGCCTTTTATTAAAATGAGGTGTACACGATGAACATACTGGATATTATTACCGATCCAAATACAAGGTGGATATTGCTTGGCACGATGTTCCTCGGATTAAGCAGCGGGGTCATCGGCAGCTTTGCCTACCTCAGAAAGCAGTCTTTGCTTGGTGACACGCTCGCACATGCAGCATTACCAGGTATCTGTGTAGCCTTTATGTTAACTGGAGTGAAATCCACTTCCTACTTTCTAATAGGTGCGGCCCTTGCTGGCTTAGTGGCTGTTTTCTTGATCAGTGTGCTTACGAGATACAGCAAGATAAAGCAGGATGCAGCCTTGGGAATTGTCTTATCCTCCTTCTTTGGCTTCGGAATTGTCATGCTTACGCAGATCCAGCAGAGCGAGTATGGAAACCAGAGTGGATTGGATACGTTTTTATTCGGGCAGACGGCGTCAATGGTCATGTCCGATGTGTATATGATGATGACGGTTTCCTTTATTCTTATTTTCACTTGTACCGTATTTTTCAAAGAATTCAAATTACTGTCCTTTGACCCTGGGTTTGCTAAGGGGATGGGATTGCCGGTTGTTTTTCTGGATTATTTCATCATGATGCTGATCGTGGCAGCTGTAGTGATCGGTATCCAGGCTGTAGGCGTCGTATTGATGGCATCTTTACTGATCACGCCTGCCGTTTCTGCCAGGTATTGGACGGAGCGGCTGCATATCATGGTCATCCTGTCTGGTATATTCGGAATGTTGAGCGGTGTTTCCGGAACGTTGATCAGTACATCGGTCAATGATTTGCCAACAGGACCGTTAATTGTCTTATCCGCGACAGTATGGTTTTTCTTCTCCATGCTTTTTGCTCCTAAACGCGGAGTGCTTTCATCTGTATGGAGAAGGGTGTCGACGAAAAAGAAATATTCTCTCGAACAGGATAGAAGGAAAGGGAGCCACACATCATGAATGATTTTTGGATTATATTAGTCGGGGCATTGGTGGCGGGTTCTTGCAGTGTAGTAGGATGTTTTTTGATAGTCAGGAAAATGACATTGATTGGGGATGCCATCAGTCATTCCGTTTTGCCGGGTATCGTATTGGCATTTTTAATAACCGGGACTCGTGACTCCGTTCCAATGCTGATCGGGGCTGCTGCGCTCGGCTTGCTTACCGTATTCTTGATCCAGCTTTTCCAATCGTCGGGGGTTCAATCCGACGCGGCGATCGGGATTGTATTCACTTCCCTTTTTGCAACGGGGATCGTACTCGTGAGCCTGTATACGCAACAAATAGATTTTGACCTTGAACATGTCCTTTATGGCGAAATAGCCTATACTCCCTGGAACACGATGACAATCGCGGGAATCGAGGCTGGACCAAAAGCTGTTTGGATAGTCGGCAGTTGTTTTTTCCTGAACCTCATACTGATCTTCGTATTCTTCAAACAGTTTAAACTCGTTTCTTTTGATCCATCACTTGCGGCTGCAATGGGGATTCCTGTACTGTTCTTCCATTACTTATTGATGAGCCTCATTTCACTGACAACAGTAGCTTCTTTTGATAGTGTAGGCTCCATTTTAGTAGTTGGAATGCTCATCATACCAGCGGCAACGGCTTATCTGCTGTCAGACCGTTTAAGCAGCATGATATTGGTCAGTATCGGGGTCGGGGTGCTAAGTTCCATCATCGGCTACTATTCAGCCACCTTTTTGGATGCCTCGATATCAGGCTGCATGGTGGGTTCGGCCGCCATATTATTCGGATTGGCCTTTCTCTTTTCCCCAAGCCATGGATTGGTCAGCCTAATGCTGAAACGGAGAAAAACAAAGGAATCACATGCATAACTCTCCCTGCCTACAGGCTTCATGGAAATAACTCCATGATGCCTGTAAACTATTCTTCTATATAGTTGTGATTTTATTTGTTTAAAGTATAATGAATAAGTGTATTTATAGATATATCGCAGGAGCCTTTTTAAGGGAGAGTTAAGTATGGAAGAACAAAATAAATTTTCATCACGAATAGATTTTTCTTTGGTCACAATATTGCTGTTATTATGCGTGGGAAGTTGCTTAGCAATCTATAGTGCCCAAACGACTGGACAGTACGCTGAAAACTTCTTAATTAAACAAATTTTTTGGTATATAGTTGGAATCGGAATCGTCTTAGGTTTCATCACCTTGGATTCGGATCAGTTGAAAAAAATATCTTGGTACGCGTATGGCTTCGGATTGTTTTTGCTTTTTTTGCTGATCATTATGCCGGAAAGCATCGTTCCTGTCCGGAATGGTGCAAAAAGTTGGTACATCATTCCGGGAATCGGTTCGATTCAGCCATCGGAATTCATGAAGGTTTTCCTGATTTTGGCTCTAGCCAATGTCATATCGAACCATCATCTCAAAAACACGCTGAAAACGATTCAAACGGATATTTGGCTGCTTATTAAGATTGGTCTTGTGACCGGTGCGCCCTTATTGTTAATCATGCAACAGCCGGATTTGGGTACCTCGCTTGTCATCATTTCAATCATGCTCGGAATGATTTTCATATCAGGGGTAACATGGAAGATCCTGCTGCCGATCGTTTCGGGAGGAATTGTCGTCGCTTCAACCGTCCTTTACTTTGTACTTTGGAAGCCGGAAATCCTGGAAAAATACCTAGGGGTAAAATCCTATCAATTCGGCCGTATCTATTCTTGGCTCGACCCATATAATTATGCCAGCTCCGAAGGGTATCACTTAACAAAATCCTTACTGGCCATCGGCTCCGGCCAGACAACGGGCAAGGGAATCGGCTCGAGGGAAGTGTATTTGCCCGAGAGTCATTCGGATTTCATTTTCAGCATCATCGGTGAAGAATTCGGCTTCATCGGATCAAGTATCATCATTTCCTTGTTTTTCCTATTGATTTACCATATAACTAAAACGGGAATGGACACGAAAAATAACTTCTATACATATATCTGTGTTGGCGTTATAAGCATGTTGACGTTTCACGTTTTTCAAAATATCGGCATGACTGTAGGCCTTTTACCGATAACGGGGATTCCGCTTCCATTTGTCAGTTATGGAGGAAGCTCGCTAATGGGGAACATGATGGCCATGGGCTTAATATTCAGCATTCGGTATCACTATAAGAAGTATATGTTTTCAACGGATATCTAAATATAAAGCCGGCCCCCGATGGGGCCGGCTTTATTTGTAGCAAAAAAACAAAAGGAGCAGAATCCACTCCCCTGAATGTTTTTCTTATTGAATGTTCGTTCCAGATGGGAATTGATTTTTATAACCGGAAAATTGTTGATACGATTGGCTTAAGCTGGTAGCTTGCGCCTTTTCTAAACTATACCAGCCTTTTTCGAACATAAGGTTATAGAGTTCACGCTGCATCTCCTGATTCTCTTTGGAAATGGAGAAAATGTCTTGGAATAATGCTTGGTTACTCATTTCATGCAGGGCAACGGAAAGGGAGTTGCAAAAATACTTTTCAGTTGAAAGCATATCATTTATAAAGTCCCTGTCATTCATTTGCGGTGTTTTTGCCACGGGAGATTCGGGATTTTGGACTTTGTTTTCATTGGGCATCAAGAACCCTCCTTATTGATATTGTTGTTGACCCTGGTTTTGGTTCGGGTTCAAATGTTTCAAAATGGTATCGTAATGGCGTTGATGCATGAGTCCGCAGCGGTTTAACGCATCAATGATTTGCGGGTCCTTACATTGTGTGGCAAAAAAATGTGCTTTTTTAACCGCATTCAGATTCCATGCAAGCATATCGGTTAAGTATAGGCTATCTTTCACTGAAACCATTTCCGGCGGCTGTTTCATTAAGCCGGACGACTGCTGTTGGCTATTAAACGAATTTTGCTGTTCCATCATTCTGCCTCCTTAAGTGTTCTTTAAACGAGCTTAATTTTCCCTTCATGAAATTTTTTATTCTTGAATCTAAATATCTGAAAAATGAATTAAATGGTAAAATAATCTTGTGCATCTATTTTCCAAAATGATTTGGAGGGGAATGCAGATGGAAAGAATGTTGAAAAATCTATTCCTTTTTTTATCAAAGAATAAAGCTATGACCAAGGCAGCGAAAAAATACGGGCTGCGGTTTGGTGCATCTCGTTTCGTGGCAGGAGAATCCTTGGATATGGCATGTGATGTGATTGCTGTTCTTAACCGGAAAGGGCTTGCTGTCACCATTGATTATTTAGGTGAATTCATTGAAGATGAACAAGAAGCAGGGAAGATGGCAGATGAGTGCATCGAAGCTATCCGGATGATTGGCACAAATGAACTGGATTCACAGTTATCCCTGAAGCTGACCTCGATGGGCTTGGATGTGTCCGAACAAGTCGTAATGAATAACATGCGGAGGATCTTGGAGGAAGCTAAAGCCCATCGTGTTTTCGTGACGCTTGATATGGAAGATTTTCCGCGCTGTCAGCCGACTTTGGATGTATTCAAAAACCTGAAGCCTGAATATAATGAATTGGGGACTGTCATTCAAGCTTATCTGTATCGGACTGAGAGGGATATTGAGGAGCTGGATGCATACCATCCGAATCTAAGACTTGTTAAAGGGGCTTATAAAGAACCAAGGGAAGTGGCTTTTCCAGACAAAAAAGATGTGGATGAGAATTTCAAGAAAATCATTAAGATGCATATGCAAAATGGCCATTACACAGCCGTTGCCACACATGATGATAAAATCATTGATTATACGAGGGACTTGGTTAAGGATCAGGGAATTCCCCGGGATTCCTTTGAGTTTCAAATGTTATATGGCATCCGCACTGAAAAGCAGATCGAACTTGCTAAAGAAGGATATAAGGTAAGGGTGTATGTTCCTTATGGTACGGATTGGTATGGATACTTCATGCGCCGCCTTGCGGAGAGACCGGCCAATATTGCTTTCGTTTTAAAAGGCCTATTCAAGAAATAGGAAGCGAGAGCCGCCCCGGATAAGGGACGGCTGCTCAAATTAAGAAGGATTATCTTTTGAACTGGTTGTTCTGGCTGTTCACTTTATTGATTCCGTGTTGACGTTCAGCGCCAGGGCCGGCATTGCCTTTAACGCTTGCTGCGCTTACGGCTGCTTTAGAAGGGTTATCTTTACGCTTCATTATATAAGTCACCTCCTGCCCGGTTATTTTTTACTGAACGGAGGAGAAATAACCGAAAGAACTCGGAGAAAAAAATATTTTTTTTCCTGTTTAATCATTGCGGAATTTCCAAATATATTCTATATTAGTAATAAGAAAAAATATTCAAAATTTTTTTGAATTAAAAATGAATGAGCATTCATTCAATAAATTGCGTAAGGGGGATATGAACTTGGTTCGACAAATACGAAAGGCTGCTGTTCTAGGGTCAGGAGTTATGGGATCAGGGATTGCTGCACACCTTGCTAACATCGGCATTCCGACTTTATTATTGGATATTGTACCTCGTGAACTCACTGAGGATGAAAAGAAAAAGGGACTGACATTAGATAATAAACAAGTCCGTAACCGCATCAGCCAAACAGCGATTACGAAACTTTTAAAACAGAAACCAGCTCCGCTTTCGGCCAGGGGAAACATTGCGTTGATCGAGGCAGGAAACCTGGAAGATGATATAAGTCGTTTAAAGGATGTCGATTGGATCATCGAAGTAGTCGTTGAGAAGCTTGAGGTTAAGCAAAGTGTGTTCGCCCAGGTTGATCAGCATCGTAAACCAGGAAGCATCGTTTCATCGAATACCTCCGGAATTTCAATTGAAGCGATGGCAGAAGGCCGTTCGGAGGACTTTCAAAGGCATTTCCTGGGAACCCACTTCTTCAATCCGCCGCGTTACCTTAAATTGTTGGAGATCATCCCTACTAAGGCAACTTCACCAGAAGTGCTTGAATATATGAAACGATTCGGCGAAGATGTACTGGGAAAAGGTGTCGTCGAAGCCAAGGATACCCCTAACTTCATCGCAAACCGCATTGGAACTTATGGTTTATTGGTCACTCTGCGGGAAATGCAAAAAGGCGGATACAGTGTCGGTGAGGTCGATTCGGTTACAGGTCCGTTGATTGGAAGAGCAACTAGCGCGACTTTCCGGACACTTGATGTAGTTGGATTGGATACCTTTGCACATGTTGCCGGAAACGTATATGAACAGATGGATGGAGAAGAAAAGGAAGTTTTCAAAATTCCTGATTTCATGAATGAAATGCTTAAGAATGGGTGGCTTGGAAGCAAGTCAGGCCAAGGATTTTTCTTGAAAAAAGGAAAGGAAATCCTTGAACTGAATCCCGAAACCCTTGAATATGATGCACGAAAAAGATTAAAAACGCCTTCCATCGAAATGGCTAAACAGGCCAAGGGCTTGGAAAGTAAAATGAAAGCGCTTGTTTATAGCGAAGATCGTGCCGGCCAATTACTTTGGAATGTTCTGAATCCGTCGCTAGTGTATTCAGCCCAGCTGCTTGGAGACATCGCGGATGACATCGTGGCAATCGATCAAGCGATGAAATGGGGCTTCGGATGGTCCACGGGCCCATTTGAAACCTGGGATGCGATAGGTGTAGAAAGATCGGTAGCCCGAATGGAAGCGGAAGGCATCACCGTTCCGCAATGGGTGAAGAATATGCTCGCTAAAGGCATCACTTCTTTCTATAAAGAAGAAAATGGCATAGTTCACTATTATGATAATGGTGAATATAAGGAACTTGTCGAAAATCCTAAAGTGATCAATCTTAAAGCGATCAAGAAGCAAAAAGGCGTAATCAAGAAAAACAGTGGTGCAAGCTTGATGGATATTGGGGATGGAGTGGCTCTGCTTGAATTCACTTCACCGAATAATGCAATCGGCCTGGATATCATACAAATGATCAATGCGGCGGTCGACGAAGCGGAAGCGAATTTTAAAGGCTTGGTCATCGGAAACCAAGGAAAGAATTTCTGTGTCGGCGCAAATATTGCAATGATGCTGATGGAAGCGCAGGATGACAATATTTTTGAACTCGATATGGTCATCAGCCAATTCCAACAGGCGATGCTTAAAATTAAGTACAGTGCAGTCCCTGTAGTGGTTGCCCCGTTTAATATGACACTTGGCGGGGGTGCTGAAGTGTCCCTTCCGGCAGCGCGCATCCAGGCAACGACTGAAACGTATATGGGCCTAGTGGAACCTGGTGTAGGTTTAATCCCAGGCGGCGGCGGGACTAAAGAACTTTATGTGAAGACGTTGAGGAATATGCCGAAGGGCGTCAACTTCGACTTGCAGAAAGTGGCCAACCAAGTATTTGAAACGGTCGCCATGGCAAAAGTTTCGACCTCCGCCGAGGAAGCGAGAGGGAACAATTTCCTTAATTCAGCGGATGGAATAAGCGTGAATGCGGATCATCAGCTATATGATGCGAAACAGGCGGTACTTTCCATGCATGAACAAGGTTATACCGCTCCGGCCCGCACAAAGATTCCTGTCGTTGGTGAAACGGGATATGCCGCACTTCTATTAGGGGCGGAATCCATGCGCCTTTCAGGTTTCTTATCAGAGCATGACCTTGTCATAGCCAAAGAGCTTGCATACGTCCTGGCAGGAGGAAAACTCCCATTTGGCACGGAAGTAGATGAACAGTATATCTTGAACCTAGAAAAACAGGCATTCCTAAAACTGATTTCGACTCCGAAATCGCAGGCAAGGATGCAGCATATGCTTGTTAAAGGGAAACCACTCCGTAATTGATGAATAGATGAAGATATGGCCAAAACGAGATCAAGATTGATAGCTTAAAAATGAGTAAGGGGGATCCTCATGAAAGAAGCGGTAATAGTAGCTGGAGCAAGGACTCCGGTAGGAAGAGCGAAAAAAGGTTCTCTTGCCAGTGTACGTCCTGATGATTTAGGGGCTCTTGTCGTAAAGGAAACGTTAAAGCGTGCAGGGAATTATGAAGGCACCATCGATGATCTGATTATCGGTTGTGCAATGCCTGAAGCGGAGCAAGGATTGAACATGGCTCGTAACATTGGTGCATTGGCAGGATTGCCTTATACAGTACCGGCCATAACGATTAATCGTTACTGTTCAAGCGGGCTGCAAAGCATCGCTTACGGTGCGGAAAGGATCATGCTCGGCCAAAGTGATACTGTCATTGCAGGCGGAGCGGAGTCCATGAGCCTTTTGCCAATGATGGGCCATGTAACTCGTCCGAACGCGAGACTTGCGGAAACGGCACCGGAATATTATATGGGGATGGGTCACACTGCTGAAGCTGTTGCAAAAAAATACGGCATTTCCCGTGACGATCAAGACGCATTTTCTGTTCGTAGTCATCAAAAGGCGGCAAAAGCCATTGCAGAAGGAAAGTTTTCGGATGAGATCGTACCGGTTGACGTAACCCTTCGTTCAGTGGGACCAGATCTTAAGTTAAAGGAAAAATCATTTGCATTTACACAGGATGAGGGCGTTCGTCCAGGCACCACTGCTGAAGTGCTGAAAAAACTAAGACCTGCATTCTCTGTTACAGGATCCGTAACAGCAGGGAATTCATCACAAACGAGTGATGGTGCAGCCGCGGTCATGGTCATGGATGGGGAAAAGGCCTCTTCATTAGGGTTGAAACCGATGGGTAAGTTCCGTTCCTTTGCTGTCGCAGGAGTACCGCCTGAAATCATGGGTATCGGACCGATTGCAGCCATTCCTAAAGCTTTGAAGCTAGCGGGTCTTGAGTTATCGGATATTGGCTTATTTGAACTGAATGAAGCCTTTGCTTCCCAATCCATTCAAATCATTCGTGAGCTCGGTTTGAATGAAGAGATTGTCAATGTAAATGGCGGAGCCATCGCCTTAGGCCATCCACTAGGATGTTCGGGGGCAAAATTGACATTAAGCCTGCTACATGAAATGAAACGCAGAAACCAACAGTTCGGAGTCGTGACAATGTGTATCGGTGGCGGAATGGGTGCTGCTGGAGTATTTGAATTATTGGCGTAATCCCACCCCTCCCGGAAGCTGTCATGCTTCCGGCGGGTTTACTATCTTAAAACTTAGGAGGAAATAACATGTCCAATCAAACTACAGATAACCTCATTAAAGGCGGAGCCTTTTTAGTGGAAGATATTACGTATGATCAAGTGTTTACACCGGAAGATTATACTGATGAGCATAAAATGATCGCCAAAACTGCTGAGGATTTCGTAGTGAATGAAATTCTGCCGCAGGTTGAACATTTAGAAAACCATGAATTTGACCGTTCCGTTAAATTACTGAAGCATGCAGGTGAAATCGGTTTACTTGGTGCTGACGTTCCTGAGGAATACGGCGGATTGGGTCTTGATAAAATCAGTTCTGCATTGATTACAGAAAAAATGGCACTTTCAGGCGGCTTTGGAATTACGCATGGTGCACATGTAGGGATCGGATCTTTGCCGATCGTATTATTCGGGAATGAAGAACAAAAGAAAAAATACCTCCCTTTACTGGCAACGGGTGAGAAGATTGCTGCGTATGCCTTAACGGAACCAAGCTCAGGTTCAGATGCCTTGGGAGCAAAAACGACAGCGAAATTGAATGCCGAAGGAACACATTATATTTTAAATGGTGAAAAACAATGGATTACAAATGCAGGTTTTGCAGATGTCTTCTGTGTATACGCCAAAATCGACGGCGAACAATTCTCTGCTTTCATTGTTGAGCGTGATTATAAAGGCGTATCAACTGGTGCTGAAGAGAAGAAAATGGGAATCAAAAGCTCATCCACACGTACATTAATCCTTGAAGATGTACATGTACCAGTCGAAAACCTTTTGGGGGTAGCCGGAAAAGGGCATGTCATCGCTTTCAATATCCTGAATATCGGCCGTTATAAATTAGGCGTCGGTGCTGTCGGCGGATCTAAACGTGCCCTTGAAATTACGGCAGCTTACACGAATCAACGTCAACAGTTCAAAACGAAAATTTCCGATTTTAACTTGACGAAAGAAAAACTTGCAACAATGGCATCCAAAATTTATGCAGCAGAAAGCTCTGTATACCGTACCGTTGGCCTTTATGAACAAAGACAAAGCAAATTGACGGATGAGCAAGTGAAAGATGGGAAATCAATGGCGGCTGCAATTGCTGAATATGCAATTGAATGTTCATTGAATAAATTCTTCGCTTCCGAAGTGTTGGATTATGTTACGGACGAAGGCGTACAGCTTCATGGGGGCTATGGTTTCATGCAGGAGTATGAAATTGAAAAAGCATATCGTGATTCCCGGATTAACCGGATCTTTGAAGGTACAAATGAAATCAATCGATTGCTTGTCCCTGGAACTTTCCTGAAGAAAGCACTTAAAGGGGAATTGCCGCTTCTTCAAAAGGCTCAAGGCCTGCAAGAGGAATTAATGATGATGATGCCGGAAGAACCTGGTGATGAACCATTGGCTCAAGAAAAAATGCTTGTTAGAAACGCTAAGAAAATCGGGATTCTGGCAGCTGGCCTTGCTGCACAGAAATACGGCAAAACTCTTGATCAAGAACAAGAAATCCTCTCCAACATTGCTGATATCGCATCCCTTGCCTATGCAGCGGAATCCGTGGTATTGCGTACGGAAAAAGCAATAGCGGCTACAGGTCTGGAGAAGAACAAACAAAAGGTGCTTTACACTGAAATCTTTGTTCAGGAAGCTTTCAATGAAATAGAACAGCACGCAAAGGAAACATTAATCGCAGTGGAAACAGGCGATACTCTTCGAATCATGCTTGCGTCGCTCCGCAAGCTGACAAGACATAACCCGATCAATGTCATTGCGAAAAAACGTGAAGCTTCCGTCAAGGTAATCGAAGCTGAAAAATATGCTCTTTAAGCAATGAATCAAAGAAAATAAAGGGAATGCCTGAAAAGGCATTCCCTTTATTTTCTTTGATGAAATCGCATTGGAAATTCAAAAGACAATTCGTTGTATTGCTTGATGAAAACGGGTATTCTATTGATAGGTGGTGAAATGATGGGCTTAACATTATATTGGTACCCAAAATGCGGTACATGCCGTAACGCGAAGAAGTGGCTGGATAATCATGAACTGCAATATGAAGCAATCCATATAGCGGAAAATCCGCCTTCGCGAACAGAAATAGAACAACTATATAAAATCAGCAATTTGGATTTGAAGAAGTTTTTCAATACTAGCGGTCAAAAATATCGGGAGCTTGGCTTAAAGGATAAGCTGAAAGAAGCTTCTGAAGCAGAGATGCTTGATATATTGTCCACGGATGGCATGCTTCTGAAAAGGCCGATTGTTACGGATGGCACCAAAGTGACGGTAGGTTTCAAAGAGGAGCAATTCGAACAGGTTTGGAACTGAAAATTTCTCGAAATATTTGGTTAATTCCTTACTTAAACAAACAATCTACCTTATAATGGAATAGATAAAATAAGATGTACATATGGAGGGTTAATAATGACAACAACACCAAAAGAACTTCGTTACACTAAAGAACATGAATGGGTCAAAACGGAAGATGGAACAGTGCGCATTGGAATTACAGCTTTCGCACAGTCTGAGCTTGGGGACATCGTATTCGTTGAGCTTCCGGAAATCGGGGATGAATTGAAAGCGAACGAACCATTCGGAAGTGTTGAATCCGTTAAGACCGTTTCTGAGCTTTATGCTCCTATCAGTGGCAAGGTTGTTGAAGTAAACGAAGATTTAAGTGACAACCCTGAATATGTAAATGAGTCTCCTTATGAAAAGGCATGGATGGTCGTGCTTGAGCCATCCAATAGCAGTGATATTGAAAACTTGATGAGCGCTGAAGAGTATGAGAGTTTAATCAACGGTTAAAAGAAAGGAGAGGGGGGACTGAAAAGGCCTGCTCTCTTTTTCATTTTGTACTGTGGCAGTTGCACACATAATTCGTGAGATGGAGTGATGACATGGAGTGGGGCGAATTCGATAAAGTGATCATTGTAGAAGGCAGTTCCGATAGAAGAAAAGTTGCCTCCGTTTTAAATGAAGATGTGGAAATAAGATGTACGAATGGGACCATATCATTAACTAAACTGGATGAATTAGTGGATGAATTGATGGACCGTGATGTTTATCTCCTTTTTGACGCAGATGAATCAGGAGAAAAGCTGCGGAAGCAGTTCCGAAGGGAAATGCCGGAAGCGAACCACCTGTATATTAATAAAATGTACAAAGAAGTGGAAAGCTCGCCCGAACATCATATCGCAACTGTGCTTCTATCTGCTAATATGAATGTGAAAATGAAATTTTTAAGTCAAAGGGTGAACGACTAATTGATGCAGGAATGGAAAGAAGAAGAGTGTAAGCTTGCTGTTGAAAATGGGGAAACTTTTTGCTTATATTTATATACCCCTTTATGCGGCACTTGTCAGGTTGCCTCCAAGATGCTGACGATATCCCTGGAGCTATTCCCGGAATTGAAGGCAGGCAAAATGAATATGAATTATGTCCATGCAATGGCCGAAACATATGAAATCGAAAGTGTTCCTTGTTTATTGCTTTTCAAAGAAGGACAGCTGCACAAAAAAATATATGCTTTTCAATCCGTTCCTTATTTGTACGGATTGCTTAAGGAAATCAACTAAGAAACCAATCAGAACCGTGGTTGGTTTCTTTGTTGCGGACATTTGAATGCGAGAAAAAAATTAAAAAAAGAATATTCTAACAATTCATTGACTGAGTTAATCTAAAATGCTATATTTTGAATAAGTAACGGCAGAATTTAATAGTTCTTATCAAGAGTGGCGGAGGGACTGGCCCGACGAAGCCCGGCAACCGGTATAAATTTTATATACGGTGCTAATTCCAGCAGAGTGTTGGCTCTGGTAGATGAGGTGTGTTCTTGAAACCTCTTCTTGCTGAAGTGGTTTTTTTGTTTATAAAAGACCAGAGACCATCATATAATTCCAACTAAATCCATAGAAAAAGGTGAAATCATATGTCAGAGAAAAAGTTGCGTTTCGAAACATTGAGTGTACATGGCGGTCTGCAAGCTGATGGAACAGGTGCCCGTGCAGTTCCTATTTACCAAAGCAATGCATACTTGTTCAAAGACACCGACCATGCAGCGAATTTATTTGGCCTAAAGGAGAATGGCTATATATATTCACGACTTCATAATCCCACGGTCAGCGTTTTTGAGGAAAGAATGGCCTTATTGGAAGGCGGTATCGGCGGATTGGCAACAGCAAGCGGAATGGCGGCCATCTCACTTTCAATTCTGAATATTGCTGCTGCAGGGGATGAGATTGTTTCAGCCTCCACATTATATGGCGGTACGTATAACCTTTTTGAAAACACTCTTCCGAAATATGGAATCAAAGTGAAGTTCGTTTCTCCTGATGACCCCGAAAATTTCAAAAGGGCGATTACGCCAAGAACTAAAGCCATTTTTGCTGAAACGATCGGAAATCCAAGTTTGAGGGTGCTTGATATAGAAGCGGTAGCGAAAATCGCCCATGATGCAGGAATACCTTTGATCATTGATAATACCTTTGCGACACCGTATCTATGCAGACCAATTGATTTTGGAGCGGATATTGTCATCCATTCTGCTACAAAATGGCTTCTGGGAAATGGAACGACGCTGGGCGGTGTCATCGTGGATGGTGGGAAATTCGATTGGAACTCGCCAAATTACCCTGGCTTCACGGAGCCTGACCCAAGTTACGACGGTCTGGTATACGCCGAGGCAGTTGGACCTGCCGCGTTCATAACGAAAGCCCGAGTCCAGTTACTCCGTGATTTAGGCCCTGCTCTAAGTGCTCAAAGTGCATTCCAGTTTACGCTTGGACTTGAAACGCTTCATGTAAGGATGAAAGAGCATCTGGCAAACACCAAGTCGGTCATTAAATATTTAAAAAACCATCCTGCCGTGACTTGGGTTTCATATCCTGGTGATGAGGATCATCCCGATAAAGCCCTTGCGGGTAAATATTTGCCAAAGGGAGCTGGATCTGTCGTTACATTTGGGATACAAGGTAATCGAGAAGCTGGGGCAAAACTTATCAATGCGGTGAAATTATGGTCCCATGTAGCGAATGTTGGTGATGCGAAGAGCTTGATCATCCACCCAGCCAGTACGACCCATCAACAATTGAATGAGGCGGGTCTTACGAAAGCGGGTGTGAGTGCCGACCAAGTCCGTTTATCGATTGGGATTGAAAATGTAGAGGATTTACTAGAAGATTTGGAGCAGGCAATTGAAAAAGCAACGAATATCGTCTCCTTGACATCCAAAACAGTTTAAGTAAAGTTTCTGTATATGCTTGTACTAGAAATATTATACATTGCGCTCCTTTTTTATCTATGATAAAATTTCTCCATACTAAAGAACTTAATGATGTACAAATATTCTATATATTAGCTCTTATCAAGAGAGGTGGAGGGATGTGCCCGATGAAACCCGGCAACCGACAAGGAGATTTCCTTGGAAAGGTGCCAATTCACACAAAGTTTAATTACTTTGGCAGATGAGAGAAAGGCCTGTTTCTTCACCTGCCTTTCTGCTCATGCAGAAAGGTTTTTTCTGTTTTTAATGGGGGAAACATGTGCATGATATGAGAAACAGACTAATAATGTAGAGAAATCAACTAAGTTCATAGGTTTTATTGGATAAAAGAGGTGAGGATTAATGATTACATTGACAAAAGTCAGTAAACTGTTCCGAACAGGAAAAGGAAACAGTGAGACGATCAAGGCTGTAAATAATGTGAATGTTGAAATAAATAAAGGCGAGATTTTCGGTATCATCGGTTATAGTGGAGCGGGGAAAAGCACTTTAATCAGAATGCTGAATGGATTGGAAACTCCCACAGAGGGATCCGTTGTGGTGGCTGAGAAGGAAATTTCAAAAATTAAAGGGGCTCAGCTCCGTAAGGCCCGTCAAGAAATCAGCATGATTTTCCAACATTTCAATCTATTATGGTCGAGGACCGTTCAGGAGAATATATCTTTCCCATTGGAAATTGCAGGAGTTTCAAAAACTGAACGAACCAAGCGTGTGAACGAATTGATCAAGTTAGTCGGACTGGAAGGCAGGGAAAAGGCCTATCCTTCACAATTAAGCGGAGGGCAAAAGCAAAGGGTGGGAATTGCCAGGGCTCTGGCAAACGACCCTAAAGTGCTGCTGTGTGATGAAGCGACTTCTGCTTTGGATCCGCAGACTACCGACTCCATACTCGAATTGCTTGTTGACATCAATCAGCGCTTGGGATTGACGATCGTCTTGATAACACATGAAATGCATGTGATACGCAAAATCTGCCATCGCGTCGCCGTGATGGAAAGCGGGCAAGTTGTTGAACAGGGACCTGTCCTGGATGTTTTCAAGAACCCTAAAGAACAAATGACGAAGCGTTTCGTGCAACAGGTAACGGAACCGGAAGAAACGAAAGAAACGATGGACCATTTGCTCGAACGCTATCCTGAAGGCAAAGTGATTCAATTGACCTTTGTAGGCGATCATGCAGAAAGCCCGTTGATCACCAAACTTGTACGTAATTTCGAGTTGGATGTCAATATCGTTCAAGGCAAGATATCCCAAACAAGAAGCGGTTCATATGGAACATTGTTTATCCATCTTGATGGCACTGAGGATGAAATGATCCGCGCAATCGAATTCATTAAAGCACAGCAGGTAGGCGTGGAGGTGATTACTCATGCTTGAAGAATTATTGCCGAATGTTGATTGGGAAGACATTATTGAAGCTACGAGGGAAACGCTTTACATGACAAGCATCTCTGTAGTGGCAACCTTTTTTATAGGTATAATATTAGGATTGATCCTGTTCCTGACAGGGAAGGGTAATATGTGGGAAAACCGGGCAGTCAACGGGGTCATGAGCGCTGTCGTCAATATATTCCGTTCCATTCCATTTCTTATTTTGATTGTGCTGCTCATTCCTTTCACTAAAGCGCTTGTCGGTTCCATGATCGGAGAGAACGCTGCACTGCCGGCACTTATTATCGGTGCGGCACCATTTTATGCGCGTATGGTTGAAATCGGCCTTCGTGAAATCGATAAAGGGGTAATTGAAGCAGCTAAATCGATGGGGGCAAAAACGAGCACGATCATTTGGAAGGTCCTTCTTCCAGAGTCGATGCCTGCCCTTATTTCCGGGATTACGGTAACATCGATTGCATTGGTTGGATATACCGCGATGGCCGGGGTCATCGGCGCAGGCGGGCTTGGTAATCTAGCCTATTTGGACGGCTATCAAAGAAATCAAAATGACGTTACGCTTGTAGCGACGATCGTTATTCTAATTATCGTCTTCATAATTCAAATTATTGGAGATGTGATTACATCTAAATTGGACAAAAGATAAAGGGAGATGAATAGGATGAAAAAGTTTTTAGGATTTGCATTAATTTTAGTGTTATCTATCGCTTTGGCAGCTTGTGGAAGTGAAAAGGATAAAAGCGGCAGTGATACGGAGAAAGAATCGAAGAAAATAGTTGTAGGGGCATCCAATGTTCCTCATGCTGAAATCCTTGAAGAAGCTAAGCCGCTTCTTAAAGAAAAAGGAATCGATTTGGAAATTGAAACATTCCAGGACTATATTTTACCGAATAAGGCGTTGAATGATAAGGAATTGGATGCTAACTATTTTCAGCACATTCCTTACTTAGAGTCGCAAATTAAAGAAAATGGATATGATTTCGTCAATGCTGGGGGAATCCATATCGAGCCAATAGCACTATACTCTCAAAAATATAAAAGCATCGATAAACTTCCTAATGGAGCAACGATCATTTTGAGCAGCTCTGTCGCTGATCATGGACGCGCTTTATCCCTTTTGGAAAAGAATGGCCTGATCACTTTGAAAGAAGGCATCGATAAAACGACGGCTACAACTAAAGACATCGTTGAAAATAAGAAAAACCTTAAATTTGATGCTGATTATGAAGCCGCCCTGCTTCCTAAAATTTATGAGAGCGGCGAAGGCGATGCAGTCTTGATCAACTCCAACTATGCAATTGACGCAGGATTGAATCCGCTTGAAGATTCGATTGCAATTGAAGATTCGGAATCACCATATGTGAATGTCATTGCCGTAAACAAAGGTGACGAAAATAAAGAAGCAATAAAAGCGCTTGTAGAAGTATTGCATTCTAAAGAAATTCAAGATTTCATTCTTAAAGAATACAAAGGTGCAGTTGTACCCGCGGATAAATAATTCAAGAATGGCGACCTGATTTAATTCAGGCAGCAGTTTGTAAACAAAAAGGTTTCGGAATAGACTCATTCCGAAACCTTTTTGTTTTTATATTGGATTTGAAGCATTTAAAGCGATTTGTACTCACGATAGCCTTCTATATTTGTTGTTGAGTGCCAAGGGGCAGAGATAATAACCAAAACGCTCATATTACATACAGCCATGGTTGCACAAGAATCTCTCTTTTTGTTCGAGGACGTGTAAAGAGAAAGCTGGTGTTTTGTTAGTTGCATCTGCGTCAACAGCTTCAGGGTTTCCAGCTTCTTAATCACTTGTTCAATCAGAGGCTCTTAATACGAATTTTACCGCTTACTATCGTCCCAACACAAATCCATTACGGTCTGCTGACGAATAAATGAATAAGCGTGCTGGTTTGTCCGTTCAGCTTTTACATAATGCGTCGCTCATAATTTTTTCCGGACTTAGAGAAGTGAGGCACTTCATTTTGGAAACCTTAGGTGAAAGTGATTCTATCTGATTGTTTGGTCTTAGTGGATTGGAACGGAGGGTACGAGATTCCTGCGGGAAAAGCGAGTCAAGGGAGAGACCCTGCAGGCGCAAAAGCGCCGGGGAGGCTTCCGGACCGCCCGCGGAAAGCGAGTGCCTGAAGCAGAAAGTAACGTTCAAATTTTGAAAACCTAAACACCTAAAAACTGTAGACAAACTTATTGATGATCCAGTTTGTTTCAGTCTTTGGCTTAATTTAATTCATTTCATGTTTAATCAGAAAAGGAAAGGGTATAGAGATAATGAAGGTAAAAAAATGATTCACAAATTTGAAAGGATGGTTCACTATCAATACTCTGGATTTAAATGTAACAAGCGAAATGGAAAAGGCGATGCAGTCTTCACATGGGATTGGATACAGTGAATACAGTAGAAATTTAGACCTCCGTATCGAGGTTGAGAAAGAACGGGATAGGGAACATGTAAAGTGCAACAAAATGGTCCAGGACCTGCAACGCAAAATTCACGGCTAAGCATATAAAAGTAGTTCTTTAAAAGATCGGTCTGTAGAGGTAAAATGGAAAGTGGTCCATAAAATAAGGGTTTCCTTATTGGATAAACTTACATAATACCTGACAGTCCGATTTTTTTCTTTTTATAGCGGAACGTTCATACCTTGCAATCGAATTCTTCGAACATATATTAATAAGGACGAAGATTTGCCGAATAATAAGATAATTTTAACAAAAGCTAAAATAAGTATGATTATGCAGTAAACAGGCTATATCTGTTAGTATAGTAAGAATGGGACAAGTTTTTAACATGGAAGAAGTGGAAACCCTATCTATTTAGTTGATTCTAAATTGGATTTGTTATAAAATTGGAATGAGAATAAAGTGAGAATGCTTTTACGTAAATTATAGTGATAGAAAGTAATCTTTACTTTCTGGTAATAAAATTGGAATTAGTTCACGGAGGTATTATTATGTCAGCTTCTACATTAACGGTTAAAGATCTTCACGTATCAATTGAAGGTAAAGAGATTTTAAAAGGGGTAAACCTTGAAGTTAAAGGTGGAGAAATCCATGCGATCATGGGACCAAATGGAACTGGTAAATCCACTTTATCATCAGCAATCATGGGTCACCCTAAATATGAAGTAACGAGCGGAAGCATCACATTCGATGGTGAAGATGTATTGGAAATGGAAGTCGACGAGCGCGCTCGTGTCGGTCTATTCCTAGCTATGCAATATCCAAGTGAAATCAGCGGTGTTACAAATGCTGACTTCTTACGTTCTTCCATTAACGCACGCCGTGAAGAAGGCGATGAAATTTCATTGATGAAGTTCATCCGTCAAATGGATCAAAAAATGGAATTCCTTGAAATGGATGAAGATATGGCGCAACGCTATTTGAATGAAGGTTTCTCCGGCGGAGAGAAAAAACGCAACGAGATTCTTCAATTAATGATGATCCAACCTAAAATTGCAATCTTGGATGAGATTGATTCAGGTCTAGATATCGATGCACTTAAAGTCGTTTCAAAAGGAATCAATGAAATGCGCGGAGAAGACTTTGGATGCTTGATCATCACTCACTACCAACGTCTATTAAATTACATCACTCCTGATTTTGTACATGTAATGATGCAAGGACGCGTCGTAAAATCAGGCGGTCCTGAACTTGCTGCCCGCTTGGAAGCGGAAGGTTATGATTGGATCAAACAAGAATTGGGCATTGAAGACGAAACTGTTGGCGAAGAAGCGTAAGTAGGAGGATTTGCAATGACTACAGAAACGAAATTACCGTTTGAACAAGAGGATATAAGCTCCTATTCAACTAAAAATAATGATCCAGCTTGGCTATCCGAGCTTCGGATTCAAGCGTTTTCTGAATTAGAAAAGCTCCCGATGCCAAAGCCGGATAAAACGAAGATTGATAAATGGAATTTCACTTCTTTCCAGACCCATACGGTTGAAAGTGAAGCTTTTGCCTCTTTAGAGGAGCTTCCGGAAGAAATTAAATCCATCATTGAAGAAAATGAAAACTTATATATTCAACGCAATAATACGCCGGCACATATCAATCTGTCAGCAAATGTGAAAGAGCAAGGCGTCATCTTTACAGATATTTTAACAGCGGCTCGTGACCATGCTGAGCTTGTGCAAAAATATTTCATGAAGGATGGCGTTAAAATAGATGAACATCGTTTAACGGCACTTCATGCTGCATTAGTTAATGGGGGGGCATTCCTTTATGTTCCGAAAAATGTAGAAATCAAAGAGCCGATTCAATCGGTATTCCTGTTGGATAATCCTGATACTACACTTTTCAACCATGTCTTGATCGTAGCGGAAGATAATAGCTCTGTCACATACGTAGAGAATTACTTCTCAAGCGTTGAGTCTAACGAAGGGATTGCCAACATCGTAACGGAAGTATTTGCAAATGCGAATGCCAAAGTCGAATACGGAGCGGTCGATACTCTTTCAAAAGGCTTCACGACATACGTTAACCGCCGTGGAGTGGCAGGACGTGACGCTCGAATTGAGTGGGCGCTTGGCCTGATGAACGACGGAAATACGATTTCAGATAATACAACATATCTAATGGGCGATGGCTCACACGGTGATACTAAATCCGTTGTAGTCGGACGCGGGGAACAAAAGCAGAACTTCACGACAGCCATCATTCATTTTGGCAAACGCTCAGAGGGCTATATCCTTAAGCATGGTGTCATGAAAGACGCCGCATCCTCCATTTTTAATGGAATTGGGAAAATAGAGTATGGTGCTACAAAAGCCAATGCCGAACAAGAGTCTCGCGTTTTGATGTTAAGTGAAAAAGCACGCGGAGATGCCAATCCGATCCTCTTGATTGATGAAGATGATGTAACGGCTGGTCATGCTGCTTCCGTCGGCCGTGTCGACCCGCTTCAACTGTATTATTTAATGAGCCGTGGTATTACAAAGAAAGAAGCAGAAAGACTTGTCATTCACGGATTCTTGGCCCCTGTTGTTAACCAGCTTCCAATTGAGGGAGTTAAAAAACAATTAGTAGCGGTCATTGAAAGGAAAGTACAGTAATGAACCCATACGAAATTCGTAAGCTTTTTCCAATATTAGATCAAGAAGTCAATGGTCAGCCATTAGTTTATTTAGATAGTGCTGCAACCTCTCAAAAACCGGCTGCAGTGATTGAAGCGATTGAGCAATATTACCGCGGATACAACTCGAATGTTCACCGCGGAGTGCATACACTAGGAACAAAAGCTACGGATGCGTATGAAGGTGCTCGTGAAAAGGTACGTAAATTCATTAATGCTTCTTCTACAGAAGAAATCATTTTTACCAGAGGCACAACGACTGCTTTGAATACTGTAGCAAGAAGTTACGGTGGTGCAAATATTAAAGAGGGTGACGAAATCGTCATCTCTTACATGGAGCATCACAGTAATATCATTCCGTGGCAGCAGCTTGCCAAAGAAAAAGGCGCTGTATTGAAGTATATTCCGCTTCAAGAGGATGGCACGATTTCCCTTGACGATGTGAGGGCTACAATTACTGAAGCAACGAAAATCGTGTCGATCATGCAGGTTTCGAATGTACTTGGCGTTATCAATCCTGTGAAGGAAATCGCAAAAATTGCCCATGATCATAATGCTGTTATGGTAGTCGACGGGGCACAAAGCACACCGCATCTAAAAGTGGATGTCCGTGATTTGGATTGTGATTTCTTTGCCTTCTCAGGTCATAAAATGGTCGGTCCAACAGGTATCGGCGTATTATATGGCAAGAAAGACCTTCTTGAAAAAATGGAACCGATAGAATTCGGCGGAGAGATGATTGATTTTGTAGGTTTGTATGAGTCTACATGGAAAGAACTCCCGTGGAAATTCGAAGGCGGTACCCCAATCATTGCAGGCGCCATCGGCATGGGGGCTGCAATCGATTTCTTGGAAGAAATCGGTCTGGATAATATTGAACGGCATGAACATAAGCTTGCTGCATATGCAATGGAGAAAATGTCAGCAGTTGAAGGGCTGACCATATACGGTCCTAAAGATGCAGAAAAGCGTGCGGGTGTAATTACCTTTAATATTAATGACGTACATCCACATGATGTCGCTACCGTTCTTGATGCAGATGGAATTGCTGTCCGTGCCGGTCATCATTGCGCACAGCCATTAATGAAATGGCTTGACGTATCAGCGACAGCAAGAGCAAGTTTCTATCTATATAACACGGAAGAAGATATTGATAAGCTTGTGTCCGGGCTTGTTAAAACGAAGGAGTATTTCAGTAATGTCTTTTGATAACCTAGATACACTTTACCGTCAAGTCATAATGGATCACTATAAGAAACCGCGTAATAAGGGCATGCTAGAAGATGGAAGCATGACAATCGATATGAATAACCCAACTTGCGGCGATCGGATTCGTTTAACGATGAAAATCGAAGAGGGCAAGGTCAGCGATGTTAAATTCGATGGTGATGGTTGTTCGATATCCATGAGTTCAGCTTCCATGATGACTCAAGCCATTAAGGGCAAAGATGTTGACACTGCTCTAGCGATGTCCGAGACTTTTTCCTTAATGATTCAGGGAAAAGAATACGACGATGAGATAGACCTTGGGGATATCGAAGCCCTTCAAGGCGTTTCCAAATTCCCTGCACGAATCAAGTGTGCTACTCTCGCTTGGAAAGCCATGGAAAAGGGTTTGAAGGAATAATTAAATTAAAATGAGCTGTTGTCATTCAGCCATTTGAAATGGAGGAATACGAGCTATGGCAAAGAAAATGCCTGATATCGGCGATTATAAATATGGCTTTGCGGATAAAGATGTTTCCATCTTCCGTTCAAAGCGTGGTCTGACAAAAGAAATCGTGGAAGAAATTTCTCGAATGAAGGATGAACCGCAATGGATGCTTGATTTCCGTTTGAAATCATTGGAGCATTTTTACAACATGCCAATGCCTCAATGGGGCGGCGACATGCAGAGCCTTAACTTTGATGAAATCACATACTATGTTAAGCCATCAGAGAAATCAGAGAAGTCTTGGGATGAGGTTCCTGATGAAATCAAACAGACATTTGATAAATTGGGAATTCCTGAAGCTGAACAAAAATACCTTGCTGGCGTATCTGCTCAATATGAATCTGAAGTGGTTTACCATAGCATGAAAGAAGAATTGGAAGACTTGGGTATCGTGTTTAAAGATACCGACTCAGCACTTCGTGAAAATGAAGATATCTTCCGTGAGCACTTTGGAAAAACGATTCCGCCAACTGACAATAAATTCTCGGCATTGAACTCGGCAGTTTGGTCAGGTGGATCTTTCATCTATGTACCAAAAGGCATTAAAGTGGATACTCCGCTTCAAGCATATTTCCGGATCAACTCTGAAAACATGGGTCAATTCGAACGTACGCTAATCATTGTTGATGAAGGCGCATCCGTACACTATGTAGAAGGTTGTACAGCTCCTGTTTATACAACTAACTCCCTTCATAGTGCGGTTGTCGAAATCGTCATCAAGAAAGATGCTTATTGCCGTTACACGACGATCCAAAACTGGGCAAACAACGTGTTTAACCTGGTTACGAAACGTGCGGTTTGTGATGCTAACGCAACAATGGAATGGATTGATGGTAACATCGGTTCCAAATTGACAATGAAATATCCAGCTGTCATCTTAAAAGGTGAAGGTGCCCGCGGTATGACATTATCGATTGCCATTGCCGGTAAAGGCCAACACCAAGATGCTGGAGCAAAAATGATTCACCTAGCGCCAAATACATCTTCAACGATTGTATCAAAATCAATTTCTAAACAGGGCGGTAAAGTAACATACCGTGGTATCGTTCATTTCGGACGTAAAGCGGATGGAGCTCGTTCCAACATTGAATGTGATACATTAATCATGGATAATCAGTCTACATCCGATACAATCCCTTACAATGAAATCTTGAATGATAACATTTCCCTTGAACACGAAGCGAAGGTTTCCAAAGTATCAGAAGAACAATTGTTCTACTTGATGAGCCGCGGAATTTCTGAGCAAGAAGCAACGGAAATGATCGTAATGGGCTTCATCGAACCATTTACAAAAGAACTTCCAATGGAATATGCGGTTGAAATGAACCGTTTGATCAAGTTTGAAATGGAAGGCTCCATCGGATAATGACCGTCCGTCCTGCCTGTAAGGCGATTTAGAATACCAAAACAAAAGCCTGCCGGGTCTGTCTGGCAGGCTTTTTGTTTTGGTATTCACCACCTTTATACGAAAGATTAGATATGGCTCAATAAGGGTAAAAATAACAATAGAAGTCAGGAAATGGGGCCTGTCTCGAGGGAGTGATGGTACAGATGATTTATGTTGGTGTGACCGGTTGGGGAGATCATGATAGTTTGTATCATGGCGGTGTATCCCAACGTGATAAACTTAAAGAGTACGGGGCTCATTTTCCCATTGTGGAGGTGGATGCCTCCTTTTATGCAGTCCAGCCAAAGAGGAACAGTGAAAAGTGGGTATCCGAGACGCCGGCATCATTCCAGTTTGTCGTTAAAGCTTATCAAGGGATGACAGGACATCAGCGTGGGGAAATCCCATTTGAAAGTAAGAAGGAAATGTACAAGGCATTCTGCGACTCTCTGGAAGCTTATCAGAAGTCCGGAAAGCTCGCGATGGTCTTATTTCAGTTTCCGCCATGGTTTGATTGTAAACGTGAAAATGTGAATTACCTGCGATGGTGCAAAGCTGAAATGGGCGATATTCCAGCGGCCATAGAATTTCGGAATCAAAGCTGGTACAGGTCTAACGTAGTCCAGCAAACTTTGGATTTTATCGAAAAGGAAGGCTGGATCCATACTGTATGCGATGAGCCGCAGGCTGGTGAGGGATCCATTCCAGTCGTTCTGCAGGCCACCGATAAAGATAAAACCCTGATACGCTTTCATGGCCGTAACCTGCATGGTTGGCAAAGGCCTTCTTCGGGTGATAATTGGCGAGAGGTCAGGTACTTATATCGATATAATCAGCAGGAATTGACTGAATGGGTGGAGAAAATCAGGATATTGGAAAAGGAATCCAAGGATATATTTGTGCTGTTCAATAATAATTCAGGCGGAGACGCCGCTGATAATGCCAAACAAATGATTGAGTTGCTTGGCATAGAATATGAAGGGCTGGCTCCTAAGCAGCTTGGTTTGTTTTAAGAGGATATATATAATTAAATAAAGTGATAGTGTGACCACTAGTAGAGGTCATATCCTCACAAACAGGTAAAGGCGGATTTCTACATGGTATGGCTAGTATTAGTGGGTATTGGATTATTTGCGGGAGCAATCGGAGCTCTTGTCGGTCTTGGCGGCGGCATCATCATTGTGCCTTCTCTTTTATATTTAGGTACATCTACAAATATTATTGATGAGCTGACTCCTCAGGTCGCTGTAGGTGTTTCAACCGTAATCATGATTTTTACCGGCTTATCTTCCACTTTATCTTATTTAAAACATAAAGTGGTGGATTATAAGGCCGGCTTAATCTTTTTTATTGGCAGTGCTCCTGGTGGAATAATAGGGGCTTATGTGAATAAAAACCTTAACGCCGAAGCTTTTTCATTATACTTTGGTATTTTCATGGTTTTCATGGCCATTGTGTTATTAGTGAAAAATCGTTTGAAGCCAATGCTTTTCAAGCCTGGAAAAGGGAAAATAGTGAAAACGTATGAAACTGAAAATGGACATTCATTTTCTTATGGTTATCATCCCGTATTAGCTGTATTGATTTCCTTTGTCGTGGGATTTTGCTCCGGATTATTTGGCATTGGCGGTGGGGCCTTAATGGTTCCCGTCATGATGCTTCTTTTCTTCTTCCCTCCGCATATGGCTGTAGCGACTTCGATGTTCATGGTATTTTTATCATCCATCACTAATTCAATTACCCATATTTCCCTTGGAAATGTAAATTGGCCATATGCATTTGCCCTGATTCCGGGTGCATGGTTCGGTGCTAAATTGGGCGTATTCATCAATACGCGCCTTAAGAGTGCGTCGCTGGAAAACATGTTAAAAATAGTGCTGATAATCTTTGGTTTACGTCTTATATACCAAGGTATTTCAGGATAAACGAGGAGGAGAAATGATGTCAGAAGTCATTCATATATATCACACCAATGATCTCCATAGTCATTTTGAGAATTGGCCTCGTATTGATAAGTTTCTTAAAGAAAGAAGACAACTTCATCAAGAAACGGGAGAAGAAGCAATCATACTGGATATAGGCGATCATGTGGATCGCTGGCATCCATATACAGAAGGTACGTTGGGTAAAGGCAATATTGAGCTGCTGAATGAAGCGGGCTACCAATATGTGACCATCGGCAATAATGAAGGGATCACTTTACCTCATGATGCATTAGACTCCTTATATGATCATGCAAGGTTCAAGGTCTTGGCAGCCAATATTTATTACGGTGATAATGAAAGGCCGGAATGGGCGCTGCCATATTGGATACATACGACGGTAAAGGGCACCAAAATAGCCATGATAGGTTTGACAGCTTATTTTCAAAAGTTTTATTCTGCGTTGGGCTGGGAAATAACAGAACCATTCGTGGAGTTAAAGGAACAGCTTGAAAAGGTCAAAACAGAGGCGGATATAATCATCATCCTTTCCCACCTGGGCATCCATGATGATGAGAGGATGGCAGAGGATTTTCCGGAGATTGACATCATACTTGGCGCGCATACCCACCACATCCTCCACCAGGGTAAATTGATCAATGATACCCTCCTTTGCGGTGCAGGGAAATATGGTTTTTATGTTGGACAGGTGGAAATGACCGTCAATCAGGAAAAGAAAGTTAGCCATAAGCGTGCCATTCTTTATGATACCAATGACTTTTTGGAATTGGAGAATGAACGGTCATGGATTGAAGAGATATACCAGGCCGGAGGGGAAACGCTAAAACAGGTTGCAGTGGATTTACCCGAAGCACTGGATAATGATTGGTTCAAAGGAAGTCCTTTGACGGAAATCCTAGGGGAGGCCCTAAGGGAGTGGAGTCAGGCGGATTGTTCCTTTTTGAATGCAGGCCTCCTGCTTGAAGGGCTGCCAAAGGGACCTGTCACAATAGGGGATATTCACAGAATCTGTCCTCATCCCATCAATCCTTGCGTCGTTGAAGTTAATGGGAATGAATTAAAAGAAATCTTAATGCAATCAAGAAATGAGGAGTGGCCTCATATTCAGGTGAAAGGTTTCGGTTTCCGCGGAAATATCATGGGAGCCATGCATTATGATCAAATTGAATTTAACGAAATGGAGAATGGAATCGTAAAAGGGATCCTTATAAAAGGGGAGAAACTGCAGGCAGATAAGTCCTATAAACTGGCAATACCTGATATGTTCACGTTTGGGCACTTCTTTCCGAGTATCCAGCGCTCCAATCGCAAGGAATACTTGCTGCCGGAATTCTTACGGGATATCCTTTTATGGAAGCTGAAAAAAATATACACAAACGCCTAACGCTAAATCACGGTTTCGCCCTTTTTTTCATAAAGTATGGGGAAGAAAGGGGCGAAACCAATTGATTAACATGATACCAATAATTCTTGATAATCATACATTCCTAGCCATTTCTGTCCGACTTCCAAAAACGAATTTACTTGCTGTCGCGTCTGAAAAAGGGTATATAATGTGCGGTGCGTTAGATGTTGGACTGCTGAATGATAAATTGAAAGATCGTAAAATCCTTGCAGGGAGGGCTACAGGAGTTAAATCGATTGAAGAGTTATTGGAAGCGCCGCTTGAATCGGTTACCTGGGAGGCTGTGGAAAGGGGCATTCATCCAGGAATGATTGGTAAAGAGGCATTAATCAAAATGATTTGAAAAGGCGGGCTTTCTTTTTATTCAGAAGGGGGCCTTATTTTTTTTTATGAAAATGCTGATATTTTTCAATAAATATATTCAAACAGATTCATTTATCAAAATATTTTCCGATAATCTTTATAAAGGAAATAAACGGTTTGATTTACAAATATTTAATGGGGAGATGGGGTACAAGTATGAGGCTAGCTATTACAAAGTCCCTAAGCCCTGGAGCAAGGCTCGGTAAAAACATCTATAATGAGCGGGGCCATGTCCTATTGTGCGAGGGTCTTACATTAACGCAGAAAATGATCAATCGACTGGTGTCCCTTAATATACCCTTTGTTTACATTCAAGATTCCAGGACGGATGACATCATTCCAATGCCCCCAGTGTCCGGGAAACTTAGAAGAGAAGCCATTAATACGATTGAAACCACTTTCCTGGACATGAAAAACAAAATGAACTTTGATGGATCATTCACGATAGAGCAGGCTAACGTCAAGTTCACTCAAATAGTCCGGAACATCATGGACGAGCTGAAAAGGAATAAAGAGTTAATGACATTATTGGCCGACGTTTATACATACGATGACTATATCTTTACGCATTCTTTCAATGTGACCTTATATACCCTGGCGATCGGGATGGAATTGAATATCAATAATAAGAACCTCGAGATTCTTGGGCTTGGGGCGATTTTACATGATGTCGGTAAAATGCTCGTGCCTTTGGAAATCCTACGTAAACCCGGCAGATTGACGGAAAAGGAGTTTGAACAAATCCAAAAACATGCCGATTACGGATTTCATTTAATCAAAAATGTTCATACCGTTTCACTTTTAGTTGCGAATTGTGCCTATCAGCATCATGAAAGGTTAGATGGATCTGGATATCCCCGTGGGATAAAGGGGGATGAAATCCATTATTTCGGCAAGATCATTGCCGTTGCCGATGTGTTTGATGCAGTCACTTCCAATCGGGTTTACCGTAAGGCCATGCTGCCGCATCAAGGTTTGGAAGTCCTTTATGCCGGAGTCGGGAAAAAGTTCGACAATACGATCATCGAGGCTTTCCGCAGGGCGGTTGCCATTTATCCTAATGGTCTATCAGTAGAATTGAATGATGGAAGGAAAGGAGTGGTATCCGCTCAAAATGAAGGGATTGGAGACCGCCCCATGATAAGGATACTAGAAGAAGACGGGGAGCAGATAAAAGAGCCCTATGAAGTGGACTTGAATAAAAACCTGCATTTGCTTATCATGAAATGTCTAAATATACAAGAACCAGCCTAACCTCAAGGATAAGCTGGTTTTGTCATTCCTTGTTTTCCTTCATGATCGCAGGTGCCACCGAACCGTTTCCGTTACTAAAATAACTTGGAACATCCCCTTCGATCAGCAGGCTTCCGACTGTCACTTCCTGACTCACCTTGGTCTCCTTTGTGAAAGATGGGATGACGATTTGAATATTGACATCAAAATCCACAATCAATTCATAATAAACATTATTGATGCCTGCGTTTGTCAGTTTTGTCCTCAAATCCGATTCAACATTCCCGATAACTGACATTTTCACTGGGATTTCAGGTCCGTAATTGGAAAGGAGGTTATTCCCGGTTACAACACCAAATGGTATATAATAAACCACACTTTTATATTGTTCATCATTTATTTTGGCTGAACCTGTTTTAAATGGGTTTCCCTGTTTGATGCCAAGTTTCTTTTGAATGTCCTTCGTTATGTTAGCCCGCAATTCACTGTATATGACCGGATTGAAGCTATAGGAGGAACTGGAGTCCTTACCGCCCTTGTTGTTGGTGATGATTTTGTTCATATCAACCTTGGCTATATTCTCATCAACCGATTCATGAATCGTTTCCGTTGCAATCCGTTTGATTTCATATTCGGCTACACTCATGATCACGGGTTCGATTGATTTGTCCACGTACCAAAGAGTCATGATGCTTGATATGATAAACAGGATAAATGAATAGAGAAATACTTTTCGGGTGGGAAGAGGCCCCTTTTTTCGAAATTTCTTCGGTCGAAATCTTTTTCGGAACACGCTTTAGCCCCCTTTACTAATACCTATGCATCAAGTTCAGGGGTTTATGTTGAAATCAAAAAAAAGCAGCGTAAAAATTCACGCCGCTCACTTTCGTTTTTTAGCCAAATCTTTCCTTTCCCACAATCTTAAATAAGGGTAAGGATCAAAGCTCCATTCTGTGATTCCATTGTCTTTGTACATCCCGTAATGAAGATGAGGAGGGAATTTTCCCGAAGTTCCCGGAGGACCGTAACCTGTACTGCCGACACCTCCGATGACTTGTCCGGGCTCGACGATTTGTCCTACTTTCAACCCTTTGGCAAAGCCGCTTAAATGGGCAAAGTAATGATAAGTATTATTTAAATCCCGTATCCCAATCCTCCAACCGCCGAATTTATTCCAGCCTTTCATCTCGATGATTCCATAGCTGGTGGAACGAACGGGAAGGCTATAATCTGCAAAAATATCAGTGCCCTCATGGATTCTCCTTCCACCCCATCCACGAGCGCTTCCCCATGTATTCAAGTACGTATAATGAGTCCGTACTGGAACGGGGAAGGCCTTTTCCTGTAAATCCAGCCGGCCATATTTCTTATAAATCTCGGCATTGCCGATAATGATGCTGACTGCTTTATCTCGTTTATAATAATCCCACAAGCCGATCCGGATATTATCTTCATCTGCACCATAAGATTGGAGATGCTTCGAAAAAGCATATAATCGATCGGTATCATTATTGATATCAGCTTTGCCATCACCATTGCCATCCTGGCCCAATCCATCAAAAAATGTGATCGTGAGCGGGTTCACATCATTTAAGTCAGGATTGAGGGCCCCATTCCACTTTGAAGGCTCGATGTGGATGCCTATTAAACCCTTTGCCGGCTCCAAGTCCCTTCGTGCAGCCCTGAGGCTGTGCTCATATTGATCAGCTCCAGCAAGGTAATACCACGGGATTTGGAGAGTAGCCTCCATATTTTTATATAGCTCCATTCTCCCTTTATAAGGATCTGGGGTATTGGCAGCATCAGCCACTTGGCCTGGTGCATTCAAAATTAACAAACAAGTTATAGTAAGAAGGAATAAACTTTTCAACGGGGCAGGCTCCTTTCATGACATTTTCCGTAATTAAAATACATCAGTCCATCCATCTTTTATAGTTTTGCTGATTTAGCTATAAACATGAAAAATAAATAATGGGAAACCAACTATAACTTGTATAAATGCTTTATTATTGTTAAAGTAGGGTGTGTTAATTTCTATAGAATGGAGTGGCATTTTCATGTCTTCTACAAATAAAGAAATTCTTCGTAAACCAGATTGGTTAAAAATAAAGCTTAATACTAACGAAAATTACCTCGGTTTAAAAAATATGATGCGCGAGAAAAATCTTCATACAGTCTGTGAAGAGGCAAAATGTCCGAATATTCACGAATGCTGGGCAGTGAGAAGAACGGCTACTTTCATGATCTTAGGTGAAATCTGTACAAGGGCATGCCGTTTTTGTGCGGTTACAACGGGCCGTCCGAATGAATTGGACTGGGCTGAACCTGAGCGTGTTGCCGATTCCGTAGTTTTGATGAATTTAAAGCATGTCGTCATTACAGCTGTTGCCCGTGATGATTTAAAGGATGGAGGCGCTGAAGTTTTCGCTGAAACGGTTCGTGCCATCCGTCGCAAAAATCCATTTACTTCTATTGAAGTATTACCGTCTGATATGGGCGGGGAGTTTGAAAATATCAAGACTTTGATGGATGCTAAACCAGATATCCTGAACCATAATATAGAGACTGTCAGAAGTTTATCCGACCGTGTACGGGCTCAGGCCAAGTACGAACGTTCTTTGGAGCTTTTAAGAAGAGCCAAGGAACTGTATCCGGAAATCCCGACAAAATCCAGTTTAATGGTAGGTCTGGGTGAAACGCGGGAGGAAATCCTCGAAACGATGGATGACCTAAGGGCTAATAATGTTGATATCATGACGATTGGTCAGTATTTACAGCCGACTAAAAAGCATTTAAAGGTGCTGAAATACTACACGCCTGAGGAATTTGCCGAACTGAAAGAACGTGCATTGGAAAAAGGCTTCAGCCATTGCGAATCCGGTCCGCTTGTCCGTTCATCCTACCATGCGGATGAACAGGTTAATGCTGCGGCTAAGCATAAGCAAAGCAAAGGTGAAGAATTATTGAAATAGAGTGAAATAAAGGACCGAAAAATTCGGTCCTTTTTTATTCAACGGCTATCCATTTTTTGATGGATGTTATCATGATGATCTCTTTTATCGTTAACCATTTCTCCATTTTCATTTTCTGTGTCACTCATTTTGTATCCTTGAGGCGATTTCAGCATTCTTTTGATCGTTTGTTCGATCGTATAGTCAATTCCTTTGCTGCCGGATTTCAATGTTGAGAAGTTCTCGACATCTTGGGCAAGGGTTTGATAATCATCACTGACGTAGACATGATAGTAGCGAGGAACGACGGACATGGCAGTACGTTTAACTTGGTCTGCGGTTTCCGTTCTATCCTTGGCATTGGTATCATATACGACAAGCACTTCCTCATCAGTAACGAGGGTAGCGGCATCATTGACATTTGGAATCTGAACACTCAGTTTAGAAATGACATCGGACAGTTGTTCACGGTCAATGGAAGCAGCTTTGTTGGAAATGTTACGGCCATCAATGGTTGCACTATTGGTGCGGGTAAAACCGAAATCATTACTTTTATTGTCATTATTACGATAATCCTCATCATAATATTGAGTTGGATTATTTACGTTTGTTGGGTTACCGGCATGGTTTTTTGCACCCATCCCCTGATCTTTTTCTTTATCAGCACATCCGGTTAGTGCAATAATCGAGCTTAAACCTATCGTTATTATCGTTTTTTTCATCAATAACACCCCCATAACTTTAGGATGAACATATTTCTCTATTTTTCGCTTAGTAATTGATGGCGAATCAGTTATAATTTAAGAAGAAATGTATTTATGAGAGGTGAAAACAATGATTACCATCAATAACATGACCTACGAAATAATTGAGGATGAAAGGGAAGGCTATAACGAAGAAGCGTTTAAGGCCAGATACAGTGAGATTTTAACGAAGTATGATTATATAGTAGGGGATTGGGGTTACGGACAATTAAGGCTGCGTGGATTTTTTGATGATTCCAATCAGAAAGCGACCTTCGATACGAAAATAAGCACGCTTAGTGAATATTTATATGAATACTGCAATTTTGGCTGTCCTTATTTCGTCGTGAAGAAAGTAAAGAAATAAAAAGGCCAGAATTCACTCTGGCCTTCCATGTTAAGAGTTGCCATAGCCTTTATAAGGAGGCTGTTCATCTTTTTCTGGATCATCATGTGTCGGATGTGCACCAGGATATTGTCGAGGTAAGCCTTCGTGCAACGATTTATTTTCATAATTGAAGGCGCTTTGATATCGTTGCCCTTCCTGCCACGGTGTGTTTTTGTTCTGAACTGGTGCATCTTTTGCAATGGGTGATCCTAAAGGTCCTTCGGGAAATTCTTCAGGAATTAAATAATCCCTCTGTTTTTCGACATTGGAAAAATCGTGGTATTCTTCTTTGTCCAAGATAATCCCCCCTCATGAAATCGATCTTACATTCAGTAGGTTTTCCCGTTTAAGATAAAAAACTTCAGCACTCAGACGATTTCCATTAAAAAGTGGCGCAGTTCCTCGGCCTCCGCTTCTGACAACTGAAAGGCATGCTCAAGATAGCCTTCCTCTTCTAAATCATCGGGCCCAATAATCGCGAAACGGTTACTCTGCATATTCAAAACAAGCTTCTTTCCATAAAACCGATCGGTAGTCGTAATGGCCAGATCGAATCTCGATTCCTCTCCCATGAAGCTTATGAACCGGGTTTTTGAATCAACGACATCATTGTATAAATAAAAACGATCTTCCATAGTCTCATTCCCTTCTTATCTTCACATTTGTAGTTCCATCATAACAAAGTGACTTCAATAGGGGAACAGACATTTTTCTGGGCTGCCGGCTGGAGAACTTGATCCCTCCCCTGATGCTTCGAGAACATCCAGCAATCATTGTGTTCATCGATTAAATGAAAATGGTTAAGAATATAAATGGGATCATGAATTGGTTCTCTTGGAGTGGACGTCGAAAAATGCCCACCTGTAGAAAAGACAATGTGTAAGTCAGCGCTCCTGTTCGTAATTGGATGGTGCAATGGTTGTGGTTGAAGGAATTGAGAGTAAGGGAGAAGCTATGGTATTATCAATGAATAAGGTTGGTTTGGCATAGGGTTTTACCTATGCCGATCATTCAACCAATAATTCCCTATATCATCTTAGATCAGAAAGGATCTGGAAATAATGTACTTTGTAGACCGCAAAAAAATTGAACAAATATTAGGTTTTCTTGAAAAGCAGCTTGGACTGTTTGAAGGGCATGATAATTGGGATGGAGACCTTTCGGAACTTATCGCAGAAAGGCTCATACAAACTTCCATCGATTCCGTGTTGGATGTAGGAAATGCGGTAATTGATGGTTTCATTATGCGTGATCCAGGAAGTTATGAAGATATTATCGATATCCTTCAAGATGAAAAAGTGATTTCAGAAGAAAAAGCCATACAATTCAAAAAGGTTTTGCCATTAAGGAAAATGCTGGTTCAAGACTTCATTGAAGTGAATCACAAAGAACTCCATACCGTATTTTCGGAAAATATCGAGGCATTCAAACAATTCCCTGATTTGGTGAGGAACTATTTAACAAATGAATTGGGACCTGTATCAGCTTTTAAAAACTAGCAGCGTTAGGAAGGCGAATTCAAATGAAATCGTATAAAGGATATTTAATTGACTTAGATGGCACCATGTATCGCGGAACTGAACAAATTGCCGAAGCGGCAGGGTTTATTAATGACCTAAGGAAAAGGGATATCCCTTATTTATTCGTCACCAATAATTCATCCAGGACTCCGGCACAAGTAGCGGATAAGTTAAGAAGCATCGGCATCTCAACAGAGGATGAACAGGTTTTTACGACAAGCATGGCCACTGCCAATTACATAGCCGAACAAAAGAAGGATGCATCGGTTTATGTGGTGGGTGAAGAAGGCATCATCGAGGCTCTTAAGGAAAAAGGAATGAAGCTTGTCGAAGAGCATCCAGATTTTCTGGTAATGGGCATCGACCGCGGCATCAATTATGAAAAGTTGTCAAAAGCCTGTCTTGCTGTTAGAAATGGTGCTGTTTTCATTTCGACCAATGGTGATATTGCCATTCCTACTGAGCAAGGCCTTTTGCCTGGGAATGGTTCCTTGACCTCGGTTGTTTCCGTTTCGACTCAGGTACAGCCGATTTTCATTGGAAAACCTGAATCCGTCATAGTGGAGCAAGCACTAAGGGTATTAGGGGTACCTAAAGAAGAGACAATCATGGTTGGCGACAACTATGATACGGATATCCTTGCCGGCATTAATGCAGGGATCGATACACTGCTTGTACATACTGGCGTGACGACAAAAGAACGCCTAAAGCAATATAAGGAGCAGCCTACACATGTGGTGGACACTCTCGACTTATGGCGCTTCGAATGAAAAAAACAGGCCTGCGATTGCAGACCTGTTTTTTTTCATGTCTTTTTATTCTGCATTTTCGGTTCTATGGGCAAGCCGGCTTGAAGCGGCAGCTGCAATCGCCCCAACGATATCATCTAAAAAGGTGTTCACCTTACCAGTGCTTTTATCGTTTAGATATTTTAAAATCCCCGGCTTTTGTTTATCGATGAAACCATAATTGGTAAAGCCGATTGATCCATATACATTCACAATTGAAAAAGCTAATATTTCATCGACCCCATATAGGCCTTCATCTATTTCAATTATGCTCAGCAGAGGCTCCTCAAGCAGTTTTTTCTCAGCTAGAATATCCAACTGAATACCGGTAAGGATGGCATTTTGGACCTCGCGTTTTGAAAGGACCCGTTCGACATTGTGAAGGCAATCGGACATTTGGAGATTTTCATGGTAGCCAGATTGTAAGTACATGACAAGCTCAGCGATATCCTCCAATTTCACGCCTCGTTCAATTAGCCATCTTCGAGCCGTTTTTTCAGACATTGATTGTTCAATATTAGCCATGTCATCACCCATTTCTCTATTTTTTAAAGGGATAGTTCTAATGCAGGTAGGTTGATTTGATTAAAATGAAAACCCATGAAGGATGTTTTGATCCGAATTTCTAATAAGGTTTCGATAATCATTCAGAAAACGGGTTATTCCACATATATATAAGTATATGATGTCCAATATTTCTATTATATCCATTTGATGAAGGGGGCCATTCCATGATAGAAGAAATCATTTTTAATAATTACGGCATACAGGTGGAGCTTGAAGAAGCCAATAGCAGGTTTCCAAGCTTCCGTTCAGGAAATATGGTTTACAGCATCGTTCCCATTGAAAATATGGAGCAGGAGGAATTAGTGGAACGGTATAAAATGTCTCAACATCTGATTTCACAAGGAGATCGTCACGTATCTGCCTTTGTCCTTGCCAATCATGGAAGTTATGTTTCGGAAGCGGATGAACAATTATTCATCCTTCTTGCCAATCAGGCATTGGAAGGTCCGAAAAATTTCAATCCAGGAAGACGCCTGGCAAGATTTCATCAGCGTGGGAGAAATATTAATGAAACGATTCGAACATGTTCAAGGATCGGAAAATGGAAAGAACTCTGGGAACAAAGGATCGATCAGTTAGAAAAGATTTGGCGGGATAAGCTCAACGCCCATCCTGATAACCAGTTTGAAAAATTATTTATAGAAACCTTTCCCTATTATATGGTCCTAGGTGAAAATGCGATTCAATATTTAGTCGACACGGAAATTGATGATACCCCGCAAATTGTCGATAGTGGAACGGTTTGTTATGAACGTTTTTTACATGATACCTGGAAAAGCAATAAGTGGATGAAAAATCCGTTCGATTGGGTTTTCGACCACGGAACTAGGGATGTCGCAGAATGGGTGAGGGAACACTATTTTCAAAATGTGCATACCCATCAACGGGGCATTGGCCAATTCTTTCACGAATATCAATCCATTGAACCATTCTCCAGCTTTTCAGCCAGGTTGTTATATTCGAGGATGCTATTTCCCATTCATTATTTTGAAACGGTGGAAGAGTATTTTTCAAAAACGACAGAATCAAGGTCGCATGAGTTGGAGGATAAAATATCTTCAATCACGAAATCCTCCCAACAATATGAGTCCTTCCTCAAACATTTTTATGAATTGGCGGAGGTCCCGGCCAAGCAATATGATTTGCCTAAAATTGACTGGATTTAGATAAAAACGGGAAAGAAATATGATTCATCCTTACTTACTATGTTATGATGATAACAAGATTTTTTAGAATAATTAGATATTTAATTGCTACGGAAGGATGAGACCATGAAAAGATTGATGTTGGCCGCCCTTTTAGCACTTTTAATCATCCAAACGACAAATCTTGCAAAAGCTGAAACGAAAACAAGTTGCGAAGCAAATCAATTCAAGATTGTCATGAAATCTGCCGCGGATGTGAAGGAAAAGGCGTCGGCTGCAAGCAAAACATTAATAACTTATAAAAAAAACAAAGAATTATCGGCAAGTGGAAGAACTGGAAACTGGTATAAGGTCTGTCACTCGAAAAAGACAGCCTATATCAATATGGCAAGTGTAAAAGAGGTTTACAGTACCAGTGACAAAGCCCTTTTAAAGAAATTCGATAGTAGAAAAGGCGTTAGCCAAGTAGTATCGGTGACAGGAAAAGCGATGAGCGATACAAAGGTCACTATCCAAACGTATGAAAAGAAACAAGGGGAATGGCGCCGGGCATTGAAGAAGATGGAGGGTGTCATTGGGAAGAACGGCTTCACGATGAGCAAAAAAGAGGGTGATGGAAAATCCCCGGTTGGAATTTATTCATTCGGTACGGCCTTTGGAAGTGAGACGAAGCCAGCCGGAATGAAAATGAGTTATAAGATGACGAACAAATATGACTACTGGATTGATGATCAGACATCCATCGATTATAACAAGTGGAAAACCTATAAAGGAAATCCTGCAGGTAAATGGAAGTCTTTCGAAAGGATGAATCATGAACTCTATAAGTATGGCGCGGTCATTAATTATAATACGAATCCCGTCATAAAAGGAAAAGGCAGTGCAATCTTTCTTCATGTATGGAGAGGGGATACAAAGCCGACTGCGGGATGTACAGCCACAGCCGAAAAGAATGTCCTCAGTTTACTGAAATGGATGGATCCCGTGCAAAAGCCACATATTGTAATGGGTACAAATGATTCATTGAAGAGCGTTAAATAATAATCAGCAAAATGGTTTTCCTATAAAAAAAATTAGCTTTACCCGTTCCTACTCTTTCAAGGGATGGACGAAAAAAGTTCGTGCATCCATCTTTTCTAACTATTGATAATTATATGAATTAAACTTATAATGTCTACTATACAAATACAAATGTTTTCTTCAGGCAAACAGTTTTTAAGGGGGAACCAAAATATGAAAGCCATCTCAATCGGTTTATTGGGGTTAGGTACAGTCGGATCAGGAGTCGTACAAATCATTGAAAGTCACCAGGACAAGCTCATGCATCAAGTGGGCTGTTCCATATCCGTTAAGAAGATACTAGTCAAAGACAAGACGAAAGAGCGGCTTATCGAGGTCGATAAAGGAATGTTAACTGACAATCCTGAGGATATCCTTTCGAATCCCGAGATTGATGTTGTAATAGAAGTGATGGGTGGAATCGAAGAAACACGCAGTTATCTGATAGAAGCCATAAAAAATAAAAAGCATATCGTTACGGCCAATAAAGACTTAATGGCTTTATATGGACCGGAACTGCTGGAATTGGCCACCGAGAATCAATGTGATTTGTTCTATGAAGCAAGTGTTGCAGGGGGAATTCCAATTTTACGCGGTCTTGTCGATGGATTATCTTCTGACCGCATCACGAAAATGATGGGAATCGTCAATGGAACGACAAACTTCATTTTAACGAAAATGAGCAAGGAAGGCAGAGCTTATGATGACGTATTGAAGGAAGCTCAGGAGCTAGGATTTGCTGAAGCCGATCCGACAGCAGATGTAGGCGGATTGGATGCGGCCCGTAAAATGGCGATCCTATCAACACTCGGGTTCTCAATGAACATTGGCTTGAATGATGTTGAGGTACAGGGCATTACCGAGATATCCGAAGAGGATTTGAGGTATAGTAAGAAGCTTGGTTATACAATGAAATTGATCGGCGTCGCTTCCAGGGCAGGGGATAGGGTCGAAGTAAGTGTCCAGCCTGCACTGCTTCCGGAAGCACATCCGTTAGCATCGGTAAATAATGAGTATAATGCTGTATACGTTTATGGGGAAGCAGTAGGGGAAACGATGTTTTACGGACCAGGGGCCGGCAGTCTTCCTACTGCAACTGCAGTCGTTTCGGATATGGTGACGGTCATCAAGAATATGAGGCTGGGCGTTAATGGCCGCAGTGCCGTTTCACCTCAGTACCCGAAACAATTAAAGGATGCCACTGAGATTTTCGCTAAGTTCTTTATTCGATTACATGTTCAGGATGAAGTTGGCGTTTTAGCCAGAATCACGAATTTATTTGCCGAGCATGGAGTAGGATTCGATAAAATCCTTCAATTGCCTCTGGATGAAAAGGAATCTTCCGAAATCGTATTGGTTACGCACACTGCCACAAAGGCTGCATTTGAGCAAATAATACAGAAATTACATGATTACAATATGGTAAGAGAAGTGAAAAGCACTTACAGAGTTGAAGGAGAGGACATCAAATGAGCTGGCAAGGACTTATAAGCACGTATAAAGAATTTTTACCCGTTAATGAAAACACACCTGCACTAACCCTTTTGGAGGGTAATACACCTTTAATCAGACTGAATCGATTATCCGAAGAGTGGGGAATCGACTTACATGTAAAATATGAAGGGGCGAATCCAACTGGGTCGTTTAAAGATCGCGGAATGGTCATGGCCGTCGCCAAAGCGATAGAAGAGGGCAGCGACACGATCATCTGTGCTTCCACTGGGAATACATCGGCAGCTGCAGCCGCTTATGCGGCCCGTGCCAACCTGCGCTGTATCGTTGTCATCCCGGAGGGGAAAATAGCCATGGGCAAGCTTGCCCAAGCCGTCATGTACGGAGCGGAAATCATCTCGATCGAAGGGAACTTCGACCAGGCATTAAAAATCGTCCGTTCCCTTAGTGAGAGCTCTCCGATAACTCTTGTGAATTCGGTCAACCCATACCGGATTGAAGGGCAGAAGACAGCGGCTTTCGAAATTTGTGATGCCCTCGGCTCAGCACCGGATATTTTGGCGCTTCCAGTCGGGAATGCAGGTAATATAACGGCTTACTGGAAAGGTTTTAAAGAATATAACGAATCGAAACAAACGGGTCTTCCTGAAATGAGAGGGTTCGAAGCTGAAGGATCGGCTGCAATTGTCCGTGATAGCATTATTGAAAATCCAGAAACGATTGCAACAGCCATCCGGATTGGAAATCCTGCAAGTTGGAGCTTTGCTGTGGAAGCAGCAAATGAATCAAAAGGCAAAATTGATGAGGTGACAGACGAAGAAATTCTGGAAGCCTATCATTTCCTCGCTAAAAAAGAAGGGGTATTTGCAGAGCCGGCATCATGCGCTTCCATTGCAGGCATCTATAAACAATTAAAAAGCGGTGAAATCAAAAAAGGAAGTAAGATTGTTGCCGTTTTGACTGGAAATGGATTGAAAGATCCGAATGTGGCAGTCAATACAAGCACGATTCAGCCGACATTGCTGCCAATGGATGAAGAGGTCATTTTAGAACATCTGCAAGGTGTGAAACAGGCATGAGTACGGAATCAGAGATGTTCTTGATCCGTGTACCAGCAAGTACGGCCAACTTAGGACCAGGATTCGATTCCATCGGCTTGGCGCTAGGACTTTACTTGGAAATACACGGATCTTCATCAGAGCATTGGGAAGTCGTTCCACTTTCAGAGGAAATGTCTGTTTTTCCAACGGATGATCGTAATTATATCGTCCAAATTGCCAAGGAAACGGCGGCATCCTATGGAAAGGAACTTTCCCCATGCCGGCTTTTCGTTTCCAGTGAAATTCCACTGGCGCGGGGTCTGGGAAGCAGTGCCTCTGCCATTGTGGCGGGGATTGAATTGGCGAACATCGTTGGTGAACTTCATTTATCTGAAGAGGAGAAGAATAGGCATGCTTCCCTCTTTGAAGGGCATCCGGATAATGCAGGGGCATCAGTGTATGGTGGATTGGTTGTGGGCCTGCATACGGACGAAAGAACGGATGTCGTGTCGTTTCCAATCGAGGGAGTTAAGGTGATTGCTGTCATTCCTGATTTTGAATTGCTAACGGAGGATTCAAGAAATGTCCTTCCGGATTCGCTTTCCTATAAAGAGGCGATAAGCGGAAGTGCAGCCGCAAATGTTTTACTGGCAGGAGTTCTATCTAAAGATTGGAAGCTTGTTGGTGAAATGATGAAAAGTGATCGTTTCCATCAACCATATAGAGCAGAGTTGGTCCCTCACTTACCGCTTATTGAAGAAGTTGTCCTCAATGAAGGCGGATTTGGTGCAGCCCTAAGCGGAGCAGGTCCGACCGTTTTATGCTTATCATCCGCTGAAAATAGTGAAAGTTTGGTCACAGTATTGAAGGAGAAATTTCCGGAATTTCTTGTGAGGGAATTGGAAATCGATAATGAAGGCAGTTATACGGCAGCCCTTTCAGAACAGGAAAAAAAGGAATTGAAATTTTTGAAATCGTGAGCCATGCTTCATTCATTGTCCATATAAAAAAGCTGACTCGCGTCAAGCCGTATCAATTGATAGGGCAAAAGCCGAGTCAGCTTTATTTTTATTGCAGTCCAGAAAAGATTCCGGCCTGAATGAAAAAGGTTGAACGTGTATAGATGAAGTGAGCCTTCATCCATACGCTACATGTTATTTAAAGGGCCATTAGAAAACTTGTTCAACTTCCACTACACCAGGAACTTCTTCAAGAAGGGCACGCTCAATCCCAGCTTTTAGCGTAATGGTCGAACTAGGACAGCTTCCGCAGGCTCCTAGTAATCGTAATTTTACAATTCCATCTTCTACGTCAACTAGTTCACAGTCACCGCCATCACGAAGAAGAAACGGACGAAGCTTATCTAGGACTTCTTGAACTTGAACTTCCATTGTTTGTTCAGACATTGCAATCGACTCCTTTCCTAATCATATTATAAAGCGAAGGTTGTAAAAAATCCAACTGTAACTTTGCGGAAATATAATCTATATTATTCTGGTATGATGGAAACAGGTGAAGTTTTTAAATATTATTCAAAATGAAGGAGGAAGAGTATGGTAAAGAAAGAAATTGAGATAGAAGTGTATGGTGCGGAGCAAATTTGCGCAAGTTGTGTGAATCTCCCTTCTTCGAAAGATACCTGCGAGTGGCTTGAAGCCGCTTTAACGAGGAAGTTTCCTGAGCAGAAATTCAAAATATCCTATATAGATATGTTTAATCCTCCAGAAGCGCAAAAGCAAAAGAGCTTTGCCGAGAAGATGATCGAGGAAGATTTATTTTATCCACTGGTCCTCATCGAAGGAGAAATCATCGCAGAAGGAAATGTGCGTCTCAAAAAAGTGGTGGAAACGATGGAAAAATACGGATATACGATACAAATGTGATATATAATGGAAGAAATAAGAAAAACTGACCCATGAATGAGTTGCATGCAGCTCATTGGGCCAGTTTATAAAATGTAGCTTAGATGGGTTGGAATCAACCGTTATGGTATTTATACATCCAGAGAATGCCTGATTTCATCAGACGCGCCACTCTACCGGTGATTGGGCGATTTGCAACAAGACCGAAACCTTGTTTCTTCCCAAGAGAACCTAATGTCCCTTTTAATTTCATTGTCGGGAAGCTTTCAGGAAGTGGTTCATTTGCCCATTTCTTTACAAGAACCTGCACGATTTGCTCTGCTTGGGACTCCGCTAATTGAGCACTAGGTGCATGAGGCAGGCTCGCGCAGTCGCCGACCACAAAGATGCTGTCATCATTAGGAAGGAAATGCTGAGGAGTCAGAACGGCTCTTCCTTGACGGTCTTTTTCAATATCCATATCGCGGATGATCTTACTTGGCTGGATTCCAGCTGTCCACACGATGACGTCGCTTTGAACGGCTTCGTCTCCATTATAAAGAAGGTTTGGCTCAACTTTCGTTATATTTGAATGATGGACGATTTCGATAGTATGCTTATCGAACCATGATTCGACAAAGGTGCTTAATCTTTCTGGGAAAGCAGATAGAATATGCGGTCCACGGTCGAATAGCTTAACGTTTAAATCTGAACGGCTTTCAATCAATTCACTTGCAAGCTCAACACCGCTCAGTCCGCCACCAACGATAGAAACGGTTGCACCGGCACCTAAATTATTCAAGGCTGAATAAGTGCGGCGTGATTTATCGATTGTTTGAATACTGTAGGTATGTGTGTCTGCACCAGGAATATTGTGGTATTTATCTTCGCAGCCAAGGCCAATGACTAAATCATCATAAACGACAGGATCTTTATTTTCTATAATGACTTGTTTATTTTCCATATCGATGGAAAGTACTTCTCCGTATACGTTCTTCAAGCGAGGATGTTCAGGAAATGCAACACGGATGTGCTGATCTGGAATGGTACCTGCTGCTAAAGCATAATATTCCGTTTTTAAGCAGTGATAAGGATTTCGGTCGATAAGCGTGATGCTCACATTTTCAGGAAGCTGATTAGGCAGCAATCTTTGCAACATGCGCATACCACCATACCCGCCACCAAGTATGACTAGATTCTTCATATGATTTTTCCCCTTTATTTGATCTCTTGAAAAATTTGACTAGCAAGTAACTATAGGATTCCCCCAAATGGTCCCCTTTAAAGTTTAATAAAATATATATACCCCAATTAGTAGCAAGAATAAAAAATTAGATAATTTTCTTTTATTTACGTACCCCGACAAAAGTATAACGAATATAAAAGGAAATCACAACCGATATCTTGAAATCGGCTGATTTTTTATGCGTAAATATTGACTGTAAAAGGGAAAAGTAATAAGATAGTTTGTTAGTAACTGTGAGGTGAAACAATGTACCCGATTATTGAATTTTGTGTAAGCAATCTGGCCAGCGGCGCTCAGGAAGCTCTGGAAAGATTGGAGCAGGATCCGAACTTGGATATCATAGAATATGGTTGTCTGGGTTATTGCGGCAGATGCTCCAGTAACTTATATGCTCTTGTAAACGGTGAAGTGGTTTATGGTGACACAACGGATGAATTGGTTGATAAAATATATAAGTACATTGATGAATATGAAATGTTTTAATCATCAACGGCGAACAAAAGGCTGTTCCTTCGCGGACAGCCTTTTTAATATCAGTGCTGCAGCAACGAGTTGGTTGTTCGTTGCTGCTTGAGTTCCTGAAAGCGGTCCCTAGCCATCTGGATGATGGAGGCTTCCCGGGCATTGTTTTGACATTCGAACACTAATGAAAAATACTTGATGGCTGCCATTTCATTTCCTATCCTCCTTGAGATGTCGCCAGCGAGATAGAGGATTCTGGCTTCGGATACCTGGGTGCCGCTGAAGTCTCCTGTTGAATAGGATGCTTCATATTCCTTTAGGGCGAACCTCAAAAATCTTTCTTCTTGCTCCTTGTTTTTGTTGAACCTATATAACCATGCTATCCGCAAACAGATTCCGGCAAGGATTATATGTTTTTCCTTTTTTAAAGCTCCGCAATAACTCGCCAGCTTGTATGTATTGATCGCGTCTTTAATAGACCTTTCCTTGCTAAAATGGTGGGGAACCCAGTGGGAGCTTACTTTTTCCATAATGATTTCCAGTGTAGTGGGGGGGAAGTATCGGGAGAAATCCTCCGAATACGAAAAGCCGCAGTGAGGGCATACAAAGATATTATAGTAAAGTGCGTTAACGGCTGAATCAACATAAATGGGGCAAAAGTCCGTGTCATATTTAGCAACTTTTACAAAGCGCGAACGTACCTTTTTAGTGGTTGATATTTGCTTGCATAAAAGGCATTCCATGCTTTTATCATATAGAGGATGTATGCCTACGATGGAGATTACCCCCTTACTGTAATTTAGAGTTAGGTCCAACAGAACGGTCCATTATACCTATAACTTTTATTATAAACTAATTTTTGTTGGTAAAATAGGTCGGGGAATATGAATTTTTTCAAGCTGGAAAATTGAGCGTGGGAATTTCTTTGGTATATACTATAAAGAGTAATAGTTCTATCTCACATATCAGAAGAAGGAGGGATTTATTGTGAGTGAAGTTGTTCAAATAACGGAAGCTGCCGCTTTTCAGATAAAAGAAATGATGAAGCATAATGGTGAAGAGGGTTCCTTTTTAAGAGTGGCCGTTAAAGGCGGAGGCTGCAGTGGATTATCCTACGGAATGGGTTTTGAGCAAGAGCCCGGAGAAAAAGATAGCCAGCTGGAACAGTTTGAAATTAAGATCCTTGTTGATGGCGAGGATGCAGATATATTGAATGGAACGGTAATTGATTATAAACAAACGATGATGGGCGGAGGCTTTACGATCGAAAACCCAAATGCTATCGCTTCATGTGGTTGCGGGTCTTCCTTCAAAACGGCAAAAAACGCCGGAACGCCGGAGAACTGCTAAGAACTCTTATCATTGAGAAAAGGGGGGCACTTGTTAAAGTGCCCCCCTTAGTTTATGGGCAAAAGAGATTTGGAATGGTCTCATCCCGAACCATGATTTTAGAACAGGGCTTGGTACGTGGAAGGTCGAATAAAGTGCGTGAAAGGTCGAATACATTCGAGGAAGGTCGAATAAAGTGCCGAGAAGGTCGAATGCATTCGAGGAAGGTCGAATAAAGTGTGTGAAATGTCGAAAAAATTCGAGGAAAGTCGAATAAAGTGCCGAGAAGGTCGAATGCATTCGAGGAAGGTCGAATAAAGTGCCGAGAAGGTCGAAAAAATTCGCGGAAGGTCGAATAAAGTGTGTGAAAGGTCGAATACATTCGCGGAAGGTCGAATAAAGTGCGTGAAAGGTCGAATACATTCGAGGAAGGTCGATAAAGTGCCGAGAAGGTCGAAAATCTTCGAGGAAGTTTGAATAAAATGCTCCAGCTGAAAACAGCTGGAGCATTTATTAAAGAAAAAACCAGGCAAACCAATTTGACTACAGTCTAGGGGGCACTAAAAAAAGTGCCCTTTTTCATGCTTATTGCTGCATTAAATATTGTGCAGGGCCTCCATGATTGGGAGGGTGCCGCTGGAAATCTCGAATGTTTTATTGAATGTTTTTTCTTCTGTGATTGATTTGGCAAGAACGGCGGCGACGTCGGCTCTTGGAATGGAATTGTCTGTATGTTCCACTTTCTCATTTGCAAATATTTTTCCGGTGGCTTGTTCATTTGTCAAAGCAACAGGCCGGACAATCGTGTATGTGAGCCCGCTTGCTTTTAAATGTTCATCGGCATCGTGCTTTGCTTCGAGATAATGGTGCATTTCTTCTTGGGCTTGTTCTGGATTATCGGAACCGACAGAGCTTAGCATGACAAAACGTTCGATGCTCTTCTTCTTTGCGGCATCAACCAGTTTAATGGCTCCATTCTTATCCACAGCTGTCGTTTTATCCGACCCTGTTGTCGGTCCAGATTCGGCTGCAAAAATGATTGCCTCCATGTTATCCACTGCTTTATCCACATTTCCCTCTAAATCGGCAAGGATGGGGTGCTCGCCGAATGCTTTTATCGTTTGGGCCTGTTCTTCTTTCCGCAATGATTTGCTTTCCTGTCGTACCATTGGCTCCTGCAATTAAAATATTCATATATGCATTCTCCTTTCATGGCTTCTCTACTCTTTACCCTTGGTATGACAAGGGTAAGCGCTGTGGATAAGTAATGGAAAAAGTTATCCACAATCACTGAATTGGGGACAACAAAAAAACCCGGCCATGAAAGTCGGGTTTTTGCGTAATTTTAAAACATCGAGGAACTATGCATCGGCTGAACTTTTGCTTTTGGGTCAATATACTGTTTGGCATGATTGACGGCAGTGGGTGCCTCACCAAAACCGCTTGCAATTAATTTTACTTTGCCATCATATGTTGCAATATCACCTGCTGCATAAATTCCCGGGATATTCGTTTCCATTCTGGAATTCACCAAAATACTGTTTTTCTGGATATCCAGTCCCCATTCCTTGATGGGACCAAGAGAAGAAACGAAGCCGTAGTTGACGATGACAGCATCCACCTCCATCGTCTCTGTATCTTCACCGTTCGTATCCTTGATGACAATTGTATGGATCCGTCCGTCTGTACCAATCAACTCTGAAGGTATGTAAGGAGTCTTTATTTCAACTTTTGAATTTTTTAGTGTTTCTACACTATGTTCGTGGGCACGGAATTTATCTCTTCTGTGAATGATGCTCACTTTCTCGGCGATCGGCTCCAGCATCAGGGCCCAGTCCACTGCTGAATCCCCACCTCCGAAGACCACAACTTTTTTGCCGGCAAAATGATTGAGGTCGTCAATGAAATAGTGAAGGTTGGCGCTTTCGTATTTTTTAGCATCGTCAATTTCGATGCGGCGGGGTTGGAAAGCCCCATTTCCAGCTGTGATGATAATCGTTTTGGAGTAATGGATTTCTTTATCAGTCGTTAACTTGAAAACTCCATCAGCTTGCTTTTCCACTTCTTGAACGGCTTGCTCCAGGACAACATCCTGCTCGAACTTTGCCATTTGTTCTTTCAGGTTATTCACTAGCTCCTGAGCACGCACTTTGGGAAAACCAGCGATATCATAGATGTATTTCTCAGGATAAAGGGCCGACAATTGTCCGCCTAATTGTGGCAGGCTCTCGATGATTTTTACGGATGCCTGTCTCATTCCTCCATAAAATGCAGTGAATAATCCAACTGGGCCTCCGCCAATGATGGTAATATCATAAACTTTTTCATTAACTTCCAACGTTATCCCTCCGATATACTAGGTTTGCTGAAATTTATTCTCTTATTTTAACATAGATGGTCTTTGAAAAAACGGAGAAAGTTAGAAAAGTAAGAAAGTTTTGACTATATAAGGGCGGTTTCGTGATGTATGTTCTTTATCCTCTTTCAAATGTGGGTAAAATTACCCTTTACCAATGTTAAGCATATCGTAAAAGTATGGATAGAAACTGGTTGAAAAATAACGTTTTTCGGCTTGTTTTTAACCCGAAAAAGTTCGGTTTGTTACTTGAAAAAGGTATGGAAAAAGACTAATATTTACTTAGACATCATTTGGTAAAATTTTTATGAATTTTTCATGACAATTACGACGTATTACGTGAAATTCGTCACAAATGTATAAGAGTGCTTTTTATAATGGAAATTAATAAGATAGACAATATATTTTAGTTATGGAAAGCATAACAAGAAAATATCGTAAAGGTGGAAGAATACTTTTGAAAAAGCCAACTATCGTTGTTTTAGGAGCAGGTTATGGTGGATTGATGACTGTTACTCGCTTACAGAAGGCATTAGGTCAAAATGAAGCAGAAATCGTATTAGTTAACAAAAATGATTACCACTATGAAACAACATGGCTGCATGAGGCATCGGCTGGAACGCTTCATCATGATCGTGTGCGATATCCAATCAAAAGTGTCATTAACAACAAAGTTAAATTCATCCAGGATTCTGTTTTGGAAGTGAAAACAGAGAACAAAAAAGTCATCCTTGAAAACGGTGAAATTTCTTATGATTACTTAGTGATTGGACTTGGACCTGAATCAGAAACGTTCGGAATCCAAGGGCTAAAAGAATATGCTTTCTCTATTTCTAACGTGAATACGGCACGTAAGATCCGTGACCATATCCAATTGCAATTTGCTACGTACAGTTCTGAGGTCGAAAAGAATGAAGACCGCTTGACGATCGTTGTTGGAGGGGCAGGGTTTACGGGAATTGAATTCCTAGGCGAATTGGCTAACCGTGTCCCTGAGCTTTGTAAAGAATACGACATCGACTTCCAAAAGGTTCGTATGTATTGTGTGGAGGCAGCACCAGCCGTCCTCCCTGGCTTCGATCCGGAATTGGTGGATTATGCAGTATCTTACCTTGAGAAAAAAGGTGTCGAATTCAAAATAGGTACACCGATCAAGGGGGCGACTCCTGAAGGCATCATCGTGGCAAAAGGCGAAGATGAAGTGGAAGAAATCAAAGCGGGAACAGTAGTGTGGGCAGCTGGCGTACGTGGAAACTCCGTGATAGAGGCTTCCGGTTTTGAAGCTATGCGCGGACGTATTAAAGTGAACCTTGACATGCGGGCACCGGGTCATGACGATATCTTTATCGTAGGGGACTGCGCTTTGATCATCAACGAGGAAATTAACCGTCCATATCCACCTACCGCACAAATCGCGATGCAGCAAGGTGAGGTCATTGCGAAAAACCTGACTAAATTGGTTCGTAACGAAAGCGACCTTGAAACTTTCACTTTCGAAAACAAAGGAACGGTATGTTCACTTGGTGAAGACAACGCGATTGGTGTTGTATTCGGCAAGAAAGTTACAGGTAAGACTGCATCATTCTTGAAGAAAATGGTTGATAACAGAGCGTTGTTAATGATTGGCGGCGCTTCCCTTGTTGCTAAAAAAGGTAAATTCAACGTCCTTTAATTTTTTCTAATATACAAATAAAGGCCATTTGGGGGACTTTCCCTGAATGGCTTTTTCATTGACATCCCATCAATGGGTGAGTGCGTCATCTATTGGAGTATGCACGGTTCTTATATGGAACATAATGGGGTAAGGATGACGAAGCTTAATCGTATGTTCTTCTTCTGTTTGAAGTTTACAATAATAATGAATGAATATAGGGGGAAGTGGGTCTTGGTGGAACGATGCAAAAATGTTTGGCTTGCAGTGTCCGGCCTTGTGATATCTGATAAAGGTGAATGGCTGGTCGTGAATAAAAGGTATGGCGGATTGAAAGGGCAATGGTCGCTTCCGGCAGGTTTTGTCAAAAGTGATGAAACCGTCGATGAAGCTGTCGTAAGGGAAGTGTTGGAGGAGACGGGTATTCATACAGAAATTGAAGGGATTGTAGGAGTGAGAAGCGGAGTCATCAAAGGGAATATAAGTGATAATATGTTGGTATTTTTACTTAAACCGGTCAGTTTTGAAGTAACCGCTCAGTTGGATGAATTATATGAAGCTAAATTTTATGACCCTGATTCACTCATGCAGGAGGGAAAGCAATCATTACTATTGGAACAGCTTTTAGCTTTTAAAAAGGAAAGAATGCAGACGATGCTTGATGGATTGAACCCGGGAGATCAATTTGGGTATACATCATATAAATTATTCATGTGATTTGGGTAATAATCTTTTCTTCGGAATTATTTGGTATAAGTCGTTGACGCAGCAATTATTTTTTCAGTAAACTAAAGGTGTCGCTTTTTAAGGAGGGTCAAGAATAACATGCCATTGCCGGTTTTAATTATCTCAATACTCTTATTTTTCATATTGTTTTTCGGAATTGGCTTTTTGCTGAATATGCTCTTTCGTTCTTCGTGGATCATGGTCATCTTATTTCCAATCGTCTTCATCATCATTGTCAATGAAACAAAGCTAATAGAATATTTTAGAAATCCCGGAATCTCTTTTTCCAATCTTGGAACGAGCCTCACATCCCTTCATACGGCAGACATCATTATTTTATCAAGCGGGCTGCTTGGCGCGGTTTTAGCGGGTGTTGTCATCAGGATTCTAAGGAAAAAAGGATATCAAATGTTTTGATAATGGAAAGGGCCGTCATTTATGGACGGTTCTTTTTTTGTAGGCTGTTTTAGCATCCTTTGTTGCTATTTACTGCTATTTACCAAGTAGTGCGGTGTGGTTGATTTCCCCTCCAGATGCTCGCTTTCCGCGGGGCGGGCGGTGAGCCTCCTCGGCGTAAACGCCTGTGGGGTCTCACCTGTCCCGCTGCTCCCGCAGGAGTCTCGCACTTCCGCTCCAATCAACCTTAAATCGTTTTGTTTTAAAAACAACAATCTTTACGAAAAGAGCCTTTTTTGTAAGGAAAATTGGATCTTTTCCTGCTTTATGAATACTTTCACTCTGGAATGGGAACAAATATCCTTGTGAGAGGAGTGGAACTAATACATATGAAGCTTGTTAAGGCGTTATTTTTGAGGGTTGCTATTATCATATTATTTATCTTGGCTATCGAATCGACCTTAAATCATGTTTTTGGGGCCGTGCCTGTGGATCATCCTTTTGAAGAGGTGATGAGACAACATCGAACGCTTGGTCTCGAATATAAAGCCATCCATAGTGGAGGTCAAGTGGCGACGCTAATGGCAACCGCATCCACGAGCGATGGGCCCACGACGATAGCGGAGGCAATCGAGCTCTCGAAATACCCGAAGCATGAAGTCTTGGCTACAGGATATACAGCAGGGTATGAATCAACCGGAAAGTATCCGGAAAGCCCATCCTATGGGATCACTTATTCAGGGGTGAAGGTGAAACGGGATTTGTTTTCCACCATTGCCGCCGATCTTACCGTATTCCCTCTCGGAACCATCCTTTGGATTCCGGGCTATGGATATGGGGTCGTAGCGGACAAGGGTGGTGCGATCAAAGGAAACCACCTGGATCTATACTACGAAACGGTACAGGATGTATACGAGAATTGGGGGAAGAAGACCCTTGAAGTATATGTTGTTCAAAAAGGGAACGGCGAGTTATCCGAAGAACAGTTAAGTAAGTTGAATGAAACCAAGATCAGGCAGGTATTCAAGCCTAAAATCGCTCAGAAAACATTGGACGAGAATGTAGCTTCCTTTGCTTTTTAATGATGGACAAAGGTGAAAGCGAAAGGCTGCCTCAGTTGAGGCAGCCTTTTTGATTGTCTGTTTTCCTCGGAACGTCCTTAGTTCATGCTTTTGTAGGCTTCAGGATGCAGAGTCTTTGCCAATTTGGAAAGCCCATCCAGTAAGCGCGGGGAGGGCCGGCAGAATAAAGGTTCTTCCATGATGTGAATATGATTATCCCGGACTGCCTTCATATCGGTCCACCCTTTCCGTTTCTTGACCAGATCCGGGTTTACTTTTCGTAAAGGGACACCGACCCAAGCTAAGCAAATATGGTCAGGATCTTTTTTTTGGATCTCTTCGGAAGTGACCTGAATGCTTGCCATGTCGACATCTTCGAAAAGGTTATAACCTCCCGCAAGCGTGCTGATTTCGGATAACCAATTAACTCCCCCGGGGCTGAATAAGGGGTTAGGCCACCATTCCCAATACAGGGACGGCTTTGTTTCGATTTTGTCGGCGACGTTTTTATATTGAAGGATGGCATCACGGAATTTGGCAGCCTGTTCCTCTGCTTTTTCCTTAAGATTCATGGCCTCTCCCAAGGTCAGTAAATCTTTTGCGATATCTTCAAGTGATTGCGGGTTGAAGATGATATGGGGGATGTTCCGTTCTTTTAGCCCCTCAATATTTTTTTCCATGCCAGGTACACTTAGTGAAGCCAGCACCAAATCGGGTTTTAGTGATTCTACACGATCGATATCAATCGATAAATCGGGACCTACCTTAGGAAGGTGCTGTAAGGTTTCAGGCCAATCAGAGTAGTCATCGATGGCGATCAGCTTATCTTCAATCCCTAGATATGTGCAGAGTTCAGTATTGCTGGGGCAAAGAGAGATTATTTTCAAATTGAACACCTACCCTTGAAAGATGAAAAAGTGAAGTGCCAGCGCAATGAATACTCCGGTCAAGGCTCCGAAAAATACCTCGATTGGTTTATGTCCCAACAGTTCCTTTAATTGTTGCTGTTTCTGTTTATCTGCTTTTTTCTGCCAGTTCTTTGCTTGCTCGACAAATGTATTGAAGTCGGTAACGAGCTGGTTCAAGACGGCTGCCTGTTCTCCTGCCTGCCGTCTCACTCCTGTCGCGTCGAACATCGTGATGATTGCAAAGATCGCGGCAACGGCAAATACAGGGGAATCCATTCCGGTTTCGATCCCAACCGCTACGGTTAGGGCTGACACGGCCGCAGAGTGGGAGCTTGGCATACCGCCCGTTGAGTTAATGAGTGACCAGTTCACTTTACGAAATGCTATGAAGTGGATGGGCACTTTAATGAATTGAGCAAAGAAAATGGCAATCAATGCTGCGATTAAAGGGAAGTTGAGTAATAATTCCAAGAGTATCAGCCTTCTTTCTAGTTATAAGTAAAGATGAAATCCATATATGTGTAAATACATCCTGCTCGGAATAAGGCCCTTATTATTAGTTCCATTCAGTCCTGTCGATTCCCTGCTGGTATAAGTATAAATATGATCTTTCTTATACTATTACTCTAAAGTCACTCATTCTAAACAATATCCCTTGTTATTATTATTTTCGCGGGCCTTATTCGAAAATTTTTGAAGATTTCGCTATAATGGATGTAATCGAATGGAGGAGGTAGCAGAATGTTCACAGTAAAAGATTCCTTGAATATAGATTTGATTGACGAATGCCTGATTATGGGCGTATTTGACAAACCCGTAAAATTCTCAGGCATTGGAAAAGAAGCGGATGAACGATTGGACGGCCAGCTTACAGAGTTAGTGAAGGAGGGAGAAATCTCTACCAGGAAAAAATCAGTGGTCAAAATACATACATTAGGTAAATTAGGCATAAAGAGATTGATTTTCGTAGGGTTGGGCAAGGAAAAGGAGCTATCTTTTGAAACGCTCCGCGAAGCATTGGGAAAAGCTCGTAAGACGATAAAAGAATCCAAGATTACGACACTTTCGATCGCCCTGGATACATTCACGACTGAAAATCTGGATGCATTGGACGCAGCACATGCTTGTTCCGAGGCTTTTGAACTTGCTTCCTATAAATTTGACGGATACAAGCAAAAATCGAACCAGGTTGAAAAAAGCCTTGAATCGATTACGGTTTACAGTGAATTTGATCAAGAAGAGGTCGGTGCTGCGCTTCATGTAGGGAGAATCTTCGGAAGGGCGACGAACTCAGCGAGAACATTGGTTAACACGCCAGGCAATTTGTTGACCTCCACGGATTTGGCGGATTATTCATCTGCCTTGGGTGAACGTTATGGCTTTGAAGTGGAGATCCTCGAAAAGGAAGATATGCTTAAGTTGGGAATGGGTGCACTCCTTGCCGTCAATCAAGGTTCGGTCGAGCCTCCGAAAATGATCGTCCTGAAATATCAAGGTAGGGATGAATGGAAAGATGTTATCGGGTTGGTAGGTAAAGGCATTACCTTTGATACGGGTGGATACTCATTGAAAACGAAGGCTGGAATCGTTGGAATGAAGACGGATATGGGCGGTGCGGCAGCTGTTTTAGGTGCAATGGAAATAATCGGCGAATTAGGACCGGACCAAAATGTCGTGGCTGTCATTCCTTCCACTGATAACATGATCAGCGGTGATGCATTCAAGCCGGATGATGTGATCACTGCCATGAGCGGAAAGACGATAGAGGTATTGAATACGGATGCGGAAGGCCGGCTGGTTTTGGCGGATGCCATGACTTACGCTAAACATCATGGTGCTGAGTATCTTATTGATGTTGCCACATTAACGGGTGGTGTCATAACGGCGCTGGGCATGGATATGACGGGTGCAATGACAAATGACACGGAATTCTATGAACAAGTGGTCAAAGCCTCAGAGGAGGCCGGTGAGCCCATTTGGAGATTGCCGATTACGGAAAAGGATAAAGAGCGGGTACGCAATAGTAAAATAGCGGATTTGAATAATTCACCTGGAGGGGCGGGACATGCGATCATGGGCGGCGCTTTCATCGGTGAATTTGCCGAGAACACTCCGTGGGTCCATCTGGATATTGCCGGAACATCCACAACCTCGAGCAGCTCTGAATTGTGCACGGCGGGGGCTACCGGTGTCATGGCACGTACGCTTGCACTTTTGGTCGAAACCTTTGAATCGAAAACAAGATGAACCCAAATATCCGAAGCCGAAAATAGGCTTCGGTTTTTTTACCAAAAAGGTATTGGACGGACGTTATACATCCCTCCATTTCAAGCTTACGATGATATGGCTATTTTCTTCCCCTGCCTTAGGATAGAAATCAAAACGGATTCCATCGGGGTTATACGTGATATCAGGTTCGTTCTTAATTCCTATCTTTTTGATCATATCGATTACGACATTTTTTTGCGATGCTTGGGCAGCAGTCATCAACCGGTTCGAAAAAGGCTTGGATGTGGCTAAAGTATCCATGACTTTTTTTACATCAAGCATCAAAGATTGCGAGGTCTTTGCCGATTTCACTAGCAGATCTGGATTGGTTGCCAAGTAGGGACGCAATGTTCCTTCCCGATTGATATCCATTGCCCTGGCGTGAGGCGGAAACAGGATAGGGTCATATAAAAAATAAGGGAAATCCTCCAAAGGGTTTCCTTCCTTTCCTTAAGTCTGTCTATAGACACGTTTTCGTTATACGTTAAAATATGTATAAAGGCCAGCCGATATGATAGCGGTTAGGGAATGACCATTCTTCTGCAAAAAACTTCTTGAAAATTATGATCAAAGACACACTATTATTTGTAAACTGCTTCATTGACAGGTATAGTGTATAGTAATATACTTACTTACCTAAAGTAAGGAGAAGGCACACTATAAATTATAAAATAGGTGATGTTAACATGAAAATAACCGAGGAAACAAAAAACCTTTTAATAGATAAAATGAATATCATAAAAACACCGGGAAAAGCTGATATATGCCTTGTAGGGCCTGTGAACCTGCCTGTTGAGCAAGGAGATTTCTCAACAGTTTTCCAATGGTATACATGGCTGCAGCTTGACGGCACGGATAATGACAAGGAAGCGGTGCTTGATTCGCTTTCGGAAGCCAACCTCGCTTTTGGACAGCAATCCTCCGTATTGGTGTATGGTGACTTTAAAAAGTCGGAGGATGCACTTGTCCGGATGCATAGCATATGCCACACAGGTGATATCTTCGGCAGTAAACGCTGTGATTGCGGCTACCAACTCCACCAATCGATGAAGATGATAGCCGAGCATGGGTGCGGGGCCATTTTTTACCTTGCGGACCATGAAGGAAGAGGGATCGGCCTGTTTTCCAAATCTCTTGCCTATCTGCTTCAGCAGGAAGGTTATGACACGGTCGAGGCGAATGAGGCTTTAGGATTCGAAGACGATACGCGATCTTACGAGGGAGCCATCCGCGTGTTGAGGGAACTGCGCGAGGATCCGGTGACTTTAATCACGAACAACCCCAAAAAGCTGGACGCCCTCACGAAGCATGGTCTTGCGGCGAAGGACCATATTCCGCTTTGGGGCGGTTTGACGGAAGATAATAGTTTCTATCTCGATACAAAGGTTAAGAAGTCTGGGCATATTCCCGAAAAGAAGCCAACTTTGATTGTATAAGGAGAGCTGTAGTATGAATGATGATCAATATTACATGAAGCTGGCACTGGATTTGGCAGCCAGTGCAAAAGGAAAGACGAATCCGAATCCTGTGGTCGGAGCAGTCATAGTCAAAGACGGTGTGATAGCCGGGACAGGGATCCACCGTAAAGCGGGTGAACCGCATGCGGAAGTGCATGCGTTCAAAATGGCGGGTGAGTATGCAGAAGGTGCAACGCTATATGTGACTCTTGAGCCTTGTTCGCATTATGGAAAGACACCTCCTTGTGCAAATTTGGTGAAAGAATCAGGTGTGCGGCGGGTTGTGGTGGCTACTCAAGATCCGAATCCGGAAGTAGCAGGCAGGGGGATATCGATCATCAAGGATGCGGGCATTGAAGTGGAAGTTGGCATCCTGGAGAAGGAAGCTCAAAGGCTAAATGAGCGTTTCATTCACAATATGCTGACGAATCAGCCCTTTGTCATATCGAAGTATGCGATGACGCTCGATGGAAAACTTGCAACCCACACAGGCCATTCAAAATGGATAACAGGGGAAGAATCACGTCATTCCGTTCATTTGCTGCGTGATGAGGTGGATGCCATTCTCGTTGGTATCGGGACTGTATTGGCCGATGATCCATCACTGACGACCAGACTTCCGGAGGGCGGAGGGAAAAATCCGATCCGGATCATTTTAGACAGTGAGTTACGTGTTCCCTTGGATGCCAATGTTGTACAAGCATCAGATGCGAAAACCTTGATCGTAACGCATGAAAATGCATCTGCGGATAAAATGGACCTTTTACGTGAAAAAGGGATCGAATTCATTTTCGTACCTAAAAACGAGACGGGACTGAATCTGAGAGTTTTGATGGAAGAGCTGTATAAAAAAGGGATTACGGATGTCCTGCTTGAAGGCGGAAGCGAAGTGAATGCCTCTTTCCTTAGAGAAGGGCTCATCGATAAATACTTGATTTATATAGCCCCTAAACTATTGGGCGGGAGAAACTCACTAACTCCGTTTACTGGAATGAATGTGGATTCGATGGGTGAAGCGATGGATGTTTCCTTCTCTGGCGTGGAAACGTTTGGTGAGGATATACGCATCACGGCTTATCCTAAATTAAAATAGACAACAGGTGAAGAGGCATGTTGGTTAAATCAGATGTATGCATAGTCGGATCAGGACCGGGAGGAGCGCTGCTAGCTTATCTATTGGCCAAGCAGGACATTTCAGTCGTCCTGCTTGAGAGGCACTCTGAGGTTTCAAGGGAGTTCCGGGGTGAGTTCCTGAACGATGAAGGAGAGGCCATTCTTAATAAGCACGGTTTATTCGAGAGTGTGGAAAGACTTGGGTTACTTAGGATGGAACAAATTGAATATTGGAATGACGGTCAATTATTCAAAAGGATTTTCCCGGAATTTCCTATGGACCATGTTGGGATACATGTCCCTCAAAATCATCTGATTCCAGCTATATTGAATGAAGCCATAAAGCTGGAATCTTTTAAATTGATGATGAATACGAGGGTTACTGACTTGATACAGGATGAAGTGGGCCGTTTTACGGGAGTCAAGGCTCGAAATGGCGTAAATGACCTGGAAGTGCAAAGTTCATTGATAATCGGAGCGGATGGCAGATTTTCCATCGTTCGAAAAAAAGCGGGAATTCCAGTCGTGATTAAAAATCATGGCTATGATTTACTATGGGCAAAAATTCCAGCTCCGGAGGGGTGGAAGCCTTCGATCAAGATGGCATTGGTCAATGGTTCCCAAGTTGCCCTCTTTACCCAGGCAGGTGGTTTCATCCAAATTGGCTGGAATATAGAACATGGTTCATTTCCCCATTTGCGAAAACAGAATTTTGAACCGTTCATAGAAGATTTGCTTTTTGCCTTTCCTGAATTAAAAAAGGTTGTGTATGAAAATATCCGCTCTTGGCAGGACTTCATTTTATTGGATGTTTACAGCAGCTACTGTGAAACGTGGACAAAGGATGGCGTTGCTTTATTAGGTGATGCCGCCCATACGATGACGCCTACAGGTGCGTTCGGACTCAATTGTGCCATGAAGGATGCCGATATATTGGCCGAGCTTATTTCTGGATGCATCCTGCAGGAGGATACTGGCTTCCTTGGACTTAAAATGGCTGAGCCAAAAAGAAAAGCCGAGATTGAAAGATTACAGGCCATTCAGGTGGACAAGGAAATTTCCTTTGCATCACAGTTTGCCGCAGCTTATGTTTGAATAGGAGTGAAGGATATGAAATTCGGTTTTGATATTGACGATACCCTTATTAACTTGAGGGAGTTCGCGTTCCATCTTTATAATGAAAAGCTTAATACAAACATAGAGTTAACGAAATTCAGAGCTTTAAAGACGTTGGAGATTCATGAAGCTTTCGGGCTTGATAAAGAGGCTGGGGGCAAAATGTGGAACAGCCTTGCCGATGAAGTGTATTATTCATCCTGTCCGGCCTTCGAGGGCGCAGTGGAAACGCTGCAGGAACTTGAACGCGATGGTCATGAAATCTATTACATCACAGCCAGAAAAGCGGAGCATGGTGAACGGACGAAGAAATGGCTGATTGAAAACGGCTTTCCGGTTAAGGATGACCATTTTTACTGCGGGATGAAGGATCATGAAAAAATTGATACGATCCGCAAATTGGAATTGGATTATTATTTTGATGATAAACCGGCAGTGCTGGAAACGTTATTGGATATTCCAACGAAAGTGTACGCAATGGATAATTCCTATAACAGGGAATTGGATATTCCAAGACTGACAAGTTGGTATGAATTAAAAGAAATCCTCTCCAAATAATCCAAATCACATAATTGACGGATGACTTGATAGACTTGGGTCATCCTTTTTATGTATACTATTATGAATAATGATTCATTTTTCGGTGAAAAAACATGAGAGTCGGGGGTAATGGGATGGAGAGAAATATTGAAAAGTCATTGATAGGCACGCTTGGGATTGAAATGAAAGAAGTCGGCGATGGGAAAGTCATTGCGACGATGCCAGTGGATGAACGGACAAGGCAGCCGTATGGTTTATTGCATGGGGGAGCTTCCGTTGCCCTTGCGGAATCCGTTGCAAGCTTTGGAGGAATGCAGCTGGTAGATAGTACAAAACAAGCCGTCGTCGGCCTTGAAATCAATGCCAATCATGTTAGGGGCGTTCGTTCCGGTGTTGTTACCGCAGAAGGGAACATCATGCATCGCGGGAAGACAACGATGGTGTGGGACGTGAAAATCCGTGATGAAGAGGATCACCTTATCTGCATTTCACGCTGTACATTGGCGGTTATCGACTTACCAAAGCCAAAGTGAATCAAAAGAACGATCTCAATAAAGGGACGCAATGATTCTACGGTGTCCGGTTTAAGTATAAGATGGCAGTAGACTATTGTATGAAAAGAGGTTTTTTTATGCTGGTGGGTCATATACAAGAAATCACCCGTCATCCTGTAAAATCATTCACTGGTGAACAGGTACAGAAAACGAAGGTGATGGACTATGGACTATATGGAGATCGCAGTCATGCCTTTAAAGATAAAAATGGGAAGTTCCTGACGATAACCCAGGTCCCGGAAATGGTCCGTTATCAAGCTGCTTTTTCTGGTGAGGAAACCCTTGGCCTATATCCGGAAATCAAAGTGAAGACTCCTTCAGGAAACGTGCTGACATGGGGAGAGGAAGACTTTCAGGAGGAAATGGTCCGATTGTTAAAACAGGAGGCAGAACCCGTTGTTTATCACCCTGCACATATTCCGTTAGGAGCGATTGAAGAAGAAAACATCCTGATTGTCAGTGATGCCTCGATTGGCGAATTGACAAAACTTTGGGGAAAAGAACTGGATGGCAGGAGATTCAGGCAAAATTTAGTGCTATCTCTAGTGAACAAAACACCCTTTTTAGAAGAGAAATGGTTCGGAAAAAGGATCCTAATCGGAAATGAAGTGGAATTGGAGATCAAAAGGCATTGTGAACGCTGTATGATCATAACTGTCGATCCAAGCGATTCCCAGAGAGATCCATCGCTTCTGAAAACTGTGGTCAAGGAAAGAAAAAATCATTTTGGCGTATATGCCTCGGTCATGCAAACAGGTGAAATCAGAGTGGGCGATAAGGTATTTTTAAAGGATTGAGACAGAAAAGAGCTGCTCCTGTAATCAGGGCAGCTCTTTTGCAATGGCAGGAATCACCGGTTTTTCTTTAAATCATCCTGGACACTCCGATCCCACATTTTTACGCCAGTATGATAAGCCGAGCGCATGATCAAATGTCCGGCAACAGGGCTGGTCATGAAGATAAAGATGATCGCGAGCACGACACGGAAATCAAAATGGCTATGTTCATAATAAAAATATAACAAGGTGCCGATCAGGATGAACATGATTCCAAGCGTCGAGCTTTTTGAGGCAGCGTGATTTCTTGTATAGACGTCGGGCAGCCGGATGATGCCGAAAGCCGAGACTAAAAAGAGAAAGACTCCCATTAAAAGGAATAGGGCCGATAGGATTTCAACGATTGCGGTCATCTTCGATTATCTCCCCTTTCTCAAGGAATTTGGCGAAAGCGACCGTTCCAATGAAAGATAGGATCCCGAGCAGAAGAATGGCTTCCAGATATGCGCTTGTATCCATGACAATGGAGGCAAGGGCAACGATTGCAATAAGATTGATTCCCATTGCATCGAGTGCGATGACCCGGTCCGGTACGGAAGGCCCTTTGATTAAACGGTATAAGAATCCAATCATGGAAAGCGAAACACCTAGCAGCGCGATTTTAAGCATTAGATCGAACATTATTTGCTCACCTCCATAATCGCTTTTTCAAAAGTATTTTTAATGCTGTCCACGGCCTCAACTTTGTCGGCAATATCCATCGCGTGGATATAAAGAATCCGATTATCTTCCGATACTTCAACGACAAGTGTTCCTGGTGTCAGTGTAATTAGATTTGATAGTATCGTAATTTCCCAATCCTTGGTCAGCACGGTTTCAAATGCGAATATGCCAGGTCTCATATCCAGGTTCGGTTTAAGTACGGCCTTAAGGACGCTAATGTTGGAAAGTATGAGTTCCCTTGCGAATATGAGCAGCAATATAAAGACGGCATTCACCCTTTTCAAGTAAAAACGATCATTGAAAAAATGACGGAAGACGAACATGATGCCAAGCCCCAATATATAGCCGATGATAAAAGTGCTCCCGTTAAACTCATTTTTCAAAAACATCCAGATAACCGCAAGGAACACATTCAGTAAAATTTGGAATGACATCAGGCACTACTCCTTTAAAACCGCTTTGTTATAGATTTCGGGATTCATTAATGAATCTACAGCTTGTGAAATGTATGGGTATATTGATTCTGTTCCTACTCCGAATAAAACGGAAATGATGACAAGGAGTACGGCAGGAACCAGCATTTTATTTACCGTTTTATTAGTTAAGGCATAATTTGCTTTTGGAGTTCCCCAAAAGCCATTCATGAATATTTTCATCACGGAATATAGGACCATCAAGCTCGAAAGCAAGACAATGGCCATTCCTAAGTATGCCCCTTTTTCTGCTGCTCCTTGAAGAATCAGGAGCTTGCCGGCAAAACCGCTGAAAGGCGGAATTCCCGCCAGTGATATGGCAGCTATGAAGAAGGTCCATGCAACGGCCGGGTATTGCTTGATCAAGCCGCCCATGTTCCGCAAATCATCCGATCCGCTGATTTTGATCATGATGCCAACCAGCAGGAAGAGTGCAGCCTTGATCAGCATGTCATGAATGATATATAGAATGGAGCCTGATAAGGCCTGTTCATTCATGACGGAGATGCCGAATAGGATAACCCCGACGGCGATGATGATATTGTAAATGATGATTTTTTTTACATCCCAATAAGCTATCGCGCCAATGACACCGATGATGATGGTCAAGATAGCAAGTATCGCAAGGAAAGTATGGGTGAAATCCTGGTCATGATAAAACATGAGTGTAAAGGTCCTGAATATGGAATAGATCCCGACCTTTGTCAGCAATGCCCCGAATAGGGCCATCACTGGAATGGGCGGAGCATAATAGGAACCAGGCAGCCATTGGAAGAGCGGGAAAATCGCTCCCTTCAAACCGAATACGATCAGAAAGCCAATCGCTATCACCGAGATGATTCCAGGCTGGTTGACTTCCGTTATCCTCTGGCTGATGTCCGCCATGTTCAATGTGCCTAGAACTGAATAAAGATACGCCACCATGATGACGAAAAAGGAAGAAGAAAGCACATTGACGATGATATACTTCAATGACTCCCTTAGCTGGATTTTCGTCCCTCCCAGTACCAGCAGCACGTAGGAAGCCATCAGCATGACTTCGAAAAATACGAATAGATTGAAAAGATCCCCCGTTAGGAAGGCACCGTTCACTCCAATCAGCAAAAATTGAAATACAGGATAATAATAATGTCTTTCACGTTCCTCCCCTATGGAGTAAAACGAGTAAAGCAATATAGCCAATCCGATGACATTCGTGGTCAGTACGAGCAGCGAAGAAAGCATATCTGCGACGATCACGATCCCGAATGGCGCATCCCAGCTGCCAACACCTAAAGTCAAGATCCCTTGAGAATGGACCGAAAACACTAGATAAAGGGAAATCATAATTCCTATAAAAGAGGATGTAAGGGATATCCCTCTTTGCAGCTTGATTTTTTTTGCAAAGAATATGAGAAGGATGCCTGTGAAAAGCGGCCATAAAACAGGCATGAAAGTAAGATTATTCATTCGCTTCCGTCCCTCTCATTTCTTCCATGTCATCCGTACCGAGTTCCTGATAGGTCCGATAAGCAAGTACCAGCAAAAATGATGTGACTCCGAAACTGATGACGATCGCCGTCAAGATAAGCGCTTGCGGAAGCGGATCGACATAGGATGCAGCTTCATCACTTAGCAATGGAACGGAACCGCCTTTCAAACCGCCCATCGTCAAAATCAAAAGGTGGGCGCCGTGACTGAGCAGCCCGGTACCGATTATGATTCTTAAAATGCTTTTGGAAAGCATTAAATAGGTCGCACACATAAATAGTATTCCAATGACAATGGCCATTAAAAGTTCCATTATTCACTCTCTCCTATCGTTTGAATAATGGTCATCGTTACACCAACAACCACAAGATAAACACCTAGATCAAAAAGTACCGCGGTATGAAGCGAGATGTGCCCAAGGAGCGGTAAATCAACGTAATGATAAACATGTGTCATGAGGGGCACCCCGAAAAGTAGCCCGCCGGCTACGGTCAGGCTTGATATGAACAAGCCTGACCCGATCATTAACTTATAGTCAATCGGCAAGATGCCGGTGACGGTTTTAATGTCGAAAGCGAGCAACAGCAGGACAATGGCGGCTGAAGTCATTAACCCGCCGACAAACCCGCCTCCTGGCGAATAATGCCCGCCTAAAAAGATGGCCACCGCAAACAGCAAGATAACAAAGGCAGCGACTTTCGTAACAGTTTGGAGAATCAGGTCATTTTGCTTCATGATTTATCTTTCCCCCCTGTCAAACGCAATTTGATCATCGCGAATATTCCGAGCGCAGCGATGGAAAGGACACTGATTTCAAACATCGTATCAAGTCCGCGGAAGTCAACGAGAATGACATTTACGACGTTTTTCCCGCCTGCTTCCTTATAAGCATTTTCAAGATAGTAATTGGATATGGAATCAAATAGTTTATTGCTATGTGCCGATAAGGCAATCAATGTCACGATGACCCCTACACCAATGGATATCAGGGCATTATTCAATTTGAATGTCATCCGTTCTTCCTTTCTGCTTGCCATTAAAGGAAGGTGGAAGAAACAGAGCAAAAACAGCGATACCGAAATCGTTTCGATGACTAGTTGAGTCAAGGCTAAATCCGGTGCCCGCAGCAAAACGAAAAATAGGGAAATGGTATAACCGACGGCTCCTAAGATGATGATGGATGTTAAACGGGATCTTGCAAAAAGAATGGCGATCGAGCCAATCACGATGATCGAAGCTAATACCAATTCATATAGGCCGATCCGGGCAAAATTCCCTGTATCCAATTTAAATGCATCCTTCCAATAGAGCGTAAAGCCCAAGGAAAGAATGAAGAAAAGGAAGATTGAAAGCAGATACGTCCGAATAGAACCTGTCATCAATACTTTCATGACGAAGGAAGCTGAGCGTTCGAGCCCTCTTACCCCGTTATCATACAAAGCATTCAGGGATATACGTTCAGGAATCCACTGAGTGATCTTCTGCCACTTCGGAAGCGTTTTGTATAAAAGGATTCCAAATGCTATGATGCCTATAGTCATCCATACTTCAGGTTGGAATCCATGCCAGAAGGCGATATGGACTTGGAAATCCGGTCCCGCCAAGCTTGGTTGTATGCCGGCTACCGCAGGTTTAATGATTGATGAGGATAGCAAGTTTGGAAAAATACCGAAAACGATGACCAACGAAGCAAGGATGATCGGGGATATCAGCATCCCGATTGGCGCCTCGTGGGGCTTCTTGTCCAAAAGTTGCAACTGAAGTTTGCCTGTAAAGGGCTTGAGCACGACAATCATGCTATAAATAAAAGTGAATACACTGGCAACCCATGCCACCACAGGAAACAGGACCCCCCATGTCTCCATATTGAAGATGTTCAATTCCAATACATTCACCATGCTGGCCAAGAACATTTCCTTGCTCAAAAAACCATTGAAGGGCGGAAGTCCAGCCATTGAAAAAGCACCTATGACAGCGACGGTGAAAGTGATCGGCATCAACTGCATCAATCCGCCTAGCTTTCTGATATCACGGGTACCGGTTTCATGATCAATGATGCCTGCAACCATGAAAAGGCTGCCTTTGAAGGTGGCATGATTAATCAAGTGGAATACTGCAGCAACCGTGGCTGCCAAGTATATATTTTCCCCTAAAGATTCATAGTGAAGGGCCGCCGCACCAAGTCCCAAAAGCGACATGATCAATCCGAGCTGACTGATGGTGGAAAAAGCGAGAGTCCCCTTTATATCAGTCTGCTTGATAGCTGAGAATGAGCCCCAGAACAGGGTGATCAATCCGGCGATCGAAACGAGCCAGAACCATAATCCTGATTCTGCAAAAACAGGGCTTAATCGGGCAACCAAATAAATTCCGGCCTTGACCATTGTGGCGGAATGAAGGTAAGCGCTGACCGGTGTCGGTGCTTCCATAGCGTCAGGAAGCCAGATATGGAAAGGGAACTGTGCGGATTTAGTGAACGCGCCAAGCAGCACAAGCAAAAGTGCAGGAGTGAAGAGTGAGTGGTCCATAAGTTCCCCGCTTTGGGCAATCAATTCACGTATGCTGAATGTGTTCCCCATAACGGAAAGGAGAATGATGCCACCAAGCATGCTTAAGCCTCCAAGCACGGTGATCAGCAGGGATTTCTGCGCTCCATAACGTGAACGCTCCCTATCATTCCAATATCCTATCAATAGAAAAGATGATAAACTCGTGAATTCCCAAAAGGAATAAAGGACAATTAAGTTATCGGATAGAACGACACCAAGCATTGCTCCCATGAAAAGCAAAAGGAAGACGTAAAATTGGTTCAGCTTTTCTTTCTCTTTCGATAAATAGAAAATGGAATACAGAACGACGAGTGAACCTATACCTGTAATGAGCAAGGCGAACAAGAGCCCTAGTCCATCTACATAGAAATCAACATGAATTCCGAGAGAAGGAATCCATGTTGCCCTTTCCATAATGATATCCCCTTGCTTGGTCAAGGAAATGAACCTTGAAAAATAGGTGAAAAGGAGAATCGGTAAAATCAAAACAAACCATCCTGTATGTATTTGTCGAAATAGTTTGTACAATATTGGTACAATAAGTGCTAATAGAAACGGTGATAATACCGCCCAATGAAGTAAAGACATAAACTCCCCCCTTTTTTAAAACGAAGTCAGTCGTCTTATTATGCTTTTTTCGCGTAATTCTAGACGTTAGAAAATCTTCGTTGAATATGTATTTTATTAACGAATGCTTGTCTCGCTTAAAAGTATAACGCAATTTATGTGGGTTTGCATGACATTAAAAACGGTGAAGGCCAACTTGAATGATGTTTTATATATAGGTAGAAAAGGAGGGGAAACACACCTGAAAATTTATTGAAAAAAGTTTTTTCAGAGTGAATTAGTAGAGTATCCATTGTGAAATCGTGGATTATCTTGCATAATATAGGATAAAAGACACATGGATGGAGAAATCATGAAAAACACATATTTACTTAGTTATTTACCAATCATTTCAATTCTACTATTCAGCCTCTCCTTTGCCATTTATGGGGAAATGCAAATGCTCTCTTTATTTGGAAATTTGGGAATCTACCAAGGGATGCGGGAGTTTTTTTCTGAAACCGGCATTAAGCTGGCGCTGCTGATCGTATTGCTCTTATTATTCTTCATGGTTTTTGCCGCATTGAAGCTGATCTCCGATACGATATTGGAGCTGTCTTTATTATTCTTTTCCATGGATTCTGAAGGTCAAGCCCTGAACAGTGCAAGAAAGGGGTCTGTCATATATATGATTGGCGGTGCCTGTTCATTGTTCAGTGTTCAATTCATCATCGGGCTTGGGTCCATCTTTATCGCAACGAATATCGTGGCTTTAATTTATTTAGTCAATAAGTTAAGCCCGAGCCTGAATTTGTCGAGGCTAGTGGGATTGGTTTTCTTTCCAATCTTCGTTTGGACGGCACTGATTTCAATAGTCGCTTATGCAGGATTGAAGCTTTATAACAGCATCATCGCAAGCCTTCCCATATAGTAAAAAAGAAGGTGGCATCATACCTTACAGACTGTAAACAATAACGGAGTTGCCTACAGTTTTTTTGAGGAAATGAAAATTAATCTAATGTTGATTTCCACTCCAGGCATTCGCTTTCCGCGGGCGGTCCGGGATCCTCCTCGGCGCACTTGCGCCTGTGGGGTCTCCCTTTGACACGTATTCCCGCAGGAGTCTCGTACCTTCCGTTCCAATCCAATCAACTTTGTTTTAACATTTAGATGGAACGTCTTTTGTCTACACAACAGGAAGGTGCCATCAGACTGTAGAAAGTCGATAATAATGGAGATGCCTTATAGTTTTTTTGAGGAAATGTAAAATTAATCTAATGTTGATTTCCACTCCAGGCACTCGCTTTCCGCGGGCGGTCCGGGAGCCTCCTCGGCGCACTTGCGCCTGTGGGGTCTCCCTTTGACGCGTATTCCCGCAGGAGTCTCGTACCTTCCGTTCCAATCCAATCAACTTTGTTTTAACATTTAGATGGAACTTCTTTTGTCTACACAACAGGAAGGTGCCATCAGACTGTAGAAAGTCGATAATAATGGAGTTGCCTTATAGTTTTTTTGAGGGAGTGTAAAGTTAATCTAATGTTGATTTCCACTCCAGGCACTCCCTTTCCACCGGCTTTCTGCCAAGCCTCATCAAAGCAAGCATATATCAGGGGCTTGGCTTTGCAGGCTATTCGGCAGGAGTGTCGTAATTTTCTTCAATCCAGTGAGGTTTCATCCCATGTAAAACAAATCATGGAGTAGGAGCATGTTCATAGTAATGATTCCATTCCATGATCAAATCGCAACAGGGATTGAGACCGTTCCAAACCTCAATTTATCGACAAACTAAGAAGGTGCCATCTCGGCACCTTCTTTTTTCACTCGGCAGTCTGGCTGATATCTTTCCAAATCAATACATGGGGTGTATGTGAATAAATGGATTGTAGATTGGATGGCTTGTCCCTTCCAATCCAAACCCCGGTTGTATAGTTTGCTGTCAGGCCGACAAACCACATGTCTTTTACATCATTGGTCGTACCGGTTTTACCGCCGGCATATTCTGTAGGAAAGTAGGCTTTGCGGGCTGTCCCGGAAATGATCGTTTCATGGAGCAGCTGCCGCATCTTGGATACGGTGCTTTTGCTCCATATTTCCTTGGAGCGGTCTTTCCATTTATAAAGGACTTTACCGTCCTGATCGGTGACTTTAATAATGGCACGCGCTGGCTGATAGTTTCCGTCATTGAAGGAAGTATAGGCATTTGTCAATTCAAGGGGACTCATGCCATATTCGAATCCGCCTATGGCCGAACTCGTATGGTGGTCTTTTTTGCTCACCTTTTTAAAGTCGAAATCATCGAGGTACTTGAAACTCGTTTCCACCCCCGTCTTTTCAAAAATTCTTATGGCGGGTGTATTATAGGACTGAGCGAAGGCAGTTCTTAGTGTGACCATCCCGTAGCTGTCGCCGCTATAATTCTTTGGGCAATAGCTATTGCTGCAATAGCTTGCTCCGCTAACTAGCTGATTGATGTCAGCATCCGTTTCCTCCAAATAGGGAGCATAATCGAGAAGCGGCTTAATGGCTGATCCAGGCTGCCTATAGCTTTGGTATGCACGGTTGAAAGAATTTTTTTTATAATCTTTTCCCCCAATCAAAGAGACAAGCTCGTGCGTATGATGCTGTATAACCACTAAAGCTCCCTCGATATCATTGACACCGATTTTCGATTGTACGGCAGTCTTTGACTGTGATTGCAGCTTGGTATCGAGTGCGGTATGGATGGTTACACCGGAATTCAAAAGCTTTTTGACCTTTTTATCCAGCTCAGCTTCCGCTTTCTTACGGATGGCGACTTCAGGGCTTTGCAGAGATTTGTCAAGACCCTCGGAGGATGCCACCAGGTTTTTCAACTCCTGATGAACATATGTCACATAATCGGGATATAAGTCGACCGGGGTGGACAAGTCTAATTTAATCGTACTTTTAATGAGCTTCTCGTACTCGGCCTGTTCTAAATCACCTTCGGCCACCATTTGTTTCAGTAATCTCTCCTGCCGCTTTTTAGTCGCCTCGTAATGTTTAAGAGGGTTATAGAGTTCCGGATTATTAGGGATTGCGGCCAGGAAGGCAAGTTCCGCCTTGGATAACTCTCCAGTGGGTTTACTGAAATAATAGTGGGAAGCAGCTTCGATTCCATAAGCCCCATTACTGAAATATATGGCATTCAAATACAGCTCCATGATTTTCGGTTTTGATTTTTTTCGCTCTATCTGATAGGCGTAGATGAGTTCACTGAGTTTTCGGTTATACGTCCTATCATGTGAAAGATAAACATTCCTGGCCAGTTGCTGGGTAATGGTACTGCCGCCTTGTTCGATTGTTTTATTTTGTGAATTGATAAGAAGCGCCCTGCTTATGCCGGATAGATCAACGCCTGCATGATCATAAAATTTCTGATCCTCTGTAACGATGAATAGATTTTCCAGGAAGAGGGGGATGTCTTCAAGTTTTAGGTAAGTCCGTTTCTCACCAGTGGGAATTTCACTGATGACCTTTCCGTTTGCGGCCTTCATGTAACTATTCTGAGCCAGTTCTATCGATTCAATGGGAATTCGCTCGTCGAGTACATGATAGGGAGATTGCGCTAAGGACCACTCCTGATAGGAAAGGAAAATGAAAAGGATCAATACGGGAATCAAAAGGAAAATCGTGGTATAACCAAGATACGTGCGCATAGTTCAACTTCCTAACTAATATATTTTTAGTATGTCCTTGGATTGAAGGAATGAAAAAATGGTACTTTTGGTTTATTCATCCATCATAATCGAAATAATGTAGACAATAAAGAGTTTTGGTTAAATTAGGTATGACGGCTATAGCGTATCCTGATGGTGTATTACGGAAAACTTTCTAAATCTTCTGTTATAATAGTCTCGTGAGAAAAAACCATTTTTTGTTTATATGTTGATGTCAGGAATATGAAGGGGGTCATAAAAATGGAGGAACAACAGCAATATGTATTCATTGATTTTGAATTTACGATGCCGGAAGGAAAAGCCAATCCAGTAGGGTTTTATCCGGAAATAATTGAGGTTGGCTTAGTCACCGTCATTAATGAGACCATTCAGGAACAATTCTCATCTTTTGTTAACCCATTGAAATTTCCAGTATTAACGGGAAGATGCAAAAAGTTCTTGAACATTACCCAGGATCAGGTGGACCGGGGGATTTCATTTGAAGAGCTGGTTAATTTATTGAAGAAAGTAGATGAGCAGCACCCGACGACGATTGTTACTTGGGGTAATATGGATATGAAGGTACTTCGCCAGAACTGTCAGAAAGCAGGATTGGATTTCCCTTTTTCAGGGAAACAAAGTGATCTTTGCCTGGAGTATAAACGCTTTTTCGGGGATCAAAATCAAACCGGGCTTTGGAAAGCTGTACAGGCCTATGGCAAAGAAGGGACAGGCAAGCATCACCGGGCGCTGGATGATGCGATTACGACATATAATATCTTTAAGTTAGTGGAAAAAGATAAAAGTTATATGAAAAATCACGAACCTACGACAATTGGCGATCGCATTGATTTATCAAAAGTATTGAATCATTTAGCGTTATAAAAGCCAAATCATATACTATTGATTTGGCTTTTATCATGCTTTATTTAAAATAATCCGCCGCTAGATCTTCAAGCAACTGTAAGCTTTTATCATTCCACTCTGTTTGGGCTTCGCTTAAAGTGCCTTTCATTTTCTCAACAGCTTCTCTTAAGGATTCCTTATACTCAGGGATCTCCTCATTAAAGTTCCTGACCATATTCTTTGGCACATTGGTTTGCTCCCGGAAAGCTAGAGCACGCCGCTGATGGAACATGGACACTTCCGTTTGCTTCGGGTTATGAAGATCTCCCTGCATGGGATGCTTCAAGACAGCCAACACTTTAACAAGATATGCAGCAGGTCTGATATCGGTGACTTCCCCGATGTATTTTCCAGTTTTATATATGGCGGTGACCTTATCGCCGATTTTAAAATCCTGTTCTGACATTTCCCTACCACCTTTCTTTCTTTCTTTCTTTTAACTTCCTTCATGATACATAAGAACGACGATTTTTCACAGCGAATTTGTTCAATTTCGTAAAGATGCTTTTTTTATGAAAATCGTGTAAAGTGTACAAATGAAGATGAAAAATGGTGTTTCATGCCATTTAATTTTAAAAGAAAGAGGTTATGTAGTATGACAAACTTTCCACAATTAACAAGTGAAGTTTTGGAAAATGAAAAAGCGGTCATCATGCAAACGACGATGGGCGATATTAAAATTAAACTATTCCCTGAACTGGCTCCAAAGACAGTGGAGAATTTCTTGACACATGCTGAAAACGGTTATTACGAAGGAATCATCTTTCACCGTGTCATCAAGGATTTCATGCTTCAAGGCGGAGATCCGACAGGCACTGGAATGGGTGGAGAAAGTATCTGGGGAACTCCATTTGAGGACGAGTTCTCCATGCAATTATTCAATTTGCGCGGAGCTCTTTCTATGGCAAATGCAGGCCCGGGAACAAACGGCAGCCAATTCTTCGTCGTACAAGCCCAGCATGTGGACAGCAGGATGGGTGAGCAAATGAAGCAAGCTGGTTATCCGGAAGAAATCATCAGTGCTTATATGGAACAAGGCGGCACACCTTGGCTGGATCACAAACACTCTGTCTTCGGGCAAGTGGTCGAAGGCATGGACGTTGTTGATACGATTGCTAACGTAGAGACAGTTGCGGGAGACAAGCCTGCAGTGGACGTAGTCATTAAAGGGATCACCATTTTATAAATAAAAGAGAAGCGAGGGGCTCAATGCCTCTCTTTTTTTTGGGGGTTTAGGGATTAAGCTCCACTAGTGGATTCTTCTGGTAATTGATATAATGGGATAATGCAGTTTAATTCCCTATCAGGAAGGATGTATCGGATGGACTTTCTCAATCATGCTTTACTAGGTTTGTTTCTTTACTTTCCGGAAGACAAGACTGAATATATCTCAGCTGGTATAACTTGCTTCATTTTTTTAGTCGCAGCCGTTTTTACGATGAGGGCAATTATAAGATATTCAAAGAAGGAAGAAATGAAAACGAAGCAATTCGAAGATGAGGTCACCAGAAGGAACCAGCGAATAAAGGATGATACAATTTCTTGATCCCGGAAGATGCCTTTTGATATTGATTATCTTAATATGAATGGTATTATGTTTTGTTAGAAGGTGTAAAGAATTAAATGTTCCCTTATCAGCATAAGCATTTTATACTATAAGCATAGAGATAGAAATTTTGGGGGCGTAATTGGTTATGCAAATCGTGGCGAAAAGAATGATTGCGGCAGATACGGTTAAGGATTTTTTCATTCAGCACTGGGAGACGACCCAAGTCGTTTTTTCAAGAGGCTTGTTTCATTATGCGGAACTTGAGGGTTTTGGGGTGATGGACGAGAATGAAAAAATCACGGGGTTGGGAACATACAAATTATCCGACCATGTATGTCAGATCATCTCTTTGAATAGTGAGCATGAGAATCAAGGTGTTGGCTCATCATTGCTTTATGTGATGGAGAATAACGCTAAGGAAAAAAATTGCCATACGATTAAAGCGATTACAACGAACGATAATTTACAGGCATTGAAGTTTTTTCAAAAGCGTGGTTATGTCATTTCGGAAATCGTTAAAAATGCCGTGGAAGAATCCCGGAAGATTAAGCCTGAAATACCATTTTACAGTTTTGATGGAATTCCGATCAGAGACGAGATAATACTGGAAAAATACTTATAATAAGGTGTAATTCACCTGGATTTTGATAGGGGGAATAGGGATGTTCAAGAAAATGGCGGCAGATGCCCTTGGTCTTAGTGATATTGGTAGTGTGATTAGTCCTGCTGATTTCGACAAGGTGGATGCAGATGACTATATCATGCATGAAGATGGGGAAAAAATTTATTTCCTGATTAAATCAAAAACGGATGAGTACTGTTTCACGAATCAAGCGTTCATACATTTGGACGGTACAAGTGCGATAAGCAAAAAGCGTACACTAACGAGATATAGCTACAGCCAGTATACGATTTCCAATGCCACGCTTGAAACTGCAGGGACCGTGGATTTGGATGCTGAAATCAAATTTTCGATCGGTGCAAAGACTTTCTCCATTGATGTCCATAAGAAATTCATTGAAGAATTAAAGGACTTGTTCAAATCACTCGTGAAAATTTCGGAAATTTGCCATGAGAATGAGTTTGCCCTTCAATATGCCCATCAAAGCGTAAATCTTGCTTCTTCCACTTTGAACCAGGTTCGCACTGATGGAAGCCAAATGGCTGCAAGCTTCAAGGAAATTAATTCCGCCGCTTTCGAATGGCTGATGGACAGCCGGAAGAAGTACCATGTGAAAGATTTTGGCTTTGTTTTTGAAAAATATATCAATAATTAAAAAAGAAGGCGAACACGGAATGATGTGTCCGCCTTCTTTTTTAATTGTTCAAATCACTCAAGCCAGGGCTATGTTCATTTGGCATATCCGGCATTTCAGGCACCGGGAATCCTTTTGGCGGCTCGGTAACAGCAAGGTTTCCGCCATTTCGGCTCGGTGTTTCCCCTTTGAAAATCTCGCCGATTCGTGTTTGGTCCAGCCTGAAATTGAATTGTGCATTATGGTAGCCTAAATCCACATATTTGCGGCATTCAGGATATTTGTTCAAATCATAATTAGGTACAGGGAAGATTTTTCCCCAGTCAACCCCAAGCGTTTCCAATGCCTTGGCAAATGCATTTTGGTGGGCATTGTCGCGCACCATTAAAAATGCCAGTGTTTCGCGCATAGATTTATTGGAACTCATTTCATAAATCCTGGACTTTTGCAGGACTCCCGTAGATTCAAGCATGACATTGTTCAAAAGGTTGGCCACAAGATTACCGTGATCATAAACCCATGATCCGTTCCATGGATTGCCGCCGGCATCGACGGGCAGGGATGCTTTTGCACCGATGATGAAATGGTGAGGGTTTGCACCGCCTTTGATGACTTCATCCAATGGGGCGCCATCGGTAGCGACATCTCCAGGCATATCCCCGCCAGCATCATTCAGCAGCTGGTTTATGGTTGATTGGACAAGTTCAATGTGGCTAAGTTCCTCCAAGAAAACTCCACGGATTAAATCACGATATTGTTTAGCCTTGCCGCGGAAATTGGCGCTCTGGAAAGAATACTGCATCATCGTCCGCATTTCGCCGAATTGTCCTCCAAGTGCTTCCTGAAGCACTTTTGCTGCATTCGGATCAGGCTTATCGGGAACGATCATATTGATTAAGTCTTCTTTATAGAAATACAAATGGAAGCCCTCCTTGAAATTCATATTTCTAAGTTAGCTTCTGTTATCTGAATTAAATTATTCCTAAGGTAAAAAGTACCTTTATGGAATGATGGGAAGAGAGAAATACTAGAGGGAAGAACGATTTTGAAAGGATGTTGCACATGCTATCCAATCAGCAGCTTAAAGAATTTCAACAGCAATTGCAGCAATCGAAGCAAGAGTTGGAAGAGCGATTAAATGATTCAGGCAACTACGATTTAAGAAGAAGCTTGGAGGATTCGACAGGTGAGTTATCGAGTTACGATAATCATCCCGGAGATGAAGGAACCGAGTTATATGAACGGGAAAAGGATTTGGCCCTTTCCGAGCATGACCGTGATGAAATAAGGGATATTGAACGAGCGCTTTCCGCCATCGAGGCAGGTGATTATGGAAAGTGTGAGGTTTGTTCAAATGAAATACCGCTTGAACGTTTGAATGCCATCCCTACCACTACTTATTGTGTCGAGCATACCCCATCACAGGAAACTTCGGACAATCGGCCGGTGGAAGAGGAAGTTTTGGGACCGCCATTTGGAAGGTTTGATTTTGACGACCGGCACGAATCGGTTGCGTATGATGCGGAGGATTCTTGGCAGGATGTTGCCAGTTATGGAACATCTGAATCGCCTTCCGATTTTGTAAATCCGCCAAACGATTACGAAGATATGTATGTCGAGTCCGAGGAAAATGTCGGCTATGTCGAAAATTATGAAAATTTCGTTGGTGTGGATATATACGGTAAAGAGATAACGGTTTATCCGAACTCGCAATATGAAGAATTGAAGGAAGAATTATTTGAAGAAAACATCCAAACATCATTTGGGGATTTGCCCCGATATGAGCATGATCCTTATGTGGATGAAGAAAAAGATTGAAAAAGAAGAACCAGGATTCTAAGCCTGGTTCTTCTTTTATTTAAGAAAAAGCCAATTTCAAACGGTTTAGCCCATCCATCAGGACGGTGCGTGAACAACCGAGATTCATTCGGACGAAACCTTCTCCGCCAGGTCCGTATTTAGGTCCAGGCTCCAATGCGAGCTTCCCTTGATGAATCAGCCGATCCTTGATTTCTTTGTCGGTCAATCCAAGGTTGCGGCAGTCAATCCATAGCAGGTAAGAGGCTTCCGGATGCATGACATGCAGTGAAGGAATTTCGGCAGCAATGAATTCCTCTGCCACTTTTATATTCTCCTCAATGTAGCCAATCATGTCTTCAAGCCATTCCAAGCCCTCCCGATATGCGGCTTCCATCGCTGTTAAGGCGAAGATGTTTAGACCATGGAAGGCCAGTTTCGTTTGCGCCTTTTGCAATTGCTTCTGCAATTTTTCATTACTTGTGATCAGGAATGAAGCCTGAAGGCCGGCAATATTGAATGTTTTGCTTGGCGCCATCAATGTAACGGTCATGTCCGCCAATTTTTCTGAAAGCGAGCCGATCGGATAATGCCTTGATGTTGTATGGAATAAATCAGCATGTATCTCATCACTGACGATGACTACATCATATTTTTCACATAGCTCCCCGATCCGTAAGAGTTCGTCCTTTGTCCAAACGCGTCCGCCGGGGTTATGCGGACTGCAAAAGAGGAATAGTTTCACTCCGCTTTTCAGCTTGTCCTCAAAATCAGTGAAATCAATCTCAAAGCGGTCCTTATCCATGATAAGGGGACTATTGACCACTTCCCGGTCATTATTTTTGATCATATCAAAAAATGGTGTATAAACGGGAGATTGTAACAATATTTTATCGCCCGGGTTCGTGAATGCTTGGATGGTTGTACCGATTGCGGAAACGACGCCGGAGCTGAATGAAATCCACTCTTTATCGATTTGCCAGGAGTGCCGGTCTCTAAGCCAGCTCTGAATTTCAGTGAAGACCGTTTCAGAAGGGACGGTATAGCCGAAAATCGGATGATTCAAGCGTTCCATTAATGCCTTTTGAATGGCCTCGGGAGATGGGAAGTCCATATCGGCGACCCACATTGGCAGAACATCCTCGCGCCCATATAGGGATGTGAGGAAGTTTTTATCCCATTTTGCAGATCCTGAATTTTCCCTGTTGATTTGTTCTTCAAATATTGACTTGTTCAAAATATCCACCACCGAATAAAAATTTGTCGTCTTCGCGAAAAGCCTGTTGTTATGATATTATGATATCATGTTCTTTGAAAATATTGAGCAGGTGATGATTTTATGGATACACAGCAAATGAATTTAGCGTTGGTTGCCGTTATGCAAGAATGGGACCCTTTCAAGATAGGATGGGATCTATATGAGCCGGAAATTGCCGATACGGTCGTAGCAATCCGGGATATAGATGATCCAAAGGAACTGGCGGAAAAGATAAAATCCATTTATGAGTTCTCGTTCGATGAATCCGTTCAGATCGATAAGTGCATGGAAGTTGCTCAAAAGCTACTCATCATCAAGAATAATTCGAGCTGTTCGATCTAAAGGTGACAAAGGGTGTACCCGAAATCAGGGGCACCTTTTTTGCGTTTTTTAGATCTATACTCATAGTTTGTGCAGCTGACTCAAGAAATGGGCAATTACTCGTGAGTTTTGATGATTTACTCGTGAGATTGTGCAATTTACTCGTGAGATGGGCAATTACTCGTAAGTTTGCGCCTTTACTCGTGAGATTGTGCAATTTACTCGTGAGTTTGGACAATTTACTCGTGAGTTTGGACAATTTACTCGTGAGTTTGGACGATTTACTCGTAAGATTGTGCGATTTACTCGTGAATTTGGACAATTTACTCGTGAGTTTGGACGATTTACTCGTGAATTTGGACGATTTACTCGTGAGTTTGCGCCGTTTACTCGTGAATTTCGCCCATTTAATCGTGAGTTTACGTTGGGGTGGCCACTCCTATAAACCCCTTAATTAATTGATACACTTCTTCCGGTTTCTCCTCTGGAAGAAGGTGCCCGGAATCCTCAATGACAAAAAGTTCAGAATTAGGCAGATCTTCATGGAGCCTTTCGCCAATACTTAAAGGTACCACTCGGTCATGCCTTCCCCAAACAAGCAGGCATGGTGTATGAATATCACTAAGGTCCTCCTTCAACAAATCGATTTCCTTATCTCGAAGCATCCTCCCCAATGCCCGGAAAATATCATGCTTCTTAATGAATGGCCCTAGATATCCCTGCCGCATTTCATCGTCAATCATCGCCGGGTCATGGACGACATTTTTCAGATTCTTTTCGATACCCGATTTTTGCAGATACCGTTTTATCCCGTATGAAAAGAAAGGCAGGTAACTGACCAGCTTCATTTTTTCCGAATATCCGGGCTGATAGCCTGAACCGGCAAGTAGAATGGCATGGTCGACAAGATCAGGGTATGATTTGATGAGCTGCAGGGAAATCTGTCCGCCCATGGAATGGCCGATAATACTGAATTTCCTGATGCCTTTTCCCTCTAAGAATAGAACGACGGATTTAGCGATGTTCCGGAATGAATATGTATATCGATAATCTTTTCCGCTTTGCCCGAATGGCGGGAGGTCTATGGAGATCACATTGTATTCCTTGGTTAAATAGGGGACTAATTTACGGAAACTGAAGCTTGATGACAAAAATCCATGAAGCAGGACAAGGTTGGGGAGGGAATCATCGATTCGGTCATATTCAAAATAGATTTCGATATCACCCACCCGTTCGACACCTTTGATTGTATGACTTTCCATATAAGCTCCTCCTCCGTTATTGTAAAAACCCATGTTACCCTGAATATTCCAAAAAAGGTCCTGTATTACTGTTGCATAACAGTAATTGTAATAATAACGATGAAAAAACACAATTACTATAACAGGTCACCAACCAATTTTGATATAATAGTGTAAGTTTATCCTGACAGCATAGGACTTATTAAATTATATTGTCATATAGGATTTTTAAAAGAGTCTAATAACGTAATTCGTGAGACTATCTGCCAGCCGAACCATCACATCTAAATTAGTGAATTCCAAAAGGGGGGTTTTCCAATGCACTTGAATGAAGAGGAATTGGAAGTCTTGAGAATCATTGAAAATAACAGCCGGATTGATCAGAAGGATTTGGCTAAAATGACCGATCAATCAGAAGCGGACATTGAAATAACATTGAAGAAATTAGAAGATATGCGGATCATTGTACGTTACTTAACCGTCATAAACTGGGCAAAAGTGGATGAATACCATGGTGTCACAGCGATGATCGACGTAAAAGTCACTCCAAAACGCGGTGTCGGTTTCGATGAGGTCGCAAAAAGGATTTACAAATTCAAAGAAGTCCAGTCCGTATATTTAATGTCAGGGGCATATGATCTTTCGGTCATTGTCGAAGGGCGTTCGATGAATGAAGTGGCAAGCTTCGTTTCGGAAAAACTTTCGACACTGGATTCCGTCATTTCTACGACGACTCACTTCATCATGAAAAAATACAAGCATGATGGCACCATTTTTGATCAAACTGAAGAAGATAAGCGGATAGTGGTGTCACCATGATTAAAACGAGTTATGTTTCAAAAACGATTGCAGAGCTTAAACCATCAGGCATCCGCCGCTTTTTCGACTTGGCAGCCAATTTGGAAGGGGTCGTATCTCTTGGTGTGGGTGAACCGGATTTCGTTACATCTTGGGCAGTAAGGGAAGCGGCGATCAATTCCTTGGAGGAAGGATATACCTCATATACGGCCAATGCCGGATTATTTGAATTAAGGTCGGAAATCAGCCGGTATATGGAGAAGCAGTTCCATGTTTCGTATAGACCGGACGATCAAATCATTGTCACGGTCGGAGCAAGCCAGGCCCTAGATATTGCCCTGAGGACCATCTTGAATCCAGGTGAAGAAGTCATTGTCGTCGAACCTTGTTTCGTTGCCTATGCACCGCTTGTGACCATGGCAGGGGGAATACCGGTCACGGTCCAAACATCCAAGGAAGATGACTTTAAGTTGACTCCCCAACAACTCGAAGCGGCAATCACGCCTAAAACGAAAGCCGTTTTAATTTGTTCACCGAATAATCCGACGGGAACCCAGCTTGGGCAGGAAGAATTAGTGATGCTTGCTGACATCGTTAAAAAGCATGACTTGCTGGTGATTTCCGATGAAATCTATGCTGAACTTGCTTATGATGAGGCATTCACTTCTTTTGCTGCCATTGACGGCATGATTGAGCGGACAATTGTCATCAATGGGTTTTCGAAAGGGTTTGCGATGACTGGATGGCGTCTTGGGTTCGTTTGTGCGCCTAAGGAAATTTCCGAAGCGATGCTTAAGCTTCATCAATATGCGGTGATGTGTGCGCCGACCGTTGCTCAGCATGCTGCATTGGAAGCATTAAAGCACGGTATGCAGGATGTGGAAGAAATGCGTCGCAGTTATCGGAGAAGACGAAATTATATCGTGAAATCATTTAACGATATGGGTCTGGATTGCCATAATCCTGGCGGGGCATTCTATGCTTTTCCATCAATCGAGAAAACGGGGATGACTTCGATGGAATTTGCTGAAAAGCTTCTGACGGAAGAACTTGTTGCCGTTGTACCTGGAGATGTGTTTGGGGAAAGCGGAGAAGGCCATATCCGCTGTTCTTATGCATCGTCCATGGAGCAGCTTCAAGAGGCGCTTAGAAGAATGGAACGTTTCATGAAGAATCATTGCCAATAAAAGCAAAAAAATAGGGATCCGGTCTTTAACAGCCGGATCCCTTTCCATAGGGGGAATTAGAAAAAAGAGTTAATCTAATGGATTAACATAGAAAGTGTTAATCATAGTATATCCAGTACTCTGAAAAAAAATACACATACTACGACCCATTTTTTGAATTAAGCTTGTGTATTATATAAAGTATGCATAACTTTCAGAATTTTTTCTTCGCTAAAGTCCTTAGCTGTTCTTAGAATGAGCTCCGCTTTTTTGGTTCCGATTTCTTCAATCAATTTTTTTACGTCCTCGTCAATAGAAGCGGCGTTACCGGTCTGGGCATCCTTCAGGAATTCTGAAGCCGGAATGTCAAGAACGGTGGAAAGCCGTAAAATGGTTTGTGTATCAGGAACCGATTCACCTGATTCATACTTTTCGATTTTCTTTGTACCGATTCGTAATTTCAAAGCCAGTTCCTGTTGAGTGAGGTTATGATCTTCTCGGTATTGCCGGATATTCTTCGCGATATTTGACATAGTCAGACACTCCTTTTTCAGGAAATATATTTTTAGTATGTAATTATTTTACCATATTATTACTGAAGGGAAGTAACGGAATATGTAGGTTTTGTGAAAAAATGCCGCATCGAGAAATATCGAAACGGCACGTTGAATGTTAAATGAGATTAGTTGATTTCAGGAATACGAGTATGATCATGATCGGCACGATGTAGCGAATCAGGAAGTACCAAAGTTTAAAAAGTGATCGCCCGGGATCAGCGCCGGATTCGAACTCCTTTTGTACCTCGATCCTTTTCATTTGATAGCCGATGAAAAGGGATATGAACAAGGCGCCGACTGGCAGCGCGATATTGCTTGTCAGATAATCAGCGAAATCGAATATGGATAAATTGAATATCTTCACATCCGAAAGCACCCCGAATGATAATGCGCTTGGAATCCCAATTAAGAAAACGGTGATACCAGCTATCCAAGAAGCCTTCTTACGCTTTGCAGCATCCCCTTTGATCATGGCGGCAACGACGATTTCGAGAATGGAGAATGCCGTCGTAAGGGTGGCGAATAATAATAATATGAAGAAAATGAACATGAAGATCCCGCCAAGCGCCATTTCATTGAAAACGGCTGGCAACACGACAAATACTAGTCCAGGCCCGCTTGAAGGGCTGAAGCCTAGTGCGAAAACAGCCGGGAAGATGACCAAACCTGCCAGCAAGGAAATGAAGATATTCAGTCCAACTACCGAAAAGGCCGATTTTGTAATATCTTCTTTTTTGCTTAAATAGGATGCGTAGGTTACCATCACGGAAACACCCACACTTAGTGCAAAGAAGGATTGGCCCAGTGCCAATAGGATCGTTTCCCCTGTTAATGCGGAAAAGTCCGGCTTCAAGAAGAATGTAACACCCTCCATCGCTCCATCCAGAGTCAAGGACCGGATAAGAAGAATGATGAAAAGGATGAACAAGGAAGGCATCATATATTTATTCGCCTTTTCAATTCCTTTGGAAACGCCGCCTTGTACGACCCAAATGGTAAAGACCATGAATAATAACTGAGCGATAACCGTTTCATAAGGATTACTGATTATCTTATTGAAGAAGTTTCCATATTCTTCTTGAGTCAAGTTTGAGAGGGAACCTGTAAAGCTTCTGGCTAAATAAGAGATGATCCAGCCTCCGACAACACTGAAGAAGGAAAGCAGTATGATGGAAGCGACGACACCGCCATATCCAATCAATGCCCAAGGCTTCCCCGGGGCGATATGTTTATATGCGCTAATGGCATCTTTCTGTGCATTGCGGCCAATCGTGAATTCCGCTATTAATATCGGTGCACCGATAAGCAGGGTGAATAAAATGAAGAGCAGGAAAAAGACCCCTCCTCCATTTAGCCCAGTCATATATGGGAGCTTCCAAATGGCACCCAATCCAATTGCGGATCCAGCGGCTGCCAGGATGAACCCAAGTTTTGAAGTCCATTGATCTTGTTTTGACATGATGGAAAAACTCCTTTAGATGTAAAAAATATCTAGCTGCATATTGAATTTTTAAAACATTTTCTCATCTTACTATGATTATGCGGAATTGAATAGTGTTTTAAAATTACAATCTTTAGAAAAATGAGTAAATATATTAAGGGAAATAGAGGTTATTTGCAAATTATTAGGATAAGTTATAAATAAAGATCTTATAATATTTATTATTTCCAAAAAACAAACATTTTTAATGAGTAAAATCCTAAAAAGTATGGTATACTTAACTTTGATTATTTTCCAATTATGTGATATAATTTTTTATTGCGTGAAAAGACGAAAAAATATATATAAAATAGGAGTGTTACCATGTCTGAAAAATTCGAAATTGGTGCGGTAGTTGCTGGTAAAGTTACTGGTATTCAACCATACGGTGCATTTGTTGCTCTAGATGAATCAACTCAAGGTTTAGTTCATATTTCTGAAATCACTCACGGCTTCGTTAAAGATATCAACGAACATTTAAAAGTGGGCGATGAAGTGAAAGTTAAAGTGCTTTCCATCGATTCAGCAGCTGGAAAAATCGGCTTATCGATTCGCGCTACAGAAGAAGCTCCTGAGCGTACTGAAGCTCCGAAAAAAGCTCCGAAAAAACGCCAAGCATCTGTTAAAGCGACATCTCACATCGAATCTACTGAAGGTTTCAACACATTGAAAGACAAACTTCAAGAGTGGATTGAACAATCTCAACGCGAAGACTTAATCAAAAAATAATTTTTTTTGAACCGGCCGATCCTTAGATCAGCCGGTTTTTTATGTGCAATTTCATGGCTGGCAGCGGGACATATGAATGAAATAAAGCCGGGTCATGTGTTTATCCATGGTCCGGCTTTATTTTATCGAATAGAAACATTGTCCATTGTCATGATCTCAACGAGTCGGTTTGGTTTCAGGCTCTCTGGAAATTTCAGGACTTGGTTTGAAGAGAAGACCGAGATTAATGAGACCGGCAATTCCAACCAATCCATAAACGATACGGGCCAATCCGGCATCTTGCCCTCCGAAAATCGAAGCCACCAAGTCAAATTGGAAAAAACCTATTAAACCCCAGTTGATTGCCCCGATTATTGTAAGAACAAGTGCAGTTCTTTGTATTCCACTCATTGTACAGCCTCCTTTTTTTGAAAAAATCAGTTCTTTACTTATCATGCTTTTTCATCATGTAAATATACATCTACACAAAAGTTCCGGGCGGATATTTTGTATTTAAATGGAACATTGGTCATAATGAATAAAAGAAATACTAGCTCTTGGCACTGTCGATAATTCAAAAACGGAGCCAATGCGGCATAAAGGAGAGATATCCATTGGAAAATTTCACTTATAAAAATCCTACTAAAGTAATTTTCGGGAAAGGTCAGCTTGAAAGCTTAAAAGCTGAAATTCCTGCGTATGGCGATAAAGTTTTACTTGTATACGGCGGGGGAAGCATAAAGAAAAATGGCTTATATGAAAAAGTGGTCAATGCCTTGAAAGAAATCGATGCAGAGGTGCACGAACTTTCGGGAGTTGAACCGAATCCACGCATCTCGACGGTCAGAAAAGGTGTTGACCTTTGTAAAGAACATGGTATCGACTTTGTGCTTGCAGTTGGAGGAGGAAGCGTCATAGACGCTACAAAGGCCATCGTTGCAGGTGCTAAATATGAGGGCGATCCATGGGATCTTGTCATCAAGAAAGCACCAGTCGAACAGGCCCTTCCATTCGGAACGGTGCTGACTTTAGCGGCAACCGGCTCTGAAGCGAATTCTGGATCTGTCATAACAAACTGGGAAACGAAAGAAAAATATGGATGGGGAAGTCCATTGGTATTTCCGCAATTCTCCATTTTGGATCCTGAAAATACGTTTTCGGTACCAAAAGATCAAACGGTATACGGAATGGTCGATATGATGTCACATGTATTCGAAACGTACTTCCATCCTGAAACGCATGCGCCGCTTCAAGACCGTTTTTGTGAATCGCTGTTATCTACGGTGATTGAAACCGCACCTAAGTTATTGGAAAACCTGGAAGATTACGAGCACCGGGCCACTATCCTATATGCTGGAAACCTAGCCTTGAATGGGTCGCTTGGGGTTGGTTATAGCGGTGATTGGGCAACGCATAACATTGAACATGCCGTTTCAGCTGTTTATGACATCCCGCATGCTGGAGGATTGGCCATCTTATTCCCTAATTGGATGAAGCATGTGCTCCAAGAAAATGTCGGACGCTTTAAACAAGTTGCAGTCCGTGTTTTCCATGTGGATCCGGAAGGTAAAACGGATGAGGAAGCGGCCCTTGAAGGCATTGAAAGACTTAGGTCGTTTTGGAGCAGCTTAGGGGCGCCTGCCAATCTTTCGGACTATGGCATCGATGACTCACAATTGGAAGTCATGGCTGATAAAGCGATGAGCAGAGGGGAATTTGGACGATTCAAAGTCCTGAACCGTGAAGATGTCCTTGCCATTTTACGGGCTTCATTATAAAAAAGCGATAGGATCCTTTCTCCCGCCTTATTAGGTGGGAGATTACTTTATAGGCATAATTCGTTTTTTACTTGAGCGATTTCTTGATTATGAGAATTACATCAGATAAAGTGAAAGGGAAACTAAAGAATTCAAGGAGGAATTTGAATGGCCCATATTCGTTTCGATTATTCAAAAGCCCTGCCGTTTTTCGGGGAGCATGAGATTACTTATTTACAGGATGCTGTAAAGGTGGCACACCATTCCCTGCATGAGCAGACAGGGGCAGGCAATGAATATCTTGGCTGGCTTGATTTACCCGCCAATTATGATAAAGAAGAGTTCTCAAGGATCAAAGAAGCGGCAGCGAAAATAAAAGAAGATTCAGATGTTCTGCTGGTTATCGGTATCGGCGGATCATACTTGGGAGCACGAGCGGCAGTTGAGATGCTTCAACATAGTTTTTATAACATTTTACCGACGGATAGAAGAAATGCACCGCAAATTTTATTTGTAGGTAATAATATAAGCTCTACATATATGCAGGACGTAATGGACCTATTGGAAAATCGGGATTTCTCGATCAATGTCATCTCAAAATCCGGTACGACCACGGAGCCTGCATTGGCCTTTAGGATTTTCCGGAAACTGCTGGAACAAAAATACGGTGTTGAAGAAGCTAAGGGCCGCATTTATGCGACCACTGATAAAGAAAAGGGCGCATTAAAAACGGTAGCGACGGAGGAAGGATTCCAAACTTTCGTCATTCCTGATGATGTTGGCGGCCGTTACTCGGTCTTAACGGCTGTAGGACTGCTTCCGATTGCGGTCAGCGGGGCAGATATCGATCAAATCATGGAGGGAGCCGAGCGTGCTAGGGTCGACTTCAGTTCTTCAGAGTTAGGTGAGAATCAGGCTTACCAATATGCGGCGGTTCGGAATATCCTTTACAATAAAGGGAAAACGATTGAAATGCTGATAAACTATGAGCCTGGACTTCAATACTTCTCTGAGTGGTGGAAACAATTATTTGGAGAAAGTGAAGGAAAGGATCAAAAAGGGATATTCCCATCATCGGCCAACTTTTCGACTGACCTGCATTCATTAGGGCAGTATGTTCAGGAAGGACGGCGTGACCTTTTTGAAACAGTTATCAAAGTGGAAAAGGCCCGTCATGAAATCTTGATTGAAGAAGCGGGCAATGACTTGGATGGCCTGAATTACCTTGCAGGTGAATCGGTGCAATTCGTGAATAATAAAGCATTTGAGGGTACGCTGTTAGCCCATACGGACGGTGGCGTTCCGAACCTGATTGTAACGGTTCCGCAACTCGATGCTTATACTTTTGGCTACCTTGTATATTTCTTCGAGAAAGCTTGTGCGATGAGCGGATACTTACTGGGTGTAAATCCATTTGATCAGCCTGGAGTGGAAGCTTATAAGGTGAACATGTTTGCTCTTTTAGGCAAGCCGGGTTATGAAAACAAAAAAGCTGAACTTGAACAGCGCTTATAATATAAAAAGGCATCAAGCTGGAATTACATCCAGCTTGATGCCTTTTTTTGTTCGAAAAGCTAAATTAGTGTCTGGCGAAGAGAAAGAAACTTCACAAAAGAACTCCCTTCCTTTTGTCCAATTGAAGGAAAAATAGGCCTGGTTTTTTTATGGCACTTTGGTTAAGCTAATAGAAAATTAGCGAAAGAGGTTTTATACAATGATTAAAATTTCTTCTCAATTGGAAGGGAAAACATTCGGTTTATTCGATCTGGAGACGAAGTTAAAACCGGAAGGATATGCGATTGGCGGAGGATGGGATTATGACCACGGTTCTTTTGATTATAAGATTGATGACAGTGATGGCTACCAATTCTTGAGAGTCCCTTTCAAGGCTGTTGATGGTTCACTCGATCAGGACGGGGTAATGGTCGAACTTTTACAACCGTTTTTGTTATCTCATAAGTACGAGGACGGGATTGATGATGAAGGAAATATCGGAAACCTCTCCGCTTCCTTCAATCAGTTCGCCGAGCCTGAAAATCCGGATGCCGAATTTCCGGAAAACTATATTTCATATGGAAAAACGCTTGTCCGTGATTTGGAAAAGCTTTTATTACATTAATCATCAATGATGAGCAGAGTGTCATCACGTTGTATGATTACATCTCCAGGGGGCTTGATTAAGGTCTTGCCTCCTGAAATGATGCCGACCAATAAAATGTCTTGATCGAATAGCTTTACGTTCAACTGTTTAAACGTCAATTCCATCCAGTCATCCTGGATGGGCAGCTGTTTGAGGTTCAATCCATCCTGACCTTTTTGTGCTTCTGCTTCCACGATGATTCCCTCTGATAAGCACTCCTGCATATATTCACTCGCAAATTTATTCGTTTCGACTATACCGTCCGCTCCGGCCCGTAAAGCATTTTCTTTTTGTTCATGCGTCAATATTTCCACAAGACAATACACATGAGGGTTCAGACCTTTTACAGCCAGTAACGTTAAGATTGAGAACATATCCGTTTGCAGCTCGTCTTGTTTAAGATCTGCCGTGATCAGGACACGCATGGCTTGTTTAATATTGGCTTTCTGTAAAACGGAATCCAATGTAGCTTTGCCCTGGATAAAGTGGATATTCGTTCTTGGAAGTGGGTGCTTTTGCAGTGTATCATCAATAAGGACAATGGATTGATGGTGTTTACGTTCATGAATGTTTTGGATGATTCTCTTGGAACGGCCATTCCAGCCCACGATGATAATATGTCCGCCGCCGCCGAAAACTTTTTTTCCTGTTAGAAATTGCTGTTCATTGGATATGGAAATTTTAGCGATTGTGGCAAAATAAGAGGTGATCAGGCCTGCGCCTGATAAAATGAGGACCATCCCAATGATTTTGCCGAGATTTGTAACAGGAGTAAAATCTCCATAACCCACTGTTGACATAGTTACGATTGCCCACCAGATGCCATCAAGTAAAGTAGGGAATCTCTTCGGCTCTACAATGTGGATCAAGACCCCGAATGAAAATAAAAATAATGCGATGATAGAAAGCAATCTGATGAAACGCGGAAATCTGGGAACGGTACTGATGTATGAACCGATTCGAATCATTTTTTTCACACCCTTTGAGCTGTTCTTTATAGTATGGTCAAAAAAGGCTTGGCTCATAAGGATGCGGACAGACAAACTTTGAATGATGAATATCGCCATATTGCCTATCAAATTACGGTAAATGATAAAAGCCCTCCGGAAGATGTCGGAAGGCTTTTAGTGCTGAGTCACGTATCCTGAATGGACTTTATGCTCGATGATTGATTATATGCCCGTTTGAGCTTCGTTATTCGTTTATCTTTTCTTAAACCCTTCTCCGTACGTTGAAGTTATCACTGATGAGCAGCCAGTTTTGAGGGAAGGCTAAGCCGAGCTTCCAATAACTCATCCCCCTTAGGTTCAATTCTTTGAGTAAATCGAATTTTGCCTGAATGGATCTAGCATCTTCAAACCACACCTCATGCTGCCTATCCTCAACATCGGTATAATTGAAGTGTGGGGCCTGTGCGGTTTCATCATACTCGATGGAAACATCATTGTCCGCAGCAATCTGGATGGCCTGCTGCGGACTCACGGCCCTGGCAGTGGATCCCTGTACAAAAGGCAGGGTCCAATCATAGCCATATAGATTTTGCCCCATCAGGATCTTGTTGGAAGGAATATCGGTGACGGCATATTCGAGAACATCCCGAACAGGTCCAATTGGTGACACTGCCATTGGGGGGCCGCCGCTATATCCCCACTCGTATGTCATGATGATGACAAAGTCGACGATTTCACCATGTGCTTTATAGTCATGGGCTTCATACCAACGGCCTTTTTGCTCAGCACTTGTTTTAGGGGCCAGTGCCGTGGAAATGAACCATCCTTCCTTCTTGAAGCGATCTCTGGCTTTTCGGAGAAATTGATTATAGGCTTCTCTGTCGGCCGGCCGTAAATACTCAAAGTCAAAGTGGATATCGCGGAAACCATATTTCTTTGCCGTTGTAACGATATTGTTCAGGAACTTATTCTGAACGGAAGTATTCGTTAAGATGATTCGCCCGAGCTCATCGCTGAATTGGTCATTCTCCTGATTCGTGATCACCATCATCAGGACATTTTTATTTTCTCTGGCAATGGCAGGGAAGTCATTGAGTAAGGGCTCTTTTAAAGAGCCGTCTCGTAGCGCCTGGAAGCTGAAAGGGGCTAGGTAGGTCAAATAGGGCGCAGCTTCCCTGGCAGCCGTTACAAGGGCCGGTGCAACCGTCGTACCCCTCGGCTCGACATAGCCGTTGAATTCGGCGGTCCTTTTCCTCCGTGCCGGAATATAGAGCCGGTATCCAACCGATAGGGTTTGATTTTCGGAAATGCCATTTATATTTGCCAATTCTTGAACAGGGACATCAACCCTTTGGGAAATGGAATAAAGACTATCACCCGGTTGAACGAAATAATAACTGCCGACGATTGGAATAACAAGGGCCTGCCCCGAAACAAGATTATTTGGGTTAGGGATCTTATTTGATTCAACGAGCCTGTCAACGGTTACGCTGTACGTCTGGGCGATGCCATATAACGTCTGGCCTGGCCTAACCACATGTATTTGCAATTTCTTTTCCCTCCTACTGAAAGTTTCCTAACAGTTTATGAGCATAAAAAGAAATTCATGATAAAGAGCTTAGGATTGAGAGAAACACAGATGGAAAAATACAATAAATTGGCAATAATAATTTAAGCTTAAAATGCTAATTAATATTAGTAGGAGGTGAAAACACATGGCAAACAACAATAACAGCAATCAACTTTTAGTATCTGGTGCAGAACAAGCTCTACAACAAATGAAAAACGAAATCGCTAGTGAATTTGGTGTAAACCTAGGTGCTGACACTACTTCTCGCGCTAACGGATCTGTTGGTGGGGAAATCACAAAACGTTTGGTTCAAATGGCTGAACAACAACTAGGCGGTTCAAACTTTTCTCGTTAATTAATTGAATAAATATGGATTTGAAAGAGAAGGAGCATCGCTCCTTCTCTTTCGCATTGTTCAGCCATGTGACTGCCAAGCTTTTAAAATCTTGATTGCCTTTTCAGGGAAATCTGTCATGATGACGTCGACTCCCAACTCTGCCAGCTTGACGATGTCGGCTTCATCATTGGCGACCCAAGGCCGGATTTTATATCCAAGCTTTTTCGCTTTTTCTTTAACTGCTGGAGTCAGGCTGTTTTTATCTGGATGAAAACCCGATTCTTTTTTATCACGTAAGATCTCTTCGAAGTTTTCAGGAAGTCCCTCGAACAATAATGCACGTTCAAGGTCTGGGGCAAGCATCTTCACTTTCTCAATGGATTGATGGTTGAAGGAAGAGAGGATCACCCGACTTTCCATTCCATATTGACGAATTAAATCAATGATCTTCTGTTCAATTCCCTCGTAAGTGAGTTTATCCGTTTTGATTTCGATATTCATCAATAAAGCATTTCCCTTAGCCCAGTCGAAAACGTCCCTTAAAAAAGGAATCTGCTCCCCAAGGAATTCATTGGAAAATTTACTCCCGGCATCAGCCGTTTTCAGTTTTTGTGACGAATGATCTTTTACATAACCAGTAAGGGTGGTCGTTCGATCAAGTGTTTCGTCATGGATGATGACCAATTCCCCGTCAGAACTGAAGTGGACATCGAACTCGATTCCAACGGCTCCGATTTCTGCCGCCTTTTGGAATGCTGCCAGGGTATTTTCAGGATGTGTCCCCTTGGACCCTCTATGAGCGAAAATCAGTATGTTTTGCAAAATCATCACTTCCCCTTTAAACTTTATCTTGAACCCTATCATACATGTATCACGAAAATGTTTCAGCAATGTTTAATAGACAATATTTTAAACAACGAGTAAAATACATATGGTATTTCCATAAATAGGTGTTCGAATTATGAGGTGAATAAAATGAATATGTGGGAAATTTTTGTTGCAGTTATCCTTGGTCTTGTAGAAGGATTAACTGAATTTGCTCCTGTATCGTCTACAGGGCATATGATTATCGTCGATGATTTATGGCTGAAATCAACTGAGCTTTTCGGGAGTGAAGTAGCCAATGCCTTTAAGGTGGTCATCCAGCTTGGTTCGATACTCGCCGTTGTCGTGCTCTTCTGGGGACGTTTCATGGACTTGCTTGGTTTAAGGAAGCTGAAAGGCACATCCGCTGTAAAAGGACCAAAGCTTAACCTATTGCAGATCTTTGTCGGATTGTTACCGGCTGGCGTTTTAGGTTTATTATTCGAAGATTACATTGATGATCATTTATTTACGATGAAGACAGTTATCGTCGGATTGTTCTTGGGTGCACTTCTAATGATTGCTGCGGATAAATTCCATCCAAAGCTGACTGCAGAAACGGTTGATCAAATCACTTATAAACAAGCTTTCGGTGTAGGGTTGATTCAATGTTTATCACTATGGCCAGGATTCTCGCGTTCAGGCTCGACCATTTCCGGTGGAGTGCTTTTGGGAATGAGCTATCGGGCTGCTTCCGATTTCACTTTCATCATGGCAGTGCCGATCATGGCTGGTGCCAGTCTGTTGAAAATTGTGAAATACTGGGAATACTTCACGCCTGAAGTTCTGCCATTCTTCATTGCAGGTTTCATCAGTGCATTTATCTTTGCATTATTCTGTATCCGCTTTTTCTTGATTTTAATCAATAAAGTTAAATTGACTCCTTTTGCCATTTACCGAATTGTCTTGGCGGTTGTGCTTCTATTCATTATATGGTAATACGAAATGAAGCTTGAAAGAGGAGAGGAACCATCCCGTTGATTCGGGGTGGTTTTTTTTGTGTGTCCGAAAATAAGCAGAATTTCCATAAAATTATTAACGAATGATAATTGATTTTTATGTTTTTTAATTCGTTATTATAGAGTTAAATATCAATAATTCTTTTTGTAATGAAAAAATATTCGGATTTTGGTGAAGTTCCAGACATAATTAGTAAAAAAAATATAAATGTAATAAAGATCCCTGAGCGTAATGATACCAACGTGTTTGGGTATTTTTTGCAATATTCAAATGATTACATAAACTATTTCCGTATAATTTATATGATATAATTTTAGTATAAATAAAGTACATGTGTACACCTGGGGAGGACAACATGGGAAATGACCAATTGAAGAAAACGATTGGCTTTTGGGTTGGAACATCTATTGTAGTTGGAACGGTTATCGGTTCTGGTATTTTCATGAGACCTGGTGACGTGCTTGAGTTAAGCGGTAATTCAACCATGGCCTTATTGGCTTGGCTGATAGGTGGTCTCATTACCCTTGCAAGCGGGTTGACGATTGCGGAAGTGAGTACCCGGATTCCTAAAACGGGCGGCTTATATGTATATATGGAAGAAGTGTACGGAAAAGCATGGGGATTCCTATGCGGCTGGGTTCAGACATTGGTATATGGACCTGCAGTCATGGGCGCACTTAGTTTATACTTCGGCATATTAGTTGCAGGAATATTTAATATCGCTTCAGGCTACACTTTGGCGATAGGGATTTTTACGATCGTATTTATAGCAGGCATGAATCTTCTGGGAACAAAATACGGCGGTATGATCCAAACCATATCGACTGTTGCTAAATTGATCCCAATCATTTTCATAGCTGTGTTCGGTATCGCGCAAGGTGATATGCCTGTATTCAATATCAGTAGTGAAAGTTCAATGAAAATCAGTATGGCCGGTGCCATTTTGGCTACGCTTTGGGCGTATGATGGCTGGATGAATGTCGGCTTCATGGCAGGGGAAATGAAAGACCCGCAGAAAACGCTGCCGCGGGCAATCATAACGGGATTGGTCGTGGTCATGGTTGCTTACTTGGCTGTGAACCTTGCGATGCTTTCTGTATTGGGAGCAGAGGGAGTCATAGCTCATGGTACGAATGCTGCGAACGTTGCGGCCACGATGCTATTCGGTGAATTGGGCGGGAAATTGATAGCAATCGGAATAGCGATTTCAATCTTCGGTTGCTTGAACGGAAAGCTTTTGACCTTTCCGCGCATTACCTTGGCGATGGCGACTGATAAAATGATACCAGGACATGAACAAATCGGAAAAATATCGCCCAAGTTTAAAACGCCTATAAATGCGACGGTATTGCAAGTGATCATTGCCATCATCATGATGGTTGCAACAGACCCTGACAAACTTACCAATATGGCAGTATTCTCTGTCTTCTGTTTTTATGGATTAGCCTTCTTCGCAGTCTTCATCTTACGCAGAAAAGATCCGGATGCGAAAACTTATAAAGTGCCGTTTTACCCATTCATCCCCATCGTGGCGATTGCTGGCGCAATATACATTGTTGTAAGCACGTTAATCGCTACACCTTTCAATGCTCTGTACTCGGTGATCATCCTCATTATAGGTATGCCAGTGTACTGGCTCCTTAAAAAAAGTGAGCAAGATGGTAAACGTTCATATTAATGAAAAACCCTTCACTGCATGCAGTGAAGGGTTTTTTGTGAATTGCTGGAACATCACTTTTCCTTTGGACAAAAGTGATGAAATAGACAACTCGGGAAGTTCGTATTAACATAGGGGGAAAGTTAAATAGTGAAGGGTCTGAACAACAGTGAATTATATCGAGCCTGCTGGTAAATCATTCAGGAAAACAATCTTGGCTTTATTTCTTGGTAGCTTTGTAACGTTTGCGGATCTGTATAGTACCCAACCGGTCATTCCGGTTTTCGCAAAGCAATTCGGAGTCTCACCTGCAATGGCAAGCCTTACATTATCTTTCGCAACAGGAACGCTTGCACTCTGTTTATTGCTTGTTTCTTTTTTCTCAGAAAATATCGATAGGAAAAAAATAATGGGGACGGCGCTCACTCTGTCTGCTTTGTTATCCATATGTGTCAGCTTCATCCAGGATGATCTATACATCCTGATCGCGATACGGGCGATTCAAGGTGCTGTGCTTGCAGGTTTCCCGGCCATTGCGATGGCCTATATCAATGAAGAGTTTCATCCGAAAAGCCTTGGCTATGTGATGGGGATCTATGTGAGCGGTTCGAGTATCGGCGGATTGGCTGGAAGGCTGATTGTCGGCGTGCTGACAGACCATTTTTCATGGAACATAGCGATTGGAAGCCTTGGAGCTTTAAGTTTGATCATCAGTCTGGCATTTTGGTGGATGCTTCCGCCTTCACAGCATGCCGTCCGCGCAGGAGTCTCATTGTCGAGAATCAAAACCTCCCTAATCAATAACTTAAGGAATAGCGGACTAGTACTCTTATTCGGCATGGCCTTCCTATTAATGGGCTCGTTCGTTACCGTTTATAACTTTGTGGGTATACCTTTAATGGGACCGCCATATCATTTATCACAAACATTGATTGGCTTCATTTTCATAATCTATCTTGTGGGGACATTTAGTTCTACATGGATGGGAAAGCTCGCCGATCAATATACTCGGAGGATTGTACTTCTTACCGGAATCGCTATCATGTTGTTGGGCGCCCTTTTAACCTTATCGGATCCGCTTTTGCTGAAAATAATGGGGCTTTCACTGTTTACATTTGGATTTTTTGGAGCTCATTCAATTGCGAGCAGCTGGGTCGGAAGCTTGGCTGATAAGAGTGAAAAGGCACAAGCATCCGCTTTATATCTCTTATTTTACTATGCGGGATCAAGTATAGTGGGGGCATCAGGCGGTTTATTCCTGATGAAGTTCGGCTGGGGAGGGGTCATCTCGGCTGTATCGATCCTGATCATCCTGGCTGCCGCTTGTGTGATGATCGTTGAAAAGAAAATCGTTAAATGAAATTTATCTTTTCTATCATGTTTTTCCGGAATGCTGAATATAATCTAGTGAAAATGGATATTGAATAATAGATTGATAAGAGAAGAGGGTAATAGATAGAGTGAATCGAAAAGCAGTAATTCTCATTGGGTTAATAGCCGTTTTAATTATATTATTCGTTGTATACTTAACAAGTCCGGGCAGATTGGAAAAAGTGGAGATTGTTGAAAAATACTATCCTCATTTCTCCGATGGCAAGGCAGTCGGTTTTAAGACGAACGAAATCATTGATGTTACGGAAACCAAAGAGGGATCCAATTGCGCAATGAAATTCAGTAATGGGAAAACGTTGGAAATTGATTGTGACCGTTATTTAACATACAAAATTGATGAAACAGTCTATATTACCACTGAAGGAAACCATGTGAAGGAAATTCGGAGAAAAAGGTAGTGGCTTTTCAATAGTTAATGACGGAAGAGCTGGGTTTGCTTAATAAGCAAACCCGGCTCTTTATTTTTATCCATTCAAAAACCCAGACCATTTTGGACTGGGTTTTTTCATTTTTTATCTTTGCCTTTACTTTTATCCTTTTTATTACGCCGAAGTACATCCAAGATTCTTCGGCTGTTATTTTTACTGTTTATGAGTTCTACTAAATCGCTCATGTTTTCAGATTCGAAGTCTTGTTGATCTTTTTTCATGATAATCCCTCCAAGTCATATATCATAATACCCTTATAAAGAAAGGGTAAACGTCTATTATCATATTGGTAATAGAAGGATTTTATATCCTTACCCATTCATTATTTGATAAAATGTGATAAAAGCCCTGTATGGGAGGTCTACATGGAAGAATTAAGAATGATCGGGGAAAAAATTGCAAAATTTAAATATATCTTAGTGGAGCATATCGAGCTGTTTGAAGAAGAGGAACCGCTCTATGATTTTGAAACCAGTAAAGAGGTACGGTCAAAGCTTATTCAAATTCATGCAGATGCCTTGATTCATGGAAAGGCACAAGCAATGGAAAGTATGAAAATAACGGGTATGGAAATAGGTAAGCGCATCGTGGATATGGGCATTCCTTTAGATAAGAATATTGAGGAGGCTCAGCTAGTGCGTAACCTTTTCTGGAGTTTCATTGAAGAAGAAGTAAGCAATCGCTATTACTCGATTGAAATTCTGCTAAAGGCAAGCTCGATAATTGATGCAATCCTGGACCAGTTCATACACTGTGTGAGTATTAGTTACGTGAATCATTATAAAGAAATGGCGAAAATGGCAAACGATTCTTTGCAGAAGATAAAAGAAAACCAAGAAGTCATGGAAGAATTGTCGACCCCGATTGTTCAGACCGTATTAAAGGATGTGCTGCTCTTACCGTTGATCGGACGAATTGACGATTGCAGAATGGAGTCGATGAAATCGACGGTACTGCAAAAATGTGCAGATCTGCATGCAGAAGTATTAATCATGGATTTTTCCGGAATTACCTTTACGAAGGAAAGCAATATGCTCTCCCTGCTGGATCAATTAGTGGGGGCACTGGCGTTGATGGGCACGGAAACGATGTTTGTCGGCTTTACACCTGATGCCGTGAAAGAGATCGTCAAACTTGATTTCGTAAATCAGGTAAAAGCCTTCCTGTCATTCAGGCAGGCACTGCAATATCTGTTGAAACAAAGAGGGCTGGCACTTAAGCCAGTATGATGGAGGTATCCTTTTTTAGGGTATCTTTTTTTTTCTATGTCATATAGTTCCCAGGAAGCATTCATACTTTATCGTCCATCGATATTTCTTCATGATATAGTTAATGGCGTGAGGGCATGTTGATTTTCATTTAAGTAACGTGAATAATGTAAAGCGTGTAAGGAAGGTGGACGAAGAGTGTTTTTTAAGAAAAAGGGAGAACCTGATCATAACGAAAAATGGTATTGTGTAGGAATCATGACGGATAAAGGGTTGGAGGACGAAGAATATGATGTTTTGTCCAAACGAATCCTCGACTCGGTCCAAAATGTCTCGGTCATATCGGACTTGGTAAGGGTCGAATGGGACCGGGATAAATTGCGGGCCTTGAACGAGCGTTTTCGGGGCCCCTCATTTTCCGACCCATGTTTTATCATTAATGAATTCATACCAGAGGATATAAAAAAGGAAAGAAAACTTCTCGAGAAAACTCATAAATGGAAGAGGCTACTTGGTCTCCTCTCCCCGATAGAATACATGGAAGCCGAGACGAAGGCGGCCCATGACTTTGATAAAGCTCTCTTTTATACAGACGATGCAGATAAAGTCATTGAATACATTATTGCAAATAGCTAGCATTCCCTGCCACATCGATACATTGTATCGGTGTTTTTGCATTGATTTAATGTTTATCGGAGCAATTTCGCGGTAGTAATTCGACCTTGCGCAGGAAAAATTCTTCCTTGAACCTTTTCAGCCTTACTGAAATAAAAAGAGAGAATGTAAGGATGTTGGTAGGAAAGATGGGTGGAAACGAGGAATATCTTAAATAGAAAGAAAGAGAGTTTTATGGGGAGAGAGAGGGAGATGAATCGATGGAAGTTGCCATACCTCAGCAAAAGCCAAAACGGAAGTGGAGAAAGCGGGTGCTATGGGGTTTTGGAATCGTGATGATGCTTTTGTTGTCTGTCTTGATTGCTGCAAATGTATTTCTTTCAAGGTCCTTGCCGGTAACGAAGGGGGAAATATCGCTTCCAGGTCTTTTGAAACCGGTTACGGTAGTGAGGGATTCAAGTGGGGTCCCGCATATCAACGCAGCGAATGAACATGATTTGTATTTAGCCCAAGGGTATATCCAAGCACAGGATCGTTTATTTCAAATGGATTTAAGCAGGCGTCAGGCTTCTGGGAGATTGAGTGAAGTGATTGGTGAGAAAACCGTCAAAAACGATAAGTATTTCCGTACACTAGGGTTGAGGCGGGCGGCTGAAGCCTCTTATGCAGCATATACTAGTAACGGGAAAGAAGCCTTGGATGTGTTTGCCGAGGGGGTAAATCTTTATATCAATGAATTGAAGGGAAATGGGAAATGGCCGGCGGAGTTCACTCTGCTTGGATACGAACCAGAGCCGTGGACACCCGTCGATTCGCTGACCATCGGTAAATATATGGCATTTGATTTAGGCGGGAACTGGGAAGATCAGGCGTTTAGGCAGTATTTGCTGCAAACGTTCCCAAAGGAAAAGGCATATGATTTATTCCCTAATTATCCAAAGAGCGCTCCATATATCATCAGCAAGGAAGAACTGGATATTGAAAAAAGTTTTGCCGGGGCCGTTATTCCTTATGAATTCAACGGCAGCAATAACTGGGTAGTTTCAGGCAAGAAAACGGATTCCGGTCAGCCGTTATTGGCCGATGATCCCCATCTGGGATTAGCTACACCGTCCGTTTGGTATCAAATGCATTTGGAGGCCCCGTCGGTCCATGTGAGCGGTGTTATTTTTGCCGGTATTCCGGGAATCATCCTCGGTCATAACGAAAAGGTGGCTTGGGGTGTGACCAATACCGGTCCGGATGTACAGGATCTTTATATTGAGAGGAGAAACCCGGAAAACGAGAAAGAATTCTCCTACAAAGGTAACTGGGAAAAAGCTGAAATTTTGGACGAACCCATCAAGGTGAAGGATGGGAAAACACTCGACTATAAAGTGACGGTTACCCGCCATGGACCGGTTGTCTCCGAGTTTGCCGGGAAAAGCGGAAAAGATACTGTGCTTGCATTAAGGTGGACGGCACTTGATCCATCTGCCGAGCTTGAAGCGGTACTGAATATGAATAAAGCGGGAAGCTGGAAAGAATTCGAAAAGGCTCTCTTGCAATTCGAAACACCGGCCCAGAATTTTGTCTTTGCCTCAGTCGACGGGACTATTGCCTATAAGGCGAATGGGAAAATTCCAATCAGGAAAAAAGGCGATAGTATGCTGCCTGTACCTGGCTGGACGGATGAATTTGAGTGGAAAGGCTATATTCCCTTTGATGAACTTCCAAAAACGGTGAATCCGGAAGAGGGATTCATTTCGACAGCGAATAATAAAGTCATCTCAGATGATTATCCTTACCACATCAGCAATAACTGGGCACAGCCGTACCGTCAGATGAGGATACAGGAGTTTTTAAAAGCCAATAAAAAGCTTACGGCCGAGGATATGCAAAGCCTGCAGATGGATACAGTGAATTTGCAAGCCAAGGAGTTTGTTCCTCAATTCGTAGATGTTTTGAAAGGTCCATGGGGGAAACAGGAAGACCAGGCACTAACGATTCTGAAAAAATGGAATCATATAGATTCCGTTGATGAAGCGGCACCGATGATTTTTAATGTCTGGATGCGAAAAATAGGTGATGTTCTGCTTAAGGAAGAAATACCGGAAGAAACCCTCAACCTCTTTAATGGAAGGCGTTCGGCCGTCGATGAACTACTAAGGCGGGCACTGGACGGTAAGCCGGGCCCTTGGATTGAAGAGGCGGGCGGACTAGAGCAAGTGCTTGCCAAGTCGCTGCAGGGGACCTTAACGGAACTTGAAGAATCACAAGGTGGCGATATAGCCGATTGGGAATGGGGAGACTATCATCAGGTCAGGTTTAACCACCCGCTATCGAGTGTCGCCCCATTAAATTATTTATTTAACAGCGGCGGAGGAATGCCGGTAGGCGGCAGCAGTGTCACCGTACAGGCGGCTGCATTTTTAGATGATGGAACCGTTAATCATGGCGGCTCCTGGAGATTTGTCATCGACCTAGCCGACATGAATCAAGGCTATCACCTCGTTGGCCCGGGTCAATCAGGTAACGTGAAAAGTGAGTGGTATCACGATCAGCTTGATGATTGGGCAGAGGGTACTTATCATAAAACCACTTTAGACGATCCAAAAGGTGATACGCTGACAATGAAACCATCATACTGATATTCAGAAAAAAAAGTACCAAGTCCAGCATTCTTGCTCTGGACTTGGTACTTTTTCAATGTTTTTGCTTAGTAAGGAATTCTGCAAGGAACTCCTCAAAATTAGGGGCCTCGATTGCCGCGATTTTTTCATATGATTCAATGATCTTGAGTTTGATTTCTTGTTCCAGATCATTCCGGTCTTGATAGTTCGTGTTTTTTAACGATTTTTTTATTTTAGGATTCAAAGAGTCGATTAGATCCAACAATTCTTCTTTTGACAGTTTTTTATCCACAATGGCTTTTCTCCTTTCTAACATATACCTCATCCATATAGTGCTTTCGCAGTTTTTTTAGAGCTTGTTTACGGATGCTTGAGATATTCTGTGGCGACTCATTGAAATAGGCAGCAATTTCCTTGTTGGATAGGCCGTAGGAAAAGATCATGGTGAGCACCAGACTTTGTTTGACTGTTAACTTTTTCAAGGCTTTTATCATCTCTTCATCACTTATGTGTGAAGCGAGATCATTCGTTTCCCCCATCTTTTCAAGTTGAATGTCCATAGTACCGATTCGATCGATCAATCCGCCAGTATCCCTTGGTGCCACATCAAGGACCATTCGATAGCGTTCCCGCTGTTTCCGTGCCCTTTTATCAAAGTCAACAGAGAAAAAGTAAATTAAGGAGCACATGTATTTGTAAACTTTAGCCCGGTAATAGAAAATTTTGAATGTCTCGTTGAGATGGCAAAGGTTGTGGGAAGAAGGGGAATCAAGAGTTTCCGTGAAAATCTTTAAATGCTCTGGGTTCTGTAAAAATACTTGAATGATCGGTTGTTCAAAGAAAGATGAGTACTGTTGTTGCAGAAACTCCAATGAATGAGAAAAAAAATGAGAAGTTAATTGGTTCATTGTTATCCCTCCTTTAATTAATAAAGTGATAGACAAGGGGAATAAATCAATTATATACGAACATTCGTTCTTTTTTCCATGAATCAATAGTGCTAGATTGATTTTTTTAAACAAGTTTCACTTTAGATATCAGATACAAGAAAAGGGGTGAAGAGGATGATGATTGAGGATGCTACTATGTGGGTTTCATTAGTTAGCGAATTTGGCTATCCATTCGTCGTTTCTATGTTTTTGCTCTTCCGCTTCGGTAAACAATTAAAAGAACTGACAACGGACGTAGAGAACTTAAAAAAGTCCGCTCATAAAACGAAAAAACGATAACCTCAGGACGTATGTGCCAGGTGATAAACACCGAATTTCGGATTCTATTCAAAAAAGGGTCCGGAATTCGGGTATAAAGAAATGGGTACTATCTGAAACTCAAGACTTTGCAAACACCCCTCCCTTAAACTCAAATAAAAAATGGTAAACCATTATTTGGAATATAGCACAAAACAGGTAAAAAATAATCGTCATTTGGAATCATTTTACTACTATAATTCATCCGTCAATGGAATTAGATAGGAAATCCTCCCCTCATACGATTTTAGTTTTATGGATTAAAGTGAAAATACTTTTAAAAAAACAACATCATCAATAAACTTATGATAATAAGCGGCATCCAAGTAAAAGGATGCTGTTTTTCTTATTTTTTGGTAATAAACTGATAATATGGAAAAGGGGTGGAGAATTTGAAGGATATACAGCTAGAAGATATTCGAATCCTGCAGCATGAATGTGAACGGGAAGGTTTTACTTTAAAGCTGAACTGGGAAACACTTCGCAGTCGAAATGGCGTGAATAAGAATGACTTTCTTCACTATGAAGGATTGAAGCTTGTTGGTTTTCTCGGTCTATACGATTTTGGAAACAAAGCGGAGATGTGCGGGATGGTGCATCCTGATTACCGGAGGCAAGGCATTTTTACAACGCTTCTGGAAGAGGCTATAAGGAGTGCAGTGGAGCGCAACTATAAGTTGATTCTCTTGAACTCACCGGCTCAATCCCATTCAGGAACAGGATTTTTGAAACAGCTCAATTGTGAGTTTGCTTTTTCAGAGTTTCAAATGAAATGGTCACAAACGGAGCTTGCCGATTATGGTGATGCAGTCGTTCGCCCTTCACGGAGAGATGATGAGGAAACGGAAATTGAGCTGGATATTCAATGTTTCCAATTTACGAAACAAGAAGCGAAGGATTATTATCAGCGCATCCTATATGAGGATACTCTGAAAACCATGATGATTGAAAAGGGAGGCCTTGCAGTCGGTAAGATCCGTGTTGATCACTCAGGACGGGAAGCGTGGATTTATGGATTTTCCATTTTGCCAAAATACCAGGGAAAAGGACTTGGCAGAAAGGCATTGAAAAAGGTCGTAGCCGAACAAAGCCAGCTGGGATATGATATTTTTCTCGAGGTCGAGGCGACTAATGAGCATGCTTTAAGACTCTATGAATCTTGTGGATTCAAAACCATTCAAAGACAGGATTATTATCAATACAAAGGCTGAGGGATACTTCGATGACATTAAGTGTGAGGTGGATGGGACGGATGTTGATTTTATTCAATTATAATTGGCAGGTCCGAAATGAGTGGTTCAAGTGGTGCCGGTCCTTACCGAATGAGGAGCTGAAACGGCAGCGCATAGGAGGGATGGGGAATATATTGAAGACACTTGCCCATATCATTGATGTCGAATGCAGCTGGATCAGGGCCATACAAGGGAAGCCTGATGTCGCGATCGATTTGGAAGCTTATGATACGATCGAAAAAGTGGAGGATTTATCTATCCGTTATCATTCTGAGGTCATTGACTATTTGAACTCGCATGCCATTGAAGATGAGAACGGAATGATTCAACCAGCTTGGATGGAGGGGACATACGAAAAAGGCAGGATACTGCGCCATCTGATAGCACACGAAATTCACCATATAGGCCAGCTGTCCATTTGGTCGAGGGAGATGGGCGTCGAACCAGTATCCGCCAGTTTAATAGATCGGGATTTATAGGCTTTATACTTTTAAAACTGGTAATGCAACTTGCTTTACCAGTTTTTTAATTTAAAGGAATCCCGCAGGTTTTTTTCAAAAAAAGGGGATTATGGAGGGAGGACAAGCAGGGACTGGTTAATTCATAATATAAGTATTTTTTCGTCTTAACGCAGCAGGATATAACATAATAAATATTACTATTTACGCACTCAAACTTTTGTTAATTTTGGATTTTGTGTCGCTGGTTTAATGTATTTGGTTAATAACCAGCGTGAGATTGGTCCAACAAATAGTAACTGTGATGGAAGCGCCACGATAAAGTTTAGACCAACTGTTTTAAGGTAAGCTATGAAAATTGAACCCTCAATCCCTATCATTAAACTAGTTAAAATAAGCCCATATACTGACATAATAAGGACCATTACAGGGACCATACAAAAGGCATTTGCAATAATAAAGTTGGTTTCTTTCGATTTATCATAAGGCAGTGATAATGCAAGTTTACGCGCCTTCGGTTCAACTATTGACTCTGCAATTAAAGCGACGATAAATGTTACCGCAAATTGAATCACTGCACCCCCTACTGTAAACGATGAAAAACCGTGTAAAGTGGTGTTGTAAACGGTCATAATAAAGACCATACCAAAACACATAAAAAGTCCAAAGATTATACCTTCCTTTTTATTACTAGGCAAATAAAAACATCCTTTCTTTTAAGCATAAATGTAATTATATAGGCCAAGAAATTTTTACATAAGTGACATTTTTATGACTTTTATTTTGAGTTACGTTAAAATACACTTTTGTTTTGATGAAACCTTGTTTATAGAAACTTTGCCAAAAAACGAATGAGAAAAAATTAATAGATAAAGAAAACCATAAAGAATAATAACGAACTTAATTTATTTCATTGGTTTTGAGATGATTTATTAGATTCTTCAGTAAGCATTTCATTTTCAATTGGGAGTATGCTGGGGGGAGTGCCTTGGTCTTATAATAATCAAGCGGACTAACTTCAGCGGCGCTTCCGTTTACTGTTGAAGTAGAGAGCGTCGAAGAAGAAGGAAAGATCTTGAAATCCTATACGGTGTAAGCAGGCTAGCTCATGTGCATGGGCTAGCCCTTTATATATATTTGAAGGAAAAACGATCCATGTTCAGTGAATGAAAATAGATAAAAAGTACCATTTATTCAAAATTCGTAATATTACAGTAAATTTTGGCGTTTATTCGACAAAATCATGATATATTATTCTAGCATTTTACAAAAATAGAAGGGTTGTGAAGTATGTCGTTCAAAATGCATGTTAATAAGATGCTCGCTCCAATACTTGCTGTGAGTTTGATTGCAGCCCCATTTACCGTACCGGGGGAGACATCCGCCAATGAGTCTAATAAGAAACCGGTCAAGACTGAACCATTTACCATTTCAACTCCTACTGTTCATTACTCAAAAGGCACCAAAGCGACTGTAACGGTCACACCGAAAAAAGGAAACAAAGGAAATGAAACCGTTGTCTTCCAATTAATGAATGGGACGAAGGTCATTTCACAATCAGCCATTGAGGCGGATATTAAATCGGCCCAAAAGTTCTCTGCGTATTTCAACTCGTACCAATCGGGTTATTGGATCAAAGTATCGGTTGTCTCCAAGTATAACGGCAATACGAGTAACTTCGGCAACAGCCTGGCAGTCTCCGTTTCGGATGCACCTTTTGAACTAAGGATCATGGAAACGACAGATATACACACTAATCTGGTGAGCTATGATTACTATAAGGATGCCGTATCGGACTCTGTCGGCTTTTCCCGCACGGCTTCTTTAATCAAACAGGCACGAAAAGAAGTGAAAAATAGCGTTTTAGTGGATAACGGCGACCTTATTCAAGGGACACCGCTAGGTACGTACAAAGCAAAAATAGCGCCACTTAAAAAAGGTGAAGTCCATCCCGTCTATAAAGCGATGAACTTGCTTGACTATGATGTGGCCACATTCGGCAATCATGAATTCAATTATGGTTTAGCTTATTTGGACGAGGCCATCAACGATGCAAACTTCCCTTATGTCAATGCCAATGTTTATAAAAAAGATAAAGACAATAATTCAAACAATGATAAAAATAAATATACTCCTTATAAAATCGTCACAAAGAAAGTAAAAGACATCAATGGAAAAGAAAAATCAGTAAAAATAGGCTACATTGGATTCGCCCCTCCGCAAATCATGGATTGGGATAAAGCGAACCTTGAAGGTAAGGTCATTACAAAAGAAATCATCACGACTGCAAAAAAATATGTACCTGAAATGAAGAAAAAGGGCGCGGATGTCATCGTGGCGCTCACGCATTCCGGGTTTAATGGCGATATCAAGAATACAGAGGATGTCATCTATTCATTAAGCAAGGTATCCGGCATCGATGCCATCACTTTCTCCCACACGCATAAGGTCTTTCCGGCTCAAGATGAGGCTTCTTTAGACAGCCTATTCAAAGATAGCCAAGGAAAAGTCCTTAAAGGCGTGGATAATAAAAAGGGTACCATCAATGGTGTACCAGCCGTTCAAGCAGGATATGGCGGCAGTAATCTCGGGATCATCGATCTTGATATCCAGAATATCAAGGGGAAATGGAAAGTCGTCAATTCTGATTCATCAACACGGGCAATCAACGATAAATTAACAGGAAAAAAAGCAGCTGAAGATGCATCTGTCGTCAAAGCCGTGAAGAAGGATCACGAAGGAACGATCAAGTATGTCAACACGCCAATTGGAACGACGACAGCTCCAATTCATAGTTATTTCGCGCTTGTGCAAGACGATCCTTCGGTACAGGTCGTGACGAGTGCACAGAAATGGTATGTAGAAAAATACATCCAAAGCAACCGCCCTGAATACAAAGACTTGCCGATTCTATCTGTAGGAGCCCCTTTCAAAGCGGGTCGAAATGGTGTCGAGGAATTCACCGAAATCAAGGAAGGCGGACTGACCATTCGCAGCGCCGGTGATTTATATTTATACGATAACACCTTGAAGGCAATCAAGATCAAAGGGTCAGTTGTTAAAGAGTGGCTTGAGATGTCTGCCGGGAAATACAATACAATCGATCCTGCCAAATCTGAGGAACAGGAGCTGCTTAATGGAAAGTTTGCCGTTTATAACTTTGATGTGATTGATGGCGTTACGTATCAAATCGATGTCACCAAGGCTCCGCGCTATGATGAAAAAGGGATAAAAGTGTCGGATTCAAGCAGGATTGCAGATTTGAAATATAATGGTGAACCAGTGGACCCAAATCAAGATTTCATCGTCGTGACGAATAATTATCGTGCTTCGGGCGGGGGGAACTTCCCGGGAGTCAAGGGCAGCGAATATGTAGTTGACTCTGCGGATGAAAATCGTCAGATCTTGATGGATTACATCACACAAGAGGGTGAGATCAATCCAACTGCTGATAATAACTGGTCGATTGCCCCGATTTCAGGCAAGGTGAACGTTACTTTCACCTCATCACCAAAAGGTGCGGAATATTTAAAGGAAGACAGCCCGATTTCCTTTACAGGCAAAAAGGATGATAAAGGCTTTGGCATTTACAAATATAATTTGGGAAAAGAAAACGTTAAGGTGCAACTGCTCGGGATCAATGATCTTCACGGCCAGCTTGATACCACTTCTGATTTTGGCGGTATCAAACAAGGGCGTGCCGATTATTTAGCTGCGCACTTAAAGAAGCGTAAAGCTGAAAACCCTGAAAATACACTTTTACTTTCAGCAGGGGATGCTGTTGGGGCAAGTGCACCCGTTTCTTCTTTGATCCAGGACAAACCGACGCTTCAGTTTTTGAATAATATGAAATTCGATGTCGGAACTGTCGGGAACCATGAGTTCGACAAAGGGGTAGAAACCCTGATGGCTCAAATCAATGGCGGAAAGTCACCAACATCCGATGTGGTATTCGATAAATTGAACTTTCCATATGTAGTTGCCAATGTCGTATATAAAGACACGAAAAAACCGATTTTGGATCCTTACGTCATAAAAAAGGTCGGCGGGATTGATATTGGGTTCATAGGTGTAGTCACGAATGCCACACCTCAAAAAGTAAGTCCGGATGGCATTAAGAATGTGGAATTCATAGAACAGGCACCTGCCGTAAATAAGGCGGTTAACGAGTTGAAGGAAAAAGGCGTAAAATCGATTGTGATCATCTCACATGACCCAGGCACTGAAAAAGAAGGGGTCATCACAGGCGAAGTGGCTGATCTTGCTAATGCTGTGGATGATGAAGTAGATGTGATCTTAGCAGGGGATAATCATGCAAAGGTCAACAACTATGTGGATAATAAATTGATTGTACAAGCTTACTCTTATGGAACGGCTTTTGAAGATGTGGATTTGGAAATCGATCCAAACACTAAGGATATTGTCAAAAAGTCAGCTGAGATTGTCACGGTTACACAAGATGGCATCACACCGGATGCCGGGACGACGAAATTCATTAACGACTATCTAGACATGTTCCCCGAGTTGAAAGCCCCGCTTGGGACAACGGATGAGAAAATTTTAAGAGCCAATGCGTATACGCAGGAAACGGGCCTTGGGAATTTAATTGCCGATTCCATGAAGGCAGATTTGAATTCCGATTTTGCCTTCATGAATCCAGGCGGAATTCGTGCAGATATTCCAAAGGGGGAAGTCACTTTTTCCGATTTAGCGAAAATCCAGCCGTTCGGAAACGTATTGGTTAAGCTGGAACTGACTGGAGCGGAAGTGAAAACGCTGCTTCAACAGCAATGGATCGTTGAAGGATCTCCGAAAACTTTGCAAATTTCTGGACTGAGCTATACAGCCGACTTCAGTAAACCTGTCACGGAACGTGTCACCTTATTGAAGAAAGCGGACGGAACACTGATCAAGGATACCGAAACATACACGGTGGCCGTCAATGATTTCATGGCAAGCGGCGGTGATAACTATACCGTCCTGAAAGGAAAAGAGCGTGTGTTTGGACATGCTGATCTGGAAGCATTCGTTAACTATGTAAAAGAAACGTTCAAAGGCGGGAAAATCACGGCAGATATTGAAGGCAGAATTACAAATATCAATAATTAATAGAAGTTTACTCGTGAAACTCTAAGTGGGCGCTCCTTAATAGAAGGGGCGCTTCCTTTTGTGATTAATTGTTTCTGAAAATGGAGAAGTTCAATCCCAATGCAAAGGTGACCCATGCAATATAGGGAACCATGGCTAAACCGGATGTACGGTCTATTTTATAAAACTCGAATGCCGTTAATGTAATCAAGGTCAGCAGTGCAGCCATTTCAATAAAGGCTGTTCCGCGCAAGCCCCATTTGAAGAATAAAAAAGACCATAAGAAATTCAACCCTAGTTGAGTATCATAGAGGCGTTCAGCGGACTTCGATGCTTTTTCTTTGGATGCAATGCGATATTTCGCTATTCCCATGATTGTATAAAGGCTGGTCCAAGCAACGGGGAAAGTCCAGGAAGGAGGTGCAAAAGACGGTTTCTTGAGTTTGTCATAAATTTCTTTGGAATTCCTTGTGGCGAATATCCCCACAAGTGAACCTCCGAACACAGGTATCCATACACTTTTTGCTAATTTTCCGTAATTCATAATGCAATCCTCTTCTTTCTTCATTATTTGGATGTTCTTATACTTTTACCTTCTTATCTGAAAATAAATCATTCTCTTTAATCAAGAAGTGTAACTTTCTTCCAAACTTTACGTCGGTACTATTAAGAAAAGGGGGAATACCGATGAACCGTAAAACACTGATGTTTATGTTCTGTTTGTTCCTTTTACTTTCTGGATGCAGCAGTAATGAAAAAGATGATTCAGCATCGAAATCACAGGATGAAAAGGCGGAAAGTAAAATGGACGCTTCAATTTCCGGGAATATGGTGCAGCAGGAAGAAGCAGCGGAAAAGGAAGGGGTGACAGATGAAAGAAAGGTCATCCATCAAGCCCAGCTTGAGTTGAAGGTGAAGAACCTCGAAAAGGCACAAATGAAGATTGAGAATAAGGTGGCTGAATACGGGGGATATGTTGTCGAGTCCAATGTTTACAGAGAAGATGAAGAACTGGTGGAAGGAACGATCACTGTTCGGGTCCCTGAAGCCCATTTTCAGGATTTTCTAGCCGATAGCGAGGGCGAGGCTTCAGAAGTGGTCGGAAGGAATGTGACAGGACAGGATGTAACGGAGCAATATGTAGATTTAAAAGCAAGATTGAAGTCAAAAAGGGCAGTAGAGGAAAGGTTGCTTGCATTCATGAAGGATGCTGAGAAGACGGAGGATTTGCTGAAAATATCATCCGATCTTGCCGTGGTGCAAGAAGAAATAGAGCAGCTGACCGGGCAAATGAAGTATCTTGAGAACCAGACTTCATATTCGACGGTGACCATCACGTTATCACAGGACCGGATAGTTGTGCCGGGCATTGATAATAAAGAATGGAATACATGGGAAAGAACGAAGAAACAACTTGCAACAAGTGCGAATCTATTACTTAAAGCGGGTTCAGGAATCATTGTTTTTATAATAGGAAACTTGCCTATCCTCATTATTTTGGTCGGAGCTGGTGCGGCGGTCCATTGGGTGATCAATAGAAGGGGTAAAAGGTGAAGGCAGAAAGAGAGGGTGCCAATTAGCTTGGCACCCTCTGACATTTATCTTTTCCGTTTATGTAAGCCGGTCACATAATACAGGGCTACCAGCAGTAAGATCCAAATCGGACCAACGATTAAAGCGATTCTTGTATCTGCTGAAAAACCGAGTACTACCATTACGAATACTAAAAAGGCTAAAGTTAAGTAAGAAGTGAATGGGAAAAGAGGCATTTTGTAAGATAAGCCTTGTTTTTCTCCCTGACTCATTTTCCGTCTAGACATGATCTGTGTGACAAGTATGGTTCCCCATGTCCAGAGGGCACCGAATGTAGCAACACTTGTGACGTAAGTGAAAACTTTATCGGCTTCCATGTAGTTAAGGTAAACACCGAAAAGAAGCACGATAGCCGAAACGATAATGGCAACGCCAGGAATGCCTGACTTTGTTGTACGTTCGAAACTTTTTGGTGATTCACCTTGCTGCGCTAGGTTGAATAACATTCTTCCTGTACTGAAGATACCGCTGTTACAAGATGAAAGGGCTGCTGTCAGTACGACAAACTGAATGATCCCTGCTGCGCCTGGAATACCGATTTTATCGAACATCATAACGAATGGGCTGTTTTCTCCATTCATTTCATTCCATGGAGTGATCGATAAAATGACTGTCAGAGCTAAAACGTAAAATAGTAAAATCCGATAAAAAACGGTATCGATGGCTCTTTTTAAGGATTTTTCAGGGTTTTTAACTTCACCTGCGGTTACACCGAGCATTTCAATTCCCAAATAGGCGAACATGACCATTTGAAACGAGAGGATGACACCAGAGATCCCATTCGGGAAAAATCCTCCATTTTCAACAAGATTGCCGAATCCGACCGCGATTCCGCCGTTCCCCAGTCCAAAGATGATCATTCCGAAGCCAAGGACGATCATAAGGATGATCGTTACGATTTTAATAAGGGCGAACCAAAACTCCAATTCACCGTAAGCTTTTACAGCAAGAAAGTTAATCGTTGTCATGATGGCAAGTGCGGCTAACGCCCAAGCCCATTGCGGAGTACCTGGGAACCAAAATTGCATATAGATTCCGACTGCCGTAATTTCAGCCATACAGGTGGCAATCCAAACGAACCAGTAATTCCATCCGGTTATATACCCGGCAAGAGGACCGACAAATTCGCTTGCATAGCGACTGAAAGAGCCTGCAACAGGATTTTTTATCGCCATTTCACCAAGTGCACGCATGATAAGATAGATCATAAGCCCGCCAATTGCATAGGAAATGATGATGGCTGGGCCTGCTAATTTAATTGCAGATGCCGAGCCGAGAAATAAACCGACTCCAATGGCTGCGCCAAGAGACATTAATGCGATATGTCTTTCTTCCAAACCTCTATGCAGTTGAGATTCTTTGGAGTTTTGCATAATTTTCCCCTTTTCTATGTTGGAGTTTAATATTCTCTATCTAGCATTTTATCACTAGTAGAGGAGAATACATATTATTCATTGGTTTTTCACATAATATTACAACTAAATAATATATTTTAATAGTCAGAATGTAAAGAAAAAAATGAAAACGCTTACCACGGAAGCGATCCTATCTGTTATCATCGTCTAACAAACTTTCAAAACTAATTGGAATGCTATTCAACCAAAATATAATTATGTGATTTTTCAAAAAATTTAGTTATTTAATAGTGTAAAAGCTGCCCCGAAAATAAGGAACAGCTTGTTCGTTTTATCATTGCCAGATGGTGGAGGCCCATTCTGGATGATCTATGAAAGGGTTGCGATTATGCTGATATTCATTGTAAATGATCTCATTCCGGTTACGCTCGAAGGCATCTACTGGGTCCTGTTCATTCCATTCCAGTAAAACAGCCAATTTACCATGATATGGGGCGGTACCATTGTTCACTTGATTATTTAATTCTAAATCGACTTCCCCTGCATCACCCTCGTATCGAACTGCCATATAAAACAGCATCCGGGCGACATCACCTTTGACACTATCGCGAGGTTCCCATGAATCAGAATCATAGTAATTTCCTATTGCTTCGGTATGTTCAGAACCTCCATTATCAAAGTCCAGGTTGTTTCTTGTACTGTTGACAGAGACATCAGTCGGCCGAAGATGGTGCAGATCGGTGCCGGGACCTAAAGTGGTACCAAAATCACCATGTGATTTTGCCCATACATGCTCGCGATTCCAATCATTAACGCCAGATCCATTCATCGTTTTTCCTTGGGAGCGCCCTGTATAAAGAAGAATGACATGATTGGGGTTATTCGGGTCCTCATCGGTTTTCCGTAAAGCGTCCCATACATTTGAATAGGATATTTCCGAATGGTCATCGATGATTTGATGGAGGGCATTCTTAAGCGCCAACCCTGATTTTCCGCTGGCTGAATCATAGTATGAGCCAACCCCTGGTATCTCCGGTTCTGGTGAATCATTCCCTGAAAACATGGCAGATACATCTTTTAAGCCTGGATGGGTGAAATAGGCACTCAGTGTGCCAGTAACGGTGATTTTTTTTCCTTTTAAAGAAGGATTTGTTTTTAAGCCAAATTCAGAGCGGAAGGAGGATGGAATCTGAACATATACCATTTTGGCATTGTTAGTTTCCGATGAGCTTTCTGCCAATGCTATGGCATAGTCATTCGGATAGCCGCTCGTGACGACGGTATTGGCTGAAGTGGGCTGACCCGTCACATAGCCACTGACCGTTTTAACCGTGCTGTCTTGATTCGCAATCGCTTGGGAAATGGAGTAAGGATATGACAAGCTGCCATCGCCAGCCGCGGCTAATGATGGGGGAGTGAAAAAACTGGGAATAAAGAAAGCAAGCACGAGTAAAATGGGCAGGGCCAATCTTGGTTCAGGTTTTGTGAACATGTCATTCCTCCATAAATCGATTCATACCCATTTCGAGAGAAATCGGCATGTATATGTAAAGTTATGGATTTGAGGCGCTTTCTCCTTCTGCATTGTCAAAAATGAGAGAATACAGCTAGTGAAGCTTAGCGGAATTTGGGGATATAGCCCGGGAAATATCGAAGGCTGTTTTGAAAATGAAAAATATATACGAAAAACAATCAGTATCCAACTTACTGATTCAGTTTGTAGAAAAAAGGGGTAAGTCATTTGAAATGAAGGGGATTTTTAACAAAAATACAGGTTCTAAACTTTGGCGATTGACTTCGGAACGCGTATCTTTTACCAAGTCAAAAATAAAAGGAAATTGAATAACTCAACTAAATGATGTTCAGTAACCAATTGGCCCAAGTTATGATTTCTATCTGAATTTTAAAACAAAGTTGATTGGAGCGGGGTGTACGAGGCTCCCGGACCGCCCACGGAAAGCGAGTGCCAATAGAGGAAATCAACGTTCATATTGTATAAACTCAAAAAAACTGTAGAAAAATTCGATTTTTGCATCGAGTTGTCTACAGTCTGAAACCGTCAGTATGCTACTGACGTTTTTTTTTACTCTGTTTTATAAGAAGACTTTGAATGAAACTCAATAACAATGATCCGATTAAAGCTCCCCAAAAAGAATTTATGACAAAGCCACTGACGGCATAGGAAGTGATTTGGAATGTGAAGGCATTGATAATGAAAGAGAACAACCCGAACGTCAGGATGGTGATTGGCAATGTGATAAGCTGGAGAATGGGCCTAACCAGCAAGTTCATGATGGATAATATAAAGACCGCCAGCAACGCTGTTCCGTAAGATTTAATCGTGATGGAGTCGAGAAGCCAGTCAATAACGAGCAATACCAGCCCGTTGATAAGAAAACGCATGATTATGTTCATGAAAAAACTCCTTCTGAAGTCACCTTTACTACAAGTCATTATACTAAAATTCCATGAATTTCAGTTATATGTTTGCAGAATTGTCACAAAAAAAAAGAGGAATACGATATGTATTCACTCAGAGTGAAAAAAGGCCCATTAAAGGGTTTAAAGCAGTTTTTCTTTAAAAACAGTCCAGTTGATTGGAGCAGGTGTTCGAGATCCTGAGGGAAAAACACGTCCAAGGGAGACCCCACATGCTTGCGCCGAGGAGGCTCCTGGACGCCCGCGGAAAGCGAGTGCCTGTAGAGGAAATCAATGTTCTATTTTACTAACTCTTAAAAAGAACGTTTCAGCTAGTTTTCTTCAATCCATTGAGGATTTCATATAACAGTAAAAAACCATTTAGTTTAACTTATTCTTATTGTGGTTTGGAATAAATTCCGAACCCCATTTGTCTTCTTTTTCTATTTAATTGTTCGCAATGATCTTTTCGAATTCACTTAATTCCAATGTGTTTTGCAATTTTGGATTGGTGTTTAAGGAAAGCAGGGCACTTTCAATGAGAAAGGTTCGCGGTTCAACGTTTTGTAATAATTCCTCTTGGATAAAGTGAATCAATTTTAGGTTTTTAACCCGTTCTGCTTCATCATCTTGACATAGCCTTAGGATCTTCTTTTTTAGGTCGTTTGCAGAGTGAAGGAGTGCAGTATGAAAATCCTGCTGTGAATGGAAACACTCTGGCAGCCATTGCTTTATGATGTCGGGTTCCAAAAGTTGTGCATTTGACTGGCTGACATCTTCGAAAATCGATTTAATCCTATCGACGCAATAACGGATAATTTCAGTAGGGTTGAATTCAGGCTCTTTAGCTAAAGCATTAAAATGAATCGTTTGATGCATCATTCCCGAGTAAAGAATGGCACAGTCCAAAATATAGGGTTTTTTATCAGCACCGAAAATGTCCAGAAACCGTTTTGATAGCCAATGGATATGCTGGAATTTAGCATGTGTGATGAAGTTCTTAAGTTCGGAATCATTTGAAATCATTACTTCTTCATATAAGAAAAAGATTTTATTGTTTTTGTTGGAGTGCATTTGTAATTCTGATTGTTTGATGAATATCTCAATATCTGCAAGGTTTTGCCCAATCAGCAATTCATTCCGCTCTTTTTCGAATTTTTCTTGCGAAGTTAGGAAGACTGCCTTAAGCAATTCGCTTTTAGAAGAAAAGTAGTTATAAAATGTTCCTTTTGAAATGCCGCTATAATCTAAAATATCCTGAATGGAAGTTGCTTGATATCCCTTTTCAATAAATAATTGGTGTGCATATTTAACTACCAATTGTTTGCGCTCATTCATATATATCACCCTTACTCTTATTGGACGGTCATTTTAACGTAATAGTATCTTATTTTCTAAACGAACACAAACCGGTATGTTTACATTTGCTCTAGCAAATAAAGGGTGAAGGCTTCTTGTTTCAGTCCATTCATGAAGTGTACTGCTGAAGATAGGATTCACAAAAGCAATGAAAAATTAGTTTCTATGCATTCTTCTATTCACCATGTAAAAAAAGGCAGATGAAGTGAACAAAGTCACAGGAGAACACTTCGGTTTGATATAAGATAAATAGAAGGAGATGGGTGAAGTAGCGCAAAGTATCTATGCATATTCAGCATCATTCTCGATTACTAACCCATTGGTAGGAGAAATGATAAAATCACTTGTCGTGAAGGAATATTGGTTATAAGGGTCGTATACCATTATTAGGAATGTAATTATGGGAATATGCGGTTCCTTCAACGGTTTGCATCATTATGTTTTTCCATATGTTAGGAGTGTTTGAAATCGTAATAGCAATAAAAAAATAATGAATTGATTATTATATTAAAATTATTATAAATAAGTATTGATTTTTTTCTGAGAAGCTTTATCATTATATACATAAATAATAAGGAAAAGGTGGTTCAATAATGACAAATAAGAAAAACCTTACTACAAGCTGGGGAGCGCCAGTTGGGGATAATCAAAACTCGGTCACTGCCGGCGAACGCGGCCCGGTGCTCATTCAAGATGTACACTTATTGGAAAAACTAGCCCACTTCAACCGTGAACGTGTGCCTGAACGTGTAGTTCATGCGAAGGGTGCAGGTGCATTCGGAACTTTCGAAGTAACGAACGACCTTTCTCAGTACACGAAAGCTAAACTTTTCAATGGTGTGGGCAAGAAGACAGATCTATTTATCCGTTTCTCCACTGTTGCAGGTGAATTGGGTTCTGCTGATACAGTCCGTGACCCGCGTGGATTTGCTGTTAAATTCTACACGGAAGAAGGAAACTACGATATCGTCGGTAATAATACGCCTGTATTCTTTATTCGCGATGCGATTAAATTCCCCGACTTCATCCATACACAAAAAAGAGATCCTAGAACTCATTTGAAAAACCCTACGGCAGTATGGGATTTCTGGTCACATTCACCGGAATCTCTTCACCAAGTGACGATCCTGATGTCCGACCGGGGCATTCCTGCTACACTCCGTCATACACATGGTTTCGGAAGCCACACATTTAAATGGGTGAATGCTGAAGGAAAAGGCGTTTGGGTGAAATACCACTTCAAAACAGAGCAGGGCATCAAAAACCTTGATGTGGATCTAGCAGCAAAACTAGCGGGTGAAAACCCTGATTACCATACGGAAGATCTTTTCAATGCTATTGAAAAAGGGGACTTCCCTGCATGGAAATTGTATGTTCAGATCATGCCTCTGGAAGATGCGGATACATACCGTTTCGATCCATTCGATGTGACGAAGGTATGGTCTCAAAAAGATTATCCGCTGATCGAGCTTGGTCGTATGGTATTGAACAGAAATCCTGAAAACTACTTTGCAGAAGTGGAGCAAGCCACGTTCTCACCGGGAACATTCGTACCGGGAATTGAAGCTTCCCCAGACAAGATGCTTCAAGGACGCCTATTCGCTTATGGAGATGCACACCGTTACCGTGTGGGCTCGAATCATAACCAGCTTCCGGTTAACCGTCCGAAAGTGGAAGCGAATAACTATCAGCGTGATGGCTTCATGCGTGCAGATGACAATGGCAAGGGATCTGTTTATTATGAGCCGAATAGTTTTGGAGGCCCTGCCGAATCAACGGAAAATAAAGTCACTCCTTTCGAGGTGACTGGGCAAGCTGCACAAGTCGGTCATAATAGTGATGATCACTACACCCAAGCAGGTGACTTATACCGTCTATTAAGTGCCGAAGAGAAAACTCGCCTTGTTGACACGATCGTGGGCGCAATGAAACCTGTGGAATTAGAAGAAATCAAGCTTCGTCAAATCGGCCATTTTTACAAAGCCGATCCGGAATATGGAACGCGCATAGCCGAAGGTTTAGGTTTATCTGTACCGCAAGAAGTGTAAAATATAGGACTACCAATCTAGTAAATGCAAACAGGCATCCATTCATGAATGGATGCCTGTTTTGTTTTGTTTATGGAGGGCTCCGTTATATAAGTGGCACCCGACAAGTTCGGTAAGAATATATAGTTATAAATGTTTGTAAGGAAGTCAGGCTGTCAGATTAATTGGGGGCCAGTTACTTAAATTATAAAGGGTGGAATTTATGACTAGTAAAAAGAATCGGGTGTTAGTAGGCAGTCCAATTTACCAGAAACCAGATATTTTACAAAAGTTCCTGCTCTCACTTAAAAGGTTGGATGTGGAGGGACTGGAGCTTGGCATTATCTTCATTGATGACAATGAAGATGAGCGATCAAGCAAAATGCTAGAGGATTTCGGTCAGGAGCGGAACAATGTCAAGATACTGGCATCCAATCAAAGCGATGTATATGTGTGTAATGGCATTACCCATTACTGGAATGAGAATCTAGTATGGAAGGTCGCTGATTTCAAAAATATGATGATCGAACACGCGATTAAGGAAGACTATGATTATTTATTTCTAATCGACTCGGACCTCCTGCTATACCCTTTGACCATCAAGCAGCTTATTTCTGCCAAAAAGGATATCATCTCTAATATTTTCTGGACAAAATGGCAGCCTGATGCCCAAGAACGGCCCCAAGTATGGTTATACGATGAATACACCCAATGGGAGATATCACGCGGTCAAGAGTTGGCGGACTCGGAGATCACCACACGTTATCAGTCGTACATCCAACAGATGAGAACACCTGGTGTTCATAAAGTTGGGGGCCTGGGTGCCTGTACACTCATCAGCCAAAAAGCGTTGAAAGCAGGTGTGAATTTTAAAATGATTGAGAATCTATCATTTTGGGGTGAAGACCGGCATTTTTGCATCCGTGCGGCAGCTTTAGGGTTTTCCCTGTATGTTGATACCCACTTGCCCGCTTATCATATATACAGGGATTCGGACCTGGATGGTGCGATGGAATTCCTTGATCGGACGGATAAAAGGGGGGCTTCACCTTCAGGGGCATCCCGACCCAAATTAACGCTGAGCATGGTCATCAAAAATGAAAGTGACCGTTATCTAAGGAAGGTTTTAGAGGAAATTCGTGATTATATTGATGAAGCCGTGATTATTGATGATGGAAGCACGGACGATTCCGCAGAGGTTTGTTTAGAGGTATTGAAGGGGATATCGGTGCGTATCATCAGGAATGATCTCTCCAAGTTCTCCAATGAAATAGAACTGCGTAAACAACAATGGTCGGAGACGGTGAAGTCAAATCCCGAGTGGATTTTAAATCTTGACGCTGATGAAATGTTTGAAAAAAGATTCAAAGAGGTAGTCAGGCAGCTGATAAGTGATCAAGAAGTGGATGTATATTGCTTCCGATTATATGACTTTTGGAATGAAACCCATTACAGGGAGGATGAACACTGGTGCGCTCACCGGTATTACCGGCCGTTCCTGGTCAGGTATCGGGAGGGGTTTGAATGCAAATGGAACGATAGGCCGCAGCATTGTGGGAGATTTGCAGAAAATGTCTTTGAATTGCCTCACAAGTTATCCGACATTCGCTTAAAGCATCTGGGCTGGGTCAAAGAAGAAGATCGGATGGCGAAATTCAAAAGATATCAGGAATTAGACCCTGAGGGGACATATGGAAGTAGTGAGCAATATGTAAGCATTCTGGATGATGCCCCCAATTTGGTTCGTTTTGAGGAGTGACTTTTCTATTGGTGAGGGTGCGTTGCGTTGGCAATAATTAAATCGAATCAGCATACATTTGGTTAAGAGGAGGTGCAGTATGGACGTTTTTGTGCGGCAAAATGATTCCTTGTGGTATTATAGCCAATTATTCAAGGTGAATTACCAACTTATTATTGATTCCAATAGTGGGATTGATCCACTTGCACTTATGATTGGCCAACAAATCAAAATTCCTGGCTTTACGACGACCAGTTATCATATTAAACAAGGTGATTCGTTATGGGCAATTGCCAGGTCACGTCATCTTACTTTGGATACGCTATTATTGGTTAATCCCAATCTCAACCCGAATGCCCTGCAAGTTGGTCAGACAATTTCTGTGCCATTAAGAATTACATGGAGGCTAATTCAAGGAAACAGGGAATATGATTATGAGACGATGATGACCGATGTAAGACGTTTGAAAACGATCTATCCATTTATTAAAACCGCCCCGATCGGTGACTCTGTGCTTAAAAGGGATATCCCTGAAGTGCAGATTGGAAATGGTAACAAACGAGTTCACTATAATGGTTCCTTTCATGCGAATGAGTGGATAACCACGCCTGTGATCATGACCTTTTTAAATGATTATTTACTTGCAATCACGAATCAGGCTGACATCCGCGGTCTATCCCTGTTTCCCTTTTATCAACAGACGATGCTGTCGATCGTCCCAATGGTGAATCCGGACGGAGTGGAGTTGGTTCTGAAAGGCCCGCCTGCAGATGAGTCATTGAGACGACGACTCGTGGAATGGAATAATGGAAGCGAAGACTTCTCAAGCTGGAAAGCAAATATTAACGGGGTGGATCTGAATGATCAATTTCCCGCCAAATGGGAACTGGAAAAAGAACGCAATAATGTAACGGAGCCAGGTCCGGCAAATTATTCCGGTGAAGGGCCGCTTACACAGCCAGAAGCCATTGCAATGTCAGAGTTGACAAGAAAACGTGATTTTGGCAAAGTCCTTGCATTCCATACCCAAGGAGAGGTCATTTATTGGGGGTTTGAAGGTTTGGAACCGCCTGAGTCGGAAACGATAGTCAATGAGTTTGCGAGGGTCAGTGGATATGAGCCTGTCAAATCCGCCAATAGTTACGCAGGGTATAAGGATTGGTTCATTCAGGATTGGCGCAGGCCGGGGTTTACCGTGGAGCTGGGCAAAGGAACGAATCCCCTCCCTATATCACAGTTCGATGAGATTTATCAGAAGTCGCTTGGGATTTTCTTGGCAGGATTATATATGTGAATTTTGTCCAAATGAAAAAGCTCAACTCCGTTACCATGGGGAAGAGCTTTTTAGTCTTATAAACTATTAGATCTGAAACGATGAGGGCTGCTGCAAAAAATAAGTAAAGTTATGCTTTACTTATCGATTGCATGATTAACTCGCTTTTTAGCCTAAAATTAACGGACATTCTCCATGCCCCAGTAATATTGCAGCCCTTGCCAAAAGGAATTCTAATAGTTTTGCGGAAAAGAAGATTAACTCCTTAGCGCTAGTATTGGCCCCACCTACGCCATATACTTTGACGGCCACGCATGCCATCCAACCTAATTTCATTATAATAGAAAGCGCTTACATTTTCAAAAATAATCGTATTGCAAATTTCGACATTCGTATAAGTGTCCCTTACCAGTAGGAGGAGAATGGGCCATAATACTGATAAGGGCCTTATAAGATTCAGGTTAATCTGCAATGAATTCCTGCAACTTTTGCTTTAGGCCACCATTGCCGAATTTAATGAACTTTGTTTTTCCGGCTTCTTGTTCAGGGGTAGAAGCGAAATCCAAAAAGGCTAAAAGGTTGATCCGGCGGTGAAGAATATGGACAATGCCATATTCATAGAACCAATGATCGATTGTGTTGTAAACCCCTCTGTTCAGTCGATATTGCTGTTGGCGCCAATGGAAAAATATTCTGTCCGGCAGATTAAGGTACTCCATATTTTCTAAGCCCCCATTTTGCTTCTCATTCATGATAAGGGAAATAATCCGTAGTGATCCCTTTTGCATCGTGTAATCCTCCCTCAATGATAAAAACGAAAAACCCCCTATCCTTGTTGAATAGAGAGCCTCCAGTGAACTAGTCAGCTTATATATTTCCCTTATATAAAAGCAGCATGAAAAATATTAATCCAATTTGTCAAGTTGGTATTAAGAATACTTAAAATATATATGTTTATTTTATATTTTCTGAGTGAAATGATTGAAAATACGAATAAATATTTATGTTTATTCGTTTATAGTTCGTATATAATGTTTTTGAGGAATTAAGGAGGAGAGACTGAATGTATAAATCAAAAAAGATTTTATTATTGGGCTCAGGTGAATTGGGGAAAGAGGTCATACTTGAAGCACAGCGGCTTGGTGTGGAGACCGTTGCTGTAGACCGCTATGAACATGCCCCTGCCATGCAAGTCGCTCATCGCAGTTATGTGATCGATATGCTTGATGCGGAACAACTAAGAGGAGTTGTAGAGAAAGAACAACCCGATTTGATTGTGCCGGAAATCGAAGCCATCGCTACTTCCGAATTAGTCAAGTTGGAAGAGGAAGGCTTCCATGTCATTCCAACGGCAAGGGCGGCTAAATTGACTATGGATCGTGAAGGAATCAGGAGGTTGGCTTCTGAAACTCTGGAGATTCCGACCGCAGCCTACAAATTCGCCGATACATATGAAGAATTTGTCCAAGCTGCCAAGGAAGTTGGCTTTCCGAATGTCGTCAAACCGCTGATGAGTTCTTCAGGTAAAGGACAAAGTGTGTGCCGCACGGAAAGTGACCTGGAGGATTGCTGGAAAATCGCGATGGAAGGCGGCCGGGTTCAAAATGGACGGGTGATCATTGAAGAATTTATCCGTTTTGATTCGGAAATCACGCTGCTTACTGTCCGGGCTGTAAATGGTACCATGTTTTGTGCTCCCATCGGTCATATCCAGCAGGGCGGTGATTATATTGAATCCTGGCAGCCGCATAGTATGACAGAAACGCAAATAATGGAAGCGAAAAAAATCGCCCGTTCCATTACAGATGAACTTGGTGGGTACGGATTATTCGGGGTTGAGCTTTTCCTCTCAGGGGAAAAAGTCTATTTCAGTGAAGTTTCCCCACGTCCGCATGATACGGGGCTAGTGACATTAGTGACTCAAAATTTGTCTGAGTTTGCCCTTCATATTCGGGCAATTCTAGGGTTCCCCATTCCGGAAATCAAGCTGATCAGCCCAGGTGCCAGCCGGCCATTAAAAGCTCAAGAAGAGTTATCGGAATATTCAATAGTCGGTGTTGAAAAGGCTTTGGCTTTACCTAATACACAGGTGCGTCTTTTCGGAAAACCTGTTACAAAGGCAGGCAGAAGGGTGGCAGTCGCCTTGTCATCTGCCAATTCAATCGAGGTGGCGAGAGTCAATGCGGCCCGTGCTTTGGAATGTTTAGTTGTAGAGAAATAATAGTGAAAAAAGCGCTCTTTAAATGGAGAGCTTCAGTTTGTCGACAAAAGGGGGCGGAAAGGGAGCGGATTTCTTTAATCAAACGTTTGATTACTACTCCAGGCACTCGCTTTCCGCCCTAAAGAAAAATTGTAGGCTGGTCTCATCCCGAACTGTTTAAGACTAGTTTATTCCATGGTTTTTTAATGTTTTATAAAACTTCTATTGAATTGAAGAAATTTGTGACACTTCTGGCGAATAGCTAGCCAGCCGAGACTCCAAACGCGCTTGATTTGATGAGGGTTGGCAGACAGCCGCCGGAAAGGGAGCGGATTTCTGGAAAACTGTAGGGATAGAATTTGTTTGAAGTCTGGCTCTGAAGCATCCTGATAGGGTGCTTTATTTTCTTTTATCCAATTTTTTAGCACTTTCAAATTACCCTGATTTGATGAAGTTAAATGAAAGATCACTTATCCACGCTGGTGTTTACTCCGCTAAACCCTGTAACATGCCCCCAATACTGATGATTTTCCTGAATAACCAACAACTTCATGAAAGTGCATATAATTTTGTAACATTGCTGCCTTTACCTTGTCTTAACAATTATCCTGCTGCTTTTTTACATAGCCTTGACAATGAGTTCATGTTCTTCACCTATAGTTAAATTAAATAGAAAAGATTAACGGGAGGTCATTCATTTGAATCGCACATGGAGTAAAAAGGTGTTACCGATTACACTTGTTTCGGCATTAGCATTTGGAAGTTTATCATGGTCCGCTGCGGATCATGTTTCGGCAAAGGGTAACCAAAAAAAAGAACCGGAAATTAAGAACGTGATTTTCCTGATCGGTGACGGCATGGGTGTTTCCTATACCTCCGCTTACCGGTATTTAAAAGATAATCCTGGTACGAAGGTGGCAGAACGGACAGAGTTTGATAAATACTTGGTTGGCCAGCAAATGACTTACCCAGAAGACTCTGCACAAAATATAACGGATTCAGCATCAGCCGCAACGGCAATGTCTGCCGGAGTGAAGACTTATAACGCTGCCATTGCAGTGGATAATGATAAATCCGAAGTCAAAACGGTATTGGAAGCAGCAAAGGAAAAAGGAAAAGCGACGGGATTGGTTGCCACTTCGGAAATCACTCATGCTACACCTGCATCTTTTGGCGCCCATGATGAAAATCGGAAAAACATGAATTCAATCGCAGACGATTATTATAATGACTTAATCAAGGGCAAACATAAAATTGACGTCCTATTGGGCGGTGGGAAATCCAATTTTGTCCGTCCTGATGTCAATTTGGCGAATGCCTTCGAAAAAGACGGTTACAGTTATGTGACGGATAAAAATCAAATGCTTAAGGACAAAAATGAACAGGTCCTTGGTTTATTCGCTTCTGAAGGACTCCCGAAAATGATTGACCGCCCAAGTGAAACGCCTTCTTTGGCAGACATGACAAGTTCGGCGATCCAGCGCTTGAATAAAGATAAAGATGGATTCTTCCTTATGGTCGAGGGAAGCCAGGTCGATTGGGCCGGACATGATAATGATATCGTAGGTGCAATGAGTGAAATGGAAGACTTTGAAAAAGCATACAAGTCAGCCATGGAATTCGCGAAGAAAGACAAACATACCTTAGTGGTGGCTACTGCGGATCACTCTACAGGAGGATTCTCGATCGGAGCAAAAGGAATATATAACTGGTACGGTGAACCAATCAAGGCAGCCAAACGCACCCCTGACTTCATGGCGGATGCCATCGTCAAAGGAGCCGATGTTGAAAAGACGTTAAAGCAATATATTAACCAAAATGAAGTGAAGCTAACGGATGATGAAATCAAAACGGTAACAGAAGCCGCCAAATCAAAAAATGTGACGAAAGTCGATAATGCCATCGAAGCTATATTTGATAATCGGACCAATACTGCCTGGACTACCGGAGGACATACGGGTGAAGATGTTCCGGTCTACGCATACGGCCCATATAAAGAACGTTTTGCCGGGCAGGTCGATAACACGGATCAGGCCAAAATCATCTTTGACCTATTAAAGAAGTAATAACACTTCAGGGAGGGATTCAATGAACAGACTGATGATTGGTGCCTTGTTATTAACCGCTTTTGGCGCTCTTAATACCCAACCAGCTTACGAAGAAGAAACGACGGCTAAAGATAAAACAGAGGAAATTGCACGACCACTGGAAAAAAAGGATGTCTATGTTCCGAATCCACAGCTTCCTGATGATGTAAACTTGAACCAGATCGGTCAGAATGTTTCTGATGCCAAAGGCGAATTAACTTTGAAGGCCTATAAAAAAGTGAATGAAACGCTGAATGTTGGCCCGATCGAGGTTAAAGTCAAAGAAATGAAAGTGATGCATGCTACTCCGGATTACAGCATGATTGATTTCTTCCACGGCTATACGCATGATGAAGATTTCGATATCGTAAAAGTGAACGTGGAAATCAAAAACAATACCGATAAAAAAATTAAGTTTTCCCCAGTTGCTTTCCTTGAAACGGACAGAGGAGAACATCTGACATGGGAAGATGAGATCTACTTGGAAGAACTTACTGGTGAAATAGAAGGAAACGGTTCAAAAAGCGGAAACATTGGTTTCATTCTAAATGATGGAGACATAAAGGGCATATCCCTCATGACAAGTGATGCGGTAAATGAAGAAGGGGAAGTCCTTGCAAAAGGCAAGTTAGCTGAATTCGCTTTTTAAGGAAATGGCGTATGAATCTTTATAAAAATCAAATACTAGAACAAGTGATGGTAATACTATCACCGAACGGAATATCCAAATCCTAATGATGAGGTGACACAGAATGAGCTATAAAGATCAATTAGATCCACATTCTCAAAAGTTTCACCATAATTGGACAAGACCTAAGCGTTCAAAATCTCAAGTTAATGGCCATACGCAAGAATCGCAAACAAACATTATACTAAGAAGCAATGCAAAGGCTCACAGGTGGTAACGGATATTCCCGACAAAGAAGGAGACTCTTAGCGAGTCTTCTTCTTTATATTAAATATAATTCATCTAAACAAATCAAGGCATACATGGCTTTTCATTCATAATTATGATAACATTTACCTTTAAGATTGAAGTGATTAGCGTGAAACCGGAGTTTTTGATTCCGATTGAAGTTTCACCTTATACAAATAGAGGACGTGAATTGTAATGATTAAAATTGAAATCCCTGCAGCGGATATAAGCATCAAACAAAGAAAGCAAGTTATAGAAGGAGACGAACCTGTCATTCCTGAAATTTACGGGTTTATCGATTTTCATTTGATTCCCCGTGATAAAGGCGGCATCATCTTGTTTTACAATGAAAACGATGAGCTGATTTTTGTCGGGAAAGCTCGTAAATTAAGACCAAGGGTCAAGAAGCATTTCGAGGATAATGTTTCTCCGATTAAAGATCATCGTAATGAAGTCAAGAAAATTGACATTCTTATAGTTGAAGACGCTATGGAACGTGAAATCTATGAAACGTACATGATCAATAAACTTCATGCCAAATACAACGTCGACAAAGTGTTTTATAAATAAGAAACACCTATGAAAAGCTGACTGCATATGCATTCAGCTTTTTTGTGTTTACATTTGTACAAAAATAATTTCGTACATTTACAGCAGCTACATGTGAGGTTAACAATGTTGGTTTATATTTAGAGTATTCCAATACATTCTCAGGAGGAAGCTATTGAAGAAAATACTTTGTAAAAAGGTGTTAGTTATCTCGATCGGGACAGTGATTGCTTTTGGGAATTTAACGTGGTCCATGTCACAAGCTTCTAAACTGGCGAAACAGAGAGAAATTGAAACTTTTGAACAAAAGACAGTAACATCTTCAGGATGGGAAATGGCGGAATAAGCACAATAGCCAATAATTTTTTTCTCGATTGGCAACATAGAAAAAGAAAAATGAATTGGATTTTGAAACGTTGTTGATGAACAGCAGCTTGTCAAAAGTACATTTAATGATAAAACTCAATGGAGGTTCATTACACATGATGTTATGTGGAGTGGGCTTCCATTTAATTTTTATTTTCATTTCATGAAGAATGTCAGCACCTTTCATTTATCCTTGATTGCCCATGAGCAGTATTGGAGCAATCGTGATTACATTTGTTCAGAAAAAGTATTTGGGGGCATTTTCGAAAAAAACTTGCAAATAGTAATGATTACGTTTTATTATTAAGGGGTGTTTTTGCATGAGTGATAGCTTCGGTACATAAATCGTAATGATTTCGATTTATGTACAGCAAAGAAATCAGGTAAAGGAGTGGGATGGATGGAGATGAAGAAAATTCCGGTTACGGTATTGAGTGGATACCTTGGTGCGGGAAAGACGACACTTTTGAATCATATTCTTGAAAATCGGAATGACCTGAAGGTTGCCGTCATCGTTAATGATATGAGTGAAATCAATATTGATGCTTCGCTGGTGAAACAGGGAGGGTTTACCCGGACAGATGAAAAACTGGTGGAAATGCAGAACGGCTGCATTTGCTGTACGCTTCGTGAGGATTTGATGATTGAAGTGGAGAAATTGGCGAAACAAGGGAACATTGATTACATCGTGATTGAATCGACTGGGATAAGCGAACCGGTACCTGTAGCCCAGACCTTCACCTATGTTGATGAAAGCATGGGAATTGATTTATCGGAATATTGCCGGCTTGATACGATGGTCACCGTTGTTGATGGGTATAACTTTTGGAAAGACTTCACTTCCGGAGAAACACTTATTGACAGGATGCAGGCAACTGATGCTGCCGATGGCAGGGAAGTGGTCGACCTACTAATAGATCAGATAGAGTTTGCCAATGTCATCTTGTTAAATAAAATCGATTTAATGGATGCTGATGCCGTTGAGGAATTAAAGGCGGTTTTTCATAAAATGAATGCGGATGCGAGGATCATCGAAACGAATCATTCCAAGGTGCCGCTAAAGGATGTATTGAACACACAGTTATTTGATTTTGAAGCGGCAAGCCAAGGAGCGGGCTGGATAAAGGAATTGAATGAAGAGCATATCCCGGAGACCCTGGAGTACGGGATTTCATCCTTCGTTTACAGAAGGCAAATACCGTTTCATCCCGAACGGCTGATGGATTGGTTAGAAAACTGGCCCGTACAAGTGGTGAGGGCAAAGGGGTTCCTTTGGCTGTCATCGAGAAATGATATGGCAGGCTTGCTTTCACAGGCAGGACCGTCCTTAACATTACAAGCCGCCGGTAAATGGATCGCAGCATACCCTGTGGACGAACAACGCCAAATTTTAAAGGAAGCACCTGAATTATTGGAACGGTGGAATGCAGTATATGGTGACAGGATGACGGAGCTTGTGATGATTGGCATTCAAATGAATCAACAGGAAATCGAAAGTGAATTAGATCAATGCTTATTGACGGAAATGGAGATGCAGCAGGATTGGTCTCTTTATGAAGATCGATTGCCTGCATTTACGGAAAGCGTTCAATAAAAACTTTAGGAGGATAATGAAAATGAGAGTAAACATTACGTTAGCATGCACAGAATCAGGGGACCGCAATTATATCACGACGAAAAACAAGCGGAATAACCCGGACAGGATCGAATTGAAGAAGTACTGCCCGCGATTAAAGAAACACACGCTTCACCGTGAAACGAAGTAATTTTTTAGGTTTAAATCGTAATGATTATGTTTTATTGAAGAGGATGGATATAAAAGGAGGGAAGTTCATGTTGGAATGGATCATTATTGGCGGAGGCATTCAAGGTATGACGATGGCAGCATTTTTACTTAAGTCAGGAAAAACGACAGTGGACAAGCTGGCGATTGTTGATAGAAATGAAGAACCATTGGCAAGATGGAAGCATTGTACGGAAGTCATTTCAATGCCTTATTTACGTTCTCCATCCGTACACCATCTGGATGTGAATCCATTCAGCCTGCAGAAATATGTGGAAAAGGCAGACTGGAACAATAACTTTTACGGCCACTATAAGCGGCCGTCCCTAAAATCCTTCAATGAACATAGTGTTCATTTGGCTGATGATCTATCCATTAAGAAGGCATGGGTGCAAGGGGAGGTCACCTCTGCCTGCAAAACGGGACAGGGCTGGAAAATCCAATTGCAAAACAAACGACGGCTTTTAGGACAAAAACTTGTGATTTCAATTGGTATTGGTGAACAGCCTTCTTGGCCTGAATGGGCACGGCAATTCAAACAAGAGCATGGGGGTCCCATTTACCACATATTCGATGAAAATATTCCGGAGCTGACACAATTACAAGGACCCATCACGATCATTGGGGGAGGCATATCTTCTGTCCATCTTGCTTTAAAGCTAAGTAAAAGCTATCCCAATGACGTAACGCTACTAAAGCGGCATCCATATAGGATTCATGATTTCGACAGTGATCCTGGTTGGTTAGGGCCGAAAAAACAGCGCCCTTTCCATGCTATAACTAGCTATCAAAAAAGACGCGAGACCATTATCCAGGCCCGTAATAAGGGATCCATCCCACCTGACTTACATAGAGCGCTGATGAATCAGGTTAAACAGGGATTATTGCGTGTCATGGATGTTGAGGTGATAAGCGCTGTGTGGAGGGACGGCCATATCAGCCTCAGGGATAAAAATGAAAAGGTCATTCAACAAACGGGGACGATCCTATTAGCGACCGGCTTTAAGTCATCAATGCCAGGGAAGGATTGGCTGACGCCAGTCATACGGTCGCATGATTTACGCTGCGCGGGATGTGGTTATCCAATTGTATCGCAGTCGTTGCAGTGGGGACCTGGTTTATATGTCACGGGTGCATTGGCTGAACTTGAAATGGGACCGATATCCAGGAATATATCGGGAGCAAGACAGGCAGCGGAGCGAATTGTGAATAGTTTATAGATTTTCATAAATTTAAGGTCTTAAAAAAGGAGAATTGAAATGGCGAAAAAATCCTAGGTGATAAAAGCGCAAAAACAGCTGGCAATGGTCGAAAAGTATGCAGAACTAAGAAAGGAATTGAAGGAGAAAGGGGATTATGCCGCATTGGCCAAACTCCCGCGTGATTCCTCGCCGACAAGGGTCAGCAATCGCTGTGGCGTAACGGGGAGGCCCCGTGGATATATGCGCAAATTCAACATGTCACGTATCATTTTTAGGGAACTTGCTCATAAAGGGCAACTGCCGGGTGTCAAAAAGTCAAGCTGGTGAAGCGGGGAGAAGGAAGGTGATTTAATGTCTTTCTTTCATTCACTTTTTTTTTGAAAAGGATCAAGAACTAAATCTTGAGAAAAGGAGCCCTTGTTAAAAACAAGGGCTCCTACATCGTTATAAAGAAGTGTTGCTTACTTGACTGCCTTTAATGCTTGTTCAGATATATAGAAGTCTTTTCCGTTGTAAACGGTGATGGCATTTATTTCCTTTTGTTTAGTGGATTTAGGAGTCTTGCTAATAACGATATTCTTATTTGCAGGCAACTCCACTTTTTGCTGCCCCTTTTTCGCTACGAAAACTGGGTTATTCGGGTCTGTCACATCAATACGGGTAGAATATCCTTTTTTCTCAAAGGAATCTTTAGCATTCATGTATAGTTTGTTCGATAATTTTTGTAAATCAAAGCCCATGAATTCGGCCATTTTTTTAGCGAGGTCTGTATTCTCCACTAATCCAGTAGGTTTTGAAGGGCCATAAGAATACAGGAATACGTCTTCTCCTGTATGACCTCCTGTTGTAAAGCCAATGTTTGCACGGTTAGCAAGCAGCTTTGTCATTTCAGTACCTAGGTTTTTAGAAGAGGTAAGTTTTGCTGTTTCTTCAGAAGTCAGATCATCAAGTCCATAAAGTGCTGCAACTTCTTTTAGATTGGAATGATCGGGTTTTAACTTACTTAAAGCTCCTTCAACCGTCATCTTCGCTTTCTTTAAAGGATCGATATAGGCTGATACGGGTGTTTCCGGGTAGGAGGAGTTCGTGTTTACGTTACCCATTGTAATTCCGCTGTTCCCATGGTCCGTTACAGCAATGACCATCGTGTTTCCGTCATTTTTTGCAAACTTAAGGGCTTCGTTCACGGCATCATCAAAAGCTAAAGTATCACTAATCATTCCAATCGTGTCGTTTCCGTGAGCAGCCCAGTCAATCTTGCTTCCTTCGACAAATAAGAAGAAGCCATCTTTATCTTTTTTCAAGGTTTTAAGGGCTTTATTGGTCATTTCGGCTAAAGTGGGCTCACTTGGCTTTGTTGTTTCACGGTCTAAATCATATGCTAGGGCACTTGGTGCAAAGCTTCCCCAAATTTTATTCGATTTAGAGTTTAACAGCTCGTCACGGGTTTCAACAAAATCATATTTTTCTTCATCAAGCACTTCCAAAAGGTTTTCTCCATCATTTCTTGCATTTTTTGTTTTACCTGGTAAAAGGGATTCTTTGCCCCCTCCCAAAACAACGTCAATCCCCTGATAAACCTGCTGTTCCGCAATATCACCATAATTGCTTCGATGTGTCACGTGAGCGGAGAAGCCTGCGGGTGTGGCATGCTGGATTTCAGATGTAGAAATGATGCCAGTAGCCTTTCCGGCTTGTTTCGCACCCTCCAAAACGTTAGCGACTGGTTTATGGGCATTTTTCGGATTAACCGGATCGAGCCCTGGAGAATTAACGATGGTTGGCAGGACACCGACAAATTTATCATTGGATTTATTTCCTGTCGCAAGCGCTGTTGCTGCAGGAGCTGAGTCTGTAATGGCCGATTCAGCAGAATATGTACGCATACCGCCAGACAGCATTTCGTCCATCGCTAGATTATCGCCTTTATACCACCTTGAAAGGGTTGTGGCTCCTGTGCTTGTCCCATCCATCACCATCATGATGACGTTTGTTGGTTCTTTTTTCTTGTCTTTTGCCTGAACATCTTCCTTTATCGTTGAAATACCCAGTGATGAAATGGCTACCGCGCCCGCTAACGTAATACCTGCTACCTTTTTGCTCATTTTCCCCAAAATGCATACCTCCAAAAATATTATTACTTTTAGGATAAATGCAGTATATTAAGAAATTACTTCGGTTAAGTAAAGAAAGGTTTTTTATCTGTAAATTTTGCCAAAATATTGAAGAAACGTTAAAAAGCAGAAGTCTTTAAGACTCTGCTTTTTTAGTATGCTTTTTACCTTTGGAAAAATTCAATCCACTCTTTTTCCGGTCCATATATGTAGAAATAGCGATAACCATTTGGAAGAGTGACGATCTCTTCATCAATCAGCTCGGTGTTATCCAAGCTTTTGATCCGGGCATATTCTTCTTCGATATCATCCACGGTAATGGCAAAATGGTGGATCGTTGCTTCGGATGGCAGTTTGTCGCTATATCCCTGAATCAATTCTATTTCTGTTTCATCGGACTCTTCGTAACCCAGGAATGCCAGTTCGATTACCCCATTAGTATGAGTCATGCGTCCTTTTAATTTTAAATCCAGCACATCTTGATAAAAGGCGATGGATTTTTCAATATCTTTTACAACAACGCCAATGTGATCTACCCTCTTCACAGCCAAGAAATCTTCCTCCTTCATTAAATTCAATTTGCTAATATTAGTATATATAAGATTATTCGGAATATAATTACATTTTTATAGCCGTTTTTAGATAATTTTTAAATGATGTTAATAAAGGTAAAGTATTGGTAAATAATGAAAAATGCCAAATGGCTTCTGGGATAATACTTTTCTTCCATAATATCTATTGATTCATTCTTAAGAATGAAATTTAACATTTTCCAGGGCAAAAATTTGTTTCTAAATGGAATAGTAGATATACTATGGAAACAACTCCATTATTAATGGATATGAGAGGAGAGGTAGTATGGGGAAAATTCGTGAAGGTGAAATATTCACTCTTACTGATGACAGTGATGAAGGCCATGAAGTTGAGGTTTTAGGTTCATTGGATGTAGAAGGAACGGAATATGTTGCAGTAGGTTTGCTTGAAGATATTGAAGAGGATACAGATGAAGATATCGATATTTTCTTTTTCAGGGTCGAAGGCGAAGGTGAACTGCTTGATATCGAATCGGATGAAGAGTTCGAAAAGGTATCCTTGGCGTTTGAAGCGGCATTTGAAGCGAAAGAATGACAAGATAAAAAGACGGAACAATGTGTGCGGCCTCCGTTTACAGACAAAAAGGTTTCGGAATGACACCATTCCGAAACCTTTTTGAGTTAAGAGAGTGCCTTAAGGCAATTGTACAAACCCTTAAAAACTGTAGATAAACTAGACTTTGATCGAGTTTGTCTACAATCCGAGACGCACAATATGTGCGCCTTTTTTATATGTATAAAGTAAGTATTGGCCCCGCCTTCGCCAAATACCATGATAGCCACGCGTGCTATCCAGCCTTACTTAAGTATAGGGTTGTATTATTGATAGGACGTGTACTCCATATGAAGATTTTGTTAATAAACGGAGTATTTTTCCATCTCCGAGGCATAGGATAAAAAAAGTGGAGGTGATGGAATGGCCGTTGTAAAGCACACTGATGCCGATATAGCCTTATTGGCAAGATTGCTTAGAGCGGAAGGCGAGGGCGAAGGTGATCAGGGCATGTTGATGATCGGTAATGTAGGGATCAATCGGATTAGGTCGAATTGTTCTGATTTCAAAGGGCTGAGGACGATTCCAGACATGATTTATCAGGAGCATGCCTTTGAAGCTGTACAGAAGGGGTATTTTTATCAGCGGGCACGAGACAGGGAAAAAAGACTTGCACGCCGAAGTGTAAATGGTGAAAGGATATGGCCCTCGAAATTTAGCCTATGGTACTTCAGGCCACCGGGAGATTGTCCGGAAACCTGGTATAATCAACCTCTGGTTGGACGTTTCAAGCTTCATTGCTTTTATGAACCAACAGGTACGGAATGTCCAAATATTTATAATACATTTTAAGAAAGAGGCTGAACCTTATGCGGGTTTGGCCTCTTTGTGCATCAATCCTTAACTTGGAAAAATCATATGATAATACTGGCAAATGATTTACTGATACTGTAAAATTGAGACTGTAAATTTCCGGATAAGAAAGGAATAAAAAAATTGATGAGTAAAAGGCTTATTAATTATGGACAAGGGAAAATGGGGGAACGGGCGGAGGATAATACCGAGAAATTTAAGTCTTTCATGAAGAATAACCCGGACGCCATTTCCATTGTTGATCTGGAAGGAAAGGCCCTTCAAGTGAATGCAGCTTTTGAAGAGTTTTTCGGTTGGACGAATGATGAGCTCATAGGCATGCCGTTTCCAATCATTCCTGATTTCTTGAAGAAGTCAGTCAATGAGCTGCATGACCAGATTAAGGCAGGGGTACAAAAGAAAGGCTTTGAAACGGTCAGGCTAAGGAAGGATGGCCAGTTAATCGATGTAAGTATTTCCCTGTTCAATATCCGTAATGATGAAAATGAGCCGTGTGCACTCGTTTTCGCTTATCGGGACATCACGAATCAAAAACTTGCTGAAGCTGCCTTGAAGGAAAGTGAGCAAAGGTATCGCAGTTTAGTTGAGGTCTCACCTGAAGCGATTTTTGTACATCGCAATGGGATCATCGAGTATATGAATCCCATGGGGGCAAAAATGCTTGGGATGGATAGTGTGGAAGATATTATCGGTAAATCGGTTTTTCAGTTCGTTCACCTGGAGTCCCGGGAAAGTGTACAAAAAAGAATCGAGATCATGAGGGACGATCATCAGGCTGTTGGTTTACTGGAACAAAAGTTCATTCGACTTGACGGACAAGTATTTTATGGAGAAACACTCGGTCTCCCGATTATATATAAAGGTCAACCGGCCATACAGGTATTTTGCAGGGATATTACGGAGCGTAAAAAGACCGAAGAGCTGCTCTGTAAATCCAATATGTTATCGGCGGTAGGACAGATGGCTGCGGGCATCGCACATGAAATAAGAAATCCATTAACTACGGTCAAAGGATTTTTACAATTATTAAGGGAATACCCTGAGCAAAAGGACTATCTTGAAATGATGGTCAGTGAAGTAGAAAAAATCGAAAAACTTGCCAATGAGTTTTTAAGTTTAGCAGAGCCTGAAGCGAAGGTTTGTGAAGTCATTCAGCTTAACGATATATTGGATAGTGTGATTACGTTAGCTGAGTTTCAAGCGATATTGAATGATGTCGAAGTCATCAAGGAATATAATACGGATTCGGCATCTGTCTTTGGCGAACCGAATCAGTTAAAACAAGTATTCACGAATGTCGTCAATAATGCGATAGAAGCCATGCCGAATGGCGGCAAACTTCATATACAGTTAAACCATGAAGGTGACTCTGCAATGATCCGGTTCACTGATCAAGGCTGCGGAATCTCAAATGAGCGCATGAAGCATCTAGGGCAGCCTTTTTATAGCACCTCTGAAAAAGGAACAGGGTTTGGGCTCATGGTCAGCACTAAAATCATCCATGAGCATAATGGGGAAATTCATTTCAGCAGCGAAGTGGGAGAAGGGACGATTGTAGATATCAGTCTCCCTATCAATGAAAGTTCACAATGAAAAGTGACGAGAAGCCATGCTCTCGTCACTTTTTGGATTATAGCTTAACGATCGTTCTGCCTCTTGCTTCCCCTTTTAATAGGGTAGGAAGGACGTCAGGCAATTCTTCAAGTGTAATTTCCTGTTGAACGAGCTGTTCTAAATGCTCTAGTTTAAAGTCGGTGGCAAGGCGATGCCAAACTTTCAATCTTGTATCCATAGGGCAATTGACCGAATCGATCCCAAGAAGATTAACCCCTCTTAGGATGAAAGGAAAGACGGTGGCAGGAAGGCTTGTACCAGCTGTCAATCCACTGACCGCCACAGCCCCGCCATACTTGATTTGGCTAAGGACCGATGCTAACGGTTCACCGCCGACGGGATCTACCGCCCCGCTCCACTTCTGCTTGCCCAGTGCCCGCAGCTTGCCATCATATACATCTTCTCGCGATACAATGGTCGCTGCACCGATTTTCTTCAAGTATCCATGTTCCGATTCTTTTCCTGTACTCGCCTCAACGGAATAGCCAAGTTTGGAAAGGATCGAGACAGCGAAACTCCCGACCCCGCCAGTTGCACCAGTGACGAGAACGTTCCCTTGCTCAGGGGTGAGGTTATTTTCTTCCAATCGCAGAACCGATAGTGCTGCAGTGAAACCGGCCGTTCCGATGATCATCGCCTCTTTCATTGTAAGGCCATCAGGAAGCGGGACGATCCACTCTGCAGGAACACGGGCAAACTGACTATAGCCTCCTGATTGGGAAACGCCAATCCCGTAGGAGGTCGCAATGACTTCGTCTCCTTCTTTAAAGCGGGAATCCTCAGATGAAACGACAACACCAGCCATATCAATGCCCGGAACGATCGGATAGCTGCTGACGATGTTTCCATTCGGAATGGCCGCAAGGCTATCTTTATAGTTCACACCGGAATAATGAACACGGATGAGCACTTCGCCTTGAGGTAGATCATCGAGTGATAGTTGCTGAATGTTAACGGTGAATTGATCATCTTGCTTGTTCACGACTAAAGCATCAAATTGCTGAATCATGGTACGTTCCCCCTTATAATAATGAATCTACTCCATTATAAATGAAAAAATATAGGAATGTATAATGATACTATTCGAAATAAGTACCGCTCGCTTTTCTTTCTGCTTCTAAAAATGGTACTATTAGATTTGATTCAGTTCATATTAAAGGAGATGTTTTACATGGCTAAAAAAGGATACATACTTATGGCAAACGGAGAAAAAATCGAATTCGACCTTTTCCCGAACGAAGCGCCGAACACAGTGGCTAACTTCGAAAACTTAGCAAACACAGGATTTTATAATGGTGTGGTCTTTCACCGTGTCATTCCTGGTTTCGTAAGCCAAGGCGGAGACCCAACAGGTACAGGCGCAGGCGGAAGCGGCACGCAAATCAAATGTGAAACAGAAGGAAACCCTCACAAACATGAGGCAGGCAGTCTATCTATGGCACATGCCGGAAAAGATACTGGCTCAAGCCAATTCTTTATCGTGCACGAACCACAACCGCATCTTAACGGTGTTCACACAGTATTCGGTAAAGTGACATCTGGACTTGAAACAGCCAAAGCTATGAAAAATGGCGACAAAATGGAAAAAGTAGAAGTTTTTGACGCTGAATGATGAAAGCGAAAAGAGGGGGCATTATGCTCCCTCTTTTTTTTGCACTGTTCATGAGCGAAAACAGGGGAAAGATACAGTCATTTTGGTGTAATGCTTTCGGTGAAACGATATTTGACCTCTGTCAAGGTTTCTGAAATATCCCATAATCTTTTTGAAGTTTCTTCATTATATAAGGTATCGATGATATCGTCTTTTCTAGGAAAGCCTTTTCTGCTCTTCTTTCCATCGGGTCCGATATACTCCCCGCCTGTTAATGTAGGTTCAGTTGCGGCATAAAGGGTAGGCAATGCTCCCATACTTGCCGGCTGGGTGATGGTTTTCGAAAGAAAGTGCACGAATCTATTTATGGGTTGGCCAGATCCGCGTGACATGAGATTAGTATGGGAAAGGCCAGGATGACAGGCAACACTGATCGGGGTTGCACCATGCTGGTTGAATTTACTCTGTAATTCGCGGGCGAAGAGTAGATTGGCCAGCTTGCTTTGCCCATAGTATTTCATTGGTTTATAACCGTTTTCACCATTTAAATTTTCGAAGTCTATATATCCATTGATGGCGGCTAAGCTGCTCAATGTGACCACACGCGATTTTGGCGTAGAAAGGATACGCGGAAGAAGGAGACCTGTCAAAGCAAAATGACCGAGATGATTGCTGCCGAATTGAAGCTCAAAACCATCTTTCGTTTTACTGTAGGGAGGAATCATCACACCTGCGTTATTGATGAGGACGGAGAGAGATTCATAGTTTTCCTGAAAGGAATCAGCAAAATGACGAATGCTGCTTAAATCACTTAAATCGAGCTGCATCACTCGTACATTTGCCTTAGGGTGGACCCCTAAGATTCTATCGACCGCCTTTTCTCCCTTTGAAGCATTCCGGACAGCAAGGATGATCTCTGCTCCCTTACCGGCCAGTGCAAAAGCCGTTTCGAAGCCAAGGCCACTATTGGCACCAGTGATCACAATGGTTTGCCCTGATACATCTGCCATTTCTTCGCCATTCCACTTTTCAATCATCCAACCACACCTTTCCACCAGTCTATACCTATCATATACCCAAATAATTCCTATATGTCACATAATGTGGCGGGAATCAGGTGCTGAATTCGATTTTTTAAGAAAAAGTTAAGTAATCCATTATATTTTTCATGATCAGAATGACGGTTACTATGATAAATAATACTCTTACATATGCCACTCCCTTCTTAATGGCGAATCTAGAACCGGCCAAGGCTCCAGCTATCATGGAAATCCCCATCGGTATTCCATAGGTAAAGTTGACGGTATCAAGGTATATGAACATGATCAGTGCTGCCAAATTACTTCCGAAGTTCAAAAATTTTGCATTTCCTGCAGAGTGCAAAAAATCAAAGCCAATCATTAAAAAGGCAAATAAAATGAAAGATCCCGTTCCAGCACCCAAAAAACCATCATAAAAACCAATGGCAAATATAGCGAACGCAAATAGTGCAGTCTTTTGCCATGTGAGTTTATGGTAAGTCGATTTCTGTCCCCAGTCCTTTTTAAAAAAGGTATAAATGGCAATAGCTATTAATAGAACCAAAATCATTGGCTTTAATAATTCAGGGGAGACGAAATTGACAACCCAAGCTCCTAGCAGGGAACCTATGAAAATTAGTGGGAAAAGTTTGGAAACCTGTTTGAAATCAACCTTACCTGAGCGAATGAAGGCGATGGTACTTGTTAAAGACCCCATGGAACTTGCTAACTTATTCGTTGCGATTGCTGCTGAAGGGGAAAGTCCTGAAAATAATAAAGCGGGTATGGAAATCAGGCCGCCGCCTCCGACTACAGAATCAATGAATGCTGCCAAAAACCCGAAAAACATCAGCAGCAAAAGTGTTGAAACTTGTATATCCTCCATCTAAGAAGCCTCCGTATCAATAGCATTATGGCTGGATTGCTTGTTTTGCTGAAGCCATAACCCATTTATATTAGTCACTATTAAGATAGTAACTAATAGAAGCTGTTCTGTAAATAAGAATATTATGAGTCATACCGATTGAAATCGAATAGATTTCGATAAGAGATTTGGTATGATAGGCATATAACTTACTAAAAGCACTAGGAGGTACTATGCAAGATATCATTCAAAAAATACAGTCTCTCGGGTTTAGTCAATATGAAGCAAAGGCTTATGTTTCTTTGGTTCGCCAAGGCCCAGCCAGTGCCTATCAAGTAAGCAAGGAATCAGGAATTCCAAGGGCCCGTATCTATGAAATATTAAATGGACTGCAAGAAGAAGGAATCGTCTTAAAAGAGGAAATCAATGACTCGATACTATATTCACCGCTGCCAGTCGATGTTTTTTTGGAATCGGTTCAATCAAAATGGAACAATACCTATCAATCCATCAGCCATACACTAAAGCAATTCGAGAAAATCGAACCGATGTCCGACAATCGTGTAATGACGCTTAAAGGTGAAGGGCACATCCTATCCTTCTGCCGTACTTTGATTCACAAAGCCGAGAAAAGGGTGGTAGTTTCCTTATGGGACGAGATGTATGGAAAACTTGAACAAGAGCTAATAGGGGTCGCCGGGCATTGCACTCTCAAGGGGATTGCATTTCAGGTTGAAAACCCATTATCAGGTATAGATAAACATCGCAAAACAAGCTATGTGGAAAATATCGGAGAAAATAAATGGTTCATTTTATCCATCGATGGCAAGGAGACGATTTACGGCCCTTCTCCCGAAACGAGGGAAACGGCGTTTTACACAGATGATCCCATTCATATCAATTTTCTCGAAAATTACATTTGGCATGATATCCTCGTTAACCGCTTGGTTAAAAAGGATGAAGAAGATGCCGAGAAATGGATTTCAAGTGAAAGAGACCGTTTTTTCTCCCTATAAGATTTGAAAAAAGCTGATAACCCCATATGCAGGGGATATCAGCTTTTTTATTTTTGTAACGAAGTCATTCGGATAGAAGGGTTTTAGGAAATCTAATGGCCATGGGCAAGCTGGATTTATCCCGATAAGACCTGTAAGACACAATCGTGTGATTATGCGCTTGAACATCCAACTGGAGAACCTGTGAGCTTTTCATTTCCAAATAGTACGTAACGTCTTCTTTTTGTAAATGATAAAAAGAAAAAGGTATCCCTAAAAGGTTTTTCCTGATTAGTTTTGTTTCAGGCTGATTGATGATGTGCTCACTCAATTCCGCTATTGTAACAGAAGTTGTTCCTGTAATGGCCGTTATTTTTTCTTTTGCATAATCGACTGCATGACTGAAAGTGACGGCAATATTCTTCAAGATTCCGTTCATGGGGGGGCATCTCCTTTGAATTAGGCTATGTATGTAGTATTGTACGCGGCTAAAGGTTTATGCAAAAAAATCGGCAATGATGATATAGAACTGTCACTTTATGAACATGATTAAGAAGTGTGCAGCGAAATCAATAAAAGGGCTATCAAGGAAGGACAGAGAAAATGTCAAAGAAGGTCAAAGCATGAAGAATAAAAAAAATATATATTGGGGTCTGTTCCTCATTGCAATCCTCGCTTTTACAGTGTTGCTCATTCAGTTGAATATGGATGTGAATTCCAGAGAGGAAAAACGAAAAGACACCGGTGCGGATAGTCACGAGAGGATAGAAAAATTGCTGAAAAAAATGACGCTTGAAGAAAAAATCGGACAGCTTATGATGGTAGGTTTTAAGGGAACTGAAAAGAGCAGTGAAATTACGGAGCTTATTGAACAAAAACATATAGGGGGCGTCATTTATTTTGACCGTAATATGAAATCCCCTAAACAAGTTGCTAGGTTATCCAATTCACTTCAGCAAATGGCCAATCAAAGTACCCATTCGCTTCCGTTGATGGTGGCCATCGATCAGGAAGGCGGGGACATCATTCGGATGAAGGAACGGGTATCGCCCCTCCCTGCACAACAGGATCTTGGAAAAAATGCATCTGCTGAAGACATGTACAAGGTGGCCAAATTGAATGGGACAGAACTAGGATCCATGGGAATTAACATTAATTTCGCCCCTGTTCTTGATCTATCGAAAACGGATAATCGCTCATTTGGACAAGATCCGGAAAAGGTGTATCAATATGGAAAGAAAACCATTCAAGGCTTGAACGATGTATCGATAACTGGTGCATTGAAGCACTTTCCTGGAAACGGACGGAGCGAAATCGATCCGCATGTCGAAACATCATCCGTGGAGGCAAACCAACTTGATCTGGAAAATTCGGATATTTATCCTTTTAAGCAAATCATAAGTGAACTGGATAACCAAAAGTTTTTCGTGATGGTGACCCATATTAAATATCCAGCCTATGATAAAGAAAAACCAGCAAGCCTTTCTAAAATAATCATCGAAGACCTGCTTCGGGGGAAACTCAACTATGAAGGACTTGTCGTTACCGACGATTTGGAAATGGGTGCTGTGAACAAGTATTTCTCCTATGAAGAGATGGGGAAGCAGGCAATCCTTGCAGGAGTTGATTTATTACTTGTCTGTCATGAATATTCCCATGAGCTTGAGGTATATAACGGATTACTGCAAGCAGTAAAAGCAGGGGAAGTTCCAATGGATAGAATTGACGAGTCAGTGAAAAGAGTGCTGACATATAAACTTTACAATATGAAGCAAACGAAAGCTGACCCGGAACAAGCTGAAAAAGTCGTGAAAAATCCCGATAGCATAAAGTTTATCGAAAGGCTGAGCGATGATAAATAAAAGCGAAACCGCTCTCTCAAAAGGATGCTTTTGTTTAAATCGGCTGATAGGGGGAATACTATATAGGACTAACTTGAAGGAGGAAACTAACATGCCATCAAACAAAATGCTTGGAACCGTCCTGATAGGAGCTGCTGCATACTTAATGCGCAATAAGAAAACCCGTGAAAAAACGATGAGTCAAATAAGATCCTTAGCCACACCGGAAACTATTGATAAGGTTAAGGGCCAATTCCAATCAATTACCAAAACGAAATCAAGTAACCCGTCCATACGTTAAGGTTGACCCCATTAAGTTATTCTTAATGGGGTTTTTTATTGCTTATATCCTTTTAGTATAGTCCAGCAGTGAATGCATCAAGCAGGAAAAAGGAAAAGCACCCGCTCTTTCGAAGACCCTTGGACAGGTCCTTCAAAAGTACAAATGCTTTCATGAATGATCAATGATCATTCAGCTTCATCTTCACCGTCATTTTCTTTATTGAACCAAAGCGGATCCTCATTATCGACTTCACCATTATAATTAATCAGGATTTCTTCCCCTGCTTTTATGTCGGTGTAAGCAAAGAAATCAAACGTATGATTCTTGAAGTTAATATCATACGTAGCGTTGGGTGTATAAGAATGATTAAACAGCATGCCATAGCCTAAAAGCATGGCAGTATGGTTTATACCATATTCAAACGCATAATCAGCCAGCAATGTCTTCTCTATGAAAACATGCTCCTCGTTTGGATATGCAATGACAGGTGCCTCATGCAAAAGCTCACCTTTTTTAATATCTCGTGTTGCGAATACGCCTCTATTGAACTCACCATCACTGAGTGTGGAAGTTTTAACTTCAATCATGTTCGTCACCTACTTGTTCTATTCAATATAGTCCAGATCATCTAAGCTTGACAGTTAATAAGAAGAAAAGCAACTATTTTACGGAATTAATCATTTTTAGCAAACGACAAGATTGTTTTTATTGGGGTTCTTCCCATACCAAGAGACGGAATTCTTCACAGGAAGGCCCAAAAAAGGGCAGCGAACTGCTCAAATAATCGGGATAGCCCCGCATAAGAAAAAACACCTCCGCTAGAGAGGTGTTTGATATATAGGTAAATCTCTTAATTCACACCGACAGCTGTAAAGGCATTTTTGACTGCCGTGACTTCTGCACTGCTTGAACCGTATAAATCAGAGGCCGCTTGTATGACTGCCGCTCTAGCTTGTGAAAAAGTCGAAGAGGAAGTTAAATAAGTTGTGTTTGCCCGGTAAAAGATGGTTCCCAGTTTATCAATGCCGATCCCGGATACGGTCACGCCATGGTGAGTTCCGCCTGCAGAGATTAAATAAGCTGCCTTATTAATGATTCCGCTGTTCGTGTGAACTCCGCCGTTATCACCCGTTCCCGTATAACGGTTCGAATAATGGTCAGGGTCACCATTCAAGGTGGGATTAGCCATCGAGCGGAGTGCATCACCGGAAATGTTAGGTGTGTAAATATCTTCTCCTACCAAATAATCGGCTTTGGCACTTTGATTTTTAAATTCTACAACGGTTCCAAAAATATCAGATATCGCTTCATTCAAAGCACCGGATTCATTTTGATAGGTAAGGTTCGATTCCGAGGAAGTCACGGCATGCGTCAATTCATGTGCAACGACATCGAGCCCCCCGGACAATGGGATGAATGTCGTGCCATCTCCATCACCGTAAACCATTTGGGTGCCATCCCAGAAAGCATTATTGTATCTTGAGCCATAATGGACGGTTGATTTCAGGATGGTTCCATTTCCATCATAAGAGTTTCGTCCAAATGTCGATTTGTAATAATCATAGGTTTTACCCGCATAATAATGGGCATCCACCGCAGCTTTATCGGCAGAAGCAGTAAAAGCATTTGTTGTGTTGGAAAAGAGTGTACCAGGCAATTTTGAACGGTTATTGGCATTATAAGTGAAGATACCTTTACCGCGTGTATTGTCTTGTAAGTAGTATTGACCGTTGGATAAGGTAGTGTTCAGCGACACGGTATTGTTTAAGACTCCCGTGCCCGTTCCGACGGAATTGGTTCCCGTCACTTCATCTAGTGTATTATATTTATTCAGGATTTTACCCGTTTTGACTGAAATGAAATAATTATGATTTCCCGGTTCCGGACTTAAGAATTTCAAATTGACTTTATATACATAATCGGCCTTGCCTTCATTTGCGTATACATATAGGTCAGATTCAGGTGATTGTTCATAGGCAGGAGTGAACCCAAGATCCGCTTCCGCTATTTTGATAGCTTCGGATTTACTGATGCCTTTTTTAGCCTTTTTGCCTAATTTCGTGTTTAGATTGGCTTCAACGGTACCGGAAACGACGGTCAATACACCTTTAGCGTCAATCAATACGGCTTGTGTGGAATTCCATACAGGTACGCCTTTATAGGTTTGTTGCAATCTAAGGACGGTATTGCCTAGCTCATCCTTGCTTTCTTTCTGAATCGTGAAGGAGTCTTTCGCCTTTTGCCTTTCTAGCTTGTAAGACTTTTTGTTTTCATCAAAAAAGGTAAGGATGATATCTTCTGCCGTTTGCTTCGATGGGTCCGTAAGTTTCCCAGACTTGAATTCTAGCGAATCCTTATGCTTATTGTACTTTTCAACACTTAACACTTTTTTTGCCGCTAAAGCTTCTTGATGGGGAATAGCAGAAAATAATAGACCGATGGATAGTGCAGTTCCTAAAAATACCTTACCTTTCATAACACTCAACTCCTTCATGAGAATACCTCATTTTTACATTGTTTCATATTTATTATCAAATGGAGTAAACTTGCAAAAAATATGACATTTAAAGGAATAAAATGGAGAAAAATGGTTTTTAATAGTAATATTCTTTGAATATATTCTTTTAGTAATATTTGGAATGCATTAAAATTAAACCAAATGAATAAAAGTGCAAAAAAACATGGCATAATGTGCAAAAAAACGTGGCGTAAAGTGCAAAAAAATTTGTCTATTTAAGGCGATTTCTTTGATGATTTGTTGAATATTGCGTTTTATAAATTTGGCATGAAAATTGCATATATTCAGAAAAGGAATTCTAATTGTAAATTAGGTCTATTTGAAAGTCTATGAAATAGGAAAATTTATTAAATGGATTTCTCCATATATGAAAGCGCTTATATAGAAAGGGATGAAAATTTATGATACCAAAACAAGAACAAGACATCTTGCATCCTCCACAGCAAGAAGGACAAGAACTAAAGCGCGGTTTAAAATCCCGCCATTTAACGATGATTTCCATTGGCGGGGCTATCGGCACCGGGCTGTTCCTCAGCAGCGGGGCAGCCATTCATACAGCTGGACCAGGCGGCGCATTACTTGCTTATGCCTTAGTTGGGGCAATGGTGTACTTTGTGATGACGAGCTTAGGGGAACTGGCAGCATTCATGCCGACAAGCGGCTCATTCAGTACCTATGGATCGAAATTCGTCGATCCGGCATTTGGGTTTGCCTTGGGATGGACATATTGGTTCAATTGGTCGATGACGATAGCGGCAGAGTTGGCAGCTTCGACAATGATCATGAAATTCTGGTTTCCGAATAGTCCATCATTGTTGTGGAGTTCATCATTCTTAGTGCTCATTTTCCTATTGAACTATTTATCCGTTAAAGGATATGGTGAAGGGGAATACTGGTTTTCCTTCATAAAAGTCACGGCCATCGTTATTTTTATAATCGTCGGGCTGCTAATGATCGTCGGCATTATGGGCGGCGAAGCAGTAGGTTTTAAAAACTTCACCGTCGATGATGCTCCTTTCCCGGGTGGGTTCATGGGTGTCTTCATTGTATTCATAGCGGCTGGTTTTTCTTTTCAAGGTACTGAAATTGTCGGTGTGGCTGCCGGTGAGAGTGAAGATCCAGCAAGGAATATACCGAAGGCCATTAAAAGTGTATTCTGGAGAATCCTGCTCTTTTACGTATTTGCAATCTTCGTAATTGGACTGCTTATCCCTTATACGAACTCAAGTTTACAAGGCGATAACGTCATGGTAAGTCCATTCACGCTCATTTTTGAAAAAGCTGGAGTGGCCTTTGCTGCTTCGCTTATGAATGCCGTCATTTTAACAGCGGTATTATCAGCAGGTAACTCCAGTCTATATGCATCAACGCGTATGTTATATTCAATGGCAAAAGATGGACAAGCACCGCGTATTTTTGCAAAACTTAATAAACGCGGAGTACCGGTTGCAGGCATGATTTTGACATGTTCCATCGGCATGCTAGCCTTTTTAGCCTCCGTATTCGGTGATGGTAAAGTGTATATTTGGTTAATGAATGCCATTGGAATTACAGGTTTCATCTTTTGGCTGGGCATCTCCATCAGCCATTACCGTTTCCGGAAAGCATTCATCGCTCAAGGTCATTCATTGGAGAAGCTGCCTTATAAGGCATTATGGTTTCCGATAGGTCCGATCTTTGCCATATTAATTGGCCTGATCGTCATCCTGTCCCAAAATATCCAAGCCTTTTTCTCAGATCAGATCGATTGGGGCAGTGTTATGGCTGCATACCTAGGAATCCCGCTTTTCCTTGGTCTATGGTTTGGCTATAAACTGATAAGAAAAACTAAATTCGTTAAACTTGATGAAGTTGAATTTGACTTTGACAAAAAATATGAATGAACAACCTTAAAGTGAAATCAGCCGGACAATGCAGTATTGAGTTGTCCGGCATCTACATATTAAGCTCATTATCAAAAAGCTAGGAAGCCGATTCCTAGTTTTTTATTTTTGTTAAATGGAAATTAATACAAATCCAATGAGAGGTGTTATATGATAATCGTAATCTCTGCTAAATTGAATGTACAAAACGAGGGGGAAAGCTTTTAATATTTTCAATGGAAAGGGAAGGTGCACGGCTGATGACCTTATTGACTCATTTAAAAGTATTGGACTTTTCAACGTTACTGCCAGGCCCATTTGCCACTTTGATGCTAGCGGATTTAGGAGCGGATGTTTTGAAGGTAGAGAGGCCGGGAGCAAAGGATTCATGGGGTGTGAACCAATATCTTAACAGATCGAAGAAGTCGATTACACTGGATTTAAAACAATCTGAATCAATCGAATCTGTAAAAAACCTAGTGAAGGAATACGATATCGTCATAGAACAATTCCGTCCAGGAGTGATGGAACGTCTGGGGCTGGGGTATGAGGCATTAAAATTGATCAATCCAAAGCTGATTTACTGTTCCATCACGGGCTTCGGCCAGACTGGTCCCTACAAAGACCGACCGGGACATGATATCAATTATATTTCGATTGCAGGCTTATCAGGCTATTCCGGTACGAAAAAGGGCGGACCGGCAAAAAACGGAACCCAAATAGCAGATCTTGCTGGAGGCTCACTGCATGCTGTTATTGGTATATTATCTGCAGTCATTCACAGGGAAAGAACGGGATTCGGCCAAGCCATCGACATCAGCATGACCGACTGCAGTTTTGCCTTGAATGCCATATCCGCACCTTTGAATTTACAAGGGGGCCTCGAGCTTGAACCTGAAAAAATGATGTTAAACGGAGGGTCCTTTTATGACTTTTACGAAACGAAAGATGGACGCCATTTTTCAGTAGGGAGCCTTGAGCCCCCATTTCGAAAAGCATTATGCGAAGCAATCGGTGCACCCGAAATGTATGAACTGAGCATGAAAAGCGATGAAGAAAGCGAAATCAGGTTTAAAACGGCCATCCGACTGGCCTTCCTTGAAAAGGATTTTCATGAATGGCAGGAAATATTCGCTGATTTCGAGGCCTGTGCAGAACCAGTGCTGACCTTCACCGAAGCGGCCGAGCATCCCCAATTGAAGGAGAGGGGAATGATCGTCGAGGTACCTGACGGAAAAGGAAATGTCCAGAAGCAAATCGCCTGCCCGATCAAAACATCGGTTTTCACCCCTGAATATAAACATGCAGGCTTGAGGCCAGGGCAAAACAACGCAGAAATTCTTCGCCCCCCCATCATTAAATAAAGATGAAACGCTATCACTTTTCCGGAATTTCAGGGAAGGAGATAGCTTTTTTTTGGCGGAAGGTCGAATAAAGCTGAGATAGGTCGAATTAATCGGTGAAAGGTCGAATAAAGCTGGAGATAGGTCGAATTAATCGGTGAAAGGTCGAATAAAGCTGGAGATAGGTCGAATTAATCGGTGGAAGGTCGAATAAAGCTGGAGATAGGTCGAATTAATCGGTGGAAGGACGTAAGGAGAAGAGAACAATTATCCCCTTTTCACTTGTGGAAAGCAACATATGTTTACTGTGAAAATTTACTAGTTATAACCAATGTGTGCAGGGTATCAGAGTAGCATCTTGGTAAGGAGGGTTGCTTAAACATGTTTGGTCTCTCTGATATCATTAAATTTCTATTTTCCTTTTTTTTAATCATGCCGATCGTTACGCTGATACATTTGAGCGGGCATATTTTCTTTGTTACGATCTTTGGAGGATCAGAAAAGAAAATCTTGATTGGTTGTGGTAATAAACTTTTTGCTTTTCGGAACATAGAGGTGAGGAAATATTATTTTTGGAATGGGACTTGCGAGTTCAAGGGTTTGAAACATGATAATCGATTGACGAATACGATGATATATTTAGGGGGGGCTATCTTTAATTTAATCAGCATGCTGATCATATATAGCTTAGTGTATCAGAATATCCTGGACAGGTCGGTAATCTGGTATCAATTTATCTATTTCTCTTTCTATGTTATGTTTTTCTCCTTGTTTCCGATGTATTTCTCGGACGGATCGCCTAGTGATGGGAAGGCTGCGGAATTAGCCTTGAGGAACAAGCTGGAAGATAGGGTGACGGATGATATATTTGTGAAGAAAATGGATGATGATGATTGCTGCAAGTGAAAAGGGGACGTGCTGGTGGCCGTCCTTTTTTTGTGACCTTTCCTTAGTACAAAAAGGCATCTGTATACATCCTGAAAGGTTGTACCAGATGCCTGATGAATTAATGGTTAAAATGGATATTCACGATATTGTGTTTGAAGGGAAATCCATTTCGTAACAGTGAATTCTTCGACAATCCATGGGCTTCCGAATCTGCCTAAACCACTCATTTTGTTCCCGCCGAATGGTATGTTCGTTCCATCGTTAACGGTTTGATCATTGATGTGTGTCATTCCGCTGTCGATTTGCAACCCTAAGCGTTCTCCCTTTTCCAGATCAGAAGTGAAGATAGCCGAGCTTAAACCATAAATGGTGTCATTGGCGATATCGATGGCTTCTTCATCTGTTTCTGTTTGAATGATGGACACGACAGGAGAAAACATTTCTGTTTGTGCGATTTTATCCGAGTTCTGTACGTCCCGGAAAATAGTTGGTGTCAGTACATTGCCAATGCGTTCTCCCTCGAGTGCAACATTGACCCCAGCAGCTTTAGTTTCCTCGATGATTTGTTGTACTTTTTCTAATTGACGCTCGTTCACAAGTGGTCCAATGATTGTTTTAGGATCTAATTGGTCACCAAATGGAAGAGCTTTTGCACGTTCAACGAATTTTGCAGTAAAGTCTTCGTAAAGGTCTTTATGCACGATTATGCGGTTAATGCACATGCAAATCTGTCCTTGGTGAATGTACTTTCCAAAGATTGCAGCATCAACGGCACGGTCCACATCTGCATCAGATAATACAATGAAAGGATTATTACCGCCAAGCTCCAGCGCAACTCGTTTTAGGTTTTTCCCTGCAATGGCCCCGATGTGCTGTCCTACAGGAGTAGAACCTGTGAAGCTGATTAATTTGGGAATCGGGTTTGTCAGCATGCCATCACCGATTTCTTCCAGGTCAGTTAGGATCATATTAAAGACTCCTTTTGGAAGACCGGCATATTCAAATGCTGCAGCAATGATGATTCCTCCAGTAAATCCAACTTGAACGTCCGGTTTATGAACGACTGCATTTCCTAATGCAATGGCTGGTGCGATGGTTCTCATTGACAAGTTCATCGGAAAGTTAAACGGAGATATTGAAGAAATAACTCCTAGTGGCAGTCGATGTATATGATTGACTTTATGATCTATTGCTGACGGAACCTCATGCAGTTGATATATTTCATCCACCATGTTAGAAGATTCTTCGACTATTTCCATAGTAAGCTGAAATTCAACATTTGCTTTAATAAGCGATCCACCCGTTTCACGGGAAATCATTTCAACGATTTCATTCCGATTTTCCTGGAGGAATTCACCAACTTTAATCAGGACCTGACGACGTTTTTCAGCTGTTGTTTTTGCCCAACCTTTTTGAGCGTTTTTTGCTATTTCAAATGATTCATCGAGCTGTTTTGATGTAGCCAAGCTCACATTTGAAATCACGGCATTATTGTATGGGTTTAAAATATTATATCTGCGTTGACTTGAGCCTTCCACCCATTCCCCATTGATGAAACTTTTGTTTAGTTCCTTGAATTTCTCCATTTTGAACACCCCTTTATGTTGTAAACAAATATATTTTACTGCTGTTTGTATCATATTTAAAATATCTATATAATTAAGTTTATATACGATTTACATATATATCAGAGGTGCCAAGATGGATATTAGACAATTACGATATTTTCTTATTCTTGCAGAAGAAGGCCAGGTTTCCCGTGCAGCAAAAAAATTGAATATGTCACAGCCGCCATTAAGCCAGCAGCTCCGCCTTATGGAAGAAGAATTAGGGACTACTTTACTTGAGCGAAAAAGGAACGGTAAAAGTATGGAGTTGACCGAAGCTGGGAGGGTACTTTACGAGAAGGCTAAGAATATGCTGCAATATTTCGAGGACTCCTTGCTCGAAGTGAAGGAAACGGGTGAGGGAATTAAAGGTACCCTTTCAGTAGGTTCCGTACTTGCTTATATGTCTTATTTACCTGATAAAATTAATAATTTCAAGAAAAAATATCCTTCCGTTGCCTTTAAAATATTCGCAGGAGATCCATATGAAATAAGTAATTATTTGGAGAATCAGGATATTGAACTTGCCATTGTTCATTTACCTGTCGAGATGAAGGGTCTTTCCATTTTGAACATAGGACAAGTGCCGAATGTTTTTGTTGTACCTGAGGGGTGGGACAGTTTCACTTCGAAGGATAGGGTCCATTTAAAGGATATTGAAAATATCCCATTGCTTTTAGTGCATAGGGAAAAAGGACAAGGGATTTATGAAGAAATTATCGAGGAATTTAAAAAGCGGGAAATACAGCCAAATATTTTATGCGAATGCCATGATGTAAATGTTCTGCTCTCACTGGTTTCAGCTGGAGTTGGGGCGAGTATTGTTCCGAAATCAGCTGTTTCACCTCATATTATAAAAGGAGTGAAAGTGTTGGATATTATCGATTCTTCAATTCAATCGAATATAGCTTTGGTTTTTAGACAAGATCGTTATCTTTCAAAAACGGCAAAACATTTTATTGAGCTGTTTTGAAGAAAAGCTAGGCCTTCTTAAAGTGCCTAGCTTTTACGTTACATGTAAAGATGAATCATTCCCATACTTCTTTTGCTACATCAACAACGAATTTCAGTTTTTCCCATTGCTGGTCTTCGGTCAGCTTGTTGCCGTGATGGGTGGAGGCAAAGCCGCATTGCGGGCTTAAGCATAATTGTTCGAGAGGAACGAAGTCTGATGCCTCCTTGATGCGAGCCCTGACTGCTTCCTTGTCTTCGATTTCTCCATTTTTTGAAGTGACGACACCCAGTACGACCCGTGCCCCGCCATTTGGAATGAATTCCAATGGTTTGAAATCCCCTGAGCGTTGATCGTCATATTCCAGGAAGAATCCATCGACTTTTTCTTTTGCCAATAAAGTTGGGGCGATACGGGCATAGCTTCCTTCAAACGCCCAAGTTGACTGGTAGTTCCCACGACAGAGGTGTGTGGTGACGACAAGGTCTTCTGGTTTTCCTTCCAATGCGCCATTAATTACGCGAAGTGCAAGGTCGATTAACTGTTCCCTCGTATATTTTCCATCTTTGAACTGGAAATCCGGAGCTGAAAGTCTGGCAATATAAACATCATCCAATTGAAGATAACGCACACCTGCTTCATAAAAGGCTTTCAAAGCATGCTGATACGCCTTGATGATATCATTTGCATAGTCTTCAATATCAGGGTAGACGTCTTCATTATGAATGCCTGCAGCAAATAATTGATTCGGACTGGGAATGGTTTGCTTGGCCACGGCACGTCCGTTCACGATTTTGTTCAATTCAATGAAATCACGGATGAAGGGATGTTCAGGATTGAATGAAACCTTCCCGGTATTGCGAACGTTATATCTCTCTGTTTCCACACCATCGAACGTGAGACCTTTTTCAGTCACATATCCCTCGATGCCATTTAAATGTTCGAGGAAGTCGAAGTGCCACCATGTTCGTCTGAACTCACCGTCGGTAACGGCCTCTAATCCAACTTCAATTTGTTTTTCGACAATCCGATTGATTTCTTCGGTCTCAACTTCACGAAGACGCTCTGCTGAAATGGTACCTTCCTTATAGTTCTTTCTGGCAATATGTAAACGTTCTGGTCTTAATAAACTTCCAACGTGGTCGGCCCTGAATGGCGCTTTCGTTAATGTGATTGACATGTTGCATTCCTTCTTTCTCTTTAAAAATAAAAAACCTCTTCTTAAAAATAAGAAGAGGTGTAGGCAACGAAGCTATATACTCTTCTTATCTTCAAGTTTTTACACTTCTGGAATTAGCACAGTACATGAATCGTCTGTTGCTGAGGCATCAAAGGGCCAGTCCCTCCACCTCTCTTGATAAGAGTTGTCTATTGAATTAAGTATGACTATACAGGTAGTTTGTACAAAGGTCAAGCGTTGAAGGTGGAAAATTTAGAATTTACCGATTATTAATTTGGGCAGAAATGTTAACTGCATCGGGGAACCCGGCATATGCTTTGAGTAGGGAGGGAATGCGAGGATGAGTACATTCAATCCATTCAAAAATGGCATACCGATAACGGTTACTGAAGCTATGATAGAGAGAATCATAAAAATGAAATCCTCTGGTCCGGATATTAAAGTCGAGATTACGCCAAAGCATATTGTGCTTTCCGGAACGATGGAAGTGAAAAAAATGATGTTTAAGAAAAACGTAGCTTTCCGGATTACATTAAAACCGGTTTCTGTGGAAAAAAGAACGATATCATTTGAATTAGTGGAAATGGAACCAATTGACAGGAATTTCATCAACCAAAGGATATTTAACAGACCGCCATTTTTTGAATATGAAAAAAGAGCGATCAAAATGAATGTTAATGCTTGGGACATCGTGAGAAAAATTCCAGTGGGCACAATTAAATCGTATGAACTTGTCGAAGGTGCATTGAAAATGAAACTCTCATTATGAGTTAAGGGATATTTTACATACAACCTTATCCGCAATCTATAAAGGGAGTGCCAGGTATGTTAGTGTTATGGTGAGATTGGTCATGAAAAAAATGTGATTGATAAATCAAGCTCTTTAAAATATACTAAATAACTTGAAGTTTTGAGTTTTTCTGGGAATGAGGAGGATAATGATGGATCAAAAGATTTTACCTGCTTCAGCAAGCATGAAGGATTTTGAAAGATTTCTAGAAAGCTCCTATGAAATAGGTGTGTTTCTTGATTTGCATATATCACAATTGAAAAATGTAAGTATGATGGCAAAGCAGCATAATAAGAAAATGATTTATCATGTCGATTTGATCCATGGCATAAGAAGTGATGAGTACGCGACAGAATTCATTTGTCAGGAATATAATCCCTATGGGCTGATTTCGACTAAATCAAGCGTAATATTGAAGGCAAAGCAAAAGGGGGTCATTGCGATCCAGCGAATCTTTTTAATAGACTCACATGCGCTTGAGAAAAGTTATAAGCTGGTGCAGAAAACCAAGCCGGATTATATCGAGGTGTTGCCGGGTGCCATGCCATGGATGATAAAAGAAGTGAAGGAACGATTGCAGACACCCATTTTTGCAGGTGGCCTCATACGTACTTCGGATGAAGTCCTGAACGCTCTTGATGCCGGAGCGTCGTCGATCACCACTTCCAAAACTGAATTATGGGATATCGTCTAATAGGGGGAAATTGAAAAAAATACAGAAAAATAGATTAATTTTTCACAAAATATTGACAGCGTTTTCATAACCTAGTATATTTTACAGTACAAGTTAATATATGTGACGGAGACTAGGAGATTCACAACAGATCTATTCATAATTTATTTATGAAGATAGTTCTGCTGTGGATCTCCTTTTATTTGTTGGCAAGGTTTAAAAAATTATCAGGGGAGGGGTTTTATCATGACTCCATTTTGGGGAGAAGTGTTAGGCACGATGATATTAGTTGTATTCGGAGCAGGTATTGGGGCTGGGTCATCCTTAAAGGGTTCCTATGCAAAAGATGCCGGCTGGATCGTTGTCACGATTGCGTGGGGATTGGCCGTTACCATGGGTGTTTTTGCAGTGGGATCCATAAGCGGGGCGCATTTAAACCCGGCGGTCACAGTAGGGTTTGCCATTATTGGAGAATTTCCTTGGAGTGATGTGCCCGGTTACATCGTTGCCCAAATGATTGGCGCAATCCTGGGCGCAACTCTAGTATTCCTGCACTATTTGCCACATTGGAAAGCAACGGATGATCCAGGAGCGAAGCTTGGTGTGTTCGCGACTTCACCTGCGATCCCGCACACATTTTCAAATCTATTAAGTGAGATGATTGGAACTTACATCCTTGTTCTTGGATTATTATTTATAGGTGCCAATGATTTTACAGAGGGTCTAAACCCATTCGCAGTCGGGTTATTGATTGTCGTGATCGGGATGTCACTTGGCGGAACGACAGGATACGCCATTAACCCGGCCCGCGATCTGGGTCCGCGCATCGCTCACTTTTTGCTGCCGATACCTGGTAAAGGCAATTCTAATTGGGGCTATTCATGGATTCCGGTCGTTGGACCGATTGTTGGGGGTTCACTTGGTGCCGTTTGTTATCAAGCATTCTTTAAGGGGGAAATAACAGCAGGATTTTGGTCTGTTTTGGGTGCAAGCCTGGTACTATTGATATTAGCCTATGCTTTTGGTAAAAAACAGTCACATGAAATGGAAAGCAGAAATATCGCCAGTTAATTAAAAGGAGGGGCATACACAATGGAAAAATACATTTTATCATTAGATCAAGGAACAACAAGTTCGCGGGCGATTTTATTTAACGAAAAGGGGGAAATCGTCCATTCCTCCCAAAAGGAATTCACGCAGCATTTCCCTAAACCAGGCTGGGTCGAGCATAACGCCAATGAGATTTGGGGATCGATCCTGGCAGTGATTGCAGGTGTACTATCTGAATCCGGTGTAAAGCCAGAGCAAATTGCCGGGATCGGGATCACTAATCAGCGTGAAACGGCCGTCGTTTGGGATAAGGAAACAGGTACCCCTGTTTATAATGCGATTGTATGGCAGTCCAGGCAAACAAGTGAAATCTGTGATGATTTGAAGGAAAAGGGACTTAATGATCTATTCCGGGATAAAACGGGATTGTTGATAGATGCCTATTTTTCCGGAACGAAAGTGAAATGGATCCTCGATAATGTGGAAGGGGCACGACAAAAGGCGGATGAAGGCAAGCTATTATTCGGTACCATCGATACTTGGCTGATCTGGAAGCTATCAGGAGGCAAGGCTCATGTAACGGACTATTCCAATGCATCCCGGACATTGATGTACAATATCCATGAACTGAAATGGGATGAAGAACTGCTTGAGATATTGACTGTACCAAAGTCGATGCTGCCGGAAGTAAGGCCTTCCTCTGAGGAATATGCACGTACGATCGAATATCATTTCTTCGGCCAATCGATTCCAATCGCAGGGGCAGCCGGTGATCAGCAGGCAGCATTATTCGGCCAAGCCTGCTTTAATGAAGGAATGGCTAAAAATACGTATGGAACAGGCTGTTTCATGCTCATGAATACAGGATCCAAGGCTGTCAGCTCCGAACACGGACTATTGACGACCCTTGCCTGGGGACTGAATGGGAAGGTCGAATATGCACTGGAAGGCAGTATATTCGTAGCGGGCTCCGCCATCCAATGGCTGCGCGATGGCCTGCGGATGCTTCATGATGCCAAGGACAGCGAAGCCTATGCAAAACGGGTGGAAAGTACAGATGGAGTATATGTGGTACCGGCTTTTGTAGGACTTGGAACTCCATATTGGGACAGCGAAGTGCGGGGAGCAGTTTTTGGTTTGACGCGCGGCACATCAAAAGAACATTTCATTCGTGCCACACTTGAATCACTGGCATATCAAACGAAGGATGTCCTTGATGCAATGGAGGCGGATTCAGGAATCGAGCTGCAAACATTAAGAGTGGATGGCGGGGCAGTCAAGAATGACTTCTTGATGCAATTCCAAAGCGACTTACTACGTGTGCCCGTGGAGAGACCGACCATAAACGAAACTACAGCATTAGGTGCTGCATACTTAGCTGGCCTGGCTGTCGGGTATTGGAAGGATCAAGAAGAAATCTCCCGGCAATGGGCGGTAGACAAAACCTTTAAAAACTCCATGGAAGAGCAAAATAGTGAAAAATTATATGAGGGCTGGAAAAAAGCTGTACATGCCGCTATGGCGTTTAAATAAAAAAACAAGATGTATTCTTTCTCAAATGAGCTGGAGTATGCTATAATGAAATCAAGTTAATAACTCGGCCGGAGAACAGGAGAGACCATGAATGCGTTATCGTTAATTCGATAATGTGCATTTATGGTCTCTTTTTTTGTTTTTAATGGCAGATTAGGGATATTAATATCTATATAAACTATACGAACAAATGAACCAATTGAATATAATGGCCGAACTCACGAGTAAACCGTGTGAATTCACGAGTAAAACACTCGAATTCACGAGTAAAAGTGGAGAATTCACGAGTAAAGAGCTCGAATTCACGAGTAAATGTGCAGAACTCACGAATAAAGCGTGCAAATTCGCGCGTAAAGAGCGAGTTCACGAGTAAAAGTGCAGAATTCACGAGTAAAGAGCTCGAATTCACGAGTAAAAGTGCAGAATTCACGAGTAAAGAGCTCGAATTCACGAGTAAAAGTGCAGAATTCACGAGTAAAGTGCTAGTTCACGAGTAAACCGTGTGAATTCACGAGTAAAAGTGGAGAATTCACGAATAACTGCACGAATTCACCAGTAAACGCAGAATCCATACAAAAAAACTAGAATGCAATACTTTAAGGAGGAGTCAGGGATGAGGTTTTCAAATATACATCGGGAAGAAACGATCGAACTTTTAAAAAAAGAGAAATATGATGTGGTTGTCATTGGCGGGGGAATTACCGGTGCAGGGATCGCCCTGGATGCAACGACCCGTGGAATGAAAGTGGCTTTGGTTGAAATGCAGGACTTTGCAGCAGGTACTTCAAGCCGCTCGACAAAACTTGTTCATGGCGGATTGCGGTATTTGAAGCAATTTGAAATAAAAATGGTTGCCGAGGTTGGTAAAGAGCGGGAAATCGTTTATGAAAATGGACCGCATGTGACCACGCCGGAATGGATGCTGTTACCGATGCACAAAGGTGGCACCTTCGGGAAATTCAGTACCTCCATTGGACTTCGGGTATATGATTTCCTTGCGGGTGTTAAAAAAGCTGAACGCAGGAAAATGCTATCGGCGGAGGAAACACTTAAACGGGAGCCTCTCGTTAAGAAAGAGGGACTGAAGGGCGGAGGCTACTATGTTGAATATCGGACAGATGATGCACGCCTTACGATTGAAGTGATGAAGGCGGCTGTCGATAAAGGGGCAACTCCGATAAATTATACAAAGGTAGAACAATTGTTATATGAAAATGGAAAGGTGAACGGCGTCCAAGTTGCCGATTTACTTTCAGGTGATGCTTATGAAATATACGCAGACAAAGTCATTAATGCAGCAGGTCCATGGGTGGATTCCATTCGTGAGAAGGACCAATCGAAACAAGGGAAAACGCTGAAGTTATCCAAGGGGGTTCATGTGGTCATCGACCAATCGAAATTCCCGTTGAAGCAGGCGCTTTATTTTGATACGCCTGATGGCCGGATGATTTTTGCCATCCCGAGAGCTGGTAAAGCTTATGTAGGGACAACGGACACTTTTTATGATGGTGATCCTGCAGTGCCGGCGGTTACTTCCGAAGACCGTGCCTATTTATTAAAATCGATACATTATATGTTTCCAGAAGTGAACATTACGAATGATGATATCGAATCTAGCTGGGCTGGGGTAAGGCCGTTGATTCTTGAAGAAGGGAAAGATCCTTCTGAAATATCAAGGAAAGATGAAATATGGGAGTCCGATTCTGGCCTTATCACGATTGCGGGAGGGAAATTGACCGGTTATCGCAAAATGGCTAAAACGACGGTCGACCTTTTGGCAGGGAAGCTTGCCGAGCAATCCAATCAAACTTATCCAGCCAGCAGCACTAAGGGCATGCCGATTTCCGGAGGGGATGTCGGGGGATCAAGTAATTTCTCTGATTATATCAAGAAACATATTCAAATGGGAGTAGCCTCAGGACTCGCTGTAAAGGACTCCGAAGCGATATTGGCCATGTACGGGTCCAACGCACCTGTGTTATTCGATATCGCAAAAAGCGAAGGAGACGGAGGAGCAAGCAGCGGCCTTCCGCAGAAATTGTTCGTACAGCTGAAATACGCACTAGATCATGAAATGGCCGCAACTCCAGTGGATTTCTTCTTCCGCAGGACGGGGACGCTATTATTCGATATCGATTTAGTCCAAACGCATAAACATGCAGTGATCGATTATATGGCTGGATATTTTGGATGGACGGAATCAACAAAAATGGAGAGAGCCAATCAATTGGAACAGGAAATATCGGGTGCGATTAAAGTATCTTGACCTATATGCAAAAAAATGACGCCGGCGGAATCGCTGGCGTTTTTTGAATTCGGGATGTGATTTTCGGGATATTTGCAAGTGAAAAATAAAAATATTCATGTAAGGTTTCCTAACGCAAAAACTATAGTTTAATTAATCCAGATGAAATATAATCATTAGATAAATTAGAATTTTCAAAAAATAGGAGCTTTATTGTCAGAGTTTATTACGGCTTTAAATGGAGTATTATGGAGTGCGCCAGTCATTTATATTTTATTGGGAGTAGGCTTGTTATTTTCGATTTTAACCCGTTTTCTGCAAGTGAGGCATATTAAGGAAATGTTCGTTTTGATGTTCCAAGGCAAAAGTTCGGAAGCGGGGGTTTCTACTATTATTATGCCGAAACCAATATCGCTTATTTAATGCGCAACCGGAATGGTAAATGGGCCATGTTCGCCTTGAAAATCATTATCCTGGCGGCCAGTTTTTACGATCCGTGCGTACAGCAGAACTGGCCTGGGCATAATGGTGTGGCTCAATGTCATTGCCATTTTAATTCTGGCTAAACCGGCGCTTATTGCGTTAAAGGATTACGAAAAGCAAAAGAAGGCAGGACTGGATCCAGTTTTCAATCCGAAAGCTTTTTAAAAAATGCCGATTTTTGGGAGCGTGAATACCCCGGCAACAAAGAAAACGTTTCTTGAAGGAAAATGCCCTTATTTTAATATAAAATAGGAAAATACATAAAAAACCAGCTCAAGGTATTTGAGAGCTGGTTTTTTATAGTTTTGTGGATTGGACACACCTGTGATGGATTCCATGATCACCTACCTTGGGGGATATTCTTGTTGGCGGCACTCCGCAAGTGGAAGGACCATCGAAACTCTTGGTCTTAGCAAACTATCGAAAGAGGAAATCATTGATTTTGTTCGTACTGGGACGCCTAAAGTTACCGTATAGGGTGAATCAGTAAAATCGTTATAACCCTTTAGAAAGATAATAGTGAAACATGTATAAGGAGAGAAGAATACGGCAGACCTAGCCGCGTTTTTTCTCTCCTTTGCTTTTTGAATCTCCCGAACTTAAAAACAGGATCCTCTGTTTATGATCTCTGCTTTATAAGCTGTAAATCGATGTATAGTTGCATTCTCGAATGAAAGTCATCAAAATCGATTGAGGTGAGATCGGTTATTTGATTCAATCTATATTTCAATGTGTTGGTATGAATGTATAGCTGTTCAGCTGTCGGTTTGATCCGGCAATTGTTCAACAGATATATTTCCAGAGTTTGAAGGAGTTTGGTCTGGCTTTCCTGGTCCTTCTTTTGAAGAATCTCTAAATCCGTATTGATATAATTCGTTTTAGCATGATGGTTGGAGATCATTTCGAGGTAACGGAAAATCCCAAGCTTGCTATATTGGAAGGGAAACTGTTCAGGTTCACCGATGAACTTGGCTGCGTTGATCACTTCCAGGGCTTCGAGATAGGATTTTCTTAATTGAAGAATCGAAGAATACTCATTTCCGATTCCCGGGAATACCTTTTTGTCATTGAATTGGGAAAGAACGGTGTTCGTTAAATCATTGGCGCTATCGGTAAGCAGGTCTTTCCCTTTTCCGTTGCTGCCAATCAAGACGATGATCTTCAATTGGTTTGTGAATACATGGGTGAAATGATTCAATGCATTGGCAAATAGACTGACTGTGTCCGTTAATTCATCGAAATGTTCCGCATCGGATTGAGCGATGGTAAAGACATTAACAAGGAAAGTTTCCGGAATGAGAAGACTCATATTGGCGGCTTCCCATTTTATTTGGTTTTCGGTTTGATAGACTTCGTCAATGACCTTTTGATAAAACTCATTTTTTTCTTCATCTTTTTTCATGTTTATCTGTTTTTTCTGATAAAGGAGCTTGCCGATATGATGGGAAACTTCATGTAAAAATTCCAAATCGGAATCAGTCATCATTTCCGTTTCCTGGACCCAAATGAATCCGAAGACTTGTCCTTTGTGAACGGCGCTCACAACGACTCTTTGATTTAATCCGATTTCCTCGATTTGCTTGACCCTAAATGGATGCTCTACGGTTTTAAGCTGTTCGACAATGCCCTCATCCATGAATTTTTCCAGAATTGGAATCGGCCAATGCTTTGTGAAGATGGTTTGCCGATTGGCTTGGTCGAAGTGTTCGATATAATATGAACTATATGCCAGCAATAAAAATTGGTCATTTTCGATGACGACTGGTTTTTTTAAATAAGTGCTGACCATATCCGTTATATCGTTGATGTTTGTGAGAGTTAGGATTTTTTCTAATGACATATATGGCCCCCTGTTATTTTTTGAAGTATATGACAACTAAGTTTAATAATACTTTTAAAGTAATGATGTGTATAGGGGGGAGAAGAACAAAGAAGGAACGGTATATGAAAAAATACCGTTCCTTTTAGGGGTTTTATTATTGTTTTAAAGTTTTTTCGAATTCTTCGAATTTCGCTTCTACTTCTTTTGATGGTTTCGCTGTTAGAAGACTGACCAGGATGATGGCAATCAAGCTTGCGCCAAAACCAGGAATCATTTCATAAAGCGTATCGGATAATCCTGCCATCGACCAGAAAATTACAGTCCCGGCACCAACGATCATCCCTGCTAAAGCGCCCCATTTTGTCATTCGTTTCCAGCAGAGGCTTAGTATGACCAATGGACCGAATGAAGATCCGAATCCAGCCCATGCATACCCGACAAGTCCAAGGATCGTGTCATTCTGTTCCCAAGAGAGAATGAGCGCTATGACGGATATGGTCAGTACGGAAAGTCTGCCCAGGAAAACAAGCTCTTTATCTGAAGCGGAACGACGGAAGAAAGTTTTGTACATATCCTCCGTTAATGAGCTGGCCGTAACCAACAACTGTGAAGAAATCGTGCTCATGATTGCTGCCAGTATTGCGGAAATCAAGAAACCAGTGATAAGCGGGTGGAATAGTATTTCCCCTAACTCTATGAAAATCGTTTCAGGATCAGCTAACTTCAGGTTGTTCTGATGGAAATACGTGATACCGATGAATCCAGTCAGCATGGCACCGACACTGGAGAAAATCATCCAACCCATCCCGATAGTACGGGCTTTTTTGATCTCTTTAATAGAACTGATGGCCATAAAGCGGACAATGATATGCGGCTGTCCGAAATAACCCAATCCCCAAGCAAATAATGAGATGACTCCTAAAAAGCTCGTCCCCGTGAAAATATTCAATAGAGCAGGATCAATGGAACGTGGCGTGTCAATCGCAGGACCGAAACCGCCAACATGGAAAAGGGTGACGATCGGTACAAGAACCAAGGCGACAACCATGATGATCCCTTGAACAAAGTCTGTCCAGCTCACTGCCAGGAATCCACCGAATAATGTATAGGCAACGGTGACGCCTGTTAAGATCCATAGGCCTGTATGGTAATCAAGGCCAAATGTACTTTGGAATAAGACTCCGCCGGATACCATTCCGGAAGAAACGTAAAAGGTAAAGAAAACGAGGATAACCAAAGCCGAAATGAGCCTTAAGATCTGTGAGCCCTCGCCAAAACGATTTTCCAAGAAAGCGGGGATCGTAATCGAGTTATTGGCGACTTCCGTATAGGTCCTCAATCTAGGTGCAACATACAGCCAGTTCATATAGGCTCCTAATGTGAGACCGATTACAATCCAGATTGAACTTAGTCCTGTTGCGAACATGGCACCAGGCATACCCATTAAAAGCCAACCGCTCATATCCGCGGCACCGGCGCTTAATGCAGTGACAGCAGGTCCAAGACCCCGGTCGCCCAGCATATAATCATTTAAATTGGAAGTCCTTTTGTAAGCGAAGTAACCGATGAGAAGCATGCCAGCCATGTAAATGCTGATGGAAATTATTAATGCGTAATCCATAAAAGACTCCCTTCGTGATGAAATATATAATTTTTTGTTTTAAAAGAGGAAGCAACCTATTTGTCACTTCCTCCATTTAACTTCATTTTGGTTTCCGTATCCAGAATGGAGGATACGGAAACCATAGGGGTTTCAAATCATCTTCCAAATTGCTCAATAGAACATTATCAGAATGTTTCGGATGTTGTTTTTGCTTGCATATGAAGCTGCAAGTAGTCCGGTCCGCCTGCCTTGGAATCAGTTCCTGACATGTTGAACCCGCCGAATGGCTGATAACCTACGATTGCACCAGTACAGCCGCGGTTGAAATACAAGTTCCCGACATGGAATTCTTCGCGTGCCTTTTCCATATTAAGGCGATTTGTCGTAATGACAGCCCCAGTCAAACCATATTCAGTGTTATTGGCAATCTCAAGTGCTTCGTTAAAGTCCTTGGCTTTTGAGAAGGCAACGACTGGTCCGAAGATTTCTTCTTGCATCAAGCGGGCTTGAGGATCGACATCAGCAACGATTGTCGGCTGAACGAAGTAGCCTGTAGAGCTATCTCCTTCTCCTCCAGTCAGAATGCGTCCTTCTTGGTTCCCGATTTCAATATAGCTCATGATTTTGTCAAAAGCAGCTTGATCGATAACTGGACCCATGAAATGATTTTCTACAGGATTGCCAACTGTAAGTTGTTTTGTTAATTCAACAGCCCGATCTAATACTTGATCGTATACATCTTCTACGATGACAGCACGTGAACAAGCAGAACATTTTTGTCCAGAGAAGCCAAATGCAGATTTCACGATCGATTGAGCGGCCAATTCAAGATCTGCCTCTTTGTCGACAACGATTGTATCTTTGCCGCCCATTTCAGCAATGACACGCTTCAGCCAAATTTGGCCTTCGTTCACTTCTGAAGCACGTTTGTAAATGCGCAGTCCTACATCACGTGAACCTGTGAAGGAAATGAAACGTGTTTTTGGATGATCGACCAGGTAGTCGCCGACTTCGGCTCCGCTTCCTGGAACGAAATTCAACACACCTGCTGGTAGGCCTGCTTCAAGCATCACTTCAACGAATTTCGCAGCAACGATAGGAGTTGTAGAAGCTGGTTTCAACAGGATTGTGTTACCAGTGACGATAGCGGCAACAGCTGTACCTGCCATGATCGCAAATGGGAAGTTCCAAGGAGAAATGATGATGCCTACCCCTAATGGAATATAATCATAGCGGTTAAATTCTCCCGGACGGCTTTGAACAGGCACACCATCTTTAAGCGTAAGCATTTGACGAGCATAGAATTCAAGGAAGTCGATCGCTTCCGCTGTATCCGCATCAGCCTCATTCCAAGGTTTTCCCGCTTCTTTCGTCAATAACGCAGAGAATTCATGTTTGCGTCTGCGAATGATGGCAGCCGCTTTGAACAAAACGTCAGCGCGGATTTCCGGCTTCACTTTTTTCCAGCTTTCAAAAGCGGTAACAGCTTCCTGCATGGCTTTTTCAGCAAGATCCCTGTTCGCTTTCGATACGCGGCCGATGACCTCTTGCTTATCTGCAGGGTTATATGAAACGATTTTCTCCTCAGTCGTCACTTGCTCTGCCCCGATATAAAGAGGGTAGTCTTGCCCTAAGTAGCCTTCAACAGTTTGAAGCGCTTCCTGATACGCTTTTTTGTTTTCCTCGTTTGTAAAATCGACAAATGGTTCGTGTTTATATGAAATCATTGATCATCACACCTTTTAATAGATTTTTTGTAGCAATTAATAATGTTGAATGTATATTTAGCTTCTGACCATCCCTTTGAAGGCAAAGGCAATATTGGATGGCCTTTCTGCAAGCCTTCTCATGAAGTATCCATACCAATCCAGACCATATGGTACATAGACGCGCATTTTGTAACCTTGCTTAACCAATTCGTATTGAGTTTTGTTTCTCATGCCATAAAGCATTTGGAATTCGAATTGTGTATTTGGGATGTCATGTTTCTTAGCCAGCTCTTTCGTATATTCGATGATTTTATCATCATGTGAGGCAATGGCCGTGTAATTTCCGTTAAGAAGACTTTGCTTAATCAACTTTTTATAGTTTTCGTCTACATCATCCTTTTCGGGAAAAGCCACCTCGGGAGATTCCTTGTAGGCACCCTTTACGAGACGCAGGAATGGCTTATACTGGGCAAGGTCCTCCAAATCTTTCTCTGTGCGGAATAAATATGCTTGTAGAACAGTACTTATGCAGCTGTATTTTTCTTTGAATTGCCTAAAGATATCGATTGTTGCCTGACAGCGAACTTCATCTTCCATATCGATCGTGACCATGACCTTATGTTTTTCGGCTGTATCAAGAATTTTCGTCATATTCTCAATCACGAGTTTATGATCGATATCAAGTCCCAAAGAAGTCATCTTCAGAGAAACCTGTGAGTCAAGTTTTTCCCTGCTGATCATTTCGATGGTTTCGATGCATTCTGCCGTACGTTCCAGGGTCACTTCCTTCGAATCAACGAATTCCCCAAGATGGTCGACTGTAACCGACAAGCCGCTATTATTAAGTTGTTTAATGAATTTAATGGAACTTTGGAAATCAGTTCCCCCAATGATCTTTCCAGCAGCAAAATTTCCTCCGCTTTTTTTAGCAATATTATTAAGCAGATTATTTTTAGATAAAAATAAGAAAAAGTCCCTTGTAATGGCTTCCATATAAAGCGCACCCCCTAAGAAGATGTATTTCAATAAATTAAGCTTACGGTTTTTCGACAATATTCTCAATGTTCCAAAAAAACAATAATTCTGTCATTTGTTTGTCGGTTTTGGACAAATGAAAAGGTTTACATTGTTTCTTGTATGTTCAGATGAAACGAAGGTTTATATTTTAATGTAAAGAGAAACGCTAGAGGCAGAGCCTTTATTAGTAAGCAATGATGTGAATGACAGCAATAAATACGTTTAAAAGTGGCATCTCGACCATAATCATCCAATGCGTTATAATGAACCTTATTTAACAGAATGGGCAAGGCCCAAGAAAAAACGAAAAATGACAAAAGTAAAATAGATGTAAAACCGTAATTAAGTCGCATCGGCAAGCCGGGGAGGTTAAGGAATGATAGATGCTGTACTTGAAGAACTTAGAGAAACATCAGGATTGATAATAGGATTAATAATGGCCCTGATAATAATGGGGCTGATCGGTTATGCCCTTACGAATGTACATGAATCCATTGTGTCACCTGTGGTTCAGTTCATAAAGAAAATGGTTAGTCGAAAATAGCTGAGACGGAATACATATCCCTTTGTCTTTCAGTGATAACAAGCCCTAATTATTGAAATCCCTGCAGGGCTTGTCTAAAAGCGACAAAAGAGCCGCAAGCTATAAGCATATTATCCGAGATAGATGAAAATCCCCCGCTCCTAATGGAAGTGGGGGATTTTCATTCAGGGGATGCTGTTGCTCTCATATGAACTTTCACCTAATAATCTCTTCCGCGGAACTCTAAGGAAATAAGTTTGAAAAGCTGGGGGCAGTTGGAATGAAGGGATTTCGAAAGTATTGAAAATGGCAGTGGATGCAGGCAATAGGAGAGTTTGAACAAGAATTGAATAATACATTTAGCTCCGGCCATAAGCTAGGGCCTTTTTGTTCACAAATCAAAGTAGTCATCTGCCTTTGCGCCTGCATCTATACTCCGAACCGCCTTCATGATTTTCTTTAAAACCCCGGCTGACGGTACATACTTGGGGTCGCTGCAAACTCTGCTTATCGTATTGCGTGAGATTCCTGACGCACTTACAAACTCCTCTTGTGTATATCCGTGCTTATCGATTAATTTACCTACCTTGCTCCGCGGTTTTCTCTTCCCGAATCTAAACATTTTGATAACCTCCTAGAATTATTTACTAGCAGTCTCGTCAAACTTTCACAAAAATATACTCATAGTTTCGCAAATATTTGGTATACAAAATAATAGAAAAGCGTTTCCCGGGTTATTGTGTGATAAAGCTCCAATCTCTTTGAATTTATTTCCATTTAAATTATAATATTAAATGGGTAGCGAACACAGATTGAATAATGTAAGGAATGGTTAATTCATATGTACTTAGGAGGGAATCATGGGAAGAATCGTTCATTTCGAAATTCATGTGAATGACATGGAACGGGCAAAGAAGTTTTACGGAGAGGTATTCGGATGGTCATTTCAAGATTGGAGTGATTATGCAGGAATGCCTTACTTTGGAGCAGTAACTGGCAATGAGAATGAACTTGGGATCGATGGTGCCTTGATGCAGCGTCGTAGTGCTCCGCCGGAAACGCACCAAGCATTAAATGCATTTGCTTGTACCATGGGAGTGGAAGATTACGATTTAACGGAAGCTAAAATCATTGAGAATGGCGGCAAGGCCGCAATGCCCAAATTTGCCCTGCCCGGAATGGCTTGGCAAGGATACTATATTGATACCGAAGGCAATACTTTTGGAATTCATCAACCCGATGTGAATGCAAAATAGAGTGGATAATAGGTGAATTAAAACATGAAATCCCAAGACACGGCAGGCATGCTTGAAAATGTACGTAATATCTGTCTTGCGCTGCCCGAAGCTGTTGAACATATTGACGGATTCGGTCACAATACTTTTAAAATCAATGGGAAATCCTTCGTGATTTCAGGTGAAAGTGAGAAAGGATTCAGCTTGTCGTTCAAGTCAGATCGAGAAACTCAAGAATTATTGCTACAGAAAGAGAATTTTTTCAAAACCCCATATATAGGACGTCACGGTTGGGTTTCCATTCAAAATCCGGATAGGGAAGACTGGGATGAATTGACCCATCTAATTCAAGAAGCCTATTTACATGCGGCACCGAAGCGTATGGTTAAGAAATGGAATGAGTTGAATGAAAAGTGAAGGAAGGCGGACGATCTGCCTTTCTTTATTTTTTCGGAATTTTATTTTCTATCAGTTCTAGAGATACTGATAGACTAAACCGCATAGTTAAAAGAAAAAAGCTAGCGGTCAAGCGAGTTCTGTGTAAGAGGGACTCCGGAATTTGTAAAATATAAAGAGAGGGATTGTTGTCTCCCACCGGAAGAAAGCTTAAAATTAATAGTAGGTTATTTTTACATAAGATGGATGACTACCTGCGGGAATTTTTGATTTGTATCGTAAATAAGCAGCTATCTTCAAAAATCACGAGTATCAATTAAGATTTGATTGACGGGGAGGTGTATGGTTGAAGTGAATGTTGAATCTTTTTTTTCTCAAAACATTAAAACGGCACTTAAGAATGACCCGCCCGGTGCATGGATGCCAGATCTGCCGGATGGTTGTATTCGCTTGAGTTCAGGCTATCCTGATCCTTCGCTCGTTCCCGCTGGGGAACTCAAGGCAGCTGTTGTAAAACTTCTTGATGAGGAGCAGGATTTGCCGCTCCATTACCTTGGAAGTCCACGAATTGCAAAACTGAAGCAGCGAATCCAGAAAAGATTGGCAGAGCGTGGAATTTACACTTTGGAAGAACAGCTTTTGATTACATCAGGAGCTTGCCAAGGAATTGACCTCATTGCCCGGATTCTCCTTGATGATAAAGCGGTCGTAGCGGTGGAGTCTCCCACCTATATGGAGGCTCTAGAGATTTTTCAAAACTATACGAAGCAGATTATCAGTATACCTATAGATAAAGAGGGGCTTCAAACATACCGATTAAAAGAAATGCTGGATGAAAGGAAACGTACAGGTCAGACGCTCCCGCGTTTTCTTTATACTATCCCAAGCTATCAAAATCCAACTGGCACGACTATGACAATTGAGCGCCGGAAGCATTTATTGGAGCTCTCCATCGAGTTTGATTTTCTCATTCTAGAGGATGATGCGTACGGTGAATTATCCTTCGATAAAAATCCGGTGCCAATAAAATCTATGGATGAACGCGGGCGGGTCCTCCACGTTGGATCCTTATCCAAGGTTGTTGCGCCAGGAATGCGGATTGGATGGATAGCAGGAGAAAGTGAATTCATTAAGGCTTTAGAGTGGTTTAAAAAAGATTTAGACCATCCATTTGCTCAAAGTACAATGGCTGTATACTTAGAAAACAACGATTTTGATAAACGGCTTGACCTACTAAAAGATGTGTATCGTTCTAAATGTAATGCGTTAATCCGTTCGATGGAACAATTTCTTCCAGAATCCGTTTCATGGTATGTACCAGATGGTGGTTACTTTGTTTGGGTGAGAATTCCAGGTGTGGATACGTCGCATTTATTATCACAGGCTCTGGCTGAGGGTGTTTCATATGTTCCAGGAAAATACTTTTTCTTGGATCAAAACGATGGATCCGAGTTTCTCCGGCTTTCGTTCAGTTATGCCAATGAGAAAGACATATTCAAGGGAATTCGAAGACTAGGACAGCTTATCTCATCTTTTTCATAGATTGTCCTGAAGGATTGTTAGTTGATTAATAATTGCACACTATAAGCTATTTCGAAGCGTTTATTGAAAAAAATTGAAAGTACCTACCTCCTTAAAGGAGGTAGGTACTTTGTTAATGAGGATTCTTTAACTTCTTCGAGATGATTTTTTCGCAAATTGGTTCATACTTTTAATTCTTGAAAGGAACTAATGACGTTTTTGAACAAAGTGTGATCTGTACGTTTGTTTTTTAAAAAGCCAAAGAAAAAACCCTTGCTACACAAGGGTTTCTAAGTATGGAGCATAGCGGGATCGAACCGCTGACCTCTACGCTGCCAGCGTAGCGCTCTCCCAGCTGAGCTAATGCCCCGAATTGAGGTACAATAATTATTTTATCGGATTTTGGTGAAAAGTCAATATAAAATATGAGATTTTTGCAAAAATGATAAAAAACCCGTTTGAGTGTAGTCAAACGGGTTTTCTATTATGCATTTTCAATCTCTACCCTTTCAATCTCCTTAAGGTTGGAAACGGTGTAGTACACTTCCGATGTTCTGACTTTATGATCGACCAGAACTTTAAGTGTCAAGAGATGGTTGTCATTTGCGACATCTTTGATTCTAAGGTTTTTGATGAATATTTTTTCGTCTTTTATTTTTTTCAGTACGAGGGCAATGTCATCTTTATTTTGTACGACCAGCTGCAGAAAGATTTCTTTTTGCCGTAGCTTCATCGGTCCGAGCCAGGTGACGATTGCGGGCACCAATTCGACACTTATGATCAATAGGATGACGCCCGCTATGGCCTCGAGGAAAAATCCAGCTCCAACGGCGATACCGATCCCTGCTGCTCCCCAGATGATGGCGGCGGTCGTTAAACCGGATATGCTGTTGTTGTCCCGCCGGAGAATGACACCAGCGCCGATAAAGCCTACGCCAGAAACGATTTGGGCCGCTAGACGTAAGGGGTCCATCGTGATATTTACGTCATCGCTCCCCGGGAACTTATAAGCAGATTCCATGGAAACGATCGTTAATAAACAACTCACGATAGAAATGACCAGGCTTGTTTTTAATCCTACGGGTTTTCGTTTCATTTCTCGCTCGAGTCCGATAATTAGTCCAAGGAGAGCTGAAATGCCCAATTTGATAAGGATTTGAAGTTCCGATTGAGGGTCGAATGTCCATTCCACTTTGTTTCACCACTTCCGAATTATTATCGAAGAATAAGATCGTCTGTTGCCATATACCCGCTTTTCAAAAAAAACTACCCTAATGATTTTAACATAGTAGAATAGAGTTCAATGAAATGTAATTCTGTTTGAATGGAGGAATTTGAGTGCAAATGCCAAAAGTCAATCCCTATGTAGCGTTGGCGATCGGTGTGGCATCCGTATCGTTTTCGGCCATCCTTGTTAAATTGGCGACCGCTCCATCGGGTGTTATCGCTTTTTATCGTTTATTATTTACCGTCCTACTTATGTTGCCGGTTTTCTTGATGAAATACCGTCATGAACTTAAATTCATTGAAAAAAAGGATTGGCTGTATTCGATTGCGGCAGGAGTGTTTTTGGCTTTTCATTTTATTTTATGGTTTGAATCGCTTAATTACACATCGGTTGCGAGTTCAACTGTGCTTGTCACCCTCCAGCCCTTATTCGCTTTTGCAGGAGCTTACCTGTTTTTTAAAGAAAGATTTTCAATGAAGGCAATATTGAGCGGCATCATTGCGATAGCAGGCAGCCTCGTCATTAGCTGGGGTGATTTGAGAATTAGCGGTATGGCGCTTTGGGGAGATATTCTTTCGCTTATCGCATGTGCGCTGGTAACCGGTTATTTACTGTTTGGTCAAAATGTCCGAAAACGCATCTCTTCTATAACATATACATTTGTCGTGTATGCAATCAGTGCTGCCGCATTGTTTTTATATGTGATCTTCAAGGGAGAGGCATTAGCACCTTATCCTGCTTCCGATTGGGTCTATTTCATTTTGCTTGCGATTTTCCCGACTTTATTAGGGCATTCTTTATTCAATTGGTCACTAAAGTGGTTAAGCACTTCGACGCTTTCGATGGGAATCTTACTTGAACCGGTGGGAGCGACAATTCTGGCTTACTTCATATTAGATGAACCGATACTCTGGACCCAGGTCCTGGGAGGCACCATCATATTGGGTGGTTTGATGATGTTCTTAAAAGATGAGAAGAAAAGCAAGGCACATGGAGAAGCGCAAGTTTCCGTATAAAAGCAGTAAGTCTCCCGACTTACTGCTTTTATTTAATAGGGGTGAAACAAATAGGTGATCCTTGTGAAAACCAAAGCGAAAGTAAAGCTGAATAAAAACGTCGTGCCATTCACCTTGCCTTTTTCTCTGCTGAACTTGATGGCTTCGTAATAAGCGGTACTGAATAAGTAAAGGGTCATACTGTAAGAAATGAGTAATCCGATTAATGGTAGATTCATTGCTTCACCTCATGGAAAAAGATATCTATATATGACTATTTGTGTTTCTTTGGAAATATGCTTCGTTTATTCATAAACCGTGAGCTTGGCCCAGAAAGCAGGGATAAGGGTGAGTTGTATAAAGAATATATAGAAGAAAATAGGTGAAACGTTTTTTTTTTGAAAAAGTTTTAAAAAACGTATTGCAAACATTTTTAGTACATGGTATATTATTTCTTGTCGCTAAGACAGCAACTTAAACAGCTAACAAGCTGTGAAAAACATTTTAAAAAAAGTTGTTGACGAAACGTGACAGAATGTGTTACATTATAGAGGTCGCTTCTGAGAGAAACGACAATAAATTGCTCTTTGAAAACTGAACAAAACAAAGCGCCAACGTTAAATTTTAAGTGAGCACACACTATCAAAAAAGCAAATGAGCAAGTCAAACA
>NZ_JBHVSL010000001.1:3133401-3562742 GCF_042885195.1 Peribacillus sp. NPDC058075 | reverse complement strand
TACTTCATTTTAGGGATGAAATATATTATGTTTTATCTAATGAAATGGCTTACTAATTAATTTTGCTATTTTACAGAATTTCCTTAATGAACTAACGGGTGCGTTAGCTTCATAAAAAGGCCGACAATTGGCTGCCTTTTTAAAGTATGATTTTAAAAATTATCGTATTGTCATATTCAAACAAAAAACGCCCTATACAGCTAATGGGACAGATTATTGAAGTAGGTTATTATCGATATGTGGATTAAAATATTGTATTTAAAAGTAAAATTTATAGAGGGAGATTAAATAATTAAAACAGGTGGCACTTTCAGGGCCGTAAAAAGGGGAGTATTTGTGTGTTTAGAAAGAAAAAAGCTATTATTCTTATTATTAGTATAGTTATTTTAGTTTCAATGTTTAGTTATTTTTTCTTATCTTATAGTGAATCAGCAATAAATAAAGGATTCCCGATACCATTAGGGGCCAAATTAATAAGAAAAGACGATAAAAATATGTATGAAGAATATAAATGGGGACCAGCCTCAGAAGAAAACGGACTTCCACTTTATTATTTAACGGTTATTAAATTTTGGGGGTGGGATAAAAAATCACAAGAAGGGGCAATGACAATCTATGAAAAAGAAGGAAAAAAGCTATGTGTAATTTCTCAAACCGATTCTTTATTTGTTAACCCATCAGAAGAATAATATTTTTTCCTAATTGTTTTCTGTTTAATACAGGCTAGCGCCATAAGAAGTCCGCCTATAGGCAGCTTTTAGAATGTACAATTTTTGATATTAGAAGAATTATATCAATTTCTCAATGGATTTATCAGTCAAGGATACATAAATAATAGAAGTTCGTCGGTCTTCAACAATGGGGGGGTTCCTTTAATAAGGATCGTTTCCTTAAAGAACTAACGGGTGCATTAGCTGAAGATCAGAGCTGTCTTTAAGGCAGCTTTTTCTTATGGAACTATCGGGGCAGGTTAGTTCAATAAGGATTTTTGGTAAAAACATGATGATATCTTAAATTTTTCATAAAAAAAACACTTCTTAAGTTAGAATATAGATGTACTGTAAATAAAAATAAAGTGGGTAAACAAATAAGAAAAAATGAGGAAAAAATTATGAAAACTTATCCTTTAACAGAAAATGATTTTAAATTAATTGATGAAGCTAAAAGTAAAATTACTCACCTCTATGAAGATGATAGGCATCATGTGGGAGCAGCGTTAAAAACAAAGTCGGGAAATATTGTTTCTGCGGTGCATATAGAAGCATACATTGGACGGATTACAGTATGTGCTGAAGCTATCGCGATTGGAAATGCAATTTCAAACGGAGAAAAATACTTTGATACAATTGTTGCCGTTAGACATCCTTATTCAGATGAAAAAAATAGAGAGTTAAGAGTAGTAAGTCCGTGTGGGATGTGTAGGGAATTAATCTCCGATTATTCACCAGATTGTTTTGTTGTTTTAGATATAGATGGCGAGTTACAGAAAACTAAAATTGGTGAACTAATTCCACTTAAATATAGTCGAGAATCATAAATGAACTAACGGGTGCGTTAGTTGAACAAGAATTACACATTAAAGACCAAAAACACTTGGGTACACAAGTGTTTTTTATGCTAATTATATTGTTATTTAATCTGCTATTTAACTTGCCAATTCGTATGTTATTTACTTTGTTATTTGGCTTTTTCTCAACGTTATCTGAACTACTTACTAAAAAGCTAGGGTTCTGCCCAACAATTCCACGTTCCTATGAAGTTATGAATAAATTATGCATTAATGATTAAAAAGTAATAACAGATGGAAGTTATTTAGCATAAAATCCCTATCTATCCCCCATCTTAAAATTATTTCAGAGTTGAATACAAAATATCAAAATTGGAATTTAATTGTAAAGCTTACCTCTATCAAAATGTAATTAACTGAATATTTATATTATTTTTTATATTGGCGCAGCAATTGCATATAAGAATATATCTACCATTTTAAGGAGGCTCAAATATGCAAGAAAATCTGAATAAAAAAATTGGAGGCTCTGCGTCAGAACATTATGATAGTGATGCTGCACAACTGGCATCGCTTGGATATGAATCTGAATTTCGCCGCGACATGAGTCCGTGGGCAAACTTTTCGCTAGGGTTCACTTATCTTTCACCTGTAGTAGGTGTGTACTCACTATTTGCATACGCACTTGCGCAGGGTGGCCCACCTATGATTTGGAGTTTTTTCATCGTTGGACTTGGACAATTACTAGTCGCACTTGTCTTCAGTGAGATTGTTGCGCAATACCCTGTTGCAGGAGGAGTTTATCCTTGGGCACGAAGACTATGGGGGCGCAAGTGGGCGTGGATGACTGGCTGGGTTTACTTAATGGCCTTGCTTGTGACGATTGCCAGTGTCGCGTACGGAGCTGGACCTTATCTAGCACAAGTTTTGGGTTTTGAAGTATCGGTGGACTCCGCGATTCTTTGTGCAGTAGTCCTTCTTGCACTATCGACTATCATCAATTTTCTGGGCACAAAGGTTCTCGCAGCTGCAGCAGTTATTGGTTTTGCTGCTGAACTTATCGGTGCGCTTGTAGTTGGATTTTGGTTGCTTATCACCCAAAGGGTGCACGGTCTTGATGTGCTTTTTGATTCTTTTGGTGCTCAAGGTAGTCATAGCTACATGTATGCATTTGCAGCAGCTGGATTAATTGGAATTTTTCAATATTATGGGTTCGAAGCTTGTGGTGATGTTGCTGAAGAAGTACCGAATCCAGGTGTACTTATCCCAAAGGCAATGCGTCGGACCATTTACATTGGCGGTGCTGCAGCAACTTTTGTTTGCCTTGCTTTAGTACTATCAGTTGCGGATATCCCAGCAGTTATCGCTGGTAAGGACGTAACGCCTGTTGATACCTTACTAAATGATGCATTTGGTGCTGTTGGTGCGAAGATTGTACTGGGTATTGTGTTGATTTCTTTCCTTTCATGTGTAATGAGTTTACAAGCGGCAGCAAGCAGACTTGCCTATTCTTATGGCCGTGATGACATGATTGTAGGAAGCCGATTGTTAAAGAAATTTTCGGCTGCTCGTCACATTCCACCTTATGCGCTGCTTCTTGCCGCAATTGTCCCAGCCCTCATTGTGCTTGGATCAAAAGTGTCTACAGATGCGCTCACAAAGGTAATCAGTTTTGCGGCATTTGGCATTTATCTTGGATTCCAAATGGTTGTCTTTGCTGCACTTCGAGCTAGACTAAAAGGATGGAAGCCAAGTGGTAAGTATCAATTGGGCAAGTGGGGACTGCCCGTCAATATTGGTGCGCTTGTCTACGGAATCATCGCAATGATCAACATGTGTTGGCCAAGAACGCCAGATGCACCTTGGTATGATAACTATATCGTGCTCGTTTCAGGAGTCATAGTTGTAGGTATTGGTTTACTGTATATGATGATTCATCGTAGCTATGGACATAGCAATGTACCGTATAATGTTGCGATACCAAAAAAATATATCTCTCATAAAAACAAGCGCAATGACATGTAATGTAGGTTTGTTGCTAACTCATATTAGCCACTCTAAGGATTTTCCTTCTTCACTTTTTTTATTTGTAAAAATCTCTTAAACTTTGATTACCAGAAATTATATTTTCACTCGTTTTTTTTTCGCGCATCCCGTAAACTAGACTGGACACTCACATATTAAAACAGAAGGGTTCGAAATCTTTTAAAGATTCTCGAACCCTTCTGCTTATGTTCAATTATTCTATCAACGCAGACTTACATTTTACTAATTTTTTATTCATCCCCATCCGTCCTTCCATTGGCGAAGGTTAATGGACGTAATCGGTTTTTCTTTTCCAGTCATTTCACTATACATATAATGGATTCCTTTGATCATTGCGTAGAAGGTTACAACAGGGATTATCAATGCAGTCGTAAAAGGTATCATTCCTTATCCCTCCATTTATCCAATTCTTCATCATTCACATTAATGGCATAATTTCTGCCTTCCTTATTCAGTGTTAATTCTGGGGGCTTGGAATCGTTCAAACTCATTCTTACTGCCCTCAATCTTAGCGATATGGTCACAAAGTAACGGGTGCGTTAATTGAATAAGGAAAAGCAAAGACCACAAAAATTGTGGTCTTTTTTTTTCTCAAAAATCAACAATTTACTTTAACAGAGCTAAAATTTAAAATTGAAAATTTTACAATTACATTCTTTGAGTTGTTGTGGTAAATGGTCATTATGAGGTCAGCATAAATATAAAGGGATAGATTTCTATCCCTTTTGTTTCTACTTGTTTTAATGTTCAACATCTTATTAAATACTATATAAAACCCCCATAAAATAACATTTATATGGAATTACATATAACCGAAGCAGCCTTTTTTAAATTGTTCTAACTGGCAGGTTAGTGAAAGAAGGAATTCGCTTTCAAAACTAGAATTTAATTAATAACTAATGGGATAGGAAGGAGATTCTTATGATAATAAAGGGTTTTGGAGGAATCTTTTGGAGGACTAAAAATCTAGAGGATATAAAAAAATGGTACAGTAAAGTCCTGAAAATTGAAATTGAAAATTGGAATGGTACCATTATTACACCACAATCAGGCAATGAAACGATCTTTTCCTTCTTTTCTGAAAATGACCCCTATTTTCCAACAGAACAACAAGTGATGTTAAACTTTCAAATTGAAAATTTGGATGACAGTATCAAACATCTAGAAAAAATGGGTGTTCCCCTTGTTATGGAAAAGACGATTAATGAATTTGGAAAGTTTATTTGGATTGAAGATCCAGAGGGAAGACGTATAGAGCTTTGGGAGAAGTAATAGGATAATAATAAATTTTGTAGTTGAACTAAAGGGTGCGTTAGCTGAAGATCGGAGCTGTCTATAAGGCAGCTTTTTCTTTATGCAACAAACGGTGCAGGGCAGGTTAAAGAAGGGATTTTGACTACGAAAAAAAGACATTCTGTTTTCAAGAATGTCTTTTATTAATTTATTATTGTATTTTAAGTTTTTCTTTTTCAACAATATTCTTAGTAATATCTTCAATGGTTACATTCTCCAGTACCTTTTCCATAGCAAATTGAGCTGCTGACAACACAGGAGTGATCGAATCTTGAATGTTCCTGCCTACAAGGCAATCAGGGTGCGGATTTTCATGCACACTAAACAATTCTTTTTCCTGCACAACATCGACCGCCTTATAAACGTTAAGTAATGTTATATAAGAAGGTTCCTTGGCTAGTTTTGCCCCTGCAATACCAGGTTGTACTTCAATTAACCCTGCCTTTTTTAACATACCCATAATTTTTCTTATCAAGGTTGGGTTCGTGTTTACGCTCCCCGCTAAGAACTCCGATGAGCTTATTCCCTCTTTATTTAATTCAATAAGAGCTAATATATGAACACCAACGGTAAATCGGCTGCTGATGGACATATCATTCACCTACCTTTTACTTCATCGCAAAGTTTATTATACAGATTAATCACGTATTTAATTTGATTACAACGTATTATACCTTAAAATTTGAAGAAAATATAAAAGGGTTTATAAATTGGTTGACAAGACAACTGCATGTATCTATTATAAATACATGTATTAGATTTAGATACAGGTTAATGGATGTTTAATTTGAATATAAAAAATTATTGGAGGAATACCAAATGAAAATATTAGTAACAGGAGCAACAGGAAAGTTGGGAACGAAAGTTGTAGAAACCTTATTGAAAACTGTACCAGCTAATCAACTGGCTGTAAGTGTGCGAAATCCAGAGAAAGCTGAAGAATTAAGAACTCGCGGAGTAGACGTACGTCAAGGAGATTTTGATCGTCCAGAAACATTGGATTCAGCTTTTGCAGGAATTGATCGCTTGTTAATTATTTCTGCGGATGGAGACAATGAAACAAGGATCCGCCAGCATTCAAATGCGGTAGCTGCGGCAGAGCGTGCTGAAGTTAAATTTATTGCTTATACTAGCTTGGCCAATGCAAAGGAAAGTAAAAATTTTCTTGCTCCAACGCATCAGGCAACAGAAGAATCCATTCTGAAAACAGGCATTCCATACTCCTTCTTACGCAACAACTGGTATTTGGAGAATGAAATTTCAAGTATTCAAGGTGTTCAAGCAGGAGCTCCTTGGGTGACATCAGCAGGAAATGGCAAGGTAGGATGGGCACTACAACAAGATTATGCAGAAGCTGCGGCATCGGTACTATCTGGTAACGGACATGAAAATACAATCTATGAGCTTTCTGGCAAGTTATTGACTCAGGAAGAATTTGCAACTGCAGTTGGTAATGTATTGGGTAAAGAAGTACCTGTTCAACAGGTTGATGATGCTACTTATGCTGATATTATGAAAAGTGTTGGCTTACCTGATTTCCTTATTCCTATGCTCATTGATATCCAAAAAGGCGTTCGAGAAGGCACCCTTGAAGTAGAAAGCAATGATTTCGAAAAACTTCTTGGACGGTCAGCTACACCAATTAGTGAGGGCTTAACTCAAATCATTAAAGGTATCTCTTAAACAGCATAATTGAACATAATTTAAATTAGAAAGGTCGGTCTGTTTTAAATATAAGAATTATGCAACGCCAATAAGAGATTACTTGTATTCAATATGTAAAATGTTCATGGGGAAGGTTGCTAAGGCAGCCTTTTTCTTATAGAGCTAAATAGGCAGAATAGTTGAAGACGGATAGGGAAAGACAACATCCACCCAGCGATTAATTTGGTTGATGGAGCTAACAAGACGCTTAACGATCACATCTCGGTTAGCCATAAGGACACGAAGTTAACTTTGATAATGACAAGGAACTCCCAACAAAATATGAAATAAATGAATAGGAGATCATTGAAGACTTTTGCTTTACTGTTAGTAATGAAAGAAAGCAAGATATATTTTAAAATTCAATTAAGGGGAAGGGTGCTTTTAGAAGGTTTAAGGACAAAATTATTGACTTTAATTTTTCTTGATAATAAGCCTTTAAAAAATGTAAGGCACGAGACCAATGGCTGAATAAGGTGATTGCTCTTTGTTCAACTATCTTAAGATGCAGCTTTTTCTTATGGAATAATAGGGGAAGATTAGTTCAACAAGGGTGATTCATAACTTGTATAGAATATATAGTGTAGGTTCATTTGAAGAGGGAATGAGGTGTCTATCATAAAGAAAATTCTTAGTATATTGTTTTTGTCTATATTGTTTTTTGGTATAGTTGCTTGTAATAAAGATGTCGTCAAAGAAAACGGTGAAGAAAAAGAAGGAATATCCGTTAAAGAGGAAAATGTGGTCAAAGAAGAAGAGGCAGAAAAATTATTTAAAGATTATAGTACAGATCTATATACGGTTAAAGATCCATCCAATCCCCCGAAATTTGATGAAATCGCAGAAAAGGTTCAAGGATATTTAACCGAAGATCAATATAATGCTGAAATCGCTAACCGTAAATATCAAATACCAGAATTGGTATCCAAACAAATTAATAAAAGTATTGAAGTACAAGATGTGAAACTTAAAGAACAAAGCAAAAATGATGATGGCACAATCGATTACTTATATACAACGACATTTAAAGTTTATGACGGGAGCTCATCTAAAATGTATGAGAAAAAAGGAGAACTAACCCTATCCACCAGCAATAATGAATTAAAAATCGATCGCGAGTGGAGTAGGGGGATAAAAATTGACGGTCTAGAACAAGGTGGACTTTAAGAGCTTTTAGAACTAACGGACCATTGCTGAAGATCGGAGCTGTCTTTAAAGCAGGTCTTTCTTTATGCAACTAACGGGTGCTTGGCAAGCCTTTTTTTCTTATGGAACTAAAGGAGCAGGAGTTGTAAAGTACTGTTTGATCTTTAATTGGCCTATTCTGGAGTAACTGATTGTGCAAATGATCAAAATATGAAATAAATGTTTTTAAGCTAAATGGCAGGATTGTTGAAGAAGGAGTAATGCTCTAATTAATAAGGAATGTTAATAATGGATAAAAAGGTCAGAGGCTGCAAGTAACTCCACAGTTTTTTCCACTAATGGGTTCTTTTCCTCCATGCTGTATGTATATTCCATGGCACGAGCGTTCCGCACACTACTCGTAAAAAATTTTAAAAGAATGTATGGATTTGAATTTGTTGCCATACAATTTTATAATTGTATGACTAATGATTGTATGAAAAAGGATGAGGAATGTGCCGATTAATTCGTTTGAGGATTATCCAATGACATGGAAGCCGACAATAAATCGAGAAGACAGACCGATTTATCAGGCATTAGCTAAGCAGTTAGAATATGACATTATAGAGGGGCGCTTAGTGCCTGGCACGAAACTTCCACCACAAAGGGAGTTAGCGGATTACTTAGAAGTGAATCTAAGTACGATTTCGAAAGCTTTTAAAGTGTCTGAGTTAAAAGGACTGGTCAGTGCGACCATTGGTAGTGGCACTTATGTTTCGTATGATGCAATTTCGAACGCTTATTTGCTTGCAGAAGAAAAGCCAAAGCATTTAATTGAAATGGGAGCAATTTTACCAGACCGTGTGTCGTATGGACCTTTATTTGACTTATTGCAATCGATGTTACAAGAATCAGATTGTGCGAGATGGTTTGGTTACAGTCGGCCAGGCGATGCGATTTGGCAAAAAGATGCAGGCGTTAAATTATTGAAATTTGCCGGTTTTGAAACGACTAGAGAGCATATCTTACTTGCTACTGGCGGACAAAATGCCATCACAGCAGCACTTGCAGGCCTTTGTCAGCATGGAGATCGAATTGGTGTAGATCACCATACATATCCAGGCTTAAAGACAGCAGCCGCAATGCTGGGAATCCAGCTTGTACCAATTCGTTCAGAATCTGATGAAATGAGTCCTGAAGCACTGCTTTATGCATGTAAAAATGAAAATATTAAAGGATTATATATTATTCCAGATTATCAGAATCCGATGACATATACGATGAGCGTTGAAACTCGTAAGGCTATTGCTGAGATTGCTATAAAGTATAATTTATTTATTATTGAAGATGGAGCGTACCATTTAATCCAAGAAAAAGTGTTGCCGGCTGTAGCGACATATGCCCCTGAGCATACGATTTATATAGCGAGTTTATCGAAATCGATGGCACCTGGACTCCGTCTTGCTTATGTGGCAGTTCCTTTAAAATACCTGGATTCTACTCGAAAAGCTCTTTATAATTTAAATATTTCCGTATCGCCACTACTTGCAGAGTTAGCATCACGAGTAATTGTTTCGAATCAGTTTGAAAACATTGTTGCATTTCATAAAGAGGAAACAAAAGCTCGCAATCAATTAGTTAATCGCTATTTAGGTAAAGAGAACTGTTTAGGTGAGGAAACAGGGATTTTTCATTGGTTACATCTGCCGCATCAGTATACAGGTGACCAATTTGAACAACTAGCTGCAGCACAAGGTGTACAGGTATATAGTGGAGGGCGATTTGCGGTAGGTAATGTAGCACCAGCAAATGCAGTACGTGTGGGGATTTGTGCTCCGGAAACGAGAGAGGAACTTGAAAAGGCTCTTATTATACTTAGAGAACTAATTGAAAAGTAAAATAAATATTGTTTGCCATACAATAATTATATTGTATGGCTTTTTTTTAACGTGTTATGATAGTTCAAACTTAGTTGTGGATAAAGAAAATATTAATTTTGGTGTCATAGACCTATCATTGGAATAAGTCTATTATAAAAAATCTGAATATTACAACAAATTTGGAAGTGTTTAGGTAAAAAAATTCAATGTTAAAGGAAGGAATGTTTACAAATGGAAAATAAATTTGCTGAGCGGGCCTGTCTAGTTAATTCGTCAGAGACCCGTGAAATATTAAAAGTAACAGAAAGGCCGGAAGTCATTTCTTTTGCGGGAGGACTTCCAGCTCCGGAGCTGTTTCCTGTAGAAGCCCTTAAAGTTGCATGCAATGTCGTATTGAATGAAGAGGGCGCGGCTTCTCTTCAATATAGTACCACTGAAGGCTATGGTCCGTTGAGAGAAGCTATCTGTCAAAGGATGAAAGCCATTGGGATTACCTCTGCTATTAACAATGTTCTTATCACTTCAGGGTCCCAGCAAGCAATAGATCTTACAGGAAGGCTATTTATCAACGAAGGAGATACCATTATTTGTGAAAGCCCAACCTATCTTGCAGCAATTAATACATTTAAATCATACAATGCAAACTTTGTGGAAGTTGCTATGGACAATGATGGGATGATAATGGAAGAGCTGGAGAGGAAACTGCAAGAGCATCCAAGGGCAAAATTCATCTATACTATTCCCGATTTCCAGAACCCTACAGGCCGTACATTAACACTTCAAAGACGTAAAAGAATGATTGAACTGGCTAATCAATACGATGTACTGATTGTAGAAGATAATCCTTATGGAGCTATAAGGTTTGCAGGAGAGGGAATCCCGCCGGTGAAACATTTTGACACGGAGAACAGAGTAATTTATATGAGCACGTTTTCTAAAATCTTCACTCCAGGCATGCGAATTGGATGGATTTGTGCAGATCAATCGTTTATTGATAAGTACGTGGCTTTCAAGCAAACAGCCGATTTACATACCGACAGCTTTGCTCAAAGGATAACAGCTAAGTATATGGAACTTTACGATCTGGAAGAGCATATAAAAAAAATCAAAGCAGTATATAAAGCAAGATGTACAAAAATGTTAAAATGCATAAAAGAATTCTTTCCGGAAAATTTGTCTTACAGTAAGCCAGAAGGTGGTTTATTTATTTGGGTTGAGCTCCCAGAGGGGGTTGATTCCAAACATATATTTACAGAGTGCTTGAAAAATAATGTTGCTTGTGTTCCTGGTGTTCCATTCTTTCCAAATGGCACACAGAAGAACACCCTACGTTTAAATTACTCGAATATGCCTGAAGACCAAATCATTGAAGGCATGAAGCGTATGGGTGATGTATTACATCGTGAATTAATAAAGAGACAATATGTTTGTAATTAAAGGAAACAAAAAATAATTAAATCAAACACCAAAGCCATTAATAAATATAGTTACCTTCTATATGTTTAATGAGAGCACTATCCTTAAAAATATCCCATTCAAGAAATAAGATTTTAAAATTGAATAATCAGGAGGCTTATTATGCCAATATCATTTATAAATCCATATATTACAAAGCCCGTTTCGACATCGCCACCACCACCGTTTACTCCTTTATATACGCTTATATATAAAACAGATTAAGAATCTGCGAAATATATAAGCTGTTTCGCAGATTCGAAGGAGTAGACGATGAAATCTAAAATTCAGTTTATATTATCAATGATTATTTTCGGTACAATGGGTTTAGTAGTGAAATACATTGATTTATCTTCGAGTGAAACAGCTTTTCTAAGCAGTTCAATTGGGTGTCTATTTTTAGTGTTTGTATTTTTCATTATGAAGAAAACCATTCCTTGGAAATTAGCGAAAGTTAATGCTTCTACCCTTTTTCTTTCTGCGATTGCATTGGGAGGGAATTGGATTTTTCTTTATCAATCCTACGATCATACTACACTTGCTAATGCAACACTTGGGTATTATTTTGCGCCAGTGTTTGTCATGGTTCTCTCGCCATTTGTACTTAAGAAAATTTTACCAATTAAAAAAATTGTTTGTATTGGTGTAGCGATATTAGGCATGTTGTTGATTATTGGAAACGGCATTAGCGCCTCTGGTAAAGATGATCTACTTGGTATCCTTTTCGGGTTAGTTGCGGCTGCATTCTACGCAGCGTTAATGTTATTAAATAAATTCATTCAAAACATGGGCATGTTAGAGATTACAATCATTCAACTTGGAACAACTGCTTTCCTTCTCTTTCCTTATGTAATATTCACTGAGGGAATGGGTATCTTGGAAGTCTCAAGATCTTCCATTCCTTTCATAATACTCTTAGGCGTCGTTAACACTGGTATTGGCTTTTGGTTGTTTTTTTCTGGTATGCAAAAGTTAAAGGGACAAAGTATTGCTATGCTAAGCTATGTAGATCCTTTTGTAGCTATACTGATTTCCGCTGTAATCTTACAAGAAAAAATGACAATTGTTCAAATCATAGGTGGCACATTCCTTTTAGGTTCAACTTTTATTAGTGAAAATAATTCAATTAATTTTCGAAAAAGATACACCAAGATTTTAACAAAATAAAGAAACGAGGCAGTGAGGGGGAATTCCTCACTGCTTTTTACTATATTCCAAGCAAAAAGTCTAAGTTTTGTTAATCACCTTACTCGCACAGTTTGTGTCACTCTACAATAAGTCTTGATGAACTAACAGGTGCTTTAGTTCAATAACAGGGGTTGCTGAGGCAGCCTTTTTCTTATGGCATTCGCGGGGCAATTTAGCTGAAGAAGCGGTTACATATAGAGGTATTGTCCTATTTACATAGAATATTTTAAGAGAATAGCATGTGAATAAATGGGGGACATATATGGACATTTGTTTTATTGGTGGTGGGAATCACATGAATAATGAATTAGGTGAGGTGTTCCTGGAACTTTCAAAAATGATTAAACGTGATGCTAAGCTTTTAATCATTCCTTTTGCAACCGACAATTCCAGGTATGAAAGTTGGATGGCAAGTATCAGACAAGCTTTTTCAATCATGGATAATATAAGCGTTGATTTATTAAACGAAGATCTTTCAGACAAAGAAATGAAAAAGTCTATAAAAGAACATGATATTCTTTACTTTATTGGTGGAAAGCCAGAAAGGTTAATCCATGTTATAGAAGAAAAAGGACTTGTCCCCATTATCAAAGACTTTCAAGGTTTAATCATCGGATATAGTGCGGGTTCATTAGCCTTCTGTAATGATTGCATAATAACAAAAGATAAAGACTATCCAGAAACGGTAGTGATCAACGGCTTAGGATTAGTTGGGTTTAGCGTTGAGGTCCATTACGAAGATCGTATAGATGGAGAATTATTTCTCCTTTCAAATGAACGAAAGATATATGCAATACCAAATGGAAGTGCGATTTTCTCCAAGAACGGGGAACTATTTAAAGTTGTAAATGATATCTATTCCTTTCAAAATATGAAAAAGGAAATAGTGAATTCCAATGTCATAAAGAACTAGCAGGCGCTTTATCCCAATAAGCTGCGGCAGCATTTTTCCTATTTCAGAAGCAAGGTTGCCGGGCGCTAAAGGATAGCGATAAGGAGAACGCAATGAATATAAATTTAATGATTTTCATTACATCAAGAAAAGAACAAGAAAAGAATAGGCTAATGATGAAAACATTTGAATCTGATATTCGTCCCGTTAAAGGGGATATAATCGATGATCCTGGGTTCGATCCAGGTTATCATAATGGATAAGAAGTTGTAAAGGTTACCATAAATTATGCTTCGAATGAATGTTTTGTATCACTTCACCCGCTTGCGATCGAAATTGAGGAAACCAAGGTGGAAACGTATTTGGAGAAACTGGAAGCACATGGTTGGCGTGCTGTCTCAAAAGAAGAATTGAAAAGTATGTAAAAATGACGTAAGGAGTATGTAAATGGAAAAATACTCAACAACCACTTTAAAAATGATAAGGAATTTTGATGTAGTGCCTGAAATGGTTTTTGATGCATGGTTAACCCCTGAGATGATGAGAAAATGGCTTTTTACATTGGAAGGGACAAATAAGGTAGCACAAAATGATCCTCAAGTGGGAGGCACTTGGGAAATTATTGATCATCGCGATGGAAAAGATTATCGGGCGATAGGGGAGTACCTTGAAATGGACCCTCCCAATAAATTAGTGTTCACTTTTAAAATGCCTCAATTCAGTGAATCAGTAGATACAATTACAATTGAACTGAAAAAACTTCAAAAGGGCTGTGAAATGACATTTTTACAAAAAATCATCGTTCCTCATGAAGAAAATTGGACAGAATCCGATATCGAAAAAGCTCTTGGAGAGTATCACGATGGATCTGAACATGGCTGGAACTTAATGTTTATGGGCCTGAAGGAATTGGTTGAAACTGGACAAGTTAGCTATAAAGGCTAATAGTAGTTAGCCAATGAAAAGCTCTCCAAATTAACTGGAGGGCTTTTTCGGTATTTGTATATATTGACAATTTCCTTTAGGTTGGTAATATTTACTTTATTACATATGTGATTTTTAATATAAGGCGGTTAAATTATGGATGGGAAAATCATTTACGACGAGTTTAATAAACTGATAGAAAGTGGGCAATATCGCAAATTGGTCATGTTATTATGACTAACTTTATGTACATATTTTGTTTATTAGTATGGGGACTTAATTTTATTGCCGTTAAGATTCAAGGTACACCTGTGAGTTTAGAATTATCTTTAACATATCGCTTAGGTTTGACTGCAATCCTATTTTTCATGTTATTGTGCATTCTTAGACCTAAAGGAAAACCAAAGAAAAAGGATGTTCCATTTATTATTGTGTTTGGAATTTGTAATTTTGCTTTAAGCTATTTATGCCTTATTACGCCACTATCTTAAGTTCAGCGGCAATGGTTACGTTAATATTTTCATTGAAAGTCATTTTAACACCCATTGCCCTTCGTGTTTTTTTGAAGGAACCATTACATTCACGTATCTTAATTGGTGGGATCATTGGTGTGCTGGCTGTTTGTATGGTTATTTATCCGAGTTTAAATAATATTCATGGATTCAATGATATAAAGGGTATCATGATGGCGGTTCTTGGTACCATCCTTACTGCATTGGGCGATGCAAGCTCGGCTAGAAATGCCAGGAAGAAAGTGAACCCCATCTATGCTAATGTACTTGGATTTGCAGCAGGAGGAATTCTTTTAGCGGCAATTGTGTTCATTCAAGGACAAGCAGTCACTTTACCGACATCTATTACATATTTATCTGCTTTGTTCTATTTAACTATATTCGCTTCCTTTGGAGCTTGGCTATTCTACCTCAAGCTTGTTGAAAAAATAGGTGGGGCGAAAAGTTGATACATGGTCGCCCTTTTTCCGGCAATTGGAGGTATAGCTTCAGTAATGATTGGCGAATCAGATCCATCCATTTTCTTGGGGGCTGGCTGTCTTTTCAGTTGTTTAGGTGCTGCTATTGCATTAGGCTTTGGCATGAATATTGGTAAAAGTAATTTGAAAGAAGAAATGTAATTCGATTTTCAGAGAGGGATGGGATAATGGAAAGTAAATGGCCAAATGATATGAAAGTAGCGCAAATGCGGATTGCACGTCCTACTGATCAACTAAAAAAGGTTGTAAACTTCTATTGTGAAGGATTAGGTTTGAAAAAAATCGGTTCTTTTGAAGGGCACGAGGGATATGATGGCATCATGATCGGACTTCCTGATTCCAGCTATCATTTAGAGTTTACTCAACATAAAGATGGCAGTCCTTGTCCTGCCCCATCAAAAGATAATTTGCTTGTCTTTTATATTCCTGAACGTAAAACCATTGAGGAAATCACGAATAGGTTGAAAGGTATGGGCTGTGAACCGGTTTCTCCGGAAAATCCATATTGGGAAAAATCTGGAATTACGATTGAAGATCCGGATGGTTGGAGAATTGTATTGATGAATTCTCCCGGCATAGGAAATTAAATTTCAAAATGAAAACGACCGAAAAGCATCATGCTTTTCGGTCGTTTCGGGTTTATGAGGACATCGTGATTCCGCCATTGATGTGAATGCACTGTCCTGTAATATAAGCACCTTCATCAGATGCTAGCAGCACGTAGGCACCAGCATGATCTGCCGGCTGTCCAGGACGGCCAAGAGGTGCTTCGGTACCAAATTCGGCAACGGATTGTTCGTCGAACGTCGCCGGGATGAGCGGAGTCCATATCGGGCCTGGTGCCACCATATTGACCCGTATCCCTTTTTTAGCTACATTCTGTGCAAGACTGCGTGTGAATCCGACGATTGCTCCTTTTGTCGCTGTATAATCCATCAAAGTTGCATGTCCTCTGTAAGGATTGATCGATGTTGTGTTGATGACCGAATTGCCTTGTTTCATATGAGGGACCGCGTGCTTGCTCATGTAAAATACTGAATAAATATTGGTGCGGAACGTTTTGTCCCATTGCTCGTCCGTGATATCCTCAATGTTTTCCGTCGGGAATTGCACTGCAGCATTATTGACGAGGATGTCCAGCTTTCCGAACTCGTCCAGTGTCTTCTTAATCAATTCCTTACAATTAGCCTCCACGGAAACGTCACTTGGAAGCAAGAGGCAGCGAACGCCTTCCGCTTCAATCAGCTGCTTTGTTTCTTCGGCATCACCGTGCTCATCTAAATAATTCACAACCACATGGGCGCCTTCTTTTGCATAAGCAATGGCAACCGCACGTCCGATGCCGCTATCTCCGCCTGTAATCAAGGCAACGCGGTTCTTTAGCTTACCGCTCCCTATGTAATCCTTTGGCTGAATCGGAAGTGGAGTCATCTGAGATTCAATACCAGGCTGTCTGTCCTGTGTTTGTCCGGGCTGTCCATTTTTTTGCTGTTCATATATATTCAAAGAAATCTCCTCCTCTTAAACTATTGATCTAGTCATACTTTAGCCGTTAAAAAGTACGGTTAAACATCGTCATGCCCGCTGATTCCATCTGCAAACGATTACAAAAATATAATGAATTCGGCAGAATCAATACAAGAATTGACTAAAAAAGAACAATGGTTAGAAGCCTTTCCAATCATGAATCAGTTACGTACTGACTTAACTCAAAAAACATATCTGGAGTTACTTGAAGAAGTGAGGAAGGACGGGTACTGTTTGTTTGCTTTATATAAAGATACCCAGGTTTTATCTTTGGCTGGTTTAAGCTGGAGAGTGAACTTATATCATAAACGCCACGTGTTTATTTATGACCTGGTAACAGATTCTGCACACCGCTCATTTGGATATGGAGAGAAGTTATTAAGTTATATACATATCTGGGCAAAAGAAAACGGAGCTGCATATGTGGTATTGGAATCTGGGATCGGGCGAAACGAAGCCCACCGTTTCTATGAAGAGAAAATAGATTTTGATAAATGGTGCTATTCATATAGAAAAACGCTGTGAGTAAGAAAAACGACGTGAAAGAGCTGAGTATTCGGCTTTTTTTCGTGCCATTGAGGAGTAAATGGAGTGAATGTAATACGCCTTGACTACTATGTGTATTGGATGAAGAAGAGATCAATTTAAAATAAATTCACGAATAAATGCGTGAAATTCACGAGTAAATCGGCAAAACTCACGAGTAAATCGCTGAAACTCACGAGTAAACGCCGATTCACGAGTATAATCGTAATCAGTTTATTCATCATTTTTACGACTATAAATTCATTCTTTCGCTAAAAAACCAAATTTTCGTAATGATTTATTTAGCCTTGGACATACTTAATTAAGATATCAAAAAGTAACATTTAATTAAGGAGGAAACCCAATGGCTAACGAAAATATACAAATGGAAATGGAACATATTTGGCAGAAAACATGTGGATCATGGGAAAATTGTACGGAAACCACAATTCAGTCATTCTTGGCAAAATCCGAAGAAAGCAATATTGATCCGCAATATTGCATGAGCTGGGTGGAACAACATAAAGCTCAAATACCTGAATGGGATGCCGTATCAAAAGTATCGCTTGACTGGGTTAATCAACATACATCAACGGGGTCACCCATTTCAATCAAGGAAGATTATTAAAAGTTATACTTTTGCTGCTTATGAATGTTTCGAACTTTACTATGTATAAGAGGTGAAGATAGATGTCAAATAATGAGGAACAAAACGGTAAATCAAATCGTCGAGATCCAGATTTCAGAGTTAATGCTTGGGATGAAATGAATGAGGAAGATAAATTTGTACAATCAGCCATCCAAGAGGAATTCAATAATCCAGTAATCGAAGAAACAATTTTGAAGTTCAATAAAATAGCGAATGAAGAAGAAAAGGAAACTTGATTTTGGACGCGCGCCCTATAGGGCGTTTTTTTTTTGAGAAGGATGGAGGAGCCGTAAATAAATGATTATGCAAAAGCTTTACCTTTTAAATTTATAAAAAACAATAATATACAAATAAAGGGAAAAGGCATCTTGGTATCGTATAAAGCATAGTATAAATCGTTTTTATTAATAAAGTGGCAATAGGAGTGAAGATCATGGAAGCAGCGGTAGAACGAATTTTTTCTAATGAATTGGTGAAATTGGCTGGGGATTTTTTTCAAGTGAATGCTGGGGATCCGGTTAAACTTGGAGATGCAGAGAACTACGTATTTGAGGTTTACAGGGATGGAACGCCATATATTTTAAGAATGACACATCAATCACATCGTACAAAAGATCAAGTGCTTGCTGAGTTGAAGTGGATTGAGCATTTACAGAATAATGGAAGTGAAATTCCTAAAGTTCTCTCTTCGAAAGAAAAGAACGTAGTTGAAGTTGTAAGGGGCTCGGATGGTACGGAATTTTATTGTTGCCTGTTTGAAAAAGCCCCTGGTGTTAGGATGGAAGTCACTGATGAAAAATTCGACGGGCCTTTATTTTTTGAATGGGGAAGAACCATTGGCCAAATGCATAAGCAAACAAAAAGTTATAAGGCTGAAGCAAAATATAAACGGCTGGATTGGTATGAAGAAGAATTATTGAATGTCCAGCTCTATCAATCCGATGTACCGGAGCAAGTGATTCACCAACAAGAAGTAATCAACAAGCATTTAAATGCCCTTCCCGTTCATCAAGATAATTTTGGCTTGATTCATTCTGATATACATAACGGCAATTTCCACTTTCATGAGGGGAGGATTCATGTTTTTGATTTTGATGACTGTTCTTATCACTGGTTTGCCAGCGATTTGGCGATTCCTCTGTACTATCTGATGTGGAGTTTGGAACGTGAAGGGATAAAAGGGCTCGATGAATATGCTGCCAAGTTCATGAGGGAATTCATAAAAGGGTATGAGACGGAAAATATCCTGGCACCTGTGGAATACGAAACGATTCCTCTATTTTTAAAACTAAGGGATTTAACGTTATATAACTTTTTTCATAAAAAGTATGATTTGAAGAATGCGGATCTTTCATTATCCAAAACCGTTCAAAAAATCGAACAAAGAATCATCGAAGGCCGAACTATTGTTCACTTCGATCCGAACATGGTTCATTAAGGGGGATTGGAATGTCAGATGCATATATGATCCGGACTGGTGTATTGGAAGATGCGAAAGCGGTTTTGGATGTACAGAATTCCGTCATTTCCGAAGGCGAATATTTTATTGCCGTATCGGAGGAGTTCAATAAAACACCTGAACAGCAAAGAGATTGGATACGAAGGTTATTGGAAAATGAACGGGAAACCATCATCGTGGCCGAAATGAATGATGAAGTGGTTGGATGGATCGTATTTCAATCGGAAAATAGGAAGAGAATGTCTCACAAGGGCTCATTTGGGGTGATGATCAGAAAAAATTTCAGAGGGATGGGAATTGGAAAAGAGCTTATTGAAGCGTTATTGGATTGGGCAGAAGCCCATCCGTTGATTGAAAAGGTGAGTTTAGGAGTTTTTTCTACAAATCATCGGGCAATATCATTGTATAAAAGGCTGGGGTTTATTGAAGAAGGCCGTAAAATAAAGGAATTCAAGATGAGTGAAAATGAATACGTCGATGATATTATCATGTACAAAATGGTTTGATCAGAATGAAAGAGCATGAATGGATTCCATACATGCTCTTTCGGTTTGGTTATGTATCTATTTTTATAGTAAAACGATATTTATGTCATGCATTATTTAATGACTCTTACCTTCACTTGCTTTCTTCCCCACGTTAAAGCATCCGCTTCTTTCGCAATGAAGACATCGATTCTGTTTCCTTTGATCGCACCGCCCGTGTCCGCAGCGATGGCTTGTCCATAGCCTTCGACTTCAACGATGGAGCCTAGCGGAATCACGTTCGGATCGACTGCTATCAGTTTGGCATCATCATATTTTTCTAAATCGACGCCCATTCTTGTAGTGCCTGAACATCCCTCGCAGCTCGCTGTATATGCTGTACTTGTTACCGTCAGTTCTTTAACGGCTGAGCTTGCTAAACTGGCTCTTTCTTCTAATTTACTGAAGGTCCGTGCACCGGCTATACCGTCAGCGGATAATCCCTTTTGCTTTTGAAAGTTGATAACGGCTTGCTTTGTACCTGATCCATAAATGCCATCGACCGTTGATGAGTAAACATCCCAGGCTTTCAATAGCCTTTGCAGTTCAGCTACCGGCCTTCCCATATCCCCGCTTTTCAGGACCTGTATTTTCTGATTCGTTTGTGTTCCTGCTATTCCATCGGCTTTCAGCCCTGATTTTTCCTGAAACTTCTTTACGGATTCTTTTGTAATCGGTCCGTAGTAACCTGTCGCTTCATGATAGGGAAAAAACCCTTTTGTCAGTAATAATTCTTGTAATTGTTTAACATCACTATTACTCATCCCAAATGAAAGTGTGCGATCCAAAGCAGCGGCTTCGCCCTTAGTTGGCATGCAAACTCCTAGAATGAATACAGAAGCCGTTAGGATCGTTAATAATATTTTCTTCATGTTTATCCTCCTCGTTGTTTCCTGCATTAAACCATTCGTTAAACTATCACCCTTTTAGGCGCAGTTAAGGAAAAACACCGCGAAGGCACTAAGTAATTGTTAAAACATGTAACATATAAAAAAGAAATGAGGCGGACATCGGGTTACCATATCCTTAGTGATTAACTAATTATGGAAAAATAAAGCTTTCCAGGGAATGAACGGTACCATTTGGTTGAACAGGGGCATTCATTCATGTACGTTTAAGTTAATGGAAATTCTATTGTAAGATTAAAGGAGGAAATCATTTGATTAAGGCAGTTATCTTCGACTTTGATGGTTTAATTTTAGACACGGAAACGGTTTGGTATGAGGCCTATAAAGAAACGATGGCTTTTTATGAATCTGATTTGCCTCTCGAACATTTCGTAAAATGTATCGGTACCGGTAATACTGAACTAAATCAGTACTTCAAGGATCAGCTGGGGGAAAGGTGCAATATTGAGGAAATTGAATCCAAAGCAAAAAGCCTCCATGAAGTAAAAATGAAAACAGCACAGGCGCGTGAAGGTGTAAAGGATTATTTAGAAGAAGCAAAGAGAAATGGATATACAATCGCCCTCGCTTCAAGCTCGACAAAAGAGTGGGTCACTCAACATTTGGGGAAACTCGGACTGTTACACTATTTTGAAGTGATCATCACGGGGGATGATGTTGATAAAGTTAAACCGGCACCTGATTTGTATGTAAAGGCAATTGAGATCCTAGCCATTCAGCCTACAGAAGCCGTAGCATTTGAAGATTCGTTAAATGGGCTTCAATCGGCCCTGACTGCTGGTTTAAAATGTGTGATCGTTCCTAATCCCGTGACGGAAGCTTTAGCTTTTGAAAATCATCATTTACGCCTCCGTTCCATGGCGGATAAGAGCTTGTCTGACGTCATAAAACATATTGAGAAATAAGCGTTCGAAGGAAAGTATAGTATGATAAAGGAATGAAACCGCGCCGAAGATGGCAGAGTCTTCGTTTTTTCTGGTTTTAATGAAGCTTATATTTTGGTGGGGAGGGTGAGTTTATGGGATTGCATATCAATGACGAAGGAGTCCGGCTGCGGGAGGTCAATGAGAGTGATCTTCCTATCTTTTTCGAGCAGCAATTGATCCTGCCGCAAACTATATGGCTGCTTTCACATCTAAAGATCCATCAGATAAGGCGGCTTTTTTGACACACTGGAAGAACATCTTTTCGAACCGGGATATTCAAAAAATGACGATAATCCACAACGGATGTGTTGCGGGCAGCATTCTCAAGTTTGAACAGTTTGGTAACCCGGAAGTGAGTTATTGGATCGGGAAGCAATATTGGGGTATAGGTATCGCTACAGGTGCACTGCTCCATTTTTAGCCGAAAATAAAAGTCCGCCCTCTATATGCCCGCGCAGCCAAGGATAATCTTGGTTCCATCAGGGTGCTGGAGAAATGCGGATTTGAAAGATTTGATGAAGACAAAGGTTATTCCCGTGCAAGAGGCAAAGAGGTTGAGGAATTCATTTTGAAACTTGAAAGATGAGATAATAATAAAAAATAATAATAATAATATCGTTTAGCCTATGAGGAAACGGGTGACAGACAATGGGATATAAGATTTTTTCCATCATTTTTATTTTATGCGGTATTTTTGTAATGTGGTTCTCCATTTTTGGAAAAAAGAAAGAGATCAAAGAGATAGGCATACCAATGAATTTCATCGATGTAATTTTAATGATGATATATAAGCTTTTACCTTCCATTATTAGAAAAATCCTTCTTTTTGCATTGGGTCTGGCCATTTCAATCGGATTTACCTATATATTGCTTAAGTTATGATGAATTTTCCTTATTAGATAAAATAATCCTGAAACTTTATTCTTGTGAAATCGTATTAAATGGTAACGATATATGGGAGTTGTTGCTATTTCGAAGAAAAAAAGTGAGGGCAGTGTTTATGATAATGGGGGCGGGAAGTTGACGCCGGCGGAGGCATTGGTTCAATATATCCAATTAGAAGAATATCAGTATAGTAATCATATGCATAATATGGTAATGTTGAATTTGTATGATTTTGGAAAATTATAAAAAAGGAAGGTATTATATGTCTGAATCGGTTCTTAAGGTTCAATCCTTAACTAAAAAAATTGGAAAAGCAACCATCGTAGACAATGTAAGCTTTGAAATAAAAAGCAATGAAATATTTGGTTTGCTTGGTCCGAATGGAGCTGGTAAGACCACGATCATCCGTATGATCACAGGTCTGATCAATCGTACGGGCGGTACTGTCATGATCAATGGAAGTGACCTCGATCATGATTTCGAAGGTGCAATGAATCAATTGGGGGCCATTGTTGAAAATCCGGAGTTTTACAAGTACATGACAGGCAGAAAGAATATCCTGCATTATGCCCGAATGTCATCCAATGACATATCCAATGAGAGAATAGAAGAGGTCATTAAGCTTGTCAAACTGGATCATGCCATCGATAAGAAGGTTAAAACATATTCATTGGGTATGCGTCAGCGCCTTGGCGTGGCACAGGCCATTTTACATAAACCGTCGTTATTGATTTTTGATGAACCGACGAATGGCTTGGATCCGCAAGGGATCCGCGAGTTTCGTGATTACTTGAAAGTACTGGCAAGTGAAGGCGTCGGAATATTGATTTCCTCACATTTACTATCGGAAATGCAATTGATGTGCGATAGTTTTGCCGTTATCGAAAAGGGAAAACTGATCCATACGAAAGAACATATTTTTGATGAAAAAACCGAAACGATCAATGAAGTGTCATTCACCGTCAGTGATGGGAAGCTAGCTAAAAAAATCCTTCAAGAAAAGTTTGCGGATATTACGATTCTAAAAAATGGTGCGAAGACAATCTCCGTATCGGCCACCCGGGAACAAACGGCCAATATTAATAGGAGTTTTATTGAAAATCAACTCGATGTCTATGAAATTGGCATTACGAGAAAATCACTGGAAGATAAATTCTTCGAAATCACTGAGCAGGAAATGAGGGAGTCTGTATGATGTCCTTAGTAAAAAATGAATGGATGAAAATCTTTTCAAAAGTATCAACTTATATATTCATCGCTTTTCTATTATTGGCAGCATTAGGGGCTGCGGTCATCGATTATAAATTAAGTCCCGAAGAAACGAGTAAAGATTGGAAGCAAGAGTTAAAGGCAGATATACAAGAACAGCAAAAGGCTTTGGAAGCCAAGGAAATCAGTGAAGATGAAAAAGCCATGATCATGGAAGAGATTAATCTCAACAAGCAGATGTTGGCTGATAATATAAACCCTGACTTAAACACGAATTGGACCTATATGGCGGAATGGACTACATCATTAACATCATTTGTCACTTTATTCGTCGTTATTGTTTGCAGCTCGCTCGTTTCCTCGGAATTTTCGGATGGCACCATTAAACAACTGTTGATCAGGCCTTATAAACGTTGGAAGATCCTGCTTTCCAAATATATTACTTCCTTGTTATTTGCAGCGTTATTACTTGCGAGCCTAATTATATTCAGTTATCTAATCGGCATCATCTTCTTTGGCAATGGCTCGTATTCAGACAAAATTCTAGATCCAGCATCTTTCGGTGAATTCAGTCCGGTGGTGGTCGGCGAATATTTCGTGGACATGATCGTTTACTGGATACCAGGATTCTTAGTCATCACGACCATCGCTTTCATGTTAAGCACATTATTTAAAAACCAAGCACTTGCAGTAGGCATATCGATTTTCATCCTATTTGCTTCTTCGACATTAAATATGGTCATTCAATCATTCATCGGTAAATACGAGTGGTTAAAATTCGTCTTATTCCCCCACCTCGATTTAAGGGGTTATATTTCCGGAACGATAGAAATGTTCGATGGAGCGACACTTGGATTCTCGATGGGTGTACTGGGAATCTATTATCTTATCTTTTTAGCGCTAACTTTCTTCTTCTTCCAGAAAAAAGATATCACGAATTAAATAGAGCGAAAAACCGAAATCAGTGGCTGATTTCGGTTTTTCATATGCGACTGGCATGTTGCTGCTTAGAATCTGGCATAAAGTGAAACTTTTATCCAAAATTATCCGTATAAGATAATATGAGGATATTCAGTTGGGTATAGGGGTGGAAAATGAATAAAAATAAGGTTTTATTCATTGGGCTTATCGGATTATCTTTATTTCTAATAGGCATGATGATATCACAATGGACAGTTGCTGGCGTAGTGATCGGGATAGGCGGAGGGGGCGTAATGGGAATCAGTTCTTACCTATTTGCTAGTCAGTAGCTCCATTTACATATGTACAATACACTATTTAATTCCGGCTGCGCGGAAATAATCTGATAGAGATGGAGCAGATTAATGATGGGGAAAAGGCATGATAAACGAAAGGTAGTCATTGTTCTTCTTATTATTGGAACAGCATTAGGTTTCTATATGTACTCGGCATTCTCTGAAAAATTAACAAAATCAACAGATTTGTCCGATGAATCTATCGGGGGATTCAAAGTGTTGGATAACATATCGAGTCCGGAATTCATTAGGGAATATGGTGAACCCATCGATCAAGATAATAATCATACATATGATTATTATTATTGGAAAGGCGGGTTAAAAACGGCCTCTATCAATAAAGACGAGGAAAAAGGGAAAATCATGCGGTTGATCATTTCAAGTACGGACGACGCTCTATATGAAAACGCTCTTCAAACAAGCAAAGGTATTAAATTAGGAAGTAAGAAAGCGGACGTTCTTAAGAAGTACGGAGATCATTATTATAAAAGTTATGAACAGGGAGCCGACATTATCGGATACATTGACCATAAACGAAATATTACCTTAGAATTTTGGTGTGTTCCAGGTGGAAGGGTCGGTGAAATACGATTGGATGATGCAGATGTCATTTAATGATTTCAAAAACGGAAAACCTAAAGTTGATATTGATTATACTTATCATGGGAATGCGAAGCAACAAACTAAAGTATCACATAGACATAAAATTACTAGCGGAAAAAGAGGTAAATGGTATTGAAATTAAAATTAGGAAATGAAGATGAGGTGAGTAATAATTGACATTAGCTGAGCTAACAGAAAGATTATTAAATGGTGAAGAATTTGTTTTTAATTTCCAAGATAATGAATACTGGATAAGCCAAAATAAAGGTCTTTTTTTCCTAACTTTGGTTAGTGAGAGTTTTTCTCAAGAGTATAAAAGTGTATTTGATTTAATCGAAGAAGGCACATTAAATTCTATACCATTTAAAGTGGCGTTTAATGATATAGACCTTTGATTACTCATATAATATTAGAAGAAATATCATAATGCTGGATAAAACGGCCTGTCACTAATCTATCTTTGTAAAATACTAATAGATTTGAAGAAAGCTTTGTGGAATGGGATTTTCTACAGAGCTTTTCTTTTTTTGAGGAAGACAGTTTCTACCTGTGGAGGGACCAAATATATAATAATAATAAGAAAAACCCCCCTTTTACATGGGGAGGTCCATATTAAAGAATTTGGCCGTTTAAGTAAATAAGAAAGCGATACGATAAAGAATATGTTCATAAAAAATTTCATCTATCATTACATCATTTATCCGATCATATTTGTTGGGGTATATGCATTATTTGCTAATTTTAAGCTTGATGATACCCCCGTTCCTATAAGTGATGCTATGCATATGATTTTACTCTATTATTTTGCAATTAGTGTGTATAATGCTTTGCCTACCATAAAATTTAACCGTAATAAAAAAAGCAGCCAATAAAACAGTACACAATGGAATTTACATATTTTTGCATGAATTCCGAAACCATTTATCCAGGTTATCCGTATATGTAAGTATGAACGGCGCTGGGAAGCTCCGGTATTTATCGGCATTTATCATTTTAATAAATTGGGAGATGAAGGATCATGAGCGAAAAGGGTTGTATGAAATGCGGAAGCAATGATGCTGCCAAGAAGGATGTAGCCATGACAGGAACAGGCTTGTCAAAAATGTTCGATGTCCAGAATAATCAATTTACGGTTGTGTATTGCAAGCAGTGCGGTTATTCGGAGTTTTATAATAGGCAGTCATCTGCAGGCAGTAATCTGCTGGATTTATTCTTGGGATGATCACTGGCACGGAAAGAATCCCCTTTTCATGAAAAGGGGATTCTTGTTTTTTCATTTTAGGTGGAACCGGGCTTGGCCGCAAAAATTAAGGAAGGCAGGGAAGATGAGATCATGACAGCCTTGCCGCGCGATAGCAGATGTAAATTAAGTATTCCTGATGAAATGTGGGCAAATATCATTACTCGTGACCGCATGCCTGAGAAATGATAGTATGAATGTAAAAACTGGAAATTTTATGAGGGGAAATGAAATGAATAAAATAGCACTTCTTCAACTGTCTCTAGCCATGACAATCTTTGGTTCTGTCGGTTTCTTTTCGGAACTAACAGGACTTCCTGCATTGGAGCTGGTTTTTGTTCGCTGTATTTGTGCTGCCCTATTCTTATGTGCAGCCTGGATGATCACCGGACATTTCAAGAATGAAACATGGAATGGTAGAGAGGTAATGCTCATCATTTTTTGTGCGGTGACCAACTTGTTAAACTGGATATTCCTCTTTAAGTCTTTTGAGCAGATATCGGTGACAATCGCCATTTCGCTTTATCATTTAGCGCCGATCATTGTACTCATTATCGGGAGCTTCATCTTTAGGGAGAAAATGAATGTATTCTCCATCTTGGCGATTTCCCTTTGCTTCATTGGCACATTACTCATTATGGGAACAGATGGATTTCGATCATCATCTCCTGAATGGGAGGGCATCATGTATGGGATCATTGCGGCCTTTTTCTATGCGGCAACCATGCTATTAGGAAAGAGCATTGCAAAGACCAGTGTATATGCGACTACATTTTTGCAAATGTTCATTGGGTTTTTAGTTCTGATTCCTTTTGTCGATTATTCCGTATATACAACGTTAAAAGCTTCCGAATGGTTTTATACGGTGCTGACCGGCATCATCCATACGGGCGTCGTGTATTTGCTGTTTTTTAATAGTATCCGCCATTTGCCTACAAATGTAGTATCTTTCATGATATTTGTCGATCCGGCAGTGGCCATCCTTTTGGATATCCTGCTTTCAGGATTTAAACCGGACGGTATTCAAATTCTGGGTATTTCCTTGATATTTATTGGGGTGGTCTATTCACTTAAGACGACTAGACCGACTGAAAATGATGTCATGCAGAAAAGGCCGCACACAATGTGAGGCCTTTTTCATTTATCCATTTACCTATTGATTAAAATGATAGACATCCCAAATGTCAGGGGTTTCTGACCCAATGTACCAAGCAGCTGAACCGCCTAGATGATTTTGTTTTACCAGGTCAATACGGAGCTTCATCGATTTTTTATCTTCGATCCATATTTGATGCTTTTCCCCTTTGGAGATATACTCCACGTAATTTTGTTGAGTCTTTATATCCCAAACCTTTTTAAGTTTATGAGATGAAATGATTTTGTTGACCTCAGCCATGGTACGGTCATGACTTTTCACTTTTTTGGTCGATAAATCGGTCACCCATTCTCTCGTATAAAAGGGTACAGCCAATATGATTTTATGGGCAGGTACTTCTTTCATTAAAAGCTTGGTTCCTTCTTTGATCCAAGGTAACGAGGAAACGGACCCGGCTACTGGGCTCCCTCCCCAATGCTCGTCATAACCCATTATGATGATGTAGTCTGCTATTTTGCCAAGTGCTTTCCTATCCAGACTTTTTGACCAAAAAGGGTCTTCATTTTCTCGGGTGACATCCACAGATACTTTAATTCCATGCGGTTTTAGTGCCTTTTTCAATTCGCCTATGAAAAGTACAAAGTCCTTCTTATTTTTTGGATCGATGTTTTCGAAATCTACATTTATTCCGTCACTTTTCGTTTTAACAAGTGAATCCCGTAAAGCTGAAACTAATTTCTGGCGTTTTTTTGTATTGCCTAGTACGGAATCAGTTAAAACGGGGTCAAATTTATTCCCGATAAGCTGCCAAACTTGTTTTCCTTGTTTATGTGCAGCTTGGATGTAATTTGTATCTACAGAAACGGAAACGTAATGACCGGTATCCGTCAGCGTATAAGAGCGGGGAGATACTACATTCAAATTGGGTTGTTTAAGTTGCTGCGTATAGTTTTCTTTCGATCCATTATGCTTCCAGCCCATGACGATACGGTTTTGCGCCTTTTTTTGAAGCTGGGATTTCTTTACCCAGCCCTTTTTTCCGCCAAGCAATTGAACCTGGCAGTAATAATCCGGAACCTTCAATTTTTGGCCGACTTTAAGGGTAACCGTATGTAAGTTATTTAATTTCGTCAAATCACTTGTTGTTACCTTGTATTTAGTAGAAATCTTCCACAATGTATCTCCTGATACAACCTTATGGATCTTATATTTCTGGGGAATCTTCAGGCTTTGGCCAACCGTTATTTCAGAAGAAGCTAATTTATTTACTTTTTGCAGCTCACTTACTGAAACACCATATTGATTTGCTATTTTCCATAGTGTGTTTCCAGTCTTCACTTTATGAATGATGGGCCCAGCGGAATCCCCAACGGAAGAAGAAATGATGGGAAACTCCTCGCCCTTCTTTAAGGTCTTTAATAGAGTAGAACCTAATTTAGGAGAACTAAACACTTTTGTATTGTCCACTTTAACAGAAGCTATGGATTGGGTTTTACTTGATGAATGACCACTGGTTGGAAAGAGACACATACAAAGAAGTGTTAACATAATAAAACATCTATAGAATTTTTTCACAATTATTTTATTCCCCTTTGTAAAATTTAACTTTACTAGTTTACTATGGAGAATAGCTTTAAAATAGAGGTACATTGTGGAAAGGCATGTCTAACCTTTATGTGGGTTGAATAAATCTGTTCGTAGGTCGAATTAATTCATGTGTAGGTCGAATTTATCCTTGCGTAGGTCGAATTATTTCACTGAAGGACGGAATATTCGGTATGAAGGACAATTAATTCGTTATCTCTAGTCCATATATGAAGAAGGGGAGATTTAATATGTCACATTTTGCATTACAGTTTTATGATTTCAACTTATGGGCAAATGATCAGATTTTCAACCGTTTAAAAGAGATTCCAAAGGATGTTTACCATCAAGAAGTACAAAGTGTGTTTCCATCGATATCGAGTGTGATGGCCCATGTGTATCTTTCCGATCTGGGGTGGGTGGAGGTTTTTTCCGGTAAAAGCATGAAACATGCATTGGTGCTGGCTGAACAACTGAAGGAACATATAGAGTCAAAGGAATTAGAAGAAATGGAGGCCATGTTTTTTGAGTTGTCCGAGCGGTACAAATCGCTGCTTAGTCAAAAAGAAATTGTAGATAAGCCTCTTATAATTGAGAATCCAGCTGGCGGTCTAATGAAAACAAGTGTTGCCGAATTGATTCCGCATGTCGTGAATCACGGAACATATCACCGTGGCAATATCACGGCCATGTTGCGCCAAATGGGTTATGCCTCTACTTCGACGGATTATGGTCTTTATTTATTTTTAAAAGGGGAGTGACTAAAGATTGATGTTGATATTTCACTTGAAATGGGACTAAAAAATTGGTAGTCCTATTTGTGTATGCAATTATATATGGTTTCTTTTAAGCAAAAATCTTGGAGATGGAAGGACTTCTTGTTCGGCTTCAAAATAAGCGAGTTTATTTGGAATACAGGATATGATTGCCGGCATTCCCATCCCAACAACTTTTTCTAAGGCGGTCAATAAGGGGATTTCCATACCATCAATATCTTCATCCCAGGATATTACATAACAAGAGTGTCCAGCACCATTCTGTTTCAGTAACTTAACTATACCTACTGGATCTGAATTAGGTTTTGAAATCTCCATGATAAATTCTTCACGAAGAGTCGTTCTGTAAGTATGACAAAGTCGACTTAAGGCATCTTTGCGTTTCTTGTTTGAAGACAATTCGAACAGAACTCTATCTTGGAGCCTTTTGGTGAAAAATGATTTTACAATTATTTTCTCTGTTTCCTTATCCATTTTAATCCCCCTTTACAGCTTTTCAAATGGTAAATCCTTATAGTCTAAGCCTATCATAAGTAGCATATGTGGATAATAGGCATCTCTCTAAAATTATTTTACTTACTGTTGTATTGTTAAATAATGTTACCAAGCCTTATTAGAGGACGATAACGAAATCCTATATATGTGAACAGGTTAACCGGTTCTTCCTGGTTGGCCTTTTTTACGTTTGCCTCCGGGAATGACCTGTACATGACATTTGTCATCTTCTAGTCATGACACCTGGTACTAATAATATCAGGTTGTTTTCTTTATACTAAGAAATAACGACAAATAAAAGGAAGTGCAATTGACTAATGACCTTGCAAAATACGAAAAACTTGAGAAAACAAATTGCTCCTTTTGAACAATCAACGACAAAGCAAAGTATATGGCAGATCATCAATACCTTGGGGCCATTCATTATTTTATGGTACCTAGCATATATAAGTCTTTCCGTTTCTTATTGGTTAGCTTTAATTCCTGCTGTGATTGCTGCTGGCTTCTTGACAAGAATATTCATCATATTTCATGATTGTACGCATCATTCATTTTTCAAAAACCGCCGTGCGAATAGAGCGGTCGGTACGATCATGGGTGTTTTGACTTTATTCCCGTTTGATCAATGGGGACATGAGCATTCTGTGCATCACGCAACAAGCGGTAATTTGGATAAGCGGGGTACAGGGGATATTTGGACCCTTACTGTCGATGAGTATTTGGCTGCACCGTTTAAACTTCGTTTTGCCTATCGTTTTTATCGCAATCCAATTGTTATGTTCGGTTTGGGACCAATTTATGTTTTCCTTCTTAAAAATAGATTTAACCGTAAAGGCGCTAGAAAGAAGGAAAAAAATAATACGTATTTGACGAATGCATTAATCGTCATTTTAGCAGCATTGCTTTGTCTGGCAGTAGGCTGGCAATCGTTCCTTCTGGTACAAGGTTCCATTTTCATGATTTCTGGTTCAGTCGGCATTTGGCTGTTTTACGTCCAGCATACATTTGAGGACTCTTATTTTGAAGAAAATGAGGAGTGGGAATATGTACTGGCGGCAGTGGAAGGAAGCTCCTTTTATAAGCTTCCAAAACTAATGCAGTTCCTTACTGGTAATATCGGTTACCATCATGTTCACCATTTAAGTCCAAGGGTACCTAACTATAAATTGGAAATGGCGCACAACAATACGCAGCCTTTAGAGAACGTTCCAACTATTACTCTTGCGACAAGCTTGCGCTCGCTCCGTTTCCGTTTATGGGATGAGGAATCCAAGAATTTTATCGGTTTCAAAGATATAAAATATTTAACGAAAAAAAGTGTTCCCGCTCAAGTGAAATCTGAACTGTAACGTTCATGTATCATTCCAGACTCCCTTAATAATCCTCGGATTTGGGGGAGTCTTTGTTTCATATAAGGAACTCGATAAAGGAGAGAACTTAAAATGATTCGAATTGTCATTGCAGAGAATCAGCAAATGCTGTTAGAGGCAATAAGTTCTCTACTCAATCTTGAAGAAGATATAGAAATTGTCGGGCAAGCCGGTAATGGAGAAGAAGCGGTGGCTCTTGTACACCAATTACAGCCTGATGTGTGTATCATGGATATGGAGATGCCTGTTATGAGCGGACTTGAGGCAGCAGAAGCATTAAGGTCAATTGAATGTAAAGTGGTCATTTTAACGACATTCCGAAGGACTGGTTATTTTCAACTCGCACTAAAGGCTAATGTAAGTGGTTATTTATTGAAGGATAGCCCGGGTGAAGAGTTAGCTTGCTCGATTCGCAGCATAATGGATGGCAAGCGAATATTTTCCCCAGAACTTATAGATGAGTCTTCCAGCAATAATGGCCGGGAAATGGGAGTGTTAGGTTTGTTAGCCGATGGTCAATCAAAAATTGAGCCGTCTAATCAGCAAAGCGGCACAATTGGGACAGTAAGGAAATATTTTTCCACCATCAAGGATAAAATGAAGTTACCGGCTGGTTAGGATTTGTTGCTAATTCTGTTGACACGTTTTTTTAAATTGTGTACGATGGATTAAATTATAATATTGAAAATTCTGTGATGAAGAGAGTAGTTCATTTTGAAATGGCAAGCGAGTTAGGGTTGGTGGGAGCCTAATGCAGGACGGATGAATGAAGCGCACTTTGGAGAAATTTCTTGAACCGTTTAGTAGGGAATATCGGGGAGTCACCTCGTTAACAATGGAAAGTGGTCACGATTTGTGGCAACTAGAGTGGTACCACGGGAATTCATGCTCTCGTCTCTTTTTAGAGGCGGGGGCTTTTTTGTTTAGGAGGGAAAATGACGATGAATAAACCAATTGCAGAATTGATTTCAACTGCTTTGAACAATGAAATGCCAGCTAGTGAAATAGAAAAATTAATGGAAAAGCCAAAATTGATGGAATTAGGAGATGTCGCCTTTCCATGCTTTACTCTTGCGAAAAAATTCAAAAAATCGCCTCAGGTGATTGCGTCTGAAATAGCCCAACAATTAAGTAGCAAGTTGATCCAAGAAGTGAACGTTGTGGGTGGTTATCTGAATATCTTCGTTAATCAACAGATGGTGACGGAAAACGTGCTGCAAACGGTATTAAGTGAAAAGGATCAGTATGGTTCGATGCAGCCTGTACAGGAAAATGTCGTGATTGATTATTCCTCCCCAAATATTGCCAAGCCTTTTTCCATGGGGCACTTACGCTCAACGGTCATAGGGAATGCACTGGCTAATATCGCCGAAAAAAATGGCTACAATGCCGTGCGTATTAATCATTTAGGAGATTGGGGCACGCAATTCGGCAAGTTAATTGTCGCGTATAAGCTGTGGGGAGACAAAGAGGCAATCGAAGCTTCGCCGATTCAGGAATTATTGAAGATCTATGTGAAGTTCCATGATAGAGCCGAAAGTGATGAATCATTGAATGAACAAGCACGTGCAAGCTTCAAGTCGCTTGAAGATGGGAACGAGGAAGCACTGGCATTGTGGAAATGGTTCAGGGATGCTTCTCTAAAAGAGTTTGAGACCATTTATGATTTATTGGGCATCCGTTTTGATTCCTATGCCGGCGAAGCGTTTTACAATGACAAAATGGATGCGGTTGTCGGGGAACTAAAAGAAAAAGGATTACTTACCCTATCCGAAGGTGCCTATGTCGTGCAATTGGAAGATATGCCGCCTTGTTTGATTACGAAAACGGATGGTGCAACACTTTATGCCACGCGTGATTTAGCTGCCGCCATGTATCGTAAAAAACAGTATGAGGCTAAGAAAACATTTTATGTTGTCGGAAACGAACAATCCCTGCACTTTAAACAACTATTCAACGTCATTGAAAAAATGGGGTATGAATGGTCAAAAGACTTACAGCACGTAGCATTTGGAATGATGTTAAAAGACGGTAAGAAAATGTCGACACGTAAAGGGAAAGTCGTGCTCCTTGCGGATGTTTTGGCAGAGGCGATCGAAACTGCGAAGCGCAATATTGAAGAAAAAAATCAAGCGCTTGAACAGAAAGAACTGGTTGCAGGACAGGTCGGTGTAGGAGCAGTTATTTTTAATGATTTAAAAAATAACCGCATGAACGATATTGATTTTTCATTAGAACAAATGATGAATTTTGAGGGAGAAACGGGTCCATATGTACAGTACACATATGCGCGAATTTCTTCATTGCTTGAAAAGGGTGACTTTAAAGAGCGGGCCCTCACTTTTGAAGCTTTAGGTGAATATGCGTGGCCAGTCATCCAGCTGCTGGAGCAATATCCGAGCATTGTCCAAAAATCGTTTGAACAAGCCGATCCATCACAAATCGCAAAATTCAGCTTGCATGTATCGCGTGCATTCAATAAGTATTATGCACATACAAAGATTCTAGTTGAAGATGAATGGAAACAAATGAAACTCTCATTCGCTTTTTCCGTAGCGATTGTATTGAAGGATGCGCTAAGTTTATTGGGAATTTCCGCGCCGAAAAAAATGTAAAGGTAAAATGAAAGAATCCATTTTAAACTTTCAAAATGGATTCTTTCATATCTTACTCGATGACATCGAACCATAAGGGAGATTTATCATCAATTTCACCGTTGTAATTGATCGTGATTTCCTCGCCAGCCTTTATGTCTTTATGTGCATAAAAGTCTATCGTTAAATCATCTAAATTATTATCATACGTCGCATTCGGAGTGTATGAATGATTGAATAGAGATCCATTTCCTAAGGCAATGGCAGTATCCTCGTCCCCCCAATAAAAACAGTGATAAAAGAGTGATGTTTTCTTTAAATATTTCCATTCGCTTTTCGGTGAAATGATGACAGGTGATGCCTCGATGAGTTCATCCTTTTTAATATCCCTTGTCGCATATATTCCCCTGCCATATTTCCCCGTATTTTTAATGCAGATTGGTGACACAGCCTCAATTGTTTTTTTCCATTTCTGCTTGGCTTTCAGTTTTGTATCATCCAGGTCAACAAGGTGCTTATTTAAGTAATCGCTTCGTTTGCGAATGAATTCGAAGATGAATTCAGGCTCTTTGTCGAATAGATCAACCTTATTCTTTTTATATGGATCAAGAAGGATGTGCGGGCGTATGCCCTGGTGCAGTGATAATACTTTATTTTCCATATGATCCACGGTGAATGTGGTTTCCATTGTTTCAACCAAGAGGTCTTTGTAGAACTTACGGTATTCCGGAACCCTCAAGAGCAGATTATTAAGGTGATTTGTCTGTTTTCCTCCGATAGGGACATATGTGTGCTCCATGATCCCGCCACTGACTTTGCGTCCCCAAGTGGCATCGTAATCCCAAGGAATGATTTCAAATAACTTCGTTTCACTATTGCGGTATAGTGCATAATTATGAGTAAAACCATCGTTATTCATGGTGCAGACGGCTCCCACCAGCCAGTGTAAGTATTTATGGATATCAAGATGCTGCGAGATTATTTCTGGAAATTTTGCAAGAGGGGTGGTATTGATTTTTTTGATCAATTCAATAAGGAATTCATCATCGTCAGGTTTACCAAACGCCTGTTTATAGCCTGACACAAGGGATTCTTTAGCTTTCCCATCCCTTTCCAATGAAAAGTTTGCATGATTGTTGACTGCATAATAAATGGGTCCTGCAGGAAGCCCTCTTTTTTCTAAAAAAAACTCATCGACAGAATCCAATTGTAAATAAACGCCTTTACAAGAGCCATTTCGGTATAAATTGATATGCTGGCTATTAGGGGAAAGAACTCCAAGGTCTTGGAAGAAATCGAGTGAGAGTTTATTGCGAATGAGGGAAGGATCTCTGTATTCGGCATTGAGATGGATTTTATGGGCGTCAAAGAATCTTTCTGGCTCGATGAAATCAATCGAATAGGATCTTTTCCGGAATTTACGGGTATAAGAGCCCCGATAGGCAATATCGATATCAAAAATGTCGTTTTCCACTTTCAAATAAGCGGGAATGGAATCATTACTCCATACGTCCGCACGTAAATCTTCTAAATCTTCTTCTTCTATCGTTAAGAAATAAGATGGAATATGATAAGACATACACTCACCTTCCTCTCTTCTATAAGCTGTTTTATGGCAATCCAAAACGATTTTAAGCAGGGCATTTTACGTTTGAAATTTCATCGGTAATGAATAAAAAATTCAACTTGATCAATCGGAGATTGATCAAGTTGAAGCATGAGAAGATTAACTATCTTCTTCTTTTTTTTCCACTTCCAGTTGATGTACTTGAAGTAGAAGTAGAAGTAGAAGTAGAAGTAGAAGTTGTAGTAGTAGAAGTTGTAGTGCTACCAGTAGATTTATGTCCAGTGGATTTATGTCCAGTGGATTTATGTCCAGTGGATTTACTGCTACTGTGGCTGCTACTGTGGCTGCTGCTGTGGCTGCTGCTGCTGCTGCTGCTGCTGCCAGATGAGCCGCCTTTTCCTTTTTTTCCTTTCGGCATAAAGACCCCTCCTTTAATAAGGTTAATTTTATGATATGCAGTATCGTACTTACTTGAGCGTCAGTTAATGACAAACGGGCTAAAAAAAAAACGGAGAGTGATTTCGGTGGGGGGGCTGATGTTAAGGGTTTTATAGAATGGATGAACGGACCGGAAGGAAAGCTCTTTTTCCTGATTTTAGCAGGGATATGAATAAAAAAGATTGACATTCATTGGTAATGTGTTAATATTTATAAAAAATGGAACCGGTTCCAAAATTCGCGAATGGATGAATGAAATGGTTAAACGAGAAAATTCAAAAGTTACAATTTACGATGTCGCTAGAGAAGCGGGGGTTTCCAAAACTTCTGTTTCCCGCTATTTAGGGGGGAGATATAATGAACTCTCTGACAAAACACGTAAGAAAATCGAGTTGGCAATCAACCAAATGGAGTACCGTCCAAACACCATGGCCAGAGGGCTCAAAAGCAATAAGAGTTATTTGATTGGAATCATCGTGGCGGACATCAACAATCCATATACGACGGCCATCCTTAGGGGGGCTGAAGATATATGCAGCCAAAATGGTTATAATCTGATGATTTGCAACTCGGATAATAACCCGGAGAAGGAAAGAGGATATTTCGATATGCTTCTATCCCATCGAATCGACGGGCTTATTATTCATACGACCGGTGGAAATCACGACATGTTAAAACAGATGCAAGACCAAAAGACACCGATCATTCTGCTGGATCGGAAAGTGCCCGATCTTGAAATTGATACGGTAGGATTGGATAATATCCAGGCGACTACACAAGCGGTCAATTATCTGGTTGGCCAAAATTATGAGAAAATTGCGTTTTTCAGCGAACCAGCAAGCAAGGTTAGCACGAGGTATGAACGGCGGCTATCCTTTCAGCAAACATTGATGAGCCACAGTCATCCAAGCTCAAAAGATGTGTATGAGGTAAATGTCGACGATTTACTTGATGTCGAGTCAAAGCTCCAGCATTTTTTAGATGATTCTGAAGGTGTATCACGTGTGATATTGACTGCAAATAGCGTGGTGTTATTAAAGTTAATTTTACTTTTACAAGAAAAGAAATTGGCGGTACCTAGAGATTTAGCGATGATGGGCTTTGATAATCCAGATTGGAGTGCCATTGTTTATTCGGGCATTACAACGATTGAACAGCCTACATACCAAATCGGGGTCGCCGCCATGGAAATGATCTTGCGCCGTATTAATGGACAAGTTTTCCCCGCCCAGACAATGGCGTATCAAGCGAAATTGAATGTAAGACAAACGACGCCTTATATACAGAAATAAGTCTTCTTAGCATGGAAGACTTTATTAATCACAAAAATGGTACCGGTACCTAGTGAGAACACATTCATTAGGAGGAATAATATGAAAGTCTTTGTATGCATGAATTCAATACCGATGGAAAGGGTTCAAACGCTCGGGCATCTTGAAATCATAAAAATGATTGCAAACGCTGGAGCAGATGGAATCGAAATCAGAAAAGAGCTATTGACCCCGGATGATTCGTTGAAAGAATTGGGTACCCTCTGCAGGGAGCTTAACTTGGACATTTATTATTCCGCTCCTGAATTCCTGATTGGATCTACCCTTCAAATGAATGAACAAGGCTTTAAGCAATTGGTAAGGGAAGCTGATGAACTCGGGGCAAAATTGTTAAAGCTGCCTCTCGGACACTACGACTTCACGGAAACGGATATGACTCAAGTGAATGAGGTCTTGGCGAGAAATCTGCAAAATGGTGAATTAAAGATCACGATCGAGAATGATCAAACGCTTGGCGGTGGAAACGTAAATACAATCGCTCATTTCCTGAGCCGTACCGAAAAGTTGGATATTCCGATAGAATTGACGTTTGATACGGGCAACTGGCTGTATACAGAAGAGGTACCATTGAAGGCGGCCCAAGAGTTAGCGAGATATGTAGCCTACATTCATTTGAAGCAAGTGAAGAGGGTGAAAGGGGAATGGGTGACAAAGCCGGTATCTATGCCGCTTCTGCCTGAGGTAATGGAGTTATTGGAAAGGTTTAGTGATACTTGTCCAGTGGCAATTGAATTCCCAGTAACCTTGGAAAATATAGAAACCTATATTTCACTTTTGAAAATGGAACAGGAGGTTAGCCATGAACGATCTTAAAGTATTGACGATGGGGGAGGCAATGGCGATGTTCATAGCGAATGAGACAGGGAGCCTTGAAGACTGCTTACGTTATGAACGTTATGTGGCAGGGGCAGAAACCAATGTAGCCATTGGCCTGTCAAGGTTAGGGATCAGAACGGCATGGATGAGCAAGGTGGGAGATGATTCATTCGGGCGCATGATTTTGAAAACGCTCACAAACGAAGGCGTGGATGTAGCTCATGTTTTAGTGGATGCGCTCAATCCAACAGGATTCCAGCTGAAATCGAAGGTCGAGAAAGGAGATCCGGTCGTTGAATACTTCAGGAAGAATTCAAGCGCCAGTAAGATTTCCCTGGAGGATTTTCCGCTGGAGCGGCTTCCTATAACTAAGCACCTTCATTTAACGGGGATACCTCCAGCCATTTCCAGCAGTTTCAGAGAGTTGTCGTGGCAAGTCTTGAATCATATGAAACAAATGGGTGTAACGGTATCATTCGATCCAAATCTACGTCCCTCCCTTTGGTCGAATGAAAGGGAGATGATCAGCGTCGTCAATCGGTTTGCAGAGGAGGCTGATTGGCTGCTTCCAGGAATACAGGAGGGTGAAATTCTTACGGGATACAGGAACAAAGAGGATATTGCCAGTTACTATCTCGAACGGGGGGTTAAGCTTGTGGTGATTAAACTCGGGGAAGAAGGTGCATATTTTGCGACAGAAAATGAAAGGAAAGAAGTTCCGGGTTTTGCTGTCACGAAAGTGGTCGATACGGTAGGAGCAGGAGATGGGTTTGCTGTCGGGGTAATCAGTGCATTATTGGAAGGTTCTTCATATGAAGATGCTGTTGTACGGGGAAATGCGATAGGAGCAAAAGCCGTGATGTCTTCTGGAGATCATGAGGGACTTCCTAATAGGGAAGAGCTAGAACACTTTATGAAAAAAGGAGTGCTTCAATCATGAAAACCTCTCAATTACAGGTTGCTTCAAGAAAAAGGTGGATGAGATTAATCCCCTTAGTGTTCATCACATACAGTCTTGCCTATCTCGACCGTGCCAACTATGGGTTTGGTGTAGCGGGAGGGATGGGGGAAGACCTTAACATCACAGCAGGTGTTTCTTCCTTTCTGGCTGCCCTGTTTTTCCTTGGTTATTTCTTTTTCCAAGTTCCTGGCGCACATTATGCAGAAAGGAAAAGTGCAAAGATTCTTATATTCTGGAGCTTGATTCTCTGGGGGGGGCTTGCTACTTTGACAGGTATGGCAACAAGTGTGGCATGGCTCTATCCAATTCGCTTCTTGCTTGGCGTAGTTGAAAGCGCTGTTATGCCTGCGATGCTCGTTTTCCTTAGCCATTGGTTCCTAAAAGAAGAACGTTCCCGGGCCAACACTTTTTTGATTCTGGGGAATCCTGTTACTGTACTATGGATGTCGATCCTTTCCGGTTACTTATTGAAGGCATTCGACTGGAGATGGCTGTTCATCATTGAAGGGCTCCCAGCTGTCCTGTGGGCGTTCATTTGGTATAAGGTCGTGAATGATCGTCCCAAAGATGCCAAATGGCTCACCGATCAAGAAAAGAAAGATATGGAATCTGTCCTTCAAGAGGAACAAAGAGCATTAAAACCTGTGAAAAATTACAGAGAAGCTTTTAAGTCAAAGCAAGTCATCTTGCTCAGCGTCCAATACTTCATGTGGAGCATTGGGGTATATGGATTTGTCATGTGGCTGCCGTCGATCATTAAGCAGGCGTCAAATATGGATATCGTGGCAACGGGCTGGCTTTCTTCCGGACCTTACTTGTTAGCGGTCATTTCGATGCTGGCATTATCCTATTTTTCGGATAAAACATTAAATCGGAAAACGTTCGTTTGGACATCGCTGCTTGTTGGGGCAATCGCATTCTTCGGCTCCTTCATGGTCGGTACATCGAATTTCTGGCTTTCATATGCGCTGTTGGTCATTGCTGGCGGTGCGATGTATGCCCCTTATGGACCTTTCTTTGCCATCATTCCAGAAATCCTTCCACGGAATGTGGCTGGTGGAGCAATGGCCCTGATTAATAGCATGGGGGCGCTTGGTTCATTTATAGGTGCCTATTTCGTCGGATATTTAAATGGATTGACTGGAGGGCCTGGCGCATCCTATGTTTTCATGGCGGGATCTTTATTGATTTCAGCGGTACTCACATTGATGGTTAAAAAGCCAGCGGTTACATCAGTCATGCAAGTGGAGTTGGTTTCGTCATGATAATCCAGCTGGCATTGGATCGAATGAAGATGGAAGAAGCCATTGAATTGGCCCGAACAGTTGAATCCTCGGTTGATTGGATTGAAGTGGGTACCTCCCTAATAAAAGAGTTCGGCATGAATAGCATTAAAGAAATAAGAAATCATTTTCCTAATAAAAAAATTGTTGCAGACATGAAGACGATGGACAATGCGGCTTACGAAATGGATATTTGCTTTCAAGGCGGGGCAAATGTAGCCACGGTGATGGGGGCTGCAACTGATGTAACCATCCAAAAATGCCTGGAAAAAGCACGTGAATACAAAGGGAGAATCATGATTGACTTATTGAATGTTTCCGATTCCCGGCTTGAACAATTACGGGTTTACAATCAGGCGATATTCTGTGAGCATGTAAGCAAGGATAGCCAGGAGAACACGGATCAAGTCATGATCAATATGAGAAATCATACTGGATACATGCGAGCGGCAGCAGGGGGGATCACTCTTTCATCGTTGCCTGAAATGATCAGGAAGGGCCCGGATGTCATTATAATTGGTTCGGCAATCACAAAAGCAAAAGATCCAGCAGAAGCTGCTCGTCTTTTTAAGGAAACGATGAATAGAGAGAAAGGTGTGAATGAAGTTTGAAAAAAGAAATCGCGGTTATTTTAGAGGAAGTGAACGGTGTATTTCATAAAATGGATGAAGGGGCAACGGACTTGCTCCTAAAGCATTTGCAGTCGGAGACGAGGATTTTCATTGTAGGTGAAGGAAGGTCGGGCTTCATGGCTAAAGCCTTTGCGATGCGATTGATGCATCTTGGTTTGAATGTTTATGTAGTCGGGGAAACGATTTCGCCTTCTATAGCAAAAGGCGATCTAATCATAGCCATCAGCGGGAGCGGCTCGACGAAGAGTGTGATTTCGGTTGCGGAAATAGGCAGGGAAAATGGATGCAGGGTGATTTCCATCACTACGAATGATCAATCCGATTTAGCGCATGTTTCTCATGAGATCTTGTTGATTCCGGCAGCAACGAAAAATCGCTTGGAACATGAAACGAAAAGCATCCAGCCGTTAAGCTCATTGTTTGATCAGTGCGTACATGTTTTGTGTGATGCAGTATGCTTGGATTATTCATTAACCCAGTCCATAAGCCACGAGCTGACTTATTCCAAGCATAGTAATGTAGAGTGAAATATAGGCGGGTTCTCTTCATTGAGTGCCCGCCTTTTTTTTTGCTTCATTAATCAAAAAAAGACCTTTATCCCAGTGAAAAACGGGAATAAAGGGCTTTTTCCGCGGACATGTCAATGCATACATGTCACATACTACAATAAATTAATAAGCCAAGCTGAATAGGGCTTTGATGTGTGATAGATAGCGAACATTACTTGCTTCTTTCATCAATGTAGCCGGAAGGCCTTTAAGGGACGTGTTATTGGCCCCAACCGTTGCCACCGCATCCTTACGGCCAAGGCTCGCAAGTGTACCTGAGTTTACAGGTGAGAATTCTTCAAGTTTCTTGCCTTCAAAGGCTGCATATAGGTTGTATCCAACAAGCTCACCCATTTGCCATGCGTTTTGGGCGGTTGGTGCGTAAGGACGGCCGCCTTCTGGAGGGAAAGCAAGGGCACTATCACCGACAACGAATACGTCATTATGTGATTTCGATTGCAGGTACTCATTAACGGCTGCTTTGCCACGATCGACTTCAAGTCCGGATTCGCCAACGATAGGAAGGGCTGCAACTCCGCCTGTCCAAACAAGGGTATTGGCTGTGATCGTTTGTCCATCTTTCAATTCGATTTGATTTCCTTTAACACCCGTTACAGGAAGGCCTGTCAAGAATTCAACGCCGCGTGCTTCCAAGCTTGTCATGGCACGTTCGATCAAGTGATCAGGCAGGACTGGAAGGATTTTTGGACCAGCTTCCACTAGCTTGATTTTCAAGTCCTTGAAATCTACTCCGAATTTTTTGGCGATTTTAGGGAAGTGATCCACAATTTCACCGATTAACTCGACGCCCGTCAATCCGCCGCCGCCGATTACGATGGTTGCGTCCGCTTCATTTTTAGTTTGTGCATATTCACGAATGCGATCTTCGATATGTTTGTAAATATGGTTTGCATCTTTTACGGATTTCAACACCATGCTGTTTTCTTCAAGTCCCGGAATGCCGAAGAATCCTGTTTGGCTTCCCAAAGCAACAACCAGGGCATCATAAGATAAAGTGGAACCATTGGCAAGTTTCACTTCTTTGTTATCGACTGAGAAAGACTCCACTTTGGAAATGACAAGGTCGATATCTTTTCCTTTGAAAAGCTTTTCCAACGGAATGGAAACGGCTTGTTCGGAAATGGATCCGCCTGCAAGACGGTGCAATTCGGTGATGATTTGGTGAGTTGGAAATTGGTTCACCACGGTAACCTGCACTTCATCTCTTTTGTAATATTCACGTACGGATAAGGCAGATAGCAATCCAGCGTAACCCGCACCTAAGATGACGATTTGTTTTGACATAGTTAATCCCCCGTCCTTACTGATTGAAATTTATCAAATTATTTTTCGTTTTTACGTTCTGAAGAGACTTCAAGAAAAGCTTGGGCGAAACGGAAAAGCTTTTGTGCTTGCGGGTCTTTCATCATTCTTAACAGACCAAAAAGACCGATTACGTCAGTATTCTCTTCAGCACGATCCTTAGCTTCGATGGCATTAGCCGCAAGCCCTTTCACTGAATGGACTACAGGTGTCGCGATTTCCGAAATGGCACTGACCGTATCATTTTTCAAGACATCGTCAGTCGCAACCGATTGAGCGAAATCATATGACTTTGTTAAAATATTCACTAACTCAGTCAGTTTTGGTAACTGCTCAACTAAAGTGTTCAATGATTCCTGAACCTCAGGCTTTAATAATTGGTCCAGTACATCTAATTGTTTTTGGCGGGCATTAAGTTGTTCAGTTTGTGATTGGGTAATCGTTTCTGACATATCCAATTCTCCTTTGCAATAAGCATTTTGTAGATGTAAATAGAAAAACTTGTAAAATATTACACAATGTGTGACAAGAAAAAATACTAACAAAAATGTAATAAATGCTATCCTATAGTATATCCCTTTAGTGGCTTGAAAACAGCTGATTTTTTAAAAAAGATTCATAAAATAATCTTTTCCTGCTTATTTGAAGTACAGATCCCAACGTAGTATTCCATTATTTACCTAAAGTGAAATGTAAGAGGGTGTCTAACATCGACATCGAAGCCTGTCATACATATTTCCATCTTGATTTGCCATCCTAAATGATGGAGGTGAAAAAATGTGACTGATTCAGAATCTAAACTTACAGAAGAGAATAATGATAATAAGCTTCATAAACTGGTTGGCAGTATGGATTATACCAAAGCACAACTATCAGAAGGTATGAATGGAATTTCTGAAGTTTACCTCAAAAACAGTGAGGAAGGCACATCGGAAACACCTGATAAATAATATGATTGTGTAAGCATAGCGAAACAGTTATGCTTACTTATTTTTGTAATAAATCCCACTCTTAATTCTCAAACTATAGTTATTTAAATATTCCAAAAATACCTTGACTTTATCATGAATTGACGTAAGATAAAGTATATAGCCATGGTGTAAACAGGTAGTTTTTTCTAGAAATTCTACTCTGACATCGCCTAAAATGAACTCGGTGACTTAAAAGATGAATCTATAAATAACTGACGAATCTAATAGACTTCGCCGTCCAGCGAAGCTAAACCTAGATCAAAAACCAGTTATATCAATTATTTCTTATTGATATGACTGGTTTTTTTTATTTCATCATCATCTTGTTCCGTTTTTGGCCTAAGAATATCCAGCGGCTGGCTGAATCCGGGCAAGGAAGACGAACGATATTTAGGTGCGATTTTCTCAAATGTAAAAGTGCAGCAAGGAGATTCCTTTGTGCGTCCATCCGCTGGGGGCGGGGGACTGGGAGATCCGCTTGAAAGAAGTCCCGAAGCTGTTTTGGAAGATGTTATCGATGAGTATGTTTCAATTGAGCGAGCTAAAAAAGATTATGGAGTCGTGATCAAGGAAATCGATAAAGATCTCGATTTATTCGAAATAGATCTGGAAGCAACGAAACAAGCTAGGTCTTATATCAGAAACAACCGCAAACAATGGCTTGAGGAAAACATACAAAGCGTGGAAGATAAATTCGCCAAGGGCGAGCTGGATAGTCTCGATGTCATTCGCCGGTATGGTGTCATCATCGATTATGCAACGAATAAAGTACTGCCAGAATCAACAAAACAGTTCCGTGAATCCATGAAAACCCGTTCATTAGCATATTGGAAGTAACGTGAAAACCATTAGGAACCTTAGACTGCAGACGAACTCGTAGAAAACGAGTTTGCCTGCAGTATTTTCCTTTAAAAGGGTTCAGTTGATATCAGAAATCCGCTCCCTTTCCGCCGTTTGCCTGCGGAAATTAACATCGAATTTGTATAGGTTCCAAAGACATTCTTAATGGAAACCCATCAATTCCTTCACATGTTTACAATTATCTTTTGAAGTGAGCATTTCCAAGAGCGTAAAGGCAACATCGAATGCTGTGGAAGGGTTGTAGGATGTAATGATATTGTCCGTGACGACAATCGGTTCATTCACCACAATCGCACCAAAATCTTTTAGTTGGCCCTGTCTCTTACTGGTTGGATGGTTGTACGTAGTGGCCTTTCTTCCGTTCAAAATCCCGCTTTTTCCTAGTGGGAGAGAACCTACACAGATAGTTGCTATGATTTTATTCTTATTATGAAAATAATTGATTACATCAAGAAACCTTTGATCATAGGTATCCTCATAGAAACCGGCTTCTTCAAAACCTCCTGGAATGGCCAGAGCATCGAAGTCATCAAGGTTAACTTCATCGATGGTCAGTTCGGGCTTCACGATGAAATTCCATGTGCATTTCAATTGTTCATGTAGTCCAACGGTAACCAAATCAGTGGTACCATCACCCTCTAATTTATTCCAGCCCAATACATCTGTAAACACACTTGCTTCAACCGCTTCGAATCCATTGGATAGCAGCAGCAATACTTTTTTCATAGTGGCATCCCCCTTATATGTATTATGTTTATTATATAAAAAGCAAAATCCCTCATACATACGATTAATTACGTAATCATTCCTTTTATATTTATTTTATAATGTATTTAAAAGGAATCAGTTAATAATAAAAAGTAGGGGGGATTGAATTGGATCGGACGGATAAAAAAATACTTTCCTTACTGGAGAATAATGGTCGCATGTCCATGAAGGAACTGGCACATGAAGTTTCCTTAACGGCTCCAGCAACGAAAGAACGTGTGAATAAATTAGAGGAAAGCGGAGTGATAAAAGGTTATAAAACGGAAATATCCCTTGAAAAACTTGATAGAAGCATAACGGCATTCATATTATTCGAAACGGATCGATGCAAAGACTTTTATCAATTCAGCTTGAACCATCCGGAAGTTCTGGAATGTCACCGGTTAGCCGGTCAATACAGTTATCTTGTTAAAATAAGTACATTTTCCATGGAAACGCTGGAAGACTTCGTCGATGAAGCCATTAAATATGGGAAATCGTCCACCCATCTGATTTTCTCTTCCGCATCGAAAAATGTTTTTTCAGGAGATGAAATCTAACCGGCTTTACCCCACTTACTTGCCAACTTTTAATATATGACCAATTTGCAGGAAAAAACTCCACCAATATAGAAAGTAAATAGTAACAAAAATCACAGGTGGATATTCAAAAAGGGAGTGGAGAGAGTGAGTTTTGTTTATGAGGAAGATAAAATAATGGAATTCCTTTTGCAGAATAAAAGTGAGTTTGAAGAATATCTTTTATCAGCAGCGGTCAATGTCAGGGATAAAATCGAAGAAATTTTACTGATTGGAAATGTCGACCTTTTGAATAATGCACATAAGCTCATTCGATATATAGTGGAACATAATGAAACGGATATGATTGCCTTTGCCGAAAAAGAGGGAGCAACTTGGGCAACCCACTCCTTGACGCTTTCATTTAAGCTGGAATGGATTCAAGCCCTTCGCAGAACGCTTTGGACCTTTCTTTATAAGTTTGAACAAGATAAGAAAGCGTTTATTGAGGATTCCAAGGTCTTTTTTGAATTAGAGAAAAAAGTGAATGAAAGTGTTGATGTTTTTCTTAAATCCTTTTTTGTCAGTTACTCCGATTATAAAGACAAATTGATTCTCGCTCAGCAAAACTTGGTGGAAAATCTATCCGTTCCTATCATTCCCGTCACTTCCACCACCTGTGTCCTACCGTTAATCGGGACAATCGATTATTCACGAATACAGATAATTGAAGAAAAGGTATTGATGGAGATAGGTAAACTGCGGATACAGACCTTGATCTTGGATATGTCCGGTATCATCGAAATGGAAGTAGAAATGATCACTGATTTGATGAAAATCCTCGATGGAACGGCAATGATGGGGTGTAAAGCTGTAGTGACTGGGTTACGGCCAGAGGTTGTTACGAAAATGATCCGTTCTGGGATTCAGCTCGATAATAAAGCAGAAACAAAGGGTACACTGCAGCAGGCTTTGAAGGACTATCTCTAAATCGTGAAGTGAGAGTCGCCATGTTTTGGTGACTTTTTTTTGTAGGCAATTTGGAATATTTAGGTAATTTTTTTACTGTTTTATCACATTCTAATAAGTAAATGGAATGGGGAACAGATGCTCCGAAAAGAATGGAATCTAAGTTCCAGCCGGATTTCGAAAATCCCCACCCTTTCGCCGACTGCCGACAAGCCTCATCAAAGCAAGCATTATGCGGGGGCTCGGCCAGGCAGTTATCGGAAGGGATTTTTCAAATTTCTTCAATGGAGGTTTTTTTGTTTCACTTCAGCAATGAATACACGTATGTATCATGAGGGATACCGTTTTGGTAAATATAACTCCTTAATATTCCTTCCTGGATGAAGCCCAGCTTAAGCAAGAGCTCACTTGATGGCTGGTTTTCCAGAAAAACGACCGCGCCGATGCGGCTTAAATCAAAGTCGTTGAAACCGTAGGAGATAATTTCTTTAAGAGCTTCTGACGCAAATCCTTTACGCCAATGTGCTGGATGGATCTCATAACCGATTTCCGCCCGTCTGTATTTGGGACTGTGGGCATGAAAACCGATGGTACCAATCAATTCCTGTGTGTCCTTTCTTTCAATTCCCCATCGAATAGCTCTTTTTTCAAGATAATTTTTCTCAAAAGACGCTATGATGTCTTTCGCCTGTTCGACATTTTCCAATGAATCCTGCCCATAAAAGCGGGTGACTTCATCTTTTGATAAGCATTGGAAAATAGCTTCCGCATCACTTTCACGAATTTCCCGAAAGCGTAACCTTTCCGTGTTCAATACAGGAAACATGTTTTTCCCTCCTCATATATCAGTTTTACATCTATTCGGTCTCCGCGATGGTTTTTCCTTTATTATGAAGCGCCTATTTTGCCGGTATTTTCGGTGGTAATCGGACAAGCTAACAATAGTTCAACATAAATAGCTTTGAATGAAGGGGAGATAGATCATGGGAAAAAAACATCGTAACCGTACCGGTTCACCGAAAAAGAATAATCATATTCCGAAAGCGGACATCATTGCAGAACATGAAGCACACGGTAAGGAATATTCTGCGAATAAACGAAAGAACGGCCCTGGTTCCAATACAGATTGAGTAAACTTAGTGACCGCTCTTGCCTTTAAGGGAGGGTGGTTATTTGTTTTTCTTGCCAGCAAAGGGTTCATCCGATATCTTAAAGAATGAAGAAGCATTGAAAGGGAGTTAGGATGATGAAAGCACTTGTCTTTGATGGTTTCGGCGGGCCGGAAGTTCTGTCTGTGAGGGAAATTGCAGAACCAGAACATTCAAGATCAGCCGTGATCGTTCGAATGAAAGCAATCGGATTGAATTTTGCTGATGTATATAGAAGGAAAGGGAATTATCATTTGGTGGGTGATCCCCCATTCATTCTAGGGTATGAGGGGGCAGGGGTCATCGAATATGTTGGGGAAGATGTCCATCATGTGAAAGTCGGTGATCGTGTCGGGTTCGCTGATGTTCCCCATGCTAATGCGGAGCTGGTTTCAGTTCCAGCTGATAAACTGTTACCGCTGCCTGAGGGCATTTCCTTTGAAACGGCCGCATCCGTTTTACTTCAAGGATTGACTGCCCAATATTTAACCCATGACAGTCATCAAGTTAAAGCAGGTGAAACCATTCTGGTCCATGCCGCTGCTGGTGGAGTCGGTCAATTACTGACACAGATGATCAAGATGAAGGGCGGTCAGGTCATTGGCTTGACCTCATCAAATGATAAAGCGGCTGTTGCTAAACAAATGGGTGCGGCTCATGTTTTCCTTTACGGATCGGACTGGGTGGATTCCATTATGGATGTAACCGGCGGTAAAGGCGTTGATGTCGTTTATGAATCAGTGGGACAAACCTTGATGGATAGCTTCAGTGCAACCAAGACTGGAGGAACTGTTGTATTTTTTGGGATGGCAGGCGGTGATCCTGAGAAAATCGATCCAAGAATGCTAATGGATACATCGAAAGCATTAATAGGTGGAGACCTTTGGAACGTCCTGACCACCCATGAAGAACGGACAAGAAGAACTGCAGAGCTGTTCCAATGGATTATGTCGGGGGAAATCCTCATCAAAGAACCGACTCTTTTCTCGTTGGAAAATGGAGCGGATGCGCATAGACTTCTTGAAAGCCGGAAGAGTTCGGGGAAAATATTATTAATACCATAACAGGTCATAGGGCTTTCCATTCTAAATGGAGGCCCATTTCTTTTACCGTATAGCGGCCTATCACATTCAATACCGTATTCATACTGATATATAGACCCATCCTAAGACGCTTAGAATAACTCCTGATAAATATCCTTGCCCTTACAGGGGGTATGGTCTGCTGTCAAAACAACTTAATGACCAAGTTAACTTATCCACAAGATCCATATGAAACACACCAATTCAGAGGAGAAATCAATGGGCCAATCACCAACAATCGTCATTCTTCAATTCACAGGCTTTCGTTACAAGCTAAAAAAGAGAACCGGATTCGTTCTCTTGGATAACATATAATAGACGGGTTAGGTAATGAAGAGACAAACACTTTTTTAATGATCCTTGTGGTGCGGTAAATTTATTGACGATCCCTTAAGTCGTTCCGACTCCTCGGGCCATATAAGAAAGCGGGATCTGGATGACCCCTCCAAGATCACTGTTTAGCAAGGCATACAAACACGTATCGAATTCAGTGGAAGATACATTCCATAATAGGTATTGGTAGGTTTCTTCATAAATCATAGGCTTCGTCCCCTTTGGCATCCATCCTTTTCTAGATTCTATATAAACATTAAATCGGTAAAAGTAGCATCGTTGGTGTAAATTGTATTGGTAGTTTTTAAACGTTATTTCGATATATTTTAAAAATAGTAAATTGGTTGTACAAAAGTGATAAAATGGGTAAATGGGAACATACATGACAAGGAGAGATTTTTTAAACCATGATACTTTCACTACTCGGTTTCATCTTAAAAGGAATGTTAATGAAAATACCATTTGCCATACTGGGACTTTCCTTGATTCCGCAGAGATGGATAAACGCCATCACCAAAAAGGATATACCTTTTTTCATTGAACAAGTTCTGAGACTTTTAGTTTCTGCTGCCGTATTGTTTTTCGTTATCGATATCATGCTGCTGGATCTTACTGCCGCTGCATTTTTTTCGTGTTTTGCCATTATTCTAGGGCTCATTCTCATCATTGATTCAAGAATGTATATGTACAGTGCCAGTGAATCTTCAAGTAACCGACGGAATCGGAGGGGAAATGAAGCGGCAAAGCAGCCAAAAACACCTTGGAACGTACATTTCAACAGTTTGATTGGAGTCGTTTTGATATTAGCATGGGTCATCATGCTGTTTTACCCCTTCACTTTTGCCGCTGATCTGCATGGATTGGCGAAAGTCGATAAGAAAAAAGAGCTGGAAGAAGTTCAAGATATAAAAACCATGCCGCTTGTTACAGTGAAAATGGCTGACGCAAAAGGCGATGCAGCGATTAATAAAATAGAAAATGCATCATATTTCACTGAGGGCGAATACCGTCTAACCAATATCAATGATGAATTGGCTTATACTTCACCCATTGAAATGGATGGGTTTTTGAAAGCCGGGAAAGCGGAATACACGCCAGGTTATAATCTGATTTCCGCCGTATCGACGGATAAAGGGGCAAGTACTGTCAAAGGGAAGATGCTTTATGCTCCCTCACAGTACCTCGAACATGATTTGGAAAGAACCATCCGCAAGGCATATCCGAATAAAATCATCCATGATTCATATTTGGAACCGAACGAAGATGGAAAGCCTTTCTTCGTAGCTTCAGTCGGACATTATTTAAAATACCGCAGCGGTCCCGTAGTGGACGGGGTGGTATTGGTGAATCCGGAAACGGGGGACACGAACTACTATCCAAAAGGAAAAGAGCCTAAATGGGTAGATCGGACATTCACATTGGAAACAGCCCTGGAATATTGGACCTACTGGGGGAAATATGTGCACGGGTGGAAAAACCAGTCCTTGATTGGGCCGAAGAAAGATGTCCTGATTCCTAATGAGGATAATATGCAAGTTACGTTTAACGAAAAAGGCGAATTGATTTATGTAGTGGACTTTACCCGGGCTAAATCTAAAGGCAACTCCAAAACCCTTGTAGGTTACGGTGTTTTCAATGCCAAAACCGGTGAAATGACCTACTATAAAGGCGTTACGTCCGTTCTGACTGGAAAGGAGGCAAAATCCAACGCCAATGCGAGTGAGTTTTTGTCTAAATATCCAGGCTGGAAAGCCACTAATGGAATTTTCTATACGATTTACGGTGCTCCCACTTATGTCATTCCGGTTACAAAGGGCAGCAAGTTCCAAGGTGTGGCGATCGTGTACGCCAATAGCGATAATCCCCAAGTGGTCTTTGGGAAAACGAAAGACGAAGCTTTCCGCAATTATAAAAAACTGATTGCCTCTTTAGGGAAAGTCAGCGGTGTGACGCCCCAAAAAGGCTTTGAGATGAAAGAAATAAAGGGGAAGGTACTAAGGATCAATGATGCGAATCTCTCAAATGGATACGTATTCCATTTGATCGTCGAAGGCAATGCCAAGCGGTTCTCGGTGGACCCTGGTGTCAATGCTCTATCAGATATTGTGTTGACGAATGTAGGAGACCGGGTTGTGCTAAAGGTGATGGATATGGAAGAAGACATCGTTCCAGTCGATGAATTCACTAATCTGGATTTGCCAAAGAAATGATAATGGACCGTGGACATATACACTTTCCATCTCCAAAATAAGCATGAAAAAAAGCATTGTTATCCACAATGCTTTTTTTCATGCTTTCGAATGATTGTCATGATAAGTCCGATAAATTGAATGAATGGATGGATTCCATATAATATCCCTTTTGAATGACGGCTTTTATGGCAAAGTGCCCATTTAACCGTTTCCGCACCCGGTACAGAAGTGAAGCGATTTCCTCTGCCGTCACAATTTGCTCGGGATCTCCGACTCTTTCTGGCCAGACTTGCTGGACAATTTCTTCCTTTGAAATAAGATTGTCCAAATTTTCATATAGCAGCTTAAAGCAATTGAATTCCTTGGTCGGCATTTTAATAGGAGCTTCTTCATTGATGATCACGGTCTGAAGGTGCTCATTGATAGCGACGGTTTGCAGGGATTCGGGGTTCACCGGCGTGAAATCCATTGTTAAATCGTTGTCGATGGAGATTATGAATTCAATCAATCCATTAACCAAAGCAATCAAATCCCCCGGTTCAATGTGACATGGATTGCCCGGTACGAGCGGGATCTGGTTCACCGAGGTGCCGTGTTTACTTGCCAAATCCTCAATAAGGAGCTGCCCTTCCTCCATATAAATCCGGCAATGTTCCCTGGAAACAAAGTCATTGTAAAGCCTGAAATCAGCTTTGGAGTGCTGACTTGCTCGGCCGATCAGCAGGCTTTTCCCTTCATATACATAGGCGAATTCCTCGGTTTGTCCTTTGTGCATGGTTTTCAATACAACCTTGAAAGTTTTATAGATCATTCACTTCATACCCCTTAAAAAATCTGAAAATTTAAATTATTTTCATGAATTTATCATTTTGGCTACATGGCTGTTTAGTGGGTTCAATTTTATAATTATAAATTATCAGTCGCTTACTTACTAACGAAAAATGAAAAAAATCCAAATTAGGCACAAAGCCATTATAACAAAGAGGATCGAAGGATGAAGAAGAAACTCTATTTTTGCTGATGTACGCTTTGACTGTGGGAGAAGTGCTTTCTCAAAGCCGGCCAAGCAGCACCGGAAGAAGTTTGCGATGAAAATGTACCTTACGCTTGTGGAAAAGGAGTTGACCAAAGGTGAGTATGTGGAGAGATAGGATAAATGCCTTCAGCATCCTGCTGATGATCATCAGTATGATCGTATATATTATTTTTCCCCAGCCCTTTACCCTCATTCTGTACTGTATATTTGGCATTGCCTTTATCAGCCTGACTTTACTGAATTAACACTAGGTTTGAATGGAAGAGGGCTTCGGGAGACAAAGTGGGAAGGAAGAAGACAGGAAAAAGGTGGGGAGGCATTCTGAAAACATGAATCCTCCACACGATTAGCAAGTCTTTCTTTGGGAAGATAATAATTGAGAATGTAAAAATCCAACCAAGGCCTGCCGCATCATCGGTGGGTTTTTTTGTTTAGAATTAAGCGTAGTGAACCGTATCACTTGTAATGGTAAAATTGAAAATGAAAATTACCATTAGTACCAATGACTAGAATAAAATCAGAGATTATAGTATTGGGTACTTTGTATACTGTTGTGATAAAGTATTGTACTTAAGAAAATAAAAGTTCAACAAAGATAGACTTAAGAAGCAGGAACCCATTAAGGGTACCTGCTTTCTTTGGTTCCAAGGAACCGCAATCGTTTTATGAAATCCCGGGGCGTCATGGATTTAACACGACTTTAAAAGAGCCATTTTTATGCAAAAAAGGTATAATTAATTGTTAGAAGCAGACATTAAAAAATGGACTGCAACTTAGTTTTATCGCGTGTTTTAACTGAATCTTGAGCGAAATATCTTTTATAAAAAAGTCAAAATAAGAAAAGGAGAAACCATGACTAATGAAACAGGATGGAATTTAGATAATGGCTATGCACGTCTTCCGGAAAAGTTTTTCACGAGTACGAACCCGACTCCTGTACGTTCACCGGAGTTGATCATTCTGAATGAACCTTTGGCGGATTCTCTTGGTTTGAACGTTCAAAAGCTGCAAAGCGAAGATGGCGTGGCGGTGTTTGCCGGAAATGAGATCCCCGAAGGTGCTTCGCCTCTTGCCCAAGCATATGCTGGGCATCAATTCGGTCATTTTAACATGTTAGGGGACGGCCGGGCGATATTGCTTGGCGAGCAGGTCTTGCCAGAAGGCGAGAGGGTTGATATCCAGCTGAAGGGTCCAGGAAGAACGCCATACTCCCGCGGGGGCGATGGCCGTGCTGCACTTGGACCGATGCTGCGCGAATACATCATCAGCGAGGCAATGCACGGGCTCGGCATTCCTACCACGCGAAGTCTGGCAGTTGTGACGACAGGTGAAACGGTAATCCGTGAAACCGGGCTGCCTGGTGCCATCATGACCCGTGTGGCTTCGAGTCATCTTCGTGTCGGAACCTTTCAATTCGCTGCAAAGTGGGGCACGCTCGAGGAGCTCCGGACACTTGCCGACTATGCCATTAAGCGTCATTTTCCAGACATCGAAGCCGATGAAAACCGTTATCTTTCGCTGCTGCAGGAAGTGGTCAAGCGTCAGGCTGAGCTCATTGCCCAATGGCAGCTAGTTGGCTTCATTCATGGCGTGATGAACACCGACAACATGACGATTAGCGGGGAAACCATCGATTATGGCCCTTGCGCCTTCATGGATGCCTATGACCCTGCAACGGTATTCAGTTCAATTGATACTCAAGGCCGCTATGCCTATGGCAACCAGCCGGTCATTGGGGGGTGGAATCTTGCGCGATTCGCTGAATCCATATTGCCGCTGTTGCATGATGACCAAGATCAGGCCGTTACACTGGCCCAGGATAAGATTTCCGTTTTTAATGATCTGTATCACGCTAATTGGTTAGCGGGAATGAGGGCGAAGCTGGGGATTTTCAACGAAGAGACTCAGGATGAAGCGCTTATTAATGGCATCCTCAGTATGATGAAGAAGCATGGTGCCGACTATACTAATACGTTCCGTGCTTTGACCTTTGATAAAATGGAGGATACGGTCCTTTTCGGGACACCGGAATTCGCTCAATGGCAAGAGCTTTGGCAGGCGAGACTGGGCAGGCAGAAGGAATCGAAAGAATCTTCAAATCAATTGATGCAAAACAGCAATCCTGCCGTGATCCCACGGAACCACCGGGTGGAAGAGGCGTTGGAAGCGGCAGTGGAACAAGGGGACTACAGCGTGATGGAACGGCTGTTGGATGTTCTTACAAATCCTTATGCACACTGCGAGGAACAAGCTGAATACGCCGCACTGCCTGAGTCAACAAGGCCATACCGGACCTTTTGCGGTACCTGATTATAATGGAGATTATGAAGGAGCTCCCGAGATTGAAGTTGATTCTTTGTCAACTTCAATCTCGGGAGCCATTTTTGTTTATTTAGTAAAAAAGTTTTGTTTGAAGAATGTCCAGGGCACGGTCAATATCCGCTAAATCTTCCTTTGATGCATGTTGCAGCCTGCTTTGGAAACGGGATTCCACGATTGCAAAAGTCTCGTTCATCATCATTTCCCCCTCTTTGGAGAGGCGGATGTATTGTTTGCGTCTATCTTCCGAATCACTTATTTTTTCAATTAAATTCTTTTCGCTTAATTTTTTCAGTTCACGGCTCGTGTTAGGCATGGAGATGTGCTGACAGTCACTGATTTCACTTGGTGTGACAGGCTGACTGACGGTAATATATTCAAGAATTTTATATTGTACCGGCGTGATGGAATCGGATTTGGCGTTTTGGGTCAATTCGTGTGTCACTTGATGTACGGAAGTCGTAAATGTGACCATTTTTTCAAAAAGAGCTTTATTGTCCATAACTTTCACCTCTCTTGTGAAGATATCAAAAGTGTTATCAAAATACAATTATCATTTGACAATAAAAATGGTGCTGTTATATGATTGTTATCAAATGATAAGTAAATAGGGGGGGTACGACATGAACATGCTGGTCATCTACACATATCCAAATCATGAAAGCTTAAGCCATGCTTTTTTAGAAAAAGTCATTCAAGGAAGTAAGGAGAACCCCAACATAAAGGGGCTGCAGGTTTTGGATTTATATGAAGAGGGCTTCAATCCGCTCTTGGAGTTCAATGAGCATAAACGAAGGCGTGATATGCATCGTGATCCTCAGCTTGAAAAATATAGAAATCAAATGACATGGGCCGACAAGATTGTCTTTGTCTATCCAATCTGGTGGGGGAGGCCTCCGGCAATGCTGATGGGATACATTGATCAATTGTTTTCCGCGAATTTTGCTTACAGGGATAAAAAGGGATTGCTCTCAGAGGGTCTCCTAAAGGGAAAGTCGGTCGTATGCGTGTCCACGATGAAGGGACCAGCAAATTATCCGCTTCTCTGGCTGAATGATGCGCATAAAATCTTGATGAAAAGAGCACTATTCAATTTTGTCGGAATCAAAAAAGTGAAGTTTTTCGAATTCGGTAATATGGAAAGTCCAAAGGGGAAACAGACCCAAAAGCTAGAAAAGGTTTATCGGTATTTCAGAAAGGTGGCAAGCTAAGTTATTACGAGATTAATAGAGGGGTTCCAGATGTAGATAATAATTGATTTTGCAAACTGATTGTTGATTGGAACGTAAGGCACTCGCTTTCCGCGTGCGGTCCGAGAGCCTCCTCGGCGCTCGCCTGCGGGGTCTCCCTTGGACGCGCTTTTCCCGCAGGAGTCTCGCACACCCGCTCCACTTTACTTTGCTTTTTTCTACAAACTGTCTTGATCTATAACGATTAGGCTATTTTAATTTGTTGTGTTATGGAATCCTCTCAAGATCTGCGGAGCCAAGTACAAGCAGAGGTGATTACATAGTTTGTTATGTAACCACTTTGCCATCCGCCTCCTTAATCAATCCCGTTTTGTTTTCATGAGCCTCCATTTGTTCTTGATGAGGGTAAGGATCATACAAATCACCATGATCGTCAATGAAGCCAATCCGCTGAACCATATGCTTTGGAATTCACTTACATAAGGCTGGATGATGTATGAAGCCAAAATGGCCAGGACCGCGCTTATCGGTATATAATCAGCGACTTTCCCTTTGCTGAATACGATGACCAGGATTGGGGCCAGCAATGCTGAATATATATTGCCTGAGTAAAATAAGAGCTCCAACAGGTTGGGTGAGTAGAAGAGTGTAGCGATGAAAACCAATCCTCCAATACAGATTGAAAGCAGGCAGGCCATCCTTATTTTTTGCTGGTCGCTTTTTTTTGGTTGTAAAGGTTCAAGAATATTGGCTACAATCAGGCTTACCAATGAATGCAGGCAGGCACCGAATGTGGAGGTGATTGCACTGAAAGCGCAGAGCACAAAAAGGATGAAAAAGAATGGTGTCGTGATTTTGTTTGCCAATCCAGCCAGGATCGAGTGTATATCAGTGAAGCCGCCCGTAAAGATAACCATGATGAACAGGGATGAAAAGGAAAGCGGGAATATGATCCAAATAAGGCCGGATAAAGAGAATGTTAAGGGAACCTTTTTCATTTCCATCATGAATAATCGCTGCCATGATGTCAGGTCAAAGAAAAACTGGCCGAACCCAACAAGAAGTCCTGCTAAAAGAAAACTCCATAGATCATACTTATTGATTACAAGCATGTATGGATGGTATAAACGAATCCCATCATAAACTGGCTGAATCCCTTCCTTGACGAAAAAGTATAAAGGAATTAAAATCACCGCGGCAAACATGAAGACGACCTGAAAAGCTGCGAATCCATGAATGAGCTTTAACCCGCCGAATCCAGCATAAAGGACACAAAAACCGAAAAAAAAGAATAGCCCGACATAGAGCGGTGTATCGAAAAGAAACTGACATAGGGTGGACGCGGCCATTCCCTGAATGAATAAAATATGTAAGCTGGTTATGACCAGAATCACGATCAATATCCAATATCCGAGGGGATTGAGCCGGGCTTTTAAATAGTCCCCGATGGTCAAACCCACTGGGAAATCCTGCCGAACCCTCTTCCCGATGAAGCTGAACATGGACAGGGCGATCGCTCCCATCAGGGCGTATCCAATCCCTCCGAAAACTCCATACTTCACCATCGATTCGGGGGAGGATAATATCGTGGTTCCTGTCACCCAGCGTGCCAGGAGGGAGATGATCCCTAAACCCATCCCGATTTGAATGGGGCCTTGTACGTATTCTTGAAATGTACGTGATCGCAATGTTCATTTTCCTTTCTCGCGGAACTCCTTGGGCGTGATTCCCTCTATCTTCCGGAATAAAGTGCTGAAATAATGCTGGCTATTGAAACCCGATTTTTCAGCGACGTCTGATATGCTCCAGCTGATGTTATTGGTTAAGGCCCTTTTAGCAGCCTTTATTCGATAGTGCATTAAATATTCCGAAAAGGAAGTGCCGACTTCTTCATGGAATTTCCTGCTTAAATAAGTCGGATTGGTATGCACTTCATGAGCGATGTCCGAAAGGGAGAGTTTTTCGGCATAATTTTCATGAATGAATGAAAGAGAATGGTGAATAAGGGTTGAATAGTTATGGGAAGATTCCCTTTTGTCATACTTGGCCAGGACTTTATGCAAATCACTTTCTATTACAGGTTTTGTTAAATAATCAACAACGCCTATCCTGATGGATTGCTGGGCATAATCGAAACTTTGATGTGCGGTCACCATGATGATTTCGACTTCTTCGTTCAGTGCCCTTAGGTCTTCACCAAATTCAAGACCCGATCGCCCCGGTAGATTAATATCCAGGAAAGCGAGGTTGATTTTATGATTTTGGTTGAGGGTCAGTGCCTGACAGGCATCAGCAGCTTTGTAAAACTTCCAAAAAGGGTATATGGACTGAATCATATATTCCATTTGTTCAAGGACCAATGGTTCGTCATCAACTAATAATACATTCATTCCGGCTCCGCCTCCTCCAATTTCTTATCAAAAACCAGTGGCCATGATACCTCTACCTTAGTTCCCGATTCAGTAGAGGCTATATTCAATTGTGCACGGTCATTGAAGTACAAATATAAACGCTTTTGGATATTATCCAGGCCATGGCCGCCTTCGTCCGTAACGAAAGTTTCCTTTCCCATTAACCCATTATCCGCCACTTCCAGATACACCATCTGCGATTCCAGATAAAACCGTATATGCAGCAGGGCTTCACCCACTTTTTTTTCCAAACCGTGTTTAAACGAATTCTCCACCAATGTCTGAAGAATGAAGGGGGGAACAAGTGCGATTGCTAATTGTTCCGGGCAATCCATATCAATCTTGAGCCGATCACCGAAGCGAAGGCTCTGGATGTCGAGATAATGCTGGGTATACTGAATTTCCTGGGAAAGGGGGATCAATGGTTCTGATGCTTTATATTTGAATTTCAGGAATTGCGAAAATGCCTCTAAGGCCCGTATCAATTCAGCCGTCCTGTTCAGGCGGGCCAAGCCCAATATGACATTTAGTGTATTAAACAAAAAGTGCGGCTGGATTTGTTGGTTCAATTTATTATATTGTGCTTCTTGCAGTGCTTGCTCCAGGCGGATCTCTTTGTTTTTATTTTCAAGAAGGTCGATCCTTTTCTCGAATATGAATAGAAATAAAAGAGCGATAGCTCCCATGATGGGAGCTAAAATGAAGAGCATGATAATTAAGGTGAATCCCTCGTAACTTAGCATGGAGAACCTCTGCTGGTTATATTTTTAAATAACTTGAATGATTCTGTTTATTAGTATCATACTAAAGACCCCTCCGGAAATCCACAGCTTATGACACAATGTGACAAGCCACTTGATGGTTTTGTGCCGATCGTTTCAGTTCGGGTAGCTGTGTTTTACAGATATCCTGTACAAAAGGGCACCGTGTATGGAAGCGGCAGCCGTTTGGAGGGTCGATGGGTGAGGGTACATCACCCGTCAATAGGATCCGTTCTCTTTCATGTACAGGATTCGGTACTGGGATGGCCGATAGCAATGCCCTTGTATATGGATGCTGGGGCTGCTCGAAAATGGACTTTTTATCGGCTATCTCGACTATCTTTCCGAGATACATGACCATCACCCGATCCGAGATATGTCTGACCACACCTAAGTCATGTGATATGAAAAGAAAGGTAAGGTCGAACTGGCGCTGTAAGGATTTTAATAAATTCAGCACTTGCGCTTGAATGGAGACATCCAGTGCAGAAACAGCTTCGTCACATATGATCAATTTTGGGTCCACTGCAAGAGCCCGCGCAATGCCGATCCGCTGTCTCTGGCCGCCGCTGAATTCATGCGGGTATCTTTCCATGGATTCAGGTCTCAGCCCGACATGTCCCAATAATTCTTCGATCCTGCTCTTTCGTTTTTCTTTAGGGACTACATTTTGTATCGCTAAAGCTTCTCCGAGAATTTGGCCGATCGTCTGTCTAGGGTTAAGGGAGGCAAATGGATCTTGGAAAATGACTTGAAGATCCTTCCTGGTACGCCTCATTTCTTTTTTACCTAAACTCAGTAAATCCTTATCCTGAAAGTGAATGCTCCCGCTTGTCGGTTCATCCAATCGAAGGATGGCCCTTCCGGTAGTCGATTTGCCGCAGCCGGATTCGCCGACTATGCTTAAGGTTTCACCCTGTTTGATATCGAAGGTAATGTCATCAACGGCTTTTACATGATTGATGGTTCTTCCGAAAAATCCACCCTTGATCGGAAAATATTGTTTCAATTGATCCACTTTAAGCAGAACTTTTTTCTCTGCAGCTTGTACACCCATCATTAAACCCCTACCTTCTCTTGAGCGTCATATTCCTTCTCCCATTGGGGGGTGAACATCCAGCAGCTGACCTCGGTGCTTGGGCCGATAGCTTGGAGATCCGGTACGGCTTGTTCACAAATGCTTTTCGCATGGGCACAACGGGGAGCGAAGCTGCATCCCTTGGGCATGTTGTAAGGGCTTGGAACGGTCCCGGGAATTGTAGTCAGTTCTTCCTGGTCCATGTCAAGACGCGGAAGGGAATTCAATAAGCCAATGGTGTAAGGATGCTTTGGGTTTGTGAATATTTCCTTGGCCAAAGTGTATTCAACGATTTTCCCTGCGTACATGACGGCAACCTGATCACAGGTTTCGTATACGACACCCAAATCATGAGTGATCAAAATGACAGCCGTCCCGAAATCCTTTTGCAGCTTCTTGATCAGTTCGAGGATTTGGGCTTGGATCGTCACATCCAGTGCTGTTGTCGGTTCATCCGCTATTAAAACCTCAGGGTGGCAGGCAAGTGCCATGGCAATCATGACCCTTTGCCTCATTCCTCCGCTTAGCTCATGCGGCTCCTGTTTTGCCCTCTTTTCAGGTGAAGGAATCCCGACGAGCCGAAGCATGTCGACCGCTTTATTCCATGCTTCCTTTTTTCCTAGCTTTTGATGGAGCCGAATCGCTTCCGCAATTTGCTCACCCGCTGGATATACGGGATTCAATGATGTCATCGGCTCCTGAAATATCATCGAAATTTCATTCCCGCGTATGGAACGCATCTGTTTTTCAGACTTCGTAAGCAAATCCTCCCCTTTAAAAAAGATGCTGCCACCGGCAATCTTACCGGGTGGCGATGGAATGAGCCTTAATAATGATAGTGATGTTATGCTTTTTCCGCTTCCCGACTCCCCGACGATTCCAAGCGTTTCCCCTTTATTGAGGGAGAAACTGATTCCATTGACTGCTTTACTCGTACCTTCATCAGTGAAAAAGTGGGTCTGCAGATTTTTTACCTCCAGTATTTTATCATCATCCTGTTTCATCATCATACCTCCTTAGTTCAAGTCTATTCTTTTGTTAAAGTATCGATAGAGGACATCCACTGCTAAATTCATGAATACGAAGATAACGGAAGCGATGAGGACCCCGCCTTGAACCATCGGCAAATCCCTCGTTCTGATTGCATCGACTATCAATCTCCCAAGTCCATTGATGGCAAAAACGGACTCTGTTAATACTGTGCCGCCAAGGAGTGCACCGAACTGGAGGCCAACGACTGTAATGACGGGGATAAGCGCATTTTTCAGGCCGTGTTTATAAATGATGATATATTCTTTTAATCCCTTGGCTCTTGCGGTCCGGATGTAGTCCTGGCGAACGACTTCAAGCATGCTCGACCTGGTCATCCTGGCTACAATGGCCGCTCCGCCAGCCCCAAGGGTTATGGCTGGGAGAACCATGTGGCTGAAAGTTCCCCAACCTGAAACCGGAAACAAATGAAGGTTCACGGAAAAGAAGTAGATAAGCATGAGGCCCAACCAAAAACTAGGTAACGAGATTCCTAATAAAGCAACGATCATGATGGAAATGTCAGCTGCCGAGTATTGCTTGGTAGCCGAGATAATTCCTGCAATCATTCCAAGCACAACGGTTATGAAAATGCTGGCAAGTGCCAATTCAAGGGTGATGGGCAAGCGGACCATGATTTCGTCCAAAACAGGGCGGCTGCTCCGGAGTGATTCTCCAAAGTCACCTTGAACAGCATGAAGGATATAGTCGACGTACTGATAGAGGATTGGACGATCCAAGCCAAGCTCATGCCGCAGCGATTCAATCGTTTCTTTAGTCGCTCCTTCACCTGCAAGCAGTGTTGCCGGGTCTCCTGGGACCATTTGCATGATGAGGAATACAACAAGACTTACTCCCAGTAAAACCGGGATGGTTTGAAGTACCCGTCGAATAATGAATACGAACATTTTCTCTCCTCCTTATTTTTTCATTCTTGGATCCAGGGCATCTCTAAGTCCATCCCCGAAGATGTTGAAACCAAGTACCAGTGTTGAAATCGCTATCCCCGGAAACAAAGCGATGTGCGGTGCACTGAACAAATAATCGCGGCCGCTGCTCAGCATCGCTCCCCATTCTGGTGAGGGCGGCTGGGCTCCCAGCCCCAGAAATGATAATCCGGCTGCCGACAGAATGGCCGTTGCCAGACGTAATGTGGCTTGAACGATGACAGGTGACAGAATATTCGGGAAAATATGCTTGCAGATAATCGTGAAGTCAGTTGCTCCCAACGCACGAATGGCATCGATATATTCCAGCTTCCTGACTGACAATGTGGAACCTCGTACAATCCGGGCAAACATCGGTATGGAAAAGACGCCGACCGCTACCATTACATTGATTAAACTTGGACCAAGGGCACTAATGATGGCAAGAGCAAGCAGTATTCCCGGGAAAGCAAGCAGAACATCGACAATCCTCATAATGACGGTATCGATCCATTTTCCGTAATAACCAGCTGTTAACCCGAGGAGTATGCCAATGAACGCCCCGAAGAATACAGAGACAAACCCGACCATTAATGAAAGCCTTGTCCCATATAATAATCTGCTTAAAATATCCCTTCCCTTATCATCTGTACCCATCCAATGTTCGGCTGACGGAGGCTGGAGTTTGTTGACTAAATCAATTTCATAGGGATCCTGCGGTGAGATCAAAGGTGCAAAGATAGCCATTAAAATATAAAAAAGTACGATGTACCCGCCTACCAATGCCAATTTATTTCGCTTGAATTTTTTATAAAAGGCTTTCCAGTGTCTTAGTTTCGGAGATTTTCTTTCTTTTACATTCAATTCGGTATTATTGATGACGATCTCTGGCTTCATTGGATTTCCTCCTTTTCTTTCATTCAATTTATTCAAAAAAGGTATTGAAGTAAATATGATGCGGAAAAGCAGTAAAGATAATTAAAAAATGAGTAAAGATTCTGAAAATATAAAATTCGGTTTTTTTTTATAATTTACAGTAAGCCCGATGTACTCATAGTTGAAAGTTGCTTGGAGAAACAAAGGCAGGTTGAAAAGGGAGGAAATAGAATGAGAAAAGGTATGATTGGGTTGCTTTTTGCTTCTTTATTAAGCATCTCATCCGTCTTATCAGGTTGTGCAACAGAAGAAACCGGCAGTAAGGAAACAGAGGAAAAGGCGAAAGAAGGAGGAACGCTGATCGTCGCGCGATTATCTGATGCGACCACCCTTGACCCTCATTTCATAACAGACATTCCATCAGCAAACGTCATTTATGAAAAGGTTTATCAGACATTGGCCGTTCCTGACAAAAACATGAATCCCAAACCGCTGCTCGCAAAAGAGTGGAAACAGCTGGATGATGTTACATGGGAGTTCAAATTGCAGGAGGGAGTCAAATTCCATGATGGGACCCCATTCAATGCCGAAGCGGTGAAAACCAATTTCGACAGGATACTGGACCCGGCAACAGCTTCGCCGCAGGCTGGTAAATTGGAAATGATCAAAGAAATTAAAGTCGTTGACGAAACGACCGTACAATTCAAGCTGAAATATCCTTATGCTCCGCTGTTATCGATTTTAGTGAGTAATGAAGGAAGCATCATCAGCCCTAAAGCGATTAAAGAAAATAGTGACAAATTGGCTCAGAACCCCGTTGGGACAGGGCCATTCGTTTTTAAATCGTGGAAGCCTGGTGAAGAAATCACACTTTCGAAAAACAACGATTACTGGGGGGATAAGCCTAAGATCGATGGGGTTGTATTCAAGGTTGTCCCTGAAGATGCCACGAGGATTGCAATGATTGAAACGGGTGAAGCACAGGTGACCGATCAAGTGCCAGTGACGGAGATTGATAGGATCGAAGCGTCAGGCACGATGGATTTATATCGTACGGAGGGACTTGCTGTTGAATACTTAAGTTTCAATGTTAAGAAAAAGCCCTTTGATGATGTACGGGTCCGTAAGGCGGTCGCTCATGCCATCGAGGTCGATTCCATCATTAAAGGCGTTTATAACGATGTCGGTACGAGGGCAAATTCAACAATGAGCCCAAAGGTGTTTGGTTATGATCCTGATATAAAAGGCTACGACTACGATATTAATGAATCGAAGAAGCTCTTGACTGAAGCGGGGGTCAAGGATGGTTTGGAGTTTACATTGACGACGAGTGATCGTAAGGAAAGGATCAATATGGCTGAGGTGATTCAATCCCAGTTAAAAGGAATCGGAATCAAGGTCAAGATTCAAGTCCTTGAGTATGGGGCTTACATTGACGCGACAGCCAAGGGCGAGCACCAGGTAGCGATAGGCGGCTGGGGCAATGCTACCGGGGATGGAGATTATAATCAATACAATCTTTTCAATAGCAAATCCCAAGGTGCTGCAGGAAATAGTTCATTCTACAGCAACCCGGAAGTGGATAAATTGATTGAAAATGCTCGTAAAGAATCGGATGGCGATAAACGTAAGGAACTATATTCGAAGGCACAAGCAATGGAAAGGGAAGAAGTTCCATATGTTCCTATCCGAAATTATGAACACTTGGCCGTATATGGCGGGACGGTTAAAGGACTTTGGCTGAATCCGGCAAATTATTTAATGCTTGATGACGTAACCGTGAAGTAGGAATTCATCACAAAAGGAAGGCAGCATAAGGATGTTATGCTGTCTTCTCAATTAGGAGGGGAAAATATGATAGATTTACTGCTAATCCATGGGACCGTGATAACCATGGATCAAAACAGGAGAATTCTGCCGGATGGCGCCGTCGCCATACATCAAGGAAGGATTTTAGCCGTAGATTCTTCCGATAAACTGAAATGGAAGTATGAGGCAGTAAAAGTCATAGATTGCAGCCATCAGTGCATATTGCCTGGATTGATAGATGTTCATGGGCATGGGGGACATTCCATGTTCAAAACGATCGCAATGGAGAATATTGATTTTTGGATGCCCATCATGACGAATACGTACAAGCATTTTGTTACGGATGACTTTTGGTATTACGAAGGAAAGCTATCCGCCCTTGAGAGATTAAAGGCTGGCGTGACGACTGGAGTGAGCGTGTTAGGATCCATGCCGCGGTCCGATGAACCGATTTTTGCCATCAATCATGCTAAAGCATACGCCGAAGTGGGAATTAGGGAAGTGGTATGCACGGGTCCTTGCAATCCTCCATGGCCCCATTCGTTCAGCCGGTGGATCGACGGAAAAAGAGTGGTAAAGGAAGTTTCCTATGAAGAAGTATTACAGGGGGCAGAAGCTGTAATCGAGGCGCTGAACCATGCAAATGATGACCGCACGAGAGCCTTCATTACGCCATTTGTCATCGTGACATCCGTGGATCCCTCCAATCCTACATCTCCTGACAGGCTTTATGGGCTGACTGATCATGACCTGTATCAAGCGAAGAAAATAAGGGAGATTGCCAGGAAATATAACACACGCATTCACTCTGATGCCTTTGGCGGGATGATTCATTTAGCGAAACAGGATAAGGAAAATGCCCTATTGGGTCCGGATGTCCATTTACAGCACTGTCGGGGCATTTCCTTCGATGAGGCAAGAATACTGGCGGAAACGGGTACCAACGTCAGTGCATCACCTGGATTTGGCCAGGTTCATGCCCGTACCCCGATAACTGAATTATTGGAGATGGGTGCAACTGTGGCAATCTCCACGGATGGGACTTCCCCTTCCACAAGTTTCGATATGTTTCAGGCGATGAGGAAAACACAGTTTGTTCACCAGGCCGCCCTTAGGGACTACTATTATTTACCGCCAGGCAAGCTGTTGGAAATGATCACGATAGATGCTGCGAAATGCATTGGCTGGGATGATGAAATAGGCTCCCTTGAGATCGGGAAAAAAGCGGATGTCATTACGGTCAATCTGCATCAGCCTCACCTTACCCCTGAATTCATGCATGTCCACCGGCTTGTATTTCAAGCAGTGGCGAATGATGTGGAGCATGTTATCGTGGATGGGAAATTGATCATGGAAGGGAGGAATGTACGGACGGTCCATGAAAGTACAGTGCTGGACGAAGCGAATGAGGAGGCCTTTTCAACGATAAAGCGTGCGGGGCTCGAAAAGTATATGCAACCGACGAAATATTTCTGGGGCCATGCCAGGGCCTATGTAGATGAAAAGCGATATGACGAACGAGAAGACGCTGCCGCAATGAAAGGGGAATAAGATGAAAACCAAGCTTAAAGGAAGATATGTAATTGGGTATGATGGATGCGATCATGTCATTTTGGAAAACGCGGAAATCGTTTATGAAAAAGACACGATTCTGTATGTCGGAAAAAATTATCCAGGAGAAGTGGACGAGGTAATGGATGCCGGTAACGCCATTATCAGTCCTGGTTTCATAGATTTAAATGCATTAGGGGACATTGACCATGATATTTTACATTTTGAAGCCGGTGCCGACAGACAGAAAAATCTTCTCTGGTCAGAGAATTATATAAAAAGCGGACATCCTGAATTAATGACCGAGGAAGAAGAAGCTTTTAAATCACTATATGCTTATTCACAACTCATCCTTCATGGCGTGACGACGGCGATGCCCATTACTTCCGTTTTTTATAAAGGATGGGCGGAAACCTATGATGAATTGGCAGCTGCGGCAGAACATGCCGCTGGATTGGGGTTAAGGATTTACCTTGGCCCGAGTTTCCAATCAGGAATGAGGGTCGTTCAGCCAAACGGGAAAATTAAACTGCATGGGGATGAAAAAGCCGGGGAAGCGGGATTACGGAAAGCGGTCGAGTTTGTAGAAAAATTCGATGGAGCTTATGAAGGCATGGTCAGAGGGATGCTTGCCCCAGAACGTATAGAGTCCCAAACGGCAAATCAATTAAAACAGATTAAATATTACAGCGAAAAATTGGACGTACCGATAAAGCTGCATGCTGCACAAGGAAGTTTTGAATTCAACACCATCTGGAAAGCCCATCATGTTACACCGATCCGATATTTGTACGATCTTGGCTTTCTCGGTCCAAGAACAGGGATCCCGCATGCCCACTTTGTTTCTGGATATAGTAAAGCGAAATATGGACAGGGTGATGACTTGGCGCTGCTTGCTGAAACGAATACAACGGTGATTCATTGCCCTCTGATCATAGGGAGGCATGGGGAGGCGTTGGAATCTTTTGCTAAATATAAACGGGCTGGGATCAATATTGCCCTTGGAACGGACACATTCCCTCCTGATATGTTCCAGAACGTCAGGACAGGCAGCATGCTCTCACGGCTGGTGGAAGGAGAAACGGAAGGCTCTTTCTATGCCGATTTCTTTCGGTCAGCCACACTTGATGCGGCCGCTTTTCTTGGCAGGAACGATTTAGGACGCATCGCAGCGGGGGCCAAGGCGGATATCATCGCGATTGACTTGGACAGCTTTCATATGGGGGTAATCGATGATCCCATTCGAACCATGTTCGTAAGCGGGGCTGGAAGGGACGTTAAATTATCGATCATAAATGGAAAGGTAGTCATGAAGGATCAAATAATCCCCAATCTGGATTTAACGGAAATCAAATATAAGGGACAACAATATTTTAAGAAGATGAGAAGAGGATATATGGAAAGAGATTATCAGGAGCTTCCCGAGAAAGAATTGTTTAAGCCATCATTCAAGGTCGTGGAATCGATAAGCGAGACGGAAGCGATTCATGGCAACAAGTAAAGAAAATGAAAAACATAGTAAAGATATTCGAAAAAAGTAGTCAGAATATTTCCTATAATTAGATAAATGTTCGAAAATTGAAATTGGGAGGTAGAAGACCATGGGGTTAAAACGTGGGACAGGTAAGCTTTTTCTAGTCATGATCATGGGTATCATCATTACGGGCTGTTCTTCTAACAATGATGTAAACACAACGGCAAGTGATCCAAACCGGGCATCAAACGAAGGGGGTACATTGGTCATTGCCCGCTTATCCGACGCCGAGAATTTGGATCAGCAGTTCATGTCCACGATTAACGCCGCTAGCGTCACTCACCATAAAATCTATGAAGGTCTTGTACAACGGGATGAGAATAGTGAGATACAGCCAATGCTAGCAGAAAAATGGAAGCAAATAAATGACACGACCTGGGAATTCAAGCTTAGGGAAGATGTAAAGTTTCATGATGGCACGCCATTTAATGCAGACGCAGTAAAAAAGACGTTTGATCGACTATTAGATCCGAAGGTCGCTTCTCCCAGGGCAGTAGTGTTCGAAATGGTAAAAGAGGTGAAACCGGTTGATGAATTTACCGTGCAATTCATTTTAAAGGAGCCATTTTCCCCTCTTCTTTCCATATTGGCGAATCATGAAGGCGGAATCATCAGTCCGAAAACGATTGAAAAGTATGGCAAAAAGATTATCCAGGAACCGAATGGAACCGGTCCTTTCGTTTTTGATTCATGGTCCCCAGGCCAGGAAATCATATTGACGAAAAACGACAGCTATTGGGGAGACGAGCCAAAAGTGGACAAGGTCATCTTCAAGGTCGTCCCGGAAGACTCCACGAGGATATCGATGATTGAAACCGGTGAAGCGCAAATCGCAGAGCCTCTTCCTGTAGCTATCATGGACCAGGTTGAATCTTCACCGGCAATGGATGTTTACCGCAGTGAAGGGTATGGTACCGAATATTTAGGCTTCAATGTCAATAAAGAACCGTTCAATGATGTAAAGGTCCGTAAAGCCATCGCCCATGCTATTGAAATGGACTCGATCATCAAGGGTGTCTTTAATAATGTGGGAGTGAAGGCGAACTCCTTGATGGGCTCTAAAGTATTCGGGTACAACGAAGATCTCGAAGCCTATGATTACAACCTGAAGGAAGCGAAGAAACTGATGGCCGAAGCTGGATATTCAGAAGGCCTTGATGCAACCATCCTGACAATGGACAGTAAAGAAAGAGTTAACTTGGCCGAGGTCCTGCAATCCCAACTAAAAGGTATCGGGATTAATTTGAAGGTACAGGTGATGGAGTACGGTTCGTTCGTGGAACAAGTGAATAAAGGACAATCGGAAATGTTCATCATCAGTTGGAGAAACGCGACCGGGGATGCTGATTATAATCAATATAATCTTTTTCATACGGAATCTCAGGGGGCGGCCGGCAATACATTCTTTTACAGCAATCAAAAGGTTGATCGTTTAATAGACGCCGCCAGGAAGGAAAAAGAAGAAGAGAAGCGCAAAGACCTTTACGCAGAGGCACAGGAAATCGAGATGGGCGACACCCCGTATATTCCTGTAAGGGTTATAGAAAATGTTGCTGCAGTCGCGAAAGATGTAAAAGGATTTTCAATCAGCCCTTCAGGCTATCTGGAGATAAATGACGTAACGATAAAGTGATGCAGTTTGTAGACGAAAGGAGTTCGGAAAACAATCTTAAAATTCGTGAACGGTCGAATAAAGTGCCTCAACGGTCGAAAAAAGTGCTGGGTAGGTCGAATACTGTGCGTGAACGGCCGAATAAAGTATGGTTTAGGTCGATAAACTGCGTGAACGGCCTAAAACAGTGCAGCGTTTGTCTACAGTCTGAAAGGGTTCATCCATTATAGGGTGAGCCTTTTCTTTGACACAATAAGTAAAAATAACATAAAAACGAGTAAAAATTCTGAAATGATTTGCTGAACTTTAAAACTATAATGAAAGTGATGCATATTCAATCTGAATGGAAGGGTGAGTTTAATGTCTCAATCGTATTGGTTGACGAATGTACGCTTGGAAAATGGTTTTACTTATAATGAAAATGAAACGATCACCGGCACTGAAACCGGTCATTACCACATCAAGATTGAAAATGGAAAAATAACCTCCATTTTATTGGCGAAAGAATCGATAACGGATCAGGACCCGCAGCATGATGTTCACGGTCTCCTGATGGTCCCCTCGTTTAAGGAAATGCATATCCACATTGATAAAACGTATTATGGCGGTCCGTGGAAGGCTTGCCTGCCTGCCATTAATGGCGTGAAAACCCGGATAGAGGAAGAGCAGGTTTTACTGCCAGCATTATTGCCTACCGCTAAAGTAAGGGCAGAAAAAATGCTGGATTTATTATTGGACTTCGGATCTACCCATATTCGCACACATTGCAACATCGACCCCGTTATAGGACTGAAAAACTTAGAGGCCACCATTCAAGCACTGGAAGGATATAGTGATAAATTGACGTATGAGATCGTCGCATTCCCGCAGCATGGACTATTACGCAGCAATTCCGTCGGTTTGATAAGGGAGGCCATGAAGAATGGCGCGAATCTGGTAGGCGGCGTCGATCCCGCCACCATTGATGAAAACATAGAGCGGTCACTTGAAACGATCATGGATATCGCGGTTGAATACAATTCCGATATCGATGTCCATTTACATGATCCGGATCATCTTGGACTCTTCACGATGCAGCGCCTCGCTTCACTGACGGAAGACGCAGGCTGGCAAGGAAGGGTAACGGTTAGCCACGCCAGCGGTTTGGCAGATCTTTCAGTCCCGGAGGCAGCGGGCATAGCCGAAAGGTTTTCGGAAACAGGAATATCGATTACATCCACAGTGCCGATCTTCAGGACGATCCCCATCCCCCTGCTTCATGAAAAAGGGGTGAAAGTTGAATTGGGTAATGACAGCATCACTGATCATTGGACACCTTTTGGCATCGGGGACAATTTGGAAAAGGCCGGTCGCCTTGCAGAAAGGTTTCGCATGATTGAAGAACGTTCCTTAGCGCAAAGCCTGCAATTCATAACAGGAGGGAAGACCCCATTAAACCAGGCCGGGGTCAAGGCATGGCCTAATGTCGGGGATGAGGCGAATATCGTGTTGCTTGATGCCAGCTGTTCTGCGGAAGCTGTGGCTAGAAGGGCAAAGCGTGCCGCTGTCATCTTCAGGGGCAATGTTGTTAGCGGATCTATTTCATCTTTTGAGACGACAGGTGTTTAATCTTCTATTAAAGAGAGTGATTTGATGAATGAAGCATACTGGCTTACAAACGTTACACTTGATAGTGGATTTGTTTTTAAGGATGGACGAATTGATCGGACGCAAACAGCTACATACAACATGTATATAAAAAATGGGATCATAAAGGATTTGCAAGTGGCTTCAACTATGTCTTTAAAAACGGTTGGTCCCGTTCTCGACGCGAGAAAGCTGCTTGCACTTCCTCCTTTTAAAGAGATGCATAACCATCTTGACAAGACTTATTTAGGACTGCCATGGAAATCATGCACTCCGGTTCCGAACTTAATCGAACGATTAAAGTTAGAAGCAAAAGAGCTTGCTGAACTGGCTGAAACCGGACGGCTCCGGGCTGAACGGATGCTTCAATTATTGTTAAGCGGCGGGGCAACACATGTAAGGACGCATGTTAACATCGATCCGTACATCGGTATGAAGAACTTGGAGGAAATTCAAAAGGCGCTAAGTAGTTTCAGAGGGAAAATGACATACGAGATCGTCGCATTCCCTCAGCATGGACTGCTAAGAACGAATTCAAAAGGGTTGATGAGACAAGCGATGAAAGAAGGGGCGTCTTTGGCGGGCGGCCTGGATCCTGGCGGCGTGGATAATAATATAGAAGCTTCCCTATATGAAATGGTCGATTTGGCCGTTGAATTTGATGCGGATATTGATATTCATATTCATGATCCCGGTCATCAAGGTTTATATACGATAAAGAAACTCGCTTCTTTGATCGATGAAGCAGGGTGGAAAAACAGAGCGGCCATCAGTCATGCTTTTGCACTTGGTGATGTTTCAATAGGAGAATCAAATGAACTGGCCAGTGAATTATCAAAACTGGGGATAGCGATCATGTCTACAGTTCCGATCAACAGGGTCATTCCCCCGATTGATTCACTGCATGAAAAAGGTGTCCATGTTGCTCTCGGATGCGATGGCTTTTATGACTCCTGGTCCCCGTTCGGTACAGGGGATATGCTGGAAAAGGCAGGCCGATTGGCCGAGAGGTACAACTGGAAGGACGAGTATGCATTGTCCCAATCGCTCCAATTCATTACGGGAGGGATCAAGACACTGGACCCTGAAGGAAATCGTTTATGGCCGAATGTGGGAAATGACGCTAGTATGGTTTTTGTGGATGCATCTTGCGCTGCCGAGGCAGTTGCCAGGAGATCGGAGCGTGCTGCGGTTATAGTCAATGGAGATCTGGTATACGGCGGACTCGATCGCGAATCTGCCTTGAAGTCGAATTGAAGGTCTATTTCAAGAAGGGATGAAGATCATGAATACAATCTATTGGTTAAAGAATGTTCGTTTGGAATGTGGTTTCAAGAAAGAGAATGAAAGAGTTACAGGAACGATGACCGGGCTATTTCATCTGTTGATGGAGGATGGAAGGATTGCGAAGATTGTCAAAGATGGGGAAGCCATACATGATGATTTAGCGGTGGAGGATGCAAAAGGGTTGCTGGCGTTACCATCCTTTATCGAAAAGCATGTTCATCTTGATAAGACACTGATGGGGGATGTTTGGAGAGCGTGCACTCCTTCTTCAAGTGTCATTGAACGCTTTGAAAATGAGAAGCGGGTTCTGCCTTCCATTGCAACAAGCACATGTAAACGTGCAGAATCCTTACTGGAAATCCTTTTAGCTTCCGGCTCTGCACATATACGGACGCATGTTGATATTTATCCTGAAGCGGGATTGCAAAACTTAGAGCAAGTGCAGCAGGCGCTTGCTGGCTATTCTCATAGACTCAGTTCAGAAATAGTCGCATTTGCGCAGCACGGATTGTTGCGGTCCGGTTCAGTCCAACTTGTCAGGGAGGCATTGCGAAACGGGGCAGGAATCGTCGGGGCGGTCGATCCAGCAACAGTCGATAACAATATTGAAGCATCGCTGGTTCAATTGATGGATTTAGCAGTGGAAGCGAACGCTGATGTGGACTTGCATTTGCATGATCCAGGCCATCTGGGCACGTTCACCATGAAACGCTTGGCAGCTCTGACCAAGCAGGCGGGTTGGGAAGGCAGGGTAGCATTAAGCCATGCTTTCGGTATCGGGGACGTATCCAAGGAAGAAGCCTATGATTTGGCTGACATTCTTAGGGATGCGGGGATTTCCATCGTCACCAGTGTCCCTATTAACAGGCAGATGCCCCCTGTTGATTTATTACATGAAAGAGGGGTTGAAGTATCAGTAGGAAATGATAATATCTTTGATGTATGGTCCCCTCTTGGGAATGGTGACATCTTGGAGAGAGCAGGAAGGCTCGCAGAACGTTTCAAATGGATTGATGAAGTTTCACTTTCCCGGACACTCGGGTATATAACCGGCGGAAGGACCCCATTGGACGAAAAGGGTAACCAGGTATGGCCGAAAGCGGGAGATGCCGCAAGTCTGGTGTTAATTGACGCAAGCTGTTCTGCAGAGGCAGTAGCCAGGCGTTCTGAACGTAAAGCAGTCATTTATAAAGGAAACGTAGTTTCCGGTTCACTGTCTAAACAAAAGCAGTCAATTGAACGGTAAGACTAATCGAAAAAGGATTTCCGGATACTTCCGGATTTCCTTTTTCGTTTTGGTTATGGAACGGCTTCCGCTTCCATGTACTTTTACTTACTTATGTTATATGCTGTGGAAGTGATTTTTTTCTATATTGGACTCCGTTCCGTGTCATTGTCGTTATTACACAAATATATTTTAAGCAGACTCGCTTATCCCTGTCCATTTGCCTTGCAGCCTTAGTCAAGCCAACAAATTAGCTGGGAGCCGCAGTCTTTGTTACTATTAATGGTAACGTTATCATATCGCATGCCCCGTCCGGGGACCGCGTTTATTAGCATGGTGCTGTCTTATCGCCTTTTTCAATGGAAGGGCAATTGAAATTAACCATGAGCTTCAAAAGTATCATGTTCAAAGGAGATGGAATCTATGAAAAGTTGGAGTTCTTCTGTGACTCTATTTTCTTCTTTTCAATGGTTGTTTTTTATTTTTGCAAATACGGTAGTAGTGCCCATATCGATTGGCGCAGCTTTTGATCTTCCTCCCGATGTTACGGAAATGACCATGAGAAGCTCGCTCATTTTCACCGGGATCGCTTGTGTGTTTCAGGGGTGGAAGGGGCATAAGTATCCACTTATGGAAGGTCACTCCGGTCTATTGTGGGGAGTGATGTTGAATTTAGGGTTATCAGCACCATCCATAGGGCTCGGTTATGCAGAGGTAGGAGGGGGAATTGCTACTGGCCTCATTGCAGCTGGTGTCGTGACCCTCATTATTGCTGCCTTCAACCTGATTTCTTATGTCCAGAAGATTTTTACCCCCATGGTCATGACGGTTTATTTATTCCTTCTGACATTCCAGCTCATCTTTGTTTTTTTCAAGGGGATGCTGGGGATTACGGATAATGGGGAAATTAACATCCCGGTCAGTTTCCTATCAGTGGGGATTGTACTTTTAGTAAGTATATTAAAGATAAAAGGACCAAGGACCATAAGCAATTTCTCCATATTGATCGGGATTATGGTGGGATGGATTTTTTACGAGCTGTTATTTCCGGAGGCGGGGGGAGAAATGGGATCGACGGGTGCCGCTTTTTCATTTTTCCCATTAGGTGCTCCAAACCTGGAATTCGGGATCATAGCGATATCCTTTTTTGCAGGATTACTGAATTTGTGCAACACATTCGCTTCCATTCAAGCCGCATCGGAATTAATCGGTGATGAAGCTGAACACAAGCAGTATCGAAATTCTTTATTCATGACTGGCGGTTTTACCATTTTCGCTCCGTTGCTTGGCCTTGTTCCGTATACACCTTTTACTTCATCCATCGGATTTTTGCAGAGCACTCAAATCTATGAGCGGAGGCCCTTCTTGCTTGGAGGCATGTTATTGGCCATAATTGGGCTCATTCCTCCTTTCATCGCTTTCCTGGCCACCATGCCGATAACAGTCGGGAATGCAGTATTGTTTGTTGCTTACCTTCAGCTGTTCGGTACGGCTTTCAATAGCCTCAAGGGTCAGCATTTCACTTCAGACACGATATTCAGGCTTGCCGTACCAGTATTGATTGGAGTGAGCTTGATGAACATCCTGCCAAATGCATTTTCGAACGTTCCCACGCTTTTACAGCCATTTTTGACGAATGGGCTCATAATGGGCGTATTGATATCAATCGTGCTGGAAAAATCGGTGAACTGGAATCGTTATGAACAGCTGCAGAACTAATTGGAAAGAGTGATGTGTGGATTCTTATTAAAGATTCTATACAGCCTTCTTATATTTTGAAAAGACATGGAGAAACGCCTGATTGGATACGGCAGTACATAAGTGATTCTCCCATCAATAAGGGGGGCAATCTTTATAATAAGGATTTTTTCATTGTAAATGATTAACAAAAAAATTATTTGTAAGGCAATTAATATGAAAACCAGAAGGGTGTTGGGGACCTTCTGGTTTTTTTTGATTGTGTTTAAGGTTTAACAATTTTATAGCATAAACTTGTTCGGTTTGAGACATCAAACTTTCTATAAAGATTTTGCAAATGTTTTTTTACTGTATTAACACTAATAAATAGTTCGCTGGCAATGGTGATATTGGTATGCCCTTTTAGAACCAGTTGTAATATTTCTGCTTCTTTTAATGTTAAATCTGGTTGTCTGAGATCTTGAGAACTAGCCAGAATCTTATTTTTCAAAGGATTAATTAAGTTTTCTTTGGCAACGCTTACAGAAAGATGAGGGAAATCGCTTGTTTTTTGCGATAAGAACCTAGAAATAACCTCTAAACACATAATATCGGATGTACTAAAAGGCTTCTCCTTTTTGGATCTAACGAAATTCAGAACACCTTTAATACTGTTTCTATCATATAAAAAAACACTCACATCATAATAAAATCCATATTTTAACATGAAATCATTGTAGTATACACTTTTTTCATATAATTCAGGCGGAAGTAAATCAAGGTTTTTTATAACAGTTTGTTTAATTCCTTTTTGCATATTATATTTTGGGACCAGCAAATCTAATTGATAAAAGTTATTAAGATAATCATCCATAACATATTTCTCTATATTTAACGTAATAGGTTCGAACAAGTCATTATTATCATCACATAACCAAAAAATAGATTGGCAGTAACCAAATAAATTTTCAAAGGTCTGTAGTACTTTTTCACGGAAATTTTCATTAGTAAAAGTAATTTCATCCATAAAAGATAAAATTTTTTTGTAGCTGGGGTTAGACATATCCTTCATAGGCTTTCCTCCATATTAATTTTTTTTGATTATATAACATTTTAAAATAAAATGAATTACTTTTTGATATAAAATGACCCATTTGGGTAATAGTAAATTTTCTGATTTTTCTGGATAATATAAAATAATTAATGTAATAGTTAATAAATTAGAAAGACTTTTTAAAATTAACCTAAGGAGATGAAAGAAAAGGAAGTGTGTGTGGTAGGAAAATAAACATCTCATCCAAACTGAATAAGTGGATGCGTAGTACATTTTTGAGTTATTGATTTAAGGTTAATTGAAGGAGAGTATTGGTTTTTAATATAACGTTTTTGTAACGGTTGTTAATTTTTTTGGTATGTTTATATGTTTTTTAGAGTTACTAATTACTCTATCTCTTTAAAAAAATCAATAAAATAATGAAGAGGTATGCATTCATGTACAATTCAGAAATTGAAACGCTAACTCGTGCTGAAATAGAAGCACTATAAATGAGCAGATTTCAGACTATATTATGACATATCTATCTGAATATAGAGTTTATCGTAAGAAGTTTAAAGAGCTAGGGATTACTCCTGTGACATTCATTTTTAATGGATGCTATTTACCAAAAACAAGAATTTAGAATTCATTATCCATGTTGAAAAATCAAAAAAATGTAATCGCTTTCCAACGCTGCGTGTAAACAAAGTTAGGAGCTTTTAGCTTATTCAAGATACGCATCACATAAGGAAACCTAGCAACCTATGTTTTTCAAAATTGTATGGTTAGTAATTTCGAAGTTTTATCAAAAAAATAAATAAGAGGTGGAGAAAATGAAAAAATATCAACTATTTATCGATGGAAAATGGACGGATTCACTCTCAGGAGAAACATTTGAAACGATTAATCCTGGCACAGGAGAAGTTCATGCCCTTGTTTCACAAGGGGGCGAGGAAGATTTAAACCATGCAGTTAAAGCAGCTCGAAAAGCGTTCGAATCCGGACCATGGGCGACTATGTCTCCTTGTGACCGAGGTAGACTTCTGTATAAAGCGGCTCAGAAAATGTGGGAGAATTCAGACCTTTTAGCGGAAGTAGAATCAAAAGATAATGGTTTACCAATCAATGAAACCAAGCATATAGCGCTTCCTTCCACCATAGATGTACTGGAGTTCTATGCAGGACTTGCAAATAAGGTTCAGGGTGATACATTAGCATCACCTCACAATCGTTTCAACTACACACTAAAAGAACCATTAGGTGTAATTGGCGCCATTGTCCCTTGGAACTTTCCTTTAATGCTGACGATGTGGAAATTAGCTCCTGCTTTAGCTGCTGGAAATACTATTGTTATTAAGCCAGCAAAAGAAACATCAACAAGTATTTTAGAACTGGCTAAACTGTTCCAAGAAGTCGGTATTCCTGATGGGGTGATTAATATCGTACCCGGTCCAGGTTCAACCGTGGGATCTGGTTTAGCTTCTCATCCAGACGTCGATAAAATTGCTTTTACGGGGTCAACGGACACGGGTCGCTTAATTATGCAAGCAGCTACAAAAAACTTGAAACCAGTTTCGTTAGAACTGGGAGGGAAATCACCTAACATTGTATTTGACGATGCCACTCTTGAAGATGCAGTTAATGGAGCGATGTTTGGCATTTACTTTGCACAAGGTCAAGTTTGTGCTTCTGGTTCTCGTTTATTTGTTCAAGAAAGTATTTATGATAAATTTATGGATCTTTTTGCTAGTAAAGTACAATCAATACGGGTAGGAAATCCCCTTGAAGCGACAACACAAATGGGTCCACAAGTTTCCGCACAACAGTTAAAGACGATTGAAAAGTATGTAGCGGTTGGTCTTGAAGAAGGTGCGGAATTAGTGACAGGTGGCCAAAGAGGCAAGAAAAATGGATATTATTTCACACCTACCATCTTTGGAGATGTAACCAACGAAATGACAATTGCGCGTGAAGAAATATTTGGACCAGTTGTGTCGGTTATTCGCTTCAAAGATGAAGAGGATGCTCTACGACAAGCAAATGATACTATTTACGGTTTAGCTTCAGGGATATGGACCAATGACTTAAAAAGAGCTCATCGTATGGCGCGTGGTATCCAAGCAGGAACTGTCTATGTGAATACGTACAGTATGCTAGATAGTACAACTCCTTTTGGAGGAATGAAACAAAGTGGATTTGGTAGAGAATTAGGGGTACAAGCCATGGATATGTATACACACTCAAAGAGTGTATGGATTGATTTAGGTGAAAAAGGCTTAAATTGGTACGGTGGCTAAGACTATTAATTAGCTAATGAAAGTTGAAAATAAATAATGAAAGGAAACATTCTATGAAAACAAAGCAAAGAACTTTCAAAGCAGCAATTATTGTAATAACTGCACTAACTTTCATATTCTCTCCTTATTCACTAATTCATAATAACGATGCTTCTGCTCATGGCGGTGAAGTGGAATTAATTAAGCTGGAAACAGCTTTAGAAGGTACTGGTGCAACTGTTAAATCTGATTTTTGGAGTTTTTTTACAAAAAAAATCACCATCGAAAAAGATGATACGGTCATAAAAATAATACCTGATTCTGATAAAGCGTATATTAATGGAAAAGCGATTACACTTGAATCAAACGTGATAGAAAAAGATGAGAAAATCTACGTAACTGATCATTTTGTGAATGAAGTTCTCCCTGACATCAAGCAAACAGCTAAAATAAAAGAAGCTTATCATCCTTTAGATCCTTTAACTCCTAAAGAAATTAAAGCGGTGGTTAATGTAATCAAAGAGGCAGGGAAATATAAAGATACTCTTCGTTTTACAGAAATTACACTGAAGCTTCCCGAAAAAAAGAAAGTGTGGGAGTGGGAGTACGATAAAGAGAAAAAAGACAACGCATTTGCAAGAAAAGCAGAGTTCATTGCATTGAATGGCAAACAAGTTATTGAGGGTGAAGTGAATATATCATCAAAAAAACTAGTTTCATGGAATGAAATGGACGGCGTTCATGGCATGTTAATTCTGGATGATTTTGCTACTGTTCAAGGAGCGATTGAAGCAAGTGAAGACTATGCAAAAGCGCTAAAAAAGCGGGGGATAGATGACCCTAAAAAGGTCGTTGCGACCCCATTGACAGTAGGTTATTTCGATGGTGAAGATAAATTGGAGCATGATAAGCGTCTATTGAAAATAGTATCTTATTTGGATACAGGTGATGGGAATTTTTGGGCGCATCCTATTGAAAATTTGGTCGCTGTTGTAGATCTTGAAAAGAAAGCGGTTATTAAAGTAGAAGATGAAGGTGTCATTCCAATCCCGATGCAATTAAACGCATATGATGGTAGAGATTATGAGAAGAAATCCGATGTAAAACCGCTTAACATTACCGAGCCTGAAGGAAAGAACTATGAAATAAAAGGAAATACGATTAGCTGGCAAAACTGGGATTTCCACTTGCGATTGGATACTCGGGTAGGACCTGTGTTATCAACCGTTACTTATGATGATCATGGGAAAAAAAGAAAAATCATGTATGAAGGATCGCTGGGTGGGATGATAGTTCCTTACGGAGATCCTGACGTTGGCTGGTACTTCAAGTCCTATTTGGATGCTGGTGAATATGGAATGGGCACATTAACTGCACCGCTAGAACTTGGAGCTGACGTACCAGAAAACGCCGTGCTGCTAGATGCAACAATTGCAGATAACTCGGGCAATCCTTACGTTATTAAAAATGCCATTGCAGTATTTGAACAATATGCGGGGCCAGAATATAAACATGCCGACCTTGCGACATTTAAAGAAGAAAATCAAAGCCGTGAACGCCGTGAATTAGTGGTTCGCTGGGTTAGTACAATAGGGAACTATGATTATATCTTTGATTGGAAGCTATCACAAAATGGAATAATTAATATTGATGTAGGAGCATCCGGTATTGAAGCAGTAAAAGGTGTTAAATCAAAAACAATGCATGACAAAACTGCAAAAGAGGATACAAAATATGGTACTTTGCTTGATAATAATATTGTCGGAACCACTCACCAGCACATTTACAATTTCAGGCTTGACCTAGATGTTGATGGCGAAAGTAATTCCCTAATGGAAATTAATCCAAAGGTAGAAAAAAATCAAGAGGGCGGTCCACGCAAAAGTGTTATGGTAACAGAAGAAAAAACAGTAAAGACGGAGCAAGAGTCGATTCAAAAATTTGATTCTTCCACTATTCGACTGTTCAGTAATCTTAATAAGGAGAATAAGGTAGGAAATCCTGTTTCCTATCAAATCATCCCTTTTGCAGGAGGCACTCACCCGATTGCCAAAGGAGCCTTATTTAGTGATGATGACTGGCTTTTTAAGCGAGTTAACTTTATGGACAAGCAGTTGTGGGTCACAAATTATGACCCGGATGAGCGATATCCGGAAGGTAAATATCCGAACCGCAGCAAAACAGATACAGGATTAGGACAATATTCGGCAGACAACGGTTCCATTGACAATACAGATAATGTGGTATGGATGACCACAGGTGCAACTCATATAGCACGAGCTGAAGAATGGCCAATGATGCCAACGGAATGGGTACACGCCATGTTAAAACCGTGGAATTTCTTTGATCGAACTCCAACATTAGATTTACCAAAAGAAAATTCAAAGTGATTAAGTAAAGTCCTTGTATAAGTTAGTGCAAGGGCTTTATTTTGTTTCGAAGCAAGATTGAATTTCATACATTAATTGTTTGGAGTAGTATCGTAATTCATAGATGAGAAGGATATTGAGGTTCTATGTTTCTAACTAGCACCAGACCCCTTTTCGAGTTGATAAGCTAAGCTCCTATCCTTGGCTTGCCAACTTAGTTCCAGGTTCTTTCAGCTTTGTTTCGAAGTTTTTCATTTGCACTAAGCCACATAAGATTCAATAAAAATAGGCATTTGAATCAGTGGCAATACCCACTCCCCTGACATATTTTGTTGGAGGAAGTATTTGACGTGGTATCAATTCCCTGACCATTTCGTTCAGATTTCCTGTTCTAAGCACTACCTTATAAATAATAAACGGAGGTTATATAATATGTATGAATTTCAAAATCAATTGCAAAACCTGTATGTCGATGATTTCCAGGTAACTCAGCCAGTTCCTTGGGATCAAAGCCAGATCCAGCCAGGATATTCTGCTGACGATTCCCGACTCATTGGTTTCGGTTTTGGTTGTTTTGGTTGCCTTGGTTGCTTTATTGGGGGCTGTGGGTTCGGTCGTTGCGGAGGTTGTGGGTTCCGTTGCGGAGGTTGCGGAGGCTGCGGACGCTGCGGAGGTTGCGGCGGTCGTTGCGGACGTTGCGGCGGTTAAGTATCCAGATTTACTAAAGGAAGTCCCTGCATGTACAGGGACTTTTCTTTATTGTATTAGACATAAGGGACAAATTGTTGTACATAGGATTAAAGTGAAGTGCTGTGCTAATAGCAGTACTTAAAATGCATCGGGTTAGGAGGAGCGGAATGGTGAATTTGACCCCTTCTATGCGTTTGAAAGTGAAGAGAGATACGTTTTTTCTTCCGGAACCGAATAGAGGTGTGTATTTCAGGAATAACATAAGTTCGTTCCGTATGGAGGGCGGCTCGATCGTCCAGTGGATTGAAAAGCTATTACCGATGTTCAACGGAAACCATACATTGAGCGAGTTGACGGATGGATTGCCTGGCCCATACCGGAACAGGGTGATGGAAATTGCCGAGGTTTTGTACGGCAATGGGTTTGTACGGGATGTAAGTCAGGACAGTCCCCATCAATTGAGGAATCAAGTACTTGAAAGGTATGCTTCACAAATCGAGTTCCTGGAAAGCTGCGGCGATTCCGGGGCTTACCGTTTTGAAACTTATCGAAAGAAAAAGGCGTTGGCCATAGGCTCTGGCCCATTGTTCCTTTCATTGGTGTCCTCGCTGTTGGAATCCGGATTGCCCGCATTCCAAATCTTCATTACGGACACGGTACCGACCAATAGAAAAAGATTGAATGAAATCGTGGCGCATGCGCGTAAGACGGACGACGAGGTTTCCATAGGGGAGGTCGTGCTTGAAAAGGGAGAAGAGATTGAATGGCAGGAAATCGTGCAGCCTTTTGACACAATTATATATGTGTCACAAGAGGGTGATATAGAGGAGTTAAGAGAACTTCATTCGGTTTGCAGGCAAGGGAAAAAGATCCTGTTTCCTGCATTGATCATCAATCAAGTAGGCATGGCTGGTCCGCTTGTCCATCCGGATTCCAAGGGGTGTTGGGAGTCAGCCTGGCATCGTTTACATCAAGCTGAGCTGGAAAAGAACCAGGCACCATCTTCCTTTTCAGCGACAGCCGGAGCGATGTTGGCCAATATCGTGGTATTCGAATGGTTTAAAGAGGCTACAGGCGTTACGACTGCAGAACAAGCCAATCATTTTTATCTGTTGGATATGGATACAATGGAGGGAAAATGGCATCCATTCATTCCCCATCCGGGAGTGACGGGAAAGGGGACTGCTGCATGGATTGAAGATTTTGATCAGCGGCTCGAACAGAAATCGGAACCGAGTAAGCCGGGTAAGGTGTTTATGTATTTCAGCCGATTGACATCCTCGGAATCCGGGATTTTTCATCGTTGGGATGAGGGAGATTTAAAACAGCTGCCGTTGGCCCAATGCCGAGTTCAGGTTGTTGATCCGCTGTCGTCCGGTCCGGCCGAACTGCTGCCCGAAATCATCCGTTCAGATCTGACGCATGAGGAAGCGAGAAGGGAATGCGGTTTTTCAGGAGTTGAAGCATATGTATCCCGAACACTCAGCCAGCTCATTCCGACTCTTACACCGCTTCAGGGGGCAGAAGATATAAAGGAGTCAGTCGTCGGTATCGGAGCAGGGGAAACATTTGCTGAATGTGTATGCCGTGGGCTGCAAAGCTATTTGGATAAAGAGCTTGACAATAAGCGTTTTAACCAGGAGAAACTCGTGTCGGTGCAGTTGGCTCAAGTGGAAGATGAACGCTGCAGGTATTATCTACAAGCGCTGACCCGTCTGCAAGGAGAACCGATCATCGAGTTGGGTGAGGAAGTGTCCGGTTTCCCGGTAGTTTGGGCAGGAACGAGCGACGGCTGGTCCGGAGCTGTCGGTTTGAATGTAACGATCGCATTACGGAACGCGTTGCAAAAGGCCGTCATGAAAGTCCAAAACCAGACCGTTTGCCTCACAGCTCCAGATTTAGTGGCATCGCCTGTTCTTAAGGAAGAAAAGCCCTTGAATCTTGTGATTCCTTCGTGCGGGGTGACAGGGTATTCCGAGATATTAAAGTCCGCCATTCAAGTCTTGAAGAAGAATAAGAAGCGAATCTTCGTATTCGAATTAGAGTTGGAAACTTTCTTGAAGGAAGAAATGGCAGGAGTGTTTGGGGTGCTTTTGCGAGAGGAGGAATCAGGGTGAAAACTGACGTATTGGTTGTCGGGGAAGGAGTGCTGGCCGACTATGTTCATGGGGACCTGTCCGGCCAATATCAGGTGAATCGCCAAACCGATTTCGAGGCAGGAATACCGCAAAAGACGGCTATGGTCCTTCTGCTGCAAGATGCCTGGAATCCAGCTGTCCATTTAAAGGCGGAAGAGGTGATAAGGCAAGCGGGCGTTCCATGGCTGCGGGGGTTCGTTTCATTTGGAGAGGGAGTGATAGGTCCGTTGGTGCTCCCGGATGTTCCTGGCTGCTCACAATGTGCGGACCAAAGGCATCTCATGGCTGGGCGTGATCGAAAAGAAATGTGGGAAATCCGCAAACAGCTTGAGGAAAATGGGGGGATGGATCGTGATGCGGCTGCATCACGCACAGGCCTTTTACAGATGGCCCACTTGATTTGTGCAGAGGTAAGGAGGGCGATGAAAGGAGAACGCGCCTGTTCGGAAGGTAGTGTATCAATCATCAACTTGAAAACGCTGAATGGCTCGTGGCACTCATTTTTACCAGATCCATTGTGTCTGGTTTGCTCAACATTACCTGATGACTCGAAGGAGCGTGCCAGGATTACGTTACAGCCAAGTCCGAAAATCAGTCCCGACAGTTACCGTACCCGTTCAATGGAAGACCTGAATAAAGTTCTGGCCAAAGATTACTTGGACCATCGCACAGGTTTCTTGAATAATAAAATGATCGACCTTGTGCCGCCATTTGCCGATGTAAGTGTTAATTTGCCTTTATTCATAGGAGATGAGGGGGCGGCAGGCCGTACTCTCTCATATGCGGCCAGTGAGATGACGGCCATATTGGAGGGATTGGAAAGATATTGCGGTATGGAGCCCCGCGGTAAACGGACAGTCATACATGACAGTTACAACAACCTTAAGGATTTTGCGCTCGATCCGATCAGGATAGGGGTACACTCGAAGGAAAATTATGCACAGCGGGATTTCCCGTTTCAACCGTTTAATCCTGACCGCTCGATAGATTGGGTATGGGGCCACTCATTTTTGCAAGAGCGGCCGATCTTGGTCCCGGAATTGCTTTCCTATTACAGCTTGGGCTGCGGTCATGGGTTTGTCTATGAAACTTCCAATGGCTGTGCTTTAGGGGGAAGCTTGGAGGAGGCCATTTTCTACGGCATCATGGAAGTGGTCGAACGTGATTCGTTTCTTCTGACCTGGTATGCGCAGCTGCCGCTCACACGTCTTGACCCTTATTCTGCAAATGATAAAGAACTGGAATTGATGATTGACAGGGCGAGGGCGGCAGCGGGGTATGATATCCATTTGTTTAATTCGACCATGGAACATGGTATCCCGAGCGTATGGGCTTTGGCTAAAAACAGGAAACAAAAAGGATTGAATATCATATGTGCGGCAGGGGCCCATCTGGACCCGATCCGGGCCGTGAAAAGCGCGGTCTTCGAGTTGGCTGGCATGATGCTGACACTTGACGATAATTTGGAAGAGAATCTGGATGAGGTTGAGAAAATGCTGCATGATTCTTCACTGGTACGGAAAATGGATGATCATGGCATGCTGTACGGTTTACCGCAAGCCGAAGAGCGACTGCAGTTTTTGCTTGATGATGACCGCCCGATGCGAACATTCGCTGAAGAATACGGGGAAAAGGTGAACCATCCGGACTTGACGGAAGACTTGCAGGAAATCCTTCAGGAGTTTCGCCGATTGCAACTCGAGGTGATTGTGGTGGATCAGACGACACCGGAAATTGCACGAAATGGATTACATTGCGTGAAAGTGCTGATACCGGGGATGCTGCCGATGACATTCGGCCATCATCTTACCCGCATAACGGGGCTTGAGAGAATACTGAGGGTTCCGATGGAACTTGGATATGCTGAACGGCCGCTTGATTTCGGACAGCTCAATCCGCATCCGCATCCTTTTCCATAATCGGTGATTTAGGAGGTTGGAGGATGAGTCTAGAGGCATTTTTGCACAATTTACATTTTGATATCGAAAAGGCAAGTCCGCCGGATTGGGAAGTGGATTGGGAGGATGCGCCGCTAACGTATAAGCTTTACCGTGACTTGCCTGTTTTTCCACTATCACTGGAGGTGCCGCTGACACTCGAGGAGGAGAGCGGGCCTTCAAAGCAGGACCTCGAAGGAATCGGTCATTTCCTCTGGTATGCATATGGCCTGACACAAGTCAGTCAGGTAGCGAGATCCTCTGAATCTGCGGACCTCATGCAGTCATTCCGGCGTTTTCCGCCATCAGGGGGAGCTTTGTATCCGAACGAATTGTACGTGTACTTGAAGATGGAGGGATTACCTCCTGGTGTATATCATTATGATGCAGCACACCACCGGCTGGCTTTGCTTCGGGAAGGGAATTTTGATTCCTATTTAACAAAGGCTCTTGGTGAATCCTTTGATATGTCCGCATGCTTCGGCACGGTTTTTGTATCGACGATGTTTTGGAAAAACTTCTACAAATATAATAACTTTTCATATCGTCTGCAAGGTCTTGATGCAGGCGTGCTTCTTGGACAGTTGTTCGAAGTGGCGAAACGCTTTGGAATCACCGCTGGGGTGTGCTTCCAATTCCTTGATCGGGCCATCAATCACCTTCTCGGGCTTTCGGAAGAGGAAGAGAGCACATATGCGGTGATCCCCTTATCGGCAGATTCCGCATTTTGGTGTACTGATGAAAGTAATAGTAATGGACCTGTCACTTCAACAGAATTATTGCCGGAATTGACGGTCATTCAGCCTGAACACTATGTTCGGTCGCAAAGAATCAGGGAATTTCCGATGCTGACTAAACTGAATGCAGCATCCATGATCGAATCCACCCAATCATTCCGGCGGATCAGTCCGAAGAATGGGACGAAATCCGAAGGACATATTGTAGCCCTGCCTATCGTGAAGCGGCTGTCCTATGACTTGGCATCAGTTTGCCGGAAACGGTTTTCACCTGAAATGGACTTCGCACTCGGGAAAGTCAGTCAATGGCAGCTGGCTTCTCTCCTGCAGGAGGCAACCGCTTCGTTCTCCTATCGAAATGACTTGGATGGAAAAAACGGGAACGATGAACACCGCGTTTCATTATATGCTTGTTTGTATAATGTGGAAGACATACAAGATGGTGCATACCTTTACGACAGCACGACACATACATTGCAACAGATACAATCGGGAGATCAGCGGCTCCGATTGCAATACGGAATGTCCCTCGATATCATGAATTTTCAGCAAGTGCCAATCTGCATACATGTAGTTGGTGAGCGGGACTATTCCAAAACGCAACTTGGATATAGAGGATACCGCATCCAGCAAATGGAGGCGGGGATGCTCGTTCAGAAATTACTGCTAGCGTCGTCTGCCCTCGGAATGAACGGGCACCCGCTGCTCGGCTTTGATGTGAATATGTGCGATGAACTTTACAAGATAAGCGGTCCGCAAAGGAAAACGGCCCTGATCCAAATCCCCATCGGAAACTATCTGAATCGCCCTTGGCTGAAGGGGAGTCTGCAGAGTTGAAAAAGATGAAACGAAAGCCTCCATTTCATTTAAGGAATGGGGGCTTTCGGTTTTATTTTGCAGTACAGCTTTTATCCTAAAAGTGCAATAATCTCGACTGAAGATTATACTGAAAATAAAAGGTTTTACTGCTTTTGGGAATGAATAAGTATATTAAGTTAATCATGTAGTACGATTTTAACTAAACATTTAAAGGATGTAGCTTATGGAATGGAAAACGGACAGAAAATCCAAGAAGCCTTTATATAAACAAATAGCAGCTTACATCGAGAGTGGCATTGCTGATGGAACATTTTTATTGGATAAGCCGCTACCGTCTGAACGCTTCTTGGCGAGTGAACTGGGAGTTAACAGAAGCACAGTTGTTAAGGCTTATGATGAATTGGAAGCAAATGGACTTGTTGAACGAATAAAAGGAAGCGGAACGATGATCAGCAAGGATATTTGGGGAATTACACGAAAACGTATACCTAGTTGGAATCGATATATCGAAGCGGGTTCTTTTTTTCCCAATATGCCAGTAACCCAAAGAATACGCAAAGAGACGGAAGGGAATAACCTTATTAACTTAGCTAGCGGGGAGCTTTCAGAAGACTTATTCCCAGTCCAATCCTTACGTGAGATCATTGCTAATAGGTCCTTCATTGGTAGTTTGGGTTATGATCACCCACAGGGCAATGCGGTTTTGAGGGAAACGATAACCAATCATGTTAAACGGTATAGGAGAATTGACACGCAGCCATCTTCCATACTCATTACTTCTGGTGCACAGCAAGCCCTGCATCTGGTGGTCCAATGCTTGTTAAAGCCAGGAGATGCCGTTGTATTGGAAGATCCATCATATAGTTACAACCTTCCCATCTTTCAATCCGCGGGGCTAAGAACTTTTCCTTTGCCGGTTGATAAAGACGGCATCAATCCAGAGGATTTACTGGAACTCCATAAAAAACATCGGATCAGAATGATTTTTTTGAACCCTATATTTCAAAATCCTACAGGAACTGTCCTTCATATCAACCGTCGTAAAAGGATTCTTGAGCTTTCATCCGAATATGGAATACCGGTTATAGAAGACGATCCTTATAGTTTAACTTCCTATGCCGGGGAAGAGATTTCCACTCTTAAATCGATGGACAACAACGGAAATGTTTTATATATAAGCTCTTTGTCAAAAATTGTTGCTTCCGGATTAAGAATTGGGTGGATTATAGGACCGAAACCCGTTATAGAGAGACTATCTGATGCTAAGCAGCAGGTTGACTTTGGCCATGGCGCATTCACTCAATGGATAGCAAATGATTTTTTGGATTCAGAGTATTTTCCTGCCCATATTAACTACTTAAGAGGGCAGCTGGAAAAAAGAAGGGATGCAATAGTTTCGAGTCTTGACGAATTCCTGCATAAAGAAGTTGAGTATTTTTCGCCAAATGGTGGAATTCATTTGTGGTGTAAGCTGAAGGAGCCTTTGAACGAAAAAAAGTTACTGGAGGAATCTATCAAAAGAGGGGTCATCTACGTTCCTGGTTCAACATTAGGTACAAATAAGGAATATGTACGCTTTACTTTTGCAAGGGAAAATGAGGATTCCATTCACGAAGGCATCAAAAGGTTTGCAGAGGCTGTAAAAAGTTTATAAGGGTCTTCTCAGACTGTAGACAAACTCGATTTCAATAAGTTTGTCTACAGTCTTTTTATGGCTTGGACAATTGAACGTTGATTTCCACTCCAGGCACTCGCTTTCCGCGGGCGGTCCGGGAGCCTCCTCGACGCTTCGCGCCTGTGGGGTCTCCCCTGGCCAAGCTTTCCCGCAGGAGTCTCGCGCCTTCCGTTCCAATCAACTATTTATAAACTTTAGTGAGAAATCATACCCGAGGAGTTAAAGGTGTTGTTTTGGGTCAGTTGTTCAGGCATATCATTTGATGAATGTTATGTTTTTCGACCAACTTTTGCCTACAGTCTTTTTTATGGCTTGTACAACTTAGATGTTGATTTCCACTCCAGGCACTCGCTTTCCGCGGGCGGTCCGGGAGCCTCCTCGACGCTTCGCGCCTGTGGGGTCTCCCCTAGACGCGCTTTTCCCGCAAGAGTCTCGCGCCTTTCTCTCAATCCACTTTGTTTAATCAGTAAGAAAGAGGGCAGTCCGGGAGCCTCCTCGACGCTTCGCGCCTGCGGGGTCTCCCCTGGCCACGCTTTCCCGCAGGAGTCTCGCGCCTTTCTCTCCAATCAACTATTTATAAACTTTAGTTAGAAATCATACCAGAGGAGTTAAAGGTGTTGTTTTGGGTCAGTTGTTCAGGCATATCATTTGATGAAAGTTATGTTTTTCGACCAACTTTTGCCTACAGTCTTTTTTATGGCTTGTACAACTTAGATGTTGATTTCCGCTTCAGGCACTCGCTTTCCGCGGGCTGTCCGGGAGCCTCCTCGGCGTTTCGCGCCTGCGGTGTCTCCCCTGGCCACGCTTTCCCGCAGGAGTCTCGCGCCTTTCTCTCCAATCCACTTTGTTTTACCTTTTAGATCGAACCCTTTTGCCTAAAGTCTTGGAATAGAATCATGTTTAGAAAACAATAGTCTTTGCACCTTTCTATGTATATGAACGGAAGAATTCAGCAAGTGGATGGTGGAAATTTCACTTAATTGGATGGTCCTAAAATTGGTTGTTCTTTTATTATAGAGAAGTAGGGTTTTCTATTATATTTATGATGAGCGATAGACTTGGAAGTTTAATTTTGCCCTGCCAATCAGGAACGATTTTTTGTGTAGTTTCACTGCGATATACGATGAGAATCGGAATAATTTGAAATGGCTCAAGGAAATGGATAATGATATGGGGAGGCGTTGAATCATGACGATAAGTATAATAATAGTAGTAGCCATTAGTTTAGTTGCCCTGATTGGCACCCTTTCGTTAGCAGGAAAGAGTGATAGTGATTATTCTGCAGCAACTAGAGGGAATTTGTTGAACCTTAGTTATATTTATATCGGTCTTGCCCTAATATTAACTGTGGGCATCATCTACTTCGTAATAAAATTAACCTAAGTTATCACGTGAATGATTGCTATAATAGCCTATCAAAGTGCATGGAAATATAGGCTTAGTTGTATAAAGCTCATGTTTGTATGAGTGAATTACAAGACATACTCTACTTTGTGGGAAAATGTGAATTTGTTCACAAATGTGACGAAAATGTGAACGAAAAGAGTCTGAAAGAAACACGGCAATAGAACGGTCCATTCAAAGAAAAATGGACTGCCTCTTTCAATTGATCATTAATTTATAACGTAGCGGAGATGATGAAATATGACAGTGCCTGTATTGATTTTGACCATTATCTTAAGTTTGCTTAAATTATTAGTTACTTGCCTTCCAACCGATGCAGTGAATTGGATTTTGAGTAAATTTAAAATACATTCGGAAATTAGTGGTGCGCATGCAATCGTAACCTTTGATGGAAATCGTTTGGAGGGGGAAGAAAAAATTCAAGTAATTCATTATTTTAATGAAGCTAAGTTTTTGAAAAAAAATCATATATTCCCAGGGAACGAGCAATTGTTTTTACAGCCAGAGAACAGTGGGATTCCAATCATGATTGATACTAAAAGAGGAAAAAACAATGTTCGCTTATTTGTGTACATTTACAACGACCGCGTGGATGTAGTCAAACAGTACAAGAATAAAGTTGTTTCGTATAGTCTTCTTTCCGAGAGACTCCAAGAACGTTCGATGCCAGCAATAAGGAATTTGGTTTAAAAGGACATATTAAGTGGACTGCACCCCAATTGTCAGTAACATTCTAGCAATTGGAGATGCAGTTTTTTTTATGATTCGTGAAATACGTTTTAGTCAGTCGTTCTCGGTCAATACCTTTAAAGTCTTTTCCCTGATGCTTATCCTGTTTTTATAATCTTTAGCGACCAACTCTGTATATATTAAATCAAAAAGTAATAGCAGCGGAAGCAATGGAGAGATGTTTTGCCCCATATGCATGCTGTTCTTGCTCGTGACCAATAGCGATAGATCGCCAAGCTGTGAGAGCTCGGAATTTTTATCTCCAGTAAAGATCAAGATGCGTGAGCCTTGCTTCTTTGCGATTTTAACTGCAGAAATCACTTCTTTCGTTGTTCCGGAAATGGAAATGCCGATGACAACGCTATTCTCGTTACTTAAAGCTGCATCCATCATGGACTGGTGGGGGTCTGTAATTGCTTCGACAGTCAAGCCGATACGGAAAAACTTGGACTTGAACTCCTGGGCCGCTATACCTGAACTCCCTATTCCATAAACATGAATCTTATTTGCTTGTGTAAGGTAAGAGACAGCTTTTTGGATATCGTCATATGTGGTTATATGAAAGGTATTATCAATGATACCTAAGTGATCTTGATACAGTTTGGCAAAATAATCCACCTGCTTGATGTTCTTCATATTTTTCGGCGTATTTCGGAGATCCACGAACCTTTTTAACTCATGCCTGAACTCATTAAACCCAGAAAAGGTTAATTTCTGGCAGAAACGTGTAATGGTTGCAGGTGAAATATGAAGCTTTTTAGCTATTTGACTGATCGTTAACTGACTCACTTCTTCAGGGCGCTGCAGAATATAATTGGCCAATTCTTCTTCTGTTTTGGTGAACTTGTCCATGCTGCACTCTATGCCATATATGAGGTTTTCTGCTAGATATTCCATTTGATCACCCATTTCGGATTTCTTATCTGTATTTATAGTTTAATGTATCCATTAGGGACGTCAATAACCTGAGGAACCATGAGTCGTAAAAAAGACCCAAACTGTTGTCAGTCTGGGTCTTTTCATTACTATGTGCCATTTTCTATTCTTGAATAGCATCGACGAATCTTTTAGTGATTTGCTGCGGCCTGGTAATGGCACCGCCCACAACTACTGCATGGACATTCATATCCAATACAGAGCGGGCGATTTCTGGTGTTATGACATTTCCTTCTGCGATGACTTTCGCTTTTTTCACTGCTTTCACTATTTCTTTGAGCACAGCATAGTCATCCTGATATATTTTCTGACCGAGCGTTTCGTTCGTGTAGCCGTATAAAGTGGGCGCCACGATATCGAATCCTAATTCGTCAGCGTATTTGGCTTCCTCAATGGTGGATACATCCGCCATTAGCAGAACATCTGGATATTTTGCTCGTATTTCCCCATAAAATTGCTTTAACGTTTTACCGTCCGGCCTTACCCGGGATGTAGCATCCGTCGCAATGATTTCCGCCTTGGTTTCCATCAATGCATCAATTTCGGCCATGGTGGGAGTGATATAGACATCGTTTTGTCCATACACCTGTTTAATGATCGCTATGACTGGAAGGTCCACATTTTTCTTGATTTCCATTATGTCAGCTACAGAGTTTGCGCGAATGCACTTCGCACCGCCTTCTTTGGCAGCAATGGCCATGCGTCCCATAATATATGAGCTGTGCAGCGGCTCATTCTCCAATGCTTGACATGATACAATTAAGCTCTTGTGAATTTTATCCAGCACCTGTTGCATGTTTAACACGTCCTTATCGTTGTCTATATTCTCAATGACCCAAGTATTCTTCCACTTCATTTTTGATGATCGTCACTTGGGGACCGTATACTATTTGAATGCCATTTCCTTTTTTTACGACGCCTTTTGAACCGGTTGTTTTAATGACGTCCTCTTTCACCAATGATTCATCCTTTACCGTGACACGCAGACGGGTTGCACAGCAATCGACTATATCGATATTTTCCTGTCCGCCTAAACCATTGACGATGGTCTGGGTTCTTTCTGATGCGGTTACTTGTGTAACGGCGGCCTGTTCATCATCTTCACGGCCGACCACTTTCAAATTCTTCTTCCTGATCAAGAATTTAAAAGTGAAGTAGTATAGGAAAAACCAAGGAATGCCGACGAGCAGTACATAAATCCAGTTTGTTTTACTGATACCCTGGAGTATCCCGAATAAAGTAAAATCAATAAATCCTCCAGAGAAGGTTTGACCGATCGTTATATTGAATATATCTGCCATCATGAAGGCAAGTCCGTCAAACAAGGCATGAAAAACATAAAGGATCGGGGCGACAAATAAGAAACTGAATTCAAGCGGTTCGGTGATGCCTGTTAAGAAAGAGGTCAAGGCAGCTGAAAGAAGCAAGCCGGCCACGACTTTCTTATTTTTAGGTTTAGCGCAGTGATAAATGGCCAGTGCAGCGCCGGGTAAACCAAACATCATCGTGATGAACCGTCCGGACATGAACCGGGAAACACCCTCATAGTACTTGACGGTAGTCGGATCGGCCAATTGCGCAAAGAAGATATTCTGGGTTCCGCTGACAAGCTGCCCTTTAATCTCCATCGTTCCGCCTAAAGCTGTTTGCCAGAAGGGAAGGTAGAAAATATGGTGCAACCCTAACGGCCCGAGCATCCGTAATATGAATCCGTAAAAGAAAGTCCCGATCGTGCCTGTGCTCGTTACCAGCGCACCTAATTGGTTTATGAAAAGTTGGAAATAAGGCCATACGATAAAAAGTACGGCTCCAACCAAGATGGACGCGAAGGAAACGATGATCGGAATGAAACGGGAACCACCGAAAAACCCTAACACTTGCGGAAGCTGAATTTTATTATATTTATTGTGCAAAAGTGCGGCAACGATACCTACTACGATACCGCCGAACACACCGGTCTCCAGTGTTTGGATCCCGACCGCCATTCCTTGTCCGGCTCCTGCCAAATTCTCTTTGGCAAGTTCCCCGTTTATTTGAAGCAGTGCATTTATTGAACTGTTCATGACGAAGTAGCCGATCATGGCTGCCAGTGCAGCGGTCCCTTTATCCGACCGTGCCAATCCTACTGCAACACCTACGGCAAAAATGACCGGCAAGTTGCCGAATACGATGCTTCCTGCAGAACTCATGATCGTGAAAATGGCCTGCAGCCAAGCAAAGTCTAAAAAAGGATAGGCTTCAACTGTATTTGGATTGGAAAGAGCACCGCCAATTCCCAGCAATAAACCGGCCGCTGGCAAAACGGCAATCGGGAGCATAAAAGATTTACCGAACTGCTGCGCTTTCTCAAAAGCTTTCTTCATAATGATTCCTCCCTCATTTAACGAACCTTTGATACTCTTTATTTTTTTATCGCTCTATACTAGCTATATTAAATCCCCGTGAGAGCGTTTTCAATGCGATACAAGGTTATATCAACTGTTTTCAATCTTGTGCTTATTTCTCTGAAAAAGTTTTCATTAATAGAAGGTGCTGAATTGGATAAAAAGTTATATAAATATATTGAAATCTTTTTAGCTTATTTTTATAATTCGTGTATTGGTGGGTAAATGTACAATTTAATAAAGAAATACATTTTTTTTGTGCGAAATCCGAATATTATCTTGTGCAATGAAGAGAAAGTATATATAATTACCTCAAACGATAGTTTGGCAGGTGATAGTCATCTTAGCGATAAACTCTAACGAAACGAAGAAATTGCTTTCTCATATGTACAATGAGGTATCAAAGGAATTGTTCGGCTTTGGTACGACGCTGCTGAAGGTTACTGTTGAGCAGAATGTGATTACTTTTCAGGCCAAACATCGACGTGCCCCGCGCTCTGAAGCTTTGGAAGGGGAAGTTCCCAGCCTGAAGCAGGAGGTTGACTTCCATATGTCCCTGCTTTATAAAAAGAAGCTGAAACAAAAGCTGGAAACGCAAACGAATTGGGATATTGAAGCTGTCCTGAGGGATTATGACTCAGCGACGCAGCTGGCATTCACCAATATCGTATTGAAGGAAAAAATTATATAATCATATAAATGGATTTCCCTTCGGATTTATCTGGAGGGAACGCCACTAGAGAACCAAATGATAAGTTTTATCTTTGTTTACAAAGAAAAGACAATCTTGGGTAGAATTTCAATTCTATTTAAGATTGTCTTTTTTTACATTTATATCAGTAAAAAAGAAATTTTAAACAATAAAAACTTGGAGGTTTGAATGATGAAAAAAATATTGATGATGTTATCGCTTTTCACATTAGTGTTAGCTGCATGTTCTTCAAAAGAGGATGGAAAGGGAAAACCAGCCAAATTAGTCGTTTCCACTTGGGGATTCGCCGATGATTTCTTCCGTCCGGAAGTCTATGAGCCATTTGAAAAAGAGCACAATGTCGAGATTGTCGTTGATTCCGGAAATAATGCAGATCGATTGAACAAAGTACGCCAAGCGAATAGCGATGTGGATGTTATCTATTTATCGGACTACTATGCACAGCAGGGCATCGATGAAGGCTTATTTGAGAAAGTGGACCATAGCAAAATTCCGAATATTGATCATATATACGACAAAGCAAAAGCGCCGAATGGCGAGGAGTTTGGACCAGCCTATACGATTGCACAATTTGGCATTGCCTATAATCCCGATGAAGTGAGTAAACCGATCACCTCTTGGAAAGATCTTTGGAGCAAAGATCTGGCAGGGAAGATCACGATCCCATCGATCACTTCAACAACTGGACCGATGTTTTTGGATGCCGCTTCAAAAGTTAGCGGAAGTGAAGAGTTCAATGAAGATAAAGCCTTCGATCAAATGAAAAAGATCATGCCGAATGCGGTTAAGGAATATGGGCAAACATCAGAGTTCGTCAACATGTTCTCGCAAGGGGAAATCGCTGCAGGCCCGATCATGGAAATGTATTTTGGCGATTTACACGAAGCCGTTCCCAATGCTAAGTTCATTTCCCCAAAAGAAGGCGGCTACGCCGTGATGAATACGGTGAATATTGTTAAAGACAGCGATCAAAAAGAATTGGCCGGCGAGTTCATGAATTACATCTTAAGCAAGGAAGTTCAGGAAAAATCAGCGAAAGCGAAAGTGGATTCCCCTGTCAATACGGAAGTCAAGCTCTCTGAAAAGGAAGCGAAAGGCTTAACCTATGGAGATGAAGTCATTAACAGCCTGCGTGTATTGGACATGAAGTTTGTAAATGAAGACTCTAAACAATGGATCGATCGTTGGAACCGTGAGCTTACACATTAAGAAAGAAACGAGGTGTGCTTGATGAAGAGAAAAATGATTCTTGATGTGGATACTGGAATAGATGATGCGATCGGGATCATTCTTGCTGTTAAAAGCCGTCAATTCGACATCTTGGCGGTAACGACGGTGAACGGGAATGTATCGCTCGATACGGCCACATTGAATACATGCAAAATATTGGATTTATTGGGTGAACAGGACATTTCAGTCATAAAGGGGGCAGATAGCCCAATTATCAGGAGCCCCTTTTTTGAACACCGGATCCATGGCGAAGACGGGATTGGCGGGGCCTTGAAGGAAGTGCCAGTCAAAAAGCGGCCTAATGATGGATTTGCTTCTGATTTCATCATCAATTCCATTTTGAATTTCCCTGGTGAAGTGACGCTTGTCATGACGGGACCTCTTACGAATTTGGCATTGGCGGTGAAAAAGTGCCCGCAAATCACCAAGCTCGTAAAAGAAGTCATTTTCATGGGAGGAGTTATCAAAGGGGTTGGCAATGTCACGCCAACCTCTGAATATAACACGTATGTCGATCCTGAAGCGGCCAAAATCGTATTACAGGCGGGATTCGCATCCATCACGCAAGTTGGTCTAGATGTCACGAGAAAGGTTCTATTGGGTGAAGGGCATATCCAATTGATTCAAAACGATGAACTTGCTGACTATATAAGGCAAAGTACATCAGATTATAGGAAAAGGTATTTTGAACGTAACGGTTTATGGGCATGTGCGATGCATGATCCATTAGCTGTAGCCATTGCTTTGCAAGAAGATCTTGTCACCAGAGAAGAATATTATGTTGATGTTGAAACAAAAAGCGAGCTTTGTGACGGACAGATGGTTTGCGACTTTCAAAATAGACTGATGAAGCAGCCGAATGCGCATGTTTGTCTGGACGTCGATGCGGAAGCGTTTTTCGACCTGTTCATTCGCATAATCAATTCATAAATAATACGAACAGGGGGTTCAGAGGTGAAGAAACGGTATCTATACCTGCTGCTGTTGCCAGGCGTTCTATTTTTAACGATTTTCATGATCATTCCGATCCTTATGACGATTGGCACGACCTTTTTTAATGAAAGCGGCGGTTTATCCATACAAGGATATCTTGATTTTTTCCAAGACCGATACTTTATTGAAATTCTGCTGACGACACTTAGGGTGAGTTTATTCACGACAATCATTTGCATTCTATTAGGATTTCCGGCAGCTTATTATATTTCAAAACTTAAACAACGAAAAAAAGCCATCATGCTTTTGCTGACGATCTTCCCGCTATTAACTAGCCCTGTGGTCCGTTCATTCAGCTGGATGGTGATCATCGGTAAAAACGGTGTGGTGAATAAATTGCTTATGGGCATGGGCTTGATCGAAAAGCCGCTTGATATATTGTATACGCCTACGGCCATCATCATCGGATTGGTCCATTTATTCCTGCCATTGATCATCGTGACGCTGGTGGGTGTGATGGAGAACATCGAGACGGACTTATTAAAAGCGGCAGAGAGCCTTGGAGCATCAAGATTGGCCGTATTCTCAAAAGTGGTCATTCCGCTTTCGGTTCCTGGTTTGGTCATTGGCAGCATCCTTGTTTTCGTAGGGAGCTTCACAGCCTATACAACGCCTGCTTTATTAGGCGGGAAACAGCGGGTCATTTCAACATTTCTTTATCAAAACGCGATTACATTGAACGAATGGCAAGTGGCATCGATTGTCGCCACCATCATGATTGCGGTGACCGTCCTTATCATATCGATCATGAATGGTTTGGCAAAAAAATTAAATCCAAAGGGGTAGAGGTGTATGCAGGAAAAAAATCGAGGATTGGCCCTGTTTACTCTCCTGGTGTTCCTTTTTTTACTAGGGCCTTTGCTTATCATATCCGTTACGTCATTTGAAGGCGGTAATATTTTGAAGTTCCCGCCAGAAGAGTTTTCTTTAAGATGGTATGAAAATATTTTTAATGTGGAAATGTTTTTGGTCGCTTTTAAAACGTCCATCCTTGTTTCACTGGCAGGCAATCTTTTGGCACTGTTACTGGGAGTGCCGGCTGCCTATGCATTAAGCCGGTTTGATTTCAAAGGAAAAAGCGTAATTAATGCCTTTTTCGTTTCTCCCATATTAATACCGGGAATTGTGCTGGGCTTTGCGTTTTTACGTTATATTGTGGGGGCTTATCAGCTTCCGATTTATGCGGCCCTGTTTGTGGGACATACTGTTATCATGCTGCCGTTCATCATCCGCGTGATTTCTTCAAGCTTATCACACTTTGACTTTTCCATTGAAGAAGCGGCGGAGAGTCTCGGCGCCAGTAAATTGGGGACGTTCTTTACAGTCGTCCTTCCGAATATAAAATCAGGAATTCTTGCGGCTATCATGATCGCCTTCTTGGAATCCTTCAATAATGTAGACATTTCAGTTTATATGACAGGCCCTGGGGTAAGTACGTTTCCGATTCAGATGCTGACGTATGTAGAGAACTACTTCGACCCTACCATTTCTGCCATTTCCGTATTACTCATGTTCATAACGGCTTTCTTCATGTTTATAGTAGAACGGCTCATGGGATTGTCTTATTTCACAAAACGATAAGGAGGTAATGATGGATGGCTTTATTCACTTTACAAGATGTATCTGTAGCCTATAACAAACAGAATATATTAAAAGATTTCAATCTTGAGATTGAAAAAGGGAAACTGGTATCCCTTCTCGGCCCGAGCGGCTGTGGGAAAACGACGACCCTGCGTTTAATTGCCGGGTTTTTACAGGCGAACGAAGGGAAGTTTTTATTCAAGGAAAAGGACTATACGAAAGTGCCCGTCAACAAGCGGAATTTTGGCTTTGTGTTCCAAAACTATGCATTATTCCCGCATTTGTCGATATTCGATAATATTGCATTCGGTCTCCGTCTGAGAAAGAATTCCAAAAGTGAAATCGAAAAAAAAGTAATGAATGTGCTTGAAATCGTTAATTTAAAAGGGTTTGAAAAGAGATACCCCCAAGAGCTTTCCGGAGGCCAAAAGCAGCGGGTTGCGATTGCCAGGGCGCTTGTGATTGAACCGGACATCCTCTTATTTGACGAGCCATTGAGTAATCTTGATGCCAACTTAAGGGTGAATATGAGGGTCGAGATTCGCCGTATCCAACAAGAGTTGGGAATTACAACGGTATACGTATCCCATGACCAGGAAGAATGCTTTTCGATATCCGACCAGGTGGCGATCATGAATAAAGGGATCATCGAGCAGCTTAGTGATCCCGCGACCATTTACAAATATCCTGAAACCAAATTTGTCGCGGACTTCATCGGCTTCAAGAACTTCATTGACTTCGATAAGCGGACAGATCATGACGGTAAAATCGAACTGAGCAAATCCGGATACTCATTTGTGCTGCAAAAGGATGCACAGATGACCAATACAATGGGAAAAGTAGGCGCCATCAGGCCGGACGATCTATTGATCAGGGAAAAAGATAACACGGGAGCTGTTCAGGAAAATAGCTTATCTGGCCGGGTTAAAGTAAGTACCTATCTGGGAAGAAGCTATCAATATGTCGTTGAAACTCCAATAGGGGATTTCACCGTGAACAAGGAAATGGCGGAATCCTATCGGACGGGTCAGGAAATCATCCTTGAAATCCCGAAAAACCAGATGGTGCTTGTTGACTAGCTTAGGAGGGTAAGTTATGCGAATGGATATGCTTGTAAGAGATATCAACGTGTTTAACAGCTACTTTAAAAGATTTATTAAAGGGAATGCAGCCATCAAGGATGGAAAGTACTATTATATTGGAGAAAGTGAATTGGATGCCTTCGAGCCGGATACAATCGTCGATGGACATGGGAAGTATATGGTTCCAGGCCTGATCGATATCCATCTCCACATTGAAAGTACGATGGTGACGCCTGCGACTTTTTCCTACGGATTAATCAAAAATGGCGTGACGACGATCGTGCCGGAACCACATGAAATGGCCAATGTTTTCGGCATTTCCGGAGTGAAGGAAATGATCAAAGCAAGTAAAGATTGCGTAGCGGATATGTTTTATGCCATCCCGAGTTCCGTTCCTGCCACATCGATGGAAACAACAGGCGGTGCTATCGAAATAGATGATATTGACGAATTGATGCAAACGGAGGACATTATATGTCTCGGCGAAATCATGAATTACTATGAGGTCATAACCGACCCGGATTGCAAAACGAATAAGATCTTGTCCCATATCCGCTCCCGTTATCCAGATCTGATCATAGAGGGGCATGTTCCAAAGCTGCTAGACTTGGACTTGCAAAAGATTATTAATGCTGGAGTGAACTCAGATCATACACACCAGACCGTTGAAGGGATGGAGGCGAGGATCGCTGCCGGGATGTTCATTGAGATTCAAGAGAAATCAATGACTGAAGAAGTGATGGATTACTTGAAGGAAAATCAGGTGGATGAGCATTTCTGCTTTGTCACCGATGATGTCATGACCGACTCTTTCCAAAACAGAGGACATCTGAACGTCCTTTTAAAGAAGGCCGTTCAAATGGGGATGACTCCGGAAAAAGCTATTTATGCATGCACCTATACACCTGCACAGCGGATGCGGATGCATGACCGTGGCGCCATTGCACCTGGAAAAACAGCAGATTTCCTGCTGCTATCGGATTTGGTAGCATTTGAAATTGAACAAGTATACAAAAAAGGTGAACTAGTTTATGAATCTTCACAGCCATATATCCAAGAAGTGAAGGAAGTACAGTTTCCTGAGCATTTCTATCAAAGTGTGAAGCTTGCGGAACTTACCGAAAACGATTTTAACGTCACGATCCCGGATGAGGTTGAAAGCAGCATGTGCCGGATCATAAACGTGCAGAATGGTTCCACTTTCACATCTGAAACCCATGATCGTTTAGATGGGAAGAATGGTCAATTATGCTGGGAAGAAAGCCCTTATGGCTTAATCGCCACATTCGAAAGATATGGGAAAAACGGTAATCGCGCGCATGGGCTGATCACCGGCGATGTTTTGAAGCGTGGAGCGGTCGCCACAACCTATTCGCATGATAACCATAATCTTTTGGTGATTGGCCATAATAAGCAGGATATGATGATGGCCGCTAACGAAGTCATAAGGAAGCAAGGAGGAGTCTGCTGCGTTGAAGACGGCAAGGTCCTATCGATGATTCCTCTTCCGGTAGGGGGGATCCTTTCCGAAGAGCCGATGAACATCGTATCAACGCAGGTTCAGCACCTGACAGATGCACTTAAATCATTAGGCTACGAACATTATAATGTCATCATGTCATTAAGCACCTTATCGCTTCCTGTCAGTCCGGCTCTGAAAATAACCGACCATGGATTGATCAACGTGAACGAAGGGAAAACAGTCCCTCTCATAATGAGTGAGGAAGCATAAACCGAAAAGGGGATTATCCACTGGAAAATCTCCTTTTCTTCATGACTTACCTGGCGTCAAATGTTAGCTGGACTTGTTTGTTTCCATATAATTACCATTTAGGCGAAAATATGATAAAAAGAGGGACAATTGAGGATAGAGTGGTAGGTCACAGCTTCGCTTTTCCATCTCATGATAGAAGGGGAAGGAGGTGACCGCATGATTCATTTCTTATTGAACTTAAATGCGTAAAGAGATATTTGTTGCTGTAGCAACTAGTCTTATCCTGTCTGTGTTCGCAAGAAACGGTAAAAGAACCACTCATCTTCCCAAGATGGCAATGGTTCTTCATCTAACAATTAATTAAGTTAGTTGTGACCAACCACTCTTGCTAGTTGTCAGCCTATGTTAGCTTATTGGGCTGTTTTTAGTTTTTGTTCATATAAGGATAACATTTCCTTGTATTATAGTGAAAATTCAGACATTTAAAAGGGGGTTACTTATCATTCTTGATTGATCGACTTTTTTAATGAATTATTCAACTTTGGAAAATGGAAAAAAGAATTGACTCTTTCTTACTGATATGGTATGTTAATCCCAATCTAAGAAAAGGTGTGGTGTTTTATGTCGGGAGTAGGTATCAACTAATTTAGTTGAATAAGGTATTTAATCACTGATAAGTCAGTGGATTAAGTATGCCTTTTTTCACAGTGCAATTCTGCATTGTGAATACCTACCTTAAGACTGCTTCCTTTTCCATAAATCGTGTAACATGCAGGTGTTACGGCGAAAAGCATGGTGGGATTTGTCCTATCATGCTTTTTTGTGTACGCAGGTCTATTCGAGCTGCCCAATTTGTTATCGATTTTAGGTACTTATCCATAGATAAGGCCGTGCCCGCAGGAGCTTTCTACTCAAATGGCTTGTTCATTTGTAAAGGTAGGGGGACCATTGCGGGCATTTTTTGGATTCGGGAATTTTAATCACTCACTCATTCAAGGAGGATCATTTGATGAATACAATGACTTATGAAAAATTACAATATATCCAACTCAAGGAAATGGTGAAAAGCCATTGCGTAAGCGGTTTAGGAAAAGCGTTATTGGATCAGCTTAAGCCGAGCAGCATTTTAAAAGTCGTTAAAAATCGTTTGAACGAGACAACGGAGGCAAGGAACTTACTGAATGCGGAAAGCCATATTCCCTTGAAAGGCATTTCACATATTGGACTCCATATCGACAAACTGGAAAAAGGAATGATTTTGGAGCCGTCAGAATTAGTGGCGATAGCAGACTTCTTAAGAGGCTGCAGGAATATCAAGAAATTCATGACCGATAAAGAGTTCTTTGCACCAACACTGCATGCCTATGCCCGCTCCATGACTGAATTCAGGAGCATTGAAGAAGAAATCCAATTTACCATAAAGGGAAATGCTGTCGTTTCCGAAGCAAGCAAGGACCTGAAACGGATTAGGAACCAAATCATCAAGACAGAAAGCAAAATAGAGGAACGGCTGAATAAGTTCTTGAAGAGCGGAGCAAACAAAGAGTTCATTCAGGAATTTTTCATCAGTAAAAAGGATGATCGCTATACCATCCCGATCAAAGCCTCCTATAAAAATCAAGTGGCCGGAACGATCGTGGAAGTATCGGCAAAAGGGGCTACCGTATTCATTGAACCTGCCTCTGTTACGAAATTGAATGCAGAATTGGCAAGCTTAAAAGCGGAGGAATCAATGGAAGAGTATCAACTATTGGCCACATTATCCGGAACGGTTTTCGAACAGCTAAAACCGATCAAGATAAACATCGAGTTGATCAGTCAATATGACATGATCTTCGCAAAAGCCAAGTTCAGTAAAAGCATGGATGCCATCGAACCGAAAATCAATGATCATGGTTATATTAAATTGATGGGCTGTAAACATCCCCTTTTGCCGAAAGACAGCGTACCTTTAGATTTCGAAATCGGTAAGGACTATCGCAGCTTGGTTATTACAGGCCCTAATGCCGGGGGGAAAACGGTCGTCCTGAAAACGATCGGCGTCCTTACATTGGCCGTCATGTCAGGGCTGCATGTTGCGGGGAAAGAAGGGACGGAGCTTGCCGTCTTTGACCAGGTATTCGTCGATATCGGTGATAATCAAAGCATGGAAAATGCACTTAGCACGTTTTCGTCGCATATGAAAAACATCTCGGAAATCATGGGGGCCTTAACCAATAACTCCTTGCTGCTGTTCGATGAAATCGGGAGCGGAACGGAACCGAACGAAGGAGCCGCATTGGCGATCAGCATCCTTGAGGAATTTTATCAAAGGGGCTGCATAACCGTTGCGACGACCCATTATGGTGAAATCAAGCGTTATTCGGAAATACACAGTGATTTCATGAATGCGGCCATGCAATTCAACAGTGAAACACTTGAGCCAAAATACAAGCTGTTGATCGGTCAATCCGGGGAAAGCAATGCCCTCTGGATAGCCAAAAAAATGAATGTCCGTGACAAGGTTCTGCAAAAGGCAAAGCTCTATATCGAAAATAAAGACTATGACTTGGAGCGTGTACAGGAAAGTAAAATCAAAAAAGCGAAGCCAGCGGCCGTTCCTAAAGAATCATCTTATGAATATGAAGTCGGTGACAAAGTGAAGGTAAGCGAACTGAATGGATACGCGATCATTTACAAGAAAAAGGACTCCTTCAATAATGTCGTCGTACTTTTCGAAGATACCTTCAAGGAAGTTCATGCCAATAAGCTCGAGCTTGAAATAAAGGCCATCGATTTATATCCTGAAGGCTATGATCTCAATACCTTATTTGTCAGCTACAAGGAAAGGAAATTGAACCACGACCTTGAACGGGGATCAAAAAAGGCGCTAAAGAACGTAGCGGCGGATATCCGGAAGAAGCTTGGTGAATAGACAGGGATGGATTATGAACGGGGAAAACCAAATCCTAATGACTAATGAAATTGTAACAAAGTGGCTGTGATAACCGTGTTCCACCCAAAAGATTAGACATCGGCAGGGTATGAGTTCTGTATGAACAGGGCTCATACCCTTTAATTCTGTCTTACTTTCTTATGTGAAGAAGGAAGGATTAGACGACGCAGAGATAAAAGGTATTAAACAATCAAAATTTTAATAGTAATCAGGTTTAATAGCTATTAAATTTAAAAATATTAAAAAAACGAAGAAACAACAAAATCAATTAGAGATGAAAGATAAAATAAGAAAGGGATACATACATCATCTGAAAAAGGTTGTTAGTATCACCTGGATAGTTAGCTTCTTACATCTTTTGAATGAACAAACATCTTTAAAATAAAAATTGAACTTAGAAAAAGTACTGGTATTCCTACAACAAAATAATAAATACCTTTGGGCATATACATATCAAAGAAATATAAAAATAATACTACCCAGAGAAATAGGACAATATATTTGTTTAATTTTTTCATTTTTGATCAATCATCCTTTAAATTAATACCAGAATAAAAATCACATCCTTGTTTCCAAAATAAACGATTTTTTTAGTAGGTGGGTTCCAAAAATGATCAGGACAATTTCAGAAATGATACTGCCCTCCTTGTTTAGAGGGATTGATGTCGACATTACTTTTTCGTGTGGGTTGTAGGCTTGTTGATCAACCGTTAGGTGAGGTAAAAAAGTTTGCGGTTTTTTTTAGCAGCTTACGCGTTCTAATTACTCGCGGCCGGCGGCAAAGTGATTACGATCATCAAAATACAAAAAAGCCTCTTTAAAAGGCTTCATTTATTTGATCTAAATAAAAAAAGTTGATTGGAATGGAAGGTACGAGACTCCTGCGGGAAAAACGCGTCCGAGGGAGACCCCGCAGGCGCAAAGGCGCCGAGGAGGCTCCCGGACCGCCCGCGGAAAGCGAGTGCCTGGAGTGGAAATCAACTTTCAAGTTGTCTATGTCTACAGTCTCAAGCCTCGCTAAATGACAGGCTTTTTTTTTGCGTTGTATCCCCAAAGTCTATTTTACTTAATTCTTTTCCTTCTATTATGATACAGATTAATCAATTCTGCATTTTGCTCATTCATCTTTTTCACATTCTTATTAATCGTGGACAATTCCCACAGTCCAACTAATCCAAAGATCAGCATAAGCGTTAATAAATCCATCTTTGCCCTCCTAGATGTTGTGTACCTTTTATTAAATGATTTTTTTCAATTTCTTAGGATTCAATTTCTCAACTCGGGAAGGCAAGTTTTTTCTTTGATAATAATTGTTTTGAAACAATGCATATTTCACTAAGAAGGTTCCCAGTAATTCGAGTGATGATAGTGATTTTCCTTGGATAAAACGATGACCAACGTGGTTATAGGAACTAGATTGATAAATAGGATCCCATTGATTGGCGTTAAAAGTTTAATGCCAAATTCCAGCTTAAAAGGGCAATGGCTCTGGGGAAAATAATCATGAAAACCTATTTAGGCAAAATCCTGAAACAACTCCTGAGCTGATATAAAGGAAGGAGAGCAGCAAATCGCTTTACATAGAATGATAGAGGATCGTGCAGGCTGCGAAACTATTAGGGGCTTAAAGGTGTTTATTTCTTGTGTAGTTGATTTGTATGAATAAAGAAAATAACCTTGTATCCCTATAATCTGGTTACCTCTAGAAAGTATTTAACATTAACCATAGGTGAATCTAACGGTAACTTGATAAAGCAAAGCCAACGATTTCATTGGCTTTTTGTCTGTACGATCATTTCAATTATCATACATTCAAATTAGATAAAAAATACCCTTATTAAACTAAACTGGTAGTTTAGTTAAGAAAAATTGTATTATTTTCCACCAAATAGGAAAATATATAAATTATAGAAAGAAGGAGGGAACAGAGATGGAAGTGAATATGAGTGTTGAAGAAGTCGTGAATCAAATTTCTCAATTAGTAGAAAAGGAAGGGAAGCCACCTCGAAAGAAAGAGGTAAAGAAGTCAGATCCGGAGTTAATGAAAAATGCATTGTATTATTTTCCTAGTTGGGATACTGCAGTAGAACATAGCACTGGATCTTAATCAAAACATTTATTTTTCAATTAGTATATATAAGATGAAGGCCGCCAATTGGCGGCCTTTTGAACGTGCGATTCTTTACATTATCATACATTCAAATTGGTTTTAAAAAGTACTCCCTTATTCAAACTTTCTATGGAGTAGTTAGTTGAATAAAGATATAGACGAATCAAAGTGAATTTTTTCTTTTCGGTAAGTGTGGAGGATCGATCTTTTTTAATTCGATAAAGCCTGATACTTCAATGAAGAACAGTGTAACTTTTTTCCATATGGGGCCGTATAATAATTTGTTAAAACATAGGAAAAGAGGGTTCCGATGAAAAAGATATTGTTGATTTTGGCAGCTGTTTTTTTGGTAACAGGACTTAGTGCTTGCATAGGGGTCCAGGAGGGAAATAAGGAATCTCCACCAATTTCAGAAAAGCCAAATGATAATCCTAAGCAAACCGACGGGCAAGATGAAGATCCTCGAGGTGGTGAATCGGTCGATGATCCGACAAAAGATCGGCCAAATACGAAAACGGATATGATCATACTAGAAGGTATGGAAGAATCATTCCCATTCACGCTTCATCATAGTCAGGCATTAGGATTCTCAACCTACATCGTGGATGACATGGTAGTTGAAGAGGCTAGTTCTGGTGAAGGAGATGCAATGATTGTTTTTGCGAATTTTGCAGGCAAGAGAAATGAGGATGCCAAAGTTCAGATATTTTCCAAAAGTGAGGGGACGAATTCGACAATAGAAGAACAGACAGAGTTTGCGAGGGAAGTTGTGATAAGCAACGACTTTGAGATTAAACAGCGATCTGATAATACGCCTAACCGATTTGATTGGTCTGAGGTGGAATTTGACATTAGTAAGGATGGCAGTAATTATTCAATATTAGGTACAGTGTCGGTTTTTCAACATGGCGACCGCGTTTACCATGCGATCGTTCAATACCCGGAAGAATATGAAGAAGGCTTCATACCGCGGGTTGTAAAAATGTTTGATGATATCGTATGGTATGAAGCACCTTGATAAATGAGTATCTGAAATTGGAATAATGATCGATATCGTCTACAGTCTGGGAGCAGACTCTTTTGCTGCTCTTTTTAAGTTGTTGATGGTGAAGGAGGATATATGATTGGTGTAGAGAATAGTTATGGAAAGGGTCATACGTTCTCGAAAAAAATGAATTTGAAAGAAATTAGGTGAAGCAAGTGGAGCTGGATGCATTATATAAGACATATCAACCTTTTCTTTTTTCCATCGCATACCGGATGCTCGGATCGGTTACCGACGCAGAAGATATCGTTCATGATTTATTCCTGCAGCTTAAGCTTGATACCGACCAAATTAAGGACATGAAAGCATATCTTGCGAAAATGACGACAAATCGCTGTCTTAACTTTTTAAATTCAGCCCGTAAGAGAAGAGAGGTTTACACAGGACCTTGGCTGCCTGAACCTCGGGTAAGCGAAGCAGGCCTGCCTATTGATAGGGTGGTAACGGATGAAACGGTTGCATATGCCTTCCTCGTTTTGCTGGAACAGCTTTCACCTGTTGAAAGAGCGGTATTCGTGCTTAGAGAAGCATTCGCTTACAGCTATGAAGATATTGCCGAAATGCTGGAAAAGAATGAAGTGAACTGCAGAAAGATCTACAGCCGGGCAAAGCGGAAATTACAGAATGATCTGCCAGTCCATCCGGAGGATACGAAACATGTCGATCTATTGGCAAAAAAATTCATAAAAGCATCTACGACAGGAAACTTTGAGGAGTTTTTGGATCTCCTTACTGAAGATGTCGAGCTTGTTACTGACGGCGGAGGAAAAGTGCTTTCTGCATTAAATCCGATTGTAAACAAACAGCGCGTATCCTCCTTTCTTAAAGGGGTTTCTGCTAAAGGAAGTTTCGTAGGAGAACTTCTTCCGGTGATGGTCAATGGTCAGGAAGGAATTTTGCAAATGAAAGAAGGAAAGCCTATCAAAGTCATCTGCTTTGAATTAGATCCAAAACAAAAAAATATCCGGAAAATCTTTATGGTCACCAATCCCGATAAATTACATCATATTCCTATTCCTTAATAGGTCAGACTGAGGGCTCATAACGGACTCTCTTTTTTGAATGTCACAAATCAAACCTCTATATTGTCTTATAAGTGGAACCTAAAAAGACTTGGAGGAGATAGACATGGAACAACGGATTAACTACATGAAGACTAATCGAGAAGTGGTCAAATTAATGATGGGTTTGGAGGAGTACAAGAAAACAACGGAAATCGATAGCCCATTAATCGAATTGATTAAAATCCGCGCGTCTCAAATCAATGGCTGTGCGTACTGCTTGGATATGCATACAAAGGATGCCCGGGCAATGGGTGAAACGGAACAAAGAATATACTGTTTGAGTGCTTGGCGTGAAACACCATTCTATTCTGATTCGGAAAGGGCAGCGTTGGAATTGACGGAAGCGGTCACGGCCATTTCTACCAACGGTGTACCAGATGATCTATATGAGAAGGTCCGCCTTCATTTTGATGAAAAACAATATATCGATCTCGTTACCATCATCATCACCATCAACGGCTGGAACCGATTGGCCATTTCAGCCCAAAACATCCCAGGGCACTATAAGCCTGTCATGCAAAAATGATTAACTTCTGCGAAACCATAAATATGTAAACGATAAAAAGCCACGCTTTTGTATAAATCGTGGCTTTTTATAATTATTTTTCTTTTTTATAAAAGCGTTCACCCGTATCAGGATTATAATACACCCTTGTTTTTTCTCCTGTCACGGGGTCTATATTGATTTCATCTGTCGATTGAAATCCATCAGGGACTTTTACACCGTGATTGCGATTAAACCGTTTATCATAGATAAAGTATCCAAGTAAAATGCATAAGATAACTATAATAATTTGTAATATATAGTACCCTATGATGAGTTTCATTATATTTTCTCCACAATGACGGCGGTTCCATATGCAACAATTTCGCTCATGTTTTTACCGATTTCCCCGGAATCATATCTCATCATGATAATTGCGTTTGCACCCATTTGATTGGCATTTTTTATCATACGGTCCATAGCTTCTTTTCTTGAATCTTCAAGCATTGCTGTATATTGCTTGATTTCTCCGCCTACTAGGGATTTTAACCCTGCCATGATATCGCCGCCAATCCCTCTGCTTCTTACAATTAGACCGAAGGCAGGCCCTTTTACCTCTACAATTTTGTATCCTTCAATTTTTTCTGTGGTAACTACCAACACATTGATCGCCTCCGACTTATTTACTTTAGTATTGTAAAACTTCTCTTGGAATTTCCTGGACTGAAGGTATAAACAAAGATTCTAGTTCAAAGAAAGTTTAAATATTATATTTAGTTTATCACCCAATAATTACGAGCAAAATATCATTCCTTTAAATTTTAACATAATAAAGCTTTATAATAGGAAGTTCACTTCTTTAGCACGTAACATATTTCGGGCAAGCATAAAAAAGCCCATTTCGCAGAAAAGAAATGGGATTAAATTTATTAGTGTCAATTACTGCAGTTTTTTATTGTTATATGTGTGTAGTTTTTATAAATCTTATTGGGGACAACACACCATACTCATAATATATCTCCTAGGGAATAAACAAATCTGAATCACTAATCACTAATCCTAATTCCTCCTAAAGGTAAAAGCGGTTTTCAATCTTTATTTCATTAAGAATTTCATATAATTTATTTTCATAGTGCAAGCTGATTAATTGTGATCTGGAGGTAACATCTAGTTCTTCAAACATTTTATTTACATAGTTACGAACTGTAGAAACACTTATATTCAGATTATCAGCTATTTCTTTATCTTTGAGACCTTGAGTAATATTTTTTATTATTCGCAATTCAACTTCATGTTGTTGTTCCCTGGTGATTAAAGATGATGTATCTGTTTTTATTATCTCTTCTATTAATAATTTCTCACGATACACATGTAGCTCGTAGGAGATTTGATTAGCGAGCATTTCAGAAATCATTTCGAAATTTTCATTATCATCCTTTGTGATTATACCTACATACCCTTGCAATTCCTTATTTTTAATTTCATGAATCGGGGAAGATATAACACTAAAATCTTCCCCGGAGATTTTGTTTTTGGTTTTTACGGTAGTATTTTGCAATGTACATAAAACAAATGCATTATTTTCAACGGATTCTTTTATAACTAAATTACATATATCTTTATGTTCAAAATTACACTTAGAGTATAAAACATTAAGCTCTTTATCAAAGATAAATATAGTAGTTTCAAAATTAAACTTAAAATTTTTAATACTATTCAATACTTTTTTACTGATATAAATGATTTGATTTTTCAATTCCATATTCATACCTCATATTTGTTCCTAAAATGAAATACCCTGTTTACTCTCCTTGTTTCACAATAAACTATTTTACCTTGTGATGGGTTCCAAATATGACGATTGCTATTTCAGAAATGATACGGCACGTCGGGTTGGGATTTTATTCAATTGCTAACTTATTTAGACGAGTATGGATGAAATTTAAAAATAATGCTTATACACCACCTAAAACAAAATTCGACAAGGATTTCATGGCTGGTGTAAGATGAATGAAAAAGCCAGAAATGGGGTGAATGCTTTGGTTGATTTATTACCGTCGCTGTTTGAAAAAGTGGGGATCATCGTAATTGCAGCGTTCCTGCTTTCTTATATGAAACCCTTTCGGCAAATGATAGGCCATGAACATGAAATGTCGAAGAAAATCATGTTTATCGCACTTTTTGGAGCATTCGGCATCATAAGTAACTATACAGGTATTGAAATCGGGAACCATGCCATGCCGGAGGGCGATTGGCATGCTGAGATTGCTCCCGAAAACGCGATTGCCAATACAAGGATCATGGGCGTGGCAATCGGCGGTCTGCTGGGAGGACCATTTGTTGGGTTGGGAGTAGGTTTGATTGCTGGGCTTCACCGTTATTTTCTCGGAGGCTTTACGGCGGGGGCCTGTGCTGTCGCTGCGGTTTTGGCTGGGGTTTTATCAGGTCTTTTGGGGAAAAGGCGGCGAAAACATGGGACAATCACCCCTTTGTTTGCCCTGCCCATTTGCATGGCATTGGAAGCGATCCAAATGGGCATCATCCTGGTGACGGCCAAACCATTTGAAAGGGCGTGGGAGCTCGTACAAGTAATCGGACTTCCGATGATCATCATCAACGGGTTCGGGACTTTACTATTCATGCTCATCATTCAGTCGATCACGAGGGACGAAGCACGGACGCGGGCTATACAAACCAATCTTGCGTTTTTGATTGCAGATCAAACCTTGCCCTTTTTCAGGCAAGGTCTTAATCAAACTTCTTGCAAGAGAATAGCCGAAATCATCTTGGGGCTGACTGAAGCCGATGCCGTGGCCATTACCAATGAACATAGCGTGCTTGCCCATGTTGGTGCTGCGTCAGATCACCATGTCCCTAAGGTGGGGATAGCGACAGGCTTAACGAAAAAGGCCCTTGAACAAGGGAAAATCATCGTGGCCAAAACAAAAGAGGACATTTATTGTTTTCATGATCAATGTCCATTGCAAGCGGCCGTAGTCCTGCCGTTGCAGGTCCAACAGAAAACGGTGGGGACTTTGAAGATGTATTTCAAGCATCCGGATAAATTAAGCCAAGTGGAACAAGAGTTAGCTGAAGGATTGGCCAAACTATTTTCCACTCAATTGGAACTCGCTAAAGCGGAAATGCAAACGAAATTATTAAAAGATGCTGAAATTAAAGCCTTGCAGGCACAGGTCCATCCGCATTTTTTATTCAATGCCATCAATACGATATCCGTTTTATGCCGGACGGATGTCGAGAAGGCAAGAAATTTATTGCAGGAGCTCAGTGCTTTCTTTCGCTCTAATTTACAAGGAGCCAGACAAATACTCGTGCCGCTAGAAAAGGAATTAGAGCATGTTAACGCCTATTTATCACTGGAGCAGGCGCGTTTTCCAAATAAATATGATATCGACTATCGCATTGAGCCAAGGCTGAATGAAGTTCTCATCCCTCCATTCACATTGCAGCCGCTAGTTGAGAATGCGGTACACCACGCATTTCCACATATGAAAAACAAAGGTCGAATCATCATTCACGCATACTTTAAAGACGATGAGATGCTCATTGTTGTGGAAGATAACGGAAATGGGATTTCAAGCGGGAGAATAGATGAATTGGGTAAGCATGCTGTACAATCGACTAAGGGTACAGGAACGGCCCTTCATAATATCAGTGAACGGCTGGAAGGAATCTATAAAGGACAAGCCAGCCTCTCGATAGAAAGTGAAACGGGACAGGGAACAAAAGTGAAAATATCCATACCACTCAACGAAAAAGGAGCATATGGCAACGATGATGAAAGCATTTATCGTAGAGGATGAACCACTGGCAAGAGATGAATTGAAATATCTATTGAAGCGAAGCAGGCAAGTTGAAGTCGTCGGTGAGGCCGAGGGGATAGAAGATGCCATGAGGGATATCTCCCGACTTAAACCTGAACTTGTTTTTTTGGACATTGAGCTTGCAGATGGCAATGGTTTGCATTTGGCTAAGCAATTAGCGGAACTTGACCCCGCACCATCGCTCATTTTTGCGACCGCTTATGATGAGTTTGCCCTTCAAGCCTTTGAGTTATATGCATTTGATTATCTATTAAAGCCATTTAATGAAAAAAGGATTCGTCAAACACTGGATAAGCTCATGAAGCAGCGGCAAGTCGGGAAAGACGAATCGGGGACAGCCCCTCCCGCCAGCCGTACGGCGGTGGAACAGACAGGTAAATTGGCTGTATCGATAGATGATCGGATCGTTTTGATCGACCGGGATCACATTTTGTTCATAGGACTCATGGAAGGAAAGACGATCATTAAAACCGAGGAAAATGAATATAAAATCGGTGACCCTCTCATCGTGCTTGAAAGGAAGCTTGATAAGCGCTCATTTTTACGGGTGCATCGCGGTTTTATCGTGAATGTCACCCATATATCTGAAATACAGCCTTGGTTCAACTCGACTTATAATCTCATTATGATTGACGGATCAAACATTCCGGTAAGCCGGACGTATGTGAAGGAGCTAAAGCAGCTTATCGGTTTTTAAAAATTTTCATAATTCTGCATTTTACCTCCTTCATGATGCAGTCCATCCCTCGATATCTGCATTATAACTTGAAAACCCATTGAATTCGCTTTCATTGTGATATCATTTTTTTACGATGTAAGTAATAGAGGGGGTTCAAATATGAATGCGGTTACAATTGTCATAGGCTCCATTTGTATATTAATGATTGCCTACCGTTTATACGGGACATTCATAGCACTAAAAGTATTAAAACTCGATGATTCCAAGCCGACCCCGGCCCATAAATTAGAAGATGGAAAAGATTATGTTCCAACAAATAAATGGGTGGCATTCGGCCACCATTTTGCAGCCATTGCAGCGGCTGGCCCTTTGGTGGGTCCGATCCTTGCTGCACAATTCGGGTATTTGCCAAGTTTATTATGGCTGCTAATCGGAGCTGTAATCGGGGGAGCCGTCCATGATGCCGTCGTGCTTTTCGCGTCGATGCGTAAAGACGGTAAATCCCTTTCGGAAGTTGCGAAAGAAGAACTTGGACCTGTAGCAGGCTTCTGTACAGGACTCGCGATGCTTTTTATCATCACGATCACCATGGCCGGACTTTCAATGGTCGTTCTGCATGCTCTGGAAAATAATCCATGGGGGACGTTCGCTGTCGGGATCACCATTCCGATCGCCATGGGTGTAGGGCTTTACCATAAAAAAACCGGCAACCTGAAAGGGGCGACAATCGTCGGGTTCGGGCTCATCATGGCCGCAATTTTACTAGGGCCGAACATTCAAGGAACGGCACTTGGCGACTTATTGACACTTGAGGCGAGCACACTTGCCATCATTTTGCCGATCTATGCTTTCTTCGCTGCCGCATTGCCTGTTTGGCTGCTGCTGGCACCTCGTGATTACTTGAGTACATTCATGAAAATCGGTGTATTTGCCGCATTGATTATCGGCGTTTTCGTAGTGAATCCAGAAATCCAGTTTCCTGCGTTTACCGAATTCATCAATGGCGGGGGCCCGATTGTAGCTGGTCCTGTTTGGCCATTCATTTCAATCACCATCGCCTGTGGGGCGATTTCAGGATTCCATGCATTTGTCGGTTCTGGCACAACTCCAAAAATGTTAAACCGTTGGAGTGATATCAAATCCGTTGGTTTCGGAGCGATGCTTGTGGAATGTCTCGTTGCCATCATGGCTTTAATTGCCGCAGTTTCGCTACAGCCAGGAGATTATTTTGCGATTAACTCCACACCTGAAGTATTTCAAACATTAGGGATGGAAACCGTACACCTTGACGAACTCAGTGAAGAAATCGGCATTAATCTGGAAGGACGGACAGGCGGGGCCGTTACACTTGCTGTCGGTATGACGTATATTTTTACCGAAATACCCTTCTTTGACAAACTGGCTTCGTTTTTCTTCCAATTCGTCATCATGTTCGAGGCGGTGTTCATATTAACCGCAATCGATTCAGGAACACGTGTTGCCCGTTACTTAATCCAGGACTTCTTCGGAGAGTTTTATAAACCATTAAAACGAGTCGACTGGCTGCCAGGGAACATATTCGCCAGCGCGTTAGCCTGCTTTATCTGGGGATACTTGCTTTACTCTGGGGACATCGGTTCGATCTGGGCACTCTTTGGCGTATCCAATCAGCTCATGGCTTCGATTGGACTCATCATCGGTGCGACCGTCGTATTGAAAATCGCAGACAAACGCTGGTATATCTGGACATGCCTCGTACCCCTTGCCTACTTATATGTAACAGTCAATGTAGCAGGGTACTGGATGGTTAAAAACGTATACCTGAATCCAGACTCTGCAGGATTCAGCATCTTGAACGGAATACTGTCGATCACCATGTTAATCCTAGGCTTGATCATTCTGGTCGCCGCCATGAAAAAATGGCGGGAGCTTTGGAAAATCCCTCAAGCAGAACTATTGAAAAGATCAGCATAAGCATATAAAAAATCCGGGCGGAAACAGCCCGGATTTTTGTTCGTTATGATACCCGCAATTAAATTAAGACGCCAAAACCTGAAAAAGGAAAGTATCAATAACCCCAACTTTGTTAATGATAGCAAATGAGGAGGTGTGATAAGATGGCAAAAGATGTTCTATGTGAAGTGAATAATTGTAAATATTGGGATTCTGGAAACAAATGCAGTGCAGATGCTATTTATGTTGTCAGCCATAAAGGGAACCAAGCATCAAATAGTAAAGAAACGGATTGCAAAACATTTGATCCAGAAATTTAATACATCGGGGGTAACCATCAACTGGTTACCCTTCGTTCATATTTATTATTGATAATAAAAATCATTTTCATTCAAGATTATAGAAATTCATATTATTTTTTCTTCATGGAAAGGATATTTGGATGATAAATAGGTGAGTCTGAGCATAAACTCAAATTTGATCGATATAATCGTGATTTTGATCGATATCCCCGAAATTTCGTGCGATATCCTCGTGATTTCGCAGTTTACTCGTGAGTTTGTGCAGTTTACTCGTGAGTTTGAGCAGTTTACTCGTGAGTTTGAGCAGTTTACTCGTGAATTCGTACATTACTCGAGAGATTGAGTGTTAAACTCTGGTTTGATTGATATAAATGTGAATTTGATCGATAAAATCGAGACTTTGATTGTTATAAACTCAAATTTGATCGATAAAATCGTGATTTTGATCGATATCCCCGAAATTTCGTGCGATATCCTCGTGATTTCGCAGTTTACTCGTGAGTTTGAGCAGTTTACTCGTGAGTTTGAGCAGTTTACTCGTGAGTTTGGGCAGTTTACTCGTGAATTTGAGCAGTTTACTCGTGAATTCGTACATTACTCGAGAGATTGAGTGTAAAACTCTGGTTTGATCGATATAAATGTGAATTTGATCGATAAAATCGAGACTTTGATTGATATAAACTCAAGTTTAATCGATAAAATCGAGACTTTGATCGATATCCCCGAAATTTTGTGCGATATCCTCGTGATTTCGCAGTTTACTCGTGAGTTTGTGCGGTTTACTCGTGAGTTTGGGCAGTTTACTCGGGAGTTTGGCTGTTTTACTCGTGAATTAAGCTGTTTTACTCGTGAGTTTGCGCGATTACTTTTGAAATGGTCAGCCCATCACCAATTGGAATTAGCATGGATTCCAATTGAGGGTGATTGGCCACCTTTTCATTGAATGCCTTCATAAATGCAGTGTAATGTTTAGGTTCAGCATCCGGATCTGCAACACTGCCCCTCGCAAGTACGTTATCCATGACAATTAAAGCACCCGGTTCTGCCAGTTTGATGCAATATTGCAGGTAATTTTCATAATTTTCTTTGTCAGCATCGATAAAGAAAAAATCAAATTTCTTGTTATCACAAGCGAGTTTTTCTAGGCTTTGCAGAGCTGCTCCGGTCATATATGATACTTGATCGCCAAAGCCAGCTTTGGATAGATTGCGATAAGCTAACTTTGCGTACTCCTCCTTTAATTCAAGGGAGGTTAACTTTCCTTCGCTGCCGAATCCCCTGGCAAGGCAGATACCGCTATAGCCCCCAAGAGCGCCTATTTCCAAAACATTTTTAGCTCCTGAAATGGAAATAAGCATGGTAAGAAGTTTTCCGGATGAGGGGGATACCGATATGGACGGCATTCCGTTTTCTTGTATGGACGAAATGACTTCTTCCAAAAGGGCATCTCCGGCATAAAACACTGAGTCGATATACCTGTTAATTTGTTTCATTCGATTCCATTCCTTTCTCTTTGGAAGTTTCCTTTTCTTCACTTTTCTTATCGCCTGCTTCATTTTCTTGTATTTCAAATAATTGAATGAACTCGTTGATTAACATATCAATTGCTTTCAATTCACCGACTAGAATTTGATTGATGGATTGAAACTCGGGTTTATCTAACTGGTCCATAATGGTTGAACGTTTAAGATTCATCATTTCTAAAAAAGCAATTGCCCTTCCGCGGCGAAACGTTTTGGGGCCACGATGGTGTGAACCATGGTCTTTATGCCTACCGCCGTGATGTCCACCTTTTTTGATTTTTTCATCTCTCATGTTATAACCTCTTCCTGTGTATACATACGTATACACTTTTTCTTGTGTTAAATGTATACATATGTATACAAAATGTCAACTGATAATCGAATAGAATAATCAAAATCCAGTTTATAAAAAGTGTGTCTAATAAAAGAGTACTTATATTCAAAAAAATTTCGCCATCGTGAATGTGGTGCGTTCATTGTTCATGAACAAACTGAAGTAACAAAGATATAAAAAAAAGATCACCATTCAAATGGGGATCTTTTTATGTTTGAACTTTCCTAAGAAAATCTAAAAGCTGCTGTTTTTCCGTCTCATTCAGGTTGGCAAACTGTGATGCCTGAAAATGCTCTTGTTTAGGAACAACTTCATGAAAAAACTCTTTACCTTCCTCTGTCAATGAAAGGTATTTTGTTTTCCATTCCTGCTCCCGTTTAATCAATCCCATTTCTTCCATTTTCCTTAATAGTTGAGTGATATTGCCTTTCGTCACAAAAAGCTTGTTTGCCAGTTCTTGTTGAGACAATCGTTCATGGGAACCCACTTGAACCAGGATATCGAATTGGGCTGCCGATAGATTCCATTTCTTTAAATGCTGATTGGATTCCCGGATACTCTGGTTATATATTCGTGTTATACGGAACCATAACATTAAACCTAGTCGTTCCTCATTATTAGATGTGGAGGGATTCGTTGTGTTTTCTTTCATGAATGTCATGTCACACCATACTTTCTTTGTAACAATCAGTTTATGAATAAACTAATTTGGTGTCAAATGCAAAAAAAATCCAACTTCTATATAAAGAAACCAGTATAATCGTTTGATACTGGTTTCTTTGATCCCTTCATTATGCAGTCGTTAGTTTAGCATAGATGATAAAGAACAATGTTAATTCTGCTATTATCACAATATTCGGTACCCCGACAAACAAATTAAAAATAAAAAAGACGGCTAAAACCCCTAAAAATAACCCTAAATGATATATTTGTAACCGCATGTGCTTATGTCTATATTGGTGGAAAACAAACGTGGTTGACATGAAATAGAGCAATACGGAACCGAAAACAAAATTGAGGATAAATGAATAATGGACTTCATGTAAAAACAATAATCTGATGGCTGCTGCAATCATGCTTATAGACATTAAAATAAACAGATGACCATAAATGATGATTTGGCCGGAAGATTGTACAGACTTGTCGACTTTCTTCTCCATGTTATCGAAATATTGCCACCACATGGCTATTATCAGGGCAAATGAAATGATGGAAAAGGCTATCGAATCCCAATTTCCTTGTTTAGGTTGAATGACCGCAAGCGTACTGACAAGAGCTTCCCCAAAGAGAATGATGGTAAATAGACCAAAGCGCTCCAACAAGTGGGCAGTATTAGTAGGAACCTTTTCTAAGCACTTTCTTCCAAGGATCGGGACAATGATATCGATCAGGATGCCCAAATACAGCACAGCATAGCGAAGCCAAGAATCAAAAAGGACGGAGAATAATGAAATGGCGATTCCAAACCAAAAATACCTTCCCAAAAAGAGTGCTGCCTTTTTTCGTACTCCCTCCTCTATCCGCTGTACAACAAGATATTGAATGGCAGTCACGGCTCTCAATCCAATATAACCAATTAAAAAAGAAAGATAATAAGGATCGAAATCAGCAGATAAGCTTGATGTCATAATGAGGGCAAAAAACATTTGCAGGATCAAAAATAGCCGTTGATGAAATATATCCTTTCCAAACCGGTTAATAAATATGGTTTGCCCAACCCATGCCCACCAGATAGGAATAAAAATCAGCACGAACTTTAATAAATATTCTGGATGGATATATCCATCTTCAACATGCAGTAAAACATGAGTTGCGCCCGCAACGGCCGCCACAAATAACAAATCATAAAAGAGCTCTAACCATGTAACTTTCTTTTCCTCCATTTCCGCACTCCTCCCAATCGCCTTATAGTTTATAGTATGTTGGAAATATTCAGAGAATGGAAGAGGGACTTTGGTGCATGCAATTTAGAATTCATGATCATTTTTAGGAAGTTCTTTTTACCCACCTATTATGTTTTTCTATATTTAGTGATTAGGAATAACGTCACTTTTTTATTTTTGGTATATTATGGTACCATAGGAGAAGATTTCAAACAGGGAGGGAAGTAGATGACCAGAACCATCGGCCTTATTTGCGGCAGTTTACGGGAAAATTCTTATAATCGAATCATTGCTCAATCATTGACAGATATGGTTGATACGTATCAATTTCGCTGGATCGAAATTAATGATCTTCCGTTGTTTAACGAAGACTTAGAAATAAGTGGGGTTCCAGAAACAGTGGCATCATTTAAATCCGCCATACAGGACGTTGACGGTATCATTATCGTAAGTCCAGAGTACAACTCTGGAATGCCAGGCGTATTAAAAAATGCATTGGACTGGGCATCAAGACCTCGAGAGTCCGCCGTTCTTACCAAAAAACCAGTTGGCCTGATTGGAGCTACTCCTGGTGGAATGGGTACTGCATTTGCTCAAATGCAAATCAGGCAAGTATTAGAAGCCATGCAAGTCCATGTTCTTCCATTTCAAAAAATGCTGATTTCGCAAGTACATAAAAAAATTGATTCTGATCGGAAAGTGCTTACTGACGATCAAACAAAACGTTATCTTGAGCGTTATTTACAACAATTCATTCATTGGATCGATCACACTCCAATTATAGATTAATAATCCATGTTCTTAATCTATATATGACAGACTATGAGTTTTTAGATAAACTCATAGCAACATTCAGTTAAGTTATAAACTGATTGGAACCAACGAAGGGGTTGGGGGATTTCCCTACATATGAACTTTCTTCGATAGCTTTTAATAAAAGGAGGACTTTAAAAATGTCTGATCTCTATTCCCGTCTTTCCAAAGATGATGCTGCCGTTCTTCTGGTGGATCATCAAACCGGCCTTATTTCAGGGCTAGTGCGTGATTATGGTGTTGATGAATTCAAGAACAATGTTATGGCTCTGGCCAACACCGCTAAGTTTTTTGATTTACCAGTCATTTTAACGACAAGCTTTGAAAACGGACCAAACGGACCGCTCATGCAAGAATTGGAAGAACTTTTTCCTCACGCACCAAAAATAGCTCGGCCTGGACAAATTAACGCATGGGATAATGAAGATTTTGTTAAAGCAATCGAAGAAACTGGAAAAAAACAACTCATCATCGCGGGCGTGGTTACAGATGTCTGTGTTGCTTTCCCGGCACTTTCCGCTTTGAAAGCTGGTTATGAAGTATTCGCTGTCACGGATGCATCTGGAACAGTCAGCAAACAGGTAGCTGATGCGGCTTTAGCGCGTATGGCGCATGGCGGTGTGCAGCTTATGAACTGGTTTAGCGTAGCGTGCGAATTACAACGTGATTGGCGCAACGATGTCGAAGGTTTTGGTGCTTTACTTTCCAGCCAGCTTCCTGGTTATCAAAATATCATCGGAAGCTATAGGGGAGCTCAGCGCGATTTCAGCAAGATATAAAGATAACGCACTGATTGAATGAAAAAGGGGACATTTGTCCCCATTCGGACTGTAGGCAAACTTGATGAAAATCGAGTTTGCCTACAGTTTTTATTATGATTAGTAGAATTTAAATCCTCTCCAGGCACTCGCTTTCCTGGGCTGTCCGGGAGCCTTTTCGGCGTTTTATGCGTCTGCGGTGTCTCCCCTGAGTTTGTCGAACTAATGGGAATAGTCATCCCGAATTCTTTTACTGAGGTGATTTTTACCTAATTATTCAAAACGAAACTTTGTTATAATCCATGATTTTTTTTATTGTTTTATATAGTATGAAACCTTATTGGATGGAAGAAATTTGCGACACTCCTGCCGAAAAACTGGCTAGCTGAGACCCCACAGGCGCTTGCGTCGAGGAGGCTTGGCAGACAGTCCGCGGAAAGGGAGCGGATTTCTGAAATCAGGCTAGAACTTTTTTAGAGGTTTTACGTTGTTTTCGCTTTCATTTGGTGAAGAATGCGTATTCTGATCTCAATCGCCAAAGTTTAGCCCCTTTAAAACGGCACATCATTCCAAACCCACAGCTTCACCCCGCCCCGAGTCTTCTATATCAAGCATTCCAGTATGCCTCAAATTGCATATAATAGCCTCTTCTAACTATTTTCCTTATTGTAAATCGATTACGAAGCAATTAATGTTTTAAGAAAAGATGCGGTATTGTGCACAAATGTTTAAAGAGTATATTATTGTGCAGTACCTATGACAACATTCGGACTTAGAAACGCTACATTTTTAATAAGAAGTGGGATATCGTAGAAGCAGGGAGAGGGATTGAGAATGTTTTTAGATGAAAGAAGCGCCAATTTACTAAAACTATTACAGCATTCGCCCATTTCAAAAATGAAAGAACTTGAAGCCCAAACAGGTCTGACGAGAAGGCAGATTCAATATGGATTGAGCAAAGCGAATGATTGGCTCCAATTTCATGGATATGAACCGATTCAATATAATCGTGAAATGGGCTACTCCTTTTCTGAAACGATCAGGGATGAAGAATTGAATGTAAAACTGACAAAACGCCATTATATATTTTCAGAGACAGATAGGGAAAAAGTTTTTTACCTCATGATTCTGTTAAGCTCAGAAGAATTGTCCGTCTATCATTTCCAGACGATCACCGGGCTTTCACGAAATACGGTGCTGAAGGATTTAAAGAGACTTAAAGAGAAAAACAAGGACATATCGCTCAAGATCCAGTATTCCAAACAAGATGGCTATGTGGTGATTGGGGAAACCCGAGTAAAGAGATATATCATTGAACGTCTCGTACATGATGTATTGAACAGTCCCAATAGTGAATGGATCATGGAATGCATATGGGGAAATCATGACAAGCAAATCAGCTCGATCCGGTTACAGCTTGAAAGGATCGAACGTAAATTAGGGATCACCTTTACGGATGAACGGCTTCATGAACTGAGCTATTTATTTCTATGTACTGATCAGCTCATAGGAAAAGGGGAAGAGTTACAGGCAGACCAGAGCTGGGCGCCGTTTGTTGCCACGAAAGAATACAAAATGGTAGAGGAAATGACCAGAACGAATGCCTTTCAATCAGTATGGAGCGAAACGGAAAACTTATACGCCACCTTACATTTACTGAGCATGAATCGAACGAAGGATATTTCGCCTCTTAAGGATGATGAAGCCATTCAGCACCTTTTGCAGGAAATCGTCGCAGAGTTCGAGAGGCTGGCATTTGTTCACCTGAAAGACAAGGAACAGCTATGCCAACAATTATACGTTCATTTTAAACCGGCATATCATCGCCTGCGGTATGGTCTCCCGCAAATGAACCCGATGACGGGACGGGTTCAGAAGGTCTATCCTGAATTGCATCATTTGACAAAAAAATCCCTGTGGGTGTTGGAGAAAGAAATTGGCTGTCCAGTATCGGAAGAGGAAGTCGCATACTTCACGGTCTATTTTGGCGGATGGCTGCGCAGGCAAGGAACGACATTGGATGATCGAAAGCGGGCAATTGTCGTATGCCCGAATGGCATTGGAATCAGCAATATCCTCATTTATACATTGAGGGAATTATTTCCGGATATATTGTTCCTGGACGTTCTGTCCGTTAGAAATGCGGCTGAATACCCACTGTCGTACGATCTTGTTTTCTCGACAGTGCATATGAGAACAAAAGCGGCATTATTCGTTGTACCGCCCATTTTGGAAATGCAGGACAAACATACATTGCGCCAGCAGGTCATGCAGGAATTGTATGGATATACGACGGAAAGTGTGGATGTTGCAGCTTTATTAAAGATCATTTCCAAGTATGCAACCATCCATGAACAGGATCAGCTTGAAAAGGCTTTGAAGTCGAATGTGTATACCCATACACCAAAAATAACCCAATTTTCTTTAAAGGAGGCAGAGAAGCCTGTGTTAGAAGAACTGCTCAATATGCAAACCATTCAATTACAGCACCAAGTTTCCGATTGGAAAGAAGCCATTCAAGTCGCGGCCAAGCCTCTCGTTGACTTAGGTACCGTCGAAGAACGATATGTGGATGCCATGATCGAGGCCATAGAAACGAATGGTCCATATGTAGTGATAACGCCTGGAGTGGCGATTCCCCATGCACGTCCGGAGCAGGGGGTCAGGTCTTTATCCATGAGTTTGCTGAAATTGGATGAAGCCGTGGACTTTGCGCCGGATAAACCGGTACGCCTGATTATCATTTTGGCGGCAGTGGATAACGATTCGCATCTGCGGGCGTTGATCCAGCTCACTCAATTATTGAATGAACCAGCCAATATAGAAGAAATAGTAAGCACTTCAGATAAATCGGTCCTTATGGAGTACGTTCATAAATATTCGAAGGAGGAAGCGGAATGAAAATCATGGTAGTATGCGGAAATGGATTAGGAAGCAGTTTCATCATGGAGATGAATGTGAAGAAAGCATTGACGGAAATGGGGAAGACGGCCGAGGTGGATCATACGGACCTGGCATCCGCAAAGACGGTTCAGGCTGATATTTTCTTGGGAGCGGCCGATATTGTCGGTCAGCTGGATGATGGAACCCGGACGATCGTCACATTGGAGAACATGATGAGCATCCCTGAAATCAAATCTAAATTGGAAATGCATGTAGGATAAAAAAAGGAGAGATTGATATGAAGAAAATCATGGTAGTATGCGGAAACGGATTGGGAAGCAGCTTCATCATGGAGATGAATGTGAAGAAAGCGTTGACGGAAATGGGTAAGACAGCCGAGGTGGATCATACGGATCTGGCATCCGCAAAAACGGTTCAGGCTGATATTTTCCTGGGAGCGGCGGATATTGTCGGTCAACTGGATGATGGAACCCGGACGATCGTCACACTGGAAAATATGATGAGCATCCCTGAAATCTCATCGAAATTGGTTTCACATCTATAAGAAAAAAACATAAAGAAGAGGGGGAGAGGCAATGCTGGAACTTATCATGAATGACATCTTGGGTACACCTTCCATACTTGTGGGGCTGTTTGCTCTCATTGGACTGCTGTTACAGCGGAAATCCAGTGCGGATGTTGTATCTGGAACGCTAAAAACCGTCATGGGTTTCATTATCATTGGAGCGGGAGCGGCAGTGCTCATTGGCGCCCTTGATATATTCAGTAAAATGTTCGATCATGCATTCAATGTACAAGGCGTCATACCGAATAACGAAGCCATTGTCGCAGCCGCCCAAAGTGATTTTGGGACTTCGACTGCACTAATCATGGTTTTTGGTATGGTCGTCAATGTTTTGCTGGCTCGTTTCACGCCATTTAAATATATATTTTTAACGGGACACCATACCTTATTCATGGCTTGTTTACTTGCAGTCACGCTATCGGTCGGCGGGCTCAGCGGATTTCCGCTTATCTTGGTCGGTTCCATTCTATTAGGAGTATGCATGGTGATGTTCCCAGCCCTCCTTCAGCCATACGTACGGAAGATTACCGGAAGCGATGATTTTGCCATCGGCCATTTCGGGACAATCGGATATTTTGTATCCGCGACTGTTGGAAAATGGTTTGGAAATAAGGAAAAAACGACAGAGCAAATCAAGGTACCTAAATCTTTAGGATTCCTGAGGGACACATCAGTCGCTGTATCGCTTACGATGACGATGTTCTTTGTGATCGTCGCGTTGTTTGCCGGACAGAACTATATTGAAACGGAATTATCCGGCGGTTCTAACTTCATCGTATTCTCTTTCATCCAGGCGATAACATTCGCTGCAGGAGTCTACATCATCCTTGCAGGGGTACGAATGTTAATTGCTGAAATCGTCCCTGCATTCAAAGGGATTGCCGATAAAGTGGCGCCGAATACAAAGCCTGCATTGGACTGTCCGACCATCTTTCCATTCGCTCCAAATGCAGTGATCATCGGGTTCCTATTCAGTTTCTTGGCTGGATTATTATCCATGTTCCTCCTTCCGGTACTTGGACTGAAAGTAATCGTTCCGGGGCTCGTACCGCATTTCTTCACCGGAGCAGCATCAGGTGTATTTGGAAATGCCACAGGAGGCAGACGCGGTGCTATGCTCGGGTCGTTTGCCAACGGACTCATCATCAGTTTCCTGCCGGCAATACTCCTGGTCTTCTTGGGGGATGTAGGGTTTGAAGGGACCACATTTGGTGATTCGGACTTTGGTGTGGTCGGTCTCTTGATCCTAAGTGTCATGAAACTTTTAGGATTATCCTAAACTGTTATACTGATAAGGTACAGTAATAAAAATATATGAATGAAACCAACAGCCTAAGATCTTATAGATAGTGGGCTGTTGGCATTTTCATCATCATTCTGATTTTTGAGGTGATTTGCATGACCAACAAAGCAATTGTGCTCGATTTGGATGGCACGACATTGAACGAAAGAAATACTGTGAATGAGACGCTGGAACAATACATAGGCGAACTTAGGAAAAGCGGTAAGCTGATTTTCATTGCAACAGGAAGAACGCTGGAAGAAGTGAGGGACGTTCTGCCGGCCGGCATGGAGGCAGATGGAATGGTGACCGCCAATGGAATGTCCGTATTCATCGGAAAGAAACAGATTGTCGAACACGCCCTGTCGACGGAACTTGTTGGAGAATTGGTCGCCAAAGCAGGAGCGGAAGAGATATTTTACGAAGTTCATCCGAACGATGGAACACGGATGGCATTACTTAAAGATAAAGACTATATGGTTAAACAAGGTTTGATGCCAAAGCCTGAGACAGTCGATGAAAATGAATGGCTATCAAGACAGGATGCAGTCGAAGACAAGATAAGGTGGTCAGAGCAACTGGATATAAGCAGCGTCGCCAAAATCTACTTTTTCAGCAATGAAATGAATACGATTCGAAAATGGAAAGCGGAGTTGGGAAAAATCAAGCAGTACAATGCCTTTACCACAGCTTCCTCCACTCATCATAATGTAGAAGTGACCGTGGAAGGCATCACAAAAGCAACAGGCGTTCAACTGCTGCTGAAACATTTCCAGCTAGCACCCGAAAATATCCTGGCAGTAGGCGATGGCGAAAATGACCTCCCGCTATTTAAACTCGCCGGACATTGTGTTGCCATGAAAAACGCCACGGACCTGGTCAAAGAACAAGCCGATGAAGTAACGGAGTATTCCTATCGAGAAGATGGACTGTATCGCTTTTTAAAGGCTAAGTTTCACTAAAGTAACCTGGAAGGGCAAAGAAGATTCAAACTAGTTTGTGGAATTTGAATGCTGATTGAATGAAAATAGATGGCAAGGCAAGGAGAGCAGACCTTAACGGGTTTGCTCTTTTTTACTTTTTAAAGTTCACCTTCATGTAATCAGTAAAATCCATGCAGGTTGCCTTAATGGCCAAAATGAATTTTATTCACAAAATTTCATTAATATTGACCGTATCAGTCTATGACTTTATCATAACTACAGGATGATGATAATCATTTTCAATTATGAATGTATTAGTCGGATAAGAAGTTAAGTAAGTATAGATGAAGGAAAGGACCGCCTGAAACGGTCTTTACAAAAGAGATGATCAAGGACGTCTTCGGACTGGAATGCTGCATTATTGAAAATCCCGTTGATCAAACGCCCCTATGCATTCCAATTGGTTTATCTCAAGATCATTAGAAAAACTAGCGACGTTCGTGCCGGATGGATATCGAATTACAGAAGTCAACATATTCATTGTTGGCTTTTTTGCTTACTTAGGATGTTGAGAGGGATTGTTATGATATTTTAGATTAAGAGTATAAATGATAGAATAGATGGACGTATATATTAAAGGAGACTTAGTATCTTGGAAGCCAAATGTGTTAAATTCTATGAGTTTGGGAATCCGCAAAAGGTTCTAAAAGTTGAAAATAAACTAATTCAAAAACCTCTAGACGGGGAAGTCCTCGTTCGGATGACTGCACGTCCCATTAATCCATCTGACTTGCTGCCCATTCGCGGTGCATATTCCCACCGAATTCCCTTGCCTTCCATACCTGGCTATGAAGGGGTCGGCATTGTCGAAGAGGTCGGTCCATCGGTTTCTAAAGAGCTGATAGGAAAGCGTGTTCTGCCATTGCGCGGTGAAGGGACTTGGCAAGATTATGTTAAAACATCTGCGGAGCTGGCCATCGTCATTCCGGATTCGCTTGAGGATCATATAGCAGCACAATTATATATAAATCCGATAACAGCATGGCTAATCTGTACAGAAGTATTAGCATTGAAACCGGATGATGTTTTACTCGTAAATGCCTGTGGATCTTCCATTGGCCGCATCTTTGCCCAGTTATCCAGGATTCTTGGATTTAAGCTGATTGCTATAAAGAGAAACAATAAGTATACGGAAGAACTGCTTAAACTTGGTGCTTCCTATGTGATCGATACGTCACGATCATCACTGCATGATGCAGTGATGGAAATGACGAATGGACGCGGAGCAAAGGCTGCTATAGATTCAGTAGGCGGCATCGATGGCTCAGAACTGGCTTTTTGCGTTCGGCCTAATGGCATCTTATTAACGATTGGCCTTTTATCAGGACAGTCTGTGAATTGGGCAAAAATTTGTCAAAGGACAAAAGTGAATGTCAAAATGTTTCATCTTCGGCATTGGAATCAGCAGGCTTCCGTTCAAACCTGGCATGAAACGTTTAATCTTTTGATGGGGTTCATCTCTGATAAAAGGTTGAAATTCATGATGCCGGATTCCTGCTATGGTCTTCAAGATGTGCAAGAAGCCATTATTGTCACAGGCAATAGAGGGAAGATTTTTTTAAGCAATTGATTTTGCAATGGGCATCCACTATGTGGTAATTGAGGGGCGCACCCTTTCAATAGGTTCCTAAGGTAAATGGAAATGTCCCCTGATAATATGGAATTACTTGATTACATGTAAGGTGCTAGTCTAGAATGCGGAATAGAACATGTTGATACATGATACGACTTTGGAGGAAATGCTTATGAAAACAATATATGTGGATGCTACATTTTTTACTATGGACAAGGAAAATCAAATCTTTGAAAACGGCATGATGATTGTACAAGATCATACCATATCCTACATCGGCCAGCATGTTGAAGAACATTTGGCAGATGCAGATCAAGTGGTCAACCTTGGCGGGAAATGGATTATGCCAGGCCTTGTGAATGCCCATTCGCATATTGTAATGACCCTTTTACGCGGTATCGGGGACGATATGCTGCTGAAGCCATGGCTTGAAACGAAAATATGGCCGATCGAAAGCCAGTTTACAACGGAAATAGCCTCTGTAAGTTCACAGCTTGGCATTATGGAAATGATGAAATCAGGAACCACGACATTTTCGGATATGTTTAATCCTAATGGAATAGATGCGGGAGCTGTCATGGAGACGATAGGCGAAACAGGAATGAGGGGAGCTTTTTCCTACACGATCTTCAGCTTGGGTACGGAAAAAGATCAAAAAGCGAACCTCATGGGGGCTGAGCAGTTTTCAAAAAACTATAAAACGTTTGCCGATGGCCGCCTGACTACAATGGTCGCACCACATAGCCCATATGCCTGCACACCTGAAGCGATTATGGAAAGTGCACGGATTGCAAAAGAGAATGATTTGATGGTGCACATTCACGTATCTGAAACGGACTTTGAAATTCTCGACATCGAAAAACGTTACGGATCCCGTCCTGTCGAGCACCTTCGCCGTTTAGGGCTGTTCGATCTGCCTACCGTGATGGCACATGGAGTGGTTCTCAATGATGAAGAGCGGGCGATACTAAAACAGCATGATGTTCGCGTTGCCCATAATCCAATCAGTAACCTGAAGCTCGGATCTGGAATAGCAGATGTCGTCAGCCTTCTTGATGCAGGCATTAAAGTGGGAGTGGCAACAGATGGCGTCGCCTCCAATAACAACTTCGATATGTTCGAAGAAATGAGGACGGCTGCATTACTGCAAAAAGGAATGTATAAGGACGCCACTAAATTCCCTGCCCAAACGGCACTCGCCATGGCCACAAGAATGGGTGCCGAAGCAGTAGGCATGGGTCATACAGGATCACTGGAAGCTGGTAAAAAAGCAGATTTCATCACCATTTACCCATATGATAAAGAACATTTGCAGCCATTGAGTGAAGCCTATTCGCACCTGCTTTATGCAGCACGCGGAAATGATGTATGTGATGTATACATTGATGGCAAAAACGTCGTAAAAGATGGCCAGTGCTTAACGATCGATGAAGAAAAAGTAATCGCCGAAACAAATCGTCTGCAAGGTACCTTATCACGATAATGCAGATGTGAGAACAAAAAGAAGGAGCTGCCATTTGCAGCTCCTTTTTTTAAGGATTAAGTGAAGGGTTGAGAACCATATTAAATGGCATTCAAATAAAATTATCGCTAGTATTGTAGAATAAATAGATTTTAACACTTAAGAAACTCGTCGTGAGTCCAGTTTCCTGGAAATGCGGAAACAAAGGAAGCCGATAAAAAATATTAATAAGAAAATAGGTAGGGCAAAAACGGAAAAAAACGAAAAGAAGAAAAAACTGCTGCTGACCGCAAATATTAACCAACTGGTAATCAGCAAGAAGCTGGATAAAAAATCTTTGACAGCATGGATCATGAATTTCACCACCGTATGAAAATCTATGTATTAATTATACATCATTTTCCAATGGTGCTGTTTCGACGGCTTACCCTTCATTCACATCACGATGGAAATGCCTTTCCATGACATAGCCAAAAAAGGAGGCAAGCATTTGTTGAAACAGCATGCCAAGTACAACGGGTACCGCGACTGCAGCAGGGAAATAGGTGGTTGCAAGAACGGCTCCAGCACTGATGTTTCGCATGCCGCCTGTAAATGTCAAGGTGATGATATCCGCCTTATTCCATCTTAAATATGCACCGACCATCCAAGAAATGGCGTACCCAGAAGCAGCTATGAACAAAACCAAGAAAGCCATGATCAGTAATTTCTTATCGAAATGGGTTAAGTAAGGCGCGATTTTTGAACTGTTCAATATGACTACGATTCCAACGCTTATCTTGGAAAATGGAGCTAAGCGGGGGGATAGTGTATATTGTATCTTCCCGTTTGTTGCTTGATTCAAGAACATGGCAAGCATGGAGGGAAGAACGACCATACCGATTAATCCTTTCACCATCGAACCCAAATCCATTTCGATCGAACCGCCTCCAAAAAGGGATACACTGTAAGGAACGATGAATGGCGAGAGTAGGGTGTCGATTAAGATGATGGTTAGGGCAAGTACGGCATTCCCATTATAAATGGATACCCAGATCATACTGGTGACACCGGTTGGAATCACTACAGCCAGCACTAGGCCGGTAATCGTGAAAGCATCACCATGGAACACTAAATGCCCGAGTCCAAAAGCCCAAACAGGCATAAGCATATGAAGGATGATCAATACGATGAAAACAGGTAAAGGGTGGGTGACTGCCTGTTGCAGAGATTTAAAGTTAGAGCCTAAACTTCCGGAAAATGTAATGAAGGCAAATATCCAGGGGACAAGAAAAGTGTAATCCATTAGATGTTCGGCCAATAAAACCCCAATAACCACGCTTATCGGCGTGATAAGGGGCATGATTTTATCCATTTGTTCATTTATTGTTTTCAGCATGATTCATCCACTTTCTGAGCAAAGTAAATTCTATAAAGTAAGTTTACCATATTCCTATAAATATAATTTGTAAGACAAGAAATTTGTCTATATATTTTTTCGGATTATTATAAATGGAGATTACTACCACTGCTCTGGAACTCGCAGCGTACCAAAAAGGGCTTACAGCTTTCCCCGATGACCGAGGGTTTAAGGTTTTTGGCAGGATTGTTCGATGCATCGTTGTATATTCATTGAAAAATAGTTTAAAGTAGAGAGAGAGGTGAAAGAAATGTCAGAAAAGGTTTCCAGTATTATGTGGTTTAGTCTTGCCGTACAAGCCCTGCTTGTTCTTGCTGATCATGATGGATTATGTAATAGTAATAAATTGGCCGATAAGCTTGATTCGGAGTCAGGTTTTCTTAGAAAAATATTAAGTAATTTAGTGAAGGCAGGGCTGATTCAAGCGAAGGAGGGCAGGGATGGGGGATATTCACTTGCCAAAAATCCCGAACAAATCATTCTTGCAGATATATACTCTGCAATTAAATCAGAACCTTTCTCAAAAGGCTTTCTTGATGTGAATGATAAAAAATGCTTTCATCCATCATCTAGAGAAGCGTTATGCGGTTTGAAAAACGAGATGGAGAGCTGGATTATACAAGGCTTGGAACAAAAAACGATCGCTGACTTACTATCAAAATCTTAATGTGAAAAACGAAACTGACAGGGTTTCGTTTTTCTTAAACTGTATTTGACAAAAGAACAGTATACGTTATATACTGTTCCTGTATTAATTACAGTTAACTGGAGGTCATTATAAATGACAAAAAATATAATGAGTAAAGAAGAGTACCTGAATAAATCGAAAGAATTGAATATACCGCTTGAAAAGCCGAAAGTCCTTAATGATACGGATTTCATTACGGTGGCAAAAGAACGGAGATCTGTTCGCCAGTACGATGCTGAATACGTGATGACTGAAGAGGAAATTCGTGAGATCCTGGAGATTGCGATTCAAGCACCGTCTTCTTCCAACTTACAGCCTTGGAGATTCCTTGTGATTCAAGATAAGCAAACCCAGCAAGAATTGCTTCCCATCGCAAATAACCAACAACAAATCGTCGATTCATCTGCTGTCATTGCCGTTTTAGCTGATATAGAGGGATACAAAAATGCAGAACGGATTTATGGTGAATTAGTCGATAAAGGAATCATGAAGAATGAAATCAAAGAGCCATATGTAGCCTCTATTATGCATAATTACGGTAACTTTTCTGCTGAAAAGGCTTTAAGTGTAGCCATGATTGACGGTGGCTTGGTTTCCATGCAGATCATGTTAGCTGCAAAAGCAAAAGGATACGATACAGTCCCAATGGGAGGGTTTGATGAAGCCAAATTTGTCGATGCATTCAATGTACCGGAAAACTTTAAGCCTGTCATGTTAATTTCCATTGGAAAAGGAACTAAAGCAGGGTTTGAAAAAGTCCGTTTGCCACTCGATACGATATTGACTTGGAATAAATACTGAGGAAAAAACGTAGTAAAAGGATAGCTGAAATTCGCTATCCTTTTTTTCATGGTTTGAGATTGGCATTGAAAATGATTTAATCTCGCAAGCGATAAATGGATATGTTACAATTTTTCCAGATATTTCTTTGGGTTGTCTCCTCAAAAGTCCCCGACCGCAAAAGGATATTTAAGGGGATAAACAGAGCTAAAGAATTGTGCTGTAGTCCAATAATTGGTTTTAGCTGTTCACAATGGATGGGAGGGAGTCCTGATGAAGAATATGAAAAGTGAAGTGTTTTCGTGGTTGAAAGCCATCTTATTCGCTTTAATGATCGTTTTCATTTGCCAACAGTTTCTATTTACGCCAGTCACAGTAAAAGGTGAATCAATGGAGCCGACTTATGAAAATGATGACCGGATCGTGGTAGCTAAAATTGGTAAGCCAGAGCGCTTCGATATGGTCGTATTTTATGCTCCGGACGCGGAAGAGAATTATATAAAAAGGGTAATCGGTTTACCAGGTGACAGTGTCGAAATGAAAGATGATGTCTTATATATCAATGGGAAAAAGTATGCAGAACCGTATTTGAAAACAAAAAAAGGGGAAATTCCGCCTGAAGAAAATCTGACGGAGAATTTCACCCTGAGTGATTTACTTGGGAAATCGAAGGTACCTGCGGGTCATTTATTTGTCATGGGGGATAATCGGAGGAACAGTTGGGATGGAAGAAGATTTGGTTTTATTTCTGAAAAATCACTTGTGGGCAAAGTGAAATTTCGCATCTACCCACTAAATGAAATGGGAGTGCCGAACTAATGGAACACAGTGAGTATAAGTGAAAGCTTAGAGAATAATTATGTGGACTAAGTTGTATTTATAGCAGATGATGGATAAGAACCTTTTCCTGTGGTTAAGGTTTTTCATTTTGGTTTGTGGGGGGTATTAATATGACGAATGGGTTAGCTTCCATCTCGATCCCGATGTTGGATGAAGAAATGGGACGGCAGGTTAAAGGTCATGTCGATTCGCTGACGGTCCCTCAGGGAAGCTTAGGGCGGCTTGAAGAATGGATAATCGAACTGGCCAAGATGACAGGAGAGGCATTTCCGGACATTTCGAAACCGGGGGTGATTGTGTTTGCGGCCGACCATGGAATTACGGAAGAAGGGGTTTCGGCTTATCCAAAAGAAGTGACGGAACAAATGGCTCTCAACTTTCTGCATGATGGTGCGGCCATCAATGTATTAAGCCGGGCGATAGACGCTTACTTGGACATTGTCGATATAGGGATCGATGCAGATATCGAGGAACCGGGGCTAACTTCGAGAAAAGTCCGCAAGGGAACTAGAAACTTTTATAAGGAAGAGGCGATGACAAAGGAAGAAGTAATTCAAGCGCTTGAAATTGGATTTGACCGTGCAGAGAAAATGATTGCCCGTGGAGCGAACTGCCTGATACTTGGTGAAATGGGAATCGGAAATACGACGTCCAGTACCGCCATCATCTCCATCGTAAGCGGGAAAAGCGTCGAATCACTAGTGGGGCAGGGAACAGGATTGAATTCAGTAGGCATTTTACATAAGCGAAGAATAATTGAAGAAGCGATTTCATTAAGAAATCCTAATCCAGATGACCCCATCAATATTTTGATGAATATCGGTGGATTCGAAATTGCAGGAATGGCAGGGGCCATGCTTGCTGCGGCAAATAACCGTATACCCATTCTTGTTGATGGTTTCATTACAACCACGGCTGCTGTATTGGCAAGCCTGATTTCCGGACGTGCAGCCGATTATATGTTTGTTGGACATCGATCTGCAGAACCAGGCCATAGAACGGCCATAGAGCTGCTTGGCAAGGAGCCGATCCTCGACCTGGGAATGAGAATCGGGGAAGGAACAGGGGCAGCCCTGTCTTACCCCATTCTTAAGGCAGCAACATTGTTCATTAAAGAAATGGCAACATTTGAAACTGCAGGTGTGTCAAATAAGTAAGAAATAGGAGACCTTCGATACGTAGGTCTCCTATTTATACAGGTTAAAAAAGGTGGATACCGCATTGAAACATTCCTTCATCCCACTATTACTTAATGGGCAGTTGACCTTTATATTTCTTCATTTTCCTGACGACGGAAGGCTGGCTGATACCTAAGAATTTAGCCATTTCATATGTGGACTTGCATTGTTTACTCGCTTTCATCATCATCCATTTTTCTACTTGTTCGAGGGCGGTATTGAGATCACTATCATCAACCATCATATTGTCGATCATTAGGGTATCATCTATTTTCTCCAAAGATTCTTGTCCATGGAAATGGGAGGGGAGAAAGCCAGGGAAAATGATGGAGTCTTCCGAGGTCAAAATGAGCCGTTCTATCAGGTTCTCCAATTCACGCACGTTTCCTGACCATTTATGCTGAATCAGTATTTCGTAAGTGGAAGGGTGCAATTTCTTATCTGACTTGTATTTCTTGTTAATGATTTCGAGATTATGATTGATTAAGATGGCAATGTCTTCTTTTCTTTCGCGTAATGGCGGAATTTGAATCGGAATCACATTTAAACGGTAATACAAATCTAGCCTGAATGTTCCCTTTTCTACCATTTCCTCAAGGTTTTGATTGGTTGCTGTCACAAGCCGAAAATCTATCTTATGCTCTTTTTTTCCGCCCACTCTTTTAAAGGTCTTCTCTTGCAGGACATTTAATAATTTCACTTGCATATCCAGAGGAAGCTCCCCGATTTCATCCAGAAATAAGGTTCCGTTATCAGCTTGTTCCACGAGCCCTTGCTTCCCCTGCTTCTGTGCACCGGTAAAGGATCCTGCTTCGTAACCAAACATTTCGGATTCAAAGAGACTTTCTGGGATGGTACTGCAGTTGACTTCGATGAATGGCTCTTTGCTGCGGTAACTCTGATTATGCAGCCGGCGGGCGAAGACGCTCTTTCCCACACCGGATTCCCCAAGAAGCATGACCGTGGCATCCGTTTTGGAAACACGGTGTATCGTTTTCGCGATTTGCCGCATTTCCTTGCTGCGATAGATCAGTTCCTCCTGTTCCCTAAGCTCCTCGACCTCCGATTGGTATTCTTGAATCTTTTTCTCTAATTGACCGTATTGATTCTGAAGGTTCCTGATTTCAGTTTGATCTTGGGCATAGCTGACGACACGAATCAATTCACCCGTATCATCAAAGATGGGATAGGCAGTCGACATGACGATTTTTCCCGTCTTCGTTTGCTGCATGATCTGGACAGGTGTTTTCTCTTTCAATACCATGGCGGAAATCGACGGTGAGAGGATTCCTTCCGTTTCGAGCTGGTAAACGGATTTCCCAAGATAATGTTCTGGTTCGATTCCATATATCCACCAATGGTTAGGATTTGTGAATAAAATAAAACCTTTTTCATCGGTCACGGTAATATTGTTATTGGATGTGTTGATGATGCATTCCAAAACTCTTTTGACATTGTTATCACTCATCATTTTCCCCCTTATCCTCTGTTCCGGTGATTCAAATATAAATCAAATATAGTGGTGAATCAAGAATTTTCAGATATTTTGATTTGGAATTGAATCGTTTATGAAAGCATGCCTGCGATAATCTCAATCACTTCATACATTAAGGCTAAAACTAGAGTAATAGAGTAGCGAACTACCTACTTACGGTTAACCTACTCATGTTTGGGTATAAATAAAATAAGAAGAAATCGATTGAAGGAGTGATTGAATTGGCTGAAAAAAGAACCTTGGGACAATATTTATACAACTGCTTAAAAGCAGAAGGCATTACAGAGATTTTTGGTGTGCCTGGTGATTATAATTTCTCATTGCTAGATACTTTGGAAGATTACGATGGGATTGAGTTTATTAATGGACGAAATGAACTCAATGCAGGCTACGCTGCGGACGCTTATGCCCGGGTGAAGGGAATTTCGGCACTGATCACCACTTTTGGTGTCGGTGAAATGAGCGCATGTAATGCAATCGCAGGCGCATATAGTGAAAATGTGCCGCTCATCCATATTGTCGGCTCGCCAAAGTCCATGATGCAACAGGATAAGGCGCTTGCCCATCATACGTTAATGGACGGAGATTTTGACGTTTTCCGTAAGGTTTATGAGCATATCACCAGTTATACGGCGATTCTTACACCAGAAAACGCAGCTAGGGAGATACCGGCTGCAATCCGAATCGCCAAAGAAAAGAAGAAGCCCGTTTATTTGGTAGTGGCTATCGATCTCGTTGAAAAACCGTTGATTTCCTACAGTGAGGCTTCTGAAAATGTGGCCAAATCAAATGTCGATGGGTTGCAGTCAGCAGTGAAGCATATAAAAGGTATGCTAGAAGATGTAAATAAAGCGGTTTTGCTTGTCGATGTTAAAACACTTCGCTATAACTTGCAGAAACCCGTTTTGCAGCTCGCTGAGAGTTTAAATGTTCCGGTTGCTTCGTTAATGCAGGGAAAAAGCGGGTTTGATGAGAGCCATCCTCAGTATATTGGTGTATACGGCGGAGCTTTCGGAAGTAAGGATGTAACAAAGACTGTTGAAGAAGCGGATTTCATCATAGCTGTTGGTGCAGTTTGGTCTGACGTTAATACTTCCAAAGGTACAGCAAAGCTTGACCCGTTGAAAATGGTGGAAATTCAGCCTGACACATTAAAAGTGGGAGCAGCCAGTTATATGAATGTGAGGGCGGAGGAAATTCTAAATGCGCTCCAGAACATTGGCTATCGGCAGAACGAATCTGTCGGAACCATCTCATTTCCGTATGACACAATGGTGGAAGACCCGTCAGCACCTCTGGAAGCGACTTCCTATTATCCGCGGATTCAGCAAATGTTGAAGGAAAATGACATTGTGGTCACGGAAACAGGAACATTCTCTTATGGCATGTCACAGGTCAGATTGCCGAAAGGGGCAACCTACATAGCTCAGGGTGGCTGGCAAAGCATCGGTTATGCGACGCCCGCAGCATTCGGTGCTTGTATAGCGGATAGAAACAGACGTGTTCTTTTGTTTACCGGGGATGGCTCGATACAGCTGACAGTACAGGAAATAAGCTCGATGCTGGAGAACGGCTGCAAGCCCATCGTGTTCATCCTCAACAATAACGGCTATACGATAGAAAAATTCTTAAACGTAAAAGTAGATATAGAAAAACAGAAATACAACGAGATACCAGAGTGGAATTATACCAAACTGGCTGAAGCGTTTGGTCAAGAGGCATTCACAGCACGAGTCGAGACGAATGGTGAACTGGATGATGCCATTGCAAATGCTCAGGACATGAACGCTGATAAACTTTGCCTTATAGAATTGGTCGTGAAGGATCAAATGGATGCACCGGATTATTTGAAAAAAATGAGGCAGTATCTTGAAAAGCAAGAAAAACTAAAGTAATGCCAAAAGGCCTTCTGGATGAAGGCCTTTCAGTTTGTATACAAAAGGGGTTTGGAATGCAATCACCCCTGTACAACACTAGAATATACTTTATGTTTGTTTATGAAACCTCACTAGATTGAAGAAATAAGCGACACTCCTGTCGAATAACTGGACTGGCTAGCCGAGACACAAAGTCGCTTGCTTTCTGGTGGCTTGGCAGACAGCCGGCGCAAAGGGAGCAGATTTCAGCACTCAAGCTGGAACGTTTTTTAGTGAAAAATGCAGGCAAACTTGCTTTTCATCGAGTTTGGCGACAAAAAAGGGGTCCGGAGTCGAATTAAATTCGTGAACGGTCGAATAAAGTGCCTCAAAGGTCGAATACAGTGCGGCGTAGGTCGAATAAAATGCTTCAAAGGTCGAATATAATGAGGCTTAGGTCGATAAACTCAAGGCGGCAAATGGAACGGGTTTCTGAACTCAATCTGGAACGGTTTTTTTAGGAAAAACTGTGGCGAACTTGCTCTTCTTATTAGTATACAGTCTGAAAGGTCTTCTGTGATGAAGGCCTTTTTCTGTTGGTAATCTAGATACTGCACGGACCGATTAAAGACAAAAATGGCAAGTTCCAGAATGACAATACCAGTATTGGTACCTGTCATTTCAAAATTGAAACCAAGAATTTTTAAACTAATAGTATGATGAAAATGTCACGAAGTAATAGGGAAAAGATCTTCCTAATTAGATAAAACCATTTTTTTACAGTTGGCAATTTCTGTAGATACGGGGGCACAAAAATGCGTAAAAATGTATCATTAGCGCGGTTAATAGAGTCGAATAAAGAAAATATCAATAATAACCAGCTGTTCATAGATCGAATAGAAGAAAAAGTCCATAGAAAGCAAATGGAAATGCAGGAAGGACATTTAACAAAACGGGCAGGTGAAGAGAATGTTATTAAGAAGAGCCTGGTTATTACAACAAACGCTGGTCTATCATAGAAAAAAGAAGGATGAAATAGCCCAACGAAAGGAAATATCCAGCTTGGAAGATGTCCGTATCAATGAACAACTTAATTATGCGATCATGGAGATGCAGAGGTTAATGCGCCAGGTATGAGGAAAAGAGAGGATAAAATGTAGCTTAAATTTGTATAGTATTAAGTGAAGAATTTTAATGGGTTAACTAAAACTGCCTATTCAGATTATTAAAATGAAAAAAGAGGTGATGATAATGAGTAAGTATTGGTCTTATAAAATACTTTTAACTGGTGTGTTTATCATTGCTACAATTATTTTTTATAGATTTGGGTTTATTAGTGAAGGTTTAGTTTATTTTGTATGTCTTGCAATACTTTTAAGTGTGTTAAGTATTTTTAATCGTAAAAACAATTATAACAAAGACGTAATGCTTTATTTGCATAGGTTAATGCGAGAGTTAGGATGGATTCAAAAAGAAGGGTTATAAGCCATATCACCCCAGTTGGCGGCTATTTGACATGATGATACACAAAAAAGCGTGTTTGATCATTTTATCAAAACACGCTTTTAGCTCTATATCGTGTACTGCCATCACATTTAGTTAAGAACTCGGACTGCCTTCACAAAGCTAGGTCCCCAGTAAGAATTGTTAATGTTAGCGTAGGATACACCTTTAGATGTAGAAGCATTCAGCATTTGACCGTTACCGGCATAAATTCCTACATGGTTGATTACTCCATCATTATTGGTATCAAAAAATACTAAATCCCCTTTTTGAAGGGCTTTTGAAGATACAGCTGTACCAACATGTGATTGTGCTACTGAATTTCGAGGCAAGGAAACACCTGCACTTTTGAATGCCCTTAATGTGAACGAAGAGCAATCAAATATGTCAGTGCGCGAAGTGCTTGCACCGTAAACATACTTGGCTCCCATGTATTTAGCGCCAGCTGCCAGAACTTGATCCGCTTTGGTCGATTTGGACGGTTTATTAATGGAAGATGCCGAGGCTTTCCCTGAAACACGGATGGTTTGTCCTATACGAATACGATCGGAATTAGAAATATTAGGGTTTATTTTAAGTAAGGCACTAAGGGAAAGGTTATATCTTTTAGCGATGGTTGATAAGGAATCCCCTAATTTAACCACATAAACGTCTGTTGTAATTTTAGTATTATTATTATTATTATCGGGAGTGCTGGTAAGGGTATTAACCTTCAAGACCTGACCGGGAAAAATAAGGCTACCAGTCAAATGGTTTTTAGTCTTTAATTGTTGGACAGTCATATTGTTGACTCTTGCAATTTTGTCCAGGGTGTCCCCGGATTTGACTTTATATGTAGCGTTTGTTTTAGCCGTAGAGCTGGATGCAGGAGCTTGTCCGGAAACACGGATGGATTGGCCAATATAAATGCGATCCGTATTAGAAATGTTAGTGTTTAATTTAAGCAGGGCACTAAGTGAAAGGTTGTATCTTTTAGCAATTTTAGATAAAGTATCCCCCAGCTTAACCACATATTTTTCGGTTTTATCTATATTTTTAGTGTTAAGAGTATTAAATTTCAAGATTTGGCCGGGAAAAATAAGGTTACTAGTCAAATGGTTTTGAGATTTTAATTGTTGGATAGTTGTATGATTAGCTTTAGAGATTTTATCAAGGGTGTCCCCTGATTTAACTTGATAAGAACCAGCATAAGCAGAAGTGCCGGCGATAAGGGTACCTATAATGGTTCCTGCAAGAATGAAAGAGTTTTTCGAATTGTTCATTTAGGAAAGTTCCTCCTGATGTGGTAAAAAAATATGTAGCATTTATATTATAAAGGTAAGGCATATAAAAAACATGGCCCATTTAAATAAAATTCAACTTTTTCGTCATTTCTCAGTTATTTTGCAGATCTGTAACATGGTATGGATTCAAGTAGAAGGACAGTATCCTTAATCTGCATAAAGAGATAACTAGGCTAGAAGAGCTTTTATAGATGGAAGTTTTGAGGTAATTAAAAAAAAGAAAGGTAAGAATAATATAATATCCTTACCTTTCCATGATTCATTTTTTAATATTGTCTATAAACATAGGGATCGTCAGGCTCTGCGATTTTACTATGTGATGATACTTTGAGCAGGGGAATGGTCTTCTTGAATGGCTGATAATAAATGGATTGCAATTCTCCTGTCACGGAATACCACTCATCATTTTTTGGATGCATACCTTCAGGGAATTCGATTAGCATACCGAATACCCCAGAGTCTGCGACACAGTGAATGACTCCAAAGCGAAACAGGAATACCTGGTTTTTGGCTAGCTCATCTGAATTGTACGAGAAACCGGTTAATGTAATTTGTTTGCCAGTGAACTTTCCAGGAGAGTAATAGATGGCTTCTAAGTCGTTTAGATAGTTTTCATCGGATAAATGAAGACTATCACGTTCAACTAAGTCTTTGAGCGAGTCATCCATTAAAGTTAAATAGTCATCCTTGCCATAATAAAGACTAGTATCCGGCTGCAGAAATTGATGCTGGCTATAATCATCTGAGTCATCATACACCGGGAAATGAAATCCTTTTTTTTCTACGATATTCGAGTCCATAGTGGCAACAGGCAAAAAGAGACCGGTTAAAATGGGAATGACGAATAGGAAGTAAGTAAGGTTCTTTTTCCATTTCTTGTTTTCCTGGGAGTGATCATGTCCGCACTGACAATCAACACATTCTTCTTGATTATCTTCTTTAAAATATAAGTAGGATCCCATTAACGTGAAAATAGCCAATATATAGATGGCAATCTGTGAAACATAAGAATATTCCATATTGATGTATTTCGATATATTCCCTGAGGCGTGTAAATGCATGAATAAAAAAGTAAGTCCAAGTAATATGAATAATCTTCCCATAAAAACACCCTCTTTAAGAAATAAACAATAAAGTCAGGCCTAAGACGGAAATGAATATATAGGCCATCAAGCATAAAACGAATTTTGTTTTGAAGGTACCTAAAAGCATGATTGTATTTTTAATATCAAACATGGCCCCAAATACAAGAAAAGCAACAAGTGAAGAGGGCGAGAACGTACTTCTAAAAGAGCTTGCAACAAAGGCGTCCGCTTGGGAACACAAGGACATGACGTAGGACAAAGCCATCATGACTGCATTCCCGGATAGTTTTCCTTGCCCTATTTCAAGCAATAGAGATGTTTTCAAAAAGGTTTGAATGGCAGCTGCCAGCAGTGCACCAATGATTAAGTATTTTCCAACAGAAAAGAACTCCTCAATCGAGTGTTTAAACATACCCGTTATTTTGCCTTTAAATGTAAGATTATGGTGATGGATATGTTCGGCATGTTCGTGTTTAAGCTGGTTTGTCTTGAATTGAAAAGACAGGATGCATGCAATGATCAGAACGACCGCGAATGCAATTCCGCCACGATAGAAAACCATGCTCCAGCTGTTGCCAAACGCGATATAAGTGGAAAACAGGACGATTGGATTGAGAATGGGTGCAGAAAGCATAAAGGCGATGGCCGCTGAAAGAGGAACCCCTTTAGCAATCAAACGGCGGGTAATCGGGACGATTCCGCACTCGCAAGCAAGAAAAAAGACCCCAGCACCGATTGCCGATAGAACAGATAAGATCGGATTTTTTGGTATAACCTTTGCAATCATCTCTTCTGACACAAACATTTGGATGATTCCAGATATAAGGACTCCCAGTAAAATGAAGGGAAGGGATTCAATTAGGATACTAATAAAAATCGTATTCATTTGTAAAAGTGCCTGAACGTTCATCATAAACCACCTTCCATATTGCTGACTTAACTATAGTAGGTTTGTCATGGAAGGAAGTCAATTTAATATTACTGGGGTAATAGGCTGGGAGTTTAATAGAGAGGGGGATTAAGGAAATTAGACTGTGGAATATTGAGGGACCCATAAGGAACGAAGGTTACGTTGAGGGAATACTTGATTTCTGCCAAACCAATTATTAAAAGCTATGAGTGTCTGATGTTTCATTCACAACATTGTAAAATCCCCTCAAAGTTGTGTAACATCCATAGGATTTACCGTGTTCAACATAGAGGGGATAAAATCATGATTTATTTTTTCGGTACAGCTTTATTAATTAGGTTTTTACGCGATATAAACGGATTGTCGGTAACCCAGAAGCGCCAAGGGTAATCTTTTGCTATCCCGGAGTTGTCGATTCCTACGCGGGGGCCGCTGGATATGTGTTCCGGCTGTTTTCCGGCTGCTAGATATAGCGGGGAATCCGTAAAAGATCGACCATAATCATCCATGGTGATGCCCAGTGCCTTTGTTAGCTTCCCTGGTCCATCGGTCCATTTACGAATATCGGCAATTCCTCTTCTTTCATGCATTAACTCGAGCCCTGAATAGGGTTCAACCGCACGGATTAAAATGGCTTCCGGATTTTCAGGCCCGCCGCTTACGACATTGACCAGTGTATGTGTGTGCATGACGTATGTATAGATCAAACCGGAATTTCCAAACATCACTTCCGTCCGTTTTGTCCTTCTATTTCCAAAACTATGTGCGGCCATGTCGCCAGGTCCAATATAGGCCTCTGTTTCAACAATGAATCCAGAAGCGGTTCCTTCCGCTGTTTCTTTTACAATCAGGCAGCCAAGAAGGGATTTTGCCAGTTCAAGGGTGGTCTGCTGATAAAAATCCGCAGGTAAAATTGCATCTTTCATCTTGTTCATGGTATCACTCCATTTAGTCTCATACAGGTAAAATTCCCTTATCAATGAAAAAAAAACCTGAAGGGATTAAAAAGGCCGGCTGATTAGATCAGCCGGTCCCCAGTATATTTTTAGCCTAATTCCTTTTCCGCTTCTTGATCTTTTTTGATTCGGCCCGAACCCACGGAAAGTGCCACTAATATCCCCGCGGAAACAAAAAAGATACCGGTGATGAAAACACTGGAGAATGCATCGATCCAAGCATTTTCTATCGTTTTTACCAGAACATTGCTGATTTCTGCGGGCATTTTAAGGTTTTCAGGATAAAGCATGATGTTGAATAACGCATCCGTTTTGTCGGCTAATGCTTTCAGTGCCTCATGCAATATAGGGTCCTTTTGACTTACGACCGCATCATCCATATTTTGCTGGAGATTGTGATTCATGACAGCATTCAAAATCGTGATGCCCATCGTTCCTCCTATTGATCGGAAGAATGTCGAAGCCGCCGTAACCGACCCTAGCTGAGATTTTGGAAATTCATTTTGAACGGCAATCATCAATGTCGGCATGACAAGACCCATACCTATCCCAAGGATGGCCATGAATGAGTACGCAGTGAATATAGTCGTACTGCCGTCCATCATGCTCATTAGGAAAAAGCCAAGCGTCGCAAACGCCATTCCAAAGGTAAGCACAGTGCGAAAACGGAATTTCAACAGTAACCGCCCGCCAATGATGCTGGAAAGAATCATACCGATCATCATCGGAGTCATGGTCGACCCCGCTTTTGTTGGTGAAACTCCCAATACGCCTTGCATGAACAGCGGGACGAACATGATTGCCCCGAACATGCCAAGGCCAAGCAAGAATCCCAATATATTCGTGGTGGAAAAAACTCTATTTTTAAAAAGGGATAAATCAAGGATCGGTTCGACCGCTCTTCTTTCAAAAAAGATGAATAGGGCAATGAAGACAATGGTGCTGCCGAAAATCAAGAGAGATTCTAGTGATAACCATTCGAATTTATCACCACCGAAGGTCAAGCCAAGCAGTAACAGGACAATACCAGGAATCAAGGTGAAAATCCCTAGATAATCGATATTCACTTTCTCTGTTTTCCTTATGGCTTCATGTTTCAATCCTACATAAATCAAAATGGCAGATAATAAGCCCGTCGGTACATTGATCAAAAAGATCCAATGCCAGCTGATATGGTCAACGATCAGGCCGCCCAGAAAAGGGCCGATGACAGAACTTAAACCAAAAAGGGCTCCGAATACACCCTGCCATTTGGCTCTTTGTTCCGCAGAGAATATATCGCCGATTATCGTTTGGGATAAAGGCATGATCATCCCGCCGCCGATTCCTTGCAGACCCCTGTAGATGATCAATTGCTCCATCGAAGTGGCTGTGGCACATAAAAAAGAACCGATCGTAAATATGATCGTGCCAAGCAGATAAAGGGAACGCCTGCCATATAGATCAGATAGCTTTCCGACAATGGGTACAACAGTCGTTGAGGCTATTAAATAGGCAGTCGTTACCCATGCAAAGATGGTGAAACCATTCAATTCCCCGATAATTGTCGGCATGGCCGTACCGACGATCGTCTGTTCCAATGAACTGAAAAACATTCCAATGATCAATCCTGTTAAGACAAGCTTGGTATTGACCGCTTTTTTTTCCATTTGCATAGCATTTCTCCATTCCTATAACTGTATTCCTTATTGGTTTGTGACTAATAGGTCAAAATTATAAAACTTCAATGACCATTTAGTCAACATTTTTTTGCGAAAATCAATTGCATGACTATATTGCGTAAAGGTGGATTTAAAGATACATCCATATCACTTAAGTAATTCGACCAGAAACCACCAAATCCTTCCTTATTGATATCTCCAACGTGTTTCCATTTATCATATCCGATATAATAAGAAGGAATATAGATGAACTTATGATTGGAAGTGGAAGATATGAATAAAAAAATAGGATTTATTGGATGCGGCAAAATGGGTGAGGCAATGCTTGAGGGCATGCTGCTTGCAGAGGTCCTTTCACCTGAAGGGATCATGGTCAGCACTGCGAGTGTGGAGACCAAAACTAAAATCACCTCGAAATATAAGGTAAAAGGTACTTTGGATAATATAGAGGTTGCCGGTTTTGCCGACTTTCTCTTTCTAGGGATCCAGCCTGCCATGCATAAGCAAGTGCTTGAAGAAGTGAAGAATCATGTGAAAGAAGACGCTGTGATCATTACCATGGCAGCTGGGATCACTATATCTTTAGTTGAGAGCAGCTTAGGAAAAAAAGTGAAGGTTGTCCGGACGATGCCAAACACTCCTTCGCTTGTAGGTGAAGGCATGACTGCCATGAGCATTAATGATCAAATTACCGATGCTGATATTGAGGATGTGACTGCACTGCTGAATAGTTTCGGTAAAACGGAAATCCTGCATGAAGATTTGATGGACGCAGTACCGGCAATCAGCGGTTCGTCGCCTGCTTATGTATATATGTTCATCGAGGCGCTGGCTGATGGAGGAGTACGTGACGGCATTCCACGAAAACAAGCATATCGAATGGCAGCACAAGCTGTAATGGGAGCTGCTAAAATGGTACTGGAAACGGAAAGACATCCTGCTGCTTTAAAGGATGATGTCTGCACGCCGGGCGGTTCAACGATAAGTGCTGTAGCGTCTTTAGAAGAGAATCAGCTAAGATCCAGCATTCTGCAAGCAATGAAGGCCTGCACGGATAAAACGAAAGGTATCAGTAAATGAAGAAAGATGGATTGCCTATTAGCGGGCAATCTCGTCCGTGTTCCATTTTCAGAATGTTTGGATAAAAAAGAGGAGGCTGCATAATGAATGGTTATATAGAAGAGTTAAGGAAGATTCTGACGGAGGAACAGGTAACGGTGAATGAAACATTATTGGAACAGCACAGCCATGATGAATCATATCACACTCCGCACTTACCGGATATGGTCATTTATCCAAGGGATACTGCGGAAGTAAGCGCAGTCATGCGTTATGCGAATGAACATGAAATACCGGTCATTCCTTTTGGGTTAGGATCAAGTTTGGAAGGGCATGTCGTTCCAGTCAAAGGAGGAATTTCCTTGGATTTGTCCTTAATGAACCGAATATTGGAAATCAGGGAAAATGATTTCCTTGTGAAGGTCCAACCAGGTGTGACAAGGACGCAGCTCAATAAAGAATTAAAAAAATACGGTTTGTTCTTTTCGGTCGACCCTGGTGCCGATGCTACATTGGGAGGGATGGCAGCTACGAATGCAAGTGGGACGACCTCGGTCAAATATGGGATTATGCGCGATCAAGTCAGGGATTTGGAAATAGTTTTAGTAAACGGTGAGGTGATTCATTCGGGAAGCTTAGCGACAAAATCATCTTCAGGCATTCATTTGAATGGGTTGTTTATCGGCTCTGAAGGTACGCTGGGTGTATTTACTGAACTGACATTAAAGGTGTATGGCATTCCTGAAGTCACAATGGCTGGGAGAGCCTCATTTCCTACCGTCGAACAGGCAGTATCTGCGGTTAATGGAATCATGCTTGCTGGTATTCCGATTGCACGAATTGAATTGGTTGATGCCGAGTCCATAAAAAAAGTTAATCAATTCATGGACAAATCCTATGAAGTCAAACCAACTTTATTCCTCGAGTTTCATGGGAATTTTGCCGGACTGGAACAGGACGTCAAATTTGCCAAGGAAATCGTAAGTGATTTTGGCTGTGGGGATATCCAGTTTGAAACCGATTCAAAAGCAAGGAATGCCTTATGGGAAGCGCGCCATAATCTCGCGTACGCATTCATTCACAGCGCCCCCGGGAAGAAGCTGATGGTGACCGACGTAAGTGTGCCCCTTCAAGAATTATCGAATGCCATACTGGATACAAGGAAGAAAGTCGAACAATCCAAAGTGGAGGGGGCGATTGTAGGACATGTAGGTGACGGGAATTATCACGTATTGTTCATGATCGATTTGAAAAATCCTGAAGAAGTTAAAGAAGCGAAAAGGTTAAATGAAGAAATAGTCGAATATGCATTAACCAGAGGCGGTACATGTACGGGTGAACATGGAGTGGGCCTTGGAAAATCGAAGTATCAGCGAAGGGAGCATGGAGGAGCTTACGAAGTGATGAAAACGATCAAACAGGCATTGGATCCAAAAGGAATAATGAATCCCGGGAAGATCTTCATAGATTAAGAGGGATATTCTATTTTGATAGATTAGTAATAACATCAACCGGGGAAAGGGCAGAGTAGTGGCCTTTCCTGAAAAATCATCCGTCCGAGCAGATAATTCAACCTAACTCTGCATAATTCGACCGATCGAGCAGAAAATCCGACCTATACCCAAATTATTCGACCGTTATGTGAGATAATCAGGCCTGATCCAGATATCGCATGAAGACATCATCGAGGTTCTCATCCAAAAAAAATAAGACTCCAGACAAGATTCTGGAGTCTTATTTATTATTAAGCGTTAATGTTATTTGGGTTTAAGGCGTTTTCAACACTTACGTAGTTGTGGCCAAGATCTGTGGCAACTGCTTCGAACGTGATTTCACCGTTTGCCACATTTACGCCTTTTGCGAGGGCATCATTTTCAAGAATTGCTTTGATGGCACCTTTGTTTGCAATTTGAAGTGCAAATGGTACGGTTACGTTAGTTAAAGCAACTGTAGAAGTTTGAGGCACTGCTCCTGGCATATTCGCCACTGCATAATGCACTACTCCATGTTTAACATAAGTAGGGTTATCATGTGTAGTTATGTGGTCGACCGTTTCAAAGATACCGCCTTGGTCGATTGCAACATCGACAATGACTGAACCTGGGGACATCGACTTAACCATTTCTTCAGTAACGAGCTTAGGAGCTTTAGCACCTGGAATCAATACAGCACCGATAACCAAATCGGCATCTTTGACTGCTTCTGCAATATTATAAGGGTTGGAGATAAGTGTAGTCAGTTCATTTCCGAAAATATCATCAAGTTGACGAAGGCGGTCTGGGCTTAAGTCAAGAATGGTAACATCTGCGCCTAATCCAATAGCGATTTTAGCAGCATTCGTTCCAACCATGCCTCCGCCGATAACAGCGACTTTACCGCGTTTAACTCCAGGAACTCCGCTTAAAAGTATTCCTTTACCGCCGTTATTTTTTTCAAGGAACTGAGCACCGATTTGTGCAGCCATGCGTCCTGCAACTTCACTCATTGGTGTCAATAAAGGAAGTGTGCGGTTTACTGCAACGGTTTCATAAGCAATGGCCAAGACACCGCTTTCTTTTAGTGCCTGAGCTAGTGCCGGTTCTGCCGCAAGATGTAAATAGGTGAAAAGGATTAAATCTTTTCGGAAATATTTATATTCAGATGAGATAGGTTCCTTTACTTTCATGATCATTTCTGTGCTTGCCCAAACGCTTGCAGCGTCTTCGACTATTACAGCACCTGCTTCTTGATATGATTCATTTGTAAAACTGCTTCCTAGACCTGCGTTCATTTCGATTAATACTTCATGTCCTGCATTGACTAATGCTACGACCCCAGCTGGAGTGATAGCTACACGATTTTCATTGTTTTTAATCTCTTTTGGAATTCCTATTCTCATCTTAATCCCTCCAATAATATGTTTTACTATTTGTATCACAAGTATAGTTGGAAAAAGAAACAGTTAGTATGTGGAAATCAGAAAAATGAAAAAGGTGTATTTGTGGAATTCCACAAACGCAGTTTCAAAAAAGGTGGACTTGCCTAGTTCAAAACCCAATTAAAGCTGAATTCAATTCTTCGCAATTGGTTCTTGAATGCGCTCTAGAATCCTTCTTTTCTTATAAAGCATGATTCCCGTATCGGCTATATCGGCAATCATGGAACGATTTGTAAGGGCGCCGAATATTATTCCGGCAATAGGAACCATTTGCAAAAGCTTTTTCCAGCCAAACTGATCACGGTATGTATAAACGACTTCTCGCCATCCTTGCAGTTCTGATGCAATTTCCCTTTTTGATTGGGAATCAGTCTGGGTCATTTTCGACAATTCCTTTAATAGAGCCTTTTTGCCGACAACATCCGATGTTGTGAATTGCAGGCATTTGACGATGAATATACGTTCTTGGCGGTCCCTAGGATTGAAGCCGTATGTGATGGCAATATCCTGAAGGGTTTTGATCGACATGCCAAGAAGAAGGGGGATGTCGATAGCCAAGGTGAAGATTCCGCCAATTCCGGTAGTGGCACCTTGAACGGTTGCCAATTTGCTGCCAGAATTTTTAATATCCTGACTCACGCTATCCATGATATGGAGGGATATGCTTGGAACATCTTCCAGGGCAGTAATATTCAACTCGGGATTCTTGGCTTGCAGCTGATTTAGAATATGAGCTTCTTTCGTTAAATATTTTCCGCCATTCTGAATGTAGCTGCCGATTTCATCAAGCATGACACCCAATTTTTTCTGAATGAAATCCGGTGTCAACTTATCCAATAGCTTGAAGGGGATCCGCCCAATCCGTTCCCAAAACCATAGTCCTTTCTGATCCTTCTCCCATTTTTCTATGATTGCTAATTCTTTTTCAAGTTCTTCTTTTGTTTCAAATTTCATAAGATCAACCTTTCCACTCATCTAGTATTCCATATCAGGGAATATATCATTAACTTTTCTTGAAGAATTCATCATATTGATTAAGTTTAATGGTAAGAAAGAGGGACATTTTTTGAATCGGGTCTTTTAACCGGATATTTCCCACTTCCGAAATCCTTTTTAATCGGTAATTCAATGTATTCACATGGATATGAAGGTTTCTTGAAGCTTCATTTGGGTTGCAGTCTTTCTCTAGATAGACAGTTAGTGTTTGCAGCAATTCCGTCTGATTTTTCATGTCGTATGCTTTTAGCTTAAGGATGGAAGGATGAACACGACGCTGTTTGTTGCGTGCGAGTGATTCAATCATTTGAAACATTCCAAGTTCTTCATAATGTAAAATGAGCTTCATGTCATCAGGGAATATATTTTTCATTTTTAGGGTGTATTGAGCTTCTTCGTAACTTAATTTAACATCCATTAAGTTTTTATACATATTGCCAGCCGTTCCAAGGATATGTTCAACACCGAAACGCCGTTTCATTTCCAAAATGAAAAAAGGAATGAACTCATATATCGATGAAGTGAAAGAAGGGCTGTTTTCCTGGTCGGCTCCCGCGAAAAGAATGAGTTTGTTATGGTCAATGGCAAATAAGGAACTGTTTATCTTTTGAGTGGTCGTTAACATATATGAAATGTAGCGCTCCACTTCACGATTGATTTCTTTAGGAAATTCAAATACCAATATGGAAAAAACAACTGGAACATGGATGGAGAATTTCTTATAATTTTCAATTATTTCCGATTCTTCTTGGTAATGCCCGGTCAACATGCGCCAAAGGAACTCTTGATGACCGGCTTCTTTCCTTTTCTTTTTCAATTGCAATTGCTGTAATTGGTTCTTAGCTTCTTTGGCAGCAAATTGCAGAAATTTCATATCTTCTTCGGAGAAAGGTTCATTTACTTCCAAAGCCCAAATGAAACCAAGAACTTCATTATTTTTCCGGATGGAAACCGCAACCCTGTTACCGAGCCCGACATCATTGATGGCCCCGATTTTAATGGGGGCATCTTCTTTCAATAACGCGGGGATGAAGCCATCTTTCCATAAACTGTTGATGACCTTCTCAGGGACACGTCTTCCGATTATGGTCATGATACGAGCCTGATCCGTAGTATCATCGTGTGTGCTATAAGCAAGTAAGCGATGGTTACCGTCCTCGATTGTAATGGGGCAACCTAAAACAGAACTGATTCTATCGGCAAACTCCATCATATCTCCATAAAGGTCTTTAAAAATATCTCTATTTTTTTCGAAATCCTTCATTATTATTTTGCCCCTCGCTAAAAAAATTCCTTCTCCTTAAATTTTAAACGATTTCCTATTAATAAGCATAGATAAATCCTTTGTTAAAACAGAAAATCCCTGCCGATGGAAACCGGAAGGGATTTTATTTTAGAATAGGAAGTTAATTAAAAGATAAAGCAAACCTGCTAATGTTGCCGAGATGGGAATGGTAATGAACCAAGTGATGATCATTCTTTTTGCCGTTCCCCATTTTACGCCCTTGACACGATGAGCTGATCCAACCCCAAGGATTGAAGACGAAATAACATGGGTTGTACTGACTGGCATGTGTATTACAGTCGCACCGAAAATGATAAAGGCTCCGGTTAAATCTGCTGCAACACCATTAACCGGCCGGATTTTCATGATTTTGCCGCCAACGGTCTTAATGATTTTCCATCCGCCGACCGAAGTTCCAAGTCCCATTGCGAGCGCACAGGAGAACTGAACCCATAAGGCGATATCGGTGCTTGATGCATAACCATTTGCAATAAGGGCCATCGTGATGATACCCATTGCTTTTTGAGCGTCGTTCGTTCCGTGGGTATACGATTGAAGTGCTGCAGTAGCAATCTGTATAGTCCGGAATTTTTGGTTTGTTTTTGTCAGGTTATTGTTTTTAAAGACAACTTTAAAGATGCTGTATACGATAAACCCGATTGCAAAAGCAATTAGCGGGGAGAAGATCAAAGCTTGAAGAATTTTCAAGAATCCTCCCCAGTTAATTCCAGCGAATCCTGCTGCAGCAATCGCTGCACCAGCAATCGAACCAATCAATGCATGGGAGGAACTGCTTGGTATTCCGTAATACCAGGTTAGAAGGTTCCATATGATGGCGGCAAGTAGAGCAGCCATAATAACATATGAACCATTCGGAAGCGTAAACGGATCCACGATATCCTTCGTTATGGTCTTTGCCACTCCAGTAAATGTCATGGCTCCGACGAAATTCATGACGGCTGCCATGATGATGGCATGCCTAGGCTTCAAGGCCTTTGTTGAAACAGCAGTCGCTATTGCATTTGCTGTATCATGAAAACCATTGATGAAGTCAAATGCTAAAGCAAAGAAAACGATTAATATGGTTATAATTAATAAAGTATCCATTTATTGGGGTACTCCTTAGGCGTTTTTCATTATGATTGTTTCAAGTGTATTGGCCACCGCTTGACAGTGATCGGCAATCTCTTCAAGGCTTTCGTAAATTTCTTTATATTGAATGATCCTGATTGGGTCTTTTTCAACTGTAAACAAGTTTTTGATTGATTGACGTTGAATTCCGTCACAAACGGATTCAAGATCTTTAATTTTGATTGCATTTTCACGAATCATTGGCAATTTTTTAGTGGATAGTGTGTCGACAGCATTTTCAATCTCATACGTACACTGTTTGATTGCATCCACAAACTTAAGCATATACTCATCTGCATTGACAATTGAGTACATTTCGAATAATGCCGCACAGTGTTCCAAACCGTCTATGACATCATCCATTCTCATGGTTAATTCAAGGATATCCTCCCGTTCAATAGGAGTGATGAAAGCATTGTTCAGCTCTTTGATCACATTATGAACCATTGAATCGCCTTTATGCTCATAGTCTTTCATCGTATCTGAAAATACTTTGAGATCGGAGATGTTCTTGAGTTTATAATCCGCGAAATAGTCAGCACCTTCTTTAAGGTTTTGAGCGATGTTAAAAAGCATTACCGCGAATTTGTCTTTTTTTGATTTAAAAGCCATGTTAAAGCCTCCCAATTAGTCATGCAGATTTACGCACTTTAGTCGTACGCTTAGTATTAACAAATTGATTGTAACGAATTCATATAGTATCCGGGAAGGTTTTTCGACGAAAATTTACAAAATCTTAATAAAACTTTACATAAAGAAACAAGGAAAATTAAAAAAAGGGAAAAACCCTGCATTTATAAGGGGGATTTGTAAAAAAAAAAGCCTTTCCGATATGGAAAGGCAAAAGGTTCTATAAAAATAATGCAAGTATATAGTAAATGATTCCAGCTAGAGAAGCGGAAATTGGCAATGTAATGAACCAAGTGACCAACATGTTTTTTGCGGTTCCCCATTTTACCCCTTTGATGCGGTGTGCAGAACCGACCCCGAGTATTGAAGAAGAAATGACATGAGTCGTGCTGACAGGCATATGCAGGAAGGTTGCACCGAAAATGATCGCTGCACCAGTCATATCGGCAGCAACGCCATTAACCGGCCGGATTTTCATGATTTTTCCGCCAACTGTTTTGATGATCTTCCAACCTCCGATAGAGGTACCAAGCGCCATGGCAATTGCGCAGGATAATTGTACCCAGAAAGGAACCTCAGAGGTGGAGGCATATCCGTTAGCGATCAAAGCCATCGTGATGATACCCATGGATTTTTGAGCATCATTCGTTCCATGGGTATAAGACTGGATGGCCGCCGTGAGAATTTGGATTCTCCGGAAACGCTTATTCGTTTTTCCTAAATTATTATTTTTGAAGACTACCTTGAAAATACTGTATACAATGAATCCAAGCGTAAAGGCCAGGATGGGAGAAAGAATCAATGCTTGTACAATTTTAGTGAATCCACTCCATTTAATCGCATCGAATCCACTAGCCACGATGGCAGCTCCCGCTATTGAACCAATGATCGCATGGGAGGAACTGCTTGGAATGCCAAAATACCAAGTGATTAAATTCCATATTATGGCCGAAATTAGTGCGGCAAGGATTACATAAGAACCATTGTTCAATGTGAAAGGATCAACGATATCCTTCGTAATGGTATGCGCAACACCGGTAAAGGTCAGTGCTCCTAATAAATTCATGACCGCAGCCATGATGATTGCATGACGTGGTTTAAGCGCCTTGGTTGATACTGCTGTAGCGATGGCGTTAGCCGTATCATGGAAACCATTGATAAAGTCAAAGACCAAAGCAAAAATAATAATTAGGACTGTTAAGATGAGTATGCTATTCATACATGGAGGACTCCCTTGATTTCAAGTGTAAAGTGTATATGGATTTCGGCCAATGAAAGGGCGCAAAACAGTTTGCAACTCCTCAATATTTAGGATGGGAGTTTTACGTTTGATTATTCTATAAAAGCTGACACCTTCTTTTTTAATTGGTTTTAAGTCGAACTATTCAATTGTAACGAATTTCATATCTATAAGGATAGATGTTTCGGTATTTTTTTACAAAATATTTAACTTTGTGAATGATTAAAAAGATAAAATGCTCCCTTTGATATATATAAATGGTATTTAAGGGTGTCTTTTCGCTTAAGAGGTTCTATAAATCCCGAGGCTTATGGTTAGAAATAGAAGGTGGAGGGATGTATAATTGGTAAATAAAAGTAAGGGGGAATGATGGAATGATTTCAAATATTGGAGAAACGATCACCTTACATAATGGAGTTAAAATGCCACAGTTGGGTTTCGGTGTATTTAAAGTGAAAAACGGCAATGAAACGGTTGAGTCGGTCAAGAAAGCGATTGAAGTTGGATATCGTGCGATCGATACGGCGGCCATTTACGAAAATGAAGAAGGTGTTGGTCAGGCGATTCGTGAATGCGGCGTGCCTCGTGAGGAATTGTTCATTACATCTAAAGTGTGGAATACAGAGCAAGGATACGAAACGACGCTCCAGGCATTTGATGATAGTTTAAATCGCCTTGGGTTGGAATACTTGGATTTATACTTGATTCACTGGCCGGGAAAAGATAAATATCTGGAAACCTGGAGGGCTTTGGAAAAGCTTTATAAGGATGGAAAGGTGAAATCAATCGGTGTAAGTAATTTCCATGTTCATCATTTGGAAAATTTACTTGCAAACAGTGAAGTGAAGCCGGTCGTCAATCAAATTGAATTGCATCCACTTTTGACCCAAGTCGAAATTCGTGAATACTGTGCAAAACATGAAATAAAGGTAGAATCTTGGAGCCCGCTAGGAAGAGGGAACCTATTGGAAGAACCGACAATTAATCATATAGCGAAGAAGCATGGGAAAAGTTCAGCGCAAGTGTTGATTAGATGGCATCTGCAACATGATCTAGTTGTAATACCTAAATCGATTACGTCGTCCCGTATCGAAGAAAATGCACAGGTATTTGACTTTTCATTAAGCTTGAATGAAATGAATCAAATAGATGCCTTGAACAAAAATGAACGGTTTGGCAGCAATCCCGATGAACTTTTGTTCTGAGAATGCTGCAAATAATAGAAGGGTGTCCCGATAATGGGGGCATCCTTTTTCTTTTTCCTTTATGAACATAATTGAGACAGTTACTGCTTATACTAACAATGTGACAAAGTTAAGCATATGGTATACCCGTTTAATATGTCTTATAATCCTGTTTTTGTTGCCAAATATTTTTTAAAAAAATTAGGTTTTAGATTATTTAAACGGGGAAAATAATGAGTACAGCGGCAAACAAAAAGAAAAAATCACTAACATGAGAATTGTCCAATCAGTTACTCAAGGGCTATAGCTAGCTAACTTTACCCAATAACTAAAGCATTCACATTCATTAGATATCGTGCTAATCGGCATCATACCATTTGAATGTAAAAGTTAAAATAACTGAAAAATGGCATGACAATATGGAAGTGATTTGATTTCTTGGAGTCTGCTGCAGAAATGAAAAAATAACTAATTTCAAGGAGGAAATATATTATGGGATTTTTATGGTCATTAATTATCGGAGGTATCATTGGTTGGTTAGCAGGTATGATCGTTGGACGTGACGTACCATTTGGAATTATCGGTAACATTATCGCTGGTTTTGTTGGTGCATGGTTAGGTTCATTAATTCTTGGGAACTGGGGACCTTCAGTAGCAGACTTCGCTATAATTCCAGCATTGATTGGTGCAATCGTATTTGTCTTCATCTTAAGCCTTATCTTAAAAGGCATGAGAAAAGCTTCATAAATACAAAAAATAAAGCTGGCCCAAGTGGCCAGCTATTTTTTATGCGAAATGAACGGATTGCTTCCTACATGTAGATAATCCGTCCCGCTGAAAAAAATATGAGCGACAATTCGAATAAATTAATGAAGAAATAAGAACACCGTTCCGAAATGGAACGGTGATTTCTGTTTGGATTATATGTGAACATTGAATATTTCAGGTTCATCAATGAAAGGAGCTTCAACGATCATTTTTTCTTCTGAAATGGGGTGGATGAATTCAATTTTCCTTGCATGAAGGGCTTGACGTGGAAATGTACTTTTTCCGCCATATAAGGCATCTCCGGCCAATGGGTGGTTCAAATGACTGAAGTGCACCCTGATCTGATGGGTTCGGCCGCTTTCCAGGGTGCAGCTGACGAGCGTCAAGTTGTTCTTGAGATCGCGGTTGAGCACCCGATAGTGGGTGACTGCCGTCTGGCCTGTAGGGGAAACCCTTCTTCTCGTGGCATGGTGGCGGTCGCGGCCAATTTTTTCTTTGATATCGCCTTCGTCTCTTTTAATGTTTCCTTCGACTAAAGCTAGGTAAGTCCGCTTGATCTCCCTTTCTTCCAACATTCTATCCAGCATGGACCCAATAAGGCGGTTTTTGGCAAAAAGGACGGCACCGGTGGTATCTTTATCAAGCCTATGAATATGCTTGATCATACAGGTCTGGCCGGTTTTTTGAAGATGGTGCGCGACACCATTGAGGAGGGAGTGTGCTTCATCCGGCTGAGAAGGATGGGTATCCATTCCAGCCGGTTTATTGGCTATCAACAACACATCATCTTCATATAAGATGGAGATTCCTAAGTCTGCCGCTTGTACTGTTTCATTTTCAGCGTGATCCAATAAGGGGATGCTGATCGTATCTCCTTCATTAAGGATAGTTGACCATGGGACGGAATTCCCGTTCACTGTCACTTCTTTACTCATCCTCCATTCATGCACTAATTTCTTTGGGGCCTTCCAAAGCTCCCTAAAAAGCTTTTCAATTGTTAATCCATTCCAACTTTGGAGAACATCAATTATTAAATGTTGGTTAGTTATTCTGAAATTTTCCAATAAAAACTCCTACTTTCGACTGCTTTGGTTTTTTATTAAATGAAAAAAATATATAATAATTAAGAATTAGTCATGAAAAAGGTAACCTTGGACCTATTGCTGAAATTTCCGTGGTGGAAATTACCACATATTTTTTACAATTTTTATGTTATTCTAGTGGGAAAGAAATCGCTTGTCCTAGAATATACATATAATTGATAGGTCTAACGGATCTGAAAAAAGGTGGTTTTTTTAGTGAAGACGGTCTTTTCTTCAACGGAAGAACAAGAGCAAGAAATAGCGAGTCTCGTTACTCGTTTCTACGAATCTGTATTTCCAAAATACTTTACGGAAAGTGAAATCCTTCATTTTCGCGAGATTGGCGTTTTAGAGCCCAATCAAAGTTCAGTTACTTACTTGGCAACATTAAGAGACGCATTTCAAGTAATGGCATGTCTTCAAGTCCTTATGTCGATATTAGACAAACAAGAGAAAGAAGATTTTATGGAACCTGAATCTGAAGAATTGTTCCAACATAACATCACTCTATTGAATGAATGCGGAATATTCTTCCCCTTTTATTATGACCATTTTTCAAGTATAAACCAAGAAGCGAATAATGAGATGCAGATGATGGACATCCAGGTGGCGAATCAATATTTAGTATAAGGCAAAAAAAATGAGCCGGCTATAACGGGAGAAGCATTTCCGTTAGGGCCGGCTCATTTTTTCCATCTTTAATTAATATCGTGGTCCTTGAACCATTTCTCGAACGTTTCCTCATCATGATAGCCAACGATCCGTTCTTGTTCTTTGCCATTATTATAGTGAACGATGGTCGGGGTCTTTTTGATGCCATAATCGCTCCATCCTTGTTCAAACTCCAAAAGATTGAATTGAACAAGATCAATACCCAACTTCTCGGCCAAAGGTGCTACGACTGGTGTGGTTTTTTGACTGGTTGAATTCGTAGGACTATAGAAATAAACGGTCACGTCTTTACTATCTTGGAGGTCCTTCTCTAACTCTACAGGAAGGATCAAATTTTGATAATTGGGGTCATCCAGCTGATCGACAGTGGCAGGTTTAAGCTTATCCTTGCCGTATGGATTTCCTTTTGATTTCTCTTCTTTTTTCATGTTTGTAAAAACGCCCAGCAGGACAAAAAGGGCGACGATTATCACTAAAAATATAGCCATTTTCTTCATTAAGCTGCAACCTCCTTGGATCTTGTCCATACGATGTAAATAATAATGACGAATGCAGTCAAGGCTAGAACGTGATGGTGATGAAACCAATACGTTTATATATTGTCCTGTACATGGAACCCTTCCTCATGTAAGGGTGTGTTCGGGAAAGAATGAAACCTTTGCAAAATAATGATACGTGAAAATGTATGCACCGATGCTGTTACTATCCTGGTATAAAAGCAAATCCAATGATCCTATCGAATGATTGCAATTCCTAAAATGATCGTAAAAGGATACGTCGCTGATACCAACAGAGCGCAAACGGTTCATTTTGCTTAATTTCAGAGAAATAAAAGCTTCCAAACATAGCAATGATGGAGCAGCCAAGGCTAAAGTTAATAGGTTTTCCCCATTGCAAATAGTCTTGTTCATGGTCCCTCTTCCCCATCTCTTTTTACTCTCATGAAAAGTATAGTATGTATGGACGGGGTCTGTAAAATATATATTCTTTTTATCGGGCATTGAGAATGGTTTTTATCCATGCAATTTTGAAATCCATGGGTAGGTTCAGTTGTTTTAATTTTAGAATAAGGGGTATAATTCTTATGGAAGAGATTAAAGGAGTCTGAGGAAAATGCCTAATTTGGACCTGCATAAATATGAAAAAATAATGGAAATACGTAATATGAGGCTAGGAGACATAGATGAAATAATTGCTTTGCAGTCGAGTTGCTTTCCTGGAATGGTTCCCTGGAAGCGAGATCAGCTTGAGAGCCATCTGGAGATTTTTCCGGAAGGACAGTTCGTGGCTGAATATGATGGAAAAGTGATTGGCTCATGTTCCAGTCTCATTATCAATTTTGACGAATATGATGATCGCCATACATGGGACGACGTAACAGATGGTGGGTACATCACTAACCATAATCCGGACGGTTATAATTTATATGGAATCGAGGTCATGGTCCATCCTGAATTCCGCAGGATGAAAATTGGCCAAAGACTATATGATTCAAGGAAAGAACTAGTTGCGCATTTGAATTTAAAAAGCATCATCATCGGGGGAAGGATCCCCAATTACCATAAACATGCGGATGAGCTGTTACCAAGGGAATATGTGAAAGAAGTGCAATTGCATAAAATATATGATCCGGTTCTTTCGTTCCAGCTTTTAAATGGGTTCACGCTTATGAGGATCAATCCGAATTATTTGCCGGATGATCTGCAATCGAATAAGTATGCTACGCTCATGGAGTGGAATAACGTCGATTATCAGCCGAAAACAAAACGTTATTATAAAACATCAGAACCGGTACGTATCTGCGTCGTGCAATACATGCTGCGTAAAATCGATTCATTCGAAGACTTCGCTAACCAAGTCGAGTATTTCACCGATGTTGCTTCGGATGCTAATGCTGATTTCGCCGTGTTCCCGGAATTGTTCACCACCCAGCTGATGTCTTTCTTGAATGAAAGGTCACCAAGCTTGGCTGTCCGGAAGCTGTCGGATTTCACCGAGCAATACATTGAATTGTTTACCACGTTAGCTGTAAGGTATAACGTCAATATCATCGGCGGTTCCCATTTCGTCAAAGAAGACGATGACAATATCTATAATATTGCCTATTTATTCCGTCGCGATGGGACGATTGAAAAGCAATATAAAATTCATATCACACCGAATGAAAGAAAATGGTGGGGTATTAACGCAGGTGACCGCGTTCGTGTCTTTGATACGGATTGTGGAAAAATTGCCATACAAATTTGTTATGATATTGAGTTTCCGGAACTCGCCCGGATTGCTACCGACATGGGAGCCAAAATCATATTCACTCCATTTTGTACAGAAGACAGGCAAGGCTATCTGCGAGTTCGTTATTGTGCCCAGGCCCGGGCCGTGGAAAACCAAATTTACACCGTCATTTCCGGAACGGTCGGAAATCTTCCGCAAACGGAAAATATGGATATCCAATATGCCCAATCGGGAATCTTTTCTCCATCGGATTTCGAATTTGCGCGTGACGGCATAGTCGGGGAAACCAGCCCGAACCTTGAGATGGTCCTGATTGGCGATGTCGATTTGGAAATCTTAAGGCGGGAGCGTCAGTCTGGTACTGTAAAGCAATTGAAAGATCGACGCCATGATATTTACCATCTGCATTATAAAGATGGCCAAAAATAAAGAGGTATACGAGCTCGTGATGTGAAGAATGCTGGATTCGGTTCTTTTTATTACGAGCCTTTACTTCATTTATTGGAATAAATGTGATAATTTTGTATATGTAAGGCAGATACATAATAATTACAAATATGAGGCGTTTGGGAGGAGATGTTGGAGATGGACTGGAAATCTTTATACACCACTTGGGCAGGGTACCAGAATTTAAATGGGGAATTACGTGTCCTCCTAGATGAAATGCAGCAGGATGAAGCACAACTTGAAGATGCCTTTTATAAAAATTTAGAGTTTGGAACAGGCGGAATGCGCGGGGAAATCGGAGCGGGAACGAACCGGATGAATCTTTATACTGTAAGGAAGGCAACGGTTGGGTTGGCTCAATATATCTCTTCGTTTGGGGAAGAAGCGAAAGGAAGAGGGGCTGTGATCGCTTATGATTCAAGGCACAAGTCCCCGGAATTTGCACTCGAAGCAGCTAAGACCTTGGCAACGTTTGGGGTGAAGGCTTATTTATTCGATGAATTGCGTCCAACTCCAGAATTGTCATTTGCGGTTCGCGAGCTGAATGCTTTTGCTGGAATCGTCATCACGGCAAGCCACAATCCGCCTGAATATAATGGTTACAAGGTTTATGGGTCAGATGGGGCACAATTGCCTCCGGAAGCGGCGGATCAAGTGATTAGCTACGTGAATGCCATTGAAAATGAGCTTGAAATTCAGGTTGAAGAAGCTGAAGTCCTTAAAGGGCAGGGCCTCATCAAAATGATTGGGGAGGAAGTGGATGCCTCATATAATCGCGCGTTGCTTACGGTTCCCGAGAACCCGCAGCTTGCCGAGGAAATAGATGTGTCAATTGTCTTTACGCCGCTTCATGGAACGGCAAATAAATCCGTCAGGCGGGCACTGCAAAGCTTAGGGTATCAAAATTTGCATATCGTTAAGGAGCAGGAATTGCCAGATCCTAATTTTTCAACAGTTCAGTCTCCAAATCCGGAGGAACCAGCTGCATTTGAAATGGCCATCGAGCTTGGTAACAAGGTGGAAGCGGACCTATTGATAGCAACGGACCCAGATGCCGACCGGCTTGGAATTGCCGTGAGAGACGAGATGGGCCAATATGTTGTCCTGACTGGAAATCAAACAGGTGCCCTTTTCCTGGATTATTTACTGTCCCAGAAAAAAGAAAAAGGGAAGATTCCTCAAAATGGAGCCGTCTTAAAAACGATCGTCACTTCAGAAATCGGGCGTGCGATTGCCGAGTCATATGGCTTGAAAACGGTTGATGTACTTACCGGGTTTAAGTTCATCGCCGAGAAAATAAATCAGTATTATGAAAGCGGGGAAAGCAGCTTTTTGTTCGGATATGAAGAAAGCTACGGTTATCTGATTAAAGACTTCGCGCGTGATAAGGATGCCATTCAAGCTGCAGTGCTTGCTGTCGAGGTCTGTGCCCATTATAAAAAGCAGGGATTGACCTTATATGAAGGGTTGCTGAATGTGTTTGAAAAGTACGGCTTTTACTTGGAAGGTTTGCGTTCATTGACTTTAAAGGGCATTGAGGGAGCGAAACAGATTTCTGGAATATTGAATCAATTCCGTCAAAATCCTCCTTCCCGAATAGCTGGCATTACAGTTGTCGTTGAAGAAGATTACCAAAGCAGCAAGAAGCGCACATTACTTTCAAATGATGAGGAATTGATCGAGCTTCCGAAATCAAATGTATTGAAGTATTTCCTTGAGGATGGTACATGGGTTTGCCTGCGTCCTTCAGGCACTGAACCGAAAATTAAGTTCTATTTCGGTGTCCAAGGTAAATCAATGCAAGAAGCTGAGTCCAAGTTATCAGGAGTCATGGAAGATTTCATGAGCAAGATTGAAGCACTGGTTTAAATGTATGAAAGCTAAACGAAAGACTTATTCGGTCTTTCGTTTTTTTTGATTTTTAGTTGCATGAAGAATCAAAATTCTAGGAAATTCCGTTTCGGTTTTGGTATACTGTATTGGCGACTGATCTCGGAAAACATCGGGAATAATGGAGGTTTAATTCATGAAATTAGTAATCATTAATGGTTCACCACGTAAACAGGGGCGTACGGGGATTGCCTCACGCTACATATCCAAGAAATACGGAGCGGAACTTATTGATTTAAGCAATAGCGAAATCCCTTTATATTCAGGTGAAGGTGAGCAATATCAACTGGAAGTGATTCAAGGTCTTCGGAAAAGCATCGAGGAAGCTGATGGCGTAATCCTGACAACTCCGGAATATCATGGTTCCATGAGCGGAGCCTTGAAAAATGCCTTGGATTTTCTAAGCAGCGAACAATTCACCCATAAACCAGTAGCTCTATTGGCTGTCTCCGGCGGAGGAAAAGGCGGGATCAATGCCTTGAATTCCATGAGGACAGTGGGTCGAAGCCTTTATGCAAATGTGATCGCCAAACAATTGGTTCTGGATCCGCATTGCTTCGATTACGAAAACGATGGTTTATTTGAAGAATCTGCGGTACTTGTAGAAGGTATGATTGATGAGCTTAAAATGTATGCAACGGCATATGTTACAATGAAAAAATGATGAAATGAGGGTCAGGTATTTACATACCTGACCCTTCCTTGTTTTTATAGGGTTTCACCAGCCAAAGTTAGATCCCCGAAAATCAATCCTCTTGTATAAATTTTCCCGTTTTGCAAAAACTATAGTTGATTTTAGCTTGGAAGTTCACTTAAATAATCACTTGTTTTTTCAGCTGCATGATCCAGATAGCGAAGCAGTGCATACAGCTGGGATTGAACGATTTGATAATCATGCTCAAACCTGTAAGCGTGCAAAAAATGTTCTATTTTTTTTGAAAGAAAGTGATCTTTCGTTCGAACCATCAATACTAACAAGCTGTCCCAATCAGAACGGTGCGTGTGAAACAATGCCTGATCATAATCAGCAATCCTCATGTTCTTCTCCCCCTTATTAAGGAGCTATTTGTATTTTGTTCAGAAATGACAGAACCTTTCCTTACAATAAGTGGTGATGTATTTGGACCGCGCTTGTTGCTTTTTACCTGAATAAAAATAAAAGGTGAGTACATGAGAAAAATAATGGTAATTGGAATATTGGTGATTCTTTTTTTCCCTGAACCATCGCTGGCGGCAGAAGTGTATTCCCCTGAACAGATGGAAATGGATCTGCAAGGAATCCAAAAGCAGTATGAATTGGACGTTCAAATAATCGGGCAAACTGAAAAGGGAAAAAATATAAAGGCAGTCAGGTTAGGAAAAGGAAAAAGATCGATTTTGCTGGTGGGATCACATCATGGACGTGAATGGCTCAGCTCCAAACTTTTAATGCGCATGCTTGAAGAGTATGCAGCCGCTTATCGAGAGGGCAAATCTGTTGGAGAATATCAGGCGGAATCATTGGATGAGGTGAGCATCTGGTTCATCCCGATGCTGAATCCAGATGGCGTCAGCATCCAGCAAGGAGATTTATCCAACTTAAATGTTTTTGAAAAGGCTGCGGTATGGAAAATGAATCGATATAGCAGGAATTGGTCCCGGTGGAAAGCCAACGCTAAAGGCATTGATTTAAATAGGCAGTATCCGGCTGGATGGAAAGAAGTCATGAGTCATGAAACAAAACCGACGTATCAATTTTATAAGGGACGACAACCACTTGAAGCAGCTGAAGTAATAGCGCTTACGGATTTCACGAAAAAGATCGATCCCCTTATTGCCGTTTCCTATCATACATCAGGAAGGGAAATCTTTTGGCATTACAATAATGAACGGGAAAATATGGCGAGGGATTATGGCATTGCCAAAAAAACTGCCGAATTAACTGGATATGAACTGACCTATCCGGAAAAAGAAGCGGTAGGAAGCGGATATACGGATTGGTTCATAACTGAGTTCCGCCGCCCGGGAATGACGATTGAACTTAGTTATTTAGTGGATGAAACCAATCCGCCATTAACTGTGTTTCCTGAGGAGTGGGAGAGGAATCGATTAGTTGGAATCATGCTTGTAAAAGAAGCGAAGCAGCTGCATAACAACTGAATAATTTTACATAATAATACTAACCGGAAATTATGAGGAGGAAAAGATTTTGAAAAAAGTCATCGTGATGCTAATGGGGATTTTTTTGATGATGCAAGCAGGGGCCTTTTCAGCACAAGCCCAAAAACCCGATTACGAAAAATATGGAAAGATTGCGATTACAATAGTGCAGGCAGATTATCCTGAAGTTGAGATTAACGATTACCAATATAAGGGCAGAAAAACAGTAGCGAAAAATCTAGTCGAAGACGATTTCAGATTTTTGGTCGAGAATAAAGGTCAGAAGTTCAGTGTCATCGTGACTGTACAACATGATTTGAAAAATGAAAAATTACTTAGTTTGAAGGTCACAGAACAAAAAGGAAAGTGATACAGAACAAACGGAAAACTTAAAGGATACATTAAAGAACATCTTCACCTCGAGAAGATGTTCTTTTCTGATTTTGTTTAAAGGTTGTCCGGAAAATGGCGGATATCGTATGAGCTGCCAGTGGGAAATGATGCCAGCCGTTCAGCTTCCATGAAGTTTTCATTGCATTTATGAGCAGCTAACAAGTATAGTTAGTATCAGATTGAAACAATAAGCTTGATTGTAGGGGTATTAGAAAATGAGAAAGTTTAAGAAAGTTTATGTTGAAATTACGAATATATGTAATTTGAAGTGTAATTTTTGTCCTAGCTCCAGCTTGCAAAGGACCCTGAAATTCATGGATCCTGAAGGTTTTACGGAAGTTATCAAGAAAATCAAACCACATACCGATCATATTTATTTTCATCTGATGGGTGAACCGTTTTTAAATAAAAATTTGGGTACATTCCTGGATATCAGTGCTGAAAATGACCTGAAGGTTAATATTACAACGAACGGTACTTTGATTCAAAAGGTCAAAGACAAGCTGCTCTCCAAAAAGGCTCTTCGGCAGGTGAATATTTCACTTCATAGCTTTGAGGCAAATGATACGAGCAATAGTCTTGACTCTTATGTCAGTAATATTGCCGATTTCATAAATGAAGCAAATGAAAAAAGTGAAGTGATTTGTGCCATACGTTTATGGAACATGGATACGGCTGAATTAAAAGCGAGCAATGGCCTGAACGACGATATTCTGAGCATGCTTGAGGAAAAGCTTTCATTGGATATTCGCTTAAGTGAAGCTCTTCAGCAAAAGAATAATATAAAGTTGAGGGACCGGGTTTATATAAACATGGCCGAAAAATTCGAGTGGCCGGAATTGGACCGTGACATTATCGATGAAAATATTTTCTGCTATGCTCTAAGAGATCAATTAGGCATCTTGGTGGATGGTACAGTCGTACCTTGTTGCTTGGATAGTGAAGGTAAAATACCGCTGGGAAATATATTCGAAACATCACTTGAAGACATTTTAAATGGTGAACGGGCGAAAAATATGTATGACGGTTTTTCGAGAAGATGTGCAGTTGAAGAATTATGCAAACGATGTGGCTATGCAAAGCGTCATAAAAAATAAATGAAGGAAAACCACGGAGTACATCTTCGTGATTTACTGTAGGCAAACTCGATGAAAACTCAGTTTGCCTGCAGTTTTTTATTTTAAAATGTTCAGTTGATTTCAGAAATCCGCTCCCTTTCCACCGGCTGTCTTGGGCTGTTGACGCCATTTATCGACCTAAACCACACCGTATTCGACCGTTGAGGCACAGTATTCGGGCCGTTCACGACTTTTCTTCGATCTTCACTTCACTATTGGGACTCTGAACCCCATTTTGCCGCCAAACTGAAACCATGGAGTCCACCTTCGTAGTTTTTTTTGTGCTTGAATCATCGCCTTCTTTTTTATTAAAAATTCAGAATATTATTGTTTTATTAAAAGTACCGTGATAAAATACTCTCTATTATTGATGAAGTGAAAACTTCATATTGTCATATAAAAAGTTTTGGATTCATATCTTGCTTCAGAGGGGATGTTTTATGGATTTACAGCAAAAAGTTAAAGAAGTATTCCCAGCTTTATCTACTGGTCAAAAAAAGGTAGCAAAATACTTGTTAGTGCATTCACATACATTTGCAGTCACTTCAGCTCAAAAGCTCGGAAAGGATATTGGAGTGAGTGAAACGACCATCATCCGCTTTTGCTATTCATTAGGGTTAAGTGGATATGCTGAGCTTCAAAAGCTTATTCGCAATCAGTTGATATACGAGAGCAGCAGTTTGAATGAATATCATTCTTCAAAACTTGAAGCGGCGAGTCAGCCAAACTTCATGGCTCAAGTGATGGGGCAGGATATCACCAGCATCGAAAAGACAATGAAAAATTTATCAAATGAGGATTTCTCCAAAACAGTCGATCAATTGGCGGCAGCTGACAATGTTTTGATATCCGGACACCGTTTATCATTTTCGGCAGCACATTGGTTAACCTTTACACTTAGGCTTGTTAGGGAAGAGGTTCATTTATATCGGCCTGATACTGATGATATATTTTTACTGTTGAATAAAATGACTGAAAATTCCGTTTTTGTAGCCATTTCATTTCACCGCTATGTAAAAGAGACTGTGAAAATAACGGAAATGGCCAAAAAAGCGGGTGCATTTGTAATTGGGGTTACGGATTCCGAACTTGCTCCGATAGCTGAATACACTGACATTTTACTGCCCATTTCAACACCAAGGACTTCCACGATCGATACGGCACCGGTGTTATTTTCATTATTGAATAGTTTAGTAGCTGGTGTATCGATTAAGGACGAACAGGGTTTCAAAAAAAGAAAAGCTATATATGATGCGTTCAATCAAGACGATTATTTCTTTTGAGGTAAAACTTCCACCAGTTTGGTAAACAAGCGAATAAATCGGGATACAAGGGGGAGACAGAAATGGATATCACGCAATCTATCGAAAAATTAAGGCCGCGGATACTCGATATCTTTGACCATTTACACGCAAATCCTGAAACGAGTTGGAATGAAGTGAATACAACAGCTTTCATTTCAAATATTTTAACGGAGAATCAGTGTACGGTGAAAACATTCGAGGACTGTACAGGAGTGATTGGGGAAATCGGGAATGGGAATTTTACGGTCGGGTTACGATCGGATATCGATGCACTTTGGCAGGAGGTGCATGGGACGTTTCAAGCCAATCATTCCTGTGGACATGATGGTCATATGACCTTGGCACTTGGTGTATTCTTGGTATTGAGGGAAATGGACTTTCGTCCTAGAGGGAAGCTGAAGTTCATTTTTCAACCTGCTGAAGAAAAAGGTACGGGCGCCTTGAAGATGATTGAGAAAAAAGTATTGGATGATGTCGATTTCCTTTATGGAGTGCACTTAAGACCGGTTGAGGAGGTGAAGGATGGGCAAGCGTCGCCAGCCATTATGCATGGAGCTGCTCAGTTCATTAAAGGTGAAATAGCGGGAACTGATGCGCATGGAGCCAGACCGCATCAAGGACAGAATGCCATCGAGATAGGAGCGGCATTCATCACTTTGTTAAATGGTATCCATCTCAATCCGTCCATCCCTTATTCCGTAAAAATGACGCAGTTTTTTGCTGGCGGCGAAAGTTCCAATATCATTCCTGGGAGAGCCACTTTTTCACTGGATTTACGGGCACAGGATAATGCAGTGATGGAGGAGCTCACCAAAAAAGTGGAAAAGGTTGCAGAATCTTTGGCCATTGTCCATGGAGTCGAAGTGAAACTCGAACCGGGAACCTGTGTTGCTGCAGCAACGGTGAACGATCAAGCCCAGGAAATAATGTCTGAAGCGATAGCCGATACACTCGGGGAGGAAAATCTGGTAGCGCCTGTCATAACAACCGGAGGAGAGGATTTTCATTTTTATACGTTGAAAAGACCTGAACTCAAAGCGACGATGCTTGGATTGGGCTGTGATTTGGCTCCAGGGCTCCATCATCCGAATATGACGTTCAACAAAGATGCTTTGTTATCGGGGATCGAAATCCTGGCCAAAGCCATCATACTGACTTTCAAGAAATATGGAGATGGGGGCCACTTACATGACTGATGAATTAATCATTAAATCCCTATCCACACTTGAGGATTTACAAGAAGTGCAGCGACTGGAAGCCCTCGTATGGGGCATGGATTGCGTTCCTATCCATCAGACGATTACGGCAGTCAAAAACGGCGGGCTTGTTTTAGGCGGCTATATCAATGGCGAGTTAGTCGGGTTTCAATACAGTTTCCCGGGATTCAAGGACGGAAGGGCATATCTTTGTTCACATATGTTAGCCATCCATCCGGACCATCAAAAGAAGGGCTACGGCAGATTACTTAAACTTGCACAAAAAGAAGAAGCACTCAAAAAAGGCTACGACTTGATCACATGGACGTATGATCCATTGGAAAGTGTGAATGCAAACTTGAATATCGGTAAGCTAAAAGCTGTTTGTTCTACATATATGGAAGATTGTTATGGAAATATGAAGGATACCCTCAATGAAGGACTGTCCACTGATCGATTCATAGTGGAATGGAATATACGGCAGGAAGCTAAGGAAGAGATTCCGCTTCCTGATAAAGCCATACACATCGTAACGACAGCAATGAATGACCAAGGCTTTCCTTACATCAAGGATTATCATTTCGAAACCAATGCCAAGGTGATTGCCATACCCATTCCGACGGATATTCAACAAATCAAAAAGGCTGATCTTCGCCTTGCGATTGATTGGCGGTTAAAAACCGGTGAATTATTCAAAGCTTTTTTTGCCAAAGGATATGTTGCAGCCGGGATCGAACGGGAACAAGGTGAAAACATTCAAAACTATATATTAAAAATACAAGAATAAGAGGGGAATCGGGATGAAAATAACAGAAGTGCGTTTACGTCATTTAAATATGGATTTGGTAGCTCCCTTTACAACAAGCTTTGGGACGTTTGTGGATAAGGAGTTCATTCTTGTGGAAGTGAAAAATGGAGAAGGGCTTTCGGGCTGGGCTGAATCTGTGGCGTTTTCAGCACCTTGGTATAACGAAGAAACCATAAAAACCAATTGGACCATGCTGGAGGATTTCCTGATTCCGCTTGTATTGGATAAAGAAATAGAGCATCCCCGTGATGTATCGGATATGTTCTCGCATATTCGTAAAAATAATATGGCAAAATCGGCAATCGAGGGAGCCATCTGGGATTTATATGCGAAAGAAATGAATATTCCATTAAGTATGGCTTTAGGCGGAAAACTGGAAAAAATCGATGTTGGAATCAGTATCGGCATCCAAAAAACGGTTCCTGAATTACTCGAGAAGATAGAAGCTGGATTGAAGGATGGGTATAAAAGAATCAAAATGAAAATACAACCAGGTTGGGATGTAGATGTAATCAGGGAAGTACGCAATCGATATCCCGATGTTCCGATCATGGCGGATGCAAACTCGGCTTACCGTCTGAAAGACATCGAATTACTGAAACAACTTGATCAATTCGATTTAATGATGATCGAGCAGCCCTTGTCATCGGATGATATTGTCGATCATGCCACATTACAAGCGGAAATCAAAACACCGATTTGCTTGGATGAAAGTATACATTCCGTCGAAGATGCAAGAAAAGCCCTTGAATTGGGAAGCTGTAAAATCATTAATATTAAGATCGGCAGGGTTGGCGGTTTGACGGAAGCAATGAAGATACATGAATTATGTAAAGAAAGGAATGTACCGGTTTGGTGCGGAGGCATGTTGGAGTCTGGTGTGGGGCGTGCCCATAATATCGCATTGACAACACTTGAAAACTTCACGATGCCTGGTGATACGGCAGCATCGGCGAATTATTGGCATAAAGACATCATCCAACCGGAGGTTACAGTGGAAGATGGGGTCATAACCGTTTCAAAGGCGGCAGGCATTGGCTATGAAGTCGATTATGCTGCGGTCGATGAATTCACTTCCTATAGTAAAAGATATACAAATAAATTAGAGTCGGTATAAAACAACCTCCCAGTTTCATGGATATCAGTACGTTAACTTGAAGCTGGGAGGCAAGTAAAGAACAGGATCATGGTGAAAGGGAAGATATTTCTTTTAAGCTGAATTATCAGAATAATCATATAATTAGGGTGGTATTTGATATGAAAAACAGTATAAATCTTGCAGGAGCATATATTGGTATCATCATTGGAGCAGGTTTCGCTTCAGGACAAGAAGTATTACAGTTCTTCACGAGTTTTGGAATCTACAGTGTATTGGGAATAGTGGTGGCTACAGCATTATTCGCGTTTTTAGGCATGCAAGTTACCCAGTTGGGGAGCACTCTCCAAACACGCTCCCATAAAAGCATCATCGATCATATTTGTGGCCGTTATATAGGCAGGGTGGTCGATATTATCATCACATTTTTCTTGTTTGGCGTTACAGTCATCATGATTGCCGGTTCCGGAACGATTTTTGAGGAACAATTCGGGATTCCAAGTATAGTCGGTGCAATCGTCATGACGGTGCTCACGATTGGTACGCTTTTACTTAATGTTAATAAAATAATGTCCATCATTAGTGCCATCACACCGTTTTTATTCGTTATCATGATCATTATTTCAGGTTATTCATTTTTCACATCCGATCTAAGTTTCAATCAAATCATTTCATCTTCAAGTAAAGGAACGGCTGCAACCGGGAATTGGGTGATGGGTTCATTACTTTATGTTTCATATAATATGACTGCCGGAATTGCCATGCTAGCCGTAATGGGAGGGACCTTCAAGAATAAGAAAGAGGCTGGTATGGGAGGAATTCTAGGAGGTATCGGTTTGGGGATCCTGCTATTCTTGATCAATTTGGGGATGATGTCCGACTTGAAGGGCATAGAAGGCTCAGGAATGCCTACCCTTCATTTAGCGAATCAGATTTCTCCATGGTTGGGATATATCCTATCAATCATCCTTTTAGGAATGATTTATAATACCGCTGTCGGGATGCTGTATGCATTCACCGCAAGGCTCGTGCCTGCCGAAACGAAACGCTTTAAAATATCCGTGATTATGGTCGGGATACTCGCCTTTCTTGCAAGTTTCGTTGGCTTTATAAAATTGGTCGGGACGGTATATCCAGTCACAGGATACTTAGGTTTTGTCATCATTGCAGCGCTCATCATTTCCTGGGTCCGTTCTAAAACGAAAAAAGAGGCTGTGAATACGGAATTCGCGAAATTTTAATTTCAAAGGAACTGAGTGCATAACTGCAAGAAACTTTTGGTCTGACATCTTCTTCATGGAGGTGTTTTTTTTTCTGTTATCGAAGACCTTTCTCATGATCACGGCATTTTTCCTCCTTTTTTTCATACATTAGTTTAAAGGCGAAAGACAAGGGGGATATCGGATGAATGAAGCGGAGCAAAAGGCTCTGGAATATGCCATTAGTGAAATTACCGAAATAGCAACAGGGTTCGGGTTGGATTTTTACCCGATGCGTTATGAAATTTGCCCTTCAGAAATCATTTATACATTTGGTGCCTATGGGATGCCTACCCGTTTTTCTCATTGGAGCTTTGGGAAGCAATTTCATAAAATGAAGCTGCAGTACGACTTTGGATTAAGCAAAATCTATGAACTGGTCATTAACTCTGATCCTTGTTACGCTTTTCTGCTGGACTCCAATTCACTTGTACAAAATAAATTGATTGTTGCCCACGTTTTGGCGCATTGTGATTTCTTTAAGAATAATATACGTTTCAATAATACTAAGAGAGATATGGTAGAAAGTATGTCGGCAACGGCAGAAAGAATCCGTGAATATGAAATCCTGCATGGTAAAAAGGAGGTGGAGACCTTCCTTGATGCACTTTTAGCCATTGAAGAACATATCGATCCGTCGCTGATGAGACCAAAGCTTGCCTGGACGATGGAGGATGAAGAAGAAGAAGAGGAAATAAAACCGACAGCCACAAAATACGATGATTTATGGGACCTTGATAATAAGGATAAACCGAAGATATCCAACATTAAAAAAAGAAAAAAATTCCCGCCAAGGCCTGAAAAGGATATTATGCTTTTCATAGAACAGTACAGCAGGGATTTAACCGATTGGCAACGGGATATCATGACGATGATCAGGGAAGAGATGCTGTATTTCTGGCCGCAGCTGGAAACGAAAATCATGAACGAAGGCTGGGCATCCTACTGGCATCAGCGCATAATCCGTGAATTGGATCTATCCTCAGGGGAAGCCATTGAATTCGCGAAACTGAACGCAGGCGTGGTTCAGCCATCACGGACCAGCATCAATCCTTATTATCTCGGCTTGAAAGTGCTTGAAGATATTGAAGAACGCTATGATAATCCAACCGAAGAAATGATCAGGCTGGGCGTCAAGCCTGGATCTGGCCGGGAAAAGATGTTCGAAGTCAGGGAAATCGAATCGGATATTTCCTTTCTCCGCAATTATTTAACGAAAGATCTGGTCATGCGGGAAGATATGTACTTATTCCAAAAGCAGGGCAAGGATTATAAAATCGTCGATAAGTCATGGGAACATGTTCGTGATCAACTCGTCAGTATGAGGGTTAACGGCGGATTCCCCTATATCACAGTAAATGATGGGGACTTCATGCGCAATGGGGAACTTTATCTAAAACATTGGTATGAAGATATTGAACTGGATCTGAAATATCTCGAAAAAGTCATGCCATATATCTATCAGCTCTGGGGCCGCCCTGTGCATATGGAATCAGTCATGGAAGGAAAAGAAGTCCTGTTTTCCTATGATGGAAAAGGTATTCACCGGAAATATTTATAAAGCAGAAAAAACTGCCGGACACTCGGCCGTTTTCTTGTTTCTGTCTCATTAAGAGTAGCTTATCTAACAGGGGATGTCGAGAGGGCAAAAGAAGTGCGCTTGCAACTTCCTGAAACAGGAGTTTGCAGTGTGAATCTCGCATCCAGTTGCTGCGACTCTGATATTCCTCCAACTGAAACAATCGATAGTTCTTGCTGCGGCAGACCTGTTCCAGTCAGGTTGGATATTAAAAATAATTCTAGTTGTGAATGAAATAGAAGACCAGTCTGAAACCAGGCTGGTCTTTTTACATTAAACTTTGATGCACATTAAATTATTTTCGGATAGCGGACTACTTGTTGTGTCTTCTTTTTCCATATGGAACCCGCACCCATTCGTTCCATAACAAAAGGAGCCTTTTCCAGATCCTGATTAGATTGTTTTTCAAATTAACCCTTTAAAACTTTGAATGGTTCCCGAACTTTTTAAGCAAATTCCAGTGGTGGTTCGATTGATTCAAAATGCATATACATGGCTCTAGGGTTTTCAAACAACCAGTGATTATGAACCGCTGTTACAATAATATCCCTTTTTCTTAATTTCGTTAACAATGGATTTACCTCGACTTGAAGTAGAACCGTTTCACCTAGATTTAAGAGCATTTCCTTTACTATCTAAATTCTCAAAGGTGAAAAATTGAGGGTTTACCAAGGTGAATTCGTTCTCCTTCCAAGTATTTTAAATGGTATGTCTCTAAATCTTTGAACTAGACATATTCCGTTCATAAAACGTGCATCACCGTCAAGAATCCTTGCAAATTCACTACATAAATCCCTTTTTGAGTCCTTACCCATAATACTCACTCCTTATAAAAACCAATTGTACCCTTAACTAATCTGATTTTAATGTATGAGAGTCGATTATTTAAGATAGGGCAAATGAGCTGAAATAACAAACCTTAATGGGTCATTTCATAAGGCTCTTTTCGTAAAGATTGTTGTTTTTAAAACAAAACGATTTAAGGTTGATTGGAGCGGAAGTGCGAGACTCCTGCGGGAGCAGTGGGACAGGTGAGCCCCCACAGGCGTTTACGCCTCCAGATGCTCACCGCCCGCCCCGCGGAAAGCGAGCATCTGGAGGGGAAATCAACCACACCGCACTACTTGGTAAATAGCAGTAAATAGCAACAAAGAATGCGAAATCAGCCTTTCATAAAAACACTTACTTATTTATATATAGTAAGCACGATATCTTTTCTTTTTTAATTTTTTGACACGTAAAATTGTGCAAACCATTTATAAAAGAATTTCTCGAACTTTGATTTCAATGTTCCTGCCCCGTTAGTTCATCAAGAAAATCAACAACACCCTTTATGAAACATCTATTAAGCAGACTGAATTTTAAAATTATATCGTTGAATATTTATCACTTGATTAAATAAGAATATGCTTATACAATGATAATGCATAATCACATAAGCATATACTTATTTACTTTGTGCTAGGAGGGATGAAAAGCTATGAATGAAGCGCTGGATTTGGAAACCACGGCAAACATTCTTAAATTACTAGGTGATAAAACCCGTTTGACCATGATTAAGATCATGGATGAGCATGAATGCTGTGTCTGTGAATTTGTGGACCTATTCGAGATGAGCCAGCCAGCTATCAGCCAGCATTTACGAAAGTTGAAAGATAGCGGGATCGTGAATGAAGCGAGGAGGGGACAATGGGTTTTTTATTCGTTAAACCCGTCTTCTTTCTATTACACATTTATTCAGACGGTCATCAAGGATTTGCCAAGTCAAAACTTTAAATTAGAAAACTTAACAGCACAAGGAAAACGGATTTGTTGTGACTAACTAGGAGGTACTACTTCAGTGGGATCGGTTATTTTGGCAGTTATCATCTTTTTATTAACACTCATTCTCGTCATCTGGCAGCCGAAGGGATTGTCAATCGGATGGTCAGCATGCGGGGGTGCCGTACTTGCCTTACTCGTTGGGTTGGTTGACTTTAACGATGTAATTGCCGTTACGGGTATTGTATGGAATGCGACGTTGGCTTTCATTGCTATTATCATTATTTCTTTGATTTTAGATGAAATTGGATTCTTTGAATGGGCAGCTTTACATATGGCGAGAGCCGCCAAGGGAAATGGAGTAAGGATGTTTGTCTATGTAAGTATCCTTGGTGCTCTTGTGGCTGCTTTTTTTGCGAATGACGGAGCAGCTCTCATTTTAACTCCGATAGTATTGGCGATGGTTCGAAACTTGAAGTTGGAAGAGAGAATGATCTTCCCATTTATCATCGCAAGTGGGTTTATTGCCGACACTACATCCTTACCGCTTGTGGTAAGTAATCTGGTCAACATTGTTTCTGCTGACTTTTTTGATATCGGGTTTATTGAGTTTGCATCTAGAATGATCGTTCCCAACCTGATTTCATTAGCAACAAGCATCATGGTATTATATTTGTACTTTAGAAAAAGCATTCCGAAGAATTATGATATGGCTCAATTGAAGAAGCCAGTGGATGCCATTCGTGATGTGAAAATGTTTCGCCTGTCTGGGATTGTTTTAGGTGTTCTGCTGGTTGGCTATTTTATCAGTGAATTTTTCAACATTCCTGTATCCATCATTGCAGGCATTGTCGCCATCTTCTTCCTCATGATGGCTAGAAGGAGTCCAGCGGTCAACACGAAAACCGTTATCAAAGGCGCACCATGGGCAATCGTCTTTTTCTCAATTGGGATGTATGTAGTGGTGTACAGTCTAAGAAATGTTGGCTTGACGAACGTATTAACGGATTTGATCCAAGTTACCGCCGATCAAGGATTATTTGTAGCAACAATTGGAATGGGCTTCATCGCTGCCATTCTGTCATCACTTATGAATAATATGCCAACCGTTATGATTGATGCCCTTGCCATTTCCGACACCCATACAACAGGCGCAATCAGAGAGGCCCTTGTTTATGCAAATGTCATCGGTTCGGACTTGGGCCCGAAAATCACTCCAATCGGTTCTTTGGCTACGTTATTGTGGCTGCATGTCCTTTCATTAAAAGGCGTGAAAATCTCATGGGGAACCTATTTTAAAACGGGTATCATCTTAACCATCCCAACATTGTTCATCACATTAGTTGGCTTATATGTATGGTTGCAAATCATTCATTAAACACTTACTTACAAAGAAAGGTGAGATACAGCATGGCTAAAAAAACACTTTACTTCTTATGTACAGGGAACTCTTGCAGAAGCCAAATGGCAGAGGCATGGGGGAAGAAATATTTAGGTAACGAATGGCAAGTGCTTAGTGCAGGGATCGAGGCCCATGGGTTAAATCCAAAAGCTGTAAAAGCAATGAATGAAGTTGGATTGGACATCTCCAATCAAACATCGGATATCATCGAGCCTGACATATTGAATAATGCTGATTTTGTCGTTACATTATGTGGTGATGCGGCAGACAAATGTCCCATGACGCCACCGCATGTTAGACGTGAACATTGGGGCTTTGATGACCCGGCAAAAGCGGAAGGAACAGATGAAGAAAAATGGGCGACCTTCCAACGTGTTCGTGATGAAATAGGAGAAAGAATTGAACGTTTCTCTAAAACGGGTGAATAGATAAAATTGAAACGCCGTGGTTGGTAGCAGGCGGACAAAAGACCATAAAGAAAGAGCTGCCAAAATAGGCAGCTCTTTTCATCATTAAATCTTAATATCGACCTTAGCATTTTTCTGAAGTTCTTCCACATGCTTCACAAGCTTTTCTTGTTTCTTTTGCTGCTCTAGTTGTTCCTTGATTTGCGGCTTCATTTCCTCGAGTTTCTGTACCTTCTGTCCGCTTGTCTTAGCTTGCTCTGCAACCTGGTCATAATACTTTTGGATTTCTTCATCAGTTGCTTCTTCCACTTTAATCTCTTTTTCAACGTACTTCGTATATGGGATATTCTCTGCAATCTGAGCATTCAGCATTTCCGAGTTCAGACCTGCTTGCTTCAATGCTTCCTTGAACTTCTCTTCACTCTCATATTGCTTTTTGATTTCGGCATATTGCTTTTCAATTTCGGCCTTGGAAGCGGTGTAGCCCTTTTTATCTGCTGCTTGAAGAAGCAATGTTTGCCCCACTAAAGAGTTGAGGGTTTGCTCTTTAGTTTGTTTGGCGCCCTCCTTGGTTGTCGGGTCTTGTCCGAATTGCTGCATCTGCATTTGTGTGGTAGACAACACGGTATTATATTCCGCACCTGAAATTTTTTCGTCATTGACGATGGCCACCGTTTTCTTTTCGTCCACCTTTTGCTTGTCTAGTTTCTTCTGCATTTCTTCCATCTGTTTTTGCTGTTCCTCAGTTGCTTTAGCTGTTTCTTTCTCAGTTGTTTTAGTCTCTTTCTCGTCATTTTTCTTATCAGCTTCATCGTTCGAACCACAAGCCGTCAGAACAACCGCCAATAATCCAATGATGATTGGGTACAATAGTTTCTTCATATTTCAGTCTCCTCTCGTATTCAATGCTAAAAAAATCATCTAATGCGCATTATAAAGGAATTTCCCATTAAAACACAATAAATTCATTCTTTTTTTCCAGAAAACAGGAAGATAGTATAGGCATCCTCTCATTATATAAGTGTAACATTAGCGGAAATGAACCCATTTACCCTTCGACATGCAAAATTTTTATTGGCAATCCGAAAACTGATATCTGGTGCAGTCAGAAACTTGTATGATAACTCTCATTCACAAAATGATGCATATTATCTATTTTATATAAAACTTGTATGGGTGGTGTCCTTCTTTTGCTATTTTAATGAAGAGGCTTCGAAGCCGTTCCCGGCACAGTGAATAAATCAAAGAACTCGTCAAATATATTTCCCCGATATAATGGGGTCATGCCTCATCCGCCTTCTGAATCTGGCAGTAACCCTTGGAGACCAAGGGTTACTGATTCTTGAAAGAGAGGATTTTTACTATATTCCTTTTTTCTTATTTCTAGTAAAGTAATAAACGACTGCGATTACCAGAATCAACAATACCAAAACAATCCTTACATCGTCCGATGCCTTCAATACTTGTGTCACCGAATACGCCTCGACAAGGAGGGCAGGGAGTTTTCCGATGGATGTGGCGAGGAAGAAAATCATCAGTCCCGTCTTGCTTAATGCTGCTGTAAGGTTGATCACGCCGGATGGTATAAAGGGAAGGAGCCTAAGCAAAAGGATCATCCAAAATGCATGAAACCCTTGTGACCTTTGCAGCTTCATGACCCACCGGTTCTTCATGAACTTGGGTTGGAATGTTTGAAAGCCCTTTCGATATAACCAAAAGCTTACCACTGCACCAACAATTTCTCCCATGTAAGAAAGGATCAATCCCTTTTCAAATCCAAATACGGTGATATTGGCGGCCGTGATGAATACGCTTGGAATGAAACCAAGCACGCTAATCAATATATTGAATACTAAACTTACAGCAATGGAAAAAGGGCCGCTGGATAGTAATGCCTCAGAAATGAAATTCATATCAATCCACAGAACTCCATTTATACCCGATGCCCCAGACCGTTTTCAAGTGTTGATCTGCTGGAAAACCGGCATGACGCAATTTCTCTCTAATATTTCGAATATGGGAATCGATAGTCCGGTCTTCCGTATCCGTTTTGAATCCCCATATGGTCGAAAGCAGGTGGTCTCTGGAATACACTTGATCTGGTGATTTTAAAAACAAGCACAACAGTGAGAACTCTTTTGGTGTCAATGGGATTGTTTTGGTATCATAATGTGCTTCGTAAGCAGATTCATTTAATTTTAGTCCCTTAAAGATCATAGTATCGTCCGGATTATGCACTCGCCGCGTCACTGCTTCGATTCTGGCAAGTAAAACATCTTCATTAAATGGTTTCGTAATATAATCGTCTGCACCCTTTTTCAACCCTTTCACCATTTCTTGTGCAGCATCCCGGGCGGTGAGCATGATTATGGGAATGTTGGAAATCGAACGGATCCTTTCACACGTTTCCCACCCATCCATCTCAGGCATCATTACATCAAGAAGGACTAAGTCCGCATGTTTATGCGCTAAGAACTGTAAAGCTTCATGTCCAGATTTCATCTTCAAGCATGTATATCCGTGAGGCATAATGTATAACTCTAATAGATCAAGCATTCTCTTTTCATCATCAACCAGAACGATTGTCTTCATTTGTTTTCTCCTTAAATGTGATAGTGAAGCACGTTCCTTGCTCCAAGTCGCTTTTAACCGAAATGGTTCCTCCTTGTATCTCCACTAATTGCTTGACGATGGAGAGCCCCAAACCGAATCCACCAGTATCTCTGGCGCGAGATTTCTCGACACGATATAAACGATCAAAGATATGGGGGATATCTTCAGGGGGAATGCCAACCCCTTGATCGATTATGGAGATGGAAATCCTGCCAAGGCATTCAGTGGCTTTGATGGTGGTGACTGTATATTCGTTCGAGTACTTCAGCGCATTATCAAGCAGGTTAAGAATGACTTGCTCAAACCGTGAGGGATCTATATCTATAAATAAATCATCCTTACATTCCAGATTCAATTGAATTCTTTCATTTGCAAATGCCGGCAGCACTTTTTCATGAATGTTTTGCAGGAATGAAGAGAGCTGGACGGTTTCTTTTGATATGGTGAATGTATTTACATCCATTCTAGCCATATTGAATAGTTCGTCCAATAATCTGTTTAATCGTTCGGATTCATCATGGATGATCTCTAAGTATCGGGTTCGTTCGGCAGCATTCAAGTCTTTCCGGCGGGCAATATCAGCGTACCCTTTGATATAAGTTAGCGGCGTGCGCAGTTCATGAGAGATACTTGCCAAAAATTCATTGCGTTCCTTCTTTAAGTAGTTCAATTCATTAGCCAAGCTTTGAATGGATTGGGCAAGCTCCCCGAGTTCATCATGAGATCGTACTGGCACAGCCACTGAAAAATTCCCTTTGCTGAGCTTGGTTGTCGCTTCCTTCATCGAAATAAGAGGTCTAGTCAAAGCTTTTGATAGAAAATAAATGGTGATAAGCATGAAGAAAAGGAGCAATGCAGTCGCAAAAAGGAAATGCCTATTCAATTGTGCGATTAAATCCTCCACATCCCTAGTATCTTTGAACATATAAACATAGCCTTTTTTTTCTTTATCACTGATAAATGGCGTAACGGTGGCAATATATCTTTCATCCTTCCATCTTGATTGGATGACCAGGCCTTTTCGGGATAGTTTCGGGATGTTTTTTGCCAAGATTTTTTTCATTCCCCCATTTACCTTTTCGGAAGATATCAGAATATCTCCCCTAGTGTTCGTAATCACGACATCTGTATCGGTATGGTACTCCATCAGGCAGATATGCTGAAGGGTAGAGTCGGAATACGTGATTTCCAACACATCACGATGACTATTGCCACGGGCCTTCAGTGATTCCAATTCTTGATCGATACGGGAATGGATCACTTTACTATGCAAGTAAATCATCGAAACGGTTTCCATCAAAAAAATGCAAACAAATATAGATAGTCCGAGCTTAAAGGAGATTTTCATGAGCATTCACCCTCTTATGGAATAAAGTCAGTTTAGCGAAAAAGTATGAAGAAAGTATGCAGTATTTTCAATTTCTTCGCATCTCTTAAACAACGATAATCCGAAAGATGACTTGTTGCAAGAAGTACAATATATTAATGGACCCAAACTGCATTTTTTCAGTCTTGTATATGGTAATGGGGGAACCGGTTTTTCCGTTCAATAACACTTTTGGAAGTGGTTATTTAAAAAATAGATGATGATTATTCATAATTGAATTGAAATGGTTAGGTTTTTTATTTAGTCTATTCAAAATATTTTGTGTTAAGGAAACATTTTGTCGTAAATGAATACTATGTAAAAAAGGAGCTGATTCATATGAATTGTACAAACCGTACGCAGAAAAAAATAATGGCTTATTCCGCATTATTCAAAAAAATGGGCATTCTCAATGATGAGGAATATAAAAATATCGCAAAGACCTTTCAAACAAAGGATTGAGAAAGAGTCCATTGGAAATTCATAAACTTTTATCCTGCATTAAACGGGCTGTAAAACCCCCGCCTTCCTATTTTCGAAATAGGAGGGGGGACTTGCAGTCTGGAACTCAAGGGGGTGTCGGCGGTGCGGTCAATTTGTCCGGCGCTGAGTCTATCGAATTCCACTTTTGGCAGCTGCACTCAGCTGGATGAAATGTTGCTTCTTAAGTTTGAAAAGCTACATATATGATGGACATTCATATGCAAATAGAAGAGGGAACATGAGGGCTGCCCAAAATTCCTGCTTTATTAGAAGGGAAAAGGTAGATTGTTGTGATCCGATAGTGTTCTCTGAGATAATGGAATAAAGAAATCGAAAAGGAGTTACGTAGGATGGCAGAGGACTTTAAGATTCCCAGCTTGAAAGTTGATGAAATCGATAAGAAAATCATATCGGTTTTACATGAAGATGCACGAATTTCGTATACCGACTTAGCGAAGAAAGTGGAGCTTTCCAGAGTTGCGGTTCAGATGAGAATTAATCATCTTGTTGAAAACGGGGTGATCGAGAGGTTCACTGCGGTCATAAATCCAGCTAAGGTCGGCATCCATGTCTCGGCATTTTTTAACGTTGAGGTCGAGCCAAAATATCTGGAATCAGTCGCGCAGCAATTAGAAAGTGAACCGGCAGTAACGAGTTTATATCATATGACCGGTCCGAGTAAACTCCATATGCACGGAATCTTTACCGATAATCAAGAGATGGAACGTTTTCTAAATGAGAAGCTGTATGCGGTCGTCGGTGTTGTCAGCGTTGATTGCCAAATTCTCATTAAACGCTATAAAAGCCGGATGGGCATGAAGCTTTAATAAAAAATCCCCCTATATAGGCGGATTTTTTATTATTATTATGTGTGGGGGATGATAATGCCGCCGTACATAAAGGCAAGAATGATTACGAATGCAGGGTGGATCTTGAATTTACCTAAAGCCAAGAAAGCCAATCCAGCGATGACGATTGAATGGATGTAGCCGATGGACCCGACCGCATCCGCGGCCATATTCCAGGTGAGTAATAACATCATGATCGCAATCACGGGCTGTACAAGCAGTGACATGCCCTTTACAACAGGGGATTGCTTATATTTTCGCAGGATTTTTAATAAATAGATCAAAGCCACGGCTGAAGGGATGATCGTGCCTGCCAATGCAGCCAGAAATCCTGGCCAGCCATATACGTCATATCCGACATATGCGGCTATTTTCGTGGCGATGGGTCCTGGAAGTGAATTTCCTAACGCAAGCATTTGTGAGAATTCGGTATTATCAAGCCAGCCATAACGGGTGACGATTTGATCATACATGAGCGGAATCGAGGCTGGACCTCCGCCGTAACCAAGCATATTGGCTATGAAAAACGCCAGAAAAACAGCAACTCCTATTGGGATAATAAGACCCATTAAGCGGATTCCTCCTTCCTATCCTTCTTTTTGTTTTTCAATCTATCCTTTAATTTAAAATGAAACGCTCCATATATAAGAAAAATCATGATGACGATACCTGGATGCAGGGAAATGACCTGCAGGAGCAAAAAGGAAATCGCAAAAAAGGTCGTTCCGAGCACCTTTCCTAACCCTTTTACCGCCTTTTCGCCAAACTCATAAGCCATTTGACCAAGCATGACGGCAACCACCGGCATTACAGCAGCGATCATATTACTAATCATTTCGGAATTACTTAGAACATTAATGAAAGCAATCAAGAAAACCATCGCAATGCATGAAGGTAAAACGTGAGCGGCCACACTTACGATGGCTCCCGGCCAGCCTTTTAATTTATAACCAAGATATGCAGCCATCTTCGTGGCAATCGGTCCTGGGAGTGTATTGGCAATCGCCAAAGTGTCCCCGAATTCATCATCGTCGAGCCAGTGATAACGGGAAACGGCTTCGTGGCGGATGAGCGGGATGACTGATGGTCCGCCGCCGAAACCTAATATCCCCGTTCTCATCATCCCAATCGTCAATTCCGTATATGGATTTTTCAAGAACGATTCCTCCTTTGTTATAAAATTTAGCATTCATTTCCAAAAGATTATGAATTAATGATAACAAAAAAATTTTCGAAATGTACATAAAATAATAATAATAATTACGTAATGATTGTATATTTGAAATTTTTCAACATAATCAGCTGAAAAAAATATAATAATACATCTTTTTGTCATAAGAACCAAGAAAACATTGGGACGGTGTGGCGATGAGTTGGATTCCACCTTATTATTAACATAAAGGGGTATGAGTAAGGAGATTTACAAATAAAAAACAATTTTTTCTGCAATCCCCTTTTTAAAACAAAAAAGAACCCTATAGGCAGCCTTTTTTTAAGAGGCCGTTCTATAGGGACAATTTAATATATAACTCTAATAAACCTTTTAATGTGGGTTATTCTTCCCGAATGACTAATAACACACCGATAAAAATTAATATTGTGCCGATCCAAAAAGACAAGCCGATTTGTTCACCTAGTATTAACCAACCTAAAAAAGTACCGACTATAGGCTGTAAAAAGAAAAATAATCCACCACTTGAAGCGGTAAGCATTTGCAGTCCGCGATTCCACAGTAAAAAGGCACATGCTGTAGAAATAACGCCCAAGTATAAGAGGCCGCCCCATATGGATGGATGGATGATTGCATGAAAATCAAGCTCATCCAATCGACTGATCGTAACAGGTGTTAAAAAGACAATTGCCACAAGCACTGCATAGGTCGTTATAACAATTTGTGAATATTGCCCAGGGACACGTTTAATTAGAACAGACATAAGTGCCCAAGTTAAGGCAGCAATAAGCAGTGATAGGCCCCCAAGTTGGTGAGATGAACCGATATGGGCATTCCCGACAATGATCCCGACTCCGATTGTCGCTAAAATTACAGAAATTGACTTTTTGAAAGTGATCTTTTCTTTTAAAACGATTCGTGCAAATATCACCATAAATGCAGGTGTTGTGGAAGTAATGATAGCTCCCATTTGTGCAGTGGATAGCAGTGTACCGACTTCCTGGGTTACGATGGAAATTGTGTTTCCAATAAGTCCTATAATGAAAACCAAAAGCCAGTCTCGTTTTTCAATCCGCCAAGATTGTTTTGTTATAAAACCAATTGTCAGCAATGCTAAAATCGCAATTACATATCGTAATAATACTAATTCAAGTGGCGGAACAACGTCTACCACAACTTTTACCACAACATACATCCCGCCCCAAATGCTAGCGGCGAGTGATAAATATAAAGAACCTAATATAGTGTTTTTCATTTTGTACCCTCCGTTTCAACTAAACATTTCCAGTCCTTAACGGAGATGCAATTTTTCTGCCGTTAAGGAAGAATAACTGCAGGTACATCATTTTCAAATAGTGGTGACCACATCATCAGCTTTCAGCTCACTTTCAAAAAATATTAATTTTTAATGAATTTAGCTATTCCGAGCTGCTACTGATCATTCGTTTCAAACATCAGTAAGTTACAAAATATACCCATTTAAATATACAAGATTTTAGATTGATAAAACAACATATAATAGTATTAAAGCTAGCGTACCATCATGATGATCCGTCAATCTAGATAGTATACTAAAACCCCAACTAGAATCCATTATGCCAAATAGAAACCCCACCAGTTGTTAATAGATCAGGTGGGGTTTTTTTCATGTGTATCAGTAGATAATAATGTGAGTGATCATGCTGAAAAGAAAAAGCGGATTAGGATTAAAGAGCTCCCTTAAAGAGTTTAATCCTAATCCACCGTTAAGTTAAATTTGGTGCATGGCCTTACCGGAAGCGTCACAATCCCTTATATTTTCTTTCAATTTTCCTGAACTCATCTGATAGTTCAAATAGGGTGTGTAATACGGCTGTTTGAATATATAGATTCATATAATTATCATTGCTTTTCTTTTGAAAAGATAAATCATGCTTTTCATTAATTTTCCGAGTTATGCATGCATTAATTTCGCTCCACATTTCTTTCGTTCCTTCTTTAATTTTAGTCTCCATAATCTCCCACTCCTTTTTTATTAGTTTATCCAATCTATTACATTCTTATACTTATTTTTTGGGCAAACTGGTAACTTTTTAATGGGGTGCAAACTCGAAAAATAGGAGAACTCATTACCCAATAGTGGTTATTAATTGCTGAAAAAATATTGTGGACGAACACTATTCGCTTCGCTCTGTTTGTAGACAAAAGGTCTCTAAAGTTAAAATAAAGTTGATTGGAGCAAAATATAAAAGGATAAGTGGATCTCAGCAAAAGGGAATTAAATAGAAAGATAAGGAATAAAAACAACTTTTCTACAGAGAATACTTCTATTAATTACAAGTTAGGAGTGTATATATGGAACAAACACTTTATGAAAAAGTCGGCGGAGAAGAAGCGATAGCAAAAGTTGTGGACTATTTTTACTCCGAATTGGTTCTTAAGGATGAGACAGTTAACCATTTTTTTGAAAAGACGGATATGGAAAAGCAACTTCGTCATCAAACAAAGTTCATTAGTTTTGCATTAGGTGGGCCAAAACAATATTCTGGACAATCCATGGCAAAAGCTCACCAAGGATTGAATTTGCAACCAGACCATTTCGATGCCATTGTAAAGCATCTTAATGATGCACTAGCTCACTTTGGAGTGAATGAAGCTGACATAGATACAGCTTTAACTAAAGTTGCTGCACTAAGAGATGATATCTTGTATAAATGATTGTCATTGAGCTAGTTTGCAACCAAATTAATAGTAATAATATTTTATGAATGAGAAAAAATAGTGATAGGGAAGGAGGGATTGCGAATGTCTGTGAAAAAGCGGGTAATAGGATTGGTCGTTGTGCTTGCAATGTTTGTAGTTGTGACATCGCTAAGCTCATTCGGCGTATATGCCGAATCCGGTGTTGTAGCTCAGCCTACGATGAAATCGATTGAGGTCGAGTTGAACGACGATTCCTTTAATCCGGATGTCATCACTATTCCGAATGGAACAGCCACAACGTTGATATTGAAAAACAAAGGTACAAAGGAACACACCTTCACAGTGGAAAAGCTCGGAATTGACGCCGAGGTCCAGCCAGGTAAAGAAAAAACCATTACCGTGCAACCGAAACAGCCCGGTACATATGAATTGATATGCCGGTACCATTTCCAGGAAGGAATGGTTGGAAAAGTAATGGTCAAATAAGAAGCAGGGCCAATAAGGCCTTGTTTTTTTAAATAGGTGATTAAGTTTAGAGAGAGTTTTTATTAAGCTATTTTTCATTACACAGGATATCGATGTTTGGATCATTAATAATGGTTCCACCTCTAATAAATGGTAATATAATGTATCGTAACGTAACAACCATTTAAAAGGAGGTGGAAAGGTGTATTTTTTTAAACCCATTTCTGATGAGGTTCGTTTATCTCAAATAGTATTCAATAGACGTAAAAAAACGATGAAGCTCATTTTAGGGTCTATTTTTGCCTGTATTGCTGCTATTCTACAGGCTGCTGCGGGCTTTTTACCAGGTATAGGATATTTTATAAGTCCGCTAGCCACTGCACCTATTCTGTTATGTTCCCTGTTTTCCATTCCATATGGAGTGATGACCTACCTTCTGACAATTATGTTGTTATTCATCCTGCAGCCAACTGAACTGATTGTATTTCCATTTACAACAGGATTGTTAGGAATGGGCATAGGGGCATCTTTTTACTTCTTTAGGAAGAGAATAATTATTATCGCTGCTGGTGCCATTCTTTTAATGTTAGGGATTATGAGTCTAATACTTATTTTTCACTTTCCGGTTTTAGGTCCAGGCGTCTCTGTTTCCATTTCATTTCTTATAACTGGCTTTATTTTTGCTTTCATTTATAGCTGGTTATGGGTTGAAATTGCTTTATTCCTTTTTAAAAGATTAAAAAGGATTATAATTCAGTGATTCTCCATCACTTGCTTTTCATTTCGAATGATCAAGAATTTTATAGTTATGATTCATGGAACAATTTCAAAAACAGTACCCTGGTTGAAATCAGCCACTTTCATAGAGCCATAAACCCCTAAATATAATCTGCTTTGATCCAGATTCGTTCCCAAATTAACATAATAAGCTGATTGAGACCCAAAATCATAATCGGTTTGTATCACACTAAAATCATTTTGTTCACCATTTGGTCTAACGGTGGTATAAGCCAGAGCCCCTCTAACCTGTGGTTGAGTTTCTTTCCGGGCAAGATCGGTAAACACAACGCTTCCTGTTAAACAAGGGATGCTTTTCCCCATATATGCCTGCACTCCTGTAAGTGCAGTTCCTCCAAACTTATCGGGTCTGTTATCTTTATGAAAATAACTAGTTAAAGGCTGAAGACGACTCGCTGAAAGTGAAGCTGCTTCATTGTAATAAGCAATTGTTTTTTCATCCGAATTCTGATTTTCAGTGCAGCCTTTTATAACCGAAGCAGGAAAAGCACCTTCCCAACCTCGCCAGCCAAAGTTAATAAATCCTTCTTTGTCAGGTTCAGAATTCATGAAAGAAGCTTGAATAAGCTGAGTAACCGGCATTGGTTTATAATGAACGAATGAAAAAATCGACTCGACCAAATTCTGGCCGACATTTCCCGCATATTTAATATACTGATTATAAAACCTTTGAAATGAAATGCCTGGTATATTGCGAACCCCTTTGGCCATTACCATGAGCGCTTCCTGTATGGGTGTGGGAAGTTCATTGAAACGTGTGACAATGGGTGGATCATTGACGTACATATTCTTACCTACATCCATTTCAATTATTTTACCGGCGATTTCTAGATCATCCTGGCTTAAGTTAAATGGATCAAAGCCTGATCCACCATCTCCGGTTGTTAAAACAAGTTTTCCTGTTTCAGGTGAAAAGTTTAAACTATTGACCCCGTTATGATTGGAGAATGGTCTTCTTAAGTTAAGTAATGTCCGTCGTTTTTGGGGTTGACCATTCGATTGTAAAATCCATTCTTCAATTGTATCAATATGATCATATTGTGTTTCTCTATTTATCCACCTTATGTTTAAAGTCTTGGGATCACACGGATCAGGCTTAAAAGATTCAGGAAGAGCACCTGGTCCTTGTGTTCCAGCTAGTGAATAATGAAGATAAAACAGACCGTTATAATAAAATTCGGGATGAAACGCTAGTCCTAGCAATCCCCGTTCATCATATCCGCCACCAGAAGCACCCAGTTTCAGGATTCGCGGGCGAATATCTAAAAAAGTCCTTATATCTCCGTTTCCTATGTAAAAGATCTCTCCTACCTGGGTTGCAATAAATAATCTTTCAATTGAGTCACCTGGAAGTATGGTTGTTTTCAAAACAGTAGGTAAATTTATTTTACTTACAATGGGCCGTAAACCAACCTTAACTTTTATCAACTGACTATGCACCCCTTCTTAATTGTTTTCTTTTTATAAGAATATGATTAGAGCCGTCCATTAGTACCAAATTAGACCGGGGAATCTACCTAAAGGAGTACGTTAGTTGAACTAAAATAAGTGGAATTTTTATGAAGGAGGGTAAATTCAAGTATTATCGGATTAATGGGTAGAAAAATTGGAGCCTGTTTAAATAAAACGGTATTTATTGCTATCAGATTTCTAAATGTTAAGCCGAATGAGTATTTTAAAAAGATATGCATGTACTGTGTTAACTTAACAATTATTATCTGAAATATAACAAAAAATCACGGTCCCTTTATACGGATATAAAATTCAAGAGTTATTCTTAATTTACATCTAGAGGGAGGGATCGAAAATTGTCAAAATTTCAGGCCATATCTTCTTTGTTCATCTTGGTATTTGTCCTCATTTTCGTAACTTATAAAATCCCAGCATTCTCATCTAATCATTCCACAACGAATCATCCCACATCCAACCGCTATATTGAAGTACATTTGTTAGGCGTTAATGATTTTCACGGCCAACTAAATAAATATCAAATGGTTTCAGGAACCATGGCAGGTGGGGCTGAATACCTGTCTGCCCATCTAAAAAAATATAAACAAAAAAACCCAAATACATTACTTGTCCATGCAGGTGATATGGTAGGAGGAAGTCCTCCAATCTCTTCTCAATTTAAAGACGAACCCACGATTGAATTTTTAAACCTTCTGCACTTTGATGTCGGGACACCAGGAAATCATGAATTGGACCAAGGCGTAAATGAAATGAAACGTCTTATTTATGGAGGATTCAATAAAAAAACAGGTTATTTTCAAGGTGCCAATACTTCTTACAGTTCTGCAAATATAATCGATAGAAAGTCGGGTACTCCCTTGTTACCACCGTATGTTATTAAACAAATTGACGGAATTAATATTGGATTTATCGGGGTGTTAACAAAAGAGACCAACCTGTATGTGGCACCTGAAAATCGAAAAGAAGTAGAAATTACGGATGAGGTTTCAGCTATTAACCGAACCGTTAAGATTTTAAAGGAAAAAGGGATTAAAGTAATGGTTGTACTGGCACATGATTCAGCTAAATCAGATAAGGCAGGAGCAAATTCCAGTGGAGCTTTAGTGGAGATGGCTCCAAAAATCGATGATGAGGTCGATGTCATTTTTGCCGGTCACAGCCATGAATATGCCAATACCGTTGCAGCCGGTAAACTGATCGTTCAAGCGTATTCTAATGGGAAAGCTTATTCTCAAGTAAAACTTGAAATTGACCCACATACTAAAAATGTCGTTAAGAAACAAGCAAAGATTATTGTCACGGCACATCATCAAATAAAACCAGATAAAGAAACGGTTGCTCTTCTAAAAAAATACAGAAAAAGATTGGGGAGCCACTTTAATCAGGTAATAGGACAAATGCCTGAAGAAATTAAACGAAATCAAGATGCAAACGGTGAATCTCCATTAGCGAAAATGATTGCAGATTCTGAGCGGGAAGCCATGGGAGTAAATATAGCTTTTGTCCATCAAGGCGAAATGCGGAAAAGTTTTAAAAAAGGGGAGATCACTGTAGAAGACCTTTATACAGGCTTGCCTATGGGTAATAGTATCAGTAAGTTAATCTTAACAGGAGACCAAATAAAACTTGCTTTAGAACAGCAGTGGGCGAAAAATTATGAAAATAGGTTGCAAACGGTTGGTTTAACGTATAATTGGGACCCCGATGCTCCAATTGGCAATCGCATTGATGGGCTGAAAGACATGAAGGGTCAAGAGATTCAGGCAAGCAAAGAGTATGAAGTAGCGGTTAGTAATTATTTAGCTTCAGGCGGTGATAACTTCACTGCATTTGAACAAGGTAGACTCGTAGAATCCGGTCCGCAGGTTGTCACTGCACTAATGCGCTATATCCAACAGAAGTATCCCCACAATATTCTTCAACCTTCATTGAAAGAATGAAGGGGAAAATACTAGGACTTGCATAAGTAAGTGAACCCAAAAAGTTAGACACTTTATTTACTTAGGCATCCTTGAGGGCATGAATCCGGTAATCTACCGGGCTCATGCTTTTTTAATTTTACCTTGATTCTTTAATGATTGTAGTAAAGATGATATTTGATACATCACCCGAAATCTTCCTATCAATAAAGGAAGAATAAATATTCGGAGGGTTTTTGAGCAAAGGGGTAATGTGTCATACGACAGTAGATAAATGAATAGAACATCACTAAATTAAAGGCTCTTTTCGTAAAGATTGTTGTTTTTAAAACAAAACGATGTAAGGTTGATTGGAGCGGAAGTGCGAGACTCCTGCGGGAGCAGCGGGACAGGTGAGACCCCACAGGCGTTTACGCCGAGGAGGCTCACCGCCCGCCCCGCGGAAAGCGAGCATCTGGAGGGGAAATCAACCACACCGCACTACTTGGTAAATAGCAGTAAATAGCAACAAAGTATGCGAAAACAGCCAAATTAAATAATAGGAGAAACTGGGAGAAATGAGGTGATTGCATGATAGAAAGATTTAGAAAAATTGATATGAAAACAGCTGTATTTATGGCGATTAGCTTTTACTCTTTGACTATCTTAATCCATGTTCTTATTATTAACGGCATTATTCCATTGACATGGGTTAATGGCGGACGGTCTGAATCTCTGGCTACTCAGCTACCAATTTCTATTATGCATACCATTATTTCTATATTTGGAGGTTTTTTCACCCTGTTGTTGGCAGAAATAGATTATATAAAGGAATAACCGTGATATGTTGGTTCTTTGGTCATTTGGGTTTATACTGCACTTATTTGGAACAGCTTTTGAAAAGGCTCTTTTCGTAAAGATTGTTGTTTTTAAAACAAAACGATGTAAGGTTGATTGGAGCGGAAGTGCGAGACTCCTGCGGGAGCAGCGGGACAGGTGAGACCCCACAGGCGTTTACGCCGAGGAGGCTCACCGCCCGCCCCGCGGAAAGCGAGTATCTGGAGGGGAAATCAACCACACCGCACTACTTGGTAAATAGCAGTAAATAGCAACAAAGTATGCGAAAACAGCCTTTGAAAAAAATGATTTGTTCGTTAATATTGCTTCTTGGAGTCACCCCAAACTTGCGTATGGCGATTGATACAAGATAGCACAAACATTTAAATCTTTATATGTACAGAAAAATGCACGAAAGAGCGAAACTGTCTTTAAAGAAACTTTTTATAAGTCTACAAATATTTTCGACTATTGTTAATTTGCTCTTTCAAAGGAGTTGCTTCGGCAGCTCTTTTTCTTATGGAATAAAAGGGGAATTCAAGAAGTAGTCGAGCTGGTATTATCTTCCGACACTGACGACTAATTATGCAATATTAAATAATTGATGTAGAATTGCATAAGCTTATTCATTCATTAAATAATCTGTATATTGCAATTGTTGGCAAAATACCATTAATCCCCACTTGGTATGGTATTTGCTTATTAGTTAATTAATGTTAATTAATCACGAATAAGGGTGGAGTGATACATGGAGAATGCAAAATTAAGACGCTCGTTAACAGTATTTCCTTTAGTGCTATTTGGATTGGCTTATATGGCACCTACAACAGTTTTTTCAACTTATGGGGTTGTTGCGGAAATAACGAAAGGGATGGTACCTGCTGCCTATATCATAGCTTTGGCTGGTATGTTGTTTACAGCCTATAGCTATGGTCAAATGGTTAAGGCCTACCCCGTTGCCGGTTCTGCATATACTTTTACTCAAAAGGCTCTTAATCCTCACCTTGGGTTCTTAGTGGGCTGGGTCATCCTATTGGACTATTTATTCTTGCCAATGATCAATGGATTACTAATCGCTATTTACTTAAACGCGTATTTTCCATCCGTTCCTTTTTCCTTCTGGTTAATTGCCTTTGTCATTTTAATCACCACTGTAAACATTATTGGAGTGAAAATAGCAACAAAAATAAATGTTTTATTAGTTTCCTGTCAATTTCTAATAATCGTTATATTTACATTCCTTTCGATTAAAGGGTTACTTAACGGAATGGGTTCAGGAACATTACTCATGAGTTCTCCATTTGTGAATGGAGATATACCACTATCTTTAGTTTTAGCAGGATCTTCTGTTTTATGTTTATCTTTTTTAGGATTTGATGCTGTTACCACATTTTCAGAGGAGACCATTAATCCCAAAAAAATAATACCAAAAGCCATTTTCCTCGTCGCGTTAATAGGGGGAGGTCTGTTTGTCACCATCTCATACATCAGTCACCTTGTTTACCCAAATTTCCAAGCTTTTAAAGATCCAGATTCCGCTTCCTTGGAAATTGCCATGTACATAGGGGGTAATTTATTTCAATCTATTTTTCTAGCAGGATATATTACCGGGGGACTGGCATCCGGATTATCAGCTCATGCAAGTGTTTCGCGACTTTTGTATGCGATGGGGAGAGATGGAGTACTACCAAAGAAAATATTTGGTCATATTCATCCAAAATTTCAAACTCCAACACACAACATCATCTTAGTGGGTATTTTTGCTTTATCTGCTTTATTTGTTGATTTAGTGACAGCATCATCCTTTATTAACTTTGGGGCGCTTGTTGCCTTTACCTTTGTTAATCTTTCAGTTATTTCCCATTATTTTATTAGAGAAAAACAGCGAAACGGAATGAACACACTAAAATACCTAATATTGCCGCTGATTGGTACTGGTTTCACAATTTGGTTATGGACCAGTCTTGATTCAAAGGCACTTTTACTCGGACTGGGATGGTTTGGAATTGGTTTCATCATGCTGCTTTCAAATACGAAAATGTTTAGTAAGCGGCCGCCGGAGCTTTCTATCGATAGTGCGATTGAAAAAGAAATTCAGGTATAAAAGTTATATTCATCAAGGAGGGTAAAAATGGTAATTGCAGACATCATTCTTTCTGGTCAACATGTTTTTACTGGGTTACAAGATGAGCCAATAAAAGCAGCTATCGCCATTAAAGATAATAAAATTATTAAAATCGGTTCTAAAGAAGATATAATGTCATTCCTTGGAAATCAAACAAAAGTGTATGACATGGAAGACGGACTAATTATTCCGGGGTTTCACGATTTTCATATGCATATTATGATGGGAAGCATTTTACAAAAGGACAGTGCCAAATTATTTGATGCCGCTTCAGAAGAAGATGCAGCCAAAATAGTAGGCGAATTTGCAGAAACGAGACCAAATGATGAGTGGATATTTGGTGTCGGCTGGGATCATACCAATTGGAAGAACAAAGTGCTGCCACATCGAACAACACTAGATAAATACATTAGTGATCGTCCTGTTTTATTGTTCAATGCAGAAGTGCATTACGCATGGATCAATAGTAAAGCAATGGAAATGATTCAATTAACGAAGGATACACCAGATCCGGAATATGGAGAAATTGGAAAAGATGAAAATGGGGAACTGACAGGTCTTCTATTTGAACAGGCAATTGGGTATGCATCGGAACATGCATACAAATTACCGAAAGAAAAACGTGTAAGCCTATTCCAAGGTTTTCTTAATGAAACAAAAAGATTGGGAATCACATCCGTTAATGATTTATACGGAGCTAAAATTGCGCCAAATCCATTAGACGATCTTGAAATTTTCAAAGAATTTGAGAGAGAAGGGCTACTAACTACTAGAATTCACTTTTCGCCTGAGTTAAAAATGGATTTAGCTGCCGCAAAGGAATTACAAAAAAATTATCAGTCAGACAAGCTCACCTTTTCTGGATTAAAACAATTTATAGATGGTGTTGTGACAAGTCATACTGCTTTTTTATTGGATCATTACAAAGACCGTCCTGAAACAAAAGGCGGAACCACTTATCCAGCTGAAACCATTAAACAATTAGTAAAAAAGGCAGATAAGGAAAAATTTCAAATTCGTTTCCATGCTATAGGTAACGGTGCTGTCCGCTTAGCGTTGGATGCATTTGAAGAAGCGAGAAACGTAAATGGACAAAGAGATGCTAGACATGTCATAGAACATGTGGAGGTATTGCATCCAGACGATGTTCGCCGCTTTAAGGAATTAGATGTAATCGCTTCATTTCAACCTAAACATATTGAATTAATGGAAAGTGAGGCATATACAGCTAGAATCAGTGAAAAACAACACCCTCTCTATTATCCTATCAAAACACTAATGGATACTGGTGCTAAAATTGCCTTTGGTACAGATTTTCCTGTAGTGCCCCTAAATCCCATGATGGGTATTTATCAGGCAATCACCAGAAAAGATTTAACCGGGAAGGCGTGGCAAGAGTCGGAAGGAATAACATTAGCTCAAGCGTTAAAATATTATACGGCTACACCGGCATTCGGGTCTTTCAGAGATAAAGACTTAGGCACATTGGAAGCAGGGAAGATAGCGGATATCTCAGTATTAAATAAAAATTTATTCAGCATATCAACAGAGGGAATTCTTGAAACAGAAGTGAAGTTGACGATCATGGATGGAAAGATCGTATATGAAAACCAGGTTGTCCAAAAGGTATAAGACAAAAAATTTCAAAAGGTAGGTAGTGAGAAAATGTCAAAAGTAAAAGTCGGTCTTATTCAAATTCATTGCGGGGAATTCATTGAGCAAAATATCCAAAAAACGATTGAGAAAATAAAAGAAACAGTAAATAAAGGTGCACAAATCGTTTGCTTACAGGAGTTATTTTCTTCGCAATATTTTCCGCAAACGGTCAGTGTGAAAAATTATGATTTAGCTGAAGATGTAGATAGCGGTACATTAGCCGAAATGGGTGAATTAGCAAAGGAATTGGCCATTGTCTTGATTGTCCCTTTTTACGAAAGAGCAGGTGCTGGAATTTATTTTAATAGTGCAGCTGTATTTGATGCTGATGGAGAATGTTTAGGGATTACAAGAAAAAATCATATTCCGGATGGTCCCCAGTATCATGAAAAATATTACTTCGTTCCAGGCAATACTGGATATCCTGTCTATGAAACGGCTTATGGAAAAATAGGTGTTGGGATTTGTTGGGACGAGTGGTATCCAGAAGTGGCCCGGATTTTGAGTTTACAAGGGGCAGAAATATTATTCTATCCTTCTGCTATTGGTTCAGAGCCAGATCATCCCGAAATATCAACAAGATCATCCTGGGAAAAGGCAATTTCCGCTCATGGCATTTCTAATGGTGTATTCGTTGCTGCGACAAATCGAGTGGGCCAGGAAAAGGACATGAATTTTTATGGCGGTTCATTCATTAGCGATACATTAGGGAATATTCTAGCTTCACTTGATGATGAAGAAGGAATTATAATACAAGAAATTGATTTAAAAGAAATAGAAGAGACTAGAAAAATTCTGCAATTCTTTAGAGACCGCCGTGTCGATACATACGGCCCTATATTACAAAAAGAAATACTGCCAACCCCATCCCCTTCAAAAAAGGGAACAAGCAAAGCGCTGTTCAGTTAAACATTAAAAGGAATAACAGGTGCGACTACCTGCTATTCCTTTTTTGTTAACGGAAAATATGCCTTAAAGGTTTTTTTATACGAGCAATTTTATCAATTTAACGTCATAAGGGAGCCACCAATAGCACCGATTATCACTATAAACCAAGGCGGCAATTTCCAATACACAAGCATGCTGAATAAGATGGCTGCAAAAGCAAAGTCTATAGAAGTTAAGATGGAGCTGGTCCAAATGGGATTATAAAAAGCCGCAATCAAGATGCCTACAACTGCTGCATTTACTCCCATTAATGCCCCTTTTACTTTAGAATTACGGCGTAATGTGTTCCAAAATGGCAATGTCCCTAAAATAAGAAGAAATGCAGGTAAGAAAATAGCAATCGTTGCTAATAAGCCACCTTGCCATCCATTTATCACGGCACCTATGTATGCTGCAAACGTAAATAATGGACCTGGTACAGCTTGTGTTGCACCATATCCAGCAAGAAATGCCTCTTGGTCTAGCCAGCCAGTAGGGACAAATTCACGTTCAAGCAATGGCAAGACTACATGTCCACCACCAAACACTAAAGAACCAGACCGATAAAAGCTATCAAACAGAGCCATCCAATTTGATGAAGTAACTTCCCGTAAGATTGGAAGTAGAAACAGTAATCCGAAAAATAAAGCTAAACTAACAAATCCGAAACCACGAGAAATTGGAAAATGAATTTTAGATTCATAACTTTCGTCGTGTTGTTTATAAATTAGAAAACCAATCAATGCGGCCAGTATAATAAGACCAACTTGCACATAGGCAGTCTGCCAAATCAAGGTCCCGACCAAGGCTATTAATGCAATCGCCTTTCTCTTTATATCTGGAGTTAAATTTTTTGACATCCCCAAAATGGCGTGTGCAACTACGGCTACGGCTACTATTTTTAATCCGTGGATCCAGCCTGCATTTGAAACGTCCATTCCTTTGAGAAATAATGCTAATAGTACTAACGCTATCACCGAAGGTAGTGTAAAGCCAAGAAAAGCTAAAATTCCACCAATGAAACCTCCCCGCATAACTCCGACTCCAATTCCAACCTGACTGCTAGCTGGACCAGGCAAGAATTGACACAAAGCAACTAAATCAGCATAGCTTTTTTCGTCCATCCATTTTCTTCGTCTAACATACTCATCATGAAAGTAACCTAAATGTGCTATTGGGCCACCAAACGATGTTAAACCAAGCCTTGTTGAAACGAATAGTATTTCAATGAGTGACTTGAAACTTCTATTTGTTTTGTTTTGATCCACTAAAGTATACCTCCTATTATTTATGTTCTTAAGCTTTCTTTCTGCCTTCCATAAATATTTCCTTTTTCAGTGGTCGAATATATAATTTTTATTTTCCCAACGACGTTTCGTTCCCCATTTATTAAAAGTCCGTCAGGTTCCATTGTGTGAAAAAGGGATATAAAGTACCCTTTTTTTCCATATACCCGAACATCCAAGAACTCAAATCGATTATCTATATTGAAGTATACTATTTAGAAATATTTAGTTTCTAATACCAACAATTAATTTACACACTCTTAATATTCGCTCATTTATAAATCTTTTTGTACTAACAGGTGCTTTAGCTAAAGATCGGGGCAGGTAGTTGAAGAAGTTGCTTATCATTCATTTATATCGTAATATAAGATAAATTCGTAAAATACGATATAGTGAGGGATCCTATGTTAAAAGAAATCGGCCAGTTAAATCAATTATGGACGGATATTTACTATCAATTACGTTATAAACACCAAGAAAAAATTACTCACCAAAGCATAAGGATTTTACAAGTTATTCAAAAAGAAAATGACGTAGGCATAAAAGAAATTGCTAAAACAATTCATGTGTCTCACAACACAGCCTCAGAGCATATTAAACGGTTATTAGAAAAAAAGTATGTAATTAAAACCCGCAGCATCAAGGATGAGCGAAAGGTAGTTCTAAAGCTTACTGACTTGGGAGGCGACGTATTGCACCGTCATTCCAGTCTGGATGAAGAAAAGCTTAAACAACTTCTATTTGAAAAAATGAGTAATGAGGAAAGGAAACTGATCTTAGAAGCATTTACCTTATTAAAGGAGAGGGCAGAAGATGTTCACAACAGTTAAAATTATTGTTTCAGCCATTATAATTGGCATTATTACAGAAATATCACGAAGGTATCCTCAACAAGGCGGAATCATTGCAGCTTTACCAATAGTTAGCGTTTTAAGTATCTTTTGGCTATATATACAGGGTGAGCATAAGGAAACATTAAGTGAATTTGCTTTAGGTGTGGCTTGGGGCATACCGGCAACAGTTGTGATGTTATTGATTATAGGGACAGCACTAAGACATTCCTTTCACTTATTTGTTTCAATTGGTCTAGGAATAATAGGTTGGCTTATATTTTTATTTGCTCAAGATATAATAGTTAAGCATATAGTTAGCTAACATTATTTAGCGAAAAGTGGAAACATTTATAGTGTTTAATATTTAGGTGAATCCATGAATGAAATTCATTACCAGAAGCTGATCAGCAGCTTCTTTTCTTTGGAGCAAAAAAAGCAGGTTATTTAAAGAAGAAGTGATAAAAGCTTAGGCTATTCCCTTAATTAGTAGTAAGAGGAGGTATTTAACATCTACGTACTGCTTTTTTCTAAGTGAGACGGTTAGCGAAGAACAATATGGGAAATACTAAAAGAATGAAAATCTTACCGAATTTTCAGAAAAATGCATTGACGGGAAAACAAGGTTGTTATATATTATTATTAAGTTAAATTTATTGTTATATAACAGAAGGAGGATTCTAGATGATGAACATTTATGATAAAGCTTATGAAAGTTATTTAAAGATTTGTGAAAGATATGAAATCGAGTCGATAAACATCGACCATTTCATCAAAAATTTAACTAAAGATCAGTTGGATGAATACAGTAAATTAGCCGTTTAAACGAAAGGACGTGATTGCACAAGATGGACCTCCCGGTTGATGTAGAAGCCAGTTAGAAACCCCACCAGTCGCTATGGGAACAGGTGGGGTTTTGTTATGTTTAAAATCCAGACTGTAATCATTCAAAAAAGAAACCGCCGGAGAAGGTCTTCTCCAGCCGTTTCTTTTAACTTCCCCGATACACTTGATAGCCCCATGGGGAAACGAGCAGGGGCACATGATAATGAGAGGATGGGGAAGATAGTCCGAAACGAACGGGTACCTGGTCCAAAAAGGGCGGATCAGGAAGCTCGATGGACTTATTCCGGAAGTAATCCCCGATATGAAAAATGATTTCGTAGTTTCCCCTTTTAGTGTTTTCTGCGTTCAGCAGCGGGGCGTCGAGCCTCCCGTCTGTATTTGTGACTGCTGACTTGAGCAGCTGCCAGTCAGCGGTGGATGATTCGGAAAAGTATAATTCTATCGTCACGTTTTCGGCAGGCCGGCCATGCATTAAATCCAATATATGTGTTGTAATCCCTGGCATAAATACTCCTTAACCGATGTTTTCTTCAGCAGCAGCCAGGATTTTGTTATTTTCGAGATTTTCTTTTTTAACGGTGAAGACCTGAAAGCCATATGGCGGGCGCGGCTCTGTATATACTTTTCCTTTGGATTCCGGGATTTCGGAAACGGCTGTATCCCATGTGTGGTTTTGGGATTCGAATGTAACTTCAAGAAGCTGAGGGAATCTGGTTAAAATACGGCAGCCGATTTCATAAATCAGATTTTGGATCGAAGGGGTCTCCATTTCATGGAAAACGGATGTAGCAATATCGATCACCTGTTCAGCAGCCACGTATTTAGTAGGATCCACGGCGAATGCATCTTTTTGATCCTCATAGACCCAATGGAGATTCAAATAGATAAAAAGCGGACGATTTCCATCTTCGGGAAGCGTCGTATATTCATCACGGATAAAACCGACAAAAGAGTTCCCGCTTACTTTGATTAATTGGAGGTCAAGGATGGAACTGCTTTGCTGAACGATTTCGCTGCCGTTTTCCCCGCGGATGATTTCGACGGCTGCCTTGGCCCGCTCGTTGCGGGACTTTTTGAATACAAGGTCACTCGGTTTCAATTGAAGATCCGTCGCTTCAGTCACAGCTTCGAAAGGGATATCCTCGGCAATCAATTTAACCGTATCGATTTGAGGATATTTGTTAAGGAAGGCTTCTGACACATATGAAGCAAAACCTTCTAATGTTGCTCCTTTGAATGTGGCTAAATGCCGTTGGATGAAGTTTTTCATCGAATCTGTCGCTATGACCATGGAATTGTCCCCTTCTGTGAAGGAGGGAAGAAAAGAGGAGCCGCCAACGGAAACTTTTACATTGGTGCCAAAAATGATATGATCTCTGCCTGAAAAAGTGGATTCTGGTATTTGTTTGATTCCGGTTAAAGGCTTTGAATAGGTCCTATAGGCAAAAACATTTCCTTTTCCATAACTTAGTGTTTGTGCGGATGATTTATTTTTCATTGAATTCTCTCCTTCGATTTTGATTTTATCCTGTAAACGAAATAGGGCAATTTTATGAATTTCAGATAGTGCCTTATCGAACTCTATTGTTTCTGAATGGTGAATCCTTGTCTTCATCGATTGATATATGTCATTTTTATCTTTGCCGCGTACAGCCAGGATAAATGGAAAGCGGAATTTATTCATATATTGCCGGTTCAATGATATGAAACTTTCATATTCTTCGGCAGTAAGGTCCTTTAAACCGGCGCCGCGCTGTTCCTTAGTCGAATCATCACTCATTTCAACTTTGTCCCCTAGGTTCGGGTGCTTCCTGATTAATGTTAACTTTTCTTCCTTGGACGAATTGCTTACAATGTCCACCATGCATCGATGCAGGTTGATTATGGATGAAAATGGTCTACTGGCTCCCGATTTTTCTGCAATCCAAGGTGAATGTTCGAAAGTATCACCAAGGAACTTCGTGAACTCCTCTTCGCTTAGTGCATTTAGTGACTTAAGAGTAATCATGCTAAAGGCTCCTTTTTAAATACTTTTTGCCATGAATTGATCTGCATCAGCGATGGTACTATCTGCCGCCTTTTTCCTTCGCGGTGTCAAGATTACATTCAGGATGATGGCTGTCAGGCTTCCTGTGATGATTCCATCCCCGACAACGATACGGATTGCTTCCGGCAGGCTTGAGAATAACTCGGGAACGACGGTGGCGCCCAGTCCGAGTGAGACTGAACAAGCAATGACCAATAAATTAGCATTATCCGAGAAATCGACGTCATTCAACATTTTAATTCCTGATGAAACGACCATTCCGAACATGACGACGGTAGCACCCCCGAGAACGGCAGTAGGAATCAGGGTAGCGAGTGCTGCGATTTTCGGTACAAGTCCAAGCCCGATTAAAATGAAGCCGGCTACAATGGTGATTGTTCTTTTTTTTACACCGGATAATTGAACGAGGCCTACATTCTGGGCGAATGTACTATAAGGAAAGGCATTGAAAATCCCGCCTAAAGTGAAGGCAAGGCCTTCTGCCCGGTAGCCCCTGACAATATCTTTTTCACTCAATTCCCTGCCGGTTATTTTTCCGAGAGCAAGGAATGCGCCAGTGGATTCGACAAGGATGACTGTGCCAACCAACATCATCGTAAGTATGGGTGCTATTTCAAAGCTGGGTGTACCGAAGTACAAAGGAGCGGGAATATGGAACCAAGAAGCCTCGGCAACGGTGGAAAAGTCCATCTTCCCAAAAAACGTTGAAGCGATCGTTCCTGCTATGATGCCAATCAGAACGGAGATAGAGCGAATGAACCCAGTAAAGAAGCGATTGATTAACAGAATAACGGCGAGGACTCCTAAAGAAAGCATCAAGTTCTCGGCTGAGCCAAAGTCTTTGCTGCCGGAACCGCCAGCCATATTCTTTATGCCGGTGGGCACTAAGGATAATCCAATGATGATGACAACGGTACCGGTCACGACAGGCGGGAATAATTTAAGCAGTTTACCAAATATGTTGGAGAAAAAAATGATGAATAATCCAGCGGCGATGATTGATCCATAGATTGCGGAAATGCCATAATTGCTGCCGATGGATATCATGGGGGTGACTGCGACGAAAGAAGTTCCCAAAACTATCGGGAGGCCAATGCCAAAGTATTTATTTTTCCAAGATTGCAATAATGTAGCGATGCCGCAGGTCAATAGATCAATGGCAATAAGGTAGGCTAACTGTTGAGAATTGAATCCCAATGCCCCGCCGACGATGATCGGCACCAATATGGCACCGGCATACATGGCAAGAACGTGCTGAAGACCTAACGAGAAGGCCTTGGACTTGTTAATTCTGTCATTCATAAAAAAACTCCCTTCTACAATAGCATGTCATTTTATATCACGTGATTTTGTTATGATTAATATCATCATAATAAAAAATCAGAAAATTGTCATTAGTTAGATTAGACAATTTTTGGTTGTGGATATAGACAACTTGCATAAAGTGATGGGAGGCTTTCGTTTTATATTTTAAGTAAGGATTTAATGCGAAGGGCAAGCCGTATCTGGAGTGTGGTCTCCGAATCTTTCAGGCTCTTGCCGAGCAACTCTTCGCATTTCTCGAGTCTGTATACAACTGTATTTCGGTGTACGAATAACCTTTTGGCCGTTTCGGATATTTGACAATGAGTTTCGAGATAGACGTTTAATGTCTGTAATAAGGACTGCTCCTCCCCGGTGAAAACCTTTGAAAATCCCTGTAGTGCATAATGGTGAAAATTCATGAGGTCTTCTTCGGGGATGATCCTCAATAATTCCATAATATCCTTCGTTCGGAATATTTGGATGTATTCGGTCCTTTTCGAAAGACCTCCTTCGAGAAGAGAGTCGTTCGCTTCTTTGTAAGCGTTCTTGGTCCGTAAAAAACTCTGGCTCAAATGGCTCACTCCGAAAGAAATCGTGCGGCCGAACTGGCTGGCTGTTATCCTTTGCAATGATTTTAGCGAGGTTTCGACAGTTTGGAGAACGTCGGCAGAGACTTCATTCACTTCATATAAAAGAATGCATTTCTTGCCTTTGGTAAAGAGATGAATGGGATTGGGTGATAGGAAAAGTTCATCTTCCAAATACTCGTATATCGAATCAGCCCTTCGTTGCAGCTGTGTGTAACTTATGTCCGAATCGGATTCATCGATCTTTCCGACTGCGCATATATAGGTTTGTTCATTGTGTAAGGAAAACTCCTTTGCCCGATTTATAATTTCCTCTTGTGAGGAGAAGCTGCCATCGAGAAAATGAAGGAAGAAATCATTTCGGATATTCCGATCATGCTGTTTAAGGGCGTGTTCTTTCATCAAGGCAAAAGAAATGACATTCGTTGCCTGTTCGACCGTCAATGTTATGAGGTTATCGCTAGTCTTGATTTCACCTGATATCGTCAAATAACCAAATTTTTCTTCATTCATAAAGATGGGGAAGATGGTATAGGGCTTTTTATTGGAAAGGGACGAAAATGAAAAGAAAGACGTTTTGGTTTTGTGGAATGAGAATCCCTCTTCGCTTATTTTTTTGATTATTGGAATAATTCCGGCAGTGGAGGTTGGTTGGAATATCGGTTTTAGGTACTGGTCAACTAATAAGATGGGGTATCCAATCAAATACGATAAATGATCAAGCAGCTTTTGAATCCCTTTGCCGCGCATGATTAAGTTAGTGAATTGCTTATGTATTTCCATGGCGAAAGTCAATTCCGCTGCACGTTGATCCAAAATCCCCCGTAACGTATGATTGATGATTTCCCCGAGTGACAATTCGGCCGGAAGTTCAATGATTGGAAAGGATAAATCATTGGCAAGAACCAGTGCCTCCTCAGGTATTTCCTTTAGGTACCTCTTTGTCTTTATTCCCAGGGCTGCGCAGCCTTGGCTTGCCATCGATTCGACGAGTGATGACAAGAGGTGCGGCTTGTCCTTTATGTGATAAGCCGTCGTTACAAGGAATTCATTTGGTTTTAGAAAGTTGATGATATCGGGAGCATCCATCATATTGACTGTTTGGACTTCCCGTTCCATCCCTGATCCTCCGGCAATTACATGCATGCCGGTTAATGCTGGCAATGTTAAAAGTTCAGCTACCTTCATTTGAAACACCTCATTTTGAAAAATTAGAGTATTTAGTGTAAGTGTATAAATACAGGGGAAATGAATCGGTTTTCAATTAGTGCATGTTACGGATATTAGTCTGATCCCTCCGTTTGCTAACGTGCTTTGCGGATTTTCATTATCATATCATACAAACCCTTTGATATATCCTACAAATTTCATTGTTTGGATTGACGGATAAATAAAAAAAATTTCATGTTAGATTTTATAACATTGTTGGTGACTTATTATCTTGATTTTGTTAATATTTATTAAAAATTAACGTGAGGATAGGGAGACGATAAAATGAGTGAAGGAACAGTTGCTTCCAGTAAGAAAAAAAGAGTAACGCCGTTTCCGAAAGAATGCACATTCAGCAAAGGGGACTGGGATGTATTATCGCAATATTGGTTTCCTGTGGCTGCAGTTGAGGAAGTATCGGAAAAACCGATAGGCATTAAACTTCTGGATGTGCACCTTGTCCTTTATCGTGCCAATGGGAAGATTATCGTTGCGAGGGACCTTTGTCTGCATCGCGGTGTGCCATTAAGCATGGGGTGGGTGGATGGTGATGATATCGTATGCCCATACCACGGTTTTAGATATGGTCCGGAAGGGAATTGTACGGGGATTCCTGCGCATCCCAACGCTAAAATATCCCCGCGTCTTTGTATTAATATTTATCCCGCGATAGAGCGCTACGGCTTGGTTTGGACTTCGATTGCGAGCGATAAAGAGGGTATTCCGAAGTTACCGGCTTGGGATGATGAGGAATATTTGAACATCCTGCCGCCGTCCATAGACATCGCCGGTTCAGCCGGTCGGCAGATGGAAGGTTTTTTGGATGTGTCCCACTTTGCTTGGGTTCATTCGGAAAGCTTCGCTGATCGTAACAATCCTATCGTTCCTAGTTATAAGGTGGAAAAAACGGAGTATGGCCTGCATGTGGAATACGTAAGTTCCGTCAGTAATTACGGAAAAGGTATGCGGCATTTAGAACCTGCCAACTTTGAGTGGCTGCGTGTATTTGATATCTATCCACCTCTGGCGGCCAGGCTTACTGTCCATTTCCCAGAGGATGGAAAACTTCACATCCTGAACTGTGCCAGTCCGGTTTCGGCACGAAAGACAAGAATGTTTTCGCCGATGGCCCGTAACTTTGATTTAGATGCCCCGGTTGAAGATACTTATGAATTCAATTTGCAGATTTTCAATGAAGATAAGGAAATGGTGGAAAATCAAAAGCCAGAGGAGCTGCCTCTCGATTTGCAAGCGGAAGCGCATATCGCGGCAGATAAGACGTCGATCGCTTATCGTCAGCTATTGAGGGAATTGGGCTTAGGCTCAAATTATACAAGTTGATAAAAAGAGGGTGTCCGGTTTAATGGGCGCTCTCTTCTTTTATTGGCTTGCTTTCAGTTGGTTATTTTGCACAAAAAAACACCGAAATACTCACAGAATTGTCAATGAAGTTAAATGCGAAAACAAGTAAAATAATAGATAACATAAATTTGTGAATATTCATAACATGAATGGATATTGAGAAGGGAAGCGATGTGATGGGCATTCAAATCGAAACATTCATAGATGAAAAGGATGATGTTGCGTCGATGATAGAATGGTTGGCATCTTTCGGGGCAACGAAGAGTAATGGGGTGACCCGGTTATTATATTCCAAGGAATGGATGAGCGCTCAGCAGGCAATGAAAGCGGAGATGGAAAAAGGAAACCTTATTACATATTTTGATAGTGTAGGCAACTTGTTTGGCAGGCTTGAGGGAACAGATCCCTCCAGTGGATCCATCCTGACCGGTTCTCATATAGACACGGTCAAAGATGGGGGGAAATATGACGGCGCATATGGGGTCGTCGCTAGTTTCCTGGCAGTTAAGAGGTTGTATAAAGCCTATGGGCAGCCGCGAAAGACGATTGAAGTCGTTTCCTTTTGTGAGGAGGAAGGAAGCAGATTTCCCTTAACGTTTTGGGGGTCAAGGAATATTAAAGGAATCTATAGTCTTGAGCATGTCAGGGATTTAAAGGATACTGAAGGAATTCCTTTTTTGGAAGCCATGAAAAAATCAGGGTTTGAACCTGAAGCCTATAAAACCCCGGTCCGCGATGATATTGAACGGTTCGTCGAAATTCATATAGAACAGGGGCTGGTGCTTGAAAAGAATGAGAATGCAATTGGGGTCGTCAGCCATATTGTCGGGCAGCGCCGTTATACGGTTAAAATCATGGGTGAGAGTGATCATGCGGGCACCACTCCTATGTCCTATAGGAAGGATGCAGTCGGTTTTGCTTCTGAATTCATTTCTTTTTTAACGAAAAAAGCGAAGGGCATGGACCCGGGTTTAGTTGCGACGGTTGGCAGAATGGATGTTAAACCTAATGTTCCGAATGTCATTGCTGGTGAAGTGGAGCTCAGTCTCGATATTAGGCATCACAAGGAAGAGGTTCTTGAAAGGTTTTGTAAGGAAATCTTTTCAACTTTCGATTCCTTGGCAAAGAAAGCTGAAATGAAGCTGGAGGTTTCGCAATGGATGGATGTCAAACCTGTTGCGATGGATCGGGAAATGAATCGCCTTGTCCGAAAGATAGCGGAAGATAAAAATATACCTTACCAAGATATGGTCAGCGGAGCCGGGCATGATGCACAGGTGTTTGGTTCGTATTGTCCGACTTGCCTGCTGTTCGTTCCAAGTAAGGGGGGGATCAGCCATTCGCCTAAGGAATTTACGAGTGTTGCGGATATGGAAAAGGGAATCGACGTTTTAAGTGAAATACTATATAAATTAGCTTATTAAAAGGAGTGGTTAAAATGGCATATTCAGAATTGAATGCACCGATGAGAACGATCATGACACCAGGCCCTGTCGAAGTGGATCCGCGTGTTTTAAGGGCGATGAGCACACCGATATTAGGGCAATTCGATCCAGCATTCACTACCATCATGAATGAAGTGATGGAAATGCTGCGTTCGGTTTTTCAAACGAAAAATAAATGGGCGTTCCCGATAGATGGCACCTCTAGATCGGGTAATGAAGCGATTCTATGCAGCATCATTGAGCCGGGAGATAAGGTCCTAGTTCCTATATTTGGTAGATTCGGTCATTTATTGGTCGAAATCTGTGAGCGATACGGAGCTGAAGTCCATACGATGGAATGTCCTTGGGGAGAGGTGTTCGATCCGCAAGCTGTCATCGCGGAAATCAAGAAAGTCTCCCCTAAAATAACAGCGATCGTTCATGGGGAAACTTCCACTGGTTGTATGCAGCCTTTGAAGGAAATCGGGTTGGCCTGCCGTGAATTGGGTGTCCTGCTTGTGGTGGATGCGGTTGCATCGATCGGGGGCACCGATGTTAAGGTGGATGAATGGTGTATTGATGGGTTGATAGGAGGGACACAAAAATGCTTGTCCGTTCCTTCAGGTATGGCACCAATTACGTATAATGAGAGAATAGAAGAAATCATCCAGTCCCGTAAAAAGGTGGAACGTGGTATTGCAACGGATGAAGATAACCAAAAGGTTTCCGTCCGCCGTCCGATCACCAGTAATTATTTCGATTTAAGCATGCTGCAGGATTATTGGGGACCGCGCCGCTTGAATCACCATACAGAAGCGACTTCCATGATTTATGCGTTACGTGAAGGATTGCGTCTTGTGCTTGAAGAAGGTCTGGAAATGCGTTTTGCCCGTCATGAACTCCACGAAGCTGCTCTCGTTGAAGGGATCAAGGCAATGGGGTTAACGTTATTCGGGGATGGAAAAAACAAACTTCCATGTGTAACCTGCATCGAAATTCCAAAAGGAATCGACGGTGAAGCTGTAAGAGCCATGCTGTTGAATGAATTCAGTATCGAGATCGCGTCCTCATTTGGTCCGCTTCACGGAAAAATTTGGAGAATTGGGACCATGGGATTCAGTTGCAGGAAAGAAAACATTCTCTTTGTATTGGCCTCCTTGGAAGCTGTCCTTTTGCGCCAGGGGTTCCAAGTTAATCGGGGAGAGGCTCTGCAGGCTGCACTGGATGTGTATGTAGGAAAGACGGAGAAAGTACTTGCATCAAGGGAATCTCTTTGATTATAAAAATATTTTGGGGGAGTGGTCCGTGTGTCTAGATATGATCTTATTATCCGCAATGGATATGTAGTTTTTCCTGATGAAGTGAAGAAGGCTGATCTTGCCATCCAAGATGGGGTGATTGTTAAGGTCGGGGATCGTCTGGATGGTAAAGCGGATGTAGAATATGAGGCGGGTGGCCAGCATATCTTTCCTGGTATGATTGATGTACATGTGCATTTTAGCGAACCTGGCCGCGCTCATTGGGAAGGCTTTGAAACAGGATCGCAAATGATGGCAGCGGGAGGCTGTACCACCTATTTCGATATGCCATTGAATGGAATCCCTTCAACGATTGATCGAAAGGCTCTCCTTGAAAAGGGCAAGCTCGGTGAGATGAAGTCGGTTGTAGACTTTGGGTTATGGGGAGGACTGGTCCCGGGAAATATCGATGATTTAGAGGATCTCGCTAAATCCGGAGTCATCGGATTTAAAGCCTTTCTTTCAGCGACGGGAAATGAGGAGTTTGAGCGGGCAGATGATTTCACCCTTTTACATGGAATGAAGAAAATAGCGGAATTGGGAAAGGTCTTGGCCCTTCATGCGGAAAGTGATCCGATCACTCAGTGGTTTAAGCGGGAAAAAGAGAAGGATGGGCTATTCAGTGCGAATGATTATGCAGCTACAAGACCTGTGCAAGCGGAAGCGGAGGCTGTGGAACGTGCCATTACATATGCAGATTTAACGGGCTGTCCGCTGCACTTTGTCCATATTAGCAGTAGTTTGGCCGTCGAGAAAATTGAATCGGCCAAACATAAGGGGCTGGATGTGACGGTAGAGACGTGTCCGCATTATTTATTATTCAATCAGGATGACTTAATAGAAAAAGGCGCGGTTGCAAAATGTGCACCCCCACTAAGGGAAAGAGAAGAACAAGAAAGATTGATTACCCGTTTAATGGAAGGGAAATTCGATATGATTTCTTCCGACCACTCACCATGCCCTTTTGAACTGAAAGATCCTGCAAAACATAATATTTTTGAAGCGTGGGGCGGAATAAGCGGGGGGCAATTTTCGTTGATGTCGATGATAGAGTTGGCTGTTTTACATGGTATCCCGCTTCATAAAGTCGCTGAGTGGACAGCTTCAGCCCCGGCAAAAAGGTTCGGTCTCTCTTCTAGGAAAGGACAAATTAAGGAGGGGATGGATGCCGACCTTGCCATCGTTTCCCTTAATGGAACGCATGAAGTTTCGGAAACGAATTTCTTCGCGAAACATAAGCAAAGCGTTTATATGGGCCATACCTTTCCTTGCCAAATCACGGCTACCATTAATAGAGGGAAAATAGTTTACGAGAATGATGTAATAAGTGAAAGGAAGCGTGGGGAGTGGCTAAAAGTGATAGATACCAGCATGGCGGTCAATAACTAGGTAGAAGGCTTAAGAATGAGGGGGATTCCAAATCGGGAATCCCCCTTTTTATAAGCTCTGCGTATGTTTTATGGGCAAATTAAGGGAAAAGAAACCGGACAAGTGGATTGCTTGTCCGGTTTCAAAGGTTACTTATTCAACTTGGTCGACGAAATATTGATTTTTTCTGTATACCATCGCTTCCATGGTTGCAATCAATTCCCTTTCATTTAATACGTCTATTTTATACCATGCCAGTTTATGGGTTTTCTTGATTTCATTCGCTCTGGCAGTTAAAGTCTCACCCCGTTTGCCAGCTGATAAGAAGTTGATGTTGTTTGAAACGCCAACTGCTATTTTGCCATATGAATTGCTGGCTGCAGCGAACACGTAATCAGCAAGTGAAAAGATAATGGCACCGTGAACCGTTCCGTGGCTATTTAGCATGTGGTCACTTGGAATCAATTCTGCTTCCGCTGTGCCGGGACCGAGTTTCGTCAATCTCATCCCCAGAAAAGAAGCGTATGGTTCGTCGACCAGTACTTGTTTGATTTGATCGTAATGCAATTCGTGAATATCCTGATCTAAATGTGTGGCCATGGAAATCCCCCTTTTATTAATGGTCTTTAGCTGAACTTATCCCATATCCGGTGTTGGATTTGAACAGCACTTCAGGAAAACTGTTTTCCTCATCTTTTGCTTTTGACAGTATTGTACCTAAATAGGCTCCAATAAAGCCAAGCGGTACGGTGAAAATGGTCGGGTTGCTCATCGTGAAGAGGGGATTGCCTGTGAATATTCCCATTCCAGGTTCCGGATTCCATACATTGGGACTGAGCATGACCAGTATGATGGAGCTGAGTAACCCGAATAACATTCCTGTGATCGCTCCGGTTGCGTTGAAGCGTTTCCAATAGATTGTGCAAAGGATGATCGGTAAATTGGCACTTGCAGCAATTCCAAGCGCAAGGACTGAAAGAAAAGCGACATTCATTGATTGTGCAAATAATGCAAGTAAAATCGAAATGACAGCTACGCCGACAGAAGCCATTCGGGCGACGAGTATTTGCTGTTTTTCCGTGATCTTTCCTTCCTTGATGATTTCACCGTATATATCATGTGCAAAAGCGGATGCTGACGTTAAAACAAGACCGGATACAACCGCTAAAATCGTGGCAAATGCCACAGCAGAAACAAATGCGAATAAAAATTCACCGCCCATGGTTAATGCAAGAAGGGGTGCGGCCATGTTTCCAGCGGAGTTTGCTTCGACGATCCGCTCAAATCCGACGAAAGATGCAGCACCGAAACCAAGGAAAATCGTCATGATGAAAAATATCCCTATAAACCATGTGGAATATACGACGGATTTCCTTGCAGTGGCTGCGTCCTTTACTGTAAAGAAGCGGACGAGTAAATGGGGAAGGCCTGCTGCTCCAAGGACAAGCGACATATTAAATGAAATCATGTCGAGTCCATCGGTGTATTTATTTCCAGGATTCAAAAATTCCTTTCCGAGTGGTGTTGCAGTTTGGACATGATGGAACATCTCTGAAATGTTGAAATTAAAACGGGAAAATACGATGAACGTCAGCACAGCGGAACCGCCTAGTAAGAGAACCGCTTTGGTGATCTGCACCCAGCTTGTCGCTCTCATCCCGCCAAAAATTACATAAATCGTCATCAATACACCGACAAGTAGGACGGATAGCCAATAATCGATGCCGAGCAGCAGTTTAATTAATCCCCCTGCACCAACTAGTTGTGCAATCATGTAAAAGATTGAAATGACAAGTGTATTGGCGGCAGCTATCCCTCGCACTTTTTTTGATTTGAAGCGTGCTGAAATCATGTCTGCCAGCGTAAACTTACCTAGATTGCGAAGTGGTTCCGACACAAGGTACAGTAAGACAAGAAAGGCAACAAGGTTCCCGATGCTCATGTAAAAGCCATCGAAACCAATCAGTGCGATTGCACCTGTAATTCCCAGGAAAGAAGCGGCTGACATAAAGTCACCTGCTACGGCCAATCCATTTTGCCAGGCTGTCAATCCGCCGCCGGCAGTATAAAAATCACTGGCATTTTTCGTCTTTTTAGAAGAGTAATAGGTTATTGTAAGGGTTAACAAAATGATGCCCAAAAAAAGTGTGAGGGATAAAATGCTCATTCGCCAAGCTCCTTCTCATATTTTTTCAAGATATTTTCAGCCAGCTTGTCGTACTTCGCTGCCTTTTTGATATAGACAATTCCTCCTAACCATACTACGGCAAATTGGAGAAGTGCATATACCCACGCCCAAGTAATATTGAAAAAAGCTTCACCTTTCAATACTTCGCTATAAGCAGCTAAAATGGGCAGAACAAAATAAAAAGCAAGAAAGAAGAGAGTGACAGGTATGATGAAAGCTTTTTTCTTTTGAAGCAAAAACTTGAATTCTTCCGTTTCAATTAATTGACGATACTTATTTCCGCTGTCATGACCTGATGGTGAATGCCCAGTTTTAACTGGTGATTCCATAGTAAGCCCCCTTTTTGTTGTAGTACGTTTTTAAAACGAATGTTTGATAAAATGATATATCATTGTTAAAATTAACATAGTCTGAAAATTTAGTAAATTATTTTTTTGTTTGTTTGGTCATTTTTCTGAATTTAAAAAACATTATTGACAACATAGAAATGACATATTAATCTTAAAATAAATCATAACAATAATTTAATCTCCGTTTTATTACCGTTATGTATGTTAGATGGGACAATAGTAAAATTGAGGGGGACTGAAACAATGTACAATCCGGAAGTTGAAACGGCTTCGCGTGCAGAAATGGAAAATTTGCAAATGGCACGCCTTAAAAAAACGATTAGCCATGTATATGAGAATGTACCTTATTACAGAGAAAAATTTAGAGAGATGGGCCTGGAACCAGAAGATATTCAAACTCTAAACGATGTGATAAGACTTCCGTTTACAAAAAAACAGACTCTTCGTGATCAGTATCCATTCGGTTTATTCGCCGTTCCGATGGAGGATGTAACACGCATTCATGGTTCGTCGGGAACGAGCGGAAAGCCTACAATTGTAGGGTATACGAAAAATGATTTGGAAAACTGGGCAACAATCGTCGCACGTGGAATTGTAGCTGCAGGAGGACGCAAGTCAGATATATTCCATAACGCATATGGATATGGGCTGTTTACAGGGGGCCTGGGCTTGCATTGCGGGGCAGAAAAGCTAGGGGTTGCGACAGTACCCATTTCAGGGGGGAATACCGACCGGCAGATTACGATCATCAATGATTTTAAACCGCGCGGCATTTGTGGAACCCCTACTTATATTTTGAATATTGCTGAAAAGATGGAAGAGATGGGAATTGATCCTGCCGATAATGGTCTTGAGTATGGGATATTCGGGGCTGAGCCATGGTCAGAGGCAATGAGGGCAACTCTTGAGAGGAAACTGAATTTGAAAGCCATTGATATTTACGGACTAAGCGAAATCATGGGGCCTGGAGTTGCGATAGAATGCCATGAAGCACAGGATGGACTGCATATCGCAGAAGACCATTTTCTAGTCGAGGTGATTAACCCGGACACGCTCGAACCAGTTGAGGACGGCAAAGATGGGGAACTTGTCTTTACCAGCCTTACAAAGGAAGCGCTGCCAATTATTCGTTACCGTACAGGCGATATTGCCTCAATTACCCATGAACCGTGTAAGTGCGGGCGTACCACAACTAGAATGTCCCGTGTCAAGGGCAGAACGGATGATATGATCATAGTCAGGGGAGTGAATGTATTTCCTTCTGAAATTGAGCGTGTATTATTCCAAATGGAGGGAATTGTGCCTCATTATCAGATTCATCTCGTTAAGAAGGGAAAAATGGACGGTGTTGAACTGCATATTGAAATTGAAAGCGGTTTCTACAGGGAGATTGAAGAAGACTTAACGCATGGAAATGTAGATATATTAAGAAAAACGATCCAGCATCATTTGAAATCCGCCTGTCTTGTAACTATGGATGTCGTTGTCAACATTCCAAAAAGCATTCCCCGTTCAGAAGGAAAAGCCATTCGTGTCGTTGATAAGCGGAAGGATGAAATCATTCTTTTATAAATCCGTGCACATGGAACATAGCGTTGAAACAGTACAATTCTAATCTTCAGTATTTGCCTGCTTTTGTGCCGATTGCGATACGTGAAGCTGGAGGAACCAAACAAGAAAACGCGATACATAAAGCGGGGTAATCCGTTAAAGGAAGAGAAGATGGAGCCAATCATGAAATAGAGAAGGAGGGGGGAATCTTGGTTAAGTATACAGTGGTGGATCAAGAAACTTGCATCGCATGCGGTGCATGCGGAGCTGCTGCACCGGAAATCTTTAATTACAATGATGAGGGAGTGGCATTCGTCATCCTGGATGAAAATGAAGGAACGGCAGAGATCACGGAAGATTTATTTGATGATCTGGATGATGCAGTGGAGGGCTGTCCGACAGATTCAATTAAAGTGGAAACTTCGCCCTTTAAAGTTTTAGTGGATTAAAAGATTCATGAATTCTCCTGATGATCTCCTTTAATTCAGAAAAAAGACAGAATAATCTTGCATTGAATATAACAATAAAATATAATAACGTTATATAAACGTTATATTATAAAAAGAGGTGATTTCAATGAACGTTCTTTTAAATGATATGGCAGGAGAAGAAAAGCTAAATCAATTCATTGCCAGAATCGAAGCAGGAGAAAAGATAGAAGCGGATGATTGGATGCCGGAAGAATACCGGGGAACGTTAATCAAGTTAATATCGATGCATGGAATCAGTGAAATCATGGGGGCGCTTCCAGAAAAGGAATGGGTACCTAAAGCTCCGACCTTAAACAGAAAACTTGGAATCATGGCAAAGGTGCAGGATGAAATGGGACATGGACAATTATTGCTTCGAGTCGCCGAGGATTTGCTAAAGCCGTACAGTAAAAAACGGGATGACCTAATGCAAGATTTATTTAAAGGAGATTTAAAGTTTCATAATGTTTTCCATATGGAAGCCAAATCCTGGGGCGATGCTGGATTGATTGGCTGGCTGGTTGATGGTGCAGCCATCATTTCCCAGACGAACATGCTTGGTGCCTCGTACGGACCTTATGCCCGGGCATTACAAAGGATTTGCGCGGAAGAAGTTTTTCACGCCCAGCATGGTGAAGCGATAATCATGGCTTTGGCTGAAGGAACGGTTGAACAAAGGAAATTGGTTCAAGACTCCATCAATTATTGGTGGGAATCTTTATTACTTTTCTTTGGACCTCCCAGTAAGAATGAAGTGGGCACATCCAAACAGGATATAACGATTAAGTACAGAATCAGAACCAGTACGAATGAAGAACTTCGACAAGCCTTTTTTTCTAAATATGTGAAGCGGATCCTTTCACTTGGCTTCAGCGTTCCCGATGAAACGCTTAGGTTTGACAAAGCATCGGAAACCTGGATTTACCAACAACCGGACTGGGGGAAATTGAAGGTATTCGCAAGGAATGAAGGTCCCCGTTCGCAGGATCGCTTAAGTCTTCGAAGAATTTCTTATGAAAATAATAAATGGGTGCGTGAGGCATTGGCGCCAAAGGTCATCTAAGGGAGGGGGAAAGGACGTATGGAAGCTAGACAAGGAAATTACTTTGAAGAATTTGAAGTATTCAGCCGTAAAACGCAATCATCACCCGTTCAATACCACTTCAGCCTGCTGGCCCCAAATGAGGATATTGCCATCATGATGGCGCAAGAAAACTTCATGAGACGTGAAGCGGTTGATGATATCTGGGTCGTCAAAAGACAGAATATACGGAAAATGACGAATGAGGAAAAGAAAACGCTTCAGCGTATTGATAATAAAGACTATAGGACCACAAAAGGGTACGGTTATTTAAAGAAAAAATGGCGGAAGTATGAGCAGGGAATGCTCGATGAAAAAGAGATAATGTCTTGGGCTGGGGGTGTGAAAAATGAAGAATGAATCATTGAAGGACATCGCAATCAAGGAATTGCTTCTTCAACTGGCTGACGATGACTTCATCCATTCATACCGTGGTGCAGAATGGTTGGGACTCGCACCGCATATCGAAGAAGATGTTGCATCCGCCTCGATATCTCAAGACACGATGGGGCATGCAGCCATATATTATAAATTACTTGAAGAACTCGGTGAAGGGGATGCTGATAAGCTGGCTCACGACCGTCCCGCCAAGGAACGGCGCAATGCGATCATTCTCGAATTGGTCAATGGACCTGGTTACTATATGAAAGACCCGGATTATGATTGGGCGTTTGCGGTAGTGCGAAATTATTTTTATACCCAAGCCAAGGCGATTAAGGTTCAATCCCTTCATTCATGTTCATATGAACCGCTTGCTGAAGTGGCCCAAAAAGTACAGATGGAACTTTACTATCATTTGATGCACTGGAAAACATGGTTCGTCCAATTGCTGGGATCTGGTCACTTGGAAGCGGTTTCGAGAATGAAAGCGGCGATTGGGAAAACAATGCCCGATTTTGCTGGCGTATTTTCACTTGGACAATATGGAGAGGAAATGGTTGAGCTCGGCTTGATAGAGGGCGATGCTGTCTTACAGAAAAAATGGATCGAGGCCATCACACCAATTTTTGAAAGTGTCGGCTTGGAAACAACGATGCAAATAGGGATGGCAAGAGGTGATGGCCGTAATGGCCAGCATACGGAAGATTTGGAAAAAGCGCTAGAAACGCTAAGTGAAGTATACGCAAGCGATAAAGCAGCTTCATGGTGAATCAATAGAAAGGGGAGGGGTACCATAGCGACCGCACATTTAAACACAGAAGAAATATATAAGCTCCTGGAAGACGTTAAAGATCCCGAAATCGATACAGTTAGTATTCTGGATTTAGGGATGGTTGAAGACGTGACGGTTTCGGGCCAGGATGTCTCGGTAAAAATGCTGCCAACTTTTCTTGGGTGCCCGGCATTGTCGATCATCCAAAAAAATGTGGAAACAGCCCTTCGACAGCTTGCTGCTGTAAGAAATGTAAATGTGGAATTTTTACGTTCCCCTTCGTGGACATCCGATCGAATTACCGAAAAAGGGAAAGCTGGATTGAAGGTCTTCGGAATCTCCCCTCCTCCTCGACAAATGAAAAGTGATGGATCCTGGCATGTGGATTGCCCATATTGTGAATCGACATATGTCACGATGGAAAATATCTTCGGTCCAACGGCCTGCCGCAGCATTTTATATTGTAAATCATGCAAAAATCCGTTCGAAGCGATGAAACCGATGATAAAAATAATTTAATACAATGGAGGTTCTATAAAATGGTAAAGTTAATCGCCCTATACAAACAACCAGAAAACAAGGAAGAGTTCGATGAGCACTATTTCAATGTACATGGTCCGATAACGGAAAAAATTCCAGGTCTTCAAAAAATGGAGGTCACTAAAATTGTAGGCACCCCAATGGGCAAAGACTCCGAGTATTACATTCTTTGTGAAATGTATTATGAAGACCACGATGCATTGCAGCAAGGAATGCGTTCGCCGGAAGGAAAAGCATCAGGGAAGGACTTAATGGGATTTGCCGGGAAACTTGTAACGATGATGATCGGCGAAGAAGTAAAATGAATGCGCTTCAATTCATTGAAACGTCAATCGCGGATGGCATTGGTTATATCTCCTTAAATCGGCCGAAGCAACTGAATGCCCTTAACAGGAAAATGGTCAGGGAGATTGTTTCATCCATGGAAGAATTCGACCGGGACCCACAGGTGAAGGTGATTTTGCTATCGGGCAATGGAAAAGCATTTTCCGCTGGAGCTGATATTGACGAGATGGTGAACGACACTCCAATCAGTATGGAGTTAAAGAACCAATTTGCCGATTGGGACCGAATAAGCCTAGTCAAGAAGCCTGTGATTGGTGCGGTGAAAAGTTTTGTATTCGGCGGTGGTTTTGAACTTGCATTATCCTGCGATTTCCTGATTGCTGCCAGCGATACCCAGTTTTCCTTTCCGGAAGTGACACTAGGGGTCATGCCTGGTGCAGGAGGAACCCAGAGGTTGACGAAATTGGTAGGCAAGACGAAGGCACTTGAATGGATGTTGACGGCTGAAAGGATAAAGGCAAAGACAGCTCTGCAATATGGTTTCATTAATAAGATCGTGGCACCTGAATTGTTAATGGAGGAAACGGTTGATTTTGCCAGGAAGATAGCGAAGCAGCCCCCGTTAGCTGTAAGGCTGATTAAAGAATCCGTCAATAAAGCCGTTGATTACCCCTTATATGAGGGCATGCAATTTGAACGAAAGAACTTCTACATTCTTTTTGCATCAGAGGACCAAAAAGAAGGAATGAAAGCATTTGTAGAAAAAAGAGAGCCGGATTTTACAGGCGGATAAGGGGTGCTCTATGTACGAAACCATCAAATATAGGGTCGAAAATGGAGTGGCATGGCTTACTTTGAACCGTCCTGAAAAACTAAATGCCTTTACGTCCCAAATGAATAAGGAAATACAGAAAGCGATCAAAATATCCGCGGGGGCAGATGAAGTGCGGGCCATTATCATTACTGGGGAAGGTAGGGCCTTTTGTTCGGGGCAGGATTTATCGGATGTTGATGAGGGTATGAATTTAGGCCAGAAGCTGCTTGATGACTACGGTCCGATGGTGCAGCAAATAGCAAACTGTGAAAAACCGATCATTGCAGCAGTCAATGGAGTGGCTGCAGGTGCTGGCTTCAGCCTGGCGCTGGCATGCGATTTCCGGCTTGTTTCAGAAAAAGCCAGTTTTTTAAATGCCTTCGTCAATATCGGGTTGATACCTGATTCAGGTAATCTGTATTACCTTTCGCGGATCGTTGGTCATGCGAAAGCCTTGGAATTATCTTTATTGGGGGAAAAGGTTACGGCTAGCGAGGCGAAAAATATCGGGCTCGCTACAAAAGTGATCGTCGTGGATGAATGGAACGAACAATTGAAAGCCTTTGCAGAGAATATCGCAAACAAACCAACGAAAGCAATCGGGTTAATCAAACGATACTTAGAGGCGTCTTATCACCTTACATTAGAAGAATACTTAAAAGAAGAAGCGGAGGGTCAGCGAATTGCTGGCTTAACGAAGGATTATGCAGAAGGTGTGGCAGCATTCACTGAAAAAAGGAAAGCTCAATTCATAGGCAAGTAATATAGAAGAGGGAGTGGGATCACATGGTTAGAGTGCAAGAGGCGGCATTTGAAAAAGCGGAAATGAAGCGTGATTATTATCATCTGATCATTAATGGAGAAAGAGTGGAAAGCTCGGATGGTTCCACGATTGATGCGTATAATCCTGCAACTGGTGAAATCATTGCCAAGGTTGCAAAGGCGACCAAGGAAGATGCAGAAAAAGCTGTTCAAGCTGCACGTGAAGCATTTGATACCGGGAAATGGAAGCGGAACCCGATCAATAAACGGTCTCGTGTTTTGAACAAAATTGCAGCGATCATGCGTTCACGCTTTAATGAATTGGTAGAATTGGAGGTTCTGAACAGCGGCAAATCCATTTCTGCAGCACAAGGTCAAGTCATGCAAGCAATTGAAGATTTCGAGTTTTATGCAGGCGCTTTAGTTGCACACCGCGGATCGGTCAATAATGTTCCTGGTCAGTTCCATAACTATACGGAAAAAGAGCCAGTAGGTGTTTGTGCTCAAATCATCCCTTGGAATTATCCCATGATGATGGCAGCGTGGAAAATTGCACCTGCAATCGCAGTTGGCTGTTCAGTCATTGTTAAGCCAGCTTCGTTAACGCCGCTGACAGCCATTGTATTAGGGGAAATCTGTTTAGAGGCTGGTGTTCCCTCCGGTGTGGTCAATATCATTCCAGGACCAGGATCTGACGTAGGGAATTACCTTGTAGAGCATCCGAAAGTGAATAAGGTGGCCTTCACGGGTTCTACGCCAATCGGCAGGGATCTTATGGGCAAGGCTTCACAGACATTGAAAAGGGTTACATTGGAGCTTGGCGGTAAATCCCCTAATATTGTTTTTGAAGATGCAGACCTTGAAGCAGCTATCGATGGATCATTATATGGCATTTTCTACAATACTGGGCAGTCTTGCGAAGCTAGATCCCGTTTATACGTTCACGAAGACATCTACGATGAGTTCGTTTCCAGATTCGTAGAAAAAACGAAAAAATTGAAATTGGGCAATCCGCTCGACAAAGAAACACATGTCGGTGCAGTCATAGATCAAGGGCAATTGGATGTCATCGACAATTATGTACAATCTGCCATTACTGATGGAGCGAAGATCCTGACAGGAGGAAAGCCAGCCGTCATCGAAGGTTTCGAAAACGGTTATTGGTATGAGCCGACGGTCATAGCGGATGTCAATCATGAAATGGATGTAGTGAAAGAGGAAATATTCGGGCCGGTCGTTGTCATAATGAAATTCAAAGATGAAAAAGAAGCTGTGAGGCTAGCGAATGATACGGAATTTGGTTTGGGTTCAGCCCTATGGACAAAAGATGGCGGGCGTGCGACTAGAGTGGCCAATCAAATAGAAGCGGGAATCGTCATGGTGAATTGCCCATTCTCCGCATTTCCAGGAACACCTTTCGGAGGGTATAAACAGTCAGGATTCGGCCGGGAACTTTGCATTGAAACACTTGATCTTTATACAGAAACGAAAAGCATCATTTCCTATCATGGAAGCCGTCCCTTAAATCCCTTTGGAATTCAATAAAACAAAAAAATAGGCGGCTGGCTGAACGGTATGTCGGAAAAGTAATTCAGGTATGGATGAATGCTGATCTGATTCATCCGCAGCCAGCCCTATTTATTTTGAAGGAGGAATGAACGAATGATTAGAAATCTAGTGATTGTCGGATCAGGTGTCATGGGCAGGGGAATAGCTTATGTAGGAGCAACCGGAGGCTTTAATGTAGTGCTGGTGGATGTGAATCAGGATGCTTTGGAAAGTGCAAAAAACGAGATAGATTCCATATTTGAGAAGGGTGTGCGCTACCAAAAAATCACCCAGGAGGAAGCGGCAGCGGCAAAAAGCAGATTTTCCTATTCTTCCAATTTGAAAGAATCAGCAGCATATGCCGACTTAATCATAGAGGCAGTTCCGGAAAAGGCGGAAATTAAAAGGGCAGTTTTTGAAACGATTGAAGTCCATGCAAAAGAAGACTGTTATTTTGCAACCAATACGTCCACGATGAGCCCGACGGAAATTGGTTCTTATGGAAAGCGTCCCGAAAAAACGATTGCCATGCATTTTTTCAATCCTGTACAAAAGATGCCGCTCGTAGAAATTGTACGTGGGCTTGAAACCAGCGATGAAACGGCAGCCGTAATAAAAGAGGTAGCTGGAAAAATGGGAAAAGAAACAGTGGTCATAAATGAATTCCCTGGGTTTGTTACCAGCAGGATCAGCTGTTTGGTTGGTAATGAAGCGTTCTTTATGCTTCAAGAAGGTTTAGGCACACCAGAGGAAATCGATAAGGCAATAAAGTTAGGGCTGAATTACCCAATGGGACCATTTGAGTTAGGTGATTTGGTGGGACTGGATGCCCGTTTGAATAATTTAAAATACTTACATAGTAAGCTTGGTGAGAAATACCGCCCGGCTCCCCTCCTTGAACAGTATGTTAAAGCTGGCAGGCTCGGCCGTAAATCAGGTAAAGGTGTGTACGATTATACAAAAGACGGAGAGCTGGTGAGGAAATGAAGGATGTTGTGATCATTGATGCTGTAAGAACACCAATCGGAAGATATAAAGGCGCATTGAAAAGCGTTAGACCGGATGACCTCGGTGCAATTGTAATCAAGGCGCTGATCGATCGCAATCCAGAACTCCCACCAAATCAAATTGAGGACGTCATCTTCGGGAATGCAAATCAAGCTGGGGAGGATAATCGCGATGTGGCCCGGATGTCCGCCCTTTTAGCTGGACTTCCCGTAAACGTAGCTGGAACGACAATAAATCGTTTATGTGGTTCCGGACTGGATGCCGTCATGTATGCTGCACGCTCCATTGCTGTTGGTGAAGGTGATATATATATCGCAGGCGGTACTGAAAGCATGACAAGGGCGCCGTACGTCATGGCCAAACCTGACAGTGAATTTCCGCGGGGGTCAATGGAGCTTCAGGATACAACGATCGGATGGCGTTTTACGAATGAGAAACTTAAAGAAATGTATGGTACGGATTCCATGCCTCAAACAGCTGAAAACGTCGCCCTGCGTTTTTCTATTTCAAGGGAGGACCAAGATCAATTCGCATATCAAAGCCAGCAAAGAGCGAAAAAAGCAGTGGAAAATGAGCGTTTCATAAATGAAATCGTACCTGTTCGATATACGGATCGTAAAGGGAATGAGGTCATTATCGTGAAGGATGAACACCCTCGTCCTGACACGACCATCGAAAAGCTGGAAAAACTCAAACCAATCTTTAAAGGCGGCACCATAACGGCCGGTAATGCTTCAGGTGTAAATGATGGAGCCTCGGCATTACTTTTGATGAGTGCAGAAAAAGCACGGGAGCTTGGATTGAAGCCTCTGGCCAAATATGTTGTAGGGGCGGTAGCGGGTCTGGAACCGTCCATTATGGGCCTTGGTCCGATTCATGCCACTAAAAAGGCATTGAAGAGGGCAAGTTTGACGATTGATGAAATCGGGCTAGTGGAATTGAATGAAGCATTCGCATCCCAATCCTTGGAGTGCATCCGACAGTTGAAATTGGATCAGGGTAAAGTGAATGTCAACGGCGGGGCAATAGCATTTGGCCATCCCCTCGGTGCAAGCGGGGCGCGTATTTTAACAACACTCGTCCACGAAATGAAAAAGCGGAAAGTACGCTATGGTCTTGCGACGATGTGTGTAGGCGTCGGCCAAGGCATATCCGCCATTGTAGAAAATATCGAAACAAATTGATGATGGGACCGGCCCTAATGAGTTTTATCTGCAAAAGGGCCATTTTTTAAAGAAGGGGAGGAGACTCATGTCCAAGGTTATTTATGAAGTGATAAATCAAATCGGCTATATAACAGTGAATCGGCCCGACGTATTGAATTGCTTCGACTATGAGACACTTTGTGAACTGCAGGAAGTCATCGATGCAGTTTATTTTGACCGCGATATCCGTGTCGTCATTTTCACCGGTGCAGGGGAAAAAGCATTCAGCGCGGGCGCGGATTTGAAAGAAAGAAAGTCTTTGAATGATGCGGAAGTAAGAAGGAACGTTAAAGCGATTCGTGATGTTTTTAATAGTATCGCAGGGCTTCCGCAGCCGACCATAGCTGCCGTCAATGGATATGCATTGGGGGGAGGATTTGAATGGCTGCTTTCATGTGACTTTGCCATTGCTGCCGAGAGTGTTTCCTTAGGTCTCACTGAAACTAGCTGGGCCATTATTCCTGGGGCAGGCGGGACACAGCGGCTGCCGAGATTGATTGGGGAAATGAAAGCGAAGGAATTGATATTCACCGCTAAAAAATTGACTGCAGAAGAGGCATGTCAATTAGGGATTCTATTGAGGGTCGTGCCAAGGGATCAACTAATGTCAGCTTGTGAGGAATTGGCAGCCAATATCATGAAAAACGGGCCGATTGCAGTCAAACAAGCCAAATATGCGATTGACCAAGGAATGAATACGGACTTGCAAACCGGAATGGCCATAGAAGGAAAAGCCTATGAATTGACCATCCCGACTCAAGATAGATCGGAAGCGCTCCTAGCATTTAGTGAACGGAGAAAAGCGCGATTTACTGGTAAATGATATTGCGCTTTCATTTTAAAAAGATATAATAATTATTATGTCTTCCGTATGAAAATAGTAACAATGTTAGGGCGAGGTGAGAAAGATAGGTACTAATACACAATCCATGATTTTTACGATATACGGCGATTATATCCGTAACTATGGAAGTAAAATCTGGATAGGCAGTTTAATCCGTTTGTTAAAGGAATTTGGCCATAATGAGCAGGGCGTTCGTGTAGCCGTTTCACGAATGGTCAAGCAAGGGTGGATCCAGTCAGAGAAGCAGGGAAATAAAAGCTATTATTTTTTGACTGATCGCGGTGTACAGAGAATGGATGAAGCGGCCAATCGCATATATAAGATGAAACCGAACGAATGGGACGGTAAATGGCGTATCTTAATGTACACGATCCCTGAAGATAAGCGGCAATTACGGGATGATCTCCGCAAAGAATTATTGTGGAGCGGGTTTGGCAGTTTTTCAAGTGGTTGCTGGATTTCCCCTAATGATTTGGAGAAACAAATCAATCGCTTAATCGAGAAATATCACATAGATGAATATGTTGATTTTTTCATTTCGGAGTACAAAGGTCCAAAGGAAAACCAATCGCTTGTCGAGAAGAGCTGGCATTTAGAAGAGATTGAAAATAAATATGAAGAATTCATCGAGAAATACAGCAAACAATTCATCGTTCATCAAAGCATTATTAGCAGGGGCGAAATGTCCGATGCTGATTGTTTTGTGGAACGAACGAACTTGGTGCATGAATACCGTAAATTTTTATTTATCGATCCGGGCCTGCCAAAGGAACTTCTGCCTTCAAAGTGGAATGGGAATCATGCTGCTCTGTTATTTAGCCAGTATTATCAAGTCTTGGCGGAACCAGCAAGCCGTTTCTTTGAAAGCGTATTTCAGGAAAACAATGATTTATGCCGGAAAGATGAAACCTATGATGCCAAGGATCATCCACTTATCATTAAGTGAAAAAGAGCTTCAGCCCAGTCGTTAATGACGACTAGCCGAAGCTCTTTTCAAATTCCTTGCAATAATTAATCAAGTATCCCTTTAAAGTCTTTCCCTTTTTGAACATATGTATCAATAGAAAGTTGGATCAATTCAAGATCTTTATCATTCAATCTGCGAACCACTTTCCCCGGGGAACCAATAACCAGTGAACGTGGAGGTATGATTTTGCCAGAGGAAATCAATGTGTTCGCTCCGACGATGCATTCTTCGCCGATTTCTACATTATCCAAAATCGTGGAGCCCATACCAATAATGGATCTTTTGCCTATTTTACAACCATGGAGGATGACATTGTGACCAACCGTCACTTCATCTTCAATGACAACTGGGCATCCATCAAATAAATGAATGGTGGAGTTATCTTGAATGCTGCATTTTTCTCCTATTGTAATGGAATCTTCATCACCGCGCAGTACCGCATTAAACCAAATGGTCGAGTCTTTCCCAATCGAAACATCACCGATTAAATGGGCACCTGGTGCCACGAAAACGGTATCATCAATGGATGGTTTTTTATTATTGTACGGAATAATCATAGTCTCGCTCCTTTTTTAAAAAGTCAGAATTGTTTTTCTAATGAATATAGTATAACATTAAATTGACAGGGAGGGATGAAAGTGAAATGTATTTGTGAACTTTTTGCGATAAAATATCCAATTATTCAAGGCGGCATGGGGAATATAAGCAATGCAAGTCTTGCGGCTGCAGTATCCAATGCAGGGGGCCTGGGAACAATAGGGTGCGGTACCATGACCCCTGCACAGGTAGAAGCCATCATTCTCGAAACCAAAGATCATACCAATAACAATTTTGCGTTGAACATTCCAATAAACGTTAGTCCATATACAGATGAGTTAGTGAATCTTGTCCTGAAGCATGATATACCTGTAGTTTCCTTATCTGCAGGAAATCCTGCCCCTTTCATTCCGCTATTGCAAAAAAAGAATATAAAAGTGATTGCCATCGTTGCGTCGGTCAAGCACGCACAAAAAGCGCAAGATGCAGGGGCGGATGTGTTGGTCGCAGAAGGGTTTGAAGCTGCCGGCATCAATTCGAACCTGGAAATGACAACGTTTACACTCGTTCCGCAAATCAGCAAGCATGTGACGCTTCCAGTTTTGGCCGCTGGCGGAATAGGCAATGGACAGGGTTTGGCAGCGGCAATGATGCTGGGGGCTTCAGGAGTCCAATTGGGAACTAGGCTGATCGCTACACAAGAGGCACCGTTCCACCCGTCATATAAACAGAAACTGATCGAAGCAATGGGCAATGATACGGTAATTTTGGGCAGAACGTTTGGTCAGGTCAGAAGGGTATTGAAGGATCCATATACCGAGAAAGTCCTGGACTTGGAAAAACAGGGGCTGTCTCCTGTGAATTATCGTGAAATGACATCTGAGGTCCATCATATTAATGGTGCGATGAACGGGGATGTTAACAATGGTTTTATGAACAGCGGCCAGGTTGCCGGATTGATTGACGATATACCCACGGTAAAGGAATTGCTTGATGACATGATGAAAGATGCTAAAAAACAAATGGAAGATGGATTGAGGAGGCTCTCTGCCCCTTTTATGATTTGAGAACGATGGGTGCCGATCTGGTCATGTTTACATCTCTACCCATTTAGGGAGCTATCCACTTGGTTAACTATATGAATGCTTGAGGTCAATTCGTCCTCAAGTTTTTTTTCGTTTCGGGACCATCTGATATTCTATTATCGTACTTATTACAAGCATAATTCTGTAGTAAATAGTCCGAATGGACTCCATAAGAACCTTGTTTTAGGAGAACATTATGGAAAAATGCGGGTTAACTTGTGATACAATGGAGAATGTCTTTTTTGACATCATGGGTGCCCGGATTCATCTTTGAGCACCCCTTTTTATATGTAATAAAAGTTAGAAAAGGGGAAACCTCAATGGAAACTTTAATAATGGATATGATTGAAGCGTTTAAATCTTTATCTTATTTCGGTGTTTTGCTAGCTTTGACATTTGAATTCATTCCTGCTGAAATAGTCTTGCCACTGGCAGGATACTGGGTTTATCAAGGTGATATGAATTTATACTTGACTATCCTTGCGGGTTCGCTTGGTGGGGTAACGGGACCATTGACGCTTTATGCCTTAGGCAAGTATGGAGGGAGACCGCTTGTATTAAAGTTCGGAAAATACTTTTTGATCAAAGATGAGCAATTGAACAAAGCTGACCGCTTCTTTGAAAGGTATGGTGGGGGAATTGCCTTCTTTGGACGTTTTGTACCAGGTATTCGTACCGCCGTGTCGCTGCCGTGCGGAATATTGAAAATGAACATTTGGAGATTCATATTATATACCTATATGGCGATGCTTCCTGTTACAAGCGTTTATGTTTATTTAGGGTTTAAGTTAGGACCTAGATGGGAGCAGGCGGGAGCCATCTTTTCACAATATGCGAATTTCTTGCTTATCCCCATTGCACTTATAGTTATTTGGTTCATTATGAAGACTCGAAAACAAAAGCAAAGAGAAAAAATAAAAGTCAATCCATAACAAAGAAGGCGCCATGATCAGGCGCCTTTTTGATTTAGTTATTATTAGCAGCATCCACCAAAGCCGCCGCCACCGAATCCCCAACTGCATCCGATGATGACCAACAAGATGAATAATACGATCAGCAATGCAAATCCGTTATCGAAACCGCCGCCACAACATTCGTTACCATTTCCACCCATTTGATTTCCTCCTCATACATATTATGAATTACATACCTAGCAAAACATCTTTACCGGGAATACTTCATACTATGTATTCTAGGCCGAAGTGTTTGCTTATTCATAAAAAATGGGCGTGGGCAAATCGAGGGAATAAGCCCGAATATTTTTTTGATTTCATTATAAATGTTATAATATACCATGTGTAATGTGGGGGAAGGGAGCTGAACTTAGTCATGAAAGTTGCCATTATAACGGATGTGCATGGTAATGCTTCAGCGTTAAAAGCCGTTCTTAGGGATATTGATCAAAGGGAAGATGTAGATCGTCTCTATTGTTTGGGAGATATGGTCGGGATTGGCCCGGATACTAATGAAGTCCTTGAACTTTTATTTTCAAGAAATGATGTATCGATGATAACTGGAAATCATGATGAAGCTGTCCTGGCCATCGTTAACGGGGAGCCGCATCCGGACGGTCATATTCATGTTAAGGAGCATCATGAATGGATAGCTGAAAGGATGCATTGGAAATTCATAAATGAATTGGGAAAATTGCCTCGAACCATACATCATATCATTAATGATCACTCCATTTACTTCACCCATTATCACATGGAATCGAAGAAATTGGATGAGCACATAAGCCAAAATCCATTTAGTAAAATCGTTGAACCGAATTTAAGTAACTTAGAAACGCTTTTCAAAGATCAGCATCACGATTTAATCGGATTTGGACATCATCATCCTATCCACCTTTTTAAAAATGACCGAACAATATTCCTGAACCCTGGTTCTCTTGGCTGTAATGGTGAACCAGTTGCTCCTTATGCGATTGTTGCGATTGAAAATACCGGTATTCAGGTAAAGCTTGAAAAAGTCGCCTATGATAATACATCTTTCCTGTCATCGTATCAAAGCTTACAAGTCCCAGAGCATGAATTCATTATACGTGCCTTCCATGGCGGCCAGCAGTACTAGGACGTTTGAAAAAGATGAAGTATGGGGAAATGTTTAGCATAAAGGGACATGCCTGAGGATACGATAATAGGCAAACTCAACAAAGCTGGAGGTAGGTCATGAAGGAAAAGGGACAGGTAGTAAATCAAGAGCAGGAAGAGATGGAGCGGCACAGTTTTGTCTGTAATGATGAATTGTTTAATAAGGATCTGTACGCCATTGTCGATGATACGATGCAAGAGGAAGGATAAACGGGAAAAACGCTGCAGGTAATGTCTGTAGCGTTTATTTTTACTTTGAAATGACCTATTTTCGTAAAAGATCACGTCCTCCTGATTCCAACACTCTTTTTACAGCCTGGTGAATCCGGAAGTGAATCATTTGAAACCATTCTGGATTTATCCCATACTATATATAAGTTTCAAATCCGAGAGGAGGGATGGCATGGGACATCATCATGGTCACTCCCATGATCATGGGCACGGACACCACCACCATTCTAATAATAAAAAAGCCTTGTTGGCATCTTTCTTATTAATTTCCACATTCATGATCATCGAGGTCATTGGCGGATTCTTGACAAATAGTCTGGCTTTACTGTCGGATGCAGGTCACATGCTTAGCGATGCTGCAGCTTTAGGACTTAGTTATACAGCGATAAGGTTTGGAGAAAGGAAAGCGACACCGTCCAAATCGTTTGGATATAAACGGTTTGAAATCATTGCTGCTTGTTTGAATGGATTGACCTTGATCGTCATATCCGTATTCATTTTCGTAGAGGCAATTAAGAGGTTCCTGGATCCCCCTGAGGTGCAAAGCTTGGGAATGCTAATGATTTCAATCATCGGCTTACTTGTTAATATCATTGCGGCCTGGATTTTAATGAGCGGGGATAAGGAAGACAATCTGAATGTACGGAGTGCTTTTTTACATGTTATTGGTGATATGCTTGGATCTGTGGGTGCCATAGCGGCCGCACTTTTGATTTATTTTTTCGATTGGGGAATTGCAGATCCGATTGCGAGCGTCATAGTCGCGATTTTAATCATTATCAGCGGTTTTAGGGTAGTGAGGGATTCTTTCCATATCTTGATGGAGGGCACACCAGACCAAGTCGATATGGATGAAGTGAAAGCATCCTTGATGGAATTGGATGGTGTATCGGATGTCCATGATCTCCATATCTGGACGATCACCTCTGGATTTTTGACAATGAGCTGCCATGTTGTCATAAATGAGAGCAGTGATCACGATTCAGTTTTAGCAGAAGCGCAAAAACTGCTTCATGATCAGTTTGGAATTGAACATAGCACGATCCAAGTGGAAAGACAGGAAGCGGGCTGTCCGAATCCACACGAGACATGTAATTGAAAAGGGCTGGCTCAGTTAGAGCCAGCCTCTTAAGAATGTATAAGGAGATCATATTTTTTTCTGGATGATTATTACGAACATGCAGAAGCATTCCTGTTAAAATGAATCGTGGTCACTTACACAAGGTTACTATGTGAAAACATCTGTTAATTTTACTGCGAACATAATCCTGACACATAAAAATAGTAAGATTGAGGAAAAATGCTTGGCCTTTTTAATAGTTAGCATATATAAAATGATTCCACTATAATTCAGGAAGGAGGAATCCGTATGAAGAAAATTCTTGTAGTAGAAGATGAAATCGCCATATCGATGGTATTGAAAGCATATTTGGAGCGGGAAGGTTTTGATGTAGTCCAAGTTTACGATGGGCTAAAGGCCATTCCGGTGTTTGAAGAAATGAAGCCAGACCTTGTCCTGCTTGATGTCATGCTGCCTGGTAAGGAAGGCTGGGATATACTGAAGGAAATCCGGGAGGACGATACATGTCCGGTTATCATGTTGACCGCACTGACTGATGTCGATTACAGATTATCGGGATTTAAGTCAGGTGCGGATGATTACATCTCCAAACCCTTCGTTGCCGAAGAAGTGGTGGCCCGGGTGCATGCCGTTTTAAGAAGATCATCATCGGCTGTTACGGAAGATGGTCATGTACATCAATTTGGGAGTTTAACCATCGATGGTCTGTCTTACATGGTGCATTTGAATGGGGAAGAGATAAACTTGACGCCGCGTGATTTGTCGCTGCTTGTTTTTTTCGCTAAGTACCCTAATCAAATTTTCACGAGAGAACAGCTGCTTGACCAAGTGTGGGGCATAGATTATGACGGCAGTGACCGTGCGGTGGACCTGGCGATCAAACGAATCAGGAAAGCGATAGATACATGGCCTGTAACTGAGGGGGAAATAAAAACATTGCGTGGATTGGGGTATCAATTGAGTGTCTATGAAAACTAAAAAAAGAACCACTTTACAACGCTATTGGACCAAGAGGTACGTATTGACCTTGATTTCAGGTTTGATATTATTGTCTGTTTTTTCCTTATGGTGGATGGAAAAAACGGCTTTGGAATATAGGCTCAGCCTTCTTAAATACTTAGCTGATGAAACATCCGATCGTGCGATTAAGGAAAATGGCCAGATTGTCGTTGGCCCGATCCTTTCGGAAATTGTTGAGGAAAGGGAGAAAATACTCCACCTGAACCAACAGCCAATCATCTACATCGTCGATCCCGATGCCACCATCATATATACGATGCCACAATTGTATATCGATCCGGATGAAAATAAACTCCCGGACGTCATCATGAAAAATAAGGCGTTAGTCCAGAAGGTCAAGATTTCCGACAACAAAGTATATGTCGTTAAATCCCCCATTACGTTTAACGATGAGACGAGAGGCTGGGTGGTCATTGCCCAGGAAGAAGGGGCATTGAAGGAAATCAACCAAGATCATGGCTTGTTGGCGATCATGATTGGAGGACTTCTGATTCTCGGAACGGGAGTCATTTATTTTCTTTCCAGGCAGATTTCGCGACCCATCCAAGACGTGGCTAACGCCGCTGTCCAGGTTCGTGAAGGTAACTATGATATCCATTTCAAAGAGGAAGAGGAAATCAAGGAAGAAGAAATTTATGAACTGATAGAATCATTTAAGGAAATGACCAATCGATTGAAGGTCATGGAGAAGTTGCGGGCGGAATTGCTTGCAGGCGTAACCCATGATTTGAAAACGCCAGTCACTTCCATTAGCGGACTGATACAAGCGGTTAAGGATGATGTCGTTAAGGGAGAGCAAAGTAAGGAATTCCTCGATATTTCCTTAAAGGAAACTCAGCGTTTACAAGGTATGATAGAGGATTTACTCAATTATAATGCCATATCGGCAGGCGCTTTTAAAATCCGGGTGCAAAAAGAGAATATCAATATATTCATCAAGGAAATTGCCTATCGCTGGCAGGTGACCCAGGATGATGATCAAGCTTTCGCTTTTGAGATAAAAGTTCCTGATGAACCGGTCTTTGGTCAAATTGATTCATTGCGGATGCAGCAAATCGTCATTAATCTTTTGAATAATGCCAGACATGCACTTGATGGCAAAGGGAGAATAGAGATTCACCTTTATGAAAAGGATGATGAACGGATCTGCATTGATGTACTGGACAGCGGGCGGGGGATTCCGAAACATGAACAGCAATTTGTGTTCGAACCATTTTATCGAGGTGAAAACAAAAAGCTGAAGGTACGTGGGTTAGGTTTGGGACTGCCATTCAGTAAGATGCTCGCAAAAGCGCAGAAGGGAGATCTTGTGCTTAAGGATAGCGATGAACATGGCACCACCTTCACGATTGTCATAGAGAAAGCGGATAAGATATAAAAAAAGGGTTGTCCGATGTAATGGACAACCCTCTTATTATGCAGAATGTTAACTGATTAAGCCAATTGGCTGATTGCACGCCATAATTGTATATGACGGACCTTCCTTGGAAGGAAGCGTCCCATTTCTTCTTCATTGTATCCTGCATGCAAGTTCTTATGGTCGAAAATGATTGGCCGGCGAAGTAAATCCGGGTTATCTTGAATAAGTTTGCAAAGATCATTGAGTGGTGTATTATTTATATCGATATTCAGGCTTTTAAATTTTTTGGAACGGGTTGAGATGATTTCATCTGTCCCGCCTTCCGTTTTACGTAAAATCTCTTTTATTTCTTCTATAGAAAGAGGTTGGGAATATAGATTACGTTCATTAAAGGAAATTTCGTTCTTCTTAAGCCAAGCTTTTGCTTTACGACAGGCTAAACTGCTTGGGGTAGTATAAATGGTTACCATTAAAATCGACTCCTTCAAAGTTTTCAAGTTTATTGGAATGAAATTATTTTTATATTTGTGATACTCTTACTTTAACGTTCCTTTGTGTCAGCAAGATGTCAAGAAAAATAAACTTAAAAGTTATTTTAAAAAGAAAGGGAGAAGATGAAATGGAATCTGCCTTTAATGAAAAAGAAACGGTTTTGGTAATCATGCCGCAAAAGTACCCGCATAGGCCGTTATTTAACAGTGATGCGCGGATGGTATCATGACAGGGGATTTTTGGTCACCAGTCAGGCTATCGATACAAGTAGCGGGACTGTCGGGTATCCTTGTTTTCATTTTAGGAATTATCCTAGCGCGAATGATGGCTAAAAAGAAATTCAGGGGAAGAGTGCTGTTGGAAACAGCGTTTTTATTGCCGCTCGTTTTGCCGCCTTCCGTCGTGGGGTTTTTATTGATTGTGATTTTTGGCAAGAGTGGAATCCCGGGACAATTCATTGAAAGGGTTTTTGAACAGCCCCTGATGTTCACGTGGTGGGCGGCGGTCATTGCATCTACTGTGGTAGCGTTTCCGCTTATGTACCAATCCGCTAAAACAGGCTTTGAAGGTATAGATGAAGAAATTGAAAATGCAGCAAGGGTTGACGGGGCCGGCGAGTGGAGATTATTCCTGAATGTATCCCTTCCATTGGCAGTCAAATCCATCGTCACTGGTGCCATCTTGAGTTCTGCGCGTGCATTGGGGGAATTCGGGGCCACACTCATGTTTGCCGGAAACATTCCCGGACAGACACAAACCATACCGACCGCGATTTATATCGCCATGGACTCCGGGAATATGACATTAGCCTGGCTATGGGTTGCCGTAATCATTGTCATTTCATTCATTATGCTTTTTATCGTGACATACATAAAATGAATGCTGTTTCTCGAATATGCTTATGAAAAAGAGAGGTGCGGCTTCTACGTCCTCTTTATGGATGAATCCGTTTTTTTCATAAAGGTTCCGTGCAGGCAGGTTCATTTTACCGGTCGAAACGGATATCTTTTCCCAGTCGCCGTGTAATTGAAGAGCATGCAGCAGTGCATCCGCGATACCCTGCCGAAAATAATCAGGATGAACGGCCATCCGGCAAATCAGTATTAGACCATTTTCTTTTGTATAAGATATTGCACCCGCTAAGGCACCACCCTTTAAAAAGCATAGAAACGTTTCATGACAATGAATGAATTGTTCATATGTTTCCAATAATGGAGGGATATCGGCAAAGCCGATCATATCCGCTTCCACCTTATAGGATTCTTTCTGAAGTTTAAAAAGCTGCCGGCCATAATCGGAGTCCAGGTCCCGAATTGTCATGATCAATCAAATCACTCCCTTTCATTACATTATAATGGAAGTGAGGGATTATTGTTTCCAATCAGTCTATGTTATAATCGACAAACAATATGAACTAATGAAATGAGGAAGAAATTTGTTAACATTTGAAGAAAAATTGAACATCATTGAAACTTTTCCGGAATTACAGCGAAAAGACGTTTCATTGGGACGTGTGAACTTCCATTATCCAGATAGCGTCCAAGAGAAAAAAATCGTCGTTCAGCACTTGCATCCCAATGGAAATGGATTCGTTTACGCAGGGCATATGAGAAAAAAAGACACTGACCGTAAAGGGTTTATCAATATACGTGACTATAATGAAGCAGAATTGAAAGAAATTATCCAAAAAAGCGTGGATTACCTATCTGAACCTCCGGTAGAATTCGAAGAAGAGGAAAACGAGTTCGCCAGGTTGGAAGGGGCATGGATTGGCCCTGAAAAGCAAGAGCTTACACTTGAAAGGGAAGACCTGCTTTGGAATGTTTATTCAGGGTCGAATCTTGAAGAGTGTTTCGAGAGTCCGGTAGAGGCGGAGCGCTACTTATTGGACGAAGGCTTCCGACAAAGCAAGAAGAGGAATATGTAGAATTTTAGGATAATTTGTCGGTTGATTTACTGCGATAATCTTGTTTTTTTACGATTTTCCATGATATAATATGAGTAATTATTTTTGTTCGGAAAAGTTTGATAGAAGGATTTACTGTAATAGGATTCCTCTTGAAACATTATCCAGAACCAAAAATAGTAATAAAATGGATTTTTCCAAACACAGGAGGAACTATCATGGTACAAGGTAAAGTAAAATGGTTTAACGCAGAAAAAGGTTTCGGTTTCATCGAAGTTGAAGGCCAAGACGATGTATTCGTACATTTCTCAGCTATCCAAGGAGAAGGCTTCAAAACGCTTGAAGAAGGCCAAGAAGTTTCTTTCGAAATCGAGCAAGGCGCTCGTGGACCACAAGCAGCTAACGTTCAAAAATAATTGAACGCATATAAAAAAAAGACTCCGATTTTGGAGTCTTTTTATTTTTCCTTCATTTCGGCGATTTCCTTTAATGCCTTGTCCAATTTTTCTTCGATCCGTTTAGAACGATTAAAATGCCCTGACAGGAAAAACACGATGAATATAATGAATACTGCAAGCACTAGCATAAAAAGGATAGGAAGGAACTGGGTTATATTTTCAGTCATTGGATATTATCTCCTTTTTTCTTCCATTATACTTCATGCTTACGGCTGCTATGATAGAGGGAGTCAAGTTTTTTAAAAAAAGGGGATATACGAACATGCAAATCCCCTTTCATTCAGTTCTGGAATAGCGAGACGAACTTTTGAAGTCTGGGCAAGTCTGATTCTTGATACATCTGTTCTATCTTTAATGTCACCAATAACTGGCTCTTGGCAAATAACATGTCCCGGAAATGATCGACGGCCCCACAAAAATGATGATAGTTGGTTTCACCAGTGCCGAAGACTCCCGTTTTCAGATGAGCAATAGGCAACTGTTCCAGTTCTTTATAAAGGGCTGCTGATTTAGCGGGAAGCTCTCCATTGCCCCATGTATAGGTGCCGACGATCAATGCATCGTAATCCGGCAATGTACGTAAATCGAATTCATTCATCCGATAAAGGAAAGCTTCAGGTAAAAGGGAAGCGACGGCTTCAGCAAGCGCTTTTGTATTGCCGCCGGCAGAATGATAGACAATGGCAACTTTACAGCTCATCGAACCCATTACTGGCATTTACTTGACTGTATGTCCTTGACTTCTGTTCGAAGAAATCGGTTTTCGTAAGTCCGATGGATTCATCATCGAACGTTTTGATCCATGGCATCGGGTTCTCGCCATATTCTTTATACAAATTTTCAAGGCCTAGCATACGTAATCGTTTGTTGGCGATATATTCGATGTACTCATTGAATTCTTCCAAATCAAGATCGGCTTTGGTTTGGATATCTTCGAGCATATATTCAGACCATTCCTTTTCGAGTTCGACTGCTCTTTCAATCGTCGTATAGATGAACTTCGTGTTTTCTTCATTATTTAACTCAGGATATTCATACATCAAGATTTGAATGAGCATTCCAATGAAATCGAAATGGACCATTTCATCGCGATGAATATAGGATATCATCGTAGCGGAACCGGTCATTAGATTTTGGCGTCCTAAATTATAATAAAAGGCGAAAGCCAGATAGAAATAAATCCCCTCAAGGTTCGTTGAATGGATCAGTGCCTCGAATAAATGCTGTGGGCTGGGATCGTCCACGAACGTTTGATAAGCATCAACGATCGGTTGGTTACGCTTAATCACTTCAGGATGCTCTTTGATGCGGTCGAAAAGCTGTTTTTGCTTGCCTACCGGAATCAAGGAAGCAAGGATATAGGAATAAGATTCATTATGGATTGATTCCTGCTGGGCCATGTTGGCCAGGATAGCTTTTGCCGCCGGATCTTTGATGTACCGAAGGATTTCTACTAATGTTGGCGTTTGAAGACTGTCCATTCCAGCAATCATCGTAAGGATATCGAGAAAAGCATCCTGGATATCTTCGTCCAATTCGCCCCACTGCTTTTTATCCTGAATCATGTTCACGCTCGAAGGCTTCCAAAAGTTATTGATGAGCTGTGTATAGGTATCATAGAATTTTTCATACTGAATATCATTCCAAAGGAGGAAGCCTGAAGCTTCTCCTTTGAAAACACCGGTTGCCTTGGTTGGATGCGTCGGTTCGAGCATCCGGATTTTTTTGATATGATTGGTCATTCGTGAAAACTCCTTTAAGAATAGATTACTGAATCATCAATGTCGTTAACTTGAACAGCTTTCGCAGGCATTGTCATATTCGGAAGAAGTCGAACGAACATAATACGTTGATTTCAACCCGCTTTCCCATGCCGTTAAATGGATATCCAACAGGACCTTCGCTTTGATTGTATTGTGTACATACAAATTAAAGCTGATTGCTTGGTCAATATGGCGTTGTCGGGCTGCATTTTGCCTGATGCTTTCCAGTTGGTCCAAATTGAATCGCGTTTTTTTATAATATTCATACGTATTTGGCGTCAAGCCTGGTGCGGTCACCTTGAATTTGAAGTTTTTCTTTTCTTCGTAAAATTCAATTTCATACAAAGGGTCAATGCCATCCGTGGAATTACCGATTTTGGCTGTCGATGAATTGGGAGCAATCGCCATTAAATATCCATTACGGGTCCCGTGTTCCTGCACGTCTGCTTTTAAATCCATCCATTTTTGATCTGTATAGTCACGCAGATCGAAATAGTCCCCTGTATGCCAATCAGATCCTTCAAAATATGGGTACGATCCTTTTTCCTTGGCCAATTCGTTGGATGCCTTGATTGTTAAGTAAGCGATTTTTTCGTATAAAGCATCGGCATATTGAACAGCCTCATCGGATTCCCAATAAATATTCTGTGTGGCAAGTAAATGGTGCCATCCAAACGTTCCTAAACCAATTGCCCGGTAACGTTTATTCGAGATGGATGCTTGTTTGACAGGAAGATTATTCACATCAATGACATTGTCCAGCATACGGATCTGAATGGGAATCAATCTTTCCAAAACATCGCTGCCCACCGCTCGTGGCAGGTTAATGGATGAAAGGTTGCAGACAACGAAATCGCCGCTTTTACGAACCACAACAACATCTCCATCTTCTGTTTCATATTCATCCGTGATCGTCGAAGGGCTTAGGTTTTGGGCAATTTCCGTACAAAGGTTAGAACAATAAATCATACCTTTATGTTTATTGGGATTTTTCCGATTAACTTCATCGCGGTAGAACATATACGGTACGCCTTCTTCTAATTGAGAAATCATGATGCTTTTCATGATGTCCATCGCATTGATTTTTTCAAAGCTATAGTTTGGAAGCGTGCCATTTTCTGCGGCCTCGACAGCAAGTGCATAATGATTCCTGAAGCTTCCTTCGCCTTTCTTCTCGTCATAAAGATCTTCAAGTGAAAATCCGAGGGTTTGCTTAACGGTATGCGGATCGAAAAGATACCATTCTTTTCTGTCGCGTACAGCCTCCATGAATAAATCCGGTATGCATACGCCTGTAAAAATATCATGGGCTTTCAATCTGTCATCCCCGTTTTGTGTCTTTAAATCGAGGAAGCTCATGATATCTTTATGCCAGGCATCCAAGTAAATCGCGATGGCCCCTTTACGTTGACCCAATTGATCGACACTTACAGCTGTCTGGTTGAATAGTCGAATCCAGGGCGTCGTGCCGGAACTGTTTCCAGAGAAACCCCGGATATCGGAACCAAGCGAGCGAACCTTACCAACGTAAAGGCCGACACCGCCGCCGAATTTAGATACTTTTGCTGCATCGTAGTTTGATAGATAGATGCCGTCAATGGAATCTTCAATTGCGTCGATAAAGCAAGAGCTTAACTGTCCATGTGTTTTACCTGCATTGGAGAGTGTGGGAGTCGCAACGGTCATATAAAGGTTGGACATGGCCCAGTATGCTTCTTTTATAAGTTGCAGGCGGTGCTCCGTTTTTTCCATTCGCATGATTTCCATCGCGATGATCATGAAACGTTCTTGCGGCAGTTCGTAGACCTTGTCCTTTTTTGGGCGGGCCAGATAGCGGTCGTTCAATAAGTAGATGCCTATGTAAGAGAATAATTTATCTTTTTCCGGGTCGATCATCGAACCCAATTCCTCAATTTCCGCTTTTGTATAGGAAGATAGCAGTTCGGGTTTATAAATTGGATAACGCTGACCTTCCGAGAGATGGGAGAGTTCTGTGATCAGCTCATAGAACGGCCCATAACTCTTGCCTTCATAACCTCGATTGGCTTGTGCATCCCTATACATTGTATTCAACAGTTCTGCTGCAGCAACGAATGTCCAATCCGGAGCATCGATATCCACACCTTCAAGAGCGAGCTGAATCAGTTTTTTTGATGCCTGTTCTTCGGTTGAGTCACTTTTGCGATCCAGCCATTTTGTAAAACGCTTTTTGAACTTTTCCATATCGAGACGGCCTTCGAATTCCTTCGATAACATCTCAAGCTGGATGGATTTCGTTTCTGTGTCATTTTCACTTATGGTAGAGTTATATGTTTGAGTCATGAATAATCCTCCTTGTTAACTTCCGCTAAAATAAAAAAACCGCCCAAAGAATTGAGCGGATCAAACGATAGAATAAAGGAGCCATGAAAAAATAGCCGTTATACTATCGTTTCATCATCTCAATCCCCGAAGAATAAGAAACGTGAAAAATTCAAGGCAGGTCTCCTGACTCATGATCATCCTACTTTGAGTCCTTCCCGTATAGAGATCTATACAGTGGGTTTCTCATTTCGTCACATTTACAGTTGCGGGGACAGTTCCGGGTTTACACCGGATTCCCTTTTCAGCCATCACTGGCACCTTGGATTATAATAAATTCTATATATAGTTATTGGTGTTGTTTATGTAATCAATATCTAGTATTTCTGCTTATATTATCGTAAGCCATATACGATCATAATTCAACTAATATATTTGAAAAAAACCAACCCTTATCTATTGACAAAGTGATGGCAGAGGGTGAAGTAATGAAAGATTTTATTGGGGAATGGATAATTCAAGCGCTGATTTTACGCGATTTTGTGTTAAAATAAAGTGTCTAGTAAAGTTGGCTCTCCCTTATTGCGGTGAGGGGATTCACGGAAAAATATTTATGAAAAAGGGGATAAAATCTTGGAAAAAATATTAGTTTTTGGACATAAAAACCCGGATACAGACACAATCTGTTCGGCAATCGCTTATGCAGACCTGAAAAAGCAGTTAGGTATCAACGCTGAACCAGTTCGTCTGGGTGAAGTGAATGGTGAAACTCAATATGCATTGGACCAATTCAAATTCGATGCTCCCCGTCTTGTGGAAAAAGTTGCAGGGGAAGCTGATGGCGTAATCTTGGTCGATCATAACGAACGCCAGCAAAGTGCTGAAGATATTGACCAAGTCCGTGTGTTGGAAGTTATCGACCATCACCGTATCGCTAACTTCGAAACGAGCGATCCTTTATATTACCGTGCGGAACCAGTTGGCTGTACGGCAACCATTTTAAATAAAATTTATAAAGAAAACGGCATTGAAGTTCCTAAAGCAATCGCAGGTCTTATGCTGTCTGCCATCATTTCCGATTCTTTATTGTTCAAATCACCTACATGCACGGAACAAGACGTTGCAGCAGCTATGGAATTGGCTGCCATTGCGGGTGTCGACGCTGAAACATATGGATTGGAAATGTTGAAGGCTGGAGCTGACTTGAGCGACAAAACGATTGCTCAGCTTATCACTCTTGACGCAAAGGAATTCTCCATGGGAATGGCTAAAGTGGAGATAGCACAAGTCAATGCTGTTGATCCGAACGAAGTCCTTGCCAAGCAAGCTGAATTGGAAGCGGCGATTGAAGCGGTAATCGCTGTGAAGGAATTGGACTTATTCCTATTCGTCGTAACGGATATCCTGACTAATGATTCTGTTGCCTTGGCTCTTGGTAAAGCAGCTTATGCAGTGGAAAAAGCATACGACGTTTCATTAAACAACAACATCGCCGTCTTAGAAGGCGTTGTATCGCGTAAAAAACAAATTGTGCCGGTCTTAACGGACGTATTCAGCAAGTAATAAATGAAAAGGGATGCTCAATAAAAATTTTGGGCATCCTTTTTTGTACATGCAAAAAAAAGACTCAACCATCCATCAAGGGTGTTTGAGTCTTTTTTCTTAATTCAAGGCTTCCTTTTCTTTTTCATAGGCGATGACAATCAATTCTTTATTGGCTTCCTCGCCTAGTTTGCTTTCAAAGCTTTTCAGTTCATTCAATAAATCCGGTGACAGATTTGCTGCTGTATAATCCTGCTCGGGTGTCATGCTTTTCGCTCCTTTCAAAAGGAAATGATTCATGTTATCTATTTTGTCGGTTTGAAAAGTTTCTATTCAGTAGAATGTTACTTCTTCAAGATATTTTACTTTCGGACGTGGCGAGTTTTTCAAGCAATGACGAACTTTCTTGATCGAGTCCTTGCACTTGGACAGGTATTCCAAGAAGCTGATATTTATGGATAACCGTATCAACAGCACCTACCGCTGAATCATCCCAAATTTTGGAGTTGGTGAAGTCGATCACGATTGCATCGGCCTTTTCCTTGAAGTCAAACTTCGAAACAAAGTCCTGGACAGAAGCGAAAAATATTTGTCCGCTGATACGATAAGTGATTTTCTTAGCCTGGATGTCTTCCGTTTTCTCTACCGCCACTTTAGAAATTTTAGCCGAGAAGAAAATCATGCTCAAAAGCACTCCGGCAAATACCCCTTTTGATAAGTCATGAGTATAAAGAACGATGAGGACCGTCACGATCATCACGGCTGCATCCGACTTAGGAGCTTTAGTGAGCCTCTTTAGGGAAGACCAGTCAAAGGTCCCGATTGAAACCATGATCATGACTGCGACAAGTGCAGCCATTGGTATTTTAATAAGGACATCATTCAATACCACGATTAATACCATAAGGAATGCGCCCGCTACAAATGTCGAGAGCCGGCCCCTTCCACCCGATTTAATGTTGATACCGGATTGGCCGATCATCGCACATCCTGCCATGCCTCCAAAACATCCGGCGATGATATTCGAAATCCCCTGGCCTTTGGCTTCCTTATTTTTATTACTGTCCGTGTCAGTCATCCCATCGACAATTTGAGCTGTCAATAACGATTCAAGCAACCCAACAAACGCAAGGGCAATGGAATAAGGGAAAATGATCGCCAAAGTTTCGAAGGTCAAAGGGATGTCTGGAAGCATGAACATCGGAAGCGCCTCGGTCAATTGGCCCATATCCCCAACCGTCCGTACCGTAGCCCCTGTGGTAACTGCAACGATCGTCATGAATATGATGGCGACAAGTGGTGAAGGTATGACTTTCGTGATCATCGGAAAAAGATAAATGATTGCTAATGAAACGGCTGTCATGACATACATGATCCATGTTTCGCCCACGAAATGGGTGAGCTGTGCCGTGAAAATCAAGATGGCTAAAGAATTCACAAAACCAGTCATGACCGGCTTCGGAATGAACTTCATTAATTTCCCGATTTTTAAAACCCCTAGTAAAATTTGCAGCAAACCAGTCAATATTGTTGCAGCAAGTAAATAGTTCAAGCCATGATCTTTAACAAGGTCAACCATGACGAGTGCCATTGCGCCAGTGGCAGCCGATATCATTCCCGGCCTCCCGCCGACGAAAGAGATGACGATGGCAATGCAGAATGAGGCATATAGACCAACCATTGGGTCAACGCCGGCAATGATCGAAAAGGCAATCGCCTCGGGAATCAATGCCAAGGCAACGACAATTCCCGATAGAACATCTCCTCTAACGTTGCCGAACCATTCCTGTCTGTATGCAGATATATTCAAAGAAACACTCCTTCTTACTTTATATATGTGTGTTCATTTCTTTTTTATCGCACTAAATTATAGCATGAGTCCTTCTTTCAATCTATATGGATAATATAAACGACAAATCGAGGGCTATTCATTTCTAATTGAATGAAGGTAAAATGCCTGAAGAGGGAAGAATTGATACATAAGGTGCTTGAGCCATTATGTGAGGGAACCAAGGCTGAAGAAGCCTCAATTCATCTATACGATGAATAGGAAAACTGTTTATTGACCTTCTGCAGGGTCTCAAAAACTGAAAAAAATCAATGACTAAAAGGGATGGTATGTAGATTGCAGGTTGAAAGGGAAAATTAACTCGTACCTTCGTATTGGGAGGAGATATATCATTATCTTAGTAGACATCCGATTATCAAATGGAGGTAGGCGGTCCCACTATACAGGCCATGCATGTAATAATGTCAGTCGAAATGGATTGCCGAAAAATGGCTTGGCCATTTTTGATGTAATGGGCTTCTATACGCTTTTGTAAAATTCCCGCCAAGGAATGGAGTAAAACGGTAGGGATCTATTTCATGACTACTCGCTTTGCATTCTAGACATGGGTTTTAGAAGGTAGTGAAACGATATAGAATCTAATGATTACTTATAAATCACATGATGATTTATATCAATCAAGCCAGTTATGGGGCCAGCCGTACATTTAAGATAGTGCTTTAACTGTGTCAGTTATAATTGGGCATGAGGTAAGAGTGTTTTATTACCGGAACCATATCTTCCTTTTTTTCATACAAGGAAGTGGTGAGGGTGAAGAAGTAGGGAACCCCATACCAGTGTTAAGGGGCTAATCCTTATCAATGATACTGGATTTACATTTAGGACATGTCACTTCTTTATAATGCTTGAACCTGATCTTTCGAAGGTCGCTTCTGGACAACATTGCGAATACATTATATCTTGTGCCGCATGCACAAGTATTTTTATCTTTAACTATGTGTCTCTCATCCGTAGTAGCTGAATAAATGGTTGGAAAGAACATAATAACCCTCCTTGTTTTAATTTTAGGCAAATTAAAAAGGGGCAAGAAATTGATTATAAAATGATCCATTCAAGAAAAATCTTGGCAGCCCGGCTGCCATGACAACTAGTTGTTGGTTTAGGCCCGTGGCTTTGCGTCTTTTACTTTCATAAAATTTGCCTATAATAATCTTAACATAAAATCTAATGTGTTATGAAGTGCAGTAAAAATACTTATCAATTTATGATTGGGATCTAAGGTTGTCGGCAGCAGCTGGTTTCCACTATTCCTTTTTCATGTGTGCAGGACTCTTGTTAGTTTTTGGTCTAACTGCCTGTTTTGGAATACGACTGAAACGACATCCAATTCAAGAAGTATCCAGCACTACAGCTGTATGAGCATTAAACTTGAGAAAGCCTGCTTCCATCTGGAAGCAGGCTTTCTTGCCGAAATGTGATTAATGCGATCTGGCTAACTCCGGATTTCGGTGCATCGCGAAATAGAGGACAAGTCCGGCTATGAGGAGTAACGTGCTGGTCGTGATGAAAACGGCAGAGAATCCGTAGAAACCGGCAACCATTCCGCCCATTGCGGGTCCGATGATATTGCCTAAAAAGCGCAGGCTCGTATTGTACCCAAGCACTTCCCCCTGCATTGCGACAGGCGCTTCTTGGCGAATGTAGGCAATCCTTACAGGGATGATGCCGCCTATTGCCATGCCCAGTATGAAACGTACAAAAACAAGCTGCCAAAATTGATTGATGAAGGCACCGGGCAAGTAGACAAGAGCTGTCAGAAAAAGAAGCAGCACAAGAATCTTCACATGACCATGCCGATCACCTATCTTGCCCCAGTGACGCGCCATCAATAAATTACCCAGGCCTGCTGCAGAAAAGGCGATTCCTGAGTAAAATCCAAGATTGGAAGTTCCATGCAGCTCACCAACGTATAAAGAAAGAATGGGCTGGATGCTGAAGTGGGCAACTTGGACAAGTGTCGAAATGAGCATGACATTCACTAAAATGGGGTTCCTTAAGATATGCGAGAGAACTTCCCTGCTTGTATAGCTCGACTTCGTTCCCTTCTGCTGTTCCATTCGGTACTCCTTGGTTGCAAAAACAAGAAGTCCAGAGATGAAAATGGTGATGGAGGTGAATTTAAAGGCGGTTGAATAGCCGAGTGTATCTGCAAGCAGGCCGCCAAGCAATGGTCCGAAAAGGGAACCGGTTATATTTCCCGTTTGTAATGTTCCCAGTACACGTCCGGCAATTTCTTTTGGTGTTTGCGTTGATATGAAGGCCTGTGACATGGAAATGAAGCCCGTGAATATTCCTGTGAACATCCTTAAGACGAATAGCTGCCAAACATTTTCGACGAATCCCATCAGGAAGATGGACAGACCCATCCCAAAGGCACAGGCAATCAAGATTTTCTTTCTGCCATACCGGTCACCAATCCGTCCCCAAATGGGGGAAAATAAAAAGGCTGTCACGAAAGTGATTCCAAAAGTCCATCCGGACCAATGCTGGATATATTGAGTAGTATAATCTCCGAATGTACCAATGTATAAGGATATGAATGGAAGAACCATCGTCATGCTCCCGCCTATGAAGAAATTGGCGAACCACATGATGAAGAGATTCCGTTTAGCTATTTTATGAGCGTTCATTTACATACAACACTTCTTTCCTCCGAAAAAGCTTCGGGTTCCTAAATAATAGTATACAGAATTTAACTAATTTATTAAACGAATTTGTTTTACTGGTTTTTTAATGAATGAGCAAATGATATAATGTGAAAATATTGATTTTTCAGAAAAATTAAAATATCTAAGAGTATCATTTTCAATTAAAGGAGTTTTTAACATGTTAACGATTCTAGGATTTTGCATGATTTTAACGTTTCTTGTCTTAGTCATCACAAAGCGCTTATCAGTGGTTGTCGCTTTTATCTTCACTGCGATAGCTTTTGGTGTTATTGGTGGGTTTGCTACGGAAATGGGAGATATGATGGTTGCGGGTATTTTAAAAGTGACACCAACAGCAGTCATGATCGTTTTTGCTATTCTATACTTTGGTTTAATGATTGACGTTGGTTTATTCGAGCCCATGATCGCTAAAATTCTGAGCTTTGTAAAAGGAGACCCGCTAAAGGTTGTCATGGCAACCGCCATTATAACCATGTTGGTTGGGTTGGATGGAGACGGTTCTTCCACATTCATGATCACCGTTTCAGCCATGCTGCCGCTTTATATCAAATTAGGGATGAACAGGCTAGTATTGGCCTGTGTCGTTGGTTTAGCAGCTGGCGTCATGAATATGATCCCTTGGGGAGGTCCTTTGGTCAGGGCGGCCGCGAGCCTTCAGGTTGAAGTATCGGAGTTATTCATTCCTCTCATACCGGTCATGATCTGCGGTCTTTTATGGACGCTTTTTTCGGCATATGTGCTTGGCAAAAAGGAAAGGGAGAGATTGGGAGTCAGCTCCCTGGAAACGAACATGCAACCTGGTATGAGCGAACAGGCTGCAGCTGTTGAAACCGCACCTCAAGGAACATCCAAGCTTTTTTGGTTTAATTGGTTCTTGACGATTTTACTGATGGTTTTTCTGGTGATGGAAGTGCTGCCGATACAAATCTTATTTGCCTCCGCTTTTGCGATTGCACTATTCGTTAACTTTCCGAACCCGAAAGAACAGCAGGAAAGGATTTTAAGTCATGCCAATAGTTTTGTGATGATCTGTACACTCATTTTCGCTGCAGGGATTTTTACGGGCGTATTCACAGAAACAAAGATGATGGACTCGATGGCAGCTTCAATCGTAACCATCATCCCGGAGTGGCTCGGGGCACATTTGCCACTGGTGGTAGCGCTGACAAGCATTCCGATGGGGTTCATTTTTTCACCTGATGCCTATTATTTTGGCATTCTGCCAATAATAAGTGAAACGGCATCGAACTTCGGTATTGCTCCTGTAGAAATCGGAAGGGCGGCTTTATTGGGCCACTCGACCGCAGGGTTTCCCTTATCGCCATTGGTGCCTGCAACATTCATATTAATTGGCCTTGTAGGCGTGGACTTTGGTGATCACCAAAAATTCTTGTTTAAATGGGCGTTTGGGACAACCATCGTCATGACGATTGCAGCCATTACTTTCGGGGTCATCACTTTGTAAAATGTGAGCCCATTAAGCTATATTGTAAAATCCTTATCTGTGAATTTAGTAAGGTGTTCACTCTCGCTGGTATATTCTATTTTCCTATTTATCCCGCTTTCTGTTTATTCTTCCATAATAGTGGAAAGTAATAAGAGGAAATACATATAAGAGAGTGAGGGAATGTATCATGAACTATAAACAAAAACTTATACTGCCTATGTGTACTGCCTTTTTACTGTATGGATGTAATTCAGCGGATGATTCAAATCAGGCCGACAATAATGCCGAGGATATGACTACAGTGGGACAAGGAACAGATACAGAGGTTGATCCGCAGGTGAAAGCGGAAGTTAAAGATGCAGAAGGTAAGGCACTTGGGACGGTGAACTTTACCGCTGAAGAGAATTCTGTAGTGATCGAGACAGCTTTGGAGGGCCTTGAGCCAGGCTATCATGGATTCCATGTTCACGAAAACGCAGCATGTGAGGCAAATGCCAAGGATGGCCCTTTCACTACAGCGGGAGGACACTTCAATCCAACTGATGAAACGCATTCTAAACACGCAGGTGATATGCCTCCTTTATATGTAAAAGAAGATGGGACAGCAAAATATACGGCTACATTGGATAACATGACAATAGATCAACTGAAGAAAGAAGAGCTGGCTGTAATCGTTCATGCGAATCCAGACAACTTTGCCAATATTCCTGACCGCTATGAAGCCAATGGAGAAAAAGGACCGGATATAGATACTTTGAAAACGGGTGATGCAGGAGATAGGCAAGCTTGCGGGATTGTTGTTAGTACAGAGGCAAAATAACAAAAAGTAAGAGCGATTCCTCTAAAGAGGAATCGCTCTTTTCATTGAAGATAGGACTGCTGACAGGTAAAATCTTAAAGCTGAAATCATTTTTTTTACGATTTAAGAAGGTTTTCTCTATTGTGATATAGAAGTAAGAATGTAAGTGAAGTTGTAGTAGAAGCAGTGGTATTAAAAAGATCAAAGTTAATTCTTGCAGTGGAATGAAACCAATGCATAGGTTTAATATAGGAAAATAAGATTTGGTTTGAATTGATCAAAAAACCCGAATAGGGATCATGTCCACTGATTCGGGTTTGCTAAAATCATTTTGCCGTAATGGAATCTTCGATTAGCTGTAATCTCTCAGCCACTTCTTCTTCAGAAAGGTTATGCTCGACTACATAGCGATTACGCGGATGCACTCGGCATTCATGGGTACAGCTGCGCATATGTTTGTGTTCGTTCTCTTCGCTGCAAAGGATTTTCTTGTTGCATTCAGGATTAGCGCAATTGACATAGCGTTCACAAGGTTCGCCGGAATAAATATCGCGTCCGACAATGACATGTTCCTTTTGATTGATAGGTACGGCAATCCTTTCATCGAAAACATACATTTGGCCATCCCATAGCTCACCTTGGACTTCGGGATCCTTCCCGTATGTTGCAATGCCGCCATGCAGCTGGCTTACATCTTCAAAGCCTTCTTCGACAAGCCAGCCGGAGAATTTCTCACAGCGGATACCGCCGGTGCAATACGTTAGGATTTTTTTGCCTTCGAACATTTCTTTATTTTCCCGGACCCATTCGGGAAGTTCACGGAAATTCGTGATTTCTGGCTTGATTGCACCCCTGAAATGTCCTAAATCAAATTCATAGTCATTTCTGGCATCAAGCACGATGGTGTTTTCATCTTGCATTTGCTCGAAGAACTCTTTCGGGCTCAAGTATTTGCCTGTCGTCTGGTTCGGGTTGACGTCGTCTTCCAAGCGAAGCGTTACAAGCTCATTGCGTGGACGAACATGCATTTTTTTGAAAGCATGGCCTTCAGCTTCATCTATTTTAAACACGATGTCGGCAAAGCGGGGATCGCTTTTCATCATGTCCATATATTGGTCGGTTTGTTCGATCGTACCTGAAACAGTTCCGTTGATTCCTTCTGAAGCCACCAAGATACGGCCTTTCAATTCAAGGGCTTTACATGCCGCAAGATGCTCGGCTGCGAATTCTTCGTGATTCTCGATGGGTACATACAAATAATAAAGTAATACTCTATATGGCTTTGTTTCCATTTTTTATTTACCACCTATGTTTTATATTTGCAAGATATAAAGGGTGATCATTAAGACACTTTTCTCTTACAGATAATCATTATACCAAGAAAACGTAAAAATGATAAGGGCATGAAGAAAAATCAAGAGGAGCTGTTTGGAATGTTGAAAGAGTTAATGAAATATCCAATCATTCAGGCACCGATGGCAGGAGGAGCTTCCACTCCGAAGCTTGTGGCTTCAGTATCCAATGCAGGAGGATTGGGCTTTCTCGCAGCTGGCTATAAGACTGCGGAAGAGATGAAGGACGAGATAGTGCAGACCCGTCAGTTGACTGAGCGCCCTTTTGGCATGAATGTATTTGTGCCAGGCAACGATGCGGTGGATGAAAATATACTATCTGGCTATCGTGAAAAGATCGAAAAAGAGGCCGAGAGCGTTGGGGCCGAGATTGGAAAAGCCAATAGTGATGACGATGATTGGAGATATAAACTACATGTATTGAAGGAGGCTGGGGTCGCTGTCGTCAGTTTTACGTTTGGATGTCCAACGGAAGAAGTAATAAGGGAGCTCCAAGATGTCGGTTCCCTTATAGCCGTGACAGTAACCAACCTTCAGGAAGCAAAAAAAGCGGCGGGAGCAGGCGCCGATGTTCTATGTGTACAGGGGGTTGAAGCAGGGGGGCACCGGGCCAGCTTTGATAACCGCATAGAAGATGATTACGGTCTTTTAGTATTGATACGGATGATAAAAGATGAACTGGACTTACCGATCATTGCCGCGGGCGGACTGATGCATGGAAAGGATATCGCGGCCGTGCTCGAAGCGGGAGCAACAGCGGCGCAATTGGGAACCGCTTTCCTTCGCTGTCCCGAAAGCGGGGCAAGTCCGGTCCATAAGGCGGCGCTGGTAAATCCCCGATTTACTCAGACCTCTATTACCAGAGCCTTCAGCGGCCGGAGGGCACGCGGGTTGGTGAATCACTTTTTAACGGAGTATGATAGCGTTGCACCAGTCGCCTATCCTTATGTCCATCACATGACAAAACAAATGCGGAAAGCGGCAGGACAAAAAAACAATCCTGAATTGATGGCTTTGTGGGCAGGACAGGGATATAGGTTGAGCAGGGAACTTCCTGCATCTGAATTGGTTGAACTGCTTGTAGAAGAATTGAACGGAGAAGGGTTTGGATATTGATTGAGATAAGGGAATTATTTAAGGATGAGCCACCCCCGATGCATTTATTGCTTTTGGCAGATCCTTCAAGGGAATTGGTCGAGGGATATTTGGAGAGCGGAACGTGCTTCGTTGCCGTGAGTGATAAGCGAATGATCGGTGTTTCTGTTTTACTGCAAAAAGGCCCGGAACTGATAGAAATAATGAACATCGCAGTGGATGAACGGCACCATGGAAGAGGAATCGGCAGGCAATTGATTGAACACGCCAAAGGCCATGCAAGGGAAAAGGGATATAAAATGATTGAAATCGGAACGGGGAATTCTGGGATAGGGCAGCTTGCCCTTTACCAAAAATGCGGTTTTAGAATAACTGGGGTCGATCGGGATTTTTTTAATAGAAACTATTCCGAGGCCATTTATGAAAATGGGATTCAGTGCCAGGATATGATTCGCTTGTCACAAAGCTTAGACTAAACAATGATCATCCAAATTTGACGGAAATGCTTTACAGACATCGCATTGCTTAGGGGGAATGAACTTGTTCTTTGGTGATATGATTTACCTTCTTTTTGCTTTACTAATGCCGTTTTTATTTGCGATTGGCGTTTTCATATTCATTCGATCAACGAAAAGGCAAAAGGATTCTTTATCGAAAATTCGTAAAGACTCACATGAAAAATAGCACAAGAGAAAAAGAGTGCAAAACAACGGCACTCTTTTTCTCATTTTCACCTTTCCAAAAAAGCTTCTAAATTCCGTTTCACACTTGGCCATTCTTGCTCGAGAATACTATAGACCACCGTGTTCCTGATCCTTCCATCTTGCAGTTTTTTCTCCATTCTCAAAATGCCTTCTTCAAGGGCGCCGAGCCTGGTTATGGCTGCACGCGATCTTTTGTTGCATTCGTCAGTCCTGAATTCAACCCGTTTCATTTGCCACTTTTCAAAAGCATGCTGCAATAGAAGGTACTTACATTCTGTGTTAATGGCTGTTCTCCATTTGTCGGGGTGATACCAAGTCGCGCCGATTTCCAGGGATTGATTATAAAATTGAATATTTCTTAAGCTCGTGCTGCCGACTATCGAATCATCAGTCCGATCGATAACGGCAAATGGATGATGAAGTTCCTGTTCCCTTGCTCGAATGCCTTCCTTTACATAGGAGATCGCCTCTTCATATGACAAAATTTTTGTTGCACTCCATTCCCATATTTCAGATGGCAGGGAAGCGGCGTAAAGCGGTTCGATATGATGTTCCATCATCGGGGTGAGTATCACGTGTTTTCCGTATAATTCGGTATGCTCCATAGTGTCCTCCTCTTGATTGATATCTTCATTATAAAAATATTCTGGTTCTGCAATAAGGACCAATACTGATATAATTTATGGAACCAGTTTGAAGGAGGACCAAATGTTTGAAATCACTCTAACCTTAGATAAAACGAATAAAGAAGCTTTATATGTCCAATTGTATAAATACTTTATGAAGGAAATCCAGAATGGGCAAATAAAGTCCGGAATGAAACTGCCTTCTAAACGAAAACTGGCTTTGCATTTAGGGATAGGCCTGAATACAGTGGATACGGCTTATCAGCAGTTGATGGCAGAAGGATATGTGGAGAGTCAATTAAGGAAAGGTTATTACGTAGCCGATTTAGAACCGATCTCAGCTTTGAATGAGCCGTTGCCTGTAACAGAAGGGATGATGTGTCCTCCGAATGAAAGAAATGAGATAGATTACAATCATGGCCGGGTGGACGTCGATTCTTTCCCGCATGCCGTATGGAAAAAATGCTTGAACAATACTTTGTATCTTCAGGAAAGGGAAATGTTCATGAGCGGTGATCCTCAAGGGGAGTGGGGGCTCAGGGCTGAGATTTCATCCTACCTATTTCAATCGAGAGGAGTTCGCTGCGGGGCTGATCAAATCATCATTGGGGCAGGTACCCAGTATTTCATCCATCTGCTGCGGTTACTTCTTGGAAATGAACGGGTATTTGGGTTGGAAGACCCTGGCTTTCATCGGGTAAGGGAGGTACTGAGGCTGGAGGGAGCGGATATGGCATCCATACCCTTGGATGAAAGTGGAATGAGTGTGGACTTCTTGAAAGAGAGTGCAGCGAATGTTGCCTATGTCACTCCTTCCCATCAATTTCCTTCCGGTATGATCATGCCGATAACGAGACGGGTGGAATTGCTCAATTGGGCAGTGGAAAAAAAGGGTTATATTATTGAAGATGATTATGACGGGGAATTCCGACATGCTGGTAAACCGATTCCGTCCTTGCAAGGGTTGGACAACAATGGAAGGGTCATCTACTTAGGTACGTTTTCAAAGTCGCTCATCCCATCAATCAGGGTGGGATTTATGGTGTTACCCATGGAGTTGGCTTGCCGCTATCAGCAGGAGTTAATAGGATACAAACAGACCGTTTCCAGACTGATTCAGGAAACGCTCTGTCTTTTTATGAAAAATGGGTATTGGGAGCGCCATCTGAATAAAATGCGAACGATTTATCGTAAAAAGAATAAGGTTCTGCTGGATGCCATTGAAGAGAGCTTCCATGATCGTGTAGCCGTAATCGGTGAAAAGTCAGGCTTGCACATTCTTTTAAAGGTAAAAAACGGCAGCAGTGAGGCAGAGCTCATTCAGAAGGCTGCCAGTATGGGGGTTAAAGTCCACCCAACATCGGTTTATCATTCAAAGAATGTGAAAGATCCGACTATTTTGATTGGGTACGGTGGTTTAACCGAAAGGGAAATCACAGCAGGAATCCGGCTTTTAAAAAAGGCATGGCTATAGCTTGTTGGTGCGAAAGTAAGGAAAGGCCATGCTGCACACTTATTCAACAATGATATAAGGTACCCATTTTAGTTTCTTATATTATTGAGGATTTTAAGGACCGTATGGAAAAATACTTCCTGTTCTTCTTCAGTAATGCCTTCCAGGGCTTTCCCTTCGATTTTTTCAGCAATCTTAAGACATTTTGTATGTACCTCTTTGCCCCGGGGCGTCAGTTCGATTCGTTTTTCCTGTTCATCTTTTCCAGGAACTTGTTTAATCATATTATTCTGTTCCATACTGTTGACCGAACGTGTGATGATAACACTATCTACATCCAAGTAACTGCAAATATCGGGGATTGTGGAATAGCCACAGTTTTTTAAGTAATTCAGGATTGTCCACTGATTATGGTAAATTTCAAGTGCTGTAATTTGTTCATTCATTTTGCTGACTAATGATCTCGATACTTGTAAATATTGATGAAATAATTGAGTAGGGTTCGTCATATGATTCTCCTTTATAATGGTCGACCAATCCATTATATTCTTTAATTCTTAAAAGTCTATTGTAAAGAATCATTTATTTCAGTCAATGTTTATTTTTGGAAGCGAAGCGGGAAAGGGAAAAATACTGGCAATATGAATGAATGGAGGGAACTCAGTCTTCCCAAATCATCAAAAACAACGGGGAAGCATAAGCACAATCACAAGGGGAACTCTAATATATGATGGGGGATATTTCAGACTATAGAAAATCCGAGAATTCGAGTTTGCCTACAGTTTTTTATCGGTTGTCCATTTGGGCGTTTATTTCCGCTCCAGGCACTCGCTTCTATAAGATGGTAAAAATATATTTTTACCTTCAAATTGTCGATAAGTACCACCGAGAATTGGTAAAAGTCAATACGTCACGTTTCCTTGAAAGCGGAATGCAGTATATCCTGCAAGCAAAAACCAGCCTCTAAAGTGGCTGGTTTTTGTTTAAAACTTCTCGCTGGTAGAGCGGTGTTTTGTTTCTTTTTTATTTCGTTCTTCTTGTTGTTCATATTTAATTTCATCAATTGGTAAATCGTCAATGGGCATGACCACTTGATCACGTTCCAGTTGTTTTTCCTGATTTTTCTTGAAGGCCTTGGATTTATCATTACGCTCCTCAAGATACTTTTCTTTATCTTTATTATCCAATGTCAATCCCTCCATCTCTTTGTATCTCTTTTCCCCTTATTGAGAAAATAAAACGTATAAGCGAAATATATAGGATCCCCTTTCATAAATATAAGGAGAACAGGAAAGTGCAAGGAGGGTTTGTTCAGTGAATTTCGCCGTCTTTTTTCGCTGGTTTTGGAGGGGGATTCTCCTTTTAGTCATAGTAATCGTCATTCCCTATTCATGGGCTTTGATTTTAGCATTGCTTACCGCCATTCTTTTGGATGGATTGGTCCGCATGATTGGTGAAACGGCAAAGCTGCATCGTTTTTGGGCAGTCTTGATTTCGTTTGCTCTATATGTAGGCGGGCTTATGAGCATCACTTATTTTTCCTTTTCGGTATTAATCAAGAAGGTCATTGTCTATTCTGAAGAATTTCCCGGTTTCATACGTGAAGTGTATTTGACGGCTATATTGCCAGTCATTAGGCAATGGGAAAGGTATTCCCAAACGTTGCCGTCAAATCTCATTCAATCAATAGAACAAACGATGGAAAAGGGAGTCATGACTCTGGAGGGGTTCACAGAGGGCATTGTTCAGGATATGGTTCAATTCGTTACACTCATTCCGGGATTTTTCATTGACTTTTTAATTTACTTAATCGCTTTATTCTTATTTAGTCTTGAATTGCCAAAGTTAAGAAAAAAGGCAGTCCTTTATTTGAAGACATCCACCTATCAAAAGATTTCGCTAGTTTATCAAGATTTAAGTATGGCAGCCGTAGGCTTCATCAAGGCACAAATTACGTTGAGTTTAATAACGTTCATCATGGCTTATGGAGGACTTTGGTTGTTAAATGTGAAGTATACGATTCCATTGGCACTCCTAATAGTAGTTGTGGATATTCTTCCTATCTTGGGGACGGGATCTGTGCTGGTTCCTTGGGCAGTAATCGTTTGGGCTCAAGGAAACCATCCTCTAGGTATTGGCCTCATCATCCTATTCCTGGTCATTACCATCATAAGAAGGACAATCGAACCAAAAATCTATTCAGCAAATATGGGGTTGAGCCCATTGGCATCGTTGATCAGTCTTTACTTAGGGTTTAAGATGCTTGGCTTCATTGGGCTTTTCCTTGGACCTTCGATACTGATTGTTTATGATACGTTAAAGAGGGCAGGTGTCATCAAAACCAATTTCAAAATATGAAAGATTATTAGATGTTTTTTGCCTGATTTCTTAAATTTGACATATCTTTTACCGCTTTACCTTGGCCGTTGCAATGATTGCAGTCCCGTGAAAAAAATTGCAGATAACGGGTTTTCCCTTTTCCTTTGCAGTGCTGGCAAATGGTTATGAGTTTCATGATTCCTCACTCCTTCAAAAAGTATCGCTTTTTTAACAGTATGAAACAATTAAGGTAGAACTATACTTCATGTAATCATTCAATGTTAAAAGCAGCAGGTTTTATATAATATGTATTTATTTTATTTCATGTACCTGTTAAAAAAAATAACCCCCGCTCCTATTGTCTTTTAGGAACGGGGGTTATGATCATGAAACGATTTCGGTTTGTGATATGATCGGGAATTCTTTTACTTCGCTTACGACTTTTACTTGTTTAAATATTTCAATATAACGAATATGGTGTTCTTCCATTTCCTTTATCCTAAAGTTATAAGGACCATAAGTCAGGATATCCCCTTGTTTGGCCTCGTAATTCTCAGTAAGGATCCATCCGCCCATCGTATCAATATCTTCATCATTGATATCCAATCCAAGTAAGTCATTCACTTCACTGACTAATACCTTGGCATCGATGATGTAGTGATCTTCTTTTAATTTACGGACATCCGGCACTTCATCCAGGTCGAACTCATCGCGGATATCGCCAACGATTTCTTCAAGGATATCTTCAACGGTCACCAACCCTGAAGTACCGCCGTATTCGTCCATGAGGATAGCCATGTGGATACGTTCCTTTTGCATTTTTAAAAGTAAATCGTGAATGGGGATACTGTCAATGACACGGATGATCGGACGAACATATCGGTCGATCGTTGACGCTGCCTGATTGTTCTTGTCTATCATTTCAGTGAATAGCTCTTTGATATTGACCATTCCGATAACATGATCCTTATCACCGTCAATGACAGGATATCGTGTAAAGTTTTCTTCCGCCATGACAGTGAAAAATTGCTGGATCGTATCATCTTTGGATACCGTTGCAATTTCTGTACGTGGAACCATGATTTCTTTTGCAATCCGATCATCGAATTCAAAAATTTTATTCACATATTTAAACTCTGATTGGTTAATTTCGCCACTTTTGTAGCTTTCCGAAACGATGATACGTAGCTCTTCTTCTGTATGAGCCAAATCATGTTCGGAAACTGCTTTTAATCCTAGCATTCTTGTAAGCGACCTTGCAGAGCCATTCAGTACCCAAATGAAAGGATACATGACTTTGTTAAAGGCAATTAAAGGTTTCGAAACCAATAATGTTACTTGCTCCGCTTTTTGAATCGCCAATGTTTTCGGTGCCAATTCTCCAACAACGACATGTATGAACGTAATGAAAGAAAAGGCAATTGCAACTGAGAGTACATGTGAAGCCGACTCCGGAAGATTTAATTGATTTAAAAGTGGTCGCAAAATGTTTTCAACTGTCGGTTCCCCAAGGAATCCAAGCCCTAGAGCTGTAACGGTAATTCCGAGCTGACATGTTGAGAGGTATTCATCCAGGTTGGAGATGACCTTCTTTGCTGATATAGCATTCCTCGTTCCTTCTTCAATTAATTGATCGACCCTCGTGCTTCTCACCTTAACAATCGCAAACTCCGTAGCTACAAAAAATGCTGTTAAAGCAATTAAAATGGCAATAAGAACCAAGTTTATTATGTCCAAATAGTCTCCCTTAACTCGCCTTCGAGACGAATAAGGAGTACACCTCCTACATTTTTAAAATATACAAGTATATTTTTTTTGCCGTGCTGAATATTTCTGGGATTACTTCAAAATGGCTGTGGTAATAGATGTTCGGCCGCTTGAACTCCCATTTCTTTTTGTGAAGAAGAGAATAATAGTATATGCCGATTAGCGATGCGTAGACGGGAAATAGAAGAATTTCTGTCTGAAGGAGTGCAGCCATTTTCCAAAAGGATGCACATATCCGTTACGCAAAGCAGCGTTCGTCCGTCAAAACGAACATTCTTTAATGCCCCATCAAATCACCTCAATCTAATTAATTTAAATACTTTTATTATAGAAAGAGTTAATCATTCAGTCAAACAGCTTACGGCACCTTAAATCCGGTAAATTGCTTGTAAAGGATCAGTTTGAGCTAATAATTAGCTGTTTTTGACTGTTTTCTCTACTTTATTGTAACATATTATAGAATATTCAGAAAACTGAGGGCCGTTTCATAAAAAATTGGTTAGTTTCATTATTTTTTGGATGGTACAAACATAATCTATAAAAACCAAGACAAGTTTTAAATTGCAGATTAAAGGGGGTGGCAGCCATGAAAATCATGGAAAGGATGGCAGCGATCATTGCCGGCAGCATGCTAGTAGGTGTGGGAATCAATTTTTTTCTGATACCTTATCATTTATTGGATGGTGGCATGATAGGGATTGGGCTGATTTTTCATTACTATATAGGACTTCCGACTGGACTGGGTGTGATTTTGAGCAGCATTCCATTATATATATATGCTTGGTATTTTGAAAAAAAATTATTTCTGAACAGCTTGCATGGCTTGCTTTTTTCCTCTTTATGCATCGACATTTTTTCCGACGTTGTCACAGGATGGAATCTTCCCATTTATGTAAGTGCCATAATCGGGGGAGGGTTGATTGGGCTTGGAATCGGCTTGATGCTTCGGTATGGGACCTCTACAGGCGGAACGGATATGCTGGCCCAGATCCTTTCAAGGAAAAGTGGACTCAATGTAGGGCTGCTGATTTTTTTCATTGATGGATGCGTATTGCTTTGCGGATTGAGCGTTGTGGGGACTTCAATCTTTTTATATTCATTTTTAACGATCATCGCGGTAGCCATGCTGACTTCAGTCACCGTGATGCGAACGATTTAATGTTGAGTTAGGTATAAAAACCTGAAAAATGGAAAGGATGGGCAATATGAAAAGGACAGATTTTTAGTCTAATAAATAGTAAAGGGAAGTTCATATGAAAAAACTCTATATGTGTACTGCATTGTTAGTTATGCTGGCTGGGTGTCAAGAGGCTGAAATGCCAGAGGATAAAGAAGTGAACAGTGCCGTTCCAGAATCGATGGATGCATCAATTGTCATTAAAGGTAAAGTGGAGCCTGGAAAAGAAGTCATTCTTGAAACGACAGTGAAACAGGGAAGCAAATTGGTGAATGAAGCTGATGAGGTACTGTTTGAAGTGAGAAAGTCCGGACAGGATAAACGGGAAATGCTTGAAGCGAAGAATACTGGAAGTGGCATGTATCAAGTGATGCATACTTTTGAAGAAAAAGGCAAATATATTGTAGTCGCCCATGTAACGGCCAAGGGCCTTCATGTAATGCCTGAAAAAGAAGTTGTCGTTCCTGAACATGAAAGTGAAGGTGCATCGGTTCATCCTAGTACGGATGTATCCATCGAGTTTCAAAGTAATCCTGTAAAGGCAGGTAACAGCTCGAACTTTGAAGCGACCGTTGAATTGAATGGGAAACCGCTGGCAAATGCAGATGTGAATTTCGAGGTCTGGAAGGAAGGCAGCGAAGAGAGTCATTTCACCAAAGCTGAAGAAGATGGAAATGGAACATATTTAAATAAGGTATCTTTCGAAGAATCGGGAACCTATAAGGTGCAGGTACATGTTGAAAAAGACGAAGTGCACGAACACCAACTGCAAACGATTCAAGTCAATTGATTGTTTTTTTGATCCAATCGTTTAAACAGGTTTCATCTCTTCGTTAAATGGGAAGTTAAAGGATAACAGAACAGCAGAAAGGGAGGGTAAGCATGAATAATCAAAAAATCAACAAGTATAAAAATCTCGGGATTCATATCGAAAAAACGAAATCACGCCAGGAGATTTTCGCTAATGTTTCGCAAAATGATTCATCCTTACTCACCACAGCTGTTTTTTCTCAATTTTCCCAAAAACGGGAGCTAAAAGAATATTGATGCAATGAGACCGGAGTACAAATCAGCTGGTCTTTTTTTGTGCATTCTAAATGTGATGCATTGTGAAGCTGAATATGAAAAATCGAATAGAAAGTTATGAGCTGAAATAGGATAGAAGGACAAACAATTTGAAATTAGGGGTAAGGGGAGTCCGATAGCATGATATCACAGCTTATTATGACGATATTGAATTGGTTTGCGGATATGGGGTATATGGGGATTTTATTGGGGCTGATGGTTGAAATCATCCCGAGTGAGCTTGTTCTCGGATACGGTGGTTATGTGGTGGGCATGGGGAAAATGAATTTTTGGGGAGCTGTTCTTGCAGGAGTGGCAGGCGGCACGATGGCACAACTATTTCTCTATTGGGCTGGTTATTATGGAGGACGGCCCTTTCTCTTGAAGTATGGGAAATATATATTAATTAAAGAAAATCATATTGTACATGCTGAAGAATGGTTTCAAAGGTATGGTGTAGGCGTGATTTTTACGGCTCGATTCATTCCAGTGGTTCGCCATGCCATTTCCATCCCTGCCGGAATTGCGAGGATGTCCGTATGGAAGTTTATATTTTATACGGTTGCGGCTGTCATACCTTGGACCATCTTGTTCCTGACCTTAGGGCGGATCCTCGGCGAGAATTGGCAGCAAATCCGGGAAATAACGGAACCTTATCTCATTCCGGCTGCTGGTTTTTCCTTTATCTTTATCATGCTGTATATTTTGTGGAAAAAAAAGAGTACACCTCCAATCGTAACGGTCAAAAAAATGGGACGGTTTCCCGATAAATGAACAATCGAAAAAACAGCCACGTAAAATCACCTTTTACGTGGCTGTTTTTTATCATTATCCTTGGGTAAGGTCTTCTTCCAGGGGAAGCGGTACGACCTTTTTTGTCACCTCGATAGAACGAATGGCGTGATCTTCCATTTCAATCACTTTAAAGCAGAAGCCGTCTTTTTCCATGATGTCCCCTACCTTCACATCATAATTTTCAGTAAGGACCCATCCGCCTATCGTATCGACATCATCTTCTTCTAAGTGAATGCCAAGTAAATCATTCACTTCCTTTACAAGAAGTTTAGAATCTAAAATATAATGTCCATCTTTAATTTTCCTGATCGAGGCAACTTCATCGATATCGAATTCATCACGAATTTCGCCAACGATTTCCTCGAGGATATCCTCGACTGTGACAAGTCCGGAAGTTCCGCCGTATTCATCCATTAAAATAGCCATATGAATGCGTTCTTTTTGCATTTTTAACAGCAAATCGTGAATCGGTATATTTTCCATTACCCGAATGATCGGACGAGCGTAATTTTCTATCGCTTTGATATGGATTTCCCGATTCTTTATAAGATCCGAGAAAACTTCCTTTAAGTTCACTAAGCCGATGACATGGTCTTTATCACCTTCGACAACAGGATAGCGAGTGTATTTTTCCAATTTGGCGACATCGACGAATTCCTGTACCGTATCATCTTTGGATATGGTCATGATTTCCGTCCTTGGAACCATGATTTCTTTGGCAACACGATCATCGAATTCAAAGATGTTGTTTACATATTTAAATTCCGACTGGTTAATCTCTCCGCTTTTATAGCTATCTGACAGGATGAAACGCAATTCTTCTTCCGTATGGGCTATTTCGCTTTCGGATGCTGGCTTGAAGCCAAATAAGCCGACAACGAATCGGGAAGAATGATTCAAGGCCCATATGAAGGGAAAGGCTATCTTATGGAAAAATATCAGCGGGCTGGCAATTGCCAAGGCCACTTGCTCAGCCTTTTGGATGGCAACCGTCTTTGGAGCCAATTCACCTACAACCACATTCAGGAACGTAATCAGGGAAAATGAAATGACGAATGTCAGAATGCTTGTGACTTCTTGAGGGAAATTCAAGGCATTGAATAATGGCCCAACCAATTTGAGGACGGTCGGTTGTCCTAGCCACCCCAATCCAAGGGCGGTAACGGTAATACCAAGCTGTGTCGCGGATAGGTACTCATCAAGATCGGATGTAACCTTCTTAGCCGCAATGGCTTTTTTATTTCCCTCTTCAATCAATTGATCGATCCTGGAGCTGCGAACCCTTATGATCGAAAATTCAGAAGCTACAAAAAAGGCCGTTAAAGCGATTAAAATAATGACGAATAAAAAACTTAATATGTCCAATTAGTGTGGGACTTAATTGAATCGCCAAAACGATTTAATTATCCCAGTCACCTCCCAAAACCAATAATGAATGAAATGATATTTAGTGTATAAAATGTTAGATGAAAAATAAGTCTTGTCTATCTTGTATGAAAATTGCGCTGGTTTATATTTTCAATCTATAGGATCATTCACCTCGATTAGTAGTGGAACCTACCTATTAGTATAAGTAACTGGACGTCAATCAGTCAAAAATTTCACACTAAAAACCTAAGTAAAAAAGGTTGTTTATCCATTATTTGGTTTTCAATTGGATGGAAAAGGTCGTTAGGAAATCAGTAGAGTGGCAGGTTAAGGTTCCTTGATGCTTTAAGACGATTTCTTTACAGACGAATAATCCCAATCCCGTTCCCCTTTTTTTAGTGGTGATGAATGGTTCAAAAATATTCGGCAAAACGTCGTCAGGTATTTTCGGCCCATTGTTCGATATATTTAAAGTAAGAATGCCGGGTGGTGATTCAGAGCCTGAAATGTAAATGGATGGGGAAGGCATCCCTGCAACCACATCAAGAGCATTTAAAATAATATTAAGTAAAACCTGACGGAATTCTTCTTTAGAACCGGAAATTACGGCATCCTCGGCAATATTACATGTAATGGAAGCATTTACTTCCAAGATGCTGGGATATAGAAATTCGATTACCTCATTCACAAGCTGAGCAATGGAAAATAGATCAGGTGGTGATGCTAACGTTTCCTTTTTGGAAATATTCAGGAATTGTGTGATCCGGTAATTGAGCTGATCCAATTCCTTTGAAATGATATCAAGGTACTTTATCTCAGGCTGTTCTGCCTGTAACAATTGTATGAATCCCATGATGGAAGTCAGTGGATTTCTGAATTCATGGACAAAGCTTGAGGTCATTTGGCCAAGTAGCGTCAAACGGTCTTTATGGTTTGGGCTTATGAATTGATAGCGTTCTTCAAGTTCCATCGTTTTCAATTCGGTATAATGGGATAATGCAAAATGAATGAGTTTATCGAAGTAAACGTTTATTTGCTTAATTAGATCCGAAATTTCTTCTTTGGGTGCATCGGAATTCAATACGTGCTCAATGATGATGGATCTCCCGATGGTTGCAGTGGAAAAGAAATTTTCCATATCCAATTGCTTATTAACTCGATCAGACGCAATTTTTTCCCCTACGACCTTCAGTACATCGCCTATTTCAGTATCCGATTTTCCAAGCTGATCCATTAGCAGATTAAAAATATTTTCCACTTCTCCTTTAAAATACCCCAGATACCCATCAGGTAAATGCAGCAACTCATCTTTCCATTTGGAAATGATGCTGGTTTTTTGAGAAGATAAAAAGTGAATGGTCATTTCTCGATTAGATACCATTTTGCCCTCCATACTGTAGGAAAATGAATTTACTTTTGACCCAGAAAGCGCTTTATTAGAATAAAATTACAAAATATCAAAATAATTACATGTTTTTTTCATGATAACAGATTACTGTTCTTTTAACATGTGTCAATTTGGATAAATATTCGGCAATCAATCAATAAATACCTTTTTTTGACACAGTTTTATTACAGAAATTACAGGAATTAATAACAAAAAAAGGTATCCGTAAAGTTAATGACGGTTACCTTTTTTATGAAATGCATATGGTTCGATATGAACGATCACATGCTGGATATTATATTCCTTCAAAAGATTCTCTTCGATTTTAACAGTGATATCATGACCTTGAATGACGGTCAAAAGGGGGTTAACGTGAACGGTAGTTTCGAGCAGGATTTCACTTCCGTGCATCCGGGCTTTAATTTCACTCATTTCTTTAACACCGTCTGTCAATATAATGGTTTTTCCGATCTTTTGCAGGAGCTGATCGTCGAAACCATCGGTTAAAGAGATGGAGGCATCACGAAAGATATCCCAGGCTGTTTTGCAGATAATGACCCCCACGACTGCAGCAGCTATTGCATCCAGCCAAGGGATTCCCATTTTGGTGCCGATGATTCCAATGAAAGCACCGACACTGACAAGGGCATCGGATCGATTATCCTGCGCTACGGCATAGATGGAAGAGCTGTTGATCTTTTTACTTAAAGATAAGTTATAACGGTAGATTCCATACATGAAGATTGCAGAGAATAGAGCGACATAACCAGTCAGCATACTGGGAACGGTTGTTGAATCTTGGTGAAAGAAGGATTCAATGGCACTGAATACAACCTGGAGGCCCACGGTGATCATGATGAAGGCAGCTACCAACGAGGCTACGGTTTCCGCCCGTAAATGACCATATGAATGATTATCATCTGGAGGTCTCTTTGAAATTTTTAAACCGATCAATACGGCTATGGAAGCGATGATGTCGGTCGTATTATTTAAACCATCAGCCCAAAGCCCTTTAGAATCTCCAAAATAACCAAATGACAATTTAAGAGCAGACAAGAATATGTAAGCAGCGATGCTTATGTAGGCGCCTTTTTCAGCTGAAATCGAATGTTTATCCATGTCCATATTCCCTCCCCAATGTAAATTAGGCTTAATAAAGATACCAAATCAAGCCTTAGTGAGTCTTTTAGAAAAATTGTCGTATTTAGCCATCTAACTTGGTTAATAGCAGGTGTATTGAAGGTTTGTAAAGAAGTTGGTTAAACGAAAGATTATCGCCGTAAAATGGGAATGGCATGTTTTTATGACATGTACATTTACTTTAATTGTAATATTCTAACCGATGATCGAAAATTAAATACTTCCAAAGGGAAGCTAAACAGGCTGAGGGTGAACAGTTCGAACTGGTGCAGGGATGTAGTATTGGTTACAAGGAATACTGGGCAGCAATGGATTACTGAAAAATCCAATAAAAAGGCCGGACTCTATAAGAATCCGGCCTTTTTTGAAGTAGGATCAACTAGTGTGAACAGGCTCAATTTTCATTTTGCAATGAATACCGAACAGGGGGCGTTTTTCGCAATGGAGCTACTTGTACTGCCAAGGAAGAACTTTTCCAAACCGCTTTTAGCGCTATTGCCGACAACGATAAGATCAGCTGAAGTTCTTGCTGCAAAGTCACATATGCTATCTGGCGCATATCCTTCCAATAGTTCGAATTTTCCCTTGACTTGACATTCACTTAACAATCTCAACGTATTATTTTCTGCGTTCTGAATACTATTCTCGACGGCGGAAGGGGTGTCATTTGCTTTTTGATTTCGTGGCGGATCAACTTCAACAACAGGATGTGTCTGGACAGGATCTACATAAAATCCGGCTGCAGGTACGAAGCCTGGAGCAGAGGCGTCGCCCACGATACGCTGTTCAACCTTATCATTTAGGACATGAACTACGGTCAACACGGCTTTTGGAAAGGCCTTTTTCAATGTTGCTCCATATTCGACGGCCCGTTTACTCTCTTCATTTCCATCAAAAGCGACGACAATATGTTTTAAGTCCTTCATTTTATCATCTCTCCCCTTTTTAAGACCTTAAAGGTGTTATACCCACTTTTAAATGGCTTCACGCCATTAATCTGTATATAGACTGCTATTTACGGGTAAAGGATAGATACGAGCATAGTTAAAATGTTAGGATGAAATCTGTGTCATGCTCAGACGATGAAGAAATATCATCAATGGTGCCGATATCCGAGTATAGTGCTACAAGAAAAGGGCGCCTAGCTTCGGCCTTTTATTCAATCGACGAGTTTTCTTTAATAAAAAGGGTAAAATATTTTTAAAGAAACATGTCGCAGATGGGAAAATGGGGGTACAAATGAGAGGGTTAGTGAAATTAGGTCTAATTATAATATTGGCGATTGTGGTCTTAGGCGCCGGTTTACTATTGTATTTCAGGCAAGGTGCTGATATAAGTCATCTTGAAAATAATCTTCAGCAACCGACAGGAATCTATGATCTGGATGGGAATCTTGCCAGTACAATCACGGCAAATAAATCCGAAGGTGTTGCGATAGATGAAATACCGGAACATATGAAACAAGCGGTGGTTTCCATTGAGGATCACCGTTTTTATGAACATCACGGCATAGATTATCAAGGGATTATGCGGGCTTTGGTTAAAAATGCGAAGGCTGGAAGTGTTGTTGAAGGCGGGAGCACGCTTACCCAGCAGCTTGTCAAAATCACGATGCTGGAATCGGATCGAACACTGAAGAGGAAGATCGGAGAGTTTTTTCTCGCCCAGGAAGTTGAAAATCAATATACAAAAGATGAAATTCTGGAAATGTATTTGAATCAAGTTTATTTTGGCCATGGAGCATGGGGGATCAAAAAGGCTGCAAATATTTATTTTTCCAAAGAGGTCTCTGAATTGACCGTTGCTGAGGGAGCTTTGCTGGCGGGGGTCATTAACTTGCCATCCAAACTTGATCCATACAAGAATTTAGACGGGGCAGTGAAACGACGTGATTTGGTTCTTTCGAGAATGGCGGAACATGGTTATTTGACGAAAGATGAAGAAGCAGCTGCAAAAAAAGATGCGGTGACACTTCTTATGGGGGAGAAGGAAACCGATCCATTAAGAGGTAAGTATCCTTATTATGTCGATCATGTTTTATCGGAAGCATCGAGTAAATATGGAATTAAGCTTGAGGAGCTGCTTTCAAAGGGCTATAAAATTTACACAACTCTGGACCAATCCATGCAGCAGTCTACAGAATCCGTGTATGAGAATGCAGCCAATTTTCCAGTTGGAACGAGTACAGATGAACTGGTTCAAAGCGGGTCTGTCCTCCTTGATCCTGAAACCGGCGGCATAAAAGCACTTGTCGGTGGGAGAGGTGAACATCAATTCATGGGATATAATCGGGCAACCCAGCTGACAAGGTCTCCTGGTTCATCCATTAAACCGCTTGTCGTGTACACGCCAGCTGTTGAAGAGGGATATGATATCACTGACCCTTTAAAGGATGAAAAAATGAGCTTCGGTGAATATGAGCCAACAAACCTGAGTGGTGAATATAAAGGAGAAGTCCCCATGTATGAAGCGGTGATGAATTCGTTGAATGTACCAACGGTTTGGCTATTGAATGAGATTGGCATCGATAAGGGGCTTGATTCACTTAAGCGGTTTGGGATTCCATATGACAAGGATGATCGAAACCTGTCCATCGCTTTAGGAGGGATGAAAAAAGGTGTGTCCCCGCTGCAGATGGCAGGAGCCTTTTCAGCTTTCGCTAACGAAGGTGAACGAATGGAAACCCATGCCATTGTAAGAATAGAAAATGCTGATGGAAAAGAAGTTGCCGCCTGGAAAGAGAAAAGCACCAAAGTGACCTCTGTAAGCGCTGTGGATAAAATGAATGCCATGCTGCTTGGAACTGTGGAATATGGCACAGCGAAAAACGCGGCAGTTTCCGGTCACGAAATAGCAGGTAAAACAGGTTCCACGCAAGTTCCCATCGAAGGAATATCAGGGGTTAAAGATCAATGGTTCATCGGTTATTCACCTTCACTGGTCGGGGCTGTATGGGCTGGATATGATAAGACGGACGAAAATCATTATTTAACGACACACAGCAGTCAGGGAAGTGCACTCATCTTCCAAAAAATAATGGCGCAAGCCTTACAGAATCAAGCGGCTCAATCATTTAAAGCTCAGGATATCGGACAGCTAATCGCTGAACAGCAGGCACTTATAGCTAAGCAACAGGCAAAGGAAGAAGAGGACAAAAGGAGACAATATTGGATTGATAAAGGAAATGAGATAAGGGAAGGTTTGAATAAATGGAGGGACTGGGAGGTTCCGTGGTGATTCTCAGGTAAAGGAATTTAAATAATAGTAACAAACGGAGACTGTCAATCATTTGACGGTCTCCGTTTGTCGGCGAATAGGAGCTGATTTAATACATGGCTCCGGAGTCTGAATGAGCTAAGGTAGAAAAAATCCGTGAACGGCCGGATAAAGGACGGTGAAGGTCGAAAAAATTTGTAAACCGTCCAAAAAAGCTCAGGTTGAAATCAACTGGAACTTTAAAATAAAAAAACTGCAGGCAAACTCGTGTTTGGCTACAGTTTTTCATATATTTTAAAAAATTAGATTGGCTATTATGCCGATCACGACGATTGCGCCTATCACCATTAAAATGGTTCTCATGTCTATACACCCTCTTTATAAAGTAGTCGGATTCATTTAAATATTAACGGTTTGGTTCGATTGGAAAGCGAATGCACTTTCATCATTTTCTTTACAAATATCCTGTACTTTTTCTAGCATGGAATGTACATTCTCGCCTTCAAGGATGACCTTCATTGTTGCACACTCTTGAAGAATGAGCACAAAGGATACGAAAGTCGAAAGTTTCTTGGCATCGACCAATTTATGGTTGCAGATAAAATATATATTTCCTTTAAATTCTTTTGTAACTTGATATAGGTTCATGATTTGTCGCATGGATAATCTTTTATTTGTTTTAATGTCAGAAGAAATCACTTTATTCATGTCGTTTGCTCCTTTTGTTTTTATACTTTTGGAAAAGCATAATCAAGATGTCTATTCGGCTACAACTTAAAAAAATGAACAAGTATGTTTGGTCTTTTTTATGTAATTGTTAGCTGGTCATGTTGTATATTTACCCGAGTGAAAGATTTTGAAACCTATTTGAAAATTTCTATTTTTGAAGGGAGAAGGAGAATGCTCATACTTATTAAAAATGGGGAGCTATATGGTCCGGAATATATGGGTCAAAAAGATATCCTCTTGGTTGGAAAGCAAATTGGCTTCATCGAGGACAAGATTGAGGTACCTGACAATTTCGTTGAATTGGAGGTGATTGATGCGAGTGGCCAAATCGTGGCTCCGGGTTTTATAGATGGTCATGTACATATTATCGGCGGAGGAGGGGAAGGGGGCTTTAAAACGAGGACTCCTGAAATCCAATTAACCGATGCCACTTTAGCGGGTATAACGACATTGGTAGGGGTCATCGGAACTGATGGAACGACAAGGACGATGCCCGCACTGCTTGCTAAAGCGAGAGCGCTTGAAGAAGAAGGAATTAGCTGCTTCGTTCAGACTGGTTCCTATCAAGTTCCAGTCAAGACGTTAACCGGTAAGATCGAAGATGATTTGATTCTTGTGGATAAAATTATCGGTGTTGGCGAGATAGCCATTGCCGATCATCGTTCCTCGCAGCCTACTGCAGCCGAGCTGGCTAAACTGGCCTCTCAGGCGCGAAATGGGGGTCTGCTGTCCGGGAAAAGCGGTGTCGTCAACATTCATGTCGGCGACAGTCTAGATCATTTGGATGTAATTGAGGAAGTTGTCGAGACAACAGAAATACCGATTACACAGTTCTACCCTACACATATAAACCGAAATCCGCATTTATTCAATGCAGGCGTGAAATATGCAAAAAAAGGGGGTTATATCGATTTTACGACAAGTACGATCGAGAAGTTCCTTGAAGAAGGAGAGGTCAAAGCAAGCACAGCAATAAAAAGGGCACTGGAAGAAGGCGTTGAAATCGGGCAAATCACCATAACTTCAGATGGACAAGCCAGCCTGCCTGACTTCGATGGAAGCGGCAATCTGCGGGGTTTGAACATAGGTACATGCATGTCCTTATATGATTGTGTTGTCGATGCTGTCCTTGAGGATGGAGTGACAATTGCCGATGCCATACGAGTTGCCACGGCAAACCCGGCAAACATTTTAAAACTTTCTGCAAAGGGACAGCTTGCGCCAGGTAAGGACGCCGATATCATCATGATGAAGAAACAAACTTTAGAAATAAATAGTGTTATCGCGATGGGGCAGATCATGGTCAAGGATGGTGAAGCAGTCGTGAAAGGAACATTTGAAAAATAGAGCTCTCCATTTTTGTTGGTAGGGTATCCGCGAATGTATTGCTTTTATCGCTTGAGATATTTCCGATGCGTGTAATGCCCCCAACAATCAGAAATGCAAAAAGACCCATAATTATATAATGGGTCTTTTTTTGTGCTGGATACTTTTTGGATGAGGTTGTGAATCGATCGAGCATACCAACAAATTGTAGGGGAAAATGGAAATTTTCCCATTGAAGGATCTCATTTTCAAAATGAAGGTGAAGTATCAGAAAACATATTCTAAATAAAGGTAATATACGAAAAATTCATTCCATTTAACATATTATTAAAAACTTGGATGTATTATCCTTTTATATAAGGGAATGTATTTTATGAAACAGCATTTAATCACAGACATAGAGACCAATAAAACATTTTGGGCTGTTATTTCATGACTGTTCAAAACCTTGGTAAGTTTGCGAATCAAATCTATCTTAAGGGGAGAAATGAAATGGAAAAGACGGGAAACCCAATAATGAAAGCGCATTCAGATGGAACTGAGCCGGAAATGTTTCGTGTATTGACTCCTGAAGGGGAAATCATTGAAACGATTGATGGAAAAATCGATAAATCACTTATGTTAAAGATGTATGAGAGCATGCTCCTGCTCAGAACATTTGACCGAAAATCAATTAATCTCCAGCGCCAAGGCAGGATTGGGACATATGCACCTTTCGAAGGACAGGAAGCATCACAGGTAGGAAGCGCTTTAGCGTTGTCGGCAGAGGATTGGATGTTTCCCACATACCGTGATCATGGAGCTGCAATCATTCATGGACAGGAACTATACCGTGTTTTCCTATATTGGATGGCACACTTTGACGGCTCAATTTGTCCAGAAGGAAAAAGGATCATGCCTCCAAGTGTTCCCATTGCCACTCAAATGGTTCATGCGGTTGGTACGGCTTGGGCAAGTAAGCTTAAAGGCGAACAGAATGTTAGCATTGCTTATTTTGGTGATGGAGCCACTTCTGAAGGGGACTTTCATGAGGCACTGAATTTTGCTGGTGTTTATAAAACCCCGACAATCTTTTTCTGCCAAAATAATGGCTACGCAATCAGTGTGCCTTTTGAAAAGCAATCGGCATCCAAAACGATATCACAGCGGGCTGCTGCTTATGACATCCATGGGGTAAGGGTGGATGGAAATGATATTTTTGCAGTATGGCTGACTGTTAAGGAGGCTGTCGAAAGGGCGCTTAACGGGGAAGGGCCTACATTGATCGAAGCCATTACCTTTCGCTATGGCGCCCATACTACTGCAGACAATCCGAACATCTATCGCGATCAGGACGAAATTTCAACCTTCTGGAGAGAAAACCGCGATCCCATAACACGTCTTAGAAAGTATTTGAATAAAGAGGGTCACTGGAATGAAAAGCAGGAGGAATTGGTGATAAAACAATTCAACGAACTGATCGATGCTCACCTTCAAAGAGCTGAAGGGTATCCAAAATCCGACCCGCTCGAAATGTTTAACCATGTATATGCAAAGGAGTCATGGCATTTAAAGGAACAGAAGCAAGAATTGAACCAAATCTTAAGGAAAGGCGGGAAGAAATAATGGGCAAAAATTTAACGATGCTCCAGGCCATTACAGAAGCGCTGGACCAAATGCTGGATCATGATGATCGTGTGATGATCTTGGGTGAGGATATTGGAGTGAATGGCGGGGTTTTTCGATCGACGGAAGGGCTTTATGAGAAGTATGGAAAAGATCGTGTTGTCGATACGCCATTAGCTGAATCCGGAATCATCGGCTCTGCGATAGGTTTAGCCCTTAACGGCATGCTGCCCATAGTGGAAATCCAGTTTCTCGCTTTTATTTATCCCGGATTCGAGCAACTCGTTTCCCATGCTGCCCGAATGAGGTATCGTACTCGTGGGCAATTTGGGGTACCCCTCGTAATCCGTACTCCATATGGTGCTGGAATCAGGGGTCCTGAACTTCATTCTGAAAGTGTCGAAACCTTCTTTGCCCATACCCCGGGTTTAAAGGTGGTTGCACCCAGTAATCCATATGACGCAAAAGGGCTGCTCATTTCAGCGCTCGAAGATCCAGATCCGGTGATTTTTTTGGAACCGACTAAATTGTATCGGGCCTTTAAGGAAGAAGTTCCCGACGAAATGTACCGAATTCCCATCGGTCAAGCAAAAGTGGTCCAGGATGGAAGCGACCTGACCATTTTTGCATGGGGGGCCATGCTAAGGGAGGCATTGACCGCCGCGAAAAAGATTGAAGCGGAAAAAGGATGGAAGTGTGAAGTGGTCGATCTACGAACATTATACCCTCTGGATAGGGATACGATCGTGCAATCCATTAAAAAGACAGGTCGTGCATTAATCGTCCATGAAGCTCATAAGACTGCCGGATTAGGTGCGGAGATCATCTCCATCATTAATGATGAAGCTCTTATTTACCTGAAAGCGCCGATTAAGCGAGTAACAGGATTTGATGTTCCGGTTCCGCCTTTTACAATAGAAGATCATTATTTACCGACTGTTGACCGTGTAAAACAAGGAATAGTCGAAACGATATCATTTTAATTGTGATTATGGGAGAAGGAGGATGACGCATGATGGAATTTAAACTTCCTGATGTAGGGGAAGGGATGCATGAAGGGGAAATTATCCAATGGCTCATCAAAGAAGGGGATGCGGTAAAACAGGATCAACCCATTGTTGAGGTGCAAACGGATAAAGTCAATGCGGAATTGACTGCTCCCGCAGCGGGGGTGGTCAAGAAGATATTTTTTTCCGAAGGGGATATCGTGGAAGTGGGAACCACAATATTCACCATTCAGGAAGAGAAGGATATGTCAGTTCCGGATACAGGCATGATTAAAGAAGAAAACCAAGTCGTGCAATCCGGCGATGTAAAAGTGAATGCAGTGCATATTACGACTAAACAGCATCATGAGGCAGTGCGTGCGCTGGCAACACCATTTGTGCGTCAATTGGCGAGGGAAATGAAGATTGATATCGAAAAGGTTAAAGGCTCCGGTCCAGCTGGGCGAATTACCGAAAGTGACTTGAAGCAGTTTAAAGAAAATAATTCGTTTTCACGGGAAAATGCTAAACAGCTTGATGATAGGATTGTTCAAGATATGGCCCCGATGAAGGATGTCATCCAGGCAAAAGGTTTGGAATATGAGCGGGAAGAGCGGATTCCGCTTAAAGGCATTCGTAAGAAAATCGCTGAACATATGGTAAAGTCGGTTTCGACCATTCCTCATGTAACCCATGTAGATGAATTGGAAATGGACCGATTGAAGGAATTTAAAAGTCAATTAAAGGAGTACTCCGATGATAAGGATATTAAATTGACTTTTTTGCCATTTTTCGTTAAAGCCATTGCCATCGCCTTAAAGGAGTTCAAAACATTAAATGCTTCAATTGATGAAAGAACCAATGAAATCATCCTGAAAAATTATTATCACATTGGGATTGCGACGCATACAAAAGAGGGTCTCATTGTTCCAGTCATAAAACATGCCGATCAAAAAACCATTTTCCAATTGGCTGATGAAATTAGGCGATTGGCAGCCCAAGCCCGTGAAGGGAAGTTGAACATAGACCAAATCACAGGCAGTACATTTACCATCAGCAATGTAGGTCCGATCGGAGGGCTGCACGCGACCCCAATCATTAACTATCCGGAAGCGGCCATATTAGCTTTGCATAAAATGGAACATCGCATGGTCGTTCGCGATTTGGAAGGTGTTATCCGTTTAATGATGAATATGTCACTTTCTTTCGACCATCGTTTGATTGATGGGGTAACGGCGGTGCATTTTACCAATAGAATCAAGGAATTGCTGGAAAATCCAATTCGTTTAATTGTGGAGATGAGATAAATGGTAGTTGGGGAAGTTGCTGTAGAGACGGATGTTGTCATCATGGGGGGAGGTCCGGGAGGATATGCTGCGGCTATCCGTCTCGGCCAGTTAGGAAAATCGGTCGTGCTTATTGAAAAGGATAAGCTGGGCGGGGTTTGCCTTAATCGGGGCTGTATACCATCAAAGGCATTGATTCACTCAGCAGATCAATACCAAAGGCTTAACGATTTAGGTAAAATGGGAATCCGGCTGCCTCAGGAAAAACCCACTATGGACTTGGGAGTTTGGCAGGATTGGAAAGCGGGCATCACATCTCAATTGAGGCAAGGTATTGCCCATTTGTGTAAGGAAAATGGAGTGACGGTGGTTAAAGGTCAAGCAACCTTTTTATCTGATGACCGCATTGGAGTCGAAACCGATGGCGATTTTGAAACCTATAAGTTTGAGCAGGCAATTATTGCGACGGGGTCCAGGCCTTTCATTCCATCCTTCATTAAAGTCGATGGAGAATATATATTGGATTCGACATCATCTTTGCAGCTGAAGGAAGTTCCTTCAAGCTTGTCAATCATTGGCGGAGGATATATCGGAATCGAATTGGGTATGGCATTTGCAAAGCTAGGTACTAAAGTGACCATCATTGAAATGGCCAATCGCATACTCCCTCAAGTTGCTGAAAACCTGGTAAAGGAAGTCACAAGGAATGCCAAGAAGCTTGGGATGAATATCAAAACCTCCTCGAGGGTAGAAAAGGCCGCTGTAGTGGATGGTCAAGTACATCTTCATGTGTCCTCCGAAGAACAAGGGACGGAAGTGGTAGTGAGCGAAAAGACCCTGGTTACAATTGGCAGGATGCCTAACACGGAAGAAATTGGCCTGAATCGGGCTGGAGTTACGGTTGGCGAGAAAGGCCATATAGCAGTGGATATGGAATGCCGTACAAATGTGCCGCACATCTTTGCCATCGGTGACACTACCCCTGGTCCGGCTCTTGCCCATCGAGCGTCCAAACAGGGAATCGTGGCAGCTGAAGTGATAGGGGGGCTGCCAAGTGCCGTTGACTCACCTTATGTTCCCTATGTTATCTTCTCGGAACCACAAATAGCTGGTGTTGGTTTAAGCCGTGAAGAAGCTGAACAACAGGGATACAGCGTCAAGGTCGGCAAATTTCCGTTCAGTGCCAACGGAAGGGCGCTTGCAACGAATGAAACGGAGGGATTTGCTGAAGTGATCGTGGATGCTAATAGCCATATATTGCTCGGTATGCATATGGTAGGTGCGGATGCTTCCAACCTTATAGGTGAAGGGGTCCTTGCCCTTGAGCTGGCGGCTAGGGTCGAAGATATAGCCCTCAGCATGCATCCTCATCCAACTTTGAACGAGGGGTGGATGGAAGCGGCTGAGGCAGTTTTGGGACATGCGATTCACATCAAAAATAATTAACATAATTGGAATATGTATCATGGGGATTACCAATGTAGTCCCCGATTAGAATGTTTCATTTTAATAGAGTCAGAAACCCGGTGATTGGTCCCCGTAAGGCAGGGCTATCTGCAAGACACTCCATTCCGAAAATCTGACCCGGCGTTTGACCAAACGGGAGCCGTATTAGCCTGCAATGATTCCTCTTGTAAAACTAACGGCTTATTGATATCATTTTTACTTTGGGGAAGTATGAGAAGAGTTTTCAAGAAGGCTTTGCATCCTTCCACTCCTAAACCATAACGGTTGATGAGATAACTTATCTATTCGCCATTCAACGATTGAAATGGGTTTGATTTTTTATATGAAAAAATTATGGAATGAAGGAGGCAAATGTAATGGAGTCAAATGGTGGGTCACTGCAAAAGAAATTATTGCCGCGGCATATTAGCATGATGGCAATGGGAGGGGCAATAGGTACTGGGATTTTTAAAGGAAGTGCCGAAACCATATCGTTAGCAGGGCCAGGAGTCATTTTCACTTATATTTTTGCAGGATTATTACTGCTTGTAGTCATGGGTGCTATAGCCGAAATGGCAATTGTCTATCCAAATACGAATATGAAGGGTTTCGTTCAGAAAGCATTCGGTAAGCGCTCTTCCTTCATCGTAGGCTGGATGTATTGTTTCATGTGGCTGTCCGTATGTGTCATTGAGGTAGTGGTGGCAGGAAGCTTCTTGCAGTATTGGCTCCCGGCAATCCCGCTATGGGTATTAAGTTTAGGATGTGCGGCTTTCATCATAGGGATTAACATGATGAATGTTAAAAATTATGGTGAATTCGAATTTTGGTTTGCTGGCATCAAAATTACAATGATCATCTTATTCATCATATTGGGAGCCTGTATTTTATTTGGGGTCATCCCAAGCGGCGGATCTAATTATCTGCAAAACTTCACAGGGCATGGAGGGTTTTTCCCAAATGGGTGGGTGTCCATCTTTTCGGCATTACTGATTGTCATGTTCTCATATGGCGGTTCCGAGTTAATAGGGGTGACGGTAACGGAAGCAAAGGATGCGGAACGCATTTTACCAAAGGTCATTAAAAACTATATTTGGAGAGTCGTATTATTTTTCACCTTACCGATACTTGTAATCTGCGGTTTGATTCCGTGGAACGAAATTAGCGACCAGGCAAGTCCGTTTGTACAAGTATTGTCAATGTCAGGTTTTCAGGGTTCTGCACATATCATGAATTTCATATTGATCACGGCCGTCTTATCAGCCGCTAACTCTGGAATATATGGGTGTACCCGAATGTTGCATTCTTTAGCTGCAGAAGGGGAAGCTCCCAAGTCGTTCTCATATGTATCAAAAAATGGCGTTCCCTTGTATAGTTTGATATTAAGTGCAGTTGTATTGGTCGTCGGCTCCATGATTACCTTCGTTGCACAGGACCAGGCATTTACTCTATTAATGGCTTTTCCGGGTTTTGTAGTCTCACTAGTATGGATCAGCATCTGTTTAGCGCAGCTAAAACTTCGCAATTCATATCCCAAAGCTCCGAGTTTTAAATTGTGGGGCTTTCCATATGTAACCTTGTTTACTGTAATCACCTTAAGCATCATTTGTGTCACGTTCGTGTTCAGTGAACAGAATCGGATCAGTATCATTGCTTGCCTAATTGTGTTGGCTGCCTTAATCTCGATTTCGATTTTTAAATTTAAAAGTGTGGATGCACAGGAAACTCCTATAATAGAAAAGGATATTGCTAAATAAATCCACGTAAAAGATACGGCATGGGCAAAGGCGTCCATGTCGTATCTTTCATGAATGATCATTGATAAACAGCCACTTCATTTCGATCGGTCATGCACCGGACGTTTTATTGATTATATGTCGTAAGGATGCTATGAATCTCTCGTTTTCAGGCGGAGTGCCGATGGTCACGCGGATAGTATTTTCATAGCCTAGTAAATGACCTGAACGGATGATGACACCCTGAAGTAATAACATCTCAAAAATGTCCCTGCCAGGCTGGTTCAATTTGACCATCAAGAAGTTAGCATGTGAAGGGAAGAATGTTAATCCCATCTTGCTTAGTTCGTTTTCTAAATATATTCTTCCTTCCTCATTCTTACGAACACATTTCTCAACGAATGGAAGGTCGTCGAGGGAAGCGAATGCCGCAGCCTGTGCTAAACGGTTGGTATTGAAGGGTTCCTTCACTTTAACGAGCTCTTGTATAATGGATGCATCCATTATACCGTAACCAATCCTTAATGCAGCCAGGCCATAAATCTTAGAAAAGGTGCGTAAGATAACCAGATTTGAATGCATATTTAAAAGTGGTAAAGTTTCTAAATATTCCGCATCTTCGACGTATTCATAGTATGCTTCATCAACGATCAGCAAAATATGTTTTGGCACCTTCTCAATAAAAGAGCGCAACTTATCTTTTTGAACGATCGTTCCTGTTGGATTATTGGGATTACAGACAAATATCATTCTTGTTTTTTCTGTTATGCCTTCATACATACCCTGCAGGTCATGTACACCGTTAATAAGAGGTATCTTTACAGGTGTGCCGCCGTCAATCAATACATTCGTTTCATAACGTGGAAATGTCACATCAGCCATGATGACTTCATCATTTTGTTGGATATAGGTTCTTGTTAACAAACGTATCACTTCATCAGATCCATTTCCCAAAATGATATGATCTTTATCGATATTCAATTTCCTTGCCAGCTTTTCAGCTAATGCCGGTGCCATACCTTCAGGATAAAAGGAGGTTTGCTCCATTTCGGAAAGCATGGCTTCTTTTGCTAGAGTTGAGCAACCGTATGGATTTTCATTGGATGCCAATTTAACGATCGTTTCAAGACCAAGTTCACGTTGCACTTCTTCAATTGGCTTGCCGGAAACATATGGGCTAATGCTTTCGATGTTTTGTCGAACCGGGATTTTCGTAAAGGTCAATGCAGGTTCCTCCCTTTGGTAAATTCTGAATTTTCTTTTTCTATTTGATTATTTTAATGATAGAATATTAACTGGTAAAATTACATACAAAAAAGAATATATTTATTGCTATCCATACAACATTTTAAAGAAATATATGCTTATATTCCTTCATTATGAAAGGCGGTTGCTTCATGGATGAAATAGATGTCAGGTTACTGGAACTTTTACAAAGAGATGGACGCATTACCATTAGTGAACTATCGAAGAAATTGGCTCTCAGTCGACCTAGCATCTCTGAACGTATGTATCGTCTGCGAGAAAAGGGGATCATTGAGGGGTTCAGTGCAAGAGTTTCACCTCTGGCAATAGGAAGGGGTGTACTTGTGTTCATTCAGGTGAGTGAACTTAAGGTTCCTGTTTCCGATTTTGAGACATTGGTGAAAAATGATTTAGACATTATCGAGTGCCATCGTGTAACAGGGACTGTTGGATATTTTTTGAAAGCTGCTTTAGCTGATATGGACAGCATGAGATTACTGATAGATCGATTGATACCATATGGACATCTGAATACATCCGTGGTTTTGACATCCCCGGTACCTTCCCGCTCCATTCTTCCAAGGATCAATGAAATGGAGGATTATGGGGCGAAATCTTAGGTGGTAATTCAACGTAAATGGATTCAGTGACCGTTCAAACTACAAAATAGGTTTATTACAGAAAGGAACGAGGCACGGAGCCTGTTCCTTTTTTGGTGTTACTTTAAATCCATCAAAGCCCCGAAATATTGCTGGGCGGTTGTAAAACAAATGAATGCCAATAGTTCAGAAATTTCTTCATCACTGAATGCCTCCTTCAACACTTGGAGAAACTTTTCCTCCGTTTTTTCACGTTGCAAGAGGAATACCTCCGCAAAGGCGATTGCATAGCTTTCTTTCATATCTTCCGGCTTTAGTGGAGATCCTTTTGCCTGGCAGTATAAGCAGCCATTGCCATAGGCCAGCACCCTTCTGACGTTTTCCTTTAACTTCTTCGAAAGTTTCCCATCTGCAGATAGGTAATCTGAAAGCTCCGACCATTTATGCGAAATCTCTTCAGAATGAAATAATCTTTGAAATGGACTGGATCCCTGCGATGATTTTTTAATTCTTGTCATGAACATCTCTCCTTTGAGATAATCTTAATATAAAAATTCAGGAATTTTAATTCCATTTGTAAAGTATTACGATTAAATTATGAATGAATGTAAAGAGAAGAAGGGAGATAATTTTAAAATGAAAATAGATGAAAAAGACCGGAGCATCCTTGCCGAATTAACGTTAAATAGCCGAATTTCCATGAGGGAATTGGCAAAGAAAGTAAACCTCTCCGCCCCCACTGTTGCCGAACGGGTACGGCAAATGGAGTCGTTCGGGATCATTAAAGGGTATGTTGCCGAGATTGATCATAAAAAGATAGGCTTTCCGATTGAGTGTATCGTAGAAGCAACGATAAAAAATGGTGAATATGAGAAATTCAAAAAGTATATTTCCAAGGAGCCGAATGTTGACTTTTGTTATCGAATTGCCGGGCAGGCTTGCTTTATGCTGAAAATCCACACTCAGAGTCTTGAAGAAGTGGAGGAATTCATCAATCGGACCATTCCTTTTGCGGCAACCGTTACCCATGTGATCCTTTCACAGGTGGAGCGGGAATAGGAATGAGTATTTTTATAATGGTAGAAAAAGAGATCTCTATATGCCGATATTTTGAACCGTTCTTGAATTGATGGATAAAATCACGTGTCCATAAAGGTATACATACGTTTGCTGCACCTGGATATTTCCTGGTGTTTTTTTGCAATCAATGCTTTCGGTGATTCATGAAAGAATAAGCAAATGGAATAAAGGGTACATGTAATAATGGATAATAATCTGAAAAAGGTGGGGTGAGGTATCATGGAGGGAACTGACGGCTTGAAACCTGAACTAGCCAGGGAAGCAGTTAATGTGATTGAAGATGTAGCTGGAAAACATCCTGGTTATCGGCGTGCACATGCAAGGGGATATGTTTATGAGGGGGTTTTTACTCCAAACGGAAAAGCGTCCCCATTAACGGTGGCTTCACATCTTCAGGGTGAAGCAGTGCCGGCGATCATTCGGTTTTCAAATAGCTCGCCGATTCCAAGCCATCCTGATGCCATTTCCCCTGTAAAGGGCATGGCGGTCAAGTTTCAATTGCCGAATGGTGAGGTGTCAGATCTTATTGCGGTGACCATTCCGTTATTCTTTGCGAAAACACCGGAAGCGTTTGTTGATATTGCTGGTTTTTTCAAATCTGCCAAAGAAGGTTTCCCAAATCTGAAAGAACTTGCAAAAATCCTGTGGAAGTACCCTGAAAGCAAGGCAAGCCTGCAAATGCTTAAAGAAATGCGTTCTCCAGCCAGTTTCTCAACGTGTCAATATTACTCCATTCATGCATTTTATTTCATTAACGCGGAAGGAAGGCGGCAGGCCATCAAGTACGAGTGGGTGCCTGATGCCGGCCTAAGTATGCTAGAAAAAAAGGATTTGGCCAACCATTCTCCAGAGTATCTGATTGAAGAAATGGAAGAGAGGCTTAAAGAAGGTTCGGTGGGCTTTAAATTGAACATACAAATAGGAGGGGAAAATGACCCGACTGACGATCCAACCACAGCTTGGTCGGAAGATAAACAGGTAATCACGATTGGGCATTTAATGATTTCCAAAAAATCGGAAGTGAGTAAAGATACTTTATTGTTTGATCCAACCAATATTTCTGAAGGAATCGAGTGCTCGGAAGACCGGATCTTGCATTTTCGCCATAGTGCGTATGCCGTTTCATATGAACGACGGATAAATAACCAATGAATGAAATCACGAAAAGGGAACCCCGAATGAAAGGGGTTCCCTTCAGACTTAGGAAAACCTGCTTTCAGAAATCCATTCCCTTTCGCACTGTCAGACAGGCCTCTAATCAAATCAACCGTCTGGGGTTTTGGCTAGCCAGTTATTCGGCAGGAGTGTCGCAAATTTTCAATCTGGTGAGAATGGCAGTAAAAAAACTTAAAGGATAAGGAATTGTTTTAAAATCATGGTTCGGGATGAGACCAATCTGAACCCTTTTTATAGTAGCTTACATTTTTCCGGATCTGAAAATGGTGTAGAGCATAAGTAAGAACATCAGGGTTGCAACGACAAATCCAATCTCTATAACCGGTATTTTCCATAGGATCAAGGTTTCCCCGCCTATTGCAGAGCCGATAATGAGACCGACCATGATTATGCTGAATGCAAGCAGGATAATACTGAACGACAGCCGATTCGAGATTTGATCAAGCTTATGTAAAAATACTTGGAGTTCGGGAATGTTGATATCGAGGCGCAATTTCCCTTTTTTAATGATGCCTGTCACTTCCTTGATCTCCTTGGGCAGTTCAGCCATGGCTTCAGCAGACTCGATGAATTGATTCCAGGCGTTTTTCGCTATGTTTTTTGGATTGTAGCGTTCCTTAAAAAGCCTCTCCCCGAAAGGTTCAGCTGCCTTCATGATGCTGAAATTTGGATCTAACCCTTCGACAATGGCCTCCATGGTAAGCAGAGCCTTGCCGAGCATCGTGAATTCGGGAGGGATTTGGACTTGATGCCGATTGGCAACAGTGAACAGGTCATTGACTGCTCCGCCTAAACTGATTTGGCTCAATGGGATATCATAATATTTATTTCGCAGCTCATCAATATCCCCCCTTAATGGGGCCATATCTATTTCGTCCGTCAGGAGGCCCATATCTGAAAGCGTCTTGATCAATCCATTGGTGCTTCCGCGTTTCAGGTTAATGACTAGCGAGGCGAACTGATACTTCGTTTCCTCCTCAAGACGTCCTACCATTCCGAAATCCATGAGTGCAACGACATTTCCCGGCAAAATGATGATATTGCCCGGATGGGGATCGCCGTGGTAAAAGCCATCGATCAATATTTGCTGAAGCATGGAGTTCGCTAATCTTTCCGCGATTTGCCGGCGATCATACCCTTCATCATCAAGCTGTTTATAATGATTGATCTTAATTCCTTGAATGAAATCCATCGTCAGGACCCTTTTTGTGGAAAACTCCCAATGAACCCTTGGTACCTTAAACCCTTGATCATCGATGAACTGCTTGGCGATTCTTTCCCCGTTTCGACCCTCGGAGTTATAATCGAGTTCTGCACGGAGGGATTTAGCGAATTCATCAATCATTTTTCTGATTTGGTAGCGTCTTGCCCAAGATATGCGAGCTTCCATAAGTCTTGCCAAATCATCTAGAATTTCCAAATCCGTTTCCACTGTCGGCAGAATATCGGGCCGCTGCACTTTGATTGCTACGACTTCCTGTGAAGGAAGCCGTGCCGTATGGACCTGTCCAATTGAAGCGGTTGCCAGAGGGGTTTCATTAAATTCAAGAAAAATGTTTTCCAAAGAATCGCCCAATTCACTTTCGACAATTTTGCGAACCTTATCAAATGGAAAGGGGGCCACCTGGTCCTGTAGCTTTTCAAGTTCGCGGACGATCTCGTCGGGAACGAAATCACGCCTCGTACTTGCAATCTGACCAAGTTTAATGAATGTTGGTCCCAAGCTTTGTAATATCTTATGCAGCCGCTCTCCGATTGAGCGGAGGTTCAGGTCTTCATCGGGTTGGAGTTTCGATCCCGCTTTGCTCTCGGATAATCCGAGGCGATAGATGAAGTAACCGAAACCATTTTTCAAGAAGGCATTAATGATTTCCTGGTAACGATGTGCGTGTTTCAGTCGCTTGCGAAACATTCAAGTACCTCCTGTCACGATTGTAAGTTTTGGTTCTGCTTCTCCAAAATTACGATACGGCGCTCCAATTCCTGAACTTCTTCTTTAGTTGCCAAGTTTAGGCCATTGAGCGCTTGATTGACTTTGGCCTTGACGGAATCATCCAGCTGCTTTTGGGCTTGTTCCCCTTTTTCGACCCATTGCTTCAAAAGGACCCTGGAGTCCTCTTTGCTGATATCGCCTTTTTTGACAAGAGAGTCCACTGCTTTTTCAATTTGCTCTTTTGTAGCAGCGGCAGCACCTAATCCTAAAGAAAACACATTTTTTAATAAGTCCATTTTTACATTCCTCCAATATCAGTATTTTACACCGTAAGAAAGATAATAGCGGATGCCGTTCACTCTGGTTCATTCTTGCTGTTATTATCTATCATACATCACTTTAGGGCAGCTAGAAAAATATAAGGGTCTTTGCAGGTAATGATGATAGGAAATTGTTTGAAATGAAGCGAATTGGATATTATGATAGGGACAAACTTGTGAAAGTGAGGATGGAATAATGGGTTTCAAAAATAAAACGGTGATTGTAACAGGCGCTTCGAATGGTATAGGGAGAGGCGTGGCAAAGGGATATGCAGAAAGCGGCGCTTCAGTCGTTCTCGCAGATTTGGACGAGCGGGAAGGTCTTCTGTATGTGGAAGAGCTTAAAAGTAACGGTCATGAAGCCATGTTCGTCAAAACGGATGTACGCAAGGAAACGGACATCCAACATTTGATGGATGTAACTCTAAAAACATATAAGACCATTGATATATTAATCAATAATGCAGGAAAGGCATTATTCAAATCGCTTTATGACCTGACGATCGAGGAATGGGACGATATGATGAATACGAATTTGCGCAGTGTTTTCCTTTGTTCCCGGGCTGCGGCAAAATCGATGCGGAAAAATGAAAAGGGGGGTGCAATCATCAATTTGGCATCAACCAGAGCAATGATGTCTGAGCCTGATTCGGAATCCTATGCAGCGACAAAAGGGGGTATCAAAGCAGTGACACATGCACTTGCCGCTTCTTTAGGCAAAGAGAACATTACGGTCAATTCGATTTCTCCGGGATGGATTGAAACGGGAGATTATGAATCGCTGAGGGAAAAAGATCACCAGCAGCATTTTTCCAATCGGGTTGGCAAGCCTGAAGATATTGCAAGGGCCTGTCTTTATTTAACGGCATCGGAAAATGATTTCGTTACGGGTGCGGATCTTATCGTCGATGGAGGCATGACAAGAAAAATGATGTACGAGGAGTAATATCATTTTTTCCGATAAAGATATTGCAGTTCAGTCCCGAGTTCACGGTTGAGCAGCTGCTCCATTTCTTCAAGCTCTTTTATGCCGATTGGGCCATCGGCAGCTGTCCAGTGAATGGTATAAACAAAATAGTACTCTCTAATTTTTCGGAAAATAACAGGCGAATTCGGGAATTGATCAAAAATTGCCTTGATATTATAGCGTCTCATGTAGGACCACTTAACAAGCTGCATGTAGCTACCCATCCTTTTCAAAAGAGATCAATGACTGCCATAGTGGCAGCCATTGGTCCGGTTCTTATTTATCGTTGAATAAATTGAATAAGCCTCTAGCAACGCTGCCTTCTTCGGAGGATCCTCCATTTTGCGGCGCTGCAGCAAATACACGGCTTGCAAGCCGGCTGAATGGCAAAGATTGCACCCAGACGGTCCCGGGTCCTTTTAATGTTGCAAAGAATAAACCTTCGCCTCCGAATAAAGCGGTTTTCACGCCTTTTACAGTTTCAATATTGTAATCTACCCCGCTGGTCATTGCTACTAAACATCCTGTATCGACGCGTAAGATCTCTCCTGCAGCCAATTCTTTTTTATGGATCGTGCCGCCTGCATGAACGAAGGTCATTCCATCTCCTTCAAGTTTTTGCATGATGAAGCCTTCACCGCCAAAGAAGCCTGCCCCTATCTTTCTTTGAAACTCAATTCCTACTGAAACGCCTTTCGCTGCCGCAAGGAATGCGTCTTTTTGACAAATGATTTTCCCGCCGAGCTCGCTTAAATCCATCGGAATGATTTTACCTGGATAAGGCGAGGCGAATGAAACATGTTTTTTATCTCGTCCTTCATTCGTAAAAGCCGTCATGAAAAGACTCTCACCAGTAAGGAGCCGTTTCCCGGCTCCGAATAGCTTACCCATCATTCCGCTGTCACCATTCGAAGACCCATCGCCAAAGATGGTTTCCATCTTGATTTGATCTTCCATCATCATCAAACTTCCAGCTTCGGCAATTACCGTTTCCTGAGGGTCCAATTCCACTTCAACAAACTGCATATCATCTCCATATAATTTAAAATCTATTTCATGGTTATTCATTTTCCATTCCTCCTATCAATCTTATTTTCATTGTAAAAGATAAACTCTTAACCTGCCAATATTTTTCATTTTCTCGCCGTAATTTATATATTTTTTGTTTTCACGGGTATATCTAGTAAAATGTAGGAAGAAAAACAGCATGTCACTTAAGCGGGAATGACCCTTTTCTTAAGTGCAGGAGGAGACAGCCATGGAGACTTACATATTATCATTGGACCAGGGAACGACAAGTTCCCGGGCCATTTTATTTAATAAAAGCGGGGAAGTTTTGCATATTGCGCAAAAGGAATTCACCCAATATTTCCCGAATCCTGGATGGGTGGAGCATAACGCCAATGAAATTTGGGGTTCCATCCTATCGGTAATCGCTTCCTGTCTATCGGAAATGAATGTAAAGCCTGAACAGATCGCTGGAATTGGCATAACGAATCAACGGGAGACGACCGTGGTATGGGATAAGGAAACAGGTCAGCCGATCCATCACGCCATCGTCTGGCAATCCCGGCAGACAAGTGAAATTTGCGCGCAATTGAAGGATGGAGGTCTCGATGACTTATTTTTGCAAAAAACCGGTTTGTTGATTGATGCTTATTTTTCAGGTACAAAGGTGAAATGGATTCTCGACCATGTAGATGGGGCACGGGAAAGGGCTGAAAACGGAGACTTATTGTTTGGTACGATCGATACGTGGCTGATATGGAAACTTTCGGGTGGTAAAGCACATGTAACCGATTATTCGAATGCTTCAAGGACGCTGATGTATAACATTCATGACCTGAAGTGGGACGAAGAGCTACTGGAAATCCTGCAAGTGCCGCGATCGATGCTCCCGGATGTTCGCTCTTCATCGGAGATATACGGGAAAACAGCGCCACACCATTTCTTTGGGTACGAAATCCCGATTGCCGGGGCAGCGGGAGATCAACAGGCCGCTTTGTTCGGCCAAGAATGCTTTGAAAAAGGAATGGCTAAGAATACGTATGGCACCGGATGCTTCATGCTGATGAATACAGGGGAAAAGGCAGTGAAATCAGAGCATGGCCTGTTGACCACGATTGCATGGGGTCTGAATGGAAAAGTCGAATATGCCTTGGAAGGCAGTATTTTTGTCGCAGGTTCAGCCATACAATGGTTAAGGGATGGGCTGAAACTCTTGCAAGATCCGAAAGACAGTGAAAAGTATGCTTTGCGGGTCACTTCAGCCGATGGTGTCTATGTAGTTCCCGCATTTGTTGGATTAGGTACCCCTTATTGGGATAGTGATGTTAGGGGAGCTGTTTTCGGACTGACAAGGGGGACATCGAAGGAGCATTTCGTCCGGGCAACATTGGAAGCATTGGCCTACCAGACAAAAGATGTCCTTAATGCCATGGAAGTCGATTCAGGGATTAACCTGAAAGCATTGAGGGTCGATGGCGGCGTTGTCAAAAACAACTTCTTGATGGAATTTCAAAGCGGCCTCCTGAATGTACCAGTCGAAAGACCCGTTATTAGTGAAACGACAGCGTTAGGAGCGGCGTATTTGGCTGGGCTCTCTGTCGGATATTGGGAAGATCAGGAAGAGATTTCAAAGCTATGGGCAGTCGATAAGAAATTCGAACCCGGGATGGAAGAACAGGAACGGAAGGATTTATATAATGGATGGAAAAAGGCAGTTCAGGCGGCAAGGGTTTTTAAATAGAGTAAGTAAGGGTATTAATAGAGAGAGGAATACAGAACGTACAAACTTAAAAAAGGGGTGGTAATATGTTAGTTAAGGATTTCATGATAAGGGAAGTCTACGTAGCCCGTCCTGATTTTACATTAAAGGAAATTCTGCGGATATTAATCGAAAATAAAGTGGGCGGGGTCCCCGTTGTGGATGAACAAGATAAGCTATTGGGAATGGTGACGGACGGGGATATCCTCCGTTATTTAACACCTGCTGAGGAAGCCATCATGGGATATTTCACCTACATTACGGTTCTTCCCGGTGAAGAGTTGGATGAAAAGGTTACATCCAAAATGAATGATAAAGTCTCACAAATCATTAAAAATAAAAGGATTACAAAGCTATCCCCCGAAGATCCGTTGGATGAATTGATAAAGGTCCTTTCCAAGCATCATTTCAAGAAGATCCCCGTCGTGGACAAAAATGATAAAGTCGTCGGCATCATCAGCAGGGGAGATGCACTTAGGGCCCTTTATAAGGAATTCGTTCAAAAGCTGGAGTAAATGGGGATCATAAAAAGGCCTGCTAGATTACGAGCAGGCCTTTTTGTAATCATCATTGAGTGCTTTCTACTGCTTTGTCTGCATCAGATTCACCTTTTGCTCTTTTTTCCTTCAATTTAAAGTAGGCGTCCATTACGTCCCGCCCGATCCGTTTGTTTATATCATCAGAGGGCTTGCCTTGATACACCCATGGCACGACGACAGAAAATGCCACTTCAGGATTATTGTGGGGTGCATAACCTACAAGCGTCAAATTGATAGTCGGGACTGGAGCGCTATATTGATTTCTCCGCGGTCCGTCGTAAAAGGCCTCGGCAGTACCCGTTTTTGCTGCCGCACGGTAGGACTTCCCGCCGAAATATTTATATGCCGTCCCGCCTGGCTCCTGTGCGACCTGTCTGAATCCTTCCTGGACACGTTGCATCCAAACGTCTTTTCCGCCTAAGTCATTTAATACTTTAGGACTCATTGTTTTAAAAACGCTGCCCAATTCTTCTTGTTCGTTGGAAGGATTCCTGATTTCCCTGACCATATGGGGCTCAAGCCTTTTTCCGCCATTTGCAATCGTCGATACGTACTGTGCCAATTGCATAGGAGTATATGTATCATACTGCCCAATCGATAAATCCAGCAGCAATCCATCTGTTGACATATCGACTCCTTTAAACCCTACGGATTCATTTGGCAGGTCGATGCCTGTACGGACACCCAATCCAAATTGGGCATAATGATTCCGCATGATTGAATAAGCTTCCCGGTTGATTCCTAACGGCCGGTTAGGGATATAATGACCGCCGGCAATTTTGATTGCCGTCATGAACATATAGACATTCGACGATTTCTTTAACGCAGAGACATCGGTTACATAACCCAAATCACTATAAGATCCTTTCATAGGCGCCCCTGCTAAAAGGAGTTTTCTGTCAAAAAAAGCTGACCCTGGTGCGATGGCTCCTGTCTGAAAGCCCGTGTAGACCGTAGCCCCTTTGACAGATGACCCCATCGTATAGGAGGTCGTAATGTTTCCAAGGGCGAAATCGTTCATTTCGGTCAATCCGGTCTTACTGTTGCGGCCGTATTGCCTGCCGGCCATCGTAAGCACCTCGCCTGTATTCGGGTCCATTAAAACGACAAAGGCACGATCCAATAAGTAGGTATTTCCTTTAGCTTTCGATTTCGACAATTCTCTCTCGATGATTTTTTCAACCTGCTGCTGCAGCTCCATATCAATTGTAAGGACCAAGTCTTTTCCGCTTTGCCCTTCAGTCAGGGTATTCGTATTGATGACTTCCCCTTTGCTCAGCACATTTTCAATCCGGGTCTTTTGACCGCGGAGGACATCTTCATATTGCTTTTCGATATAACTTTTTCCGACCCGGTCATTCCTGGTATAGTCTCGTGCCAGATAATAGTCGATATTTTCACTGGGAATGCCTTCTTCGGAAGAAGAGACCTTGCCAAGAACCGAGCGGAGGGTCTCGTCATACTTATAGGTCCTTTCCCAATCCGTCGTTACATCCACGCCTGGCATTTCATCCAAATGTTCGCTGACCCTGGCGAATTCCTTAGTGGTGACATCTTTATTCTTCACGATTGACGGTGCGAGGGCATAGCCGCTATTGAATTCCCGGAAGATGGCGATCACTTCCAATTCATCCTTGGTGAATTCGTTGATATCCTCATCGGTTACCCGTTCCATTTGAAGTTTGTATAAATCTTTTTGCTCCAGTTTCTTTTCGATTACTTTCTTCTTCTCCGCCTTGGTGATCAAGGCTTCGGCTTCTTTCGGATGCTTTAAAATCCAAAAATCCTTTTTATCCGGCAGGGTTACCTTTTTGGTATCCTTTTCTATCAAGGTGGCAAGGACTTCTGCCGTCTTCAACATATCGGCCGTTTTCGTATTCGGGTATTTCGTATAGGTGATGGCATTACGTGGCTCATTATCAACGACCGGATTCAAGTTCCGGTCATACATCTTGCCTCGGGGAACGGGGGTATTGGCCACGTCGTTTTCCGTTCGGTCGACTTCGCGAAGGTAATCATCCCCATACACGATTTGGACGATGCCAAGCCGGATTATTAAGCTTGAAAATAAAATGAATATTAAAAAGAACATAAAGTTCAGTCGGAAAGGAATTGGGGTTTTTTTCTTTTTTTCTTTGGCCATCATTAACATTCCTTTCTAGTAAAAGTAAAAAATAAGAAAATTCCTATCTCCAATGATATATAAAATTAACTTATTTTTCTATGCTTTATCCGTAAATTTATCTATATTTCCAAAAGATTGTTCTGAAGTTATATAATCCCTAGTAATCTTATAATTAGGAAAATTTAAAGCTCAATGGGGGTTTAATAGATAAAGAGAGGGCGAAGCGGCAAAGCGACAATCATGAGGAAGATGCATATTGAGTCACTCTTGTGGACAAAGCGCTTGGAAGGTAATTTTGCAAATGAATGAAAAGTGTCTTAAACCTTAGAATCCATTCACAATGACTTAAGTACCATGATAAGCATTAATTTGCTTCATATTTACTAACGGGAGCTTGAGTCGTGACACTGATAATCTCTTTGAAATATCCGGATAGCTCAAGCCATTTTTCAGGGTAAATATAGTTGAAGCGTTCGATCATTTCTAGGGAGTGAAGCACAAGGCAATCAATTTGTCCCGTTTTTTTACTTTGTATATTGAATAGAAGTTCATGCGGGATTGTGTAATAAGGGTGGATTTGAAACGGATTGAGTATGACCGGGGAAATATTATTCTCTTCCATATACTTGTCCGTCACGATCTTTTGGATTGCAAAGCTTTCATCCGTATGTAAATCCCCGATTTTGTAATTTGGGTTCAATAGTACAATGCCTCTCATTTGCTTCACCCTTCCTTTTTGCTAACCATTCTTGCCAAATGGGGGAAGGGATATTCAAAGTAAGAGGCGTAATGCTAGAAAATGGCTTTCATTCCGTTAAAGATTTTGAGATGCTTGACACTTTCGAGCACCTCGTTGGTCAGGTCCGCCCTTTTAATGATCGGTAAGCTTCGTAAATCTTCTAAGAAGCTTTCATTCGTGAACCAATCAAAGGAATGGGGAGGAAAGAATAGATGATCTTTCCAAGCATCATGAAGAGTGGGGCTGTAAACTTTATCATCTTTTGACGTGGATGCATCAGAGGAATATATGCATGCCCAGTAATCCTCTCTGGAGCCCTTGTGGGGAATCTCTTTTGTAAATGGGCCAACACCGCGAAAAACCACCGGATGCTGAAAAAGAAGCTCATATAATGATTTGCCCGTTTCAATACGCTGTTTCGGGTCGGCAAAGCGTTCAACGGTAAGGCCTGTCAAGGAATGAAATCCTTTTTGCTTGTTTGCATAAGGAAAGATCACTTTCATGAAGTGCAGCTGAAAATCAAGCCTGCGGAGGATTTCGCCATGACCGGTGCGTTTTAATATCCTTTCCTGAAGTATTCTTTGCTCATTGATGATAAGGGCCGTTGTCAAAAGGGGGGAATGGGGCTCTTCAATGAAAGATTCCCAAATCGGGGCCATGAATCTTGAAATGCGGAATACCGGTAAATACCTTCTTAGCTGAAGTTCTTTTTGTTTGGAATGTTCATATAAAAGAAGCTGGGGGAAAGCATCAGCAAATATGGCTGAATTGGCGCGCTCAAGGAACAGGAAGAATTTCTGCCGTTCCGCTCGGTCAAGGAGGTGGGTCATGGCTGAACTTTTCAAGTCAGACATATGGTATCCTCCATTCCTCGAAACCATATGTGCTAAAAAGGCCCAATGGCCCTCTGGATCGATTGTAAAAGGCAAGATATGCTTGTGTTCTTGTGATATTGTTCCGGTTCAGGGCAGCCGTCGCGGTTCGAATCCTTTTTATAAGAGCGGTTTCCTCAGGGAAAAAAGCTTTTGACTCATCAAAAGGCTGAAAGAGCTCTTTTTGTAAAAGGGATTTTAGCGTGCCATATCTTTCAGCATCGATGATGGGTTTTGTTTTGGCAGGGTGTTTACCCAACAGCTTTTTCAAATAGAGAGCATACAATCACCACGAATGTTTTTCGCTCATTATATGCAGAGCCGTCAAGAAAGGGGCATTGCATTTGCAAGGCCCCCAGGTGATGTCATTTTTTCTTTTCCCGGTACAATAAAATATAATAGACTATCCAGAAAAGAAACACAGGAATGAAGGATAAAAATCTATATTGGACCGGTACGGCAAATAAGATGAAAATGGATGATAATAAAAAGGGAACCGCCAGGAGTATATATTTTCTCCATTGCATATGCTGAACCTCCTTAGGTTACGTCATCCTATAAGAATAAAGGAATATCCATCAATAATCTAGAAAAGTCGCAATTGACAAAAATAAGCAAAGGTAGTAATCTTTACATATAAGTTAAAAATTACCATTAATTTAAAAAAGGAGGCGAACGTCATGACTAAATCAGTTAAGCACAGTGATGTCATAATCGAATATCATACGTCCGCCTGCCCAGAGACCTTGTCTTTCTAGACAAGGGATCCGACGTGTTCATTGATCATTTTAAAGCGCAGGTTGTGGAATTTTCGCGGCCTGCGCTTTTATATGTGTTATTACGCATCTAAAAAAAGCTTCCGCTAATTGGCGGGGGCTTTTTGCATTTGGGATACAGGTGCATTAGCATCCTTTCCATATAAAAGATAGGAGGAATTTAAAATGAGACAAAAGACATTGGGAATTTTATTGAAGCCGGGAGATCCAGAAAGCGGTTAGCGAGTGAAAGGTTTGACCAAAAGGGAGGGGAATTCATGTTTGCGATTTTTAAAAAGCTGTCCTGGTTCTTTAAAGAACAGTGGCAGCGTTACACCTTGGCGATTTTATTTCTATGTCTAGTGAATATCTTGGAGGTCATCCCGCCAAAACTTGTCGGGAATGCCATCGATGATATGAACAATGGCACCATGACGCAGGAAGCGGTCATGAAATACGTCATTTATTTGCTCATGGTACTGATCGGCAGTTACCTATTTGGTTACTTATGGAGTTATCTGTTATTCGGCGGAGGTAACCTGGTCGAACGAAAACTAAGGTCCGGATTTATGGGCCATTTGCTGAAAATGACGCCGAGCTTTTATGAAAAAAACCGTACAGGGGATTTAATGGCAAGGGCAACCAATGATTTAAAGGCAATATCCCTCACGGCTGGTTTCGGGATATTGACCCTCGTTGACGCAGTGCTGTTCACCATTACGGTAGTGGTCATGATGGGGGCCACGATCAGCTGGCAGTTGACGATTGCGGCGGTGCTGCCGCTTCCGATCATGGCAGTGATGATGCAAATTTACGTGAAGAAAATTTACAAACGTTTTACGGATGCACAAGCAGCCTTTGGTACTTTAAATGACAAGGTCCTGGAATCCATTTCAGGTGTCCGTGTTATCCGGGCCTATGTCCAGGAACGGGAAGATGAAAAGCGGTTTGATGAAATGACCGAGGATGTATATCGCAAAAATCTAGCCGTGGCAAGAATCGATGCTCTCTTTGATCCGACGATCAGCATTATCATCGGCATCAGTTATTTAATCGGGTTGGGCTATGGCGCTTATCTTGTGTTTCAGCAGGCCATAACGCTTGGCGGACTTGTTTCGTTCAATGTGTACCTAGGCATGTTAATCTGGCCGATGATCGCGGTGGGTGAACTGATCAATGTCATGCAAAGGGGAAATGCTTCACTAGATCGTGTTCAGGATACCCTTTCACATGAAGCGGATGTGAAGAATTCAGTTGGGCAGGGGAGCATTGCGAATCCGGGAAATATCCAATTCGATTCAGTGTATTTTACATACCCTTCCTCAACGGTTGTGAATCTATCCAATATTTCCGTTTCGCTTGAGCGCGGTCAAACATTGGGGATAGTGGGGAAAACAGGTAGTGGAAAAACGACATTCGTGAAGCAATTGCTGCGGGAATACCCTTTAGGAAAAGGTGAAATCGCTTTTGCAGGCATGCAGCTGGAGCAACTGACCCTTGAAGATATTCGTAAATGGATCGGCTATGTTCCACAGGACCATTTTTTATTCTCGAAGTCTGTTAGGGATAACATCTTATTCGGTAAAATGGATGCAACGGAAGATGAACTGGCTAAAGCTACCCGGCTTGCGGATTTTGAGAAGGACTTAATGATGCTGCCAAACCGTCTTGAGACACTAGTGGGTGAGAAGGGTGTCGCACTATCCGGAGGGCAAAAGCAGAGGATTTCAATTGCCAGGGCACTGATCAAAAATCCAGAAATCCTTATATTGGATGATTCCTTATCTGCTGTAGATGCAAAAACGGAAACGACGATCATCGAAAATATCCAAAATGAACGTGCAGGGAAAACGACCATCATCACAACCCACCGCTTATCAGCCGTTCAGCATGCGGACAGGATTATCGTGTTGGACAGCGGAGAGATCATCGAAGAGGGGACTCATGAGGATTTGCTGCTTAAAGATGGCTGGTATAAGGAGCAATATGAGCGACAGCAGGTTGACGAAGGGAAGGAGGTGAAGGCATGAAGGTCGTAAAAAAACTTTTTAATTATGCTGCCCTTTATAAAAAATTGATCATTGGCGCCCTGATCATGCTGGCACTTTCGGTAGCGGCCGATTTAACGGGTCCTTTCGTTGCCAAGAAAATCATCGATTCACATATACTTGGCATTGAATCTTCCTGGTATGGGACGGATAAAGGAAAGGATGCTGTCAAGTACGATGGAAATTGGTATAAACGGGCTGATTACTTTGCAAAAGGTGAGAAGAAAGGCAGGGAAGTCCATGTTCTGCAGGTTGGCAATCAATTTGTCTTCGTAAATGAAGCTGTCCCTATCGATGGGCGCAGAACCTTGGAGGACCAATCATTGATCATCAGGAAAGACGGGAAAGAGCAACGTTCACAAGCAGTGAAATTGACAAGTCAGGAAGTGATGGGATTTTACCAACCGGAAATCCCTCGAATCGTTAAGCTTGTGGCTTTTTATTTTAGCCTTGTCATCCTCTCCTCCATTTTTCAATATGGACAGAGTTTTTATTTACAGAAAGCGGCGAACCGAATCATACAGAAGATGCGAAATGATATTTTTAAGCACATTTCCCGTCTGCCGATACGTTATTTCGATAATATGCCGGCGGGTAAAGTTGTGGCAAGGGTCACGAATGATACGGAAGCGATCCGGGAATTATATGTAACCGTGCTCGCCAACTTCTTCTCGAGTACAATTAATATCTTCGGCGTTCTAATTGCTTTGTATATTTTGGATCCACGAGTGGGTACCATTGGCACTTTACTTATTCCGATCATCGTCATCTGGACGATGGTATACCGTAAATTCGCCTCGAAATATAATCACATCATTCGGGAACGGGTCAGCGATATTAATGGGATGATCAATGAATCCATTTCTGGAATGAGCATCATCCAGGCATTTGGGCGTGAGAAGGAGACGAAGCAATCTTTTGAAAACCTGAACCGGGAGCATTATTCCTATCAAAATAAAATGCTTCATTTGAATTCGTTGACGGGTGGAAACTTGATTGGCGTCATTAAGGTTTTGTCGCTAATGGCATTCGTCTGGTATTTCGGCGGGATTTCCCTTACAGCGAGTTCGGCCATTTCCTTAGGGATGATGTATGCAATTGTTGATTTGATCAGCCGCCTGCTTCATCCGCTTCATGGAATCGTCAATCAGTTCGCTAATCTTGAACAGGCGCTTGTTGCAGGGGAGCGGGCATTCAATTTATTGGATGAGAAGGGATTGGCAGTCAGTGATGAAAACATGTCCAGATACAAAGGAAACGTGCAATTCGAACATGTTTCTTTTGGCTATAAGGATAATGAATATGTGTTAAGGGACATTTCCTTCTCCGCCAAACAAGGGGAAACGGTCGCGTTAGTCGGCCATACTGGGTCAGGAAAAAGTTCTATAATGAATTTATTGTTCCGCTTTTATGACAGCAGTGAAGGGCAAATTAAAATTGACGGAAAGAATATATTGGATATTCCCCATCAGACGCTTAGGGAGCATATGGGAATCGTCCTTCAGGATCCCTATTTATTTACTGGCACCATCGCCTCCAATATCAGTCTGAACCAAAAAGGCATCACAAGGGAAATGGTTGAAAAATCATTAAGAGATGTCGGGGGGGACAAAGTGCTGAAGCATCTTCCTTTAGGGCTGGACGAACCGGTGATTGAAAAAGGCGGAACGCTGTCTTCCGGACAGCGGCAGCTAATCTCTTTTGCCCGTGCTCTTGCATTCAATCCGGCCATATTGATTTTGGATGAAGCGACAGCGAGCATCGATACCGAAACCGAGGCAATTATCCAGGAGGGAATGGAAGTGCTGAAAAAAGGGAGAACGACCTTCATCATTGCACATAGACTTTCCACGATAAAAAATGCAGACCAAATTCTTGTACTAGATAAAGGGCGGATTGCTGAGCAAGGTACACATGAGGAATTAATGGAACTAAAAGGAAAGTACTATCAAATGTATGAACTGCAGGCTGGACCGCATAAAGGCATGGCTGGCTGACACAAATGAATAAGGGTGGTCCATCAAGATTAAACTATAAAGAGGGTGCCGACTATTGGTACCCTCAAGCATAATAATTGATAATAGTAATCATTACGTTTAAGATATACCTATACTGACGAAGAGGTGATAATAGTGAAACAAGAAATTCATCCCAATTATCAACAAGTGGTATTCATGGATACCAACAGTGGGTATCAATTTTTGACAGGTTCCACGAAGACGTCCAATGAAACGATCGTTTGGAAAGACGGCCAAACATATCCATTATTAAAAGTGGAAATCAGCTCGGATACGCACCCTTTTTATACCGGAAAGCAGAAGTTTGCTGAAAAAGGCGGACGGGTCGATCGCTTCCTGGATAAATATAATATGAAGAAATGAGAGTCAGGCCATCGGGAAATCGATGGCCATTTTTTATGACTGGGTAGAAAAAGTTAATAATGATGCAAGGAAAAAGGGTGCCCATAATTTATAAGGCACCCATCCTTTATTCATTTTGCAGCAATTGCTTCCCCTTTGGCAATATTGACGAGGGCCGCATCGAAGTCCTTGATTATATCGTCAGGATTTTCAAGTCCGACAGAGAGGCGGAGCAAACTGTTCGTGATGCCGCGCTTTTCCCTTTCATCAGCAGGCATGGCAGCATGGGACATTTTGGCCGGGTAGGATAATATGGATTCGACCGCTCCCAGGCTTACGGCAAAAACAGGGAGCTCGACTGTGTTCACGAAGGAACGGAAGATTTCCTCACTTTCCAATTCAAATGATAGGACCGCCCCTGCACCAAGTGACTGGCCTTTCTGGATGGCGTGCTGTGGATGATCGGCCAGTCCGGGATAATACACTTTTTTCACCAAGGGCTGCTCCTTTAAGTAGGCTGCTATCTTTTCTGCCCCTTTTTGTGAATGCTCCATTCTAACTGATAAGGTTTTCAAACCTCTCATTACAAGCCAGGCATCCTGAACTCCAAGGACCGCTCCAAATGAATTTTGGAGCGAACCGAGTCTTGCCGCCAATTCCGGATCTTTCACGACTGCAAGCCCAGCTACCACATCACTATGTCCGGATAAAAACTTCGTCGCGCTATGAAGGACAACATCCGCGCCCAGATTCAGCGGTTTTTGCAATGCCGGCGTCAAGAATGTATTATCAACAAAACTTAAGGCACCGGCTTTTTTGGCGATATCACATACAGCTTGAATATCGGTCACTTTAAGTAACGGATTTGAAGGCGTTTCGATGTATATGGCCCTGGTATTTGGCTGAACGGCCGCTTTGACGCTTTCAAGGTCCGTCATGTCAACGAAGGTATGCTCAATATTGAAACGGGTCAATACGCTTGTGACCATCCTGAACGTTCCGCCATACACATCTTCGGAAATGACGATATGGTCTCCGGCCGACAATAGCAGGAAGGCTGTTGAAATGGCAGCCATACCTGATGAAAAGGCAAAGCCGTGAGTGCCTTCCTCAAGTTCGGCAATGATATCTTCAAGTGCTTCGCGAGTGGGGTTCCCGCTTCTGCTGTAATCATACTTGCCGAATTGATCGATATTGGATTGATGGAAAGTCGATGCATGCTGAATGGGGACGCTCACACCTCCCGTTGCCGGATCGAATTTATGCTGATTATGAAGTAATTTCGTTTCAAAGCTAAAATCATTACCTGTCATCGTAGTGCCTCCCTTTTTACATGTGCGAATGCTTGCTGCAAGTCACCGATTAAATCATCGCTATCCTCGATGCCAACTGAGAAGCGGAGCAGGCGATTACAAACCCCATTTGCCGTTCTGACTTCAAGCGGTATATCGGCATGTGTTTGTGTGGCAGGATAGGTGATGAAGCTTTCAACCCCTCCAAGGCTTTCTGCAAAGGAAATTAATGAGAGCGATTGTAAAAATGGGTTGACCGCCGATTCATCAATGATGCGGAAAGAAATCATGCCGCCTCTGCCGGGATACAATACATCCGTGACACAATCATGTTCCGATAAGTAATCTACAAGTATCTTGGCATTCTTTTCATGACGCTCCATCCGCAATGCCAGGGTTTTCATTCCGCGCATCAACAGCCAAGAATCAAATGGGCTCAAGACAGCTCCAGTGCCATTATGATGGAAGGCAAGGGCATCGCATAATTCAGCGCCGCTAGCAACGATCAGTCCTGCGAGCACATCATTATGACCACCGAGATACTTGGTTGCACTGTGAATCACAATATCCGCTCCAAGCAGGATGGGTTGTTGAATAAGAGGCGTGTAAAAAGTGTTATCAACGATTAACAATAAATTATATCGTTTGGCCAATGCGGCAACGGCACTAATGTCCGTTTGCTGCATAAGGGGGTTAGTGGGAGTTTCGATGAAGATGGCTTTCGTGTGAGGAGTGATGGCTTTTTCGATATCCTCCAAACAACAAGTGTTTACATAGTCACACTGCAATCCCCATTTTTTAAAACCTTGTTCTAACAGACGATATGTACCGCCATAAAGATCTTCGCTGACAATCCAGGCATCCCCGGATTTAAAAAGGGCGAGAATGGTGGAGATGGCGGCCATTCCTGAACTGCAGGCATAACCTTGGTCTCCTTTTTCCAAATCGGCGATGGATCGCTCCAATAGCTGGCGTGTAGGGTTTCCTGTCCTTGTGTAGTCGAATCCTGTAGATTGGCCAATTCCTTCGTGACGAAAAGCTGTTGAAAAATATACCGGCGGATTGACTGTTCCTGTCGCCGTTTCGCTGCGATTTCCTAATTGAGCAAGATAAGTTTCAGTTTTGTACATGGTTTTCACTGCTCCTTTGAGTTATATAAAATAAAAAAAAGTCTTCTTTAAGAAGAAGACTTTGATTAAGTAGGGACGAGTCATTCTTCTTATCTTCCAAGTTCACAAACTTGTGGAATTAGCACCTTTTCATTGGTTTGAAACAAATGAAGGTTGCTGAGGTGTCATCGGGCCATTCCCTCTACCTCTCTCGATAAGAGTTTAGATTATTCAATTTCTTTTGAATTTACTATATATACAAAATACTGTCAAGGGCATTTTGGGAGTGATAATGCTTGGATGTTCATGACCAGGTCAATTGGAGCCTAGAGGTGTCTACACTTTATGTCTCTAAAAAGAATAATCGAATTTTCATATAAACATGAAGGGAACATGGATTATTCAGAAAAAATGGAAAGGGTCAGCGGGATATTTTTGCTTTAAAATAATAAAGTTTGTACAATGTATGGAGAGAAAGAATAATCCGACATTATTCATTTCATATGCAAAGGGTCTTCAATGAATAGTGCAAACATAGGAGGAGAACACATGGAATACAGAATCGAACGAGATACGATGGGTGAAGTGAAAGTTCCTGCTGATAAATATTGGGGAGCACAAACTGAGAGAAGCCGCAACAATTTCAAAATCGGTAACGAAAAAATGCCGATTGAATTAGTTCGTGCATTTGCATACGTTAAACAAGCTGCGGCAAAGGTGAACTATGATCTTGGTGATCTTTCCGAGGTTAAAAAGAACGCCATCGTCAAGATTTGCGGGGAAATCCTTGAAGGTACGCTTGATGAACATTTCCCGCTTGTAGTTTGGCAAACGGGAAGCGGCACGCAAAGTAATATGAACGTGAATGAAGTGGTCGCCAACAAAGGGAATGAATGGTTAAAAGAAAATGGTGAATCCGAAACCCTTCACCCGAATGATGATGTTAACAAGGCACAAAGCTCAAATGATACTTTTCCGACCGCCATGCATATTGCAGCCTTTATGGAAGTCGCTGAAAAATTGGTTCCTGCCATCAAAGCACTTCGTGATACATTCGATACAAAAGAAAAAGAATTTTGGGATGTCGTGAAAATTGGCCGGACACATCTTCAAGATGCTACACCATTAACATTAGGACAAGAAATTTCCGGTTGGAAAGCGATGCTCGATAAAGATCTAGCGATGATTGAGGAAAGCAGCCAAAAATTATTGAACCTTGCTCTAGGCGGAACGGCAGTAGGAACAGGAATCAATACAAAAAAAGAATTCCCGGGACTTTCTGCCAAACAAATTGCAGCGGATACAGGATATCCTTTTGTCACATCTGATAATAAGTTCCATGCATTGACTAGCCATAACGAAATCGTCTACGCACACGGTGCTTTGAAAGCATTGGCGGCGGATTTAATGAAAATTGCGAACGATGTCAGATGGCTTGCAAGTGGTCCAAGAAGCGGAATCGGCGAAATAGCCATTCCGGAAAACGAGCCGGGCAGCTCCATCATGCCAGGTAAAGTCAATCCAACACAAAGTGAAGCGCTAACCATGATTGCAACACAAATCGTGGGTAACGATGCTACAATTGGCTTTGCAGCAAGCCAAGGTAACTTTGAATTGAATGTATTCAAACCAGTCATCATCTATAACTTCCTGCAAACGGTCAAATTATTGACGGAAGGCATTCATTCATTCAATGACAATTGTGCGGTGGGCATCACTGCAAATGAAGATAAAATCAAAGAAAATGTAGAACGTTCCCTTATGTTGGTAACAGCATTGAACCCGCATATCGGTTATGAGAAAGCAGCCAAGATTGCCAAAACGGCATTCAAGGACAACTCTACGTTAAAAGAAGCGGCGTTGAAATTGGAGTTCCTGACCGAAGATGAATTCGAAGCATGGGTCGATCCTGCTAACATGGTTAATAAATAATTGCATACAAGTGCCCTCCCTCTCGTATTAGGGAGGGTGTTTCCATGTTTTAAAATAATGGAATCGACAAATACTGAAATCATAAGTATCGGGAACAGGAGGAAATACAATGTCTATATGCCCGCTTTGCAACGGTCTGAGAAAAATTCATGTTAAATGCCCGGAATGCGGCAGTAATCTTGAGGATAAAGGGAAATTCATGGACTACGCTGATGATTACAGTGCTTATATGGATATCGACATCCTTAAAGAAAACGACGGATACCCTCAATCCCTTCAAAAAGGCCAATGCCCGCATCTCATGAAATGCCCGGAATGCAGACATGATGAAGTGGTATTGGTCCAAGAATGAATTTGAATAAAGTAAAAAGACCCAATATGAATGGGTCTTTTTACTTTTAATTGGCAGATAACTTCATGCTTTCCTGCATCTGTTCATCTTCTTCAACTAAAATGCGATGTTCAGTCCCTTTATCAAAAAAGTGTGCTTTATTCATGTCGAGGGCAAGATCGATCTTTTCCCCTGCCTGAATAATATTCTTGGCATCGACCCGTGCAACGAAGTCCTGCCCCTCTAATGTGGAGTAGAGCATAATCTCAGCGCCCATGAGTTCGGCTACATCAATTTGTGTCGTGAATGTAGTATTAGGGGCCTTCGTGAAGTAAGCTCCTTCATTATGGAAATCCTCCGGACGGATGCCAAGGATTACATCTTTTCCGACATATCCTTGATCACGCAGCATTTTCATTTTCAATTCAGGTATTTCAAGCGTTTGTTCGCCTATTTTAATTGTGCCTTCTTTTAATGTTCCGGTAAAGAAGTTCATGGCAGGTGATCCGATAAAGCCGCCGACGAAAACATTTATTGGTTTCTCATAAACGTCCTTTGGGGCACCGACCTGTTGGATGATACCATCTTTCATTACAACGAGACGTGTCGCCATGGTCATTGCCTCTGTTTGGTCATGCGTGACATATATGGTTGTGGTGTCGAGCCGTTTATGCAGCTTAGCGATTTCTGCACGCATTTGAACCCGCAGCTTTGCGTCGAGATTGGATAATGGCTCATCCATCAAGAACACTTTTGCATCCCTTACAATTGCACGGCCGAGAGCCACACGCTGGCGCTGACCACCTGAAAGCGCTTTAGGTTTCCTGTTTAGCAACTCTTCAAGTCCGAGAATCCTTGCCGCTTCATTGACCCTTTGCTTGATTTCCGCTTTTGGCGTTTTCCTGAGCTTTAATCCAAATGCCATATTGTCAAATACGGTCATATGAGGATATAAGGCATAGTTTTGGAAAACCATCGCAATATCACGATCTTTAGGAGGGACATCATTTACTCGCTTGCCGTCTATGTATAAATCCCCTTGGGAAATGTCCTCCAGTCCGGCAATCATCCTTAATGTCGTTGATTTGCCGCAACCGGAAGGTCCCACAAAAACGATGAATTCCTTATCGGCAACACGAAGGTTGAAGTCTTTAACAGCCGTCACCTTTTTATCATAAATCTTGAATATATGATCTAACACTAATTCTGCCATGAAAAATCCCCCTTTTAAACTACTGATTACTTGTACCAATTAGCTATAGTCTAAGCTATCGGTTTAGAAAAAAGTATGGGCACATTGCACAAAAAAAGGCTGAAATTACCACTTTATGATGGAAATTAATCATTCAGCAGAAATATCAAGTACGCAGTAAGGGCATGACGGAAGTTCCTAATATCGAGACCAGTTCTTTCTGAGAATTTATCGATTCGGTATTGTAAGCTGTTCCGATGTATATAAAGCTGTTTTGCGGCATAGGTGGCATTGGAATTACACTCGATATACGTTTTAACTGTTTTGATAAGCTCAGTATCCTGCTTGGTCTTGCCAAGAATTTCATTGATATACCACTTTGAATTCGTAAAGGATGGATCATTTATTAATGAATGGGGGATGATGTCTGCCAAATCCGTCACCTTTAGATCCGGCAGATGCACCTGTGCCAAATCAAAACATCTTTTCTCCAGGGCCCAGTGATGGTGAAGGTCTTGATTTACAGGGTGAAAGCGCCCCGTGAACATACGGGTCTTTACATAAAAATCACTTTCAAGCGTGGAAGAAATGGCGATTAGTTCTTTATTTGATAATGGTTCATCCTTGTCCGTTTCAATTAAGACTCCTGCCGTTTCACTTTCCCAGATAATAGCTGCGTCAGATGGAACGAAAGCGAGGAAGGCCTCTTCAAAATCGGAGTTGGAAAAATCAGCATGAGTCAGCTTGAAATGAAGGAATCGAACATTCTCCCAGCTCGTTAAAGGCATTGGTGCATTCGGTTCGGATAAAAAATTTTTCCATGATGAATCTGGATGTGCATGGAGGTTATTTGGGTTTATGGAAGGAGCAAAAAGCAGCTCCAATAAACGAATTTCCTCGGCTGTGATTTCTGAACGGGGAATGCCAAGTATACTTCTGGAGTCTTCAAACCAAACATATTCAGAAATATCATCAGTATCCTTTTTATTGGTAAGAGCGTTCGGGAATTTTTGTTTAAGATTTTCAAGCATCGGTTCCACCTTCTTTCTCCCTTTCCATATCATTATAGCGAAAAAGAATAAAGTTCAAAAGATTAGGATATTGCTAGTTTTTCCAAAAGGGAAAATCAAAGAAAAGTTGCAAGTATTACTAATGATAGGTAAGGTACTGCGTATGCTTTATGGAATATCGTTAAAGAGGAGGAGATCTTATGAACATTTTAATATTGGGCGGTACACGGTTTTTAGGCCGGTATTTAGCAAAAGCTGCGATAGGGAAAGGGCATGATGTCACACTTTTTAATCGTGGAAGCGACCCTTATGTCTTTCCCGGAATAGAACAGTTAAAAGGGGACCGCGACGGGGATTTGGAAATGTTGAAAGGGAGACAGTGGGATGCAGTCATTGACACATCAGGATTTATCCCTCGAACTGTATCGAAATCTTGCAGATTGCTTAATCAAGTTAAACATTATACATATATTTCAAGCATCTCCGTTTATAGTGATCCGACCGAGCCAGGAATTGATGAAAATGGAGAAGTTCACACACTAAATGAAGATAAAGCAAAGCAGAAGTGATCACCCGCGGAACTGCTGGACCGATATACGGTGAATATTATGGACTGTTAAAATCATTATGCGAAAATGCAGCTGAAAAAGAATTGCCGGGGAAAGTCCTTTCAATTCGCGCCGGGCAAATAGTGGGTCCATATGATTACACTGACCGATTGCCGTACTGGCTTAAAAGGATAGCGGAAGGGGGAGAAATTTTATCTCCTGGTCGCTCTGGACGTCCAATCCAAGTTATCGATGCAAGGGACTTGGCCCAATGGATCATCCAAATGATAGAAAAAAGCATGACAGGTACGTATAATGCCGTTGGCCCAGATTACACACTGACTATGGGGCAATTACTTGAAGGCTGCAAAAAGGTAACAAGAAGTAATGCTGATTTTACATGGGTATCTGAAAAATTTTTAAATGACAATAAAGTAGAGCCGTGAGGAGAAATGCCTTTATGGATACCGGAAGAATTCCCTTTACCAGGAGGAAAGGAACCTTTGAATGGATTTTCGGCTGTCGATAACGGTAAAGCCATCAATAATGGACTAACATTCCGTCCCTTATCAGAAACTCTCGAAGATATATGGAATTGGGAAAAGTGCCGTACGGAATCTGCCGATAGAAAAGCTGGCATTCACAGACAACATGAAAGTGATCTCCTTGGACTATGGAAACAGACAGTAGGTTGAAACCTTCTTTTATTATATTGAAATACTAAGTGTGCTTGGTGAAAAGGATGATTTAAACGAACAACTTGAAGGAATTAAAAAAGCGATGTACTAAAAACCCCATCGCTTTTTTAGTCCACGAATCTGCTTGCGAGGTTTGTAAGGATTTCAAGTTTTTCCGTCGCGGCCGCTACTTTGTCCTTATTGAAAGGCCTGCTCCCAATAAGGGGGAGCAGGCCACGATTATTTGATCAATTCATCCAGTCTGGTTTTCCGAATCCGGCAAATTTGTCATCGATGACTTTTTCGAACTGGTCGGATTCCACAACTGATTTAATATCCTTTGCAAATTGGGAGTCCACATCTTTTGTATTCACTGTAACAACGTTTCGATATATATCAGGCATTTTTTCTAAAACAATGGCATCCTGTAGGTCCATTTTCGCTGCAAGAGCGAAGTTGCCAGGGACCGCTGATAGGTCAACACTGTCTGTTGCCCGGGGCAATTGAGCGGATTCCAATGGTTTGAGTTGAATGTTTTTTGGATTTTTCGTTACATCCTTTTCAGATATTTTTAAAGGGTCGACATCTGGATCGACTTCAATCAGCCCTTCATCCACCAGCACTTTAAGTGCACGTGCGAGGTTAACCGGATCATTGGGCACTGCAAGGGATGTACCGTCTTTAATTTCTTTCAATGATTTATACTTGTTCGAATATATGCCCATTGGTGCTGTTGGAACTATGATAAGGTCGGTAAGCTTTAAATCATTTTCTTTAGCGAAGTTATCCATGTACACCTTATGCTGGAAGAGGTTGGCGTCGATCGAATGGTTGCCAAGGGACTTATTCGGCTGGATATAGTCGGTGAATTCGACGATCTCTATTTTGTAACCGAGATCTTCCAGACCTGGTTTTATGGCCTCTTTAACCATATCGGCATAGGGCCCGGTAGTCGCCCCGATCTTCAATTCCTTTTTGTCTTCAGTTTTTGGGGATGCATCATCGCTCCCGCATGCTGCCAAGCCAAGGGCAAGTGCACAGACTGATAATAACGAAGCTATTTTCTTCATTTAAAATTCCTCCTGAGTAATGAAATGTATTGAATCATTGAAAAATGATGGATCACTATCGTTTGTTAACTATGTATGAGGCCTTGTCACCAACCATTTGAATGATTTGAACAAGGCAGATCAGCACGACGATCGTCGTGATCATGACTGTGTTGTCATAACGGTAATAACCGTACCGGATGGCCAGGTCGCCAATTCCGCCTCCGCCGATTGTCCCTGCCATTGCTGAGTAACCGATAAGCGAAATGGTCGTTAATGTCAGTCCTTGAATGATACCCGGTTTTGCCTCTGGGAGAAGTACATCCTTAATGATCATCCATGGAGTGGCTCCTACGGCAATTGCAGCTTCAATCACTCCTCTGTCTATTTCACGTAATGCCGTTTCAACGATTCTTGCAAAAAAAGGTATTGCGGACACCGACAGGGAAACAGTAGCCGCTCTCGGCCCTATCGTCGATCCAGTTAGAAGATCCGTTAAAGGAAGGAGGGCAACCAAGAGAATGATGAAAGGGATTGAACGGACAATATTGACTGCGAATCCTAGAGAGCGATTCACGATACTATTTTCAAAAAATAAATTCCTTGTTGTGGTAAACAGCAATACTCCAAGCGGTAAACCGATCAGCAGGGCTACTGCAAGGGAAACGCCGACCATATAAATCGTTTCAAGAAAGGCTTTATTAAGATCAGGTAAAATATTGACGATGGAATCAAGCAGTGACATGTTTTAACACCTCCACAGAACTGGAACGATTTTTTATATATTGCAATGCCGAATGAATTTGAGCTGCATCGCCTATTAACTCGATGATTAAAATGCCTAAAGGGACATCCTGGATATACTCAATTTTACCGTGTAAAATATTACCCTTTACTGAATGGGATTGGAGAGTATCCGAAAGGATCGACTCACCAGCGGTTTGCCCTTCGAATTGAATTTGAATGATCGTACCTTTACTTTCTTCAATCAAGTGCGGAGGGAGTGCGAAATCCAGAACACTGCTAATGAATTGCTTCGTTAACTCCTGCTTGGGCTGTGAAAATATTTCATAAACGGGACCTTCTTCAATTACACGGCCATCCTGCATGACGGCGACACGGTGGCATAGTTCTTTGACCACTTCCATTTCATGTGTAATCAACACGATGGTGATGCCAAGCTTACTGCTTATCTTTTTCAATAATTGTAAAATCGCTTTTGTAGTTGTTGGATCAAGTGCTGAAGTCGCTTCATCACATAATAGTACAGTGGGGTCATTTGCTAAGGCACGGGCTATGCCTACCCGTTGCTTCTGTCCACCGCTAAGCTGCGCCGGATAGACATCTTTCTTATCGCTGAGCCCTACGATTTCCAACAATTCCAATACACGTAAACTGATTGCATCCTTCGATCGATGCGCGGCCTTTAAGGCGAAAGCAACATTTTCATAAACGGTTTTTGAACTGACCAGTGAAAAGTGTTGGAATATCATTCCGATTTTTTGACGTTGTTTACGAAGCTCTTTACTTGATAAAGAGGTTAAATCAATGCCGTCGATGATGATATTTCCACTTGTCGGACGTTCAAGCAAATTCAAGCAGCGGAGTAATGAGCTTTTTCCAGCTCCACTGTAGCCGACAATTCCATACACTTCACCAGTTTGAATGGTTAAAGATACGTTATCCACTCCGATAACTCGGTTTTTCTTCGAGACGTATTCCTTTCGGACTGAACGGATTTCAATCATGAGCTTTCCCCCTTAAACATTAAAAAACTGCCCCTATCATTCAGAAAGAGGCAGCGAAATTATATCTCGTCTTATCTTTCAGAATGCAATCATTCTGCAGGAAGTGGCACCGTTCCCTAAGGGCGGTTGCCGGACATCACAGGGCCTGATCCCTCCGTCACTCTTGATAAGTAAATTATTATTTTAGAATATTTCAAGTTTTTTAATATAATCTATATTATTTGTAAAATCTCACAATGTCAATCGTTTTTGAAGTTTTTGGGGTGATTTTTATTATTAAAGTTTTGTAAGGTCTGTTAAAAAAGGGCTATTATACAAGAATCCAGCATTTTCATCCAGGTTAATTATTCCAGTATTTCCTTGTCAAAAAGGTAAAGTGGTACTACATTTATTATAGTAAAGTTAAAAAAAGGAAGATGAAACTATTTTTGTACAATGATGGGGAGGAAATTGAGTGATAGAGATTAAGACGATAAATGATGTGGTTTGTGTGCACGGGACTCCTGGCGGGAACAAGGCGGGAATGAGTGTTAATGTTTTTTTAACGGATGGCCTATTGATAGATACTGGAGCAGAGATTTTATTGAAAGAGCTTATTCCGTTCTATGAGTCCGCAGACTTCGACTCAGTGGCCCTGACTCACTATCATGAAGACCATACGGGGGGCGCTGCCTGGATACAGGAACATAAAAAGGTCCCGCTTTTCATTCACCCGATGTCGGTTGAAGTTTGTGCAAGGGATGCTGAATATCCTGAATATCGCAAAATTTTCTGGGGAAAGAGAGACGCCTTTAAAGCTGAGCCGCTAGGGGAGGCCATTCATTCGCGCACCCAAACGTGGGAGCCGATTTTTACCCCCGGCCATGCGAAGGACCATATGGTGTATTTGAATCACAGTAATGGCATGCTCTTTTCAGGAGACCTTTTCGTAACACCAAAGACAAAGCTTGTCTTACGGGAAGAGTCTGTTCCGGTCATCATCGATTCAATAAAAAGATTACTGCAATATGACTTCGGGGAAGTGTTTTGCTGCCATGCTGGGCATGTCCCTGAAGGGAAGGAAATGTTTCGAAAAAAACTGGATTATCTGGAAAACCTCCAAGGCGAAATTTTACGCCTGAATTCTCAAGGGCTGACCGTTCAAGAAATCCAGCAGGTCGTTTTACCGAATCGCTATCCCCTTATCGAGATATCTGGGCATGAATGGGATTCAGAGCATATCATTACATCGATATTAAACGAAAATATGTTGAGTGCAAGGGAGAATGGAACTATTTGAATGTTAACGGTCTGACTGATATAAAAGAGAGCTCTCCATAAGAGAGCTCACATCATTCATTTATTGATATTTGGATCTGTTTCATCATAAAAATCATGTGCTTCTTCGATGTTCTGAAGGTTAGCGACTTCATACACATTTCCGCCCGCCATTCCTTCATTGATGATACGGTCGACATCAAGGTAAACGGAGTCCTTGCCATCATATTCGGTATCCTTCAAAAATGTCATTTTTTCTTTATCCAAAATAAATCCCTCCTAGCCTTTTCTTTAGTTTGGGCAAAGGAGTCTTTTTTATTCTGGTTAGGTATTTCATGAATGTAAAGGCGGTTCATTCATACACATGGAAAATCATTAAATCATGTATCATGCTTTTGAGTTTGGCTTCATCTGTTCCGGAAGGCGGATTGGCTGTCCACTCGATCGATCCATCTTTATGATACAAGGCTTGGGTTGCCTGCTTGTTGAAATAAAAGGAAATTTTCCATCCCGGCAGATTCTTATGCAGTGGTGCCCATTGAAAATGAGTAATCATATGTATTACCTCCATTTATACAGTTTCTCATTTAATTATAATGGAAAACGGCAGCTGGAGGATGTTATTTAATTGTTAGGCTTGGAAAAGTTAATTCAATAAAAAGATTTTTTAAATGCAAAAGCCTGTTTGTTTCAATTTCTTCCTCATCGAATTGCATGGGCTTTGAGTTCACTTCGTATATGAAGAGCGAACCGGATTCGTCTTCCCCTATATCCATGGAAAACTCTCCAAGAAATCCGATTTTTTTAGAAAGTATCTCTCCGCTTTTTTGGGCGATTTTTGCTAATTTTCGATTCAGGCTTCTTGATTGCAGGTCTTGAAAAGGAACGATCTTCCCCCCTCGGGGAGTGTGGGTGGTGATTTCCTGAGTTTGTGACATCCTTACCGCTTTGCCGGTCACTTTATAAAAACCTTTTTCATAATGGACCAGAATCCGGTAATCATAACGATGTCCAAAAAGTTTTTTTGGTATGATCGCCTGTTGAGCAAGGTAGCTCCTTTTTAATAAATCCCTTTTTCTTGTTTCCCAGAATGACGCGAAATCCGGGAAGGACTCACTATGTTTTAAGCTATTGAACAATAGTGTATCATCATCATTTTTGATTATCGTATAAATGCCTTTACCTTGGCTTCCTTTGCAAGGTTTAAGGTATATATGCTTATAGGTCTCCAAGAAAGCATCAAGGCAGCCGCTGTTTCTCAAGACCATGGTGTGCGGAAGGTGATTGGTCAGGGATCCTTCTTCCTTCAATGCTTCGAACATCACATATTTATCTATGAAACAGGGGTTGAAAAGATTCATTCGGTATTTTTTTAAAAATTGGATGAGCTGTTGGAATTCCCCTGACGCCTCATAGCTCCTCAAGGGGATTCGGTTATAGACGATGTCAGGGAAGGGCACTTTACATTCGATCCATTTGTTTGAAATGGAGGAAAAAACATACCCTCTCATCGATTCGGAATGAAGGACCTTTTCTGTGAATACATACGCCAATATTCCATGTTTGAATAAATATAGTGATAGGTCCCGAAAAAGGGTCAGGTTTCCACCCAAACCTGATTCCTTTTTGGGATTGGAAACAGTCAGTATGCCGACGGCAAGCATCCGGTTACCTGGAAATATGGTGATTGGAATTAGGGGTTGATTCGTATGATCCTTATTATACCTAATTACGTCCTCGGCTGAGCCAGCGAAAAGTTCCGCATTCTCTTGATTGTGGTACCAATTTTCAGTGGGGATATCGTAAAAAATGTTCATCGCGGCACACTGATTGATTTTGTAATCGTCTGTTCCGTAAGATAAATGGCGTAATCAAGGCTGAGCTTTCTGGTCAGCAATTCGAAATCCTTAAGTTTAGGATGGGAGAAGATGGAACGTCCCGGTTTGGAATTGGCTTCAAACATCCAAACCTGACCTTTTTTATCCAATCCAAAATCAAATCCTATTTCTGCAACGATTCCGTCCAAGTTCTTTTCTATACTGTCACTTAAAATCAGTGCGGCTTCCGATAGCTTTCGTTCGACTTCTTTCGCCTCATCGTCATCTCCAAACAGTTCGGCAACCGTTTTGATCACACCCCCGCTTTTAATATGGGTCGTGACGCTGCCGGCACCGGCGATTTTTGCGGCGATCGCGGTTACCTGCCATTTTCCATTACTGTCCTTGTTCGTATGGACCCGGAAATCCACTGGACGTTTTTCAGATCGAATTAATGGGATGCCCTGCTGCACGATAAGATTCTCTAGCGGCCGGTCGTGAAAAATATGTTTAACGATGGATTCCAGTGTGGAAAACTTTTGCAGTTTATTTTCTTTTGCTTCATTTGTATAGCGGCAATAGTAAACATTCTCATGCTTATCATAAAGAATTTGGTGAATCCCTAGGCCGAGGCTGCCGTGAATGGGCTTTATATAAACTTGCCGGTAATGGGAAAGAAGGGTTTCCACCACGGACATGGATTGAAATGGATACGTTTCCGGCAAATATGGCAGTGCCCGCTCATCTGCGCATAACCTTTCATTTACATCCCATTTATTGAAAAAACCAGGATTATACCATGGAATGGTATATTCTTTTTGGAATTTCTGCTTCACTTCTTTAGGTCCATCGCGGTTTTCCGTCAACCGATTTGGGAGACGGTCATAGATCACATTAGGAAAAGGAAATTCATTAATCTGCCAGTCATTGTTATCAAACACATAACCTTTGATTGTCTCCTCATCCCAATTGATTACATTCTCCCCAAAAACAAAGGGAATACAGCCTGTGGTCCTGCTAAGCGAAAGGAGCTTTGCGAAAAATTCCGATCTTTCGCCTAATGGTTTGTTTGAAATGCCGGTGAAGCCTGATGAAAAGATTCCGACCAGCGGTCCGATATGAATGCTTCTGCCGTATATGAATAAATGAAGGGGAATATCGGTATGATCGAATAGTAGAGATTCCGCAAGACTTTCCGAAAGGACGATTGATTGATTGACGGCCGGGTTTTGTTTGACGATGGCAGGACATGAATGTCGTCCGAAGTAAATTAATTCAATCTCTGCCAAGTCTCCAAGATCGGAAGGGTAGTAGAGAACATTACCGGGGATAGCGGCAATTTCGGCAGGATAAGTCTTTCTCACTTTCTATTCACCTGCTTTCTGAAGATGTTTTGCTAAATACTGGCTATATTGAAACGGTGCGCGATGAATATCATTCATGGTCTCCGGCTGCAGTGCCTGAATGATTTTCCTTCCGGGCTTCGAGTTAATGTCCATTATCCATATTTGGCCTTTTTTATCGATGCCTATATCGATCCCCAACTCGAATAATCTTTCAAAGACAGCTTCGGTTTCTGCGGGCAGGGTGCGAAGGATATGCTCAATCTTTTGTTCGACGGCAATCGAAATCGTTTCCGGGTTTCTTTTGATGAAAGTTTCCAAAGAAATGGCTTCCCCGCCTGTGGCAAGATTTGAGGTAATTCCGTCCTTTTGTCCCGTACGAATTCCGCGGCCACGTTCCATCCATTGATTCTTCTCGTTTTTTTGAAGTAAAATCCGTAAATCGAATGGCTCGTTATATTGGCTGCAAAGTTCCAAATATGGCTGGCAGAGGTAACGGTATCGATTTAATAAATGCTGCAGCCATTTGTTAAGCTGAGATTTGGAGGAGAATTGGCGGTCATATTTGGTGCCCTTTTTCGTCATGGATACCAAGGTACCGTCTTCGTTTTTTGAAAGAAGGTAGATTCCTGTACCGCCTGCACCGAATTCAGGTTTGATGATGATTTTATCCAGGCGTTCCAAATGACCGGTAATATCTTCAGGTGTCGTCACTTGTACGGTCTCTGGAAAAAATGCCTGTAGGTGTGGATGGTTTTTTAGGATTTGATACACTTCCCACTTACCAGGAAGGCCCAGCCCTAAGAAATTCGAGTTATCTTTTAACCAATCGATTTTGTGCCGCGTTTCCGTTGACTCACGGACTAATCCGTGAAAACAGCGATCATAAACAAAATCAGGTATATCAAAAGATGCGCTGATCCAAGTTTTGTCCTCGGCATCAAAACGCTCGCCGCGGACTTTTTTCAGATCCATATCAATATTTTCCGGTGAGAATTTACAAACATTCATATCAAATGATTTTGCGGTTTTGGCTATTTCGGTGAAGTAGTTGTTTTCATGTGTATCCGACGCGGCCATTAATCCTATTAACACGTGCTAGCAACTCCTTTTATGGATGGTTTTCGCGGTTAAGGGCAAGCATGAAATCTATGATGGATTTTACTGATGGACGAAAGGTTTCATAGTTGCCTTGAAATTTTTTTGAAGGTTTTGAATTCACTTCGATGATCCATGGATGGGTATCGGTATCCAGTGCTAAATCAATCCCTAGCTCACCGAATGAATCGTTGTGGTTTTCGACCAAGGCCTGGGCAGTGTTTTTAGCCAGCCGTACGAGCTTTTGATATATGCGGCTGGCGTCCTGAAGGTCAAATGCTTCCTTTAGAAAATCCGGCCCATTTTTCATCAAGCCGCCTTGTGCAAGATTGGAAACGATAGTGCCAGGGTCCCCAATCCGGGCAACCATTGATGAAACTTTCCACTCAAGCAGATCATTCCGGTGAAGAAGTATGCGGAAATCAACTTTTCTCTGATCGGTTTCGAATAGGGAAATCCCTTTTTGAAGAATGAAGGATTGTTTACTGGAAAACCTTTTTAAGGTTTCGTACAATTTTTCATCCGTATCAGCAAAATGCACATCCTGGAGATTTCCAGATTGCTCGATTTTCCATTTTCCAGCTACTTGCGTTAATCTGCAAATATTCCTGCCTTGGCTGCCTGATGCGGGTTTAAAGTAGATTACCGAATGCTTTTCTATAAACCTCAAGGAAGATTCCTTTTCGTTAAAAAGTATCGTCTCCGGCAAATTTGGCAACAGCTCTTCTTCTAAGATTAGCAGCTCATGTACATCATGTTTGGAGAGGAACCTTCCATTGAACATCGGTATCGACCGTTCCTCCAGTTCAGTTTTAAACAGCTTGAAAGAATGCGATTCCTCAAGTTTACGCGAATGTATCCGGTTATAAAATACATCAGGAATGGGGAGGGGCAAGGTTTGCCAGCCATCTTGCCCAGGCAGGTAGCCTTCTACAACTCCCTCTTGAAGAGACTGCAATTTTACTAAATAGAAGGGGATGCCCCGCTGATTACAATATGTTTTCATTTCCTGATAAAATTTTTCCATCTCGCCGAATGTCCCGTCTTGCAAGGGAGTCTGGTTCATGAGTGAAGCGAAGAACGGGCCTATTTTAATTGACCTTCCTTCCGCATTGTATGAGACGGAGATTGAATCGGAAAAACTGGGTAAGGATAAAGTTTGGTTCATATCATATGAAAGTTTCAATGTAGGCTGGGGTGACGGGAATGGCTGGACAAGTACCGGGACCGAACGGCATCCAGCCATGATCGTTACGGGTTCTCCAAATTGAAGGCCCCATTCCTCAAATAGTTTTTCTGCGATAAACAGTAGCGCCTTCTTTCGCGTCTCTGCGGGATTTACCGTAATGAAAACTTTCTGATGGTTAAGGTTCATAATAATTCCCCGTTTGCACTAAGTTTAATATCCTTTAATAATTTAATGATGGGCAAATGTGGATAACACATTCTATGTTCTTTTAATTAGAAGGTGTCATCAAGCCTCTATTTAAAGCAATAAAAGGAGAAATTTCATGGAGTTTTGGTTAAGGACCCTGTATGGTCGTCTTAGGTGCTGTAATAGGTGGCTTCACTAAATTATTAGCTATCACAATGCTGTTCAGACTTTATAAACCAATCTATATTTTGGTGAAACAGCTTGCCGTTGACACCAAGGTGGATTCCGAAGCGGCAGGATGAGTTAGCCAAATTGGTATTGATCATTTAAACACGCCAGCGAGCATACAAAGTAAAGTCATCATGATGCCTCTATACAGAATATGAAAATTTACGTGAAGGCAGAAGTAAAGAAAGTATTGTCCATGGAAAAAAGTACTGCTCAAATGCTTGTTTTAACGTAAATGAAGAATTCTTCATTTACGTTAGAACAAGATTGCAAATTTACAAACATACTTTCTTAATGAATTTGAAACATGGTCGGAAGAGAAACGATATAACAATTGATTAACGAAAAGACAGCTGAAATGCTGCCTGTCACTTCGATCATGAATAAGCCGGTTCGAGAATGGACTGCCAATTTCCCGGACACCATTTCCCGGCTTGAGGAAAAGGTCGTATCCATCACTAAGAAGGATTTTTCGATAATCACCTGCCTTGGAGCTTTGCTTGGAGGAATCATCGGTTTATTTAAAGGATTTGTAACTGTTTTAATAGGATGACGTGTAATTCGCAATCGGATTTGTTATAGTGGAAAAGGTGTAGGAATACAATGATTACCGGGAGGGGAAATAAATGAGTAACGTATATGATGCAGCGTATGAAATGGAAAAGGCAATTAGGGCAAGTAATGAATATGCCGATTTGCAACGCTTATATGATCTTGTCAATTCTGATGAAGCAACAAAAGGAATGTTTGAAAACTTCCGTAATCTGCAGATGACATTGCAGCAAAAGCAAATGATGGGACAGGAGATTGCACCGGAAGAGGTTGAGCAAGCACAAAAGACGGTACAGCTTGTCCAACAAAACCCAACCATTTCACAATTGATGGAAGCTGAACAACGGATGAGCATGGTAATCGCAGACCTCAATAAAATTATCATGAAGCCGCTTGAAGATTTATATGGCTTGCCTGACCAACAGCAATAAGCAGTTAAAGACTCCCTTCCATAATGGTTGGGGGTTTTTTTGTTTCCTGAAAGACACCATTGCAAGGGTCGTGAACCATTATTTGTTCTATTCCCGAAATTTTAGTCATAAATTTGGAAAGAGGATACTACAGATGGGGGAGATCAGCATGGTATATCGACTACTTGCGGTCAATATCGACGGGACATTGCTCCAGTCGAATGGCCGTTTAAATAAATCGACTAAAGAAGCAATAGATTATGTTCACCAAAAAGGTGTCCATGTTGCACTTGTGACGTCAAGAAACTATCACTCAGCAAAAAAAGTGGCCAAAGCCCTAAAAATAAATCCGATGATCGTTGCTCAGCAAGGAGCCTTTGTCGGAGCTTCCATAGAAAAGCCGATAATGGTAAAAAGGATATCAGAAGAACTGACAGCAGAGCTCGTGCAAATGCTTGAAAAGACCACGTGCCAAATATTGCTCATTCATGAGAAATACTCGCTGGGCAATCGGGTGAACCTCCCGGAGAATTTGCTTGGTAAATCGGTAATGTATTTGAATGACCAAAATATTTATGCCCAAAATTATGTGGATGATATCAGTGAAGAGCTTATTGACCAGCCGATGGCCCCGACGAAGATGGACATTATATTTCCAGAAAAAAGTGCTCGAAATGATATGTTGAAATTGATAAAGGAAATGTTCCCTGAGGTGGATGCAATCTTATATCCAGGACATAAGCTGACCATCGTTCCGAAGGGTGTTTCTAAATGGAGCGGTGTATTGTATTTAGCTGACCATTTAGAGGTGAAAAGAACGGAAATCGTCTCGATTGGAGATGGATTTGATGATATGGAGATGATTGCCGGTTCTGGTCTGGGAGTTGCCATGGGCAATGCGGATGAGGAAGTAAGGAAAGTGGCAAAATGGGTGACGCGCTCCAATGACCAAGATGGCGTTGCCTATATGCTGAGGGAATTCTTCCGGAAACAGCATCCAATCGATTTTTTACAAAAGATGAATATGCTTAAATGAATGGCGGGTCTCCTTCATATAGAAGGGGCCCCATTCAGATCATGCCGCTTTTTAGGCCTGTTATATTTCATAAATAATTATAAGCTTCTTTCCATAAGCTAAAGGAAAATCAGTAATGGAAAGGAAGAATTCAATGGGTGTAATCAATGCAAAAGAAGTGCAAGTCGGTGACGAGGTGTTTGTGATTTATAATAATCCCCACGTTCCTACCGTTTCGAATATAAGGGCTGCGGAAATCGTTCCGCACCCCAAAGATCCCAATGCAGTTGCCTTGTTCCTGAATGATACATTTCATACGATTGAGGACGATGATGCTTTGTTCACTTCGGAAGCCGCAGCGGAAAAGGCATACAGTGATTATATGGATAACCAAATGACGTAAAGAGACGTTCACTTCGCATGAACAGATGAAGCCCTCGCTTATAGAGCGGGGGCTCTTTTTGATTATATTTACGAGTAAAGCACAAAATTCACGAGTATTTGCTGCAACCTCACGAGTAAACGCTCGGAATTCACGAGTATTTGCTCCGAACTCACGAGTAAACGCGCCAAACTCACGAGTAAACGTGCCAAACTCACGAGTATTTGCTCCGAACTCACGAGTAAACGCTCGGAATTCACGAGTAAACGTGCTGAACTCACGAGTATTTGCTCCGAACTCACGAGTAAACGTGCCAAACTCACGAGTATTTGCTCCGAACTCACGAGTAAACGTGCCAAACTCACGAGTAAACGCTCGGAATTCACGAGTAACGCCCCGAATTCGCGAGTAAACGCTCCCATACTCACATGACAGAAGCCATAAGTGATTAAAACAGCATATTTGACTGTGAAAAATAAAAAAATGCCACTCCTATTTCAAGAAATACAGAGTGACAGTTATGGTTTAATCTCAGTTCTTGGATTGGATTAAGAGTTTCATTGCGTGAATTTGTCCAATATGATTGGCTTCATGGAGCACTACAAAATTAATGAATTCCCCCACTGTTTCCATTCCGTTGAAAGGCTGTGCCGTTTTTTCAGTCAATCGTTCTTCCGGAATTTCAAGAAGGCGATCAAGTTGTTCATGCAGTTGTTGCTTTAATACTTCAACGGTAGGTACGTCCCCAGTCCAGTCCGCTGGTTTTGAACCATATCCGAATAGTTGGCCGTAATTCTCTGGCAATTCACTATGGGAGTTCAATAAAAATTTTTCGGCTGCAGAAAGGACATGGCCAAGGTGCCAATGGATTGTATTATTAAAACCTTCAGGCTGTACATCCATAAACTCTGGTTTGATTCCATCGATTTCTTTTAAAAGATTGCCGCGCATAACCGTTAGCTGATTTTTTACATAATTCATTTTACATTCCCCTTTCAATCTTGTTTTATTCTAAACGCTATCCCATGAAATTATAGCAAGGATAATTCAATATTATCAAATTTTAGCCAAGCCAATTCACAAAGGAAAGGATTATCAATTTAAAAGGGTTTATATTGTCGGCTAGTAATCGGATTAAATGCAATATAAGCGAGTATGTGCTTTTGATGAAATGGAAGGCTGCATCAACTATCCAGGGGTCAAAATCCTTAAGTTTTTTTGGTTAATAAATTGATGAATATTCCTATTACTCTTTTGCGTGGAGAAGTATAATGAAATATATTGGATAATTAATCCAGTGGGGTAAGAGGAGATGACAGTAATGAAAAGGAAACCGCTGCTTGTTGCACTTAGCCTATTATCAATAACGTTAGCTTCAGGCTGTACAACAAAGCAAGAACATATTTCCGTTCAAAAATATGAAGGTAAAAACTACAAATTCGAAGCATATAAAGAAAAGATAGAAATGGGGAAAACAGAAAAAACAAAAGAAATAGTAAGAAATGCAGATTGGGAAGAATTCGCGTTGGCGGAAGATCATCCTAAGGCGGACTTCATCTTTTATTTTAATGATGAAAAAAGCGAAGGTAAAATAGCAGTATATTATGTTTGGGTTAATACTGATGAAAATATTGTAGAATTGACGAAGGATGAACATAGCGAGTATGTACAGTTAAATAGAAAGGATTCTCAAACTATATTAAAACTTCTGCATTAATGAAAAGGAGGAGACAAGTGGGGAAGTGGAAGCTGATGGTGGTGTAATAGTCGAATCTGAATATTTTCATGCTCACCAAGACGTTGCATACCCCATTGAAGGTTTAGTGATATTAGCATCTAAGCGCCATATTAAGTGCTTTGATGAATTAAATGAACGAGAAAAGGTTGATTACATAAACGTATTAACCAAGATTAGAAAAGCTCAAAGAAAAGTATTAGGGATAGAAAATGTTTATTGTTTTTACAATGAGGATACTTCCCACCATTTTCATACTTGGATGGTTCCTCGATATGAATGGATGTACCGGTTTGGACGTTCGGTGGAATCAGTTAGACCGGTTTTGCTGCATGCAAGAGACAACTTGAATGATGTTGAAAATTTAAAAACTGTAATCGAAGGAATCGAGGCATTAAAAAAAGAACTGAACCCTTAATCTCTTTGATAGCACCATGTTTATAAAAAGAGAAAGAAACCGGACTTCCACACAAGTCCAGTTTCTTTCATCTGCTCAGGCTGAATCAGTCTTCTTATTCGTTGTCCTCAATAGTGGCATGGTGCAACAACGAAAAGAGCCACCGGACTTGATTATTTCGCTTATATCGATTTCAATGACTTCGTATCCGCGTTTACGAAGCTGACTATTTACCTGTTTATTACACGGAAGACTGAATATTTTTTTATTCCCAATTGAAAGCACGTTGGTTCCTAATGTGAATTGTTCTTCTTTAGTTACTTCAATTATGTCATAACGTGAAGCTAATATATCCATCTCTTTTTTTGTAAAGGACTCCGGAAAAATAAGCGCCTCTGTCGGTGATATGATATTGAAAACACAATCTAAATGAAGGAATGTTTCAATGAAAGGAATCGCGATGACATCGTATTCCGGTAATAGGGTCTGAAGATGCTTGACGGATGTTTCATCTGTTCTTTCACTGATTCCAATATAGATGGTCTTTCCGTCAATAAGGACATCCCCGCCCTCAATATGATCTTTGAGGAGATTGAAATACGAGATGCCATTCGTTTCGAGCCAGGATTTCAATATTTGTTCTTCGCCCTGCCTGATACCTGTTGCCAATTCCGCAACGTATACGATATTGCCAAGAGTAAAACCGATATCCCTCGTGAAAACTTGTTCTGGATATGTAAATTGTGGCGTAAGTTTTATGACTTCAATCCCTTCATGCTCAAGAGCCTTTGTAAATTGGGCGTGCTGCTCCAAGGCTAGTGCTTGATCGATATTTTCCTCTTGAAACTCTTTTTGTGTTTCGTTAATGATCTCCCGGATTTCCATATAACGAGGTTCACAGACGATCACCCGTGATAGCTTTGAATATTCACTCGAGCAATAGGCTTCTAGTTCTTCGTTTATTTTGTTTATCATAAATGAGCTCCCTCTATACATAATTGTATCTTTACTATTTCCTCTTTTTTCTAGAAAGAAACATAAAAAATAGGTCATGGCACTGCACTGCTAAATTTGGATGGTCTAAAAATAACATTTCAGATTATGCTCCTGATAAATGATACCGGTATCATTTATCAACTCGAAGAAGCGAGTATGCCAGCCATTTTTTATTTAAAAAACGTTCCAGTTGGTTTCAGAAATCCGCTCCCTTTCCGCCGACTGCCTGCCAAGCCTCCTCGCCGTAAACGTCTCCGGGGTCTCATCTAGCCAGTTTTTCGGCAGGAGTGTCGCAAATTTCTTCAATCCAATGAGGGTTTCATAAAACAATAAAAAACGATAAAGAGCGAGTATGCCAGCCATTTTTTATTTTAAAAACCGTTCCAGTTGGTTCCAGAAATCCGCGCCCTTTCCGAATCCCGTTATTGTCGTCAAACGGATAGGATCTGGTTTAGCCTTTTTGAAATATCATCAGGATAAACCTAAATTCAAAATAATCGTAAAAGGCACCTAGGGATAAAGGATTATTTTTTTTCTGGTCGAATATATAATGAGGATGCTTTTAATATAAGGGGGAGATTGTAATGATGGATACTCCATTGATCATGACTCAAATCATTGAGAGAGCTGAAAAATATTTTCCGAAGAAAGAGGTCGTTTCGCGTACGGATGGTGGAATTCACACATTTACATATGCAGAGATTGCTGAGCGTACAAGAAGGCTGACCAGTAATCTTGAAAAATTCGGCATTCAAACAGGTGACCGTATTGGAACACTTGCCTGGAACCATCATCGGCATTTAGAAGCATATTTCGCGATTCCCTGTCATGGTGCTGTCCTTCATACAATCAATATGCGTTTGTCTCCTCAGCATGTTTCTTATATCGTCAATAGTGCGGAGGATCGATTATTATTGATAGACCCGGATGTCATTCCCCTCTTGGAAGCAATTAAAGATGAGTTGACGACAGTGGAAGGGTATATCATTATGACGGATAAAGAGGAGTTGCCTGATACGACCCTTTCACCCATTTATCATTATGAAAGATTATTAGCCGAAGGGAATCCAAAACAGCCATTCATTCAAACCTTGGATGAAAATGCGCCTGCCGGCATATGTTATACTTCCGCCACGACCGGGAATCCGAAAGGTGTGGTTTATTCACATCGCGGAATTTTGCTGCATGCGATTGCACTGGGGCTTGCCGATTCTACAGCATTAAGCGAGCGTGATGTGGCCCTTCCTGTCGTGCCGATGTTTCATGTGAACGCTTGGGGCATGCCTTTTGCCAGTGTTTGGTTTGGAACGAAGATGGTTTTGCCGGGACCCTATTTCACCCCAAAGATTTTGGCTGAGCTTATAGAAACGGAGAAGGTTACAATCGCAGCAGGGGTACCGACGATATGGCTGGGCTTATTGAAGGAGCTGGAAGAAGGCGGCCATGATACGAGCAGCATTCGCACTGTTCTATGCGGAGGGTCGGCTGCTCCGAAAAGCATGATTAAAACCTTTGAACAAAAGTATGGGATACCATTCCTGCATGCCTATGGAATGACTGAAACAAGCCCGCTCGTATTTGTATCGAAACCAAAAAGCTATCAGGAAGACCTTCCTGAAGAAGAACTTTATGAGTTGAAGGCCAAGCAGGGCCTTGTTTCGCCAATGATAGAAATTAAAGTGATCGGTCAGGGCGGCGAAGTGAAACCAGATGGAAAAGAAATGGGCGAATTGCTGATCAGGGGTCCTTGGATAGCGAATGAGTATTTTAAGGATGAGCGGTCAGAGGATACGTTTAAAGATGGCTGGCTGTATACGGGGGATGTTGTCACGATTGATGAAGAGGGATTCGTCAAAATTGTTGACCGGACGAAAGATTTGATAAAAAGCGGCGGTGAGTGGATTTCTTCCGTAGATATAGAGAATGCATTAATGGCCCATGAAGGAATCTTTGAGGCTGCGGTAATTGCAGTGCCTCACGAAAAATGGCAGGAACGGCCGATCGCCTGTGTTGTCTTGAAGGAGGCATACAAGGGGAAAGTGTCCCAGGAAGACATCATCGAATTTTTAATGCCGCAGTTTGCAAAATGGTGGCTGCCGGATGAAGTGGTCTTTTTGGATGAAATCCCGAAAACGGGTGTTGGGAAGTTCTTGAAAAGGGCATTGCGTGATCAGCTTCAAGATAAATATATCAATAAATAATGCTAGGTTTGTATAATTGCAACTTTTCCCCCTATTCTAATAATGGGGAGGTATATATAATAGAGTCATAGAACGAAAGAGGAGGAAATAAATTGAGTATTGAATCAACATCACCTGCAGGCACTGTTTTAGTCACATATTCGGACAGGACGGCCACTGTTGCAATGAACCGTCCAGAGGCCATGAATGCTTTAAATCCGGAAATGCTGCATGATTTTATTCATGCCCTGAAGGAAGTTAGTGAGAATGATGATGTGGATGTCGTCATTTTAAAAGGAAATGGGAAAGCATTTTCCGCAGGTGGTGACATTAAGATGATGCTTTCGCCTGGAAAAGAAAACGCTTTCGATGAACTGATGGATGGAATCAGTGAATTGGTGACCACTCTTTACTTCATGCCTAAATTGACCATCAGTGCCATTCATGGTGCAGCTGCAGGGCTTGGGTTAAGTATAGCTCTTGCAACCGACCATCTTATTGCCGATTCGGAAAGTAAGGTTGCGATGAATTTTATCGGGATTGGATTAATCCCCGATGGCGGCGGACACTTCTTCCTTGAACGCCGTCTTGGTGAAGTGGGTGCTAAAGAACTAATCTGGGAAGGTAAAGTGCTTACAGCGCTTGAAGCAAAAGAAAAGGGCCTCATTCATGAAGTGGCTGATGGAACCTTGGAACATACGGTAGAAAAGAAAGTGCAATCATGGCTGCAAAGCCCGATTCAGGCCATGATTAAAACGAAAAAAATCCTTAGTGAAAAAAATCGCCCGCTATTGATTAAGATCCTTGAGATTGAAAAAGCTGCCCAGATGAAAATGCGCCAAACGGCGGACCACCAAGAGGGAATAAAAGCATTCGTGGAAAAAAGGAAACCGAACTTCATCGGAAAATGAATGAAAAAGGCCGTCGCGTTATTGTGACGGCCTTTTTATATAAGGAATGTGTCTGAAACTAGATCATGATTTTAGTGATTACGCTTCCATTTTCAATCAGCGATGAAAAAGCAATAAAGCGCCTGAAGGTGATGTACAGCGATGTGTTCGTCCTTGATAGTTTTTTTCCTTCAATAGATTTTCTCCCAATTCTTTAGCTTGTTCATCATTCTCGGCTGTAAATGATTCATCCAATAGTTTTTCCCCTGTCGGTTCAAAAACGGTTAGTTTGTATATTCTGCTCATTTTCAAAAACTCCCTTATCAAAAATGTTATTATCTTAGGAACTGTTATAAAAATTTTATCATTATCTGTCAATTTTGACTATTGTTATGTAAGGGAAATATGTTAAGACAGGGAATTTGATAAGTAGCTGAATCTCGTGAAAAGCGATGGACAATAACTATACCGAACTAACTTCAAAACAAAACCTATTTATACTAGAGGAATTCTCTCTTTTAAATGAAAAATCATAAATGATATAATAAATGAGTAAAAGTGCATCTAGGAAGTGTATGGATTGAAGGGGGATTTTTTGAATGACGGTAAAAATCGTTAATAATATCACTGAATTGATAGGAAATACACCTGTTGTAAGGATTAATCATTTAACAGCGGAGGGTGACGCTGAAGTATTTGTAAAACTTGAATATTTCAATCCGAGCCGCAGTGTAAAAGATCGGGCTGCCTTCAACTTAATTAGGCAGGCTGAACTGGACGGCATCATTCAATCCGGGGCTACGATCATAGAACCAACATCAGGGAATACTGGTATTGGACTTGCTATGAACGCCGCGGCAAAGGGGTATCGGGCGATTATGGTCATGCCGGATAATATGTCGAAAGAAAGAATCAATATCTTAAAGGCATACGGAGCGGAAGTTGTCCTCACCCCTGCAGCAGAGCGGATGCCGGGAGCCATTCGTAAAGCTGAGGAACTAGCCGCAGAAATTCCTAATAGCTTTATTCCGCAGCAATTCGAAAACCAAGCCAATCCTGATATACACAGAGTGACGACAGCAGTCGAGATTCTAGATCAGATGGATGGAAACCTTGATGTGTTTGTCGCTACTGCTGGAACGGGAGGAACGATTACCGGTACAGGTGAAGCCTTAAAAGAACATCTGCCGGATTTAAGGGTTGTAGTTGTCGAGCCTAAGGGTTCCCCAGTTCTTTCCGGCGGAAAGCCTGGCCCTCATAAGTTAGTGGGTACGAGCCCTGGATTTATCCCCACCATCTTAAATACAGAGGTATTTGATGAAATCGTTCAAGCGGCTGATGAAGATGCGATATCCACCATGAAGGATCTGGCTTCGAAGGAAGGTATATTGATTGGACCTTCAGGAGGTGCATCTGTCTGGACTGCCCTGCAGGAAGCCCGTCGTCTTGGAAGTGGAAAGCGAGTATTATGCATTGCACCGGATAATGGTGAACGCTATTTAAGTATGAATATTTTTGAATGATGAAAAAGACCGAATGCCGTGCATGAAACAATGTTCACGCCATTCGGTCTTTTTCCTGTTGAATTTGCCCATACTGCATGATGACCTATTAAGATACTATTGTATGGGAAAGTATGTTCTGTTTGTGTTAAAATTAAATGTGAAATATTGATAGAAATCGAGGTGACACTATTGAGCGGTGTGAGGTTCATTCATGCGGCGGATCTCCATCTGGATAGTCCCTTTTCAGGGTTGAAGGATATGCCGTCATCTATATTAAAGGAATTAAGGGAAAGCCCGTTTAAAGCTTTTCAAACAATCATTAATGAAGCAATTTCCCGTCAGGTTGACTTTATCGTGTTATCGGGGGATCTATTTGACGGGGAAAATCGGAGTCTCCGGACACAGGTCCGCTTTCGGACCGAAATGGAAAAACTCCAGCAGCATCAGATCCCTGCCTATATCATTCATGGTAACCATGATCATCTCAGCGGCTCATGGATTACTGTGGAGCTGCCGGAAAATGTCCACGTATTTTCAGGGCAAACAGAAGTGAAACGATTTGAAAAAATCGATGGGACGACTGTCCACCTTTATGGGTTCAGTTATCCGCGGCGTCACGTAAGGGAGAGAATGATCGAAACCTACATAAAAGCCGAAGGGGCCGATTATCATATAGGTCTGCTTCATGGGAATTTGGAAGGCAATTCCGAACATAGCCCATACGCCCCTTTTTCATTGAAGGAACTAGCTGGCAAAGATTTCGATTACTGGGCATTAGGCCATATTCATAAGCATCAGGTGGTTTCAGAAGATCCGCTAGTGATATACCCAGGAAATATTCAAGGCAGGAACAGAAAGGAGTCTGGCGTTAAAGGGTGCCTGCTCGTCGAATTCGACGGGGACATGAAGCGTCATTCCTTTATTGAAACTTCTGAAGTGATTTGGGAAAGCGAAACAATTGAAATAACCGCTGATGGTGGATTTGATGCCCTGTTCAAGCAATGCAGGGAAGTAATGGAACGGAAGGGCTTCGATGGGAGAAGCTTTCTTTTGGAATTGAAGCTGGATGCAGGTAATGCAGCAGTGTCCGGGGAATATCTTGAAGAATTGACCCGGATCATGCAGGAAGAGGACCAAGGGGAATCGTTTGTCTGGGTGTATAAAATCAAAGTCATCCAGTCGATGCAGATGATTAGGTCAAATGAAACATTATTGCCATTTATGGCTGAGGTATCCATGCTTGCATCTGAATTTGATGATACGGAAGCTGCTCTGGCCCCGCTTTATATTCATCCGGGTGCAAGAAGGTTTCTTGATACAATAGAGCCAAAAGAGCAGAGGGAACTTGTGGATGAAGCGGAAAGATGGCTTTTGCAAGTTTTTGATGCGAAAAAATGAGTGTAGGGAGGAGGAACGGATTTGATTATTAAAGACCTCCATGTTTATGGTTACGGCAAACTGGAAAATCAGCGTTTTCCTGAATTGGGACAGATGCAGATTTTCTTTGGGGAAAATGAATCGGGCAAGTCAACCATCATGTCTTTCATTCATAGTATGCTGTTTGGTTTTCCGACAAAGGTTCAAAATGAACCGCGTTACGAGCCCAAAATGCATGCTAAATATGGGGGAAGGCTCAGTCTCGTCACAAAAAAAGATGGGGAAATCGTTATTGAGCGTGTGAAGGGAAAAGCTACTGGCGATGTAAAATTGACCTTCGAAGATGGAAGGGTCGGCGGCGAGGAAGAATTGAATGAGATTCTCCATGGCGTAGATAAAAGCTATTACCAAGCCATTTTTTCTTTCGACCTTCAAGGGCTGCAAGGGTTACATACACTAAGTGAAGGGACCATGAGTAAATATCTGCTTTCTGCTGGGCTGATCGGAAATGATAAACTTCTTGAAGCCGAAACGAAATTACAAAAAGAGCTCGATTCAAGGTTCAAGCCATCAGGCCAAAAACCTTTACTGAATGTGAGATTGAAAGAACTTAAGGAATTGCAGAAAAAGGTGAAAGCATCAGAAGAAGAACAGCAGTCGTATACGGCATTACTTCAGGAAGAAGCAAAACTTAAGGAGGAGCTCTCTAAAGTCACGGAAGATATTCAAGAGATTGAAAAAAACCTTGTTAACGTGAGTACTTTTTTGCGAATTAAACCCTTGGTTGAAGAACAGGGGGAACTTGAGGCCGAAATAAGTAAAATTCCGGCAGTGAGTTTTCCTGTTGATGGCTTAAAAAGACTTGAACAGCTACAGGCAGTTGGAATGCCCATGAAAGCCCAACTTGCGGCATTGACTGAGAAAAAGGAAAAACTTGAGGGAAAACTTACGGAAATCGAAATCAATCCGTTTATCAAGGAGCATAAAGAGCAAATTGAACATGCAATCGATCAAGGAACATTGCTGGAGAAGCTCGAGCTGGATATGAGAAAAGCGGAACACGAAAGGCTGTTGGAAGAAAAAAATATCGAAAAGGTGAAGCAGGAATTATTCTTGGATGTCTCTGATGATGAAATAAGGAAACTGGATATCAGTACATTCATGAAGGAAAAGGTGAAAAGGGCCGAGAGGGAGAAGCATCAACTCCAAAATGATAAAAAGCAGCTTGATGAGAAATATGAACGGCAAAAGGGAAGTCTGGAAACGATAGAAGCCCGCTTGAAGGAGTTAAAGGCCCAGTTAATGCCAGATGAAAAAAGAATCGAGCTGGAGTCCTTATACAACAAGCAGAATAACATCGAATTTGAAGCAGCACAGTCGCTTATTCTTGATGAACAAATACTTGAACTTGAAAAGCAATTGGCATTACAGAGGAAGAAGGAAGCGGTTAACCGCAAACGTTCACATATCATGAATGGGAGTTTAATAGTACTTCTTTGTTTAGGTGCGATCGGAAGCTATTTCAGTGAACAGATTTTGTTGGGGTTGATACTTCTAGCCGTGGCTGTTCTGTTTACGGTTTCCAGGTATCTTTTTAAAGGTGAAGATATATTGTCCGGGTATACCAGGCAATTGGATGAGTTGAAAAGGAAAAGGGCAGCAATTGGGAGTGAGGTCAATAGGGAGAGTGAAGGTGAGTCGATGGGTCGGCTGCTTGAACTGGACCAACGTCTCCAAAGGCGTATTGAAAGTGAAAGCTTCAAATATGTAGAAAGGGAGGAAGCGTTTGAATCGACCATTCAGGAATATGCCGATTGGGAAGATAGGAGGGACCGGTTGGATAAAGATTTGAGGAGCATCTTAAGCGGTTGGGGTCTGGATTATTCCGGAATGGAAATCAATCTTGAATCCGTATTTGAACTTCTTGAGAAATGGAAGGAAGCCGTTGATAGGAAATATGAAACAATCAAGAGGCATAATTTTCTGCAGGCAGAATTTGAGGGTAAATCAAATGCTTTATTTCATTTTGCACACAGCCTTGATTTTGAACCATCCACATGGCGGGAAGCGATTGGCCTCTTGAAACGGGAATTGAATAAAGCGGTTGAATTCTCCGTTCAACTAACGCAATGGATGCAGGAAAGAAGTCGTTTGACGAATGAAATCGAGCAGCTGACGATGGAAAATGGCTATCTTGTTGCAGAAATGGAAATGCTTTTTAAGTTAGCGAAGGTCAAGGACGAGGAAGAATTCAGGCATGACGCTGCATTGTCCGAAAAGAAAATCACTTTACAAAAACAGCTTGATTTGATTACCATTCAAATTGGCCAATCCAGAATGCTGCCTGATCAAATCCAAACTTACTTAAAACGGGGGATCAGTACTTATACCGTTGAAAATATAGAAAGGAAACGGAAGGATTTTGTAAAGGTGAAATCCCTTTTATTAGAGAAGCAGGCGGATGCGAAGCATAAGATAAAACAGCTTGAAGTTTCAGGGATTTATGATGACCTGCTTTATCGTTTTTATGAAGAAAAAGCTGCTTTTAACGAAGAGGCGAAGGAATGGGCGAAATTGGCAATAGCCAAAAGCTTATTGAATAAAACATTGGACCGATATAAAAGGGAACGCCTACCGAAGGTCATCGCCGATGCCGAGCGGCACTTTTCCTTTTTAACGAATGGGAGCTACCGTAAAATCATCCTTGATCAGTCGGGAGAAGGAATTTGGGTACAGCGCAATGATGGTTTGAGTTTCAGGGTTGAAGAGGTCAGCCGCGGGACAGCAGAACAAATTTATGTTTCCCTAAGGCTCGCACTTGCTGATCATACTTTTGAAAATGATTCATTCCCTCTCATCATTGATGATAGTTTCGTCAATTTTGATGCGGAAAGGACAAAACGGATGCTCGAATTATTGAAAAAAGTTTCGGAAAAGCGGCAAATTTTATTTTTTACCTGTCACCGATATATAAGGGAGTACTTTAGCGAAAATCAAGTGATTCGTCTATCTGGTCCTGTATTGCGCCAGGATATGAATGATTTGATCATCCCCGAAATATAATGGGTTTTAAACTATAGATAAAGAGAGTGAAGTCAGTGAATATGAATGAGTTTGTAGGCCACCATGATTCTTCTTTGAAGTTAATCATCGAAAAGGAGTTTCCTGATAAACGATGTGTGGGGGGGAAATATTCTGCCAAAGGACATAGCATCACGTTATATGAGAGAGATATCGAAATTCAGTGTGAACGCTCCCTAGGCTCGCTTGCAAGACTTGAGGAATATACATGGGTGATCCTCACGCATGAGATGGGGCACGCATCTGACCCCGATCTTGCTGTGCTTAGTGAGGAGCTGCACAGTACAGGGAAATCAGAAATCCTTTATCAAATAGAGGTCAATGCATGGAATATTGCAGAAGGATTAATTCCTTTTATCGATCAGGATTTATTTACCTTCATTAGGGATGAATCCTTGGCTCATTGTACAAATCGGCTGCTGGTCGGTTAAAAAGCCCTCCATATGGAGGGCTTTTTTTCCCTAAATGGAGATGTGTCTAGCCCGGCGGGGAGGCACGCACTCATAAATCGGGAACTACATGCTCCGTAAGGGAAAATGGCATTAATGTTTCCAAAGGAAGCTTCATATCTTTAAAGGAGCATTCCCTTTAATGAATCATAACAGGAATGGGCATGGAGTTTTTGGTTTATATTCTTTTTTAAGATTGACAGTGAGAATCATTTTCATTAAACTAGTATTATTAGACTAAAAGGGGAGTATTTTAATGCGACCAGCTATTAACACTCAGTCTTTATCGCTCGGTTATGGTGATAAATTAATTATAAATGATATGAATATAGAAATACCCAAAGGGGAGATCACGGTATTCATCGGTGCTAATGGTTGTGGAAAATCAACACTTCTAAGGTCTGTTGCCCGATTGTTAAAACCTCAATCCGGCTCAGTTTTGCTCGAAGGCAAAGCGATCTCGACCATGTCATCGAAGGATGTAGCAAGAAAGATGGCGATTCTTCCGCAATCCCCGGTTGCTCCTGAAGGGCTTACAGTATATCAGCTTGTTAAACAAGGAAGATATCCTTATCAAAGTTGGTTGAAACAATGGAGTTCCGTGGATGAAGAAAAAGTTCAAAAGGCGATTGAAGCAACCAACCTGACCGATTTAAAGGATCAGGCAGTCGATGAATTATCGGGAGGCCAGAAGCAACGGGCATGGATAGCAATGACGCTGGCTCAGGATACTGACATCATTTTATTGGATGAACCGACTACATATCTTGATATGACCCATCAAATCGAGATTTTGGACTTATTGTTCGACTTGAATGAGTTTGAGAACAGAACGATCGTGATGGTGCTTCATGATTTGAATTTGGCTTGCCGTTATGCGGATAATCTGGTGGCACTTAAAGATGGGTCGATACATGCTCAAGGCCGGCCAGAGGATATCATCACGCCTGAATTGGTACAGCATGTATTCAGCATGGACTGCCAAATATCCTTTGATCCAATTTTCGGCAGTCCCATTTGCGTCCCGTTTGGTAAAGGCCGCTACGCCCAAAGTCAGGTAAAAGCGCTGGCCAATGCATAACCTCATACCATCCATGGAAAAAGAGCTGCAAGGATATCGCATATCCTTCGGAGATGAAGCCAAAGTTTCCAAAACCTTCAATCATGCTGATGAACTTATTCAGTATGCTAAAGCCCGGACTGGGGCGGAATCGTCAGGGATAGCCATTTCAATGTGGTTCAGACGCTATGCTTTTTTTGTCACGGCACAATTTTACATGTTAAGCAAACATCGGCTTATCTGGGAAGGCACACTTCAGGACATTGGTGTTTTGGATGATCCGGAAGATGAACAGTGGCTCCCGAATTTTTTGCTGAAAACCAACAGTTGGAGCAATGTCTCGGAAAAGGAAAGCCCAACTGCCCTCCATTCCATATTGAGCAGCTTTGGTGCTGATGCCATTCGCTTCTTTTCCGGAACTGCTAAAATATCGAAACTAGTACTCTGGGAAAATATTTGGAGCTATACGGTATGGATGTTTAGTGAGTTATTGAAGCAGACTGATATAAAGACGCGAGTTGAAAAGGACATTGAAATGCTGCTTGAAGATGAAGTATGGCTGAATATTGAAACACGTTCCCCCTTTAAACGATTCATTGGGGAAAAAAGTGTTCCGGCGTCCATGAATCCTTATAAACGGGTGACATGCTGTTTATATTACCGAATGGAGGGCCAGGAAAAGTGCGCGTATTGTCCGAACAAAAACTGTTGAAATAGATTGGATTGGAGAGCCAGGCTTGGGGTCAAGCCTGGTTTTCTTGTGGAGTGATAAGAGCGACGGTCAGCCTAGGCTTTTCTGTCCATTGTCCTCCACTTATTAACGAAAACTAAACGCATTAACGAGGTTGGTATGTTATAATGTTGATATTTAATTGAACGGAGGCAGTCGCATGGGAAATGGGATCATACACTACGGAATTGGTGAAGTAGTAGATATATATATGTACATTAAAACGAGCACAAAAGCGGTGGCAAGTAATGGAAAGCCGTTTTTAACATTGATTTTGTGCGATAAAACCGGGGAGATCGAGGCAAAGCTATGGGATGTTTCCGAGGCTGATGAGAAAACCTACTGTGCGGAAGCTACGGTGAAAGTTCAAGGGGAAGTCCAGAATTATCGAGGACGCAGCCAATTGAAAATCCGTAACATTAGAATTACTTCAGATACTGATGGGGTCACGAAAGCCGATCTAATTCAAACGGCGCCTTTAAGTCAGGAAGAAATGATGGAAACCATCACTCAATTCATTTTTGAAATGAGGAATCCGAATATCCAAAGGGTGACTAGGCACCTCATTAAAAAATATCAGAATGAATTCCTGACGTTTCCTGCTGCCACCAAGAACCATCATGAGTATATGTCGGGACTGGCCTATCACGTTGTATCGATGCTAGGGCTGGCTAAGGCCATTTCAACCCTATATCCTTCGCTCAATAAGGATCTTTTGTATGCAGGAGTCATTCTGCATGACCTTGGAAAGGTACATGAGCTATCCGGACCTGTTTCGACAGTTTATACAGTGGAAGGGAACTTGTTGGGGCACATCACCATCATGGTGAATGAAGTCGGTAAAGCTGCAGAGGAATTGGGCATTGAAGCGGAAGAAATCATGATTCTCAAGCACCTGATACTAAGCCACCATGGTAAAGCTGAGTGGGGCAGTCCCAAGCCGCCAATGGTTAGGGAAGCGGAAGTGCTGCATTATATTGATAATATGGATGCCAAGATAAATATGATGGACCGGGCCTTGGAAAAAGTGAAACCGGGTGAATTTACGGAAAGAGTTTTCGCGCTCGATAATCGTTCATTCTATAAACCAACATTTTAATGAAATATGCTTCTTTCTCGATGGAGAAAGAAGCATATTTTTTTTGTTCGCGCATATTCTCTAGTAAATGAATAGTAGATTTTTTGGGAGGGAATGGACATGCCAATTTGGATCTGGTTCGTGTTTATTGGGATAATTGTCAGTGCAGTCATGTCAATTTGGACAGCTAGGCAGGAACGTCTCATAGATGATGCTTGGATTGAGAAGGAAGGTCAGAAGTACATTGAACGCATGGAAGAAGAGCGCGAGAGGCGTAAAAAGGATATAAATCAGGGAGCATAGCTCGAATCATGAAAAAAAAGCGACAGGTCAAAGTCCTGTCGCTTTTTACGATTCAATTATTTTTCAGCATTGGCTGCGTCACCGGAAGTGATGGCGTCTTTTAGATCTTCGTCTTTAATCTTCACGTCCGCTTTTTTGACTTCTGAATTCAAAATGTCCTGAACTTTAGTTTGGTCAATTTGAGCGACTTTCAAATCATATTCAAGATCTTTTTTCATATCTTTGTATGGTTTTTTTTCTTTTGTATCTTGAAGTTGGATGATGTGGTAGCCATAATCGGATTTAATCGGCTTGCTGATTTCATCTTTCTTCATTTTGTAAGCTTGCTCTTCAAATGCAGGAACCATTTCACCTTTTCCGAACCAGCCTAGCTCCCCGCCTTTTTCAGCTGTGCCTGTGTCTGTTGAATATTCTTTTGCTAGTTTAGCGAAGTCTTCGCCTTTGTCCAATTTAGCTTTAACTTCGTTGGCTGTTTTTTGGTCTTTCACTAGAATATGTCTCGCTTTGATTTGTGGTTTATAGTCTTCATAAGCTTTTTTCACATCAGCTTCTTTAACTTTTATATCGGCAACGGCTGCTTTTTCTTGAAGCATGCCGATTTTAAGTGCACGTTTAAGATCATCTTCGCTCTTATATCCGGAAGAGGCAAGGGCCGTTTCGAAATTTTCACCCATTTGCTCTTTAAGTTCGTCCGTTTTAGCTTTAACTTCTTTATCCGTTACTGTATATTTTTCAGAAAGAACTTTTTCATAAACAAGTTCTTGAAGAACGGTTTCACCATAACGGTCTTTCATTACATTGTAAAATTCTTCTTTAGTTATATCCCCCGCTTTAGTTTCCACGACTGCTTCCTTGTCGCTGTTGCATGCTGTAAGTCCGATCAGCCCTGCAGTAACAGCAATCGATAATGCCCACTTCTTCATAAAAACAACTCCTAGTTATAAGTTTCTTGTTTGCTATTTTTTCGTATTTCCACAAAATTAACTATAACATATTCTGGTTACTTTACAAAAAATAATATATTGGTGTATGAATAAGATTTTTTTGAAAAGTGGGTGTACGCCTACCCAGATATTAATCCATTACATATGATAAATCGAGGACAACAAAAGGGGGTAGCATAATGGGTAATGGATTTAACGGAGGCTTCGCTTTGTTAGTGGTGTTATTCATATTATTAATAATTGTAGGATCAGCCTGTTGCTAATTGGCTGCAAAATTAATAATGAAAAGAGCCCACTCCTTTTGCTATGGAGTTGAATAGGATAGGGTAGCCGCTCAAAAAAGACGAATTGATTATCAAGCTCAGAAAGGAATGGATTCCTTTTGGCGGATTTAAGGGTGTGCATGAAATTACAATTACTTAAGAATGGAAAGGAGGAAGATCAATGTCTGGAGGAATAGGTGGAGGCTTTGCTCTAATTGTCGTTCTTTTCATCCTGTTAATCATCATTGGAGCTTCTTGGTGCTAAACTCATAAACAAAAGGCGAAGCTGATTGCTTCGCCCTTTTTCTTTATGTGGATAATGCTCCGGGGTATCACCAATGTATGTAACAAATGATGGCCATCATTTGTTGCTCATCTCTACGTATACAAAATTTCAATATAGGAGGATAATAACATAATAGTAATTAATACATTAATGGTCCTGAATACTTTAGGCTGCCGGTCTTCAGCAATTTCCTTTTGAATGCATAAAGAGTTTGTCATTCTATTAATATTAAAAAGGATCAAAATAGCAAAAATAATAAAAGAGAACGAGATCAAAACCTAAAATCCCTCCTTGCAAAACATCATGTATAAATACGATACCAAATTATAATGAAAAAAGATACCTAAAAATCTTATTAGGCATCTTTATAAATAAATAAGAAATCACTTTTGAATGAGTATATCGTATCCTTCGAGATGTTCCTCGATAAAGGAATTCCTTGGGGAACCAACCAAGTTTTTTATATAAATAAAATCCGATACGCATAATCCGGTGTGCAGGGATAATAAAATAGTGAAATAATGGATGTAATGCGGAAAACTAAGGGCACAAACAATCAATATGGTAGACATAATGAAGAAAGGCAACACAAGGGTAAAGAGATAAAGATGCTTTCGAATCGGATCATGCACATTGACTCTGCATGTAAGCACAAGGTTCCACTTCAAGGACCAAGAAGTTTTTACTTTTTTACATAATAATCGTAAAGGTAAATAGTGTAATAGTTTGTGAACAGGATATAATAAGAGCAATAGGCTAAAAAATACCATTGTTTGATCGCCATACAAAATAACATGGGTTGAAAAGACACTTAATAATGTATAGATCAGAACAAAAGACATCAATATAGTTAAAACTGAAAAAAAGATCAGACGGCAATTCCCATATTGTTTTGCCACGTCAATTGTTTTCCACGAATTCATTTCGAAATCAGCCCTCCAAAGCTGTTGAATTTACTTACATACATTACGATGAATGGGTGGAAAAAGCAATGAAATTCTTGGATTAAATTCAAGATAAAATCACTTTAGTGTGTAAGCATGGCTAAGGGCCATTAAGGCCAGGTTTGCAACCAGGGATAAGAAGGATCACTGAGTGTAAAAAATCAAAAATTGGTTACAAACCTTTTATGTTAAATTGAAGAATCGATTGGGGATTAGTGATGTATGAAAAATATAAATGAAGAAATAGAAATTCTCCGTTTTCATCAACGGCTTTTATTAAAACTTATACGCAATCCGGAGGCCAAGTTGGACTATCTATTTGTGGAAAAAAATTTCACGAAGAAGGAAGCGGAAGAATTATTGGAAACATGTGATATCTTGAGCAAACGCTATGAAATAGAAAAAGCGGAAGGGTATATGAACTTTCGACCGCTTTTTATTCAATTTGAAAGAAAGGTTAATCCAAAAATAACCACAAAGGAATGCGTTGATGCATGCCTCGCACAGGGGTTATATGTATCATTCATGAAGGAAATGGATAGAGTATGAGATTAAACTGGCTCAGTTTCTTTCTCTATCTTTTTTTTTGTGATTTTACCCTCCATATCAGTAAACTCCTGATCGATATTATCGAAGGATCGTTCAAAGATTTGCATGAAGTCTTCACCGTATATATTTCGGATGATGGCCATCATTTCAATCATATCCGGAAACTTGCCATAAAGCTCACGCAGTGGAAGTGCACCCGAGAAAGCAGAGTTCTTACTTGGGTCATATGTCTCCATTAAATCAAGTAGGATTTTTTCACCTTCCGCTGTGATCTCTATATAGGTATTCCTTTTGTCATTTTCTTTTTTTGAAAATGTTAAGTACCCGCGTTCCTCTAATTTTTTTGAAAAATTAAATGCCGTAGAAACATGCATGACCCCAAATTTTGCAACATCTGAAATGGAAGAGCCATTAAGATGGTAGGCAATCCAAAGGATATGGTGCTCATTGATATTTAAATCATAGGGCTTGATCCATTGCTGCCAATCTTTTTCAATTGATTTCCATAATGCTTTGCTTAATTGTGCAATTCGTTGACTAAAAATCATTGCTTCTTTCATAGAATAATTTTTATTCTGCATATTATGGGCTCACCTACTTATAAGATTCTATATATTTATTATGACAATAAAATAAAAATTAATAAAGATAAATATTTGCAAAATTTTTAGAAAATTTTAGTTTTTTTAATGAATTCTCCATTCTTCACCAACAAACCATGTAATTTATTGGGAAAAATGGAGAATCAGCTTGTGTGTGATGATGCCAGCTATTAATTTTTAGAAGTAGGTGCTGCCGCTTCCAATTCCTTCAATGAATTTTCAATTTCCTGAACGTTCTTCAATAATTCATCCTTATTGGGTTCGATTTCCCGCTTCCAGTTCTCGATAACGACCTGAACATCCGAAATGAAGGTTTTTACCGTTTCTTTGCTGATTTGTGAAGCTTCCATCGTGTCATCTTTAATATTTAGCATTTTTACCTTTAACTCATCAATTGTATTCTTAATTTCGTCGGTATTCGTTTTGATGCGGGTCCGTAGGTCTTTACCTGAACTAGGTGTTGAAAGTAAGGTTGCCGCACCAGCTACTACTGTTCCGGTCAAAAAGCCAATTAGTAATGATTTTGCTTTCATTAGGATCACCTCATTTTATAATATGTTTTCGCTTTCCATGGTCTGAATCCCTGCTGGATCAATTGGAAATTATGATAAATAGGAAGAGAAATACTATTGATATCAAAATACCATAATTTTCATCCTTATGGAAGGGAATCGACCATTTTATCTTTATATCACAAAAATATTTTTTTAAACTTATAGAGTAAATATATAATATTTAAAAATAACTTGAAGCTTTATTAATAATGCTACATATAAAGGGAAGAGCAGCATATAGATAATAAAAACAAGCTGTCGGAACATGGATGGCACTGGTGGGTTAATAATGAAAATCATTTTTTTATTAGGGCTGGTATGCCTGTGCGGAATGGGGTATTTTCTAAGGCAAGCAAAAACTCCTGGCATCTATCCGCCCAAGAGGGTGCTCCAGGCCAGAGCCTTCGCTATGGGTCTCCCTGGGGTTTTACTGCTTTTCGTTTGGTTTATGTGGATATTGATTCATTGATCATTGGAGGAGGATTGTGACTAGAATTCCAGACTCATAAGATTGGAAAAAAAGCACCGGACATTCCGGTGCTTTTTTAGGTATGGTGATCCTGCTGCTTAAGCATTAATGGGTATATTTGATTTTCTTACGATGCCTTTCACAATTGGATAAATGATGACCATCGCAACTGTATTTAACAGTACGGCAGGAAGTACAACTGCGCCGAAAAGTGCCACGAAAGGCCCTGGAAGGGAAACGATATAATAAGCCGAACCAAGGAAGACAGCGCCGGAAATCATTGTTCCTACGGCAGTCAAGATACTAACGGTGACAACGGATGTTGAAAACTTCTTAAGACTGATGAATAAAAGGTAAAACAGAAAGGCTGTTGCCAATTTGTCTATGATATTTGGAATCTGTCCTCCAGGAAATGTAGTTGTCATGGCAGAGATGGCTCCAGCTGCCAGGGCGACAATGAATACATTCTTCTTCGCGGGAAACAGGGTAATCGCCAAAAACATCATCAACAGCATCATATCCGGTTTCATTCCAAGGAAGAATCCAGGTACGATAAAATGCAGGGCAGCCCCAATCCCGATTAATAGGGACAGTGACACAAGGGTTTTCGTTTTCATTTACTCATCTCTCCTATTCTCATCTCAACTAACATCATTTCTTCAACAATGCACTATTGCCTGTTGCAAGAAGTTTAAAATAGTATATCATAAGTCCTATTTTTTTAGAAGTTATATTTGTTGGAATTAAAGGGTTTGAGCTTCCTTCGCTTTATACGATTCCTGGAATTTCTTCATGAAATCAGCAAGGTCCTGGCAATGGGCTAGAGGGACCGCATTATAGATGGATGCTCTGCAGCCGCCAATGGAACGGTGACCGTTCAGTCCTACGAATCCAGCTTGCTTCACTTCTTTAAGGAATTGTACTTCAGCTTCTTCAGACGGAAGCGTGAACGTTACATTCATTAATGAACGGCTGTCCGGTAGGGCATGGCCTTTATAAAAACCATCACTGCCGTCGATGGCATCGTAAATGACTTTTGCTTTTTCTTCATTGATCTCAGCAATCTTTTCCACGCCGCCCTGTTCTTTTGCCCAATCCAACACAAGTGACAATAAGTAAATGGCCAATGTCGGAGGAGTGTTGTATAAAGAATTATTTTTTGAATGGATAGAATAGTTCATCATGGATGGGATTTTGTCATTATCCGTTATTAAATCTTTGCGGATGATAACGACTGTGATTCCAGACGGACCTAGATTCTTTTGTGCACCTGCATAGATGATGCCGAATTTACTAATATCAATCTTTTTGCTGAGAATATCACTTGACATATCGGCTACTAAAGGAATGTTGCCTGTTTCCGGGAAATCCTTCCATTGTGTTCCGTAAATCGTATTATTGCTTGTGATATGAAGATAGGCAGCATCATCATTCAATTTGATATCTTCGACTTTAGGGATGAATGAATATTTTTCATCTTTGGATGAAGCGACTACAGCCGTTTCACCAACCTTTTTGGCTTCTTTTAATGCTTTTTCCGACCAAGAACCAGTAAGGACATAATCTGCCCTTTTTCCATCATTCAAAATGTTCATGGGAATCATGGAGAATTGGAGACTTGCTCCTCCTTGCAGCAGGAGTACTTCATAATTTTCAGGAATTTCCATAAGGTCTTTTAATGATTGGATGGCATGGTTATGAATTTTTTCGAATTCCGAACTTCTATGGCTTAATTCCATGACGGACATACCGGAATCCTCTATATTCAACCATTCGTTTTGGGCTCTTTGCAAAACTTCTAAGGGAAGGGCGGCTGGCCCAGCGTTAAAATTGCGTGCACGTTTCAATTTTTTTCCTCCTATGCGACTATGTGATAAAGTATTTGAGACTATTCATATATCCTACCAGAAAACTAAATTCAATAGGAGGAAAATTTAGAATTTTAGGTGACATTTCGTTTTCATGATGAGCCAATGCAAAAAGGTCCTCCACTTTGAGTGAGGACCCAATCGAGATCATTGTTTTTTCAAGAAACCAGCGTGCTGAAGTTCAATTCTTTTAAAAAGATAGTAAGAAAGGATAAAGAAATTTTCATGTGCCAGCAGTTCATTTTAAATGCTGTGCAATGGAGTCAGCGATTTGTTTTAGGTCATCTGGTGTATAGTCGCTGGTATTCGTTTTCCAAACTGCCCCAAAGCCGTCACCTTCTCCATGCCGTGGAATTAAATGCATGTGAAAATGGAAAACGGATTGTCCTGCAGCTTCTCCGTTATTATTTAATAGGTTCAGGCCTACAGGTTGGAACTCTTGTTTCATGGCGCGTGCAATTTCCGGTACCACTTCAAAAAGATTCTTGGCAATCTCAGGTGTCAACTCATAAAGGTTTTCCTTATGTACTTTAGGTATTACCAGTGTATGGCCTTTTGTTACTTGACTGATATCGAGAAAGGCCAATACATGTTCATTTTCGAAAACTTTACTGCTTGGTATTTCGCCGTCGATAATTTTGCAAAAAATGCAATCACTCATTAAAAACGCTCCTTTAAAAGTAATGTATTTGGTTAATCGTACCATAGCTTGAATCCTTGAGAAAAGGAAAAATCATAAAAACAGGATGCAACATTAAGTTGCACCCTGTCTGTCGAAAAAGGGGGGGTGGCTTCAAAATTCGCATTAGCATAAATTCTCTGCGACAAACACCTCATCTACATTTTGGTAAAATACGGTTATTATCTGATTAGAGATTTTCCATTCAAAGCAACCATCTCCTATATCTTTAAAGTTTCATCAACTTTCAAAGCATAATTGATAATTATTGAATGATTTTTCTGCTTTTACGTGCAAGAGAACCATCTCCTTGCTCGAAACGATTTTTTTATGAAGCTTCTGGTTTAATTCAGTTATACGTCTTTAACTGACACCTCATTTACAATATGATGTGAATCATTTGTAATAAATCTTATGGGTATTTCAGTGTAATACGTCTTTAACTGACACCTCATTTACAACATGATGTGAATCACACGTAATGACTAACCCCTTCTTCCTTAATTATGATGACCACCAAGGAGGGAAAATATAATTAGTTATTTATGGAAATTTAGTTCTAGGAACACTCGACTATATAAAAGCAGGAGAATTTGATAAAATGGAAATAAGAATGGAAATAAGAACCTCTATATAGAAAGGATTGTTTATATGTCCTTATTGGAAATAAAGCAATTAGTGGGCGGATACACGAAAACGCCCGTTTTAAAAGGAATAAGTTTTGACATTCAGCCAAATGAGTTAGTAGGGTTAATTGGTCTCAACGGTGCTGGGAAAAGTACGACAATTAAACATATCATCGGACTCATGGAGCCGAAAGGCGGAAGTGTCTCGATTCATGGTAAAACACTTGCCCAGGACCCGGATACATATCGTAAACAATTCACTTATGTTCCAGAAACGCCAATCTTGTATGATGAGCTTACACTTGAGGAGCATTTAAAGCTTACGGCCATGGCACATGGTTTGGCGGAAGCCACTTATAAAGAAAGGATGGACGTTCTGTTAAAGGAATTCCATATGGAGAAAAGGCTTAAATGGTTCCCGGCACATTTTTCAAAGGGAATGAAGCAAAAGGTCATGATCATGTGCGCCTTTTTAGTGCAGCCGTCCTTATATATCGTCGACGAACCATTTGTGGGTCTTGATCCATTAGGCATTCAGTCCCTGCTTGACTTGATGAGGAAGATGAAAGAGAGCGGTGCGGGAATTTTAATGTCTACACATATATTGGCGACAGCTGAGAGGTATTGTGATTCTTTCATCATATTGCATAATGGAGAGATTCGGGCAAAAGGCAATCTTGAGGAGCTTCGTGAACAATTTTCCATGCCAGGGGCAACTCTGGACGATTTATATATCCAATTGACGAAAGAAGAAATCGGTCATGAATAGTCAAAATCTCTGGAAGGAAAGATATTTAGGCTATATAAAAGAAACGCAAAAATATCTTCGCTATATTTTTAATGGCCATCTTGTTTTCGTCATGGTATTGGCTCTTGGTGGTTTGGCTTATTATTACAGTGATTGGGTGAAGACGTTAAACAGTGATTTCCCTGCTGAATTGATCATGGCCTTAGTTTTATCGATCATTGTAACCAGAAGTCCGATAAACACTTTCTTGAAAGAACCCGATACGGTATTCCTGCTTCCCCTTGAAACGAAGTTGAGAAGCTATTTCAAGAATTCATTGATATTAAGCTGGGTCATGCAAGGCTTTATTCTTCTGGTTGTCCTGATTGCATCAATACCGATGTATTCGAAGGTTACGGGTGCAGGAGGTAAGGACCTTGGAATCATCCTGGTCGTTTTGCTTATTTTGAAGTTTTTGAATTTGACCATGCGCTGGCTGGTATTGAAATATCAGGATACATCAGTGAGCCATTGGGACTCTCTCATCCGCTTTTTACTTAATGGAGTGATTCTTTATTTCATCTGTTCAAGGGCAAATATACTGTTTGCACTTATAACCTTCTTATTATTGTTAGGACTTTACATGTATTACCGAAGTGCAACTAAAGGTTTTGTGCTAAAGTGGGAACGGCTGGTGGAACTGGAAAACAAACGGATGAATTCTTTCTATCGAATAGCGAACATGTTTACTGATGTTCCACATTTGAAAGGGAAGGTAGCGAGAAGGAAATGGATGGACTGGCTATTATCACTCATTCCGTATGGTGATAAATCGACTTATACCTATCTTTACGCCCGTACTCTGCTGCGATCCAATGATTATGTGGGACTTTGTTTTCGTTTAACGATCATTGGATCCGTGATTTTAAGTGTATTCACTAACATATGGGCACATTTGATTGTAACGTTCATGTTCCTATTCATGACAGCCCTGCAATTGCTGCCGGTTTGGAAGGCTCATGAATGGAAGGTATGGGTCTCGTTGTATCCATTGCCAGCGAAAATGAGGGAATCTGCGGTCATAAAACTAATTTCCTATTTCCTATTATTTGAGGACCTAGTCTTCAGTTTGGTCCTGCTGGTGAAAGGGGAATGGATCTCCGCTTTAGCCGCCTTGGCAATGGGGCTTGTTTTTATATTCGGTTTTAAAATTTATGCTGTAAAGAAAATAAAAAACTTTTAAGCAGAAGCTGATTTTTCATAAAATCAGCTTTTTCTTTATTAATGTATGTATGAAATCCGCGCCCTTTCCGCCGACTGTCTTAGCCAGTTATTCGGCAGGATTCTCGCAAATTCCTTCATTCCAGTGAGGGGGGGCATATAATCTAGATTAGTTGTTGATTGGAGCGGGTGAGTGGAGTGGAAAACAACGTTCAAATTTTATATAACCTCAAAAAAACGTTTCAGTTGATTTTATGAGTTCATGAAAAATCAGCTTTTTCTTTTAAGAAATGAAAATAGAAAATAAAAGTCTCGTAGAGGGTATATACATATTAAATGGAGGTGTTAAATGATGGATGAATATGAACAAAAGGCATTATCGGAACTAGTATCATGGAAAAAGAAAGTAGCCAAGAAATCCGGCAGGCTTGAGCGGATGTCTAAAAAGGCGCAAATCAAATTGAATAGTTATATTCCAGACCGAGTGCACAAAATGATTACTGATAGTATTAAAGGGATGATAGAGGCCGTATTATCAGGTTCTAAATATATGTCTAAAGAAAAAAATGTGGTGCTGCTATCTTTGCAGCAAAAAGAAGAGTGGGTTGCGGAAACTGTAGCGGCATATCGGAAAACGGCCGTTATAGAAGGTGTGGGAACCGGAGCGGCAGGGCTTTTAATTGGATTGGCTGATTTCCCTTTACTGCTAAGCATCAAGATGAAATTATTATTCGAACTCTCCCGTATATACGGTTTCGATCCAAATGAATATGAGGAACGATTATTCATTCTCCATATCTTCCAAATGGCATTTTCAAGCGAGGAGAAGAAATTGGAAACATTACAGGTGATAGAGGAATGGGATTCAGGGAAATGGCCGGAAATAGACTGGCAAGAATTTCAGCAGGAATATCGCGATCACATCGATGTCGTCAAAATGTTCCAGCTCGTTCCAGGTATTGGGGCCGCTGTCGGTGGATATGCCAACCATCATTTGTTGGAACATCTTGGGGAAACGGCTATCAATTGTTACCGAATCAGACTTCTTAAAGAGTAAGGGACGGGGGAAAACCCGTCCCTTTACCTTTACCGCAATAAAGATTCATCCAACATTTGGGATGATTGTTTCTTATTGTGATAGGTTACGGCTGCAGTGCCTAATATTTTGGCAGCAATGAGCATCGCTTTTTCATCAATGTCAAACAAAGGATGATGATGCGGAAATGTATGTTCATTTTTTGGCCTGGCCCCTGTAAAGAAGAATGTACCTTTTACATTTTGTAAATAATAAGAAAAATCTTCACCTGTCATGTCCGGGTCAATTTCCTCTGTAATCAGAACTTCCTTGACGGACTCAGTGCTTTCGATGAGGAATTTAGTTTCCTCAACATGTGGAATAACAGCTGGATAACCTTGAAAGTATTGATATTCATAGGTGCAGTCCGCAGCTAGGCAGGTTCCTTTAACAATCCGCTCCATTTCTTCGCTAATGAATGAACGGACATCTTCCTTGAATGTACGGACGGTCCCGATTATTTTAGCCTTATCTGCAATGACGTTAAAAGCATTATCTGCTACAAAGGAACCGACGGTAATGACTGCAGAATCTATTGGGTTTAGGCGGCGGCTTACGATTTGCTGCAGGGCCATGACGAGCTGAGAGCCGACTACGATTGCATCACGGGTTTTATGCGGCTGGGCTCCATGTCCGCCCTGCCCTTGAATGGTTATTTCAAAACGGTCAGCAGCGGCCATAAGGGGTCCATAAGCGTATTGGACTGTTCCGGTTGGGGCCGTTGCCCATAAATGGGTGCCGAAAATTACATCCACTCCATCAAGGCAGCCAGCCTCAATCATCGGTTTTGCACCCCCTGGGGCATATTCTTCAGCATGCTGGTGGATAAATATATATTCACCTTCGAGCTCATCCTTCAGTTCATTCAGATTTTTAGCAAGGACAAGGAGTGTCGCTGTATGGCCATCGTGCCCACACGCATGCATTACCCCCGGTACGGTAGATTTATAGGGAACTTCTTTTTCATCTTGAATGGGTAAGGCGTCGAAATCAGCGCGCAATGCTATGGTTTTACCAGGCTTACTGCCTGTGACCTTGGCAATAACACCATTACCGCCTACATTCGTCCGGTGTTCAATTCCGAGTTTTTCATAATATCCAGAGATGAAGACCGCCGTTTGGGTTTCTTGAAAAGAAAGCTCGGGGTGTTGATGAAGATAACGCCTGATGGAAACCATTTCTTCATATGAGTCATCCAGAAGATCGTGTAAACGCTCTATCATTTTGCACCTCCCAATGATTGGATTAATTGTAAATAGTATATCATATATTGAATAATCCAAAGTGTATTAAATACCTCGAGGAGAGAGAGAGCATGATTAAATATTCCTGGATTGCTTTGGTTTTGCTGTGTATGTTGCTATTCTTTTTTTTGGTGCAAGAAGTCCAAAGTGAGGAGCCTTTAGCGTTCGATACATATATTAAGGAACTTTTTTCCGTAGGTGAAAAAACCTTTTCGTTCACTTTCTTCAAGTCCTATCTTGGGAAATCCAAGTTCATTGGTTTTGGAAGCTTATTATGTGTTTCTATATTTGTGGATAATAAAGAAGGATTATTGGACCATGGCCGTATTCTCTATCGGAATTGCGGGGGGAGATGTGTTAAACGGGTGGATAAAAAAATCATGTTAAAAGAGTGCGCCCTGAAAATCATTTGATGAAGACCGCTGTCTTCAGTTTTCCAAGTGGCCACGCAATGGTGGGCCTTATTTTCTTCAGTATGGTTGCTTATTTAATCATGAAAGAAACGAAAGGAAACTCATTGAAATGGGCAATGGGAATCGGTTTCGGTTGTCTCATTCTGCTGATTGGTGTCAGCAGGATTGCTATGAAAGTTCATTTTCCAACTGATATTATTGCAGGTTTTGCATTAGGAGAGGCATATAGTTTACCCTTGTTTAAATTCCTGAAGTCAAGAGTACTTTGAAAAAAGGATTCAGATGAAATATATGTAAATATCCGTTGCATTTCCCCAGAAATAAAGAAGGAATTTGTCGGATTGTTATAGGTTATTATAATTTTTTAATGTCCAAATTGATCCGAATTACTATGAAGAGGCCCATCCTTGAGGGGGTGGGCCTTTTACTGAGCAAGTATGGATTATTCTTCGGAATCCTTCACCAATGTATATTGAGTTACATAGGCTTCGCCTGAAAACATCTTCTGGCTGGAATTCGTAACGGGAGCTTTGGAGTCGCTGTTATGCGCCATCTTAAAGGAACCGGAATTCTTCCAGTTCAGGAAATCAGCTTGTTTCTCCCAAATCGTTAAAATTACATACGTTTCAGAGTTGATCGGCCGCAGTACACGAAGTGCGACGAAACCTGGTTCATTTTCAATGAATCCGGCCCTGTTTTTAAAACGATGTTCGAATACCGGCCTTCCTTCTTCACTTACAGGGATATTGTTCATGACTACATACCCATGATCCCGAAGGTTTCCTTTCCCATCAACTACTTCATACTTACGTGGAGAGCTGAAGATCGTTTTACCTGTTGTTTCATGTAAAAGTACTGCAGTGTCAGGATTTTGCATAAGTAATATTTTTTCATTGGGGTGCTTATCTTTTTTGATTTTTAAAAAATCGTAAGTGCCTGATGAGATGAATACATTCATAAATTCCCCTCCAATTTCTATATAGTACCTGTATACCCATTTTACCCAATGAATAATGCTTTTACCATTTCCAAACTAACCATTAGGCTTTTAAACCGGTAAGATACTTATAAAAACGTCGATTTTCTGACAAATATATAGGTTGGCTATACTTCTATTATAGAAAAAGCTATAGTTGAAGGAGATTCGATTTGAAATTCAACATCCTTCTGATATTCTATGTAGGTAATGAATAAAATTGAAACGTGATTGCTTGAAAGGTGGATATTAATGTCTAAGGAAATTACGAATGATACATTCTTAAAAGCTGCGAGAGGAGAGAAAACGGATCATGTGCCTGTTTGGTATATGCGTCAGGCCGGCCGTTCACAGCCGGAATACCGTAAATTGAAAGAGAAGTACTCGCTTTTTGAAATTACTCATCAGCCGGAACTATGCGCTTATGTAACTAGATTGCCAGTCGAGCAATATGACGTAGACGCTGCGATTTTATATAAAGATATAATGACACCGCTACCAGCCATTGGTGTCGATGTTGAGATTAAGTCCGGAATCGGCCCGGTCATATCCAATCCGATCCAATCGGTGACAGATGTTGAAAAATTAGGTGAATTGAACCCAGAGAAAGACATCCCTTATGTGTTGGACACGATTAAATTATTGACTACGGAGCAATTATCCGTTCCTTTGATCGGTTTCTCCGGGGCACCGTTCACCATTGCTTCATACATGATTGAAGGCGGCCCCTCCAAAAACTACAATAAGACGAAAGCTTTCATGTATACAGAGCCAAAGGCCTGGTTTGCATTAATGGATAAGCTAGCGGATATGATCATCATCTATGTCAAGTCACAAATCAAAGCCGGCGTTAAAGCCATCCAAATCTTTGATTCATGGGTGGGTGCTTTGAACGTTGAAGATTACCGCATATTCATCAAGCCGATCATGACTCGTATCTTTTCTTCATTGCGTGAAGAAAATGTACCGCTAATCATGTTCGGGGTCGGCGCAAGTCACTTGGCACTTGAGTGGAATGATCTTCCGATTGATGTAGTCGGGCTCGATTGGAGACTGCCAATTACAGAAGCGAGACAAATGGGAATCCAGAAAACGGTACAAGGTAATCTTGATCCTGCCCTTCTATTGTCATCATGGGATGTTATAGAAGAACGGACGAAAAGGATCCTGGATCAGGGCATGGAACAGGACGGCTACATCTTTAATCTTGGACATGGGGTTTTCCCTTCCGTAAACCCGGAAACACTGAAGAGGCTGACCGCTTTCATTCATGAATATTCATCAAAAATGAAATAAGTTGAGCGAACCATTTGCTAAAAATACTTAAATGGATGCACAATATTAGAACGAAATCTTTAAAAGAGGTGTAACTTCATGTCAAGAAAAAAAATGGGCCTTTTAGTCATGGCTTATGGTACTCCATACACTGAAGAGGATATTGAAAGATATTATACACATATTCGTCATGGGAGACGGCCAAGTGACGAATTAATTGCCGACCTAAAAGGCAGATATGAAGCGATCGGTGGATTATCCCCGCTTGCAAAAATAACGGCAGGACAAGCTGAAGCGCTTGAAAAGAAATTGAATTCCGTTCAGGAGGAAGTTGAGTTCAAGGCATATCTTGGACTGAAACATATTGAACCTTTTGTTGAAGATGCAGTGAAACAAATGCATGAAGATGGAATCAAAGAAGCGGTCAGTATAGTATTGGCACCGCATTTTTCAACATTCAGCGTGAAGTCTTATAATGGACGTGCCCAGGATGAAGTCGCTAAATTGGGTGACCTGACCATCACTTCCGTTGAAAGCTGGTATGATGAGCCAAAATTCATCCAATATTGGGTAGACCAGGTAAAAGAAGCAATCGGAAAAATGACCTCGGAAGAACGCGATAATTTCGCTTTGATTGTGTCGGCGCATAGCCTCCCGGAAAAAATCCTGCAATCGGGAGATCCGTATCCAAATCAATTGAAAGAAACGGCAGACATGATTGCAAAAGGCGCAGGGGTTAGCAATTATGCAGTAGGCTGGCAAAGCGCTGGACAAACACCTGAACCATGGTTGGGACCTGATGTACAGGATTTAACCAGAGATCTTCATCAAGCAAAAGGCTATAAAGCTTTCATTTATATTCCTGTCGGCTTTGTTGCCGAGCACCTTGAAGTCCTATATGATAACGATTATGAATGTAAGGTTGTTACGGAAGAGATTGGTGCAAGCTACTATAGGCCGGATATGCCCAATGATAAACCTGAATTCATCGATGCTTTGGCCACAATCATTTTAAACAGATTACAGGAAAAGTGATCAGTCAATAGGAGAAAGTAGTTTAACCATGCTTGAAATGTGCTCTACATATTTTCATGTGAGTTGAAAGATGTTGTAAACCTGGAAAAGCGACGCTTTCTTTTTACTTGACCTTTGTGATTTAAATGAATACTCGAAAAAGTGGCTGTCCAGTAATGAGGATGGCCATTGTTTCTATAAGAAATTGAAAATATAATTGAAAAGACTGAAAATTTTTGGTATGATATCGTTGAACATAATGACTGTTTTGTCCGTTTGGTCAGGATTGAGGTGGGAAATGTCTGTTGATCGTAAAAAATTAATTTTAGAAGCTGCGACCAAGTCGTTTTCACTTTTTGGATATAAGGCAACGACGATGGATCAAGTCGCTAAAATTGCCAATGTGGGAAAAGGGACCATTTATACCTTTTATAAAAATAAAGAAGAGCTGTTTAAAGAAATCGTTCAGCGGTTGATAGAGGAAATGAAATATGAGGCGGAACAATCTTTGGATGACCAACTCACCTTTTTTGAAAACCTGCATCGGGCCGTTTATCGAATTCTGGAGTTCAGGCAGGAACATCAATTATCTTTGAAACTTCTTCAGGAAGAGCGCGAAATTGGTACTCCGGCCGTTCAGGAAATGGTTAATGAAATGGAAGAAGCCATTGTCTCCTACATTAAGGAAAAACTGAAAATAGCGATTGATAAGGGCTTTATACAGCCTTGCGATCCAGAGATAACAGCTTTCCTGATGCTAAAAATGTACCTTGCCCTCATTTTTGATTGGGAAAGGAACCATGCCCCATTAGAGAAAGAGGAAATTGCTGAACTATTTAAAATATATTTATTCAAAGGATTATCCGTTACGTGATAATTCTATTTTTTTGCTCAAATGCAATGAATCCCAAATAAAAAGAAGAGATACCGTTCGGTACCTCTTCTTTTTATTTGGGGTTTTCAGCTGCGAAACCGAACCACATATGGATTCATCCTGCTATTTGGGAAGCGGATGGTGAAACACAAGACAACTACTCTCCAGAAAGGCAATGATCACAGTGGTTTCCATAACATTCGTGCTGTTCTTCAATTTTTTTTCCGCATTCCGTGCATTGTTTCGGTGGCAGGTTTTTAAAGAACTCAATGCTACTTTGAATCATGAACATCATCTCCTGAATTTTTTTATTATTCGCTTTTCTATAGTTTTATTGTATTATAACAGTTATAGAATGTCAATAAATGTTTTATAACATAAGTAAAAAAGGTGAAATAAGGGCAAGAATAGTTTATATTAATGGGGAAGTCATTGAGAGAAAAAAAGGAGTGCCTAAGCATGAAAATCACCGTAATTGGCTGCTGGGGCGGTTATCCAGCTAAAAATGAGGCAAGTTCCGGCTATTTGCTTGAATATGAAGATTTTCGCATTCTGCTTGATTGTGGCAGCGGTGTTCTATCACAGCTGCAAAACCATATGAAGCCGGAAGATCTTGGTGCTGTTGTATTATCTCACTATCATCCGGATCATGTAGCAGATATTGGTGTCCTGCAGCACGCTGCGTTCATACAGCAGATATTGGGCAGCGAAAAAAGGACCATTCCTATTTATGGTCATGATTTAGACGAAGTCGAATTTGGTAAATTAACTTATAAAGACGTGACAAAGGGGATAGCCTTCTCTGCTGATCAACCCTTAACCATTGGACCGTGTAAATTTACGTTCATGAAAACAAAACATCCAGTCCCTTGTTTTGCAATGAGGATTGAAGCTGAAAATCATTCGATCGTTTACACAGGTGACAGTTCATATATGGATGAGCTTGCAGATTTCGCTAAAGACGCAAATGTTTTATTATGTGAAAGTAACTTTTACAGTGATATGGATGGTTCAAAGGCAGGGCATATGACTGCAAGGGAAGCGGGAATGCTGGCAGAAAAGGCTGACGTCCAGCTTTTGCTGTTAACTCACCTCCCGCATTATGGGAATCTTGATCAACTGAAAAAAGAAGCATCCGAGGTATTCAAAAGAGAAATAGCTGTAGCCAAATCGAATCTTGAATTCCAACTATAAATGAAACATCGGGGATATGAAGTCTACAAGGAGGAACAACTGTGCTTTTTATTGATAATAAGGGAATTACAGATCCAAGAATTAACCTGGCCATCGAAGAATATGCGCTTAAACATTTAAATATAGATGAAACCTATCTTCTATTTTACATTAATCGTCCTTCAATCATCATAGGAAGGAATCAAAATACGATTGAAGAAATCAATTCCGATTATGTAGACGGAAATGGCATTACAGTTGTTCGCCGCCTTTCCGGGGGTGGAGCGGTTTATCATGACCTAGGGAATCTCAATTTCAGTTTTATTACGCGAGATGATGGCGATAGTTTTCATAACTTCAAGAAATTCACCCAGCCTGTCGTGGAAACGCTCGAGAAGCTAGGAATACATGCTGAATTGAGCGGTCGTAACGATATTCTGGCTGAAGGTAAGAAGATTTCAGGAAACGCGATGTTCTCAACGAAGGGCAGGATGTTCAGTCATGGGACATTGCTGTTTCAATCAGAAATGGATCACATTGTATCCGCTTTAAAAGTGAAAAAAGATAAAATCGAGTCCAAAGGGATTAAATCGATAAGAAGCCGTGTCGGTAATATTGCCGATTTCCTAAAAGAACCGATGTCTGTTGAAGAATTCCGTTCATTCCTTCTGCAAAATATTTTCAAAGATAGCGGAAAAGTAACAGAGTATGTTTTAACCGAGACGGATTGGGAGAAAATTCACGAAATCTCGGAAGAAAGATATCAAAACTGGGAGTGGAATTACGGAAAATCACCTAAATTCAACTTGCAAAACTCACATAGATTCCCTGTGGGATCTGTTGATATCCGCCTTGAAGTGAACAGGGGAAACATTGAAAATTGTAAAATCTACGGCGATTTCTTCGGGGTCGGAGAGATTGCGGATATTGAGCAAAAGCTTACTGGAATACGTTATGAAAAGGAAGCAATCAGCAGGGTACTAGATGAGATTGATGTTCGTCATTATTTTGGCAATGTAACGAAAGAAGAAATTTTGGCTTTAATATATTAGGCCTGAAAAGCCGTCCCGATTTAATAGGACGGCTTTTGTGCCTAATAATGACAGTAATTGCTTGAATATGGATAAAATTGTTGCTGTGATCGCGTTCTTTTAATATAATAAAAATGTATTTAGGTCACCATAAAAATGAATGATTATTCATTCATGTTATTTGCAGGGGAGGGAGAAAGATGAATTTATCTGAACAGCTTCATCAAATGGCTTTAAAAAAGGCAGATAAGCCAGCATATTACTTTATGGATCAATCCACTTCATATGGGGAATTGGATAAAGCCGTTACGAAATTCGCAGACGAGTTACATAGGCTTGGTGTTTCAAAAGGTGATAACATTGCGCTGTTATTAGGCAATTCTCCACATTTCATCATTTCGTTGTATGGAGCTATGCGAGCAGGGGCGACCGTAATTCCCGTCAATCCAATTTACACACCTGACGAGATTGGTTATATCCTGAATAATGGCGATGTAAAGGTTGTTGTGGCATTAGATAAGCTTTTACCCTTACTAGAGAAAATGAACCCGATCCTCTCAAGCGTAGAACAATATGTGATTTGTGAAACGCAGCGTGATAGTGGGGATATTAGCAAATTGAACATCTACCCAAAAATGAAATCGTTTACAAAAATGATCGAATCGGGGAATGAAGGCTTTAAAGGTCCAGAACTGGATCCTGAAGATACGGCAATCATACTCTATACTTCGGGAACAACGGGAAAACCAAAGGGAGCCATGCTCACACATACCAATATCTACTCCAATGCACATGATATTGGGGAATATTTAAGAATCACGGAAAGTGACCGTGTCATTACGACATTGCCAATGTTCCATGTTTTCAGTTTAACGGTGGTTGTGAATGCCCCATTGATAAGCGGAGGTACGCTTTTAATTGTCCCGCAATTCAGTCCAAAGGAAATATTCAGGCAAATCAAAAAATATGATGCAACCGTTTTTGCTGGAGTGCCTACGATGTATAACTTTCTTTTTCAATATCAGGAAGCGGAAGAAGATGTTTTAAATTCGTTACGCATATGCATATCGGGCGGTTCAGCCATGCCAGTGTCCTTGCTTGAATCATTCGAGCGGAAATTTAATGTCAGGGTTTCAGAAGGATATGGCTTATCCGAAGCTTCTCCTGTTACCTGCTTCAATCCTTTGGATCGTCCAAGGAAGGCGGGGTCCATCGGAACCTCGATCCTTAGGGTGGAAAATAAAGTGGTCAATGAGCTTGGAGAAGAAGTGCCGATCAATGGGGTAGGGGAATTGATTGTCAGAGGTCCGAATGTAATGAAGGGGTATTATAAAATGCCAGAAGAATCAGCCGCTGTCTTGAAAGATGGCTGGTTATATACAGGCGATTTAGCCAGGATGGATGATGAAGGATATTTTTTCATTGTAGATCGTAAAAAGGAGCTTATTATCGTCGGTGGCTATAATGTTTATCCTCGGGAAGTGGAGGAGGTTCTGTATGCCCATCCTGAAGTAGTCGAGGCGGCAGCCATAGGCGTTCCCGATCCCAATCAGGGGGAAGTGGTTAAATGCTTTGTGGTAAAGAAAAACAATGCATTGACCGAGGAAGAAGAACTGCTTTCTTATTGCATGGAACACTTGGCCAAATATAAGGTACCGGCAAAAATTGAGTTTTTGGATGAACTTCCAAAAAACGCGACAGGTAAAATTTTACGCCGCTCCTTGAAAAACCATGTACTGCAAAACTGAATTCATTGATCATAAGGAGATCATTGCCTATAACCGGCAATGGTCCTTTTTTTGTACAACCAAAGTGTATCATACTGCATAAAATATATGGGAGAATCTTAAAACCTTGATTCTTGTTTCGAAAAGAGTTATGATAGTCATTAAAAATTTCCACATAATTGTAAGGAGGGGTTAGATGAGAGATGTAAAACTTTTGGATATATTTACACATCCCATTGCTCAAAAATACTTGAACCGTTCAGGTCTGGCACATGCGATTGCGGTAGCATACCATGCGTTTCACTTAGCAAACGAATATAATGTCGACCCTGATATTGCTGCCAAAGCTGGACTTTTGCATGATATGGGTCATTTCACCTGGTATCGCAATGGTAAATGGGATTATGATCTATATAAACAAAATGATATTCACCCCATCAAAGGTGCAGAACGAGCACATAAACTGTTAATCCGCTTGGGAGAAAACCCGATAAAGGCAAAGACCATTTCCCTCGCCATTTTATTTCATACCGATTCGTTCTTACCTTCAAATGATATTATTCGTACACCGCTTCAGCAAGTCGTCAAATGGGCCGACGAAAAAGATGAAGAAGAAGGTGGAAAACACCATTATCGCAAAATTGATTTTCCACGGGCAAAGGAGAGCATCATGAAACTTGATACGCTCATAGATGAGGAACAAAGAAAAAGGCTATCATCCTGAAGGCAAACGGGGTGATAGCCTTTTTACTGTCAGGAAAAGCACATATATTAAAGTATTTTACAGTTTAAATTTGTTATCAGGTGAATTAATGATGTAAAATATAGACCATTAGAACTATATCGTGACGGGGAATTATAAAAACTATCGGATTAATAACAAATAATGAAAAAGAACAGGTGAAGTTATGAAGTCGATTAAGCTAATGATATATGGTGGTCAAGGAGGACTTGATGGAATCATTGAAAAAGAAGCTGACATAAAGGTCATAGGGATCACTGGAAATGAAATGGACCTTCTTGATTCCGATCATAGACCATCAGTCACACCAGACGCCATTCTTATTGATGCCCGGTCATCAGGGAAGTATGGACAGGAAGTCATGCCAATTCTAAAGGAAAAACACCCATTTACTCCTTTTGTCATTTTTACTGCCTATTCAGAAGATCATTATCTTATCGAAGCGATATGCCATGGTGCAGCTGGTTATGTGTTACAGGGCGGCGGAATGAAACAAGTACTGTCGGCAATCCGTCAATGTGCCAATGGTCAAATAGTCTACCCTGCCTCAATAAAATCATTATTAATGAATAAGCTGCAGCAGGATGTTGAAAAATCATCAGTAACTTTGGATAAGGCAATCGAAAAATTGGGGGCCTTTTCCAAACGCGAGTATGAACTGCTTATCCTGCTAACCCAAGGGGAAACGAATCAGCAAATTTCAAAAAAACTTTTTCTATCCATTGGCACGGTAAAAAACTACATAAGCCGGATTTACAGAAAACTGAATGTTAATAATCGACCAGAGCTTATGGCACTTTTGTATAGCTTTCAAAATAGAGGAATGAAGGGATGAATACCCACTCCAAAGCAATTAGGTAGGGGCAGAGAGACAAAATCGTTTAAGCTTTTGAAAACTGCTTCTCATATGCCTCTCCGCCTCCTCGTATGTCCATGATCCTGTCATCGGCGTAAAGGTGTGTTCAGTGAAATGTAAAGGTGATAAAAAGGAATAAAGAATCAAGAAACTGTTGGAGAGTGAAAGGAATAAATTTACAGAAATGAAATGCGGTTCTAACCTGTCCATTTTGGATTAAACTATTAAGAGGGAGATTCGTTTAAGGAGGGGCATCATGGTCAGAAAATGGGCTGGCAGAGCGATTCTATTATATATCCTTTATGCAGCAGCGATGTATTGGTATATTTTTTATGGAGCTGATACCTCAATTCCCGAAGCTTTGCGTGGAACTGCAGCAGATCCTGCAACATTCCTGAATGCAAGGGAACTAAAGCTTAGCGAAGAATATTCGGGACTGCGGAATTTCATTTTTTTCGTATCCACGCCATATGAATGGCTGTTGTATTTCTTCATTTTACTATTTGGTTTATCAAAAGCATTTGAAAAGTCGTCAAAGGCAGTCTCGAGGCGGAGAGCGATCAGAACGGGCATTTACTTATTTTGGCTTTCCATTATTTCTTACCTGGCGCTGTTTCCAATCAGTTTCATTGGATATCGGATGAGCAAAAGTTACCATATAAGTACACAAAGTTTCACTTCGTGGATGAAGGATGGAGTCATCGAATTCTGGGTGAATTTTGGGATGATGTTCATCATCGTTTCCGTTTTATATTGGTTAATGAAGAAAAGTGTGAAGAAGTGGTGGCTCTATGCCTGGATGTTGTCCATTCCATTTACCTTGTTCCTGATGTTTGTTCAGCCTGTCGTGATTGATCCGCTGTACAATGAATTCTATCCGCTCAAAAATAAAGAGCTGGAAACGGAAATATTGGCACTTGCCTCACAGGCTGAAATTCCGGCTGAACACGTGTATGAAGTCAATATGGCGGAAAAGACAAATGCCTTGAATGCATACGTGACCGGCATAGGTTCCAACTCAAGAATCGTTCTTTGGGATACGACCCTGAACAAACTGAAGGAAGATGAAATCCTTTTTATCATGGCACATGAAATGGCTCATTATGTGGAAAAGCACATTTATATAGGGATTGCAGGTTATTTAGGACTGACTTTAATCGGTTTGTGGCTGACATCAAAAATCATGAATTTTATCATTAGACGCTGGGGCCAGCTGTTAAAGGTTCGTTCGGTTGACAGCATTTCATCTCTTCCATTATTTCTCTTAATAACATCAGTGCTGCTCTTTGCTTCGAGTCCGCTGTCCAATTATGTTTCCAGATATCAAGAAACAAGGGCTGACCGTTATGCCATTGAAATGACCGGGGATAAAGAATCGGCAATCACGACTTTCCAGGAACTCACGAGGTCGGGTTTGAGCCAGGTCAACCCGCCATTCCTGGTTAAATGGCTGAGGTATTCCCATCCGACCATGCTCGAACGGATTTCAACGGTTGAAAATGCAGATACAAAGGGTGATTGAAAGCCAGCTGAAAACCAGCTGGCTTTTTTTCTTCGGAAAGTGGAAGTTTGTAGTTGTTTTCAGAAAAAACTATTATTTTTAAAATTCTTAGGTTCTCTACTATAATAAATTAAATTCCCAGTTCGTTTTAAGGAGATCGAATATGTATAATGTACTTTTCATCACTTTAGGCTCAGTGCTTGTGGCAGTAGCCTATAACTTATTTTTGATACCACATTTAATTTTAAGCAGCGGACTTAGTGGACTTGCGATTATGTTCGGAATCATCACCCCAGTCAACACAGGGATATTGAATTTTCTGATGAACCTGCCATTGCTGATTCTTGGATACCTGAAATTAGGGAGACGTTTTATCACCTATACGATATTATCAGTTGTCGTGATTTCCGTCAGTTTATATCTCATTCCAGTTCACGGAATATCCACTGAACCGATTTTGTCCTCTTTATTTGGCGGAATCATATCGGGGTTCGGTATAGGCATCATCTTTCGTGCTTCGGGGTCTTCGGGTGGCTTTGATATCATTGCCATGCTATTGGCTAAGAAGAGCGACTTTCCACTTGGTACATTGCTTTCGGTGATGAATGCAGTTGTGGTGGTTATCTCAGGCTTCATCTTCGGTTGGGATGCCGCATTATATACGCTGATTTCCATTTATGCAGCAGGAAAGGTGATCGATACGATCCATTCCAATCACATTAAATTAACATTGATGATCGTGACCAAAAAGAGTGACGAAATGAAAACGAAGCTCCTGACCAACCTATATCGTGGTATTACAGTCATGGATGGTGAAGGTGCATATTCAGGCGAAAAGAGTAAAGTAATGATGACAGTCATTACACGTTATCAGTTAACCGATGTAAAAACGATGATAAAAGAAGTTGATCCGAATGCTTTTGTCAATATAACCGAAACATCCGAGGTCATGGGGATGTTTCATAAAGAGTGATGATAATCAGAAAAGCCTCCCAGCATTATGGGAGGCTTTTTTGATCATTAGGCTGTTTTTAAATCATGCATTTTAATTTCCAAACTGTTTTAGTAAAACGTTCATTTCAGAACTTAGTTTTAAGAATAAAGGTTTGTTTTTCTTATCCAAGGCTTCATCGATCTGTTTTGCAAGGATATTCTTTTTGGTAGTAAGGACGGCTTCCTGAATAATCATATCAATTAACATTTCCTGAACCACGGCATCGTTTTTCATTTCGCTCATTGATAAGGACTTCACTGACTCTGAATAAGATTTTTCATTTTTCAAAGTTACCACCCCTGACCCTTTTTATTATTATATGGATTTGAGTGAATAAAATCAACTGAATATTTAAAAAAATTAAAAAATTTAAACATTAATAGAGAATGTGACGTTTAGATGAAGAAAAAGCCACTATATAGAAGAATTTTTAATTTTTTGTGAACTTGCTTTTTATGTTCAAGGGTTGTGCTATTATAGTGAGTAATTTAACAAACATTTACTATCTCCATTCACTATTCTTCGGTAATGGGGAATGGAAGGGTACAAGCAATTAAGGGCAAAAGCTTTGGTAAAGTAAAAGCGGTGTTTAGCAATGAGGAAGAGGTGGATTAAAAATGAAGGAAAACAATCAGGGAATCATAGAGGAATATGAAATCACGCCACATACATTAATGGTTTCGCCAATCAATTACGGCAGTAAAATATATGCCCGTATCGTTGAAATGGAGGACGAGTTCATATCCCCGTTTAAACCTTTGGAAATAATAAAGAAAAGCTGTGAGTTTTTCGGATCAAGTTATGAAGGACGCAAGCAAGGCACAAAACAGCTTATAAACATCACACATAAAGCGCCTATTGCCATCGATCCGACCAGTTCTATTTTCTTCTTTCCCACTACATCTCCGTTACGTCCTCAATGCATCTGGTTATCACATGAGCATGTGGTATCCTATGATCGCCTGGATTCCAAACATACTACCATCACTTTCAGGAATAGACAAACCATCGATATAGCCGTATCATGCAGTTCTTTCGAAAACCAGCTGCATCGGACTTCTTTTTTAAAAACGAAATTGATCCAGAGGATTGAGGAAACAAAGAGGAAGTCATTCTATATGTTCACCGAAGCAAATGGGGTCAAAGCTTCAGAGGTAATGTCAAAGTATATACGGCGTTAAACATTCAAAAATTAAAGCAAGCCCTTCTTATTAAAGAAGGGCCCAGGAATTAATCTTCAAATAATTCATCCATAAGATCGTCAATTTCTTTTTTTAACTTCTCAGTGCCCTCTTTGGAAATGGTGATGGTATCACCATCGATAATCAGCATATCTCCTACTTTTGCTCCCTTGGGGAGAGAGCTTTTAGGAAAATCCTTCATGTCACCACCATCGATTTCAACGACAGCGATCTTTCCTTCGAAGCGGTCAATAATTCCTTGTACCATTTATTTCACCGTCTTTACAGTAATTTTCTGACCTGTAGAAGTAAAAATAATGTTACCTGATTTATCTGTGCGATAAGTTTTGGCCTTCACTGAATTCAATCGTTTTACAACAGTGGAAGTAGGATGCCCATAGCCATTTTTCCCCACACTGATTACAGCGTATTTCGGTTTTGTTTTGTTAATGAATGCTGAACTAGTTGATGTTTTTGCACCATGATGGCCGACTTTAAGCACATCCACACTTGGTACCAGTTTTTTAGCCAGCATATCTGTCTCTGATTTTTCTTCAGCATCACCTGTAAACAAGAATGTTTTTTTGCCGTGTTTAAGTAAAAGGACTGCACTCCAATTATTTAAGTCAGACTTGGCATATTCTTTAACAGGTGCAATGAATTTAAGGGAATTATCCTTAGCTGTAGTGTTGATTTCCACGCCAGTCTGCGCTTTTTTTATTGTAAGCTTCTTCTGCCTAACAGCCGTTAAAAAGTCTTTGTATGCCTGGGTGGTATGTGAAACTTTAGGGGCATACACAGATTTTACATTAAGCGATTTAATCACATAAGCCAGACCGCCCACATGATCCGCATCTGGGTGAGTGGATACTACTGCATTAAGTGTTTTCACCTTTTGTTTTTTTAGGTAGGCTACAACTTCGTCGCCCTTTCCTTTACCGCCGCCATCAATTAAGACGTTTTCGTTACCGGTTTGAATAAGGATGGCATCTCCTTGTCCAACATTGATGAAATGTACCTTCACAGTTGAGGCTGCCTCAGTTGTTTTAAGTCCAGTGAATAAAGACAAAACAAGAACAGCAACCAGTAGAATATTTATTTTCTTCATTTTTCCCCTCCTAATAATAATTTACCATGTGAAATTCGAAAAATGGGGATTTGGATATAATTTTCTTTGTGATAAAAAAGGAAGCGGGTGTCAAAATCGTGGTTAGGGAAACTGATCCTGGGTATTTATGAGGGATTGTTGCTGGTGAAGAAGGGGAATGTACCTGACTTTTTAATATGGAGAAGTTGATATTCTACAGGCTGATTGTGGAATGATTCTTTCATACGTTCAATCATATCAATGTTTACTTTAGAAAATGTCACAAGCAAAAGCAAAAGCCCTTCTCATATGAGAAGGGCATCAGTATTAATCTTCAAATAACTCATCCATTAAATCTTTAAATTTCTTTTTGTATGTACCTAGAATTGTATAGTTATATACCGGTATACTTCTAATATAACCAATTCATAATTTCCTCGTTTTTATTTATATGGCACCTCATAAGCACCCGTTAGCATCATTTAAAGCGGCATGCCGTAAATCAATATAAGGGTAAAAAGATTTATATATAATTTTTGACTCTATGTGACCCTTATTATCTCTTTCCGCTAATTCTTCGGGAGGTCTGTACATTCCTTCTTCTTTGTTATTTGTTTCTTCTGGATAAAACTCTTTAACAAAAGTTTTCAAAATGAAAATTGGTGCAATATACTGTGTTTAGACAAAATACTTTCTGCTATTCAATTAGATCTAATAGATGCACACTATATATTAGTAAAATGTTGCTAGGATTGGATATAATTAAATACGTTTAGCAATTAATCAAGAAGCATTTACAGAGTATATTCAAACAGAAAAAGAAATGGATTCGATGGAATATAATAAGCTGATAAAGTTTTAAATAAAAAACATTATCAGCTTATTATTAATCGAAACATTCCGTTACGATAATGCCTATATTGACTGATTAAGCTTAACCTTCTCTTATTGATCTATTGCTTCAAACATCCACATATACGGACTAAGCATTTACGGAGGCTGCCTGTACCCGCTAATTCCTTGAACGGTGGTTTTTTTCGAAAAAGTAATAACATAACAAGTCTTCGGTTTTGTTGCGAAGGCGGGGATTGAAATAATTATGATGTTCCTCGTATCCTTTATATAAAAAACAATACATCGTGAAGGATTCATCGCGTTTGATTTCACTAACCTTAATATTCTCCTTGCGCAAATAGCGCCGTACCTCGGCAAGTTCGTCTTGAACCACTTTTAAAATGTGTTCGACTAGCTCCGAATAGGGCCTTTTTAATTTAAACGGACTAATTTCGATGACCTTGAGATCCCGGTTTAAGACTGTAATAACCATAGGTAGGTAGATGGCTTTTTCAATCATATTTCGGTCATCTTCTGGAATGCGGGTCATCATGACCGCCCCTTTCTAAAATAGCGCGTTTTTAATAATAGTATGTATATTCCGCAAAATAAGAACATGTGTTCTGTTTTTTTATCCTAATGTATTTTCCGTGTATATGCAAGCAGTTTTGATAAATCAAGAAATATTCGTTAACAAGATTATGTTTTCCGGAGATAGGGAAAGTATGAAGATATATGGATAATAATTCTTGCAATTTCAAGGGAAAGTGATATATCTAAAATAAACAGTTTTTAATAAGTTTATGCTGCATTGATGGCAGCATGTCGAGGGAGATAATTATGGATTTGGATACTATACGTGAGTGGTTTACACTTGATCATATATCGGCACTTATTCAGCAATATCGCTCATTCGGTCCAATCCCTGGGATCTTGCTGCCGATGCTGGAAGCTTTTTTGCCTTTTTTGCCCTTAGTGGTGTTCGTGCTTGCTAATGCAACGGCTTTTGGTCTCTGGTGGGGATTTTTATTTTCTTGGATTGGTGCGGTAGCGGGGTCTTTTTTGATCTTTTGGATTATTAGAAGATATGGTCAAATGAGGTTTTTCCGATTTTTACAAAAGCATAAACAGGTGCAGAGGTTGATGGTTTGGGTTGAGAACCATGGATTCGGTCCTTTGTTCATATTACTCTGCTTCCCTTTTACACCTTCGGCTATCGTTAATATCGTGGCAGGACTTTCAAAAGTCAGTACCCTGCAATATGGACTTGCAGTAGTGGGTGGGAAAGCGGTGATGATTTTTACGATCAGCTTCGTAGGTTACGATTTAGTATCCTTAATTCATAACCCTGTGCGAACGGTCATTATCGGAATCGTCATCTTTATCCTATGGTATGTGGGGAAAAGACTGGAAGTCAGGTTAAATAAAAGCATGAAGAGAGAAGAAGGACAATAAATTAATATATAAATGCAGTAGGGGTTGAACTAGATGGAAAAAACAAACAAGAATTCTTTATCCGATTGGATAAAACCAGCGATGATAGCTTTTGTTATTTACATCTTAATCCGTACATTTCTCTTTTCAAGCTATGATGTTGAAGGGAAGTCGATGCAGCCGACCCTTGAAGATGGAAATAAACTTGTCGTGAATAAAATCAATTACCAGATTCATGATATCAATCGTTTTGACATTATTGTTTTTCATGCGAATTCAAAAGAAGATTATGTTAAGCGAGTTATAGGGATTGCAGGTGACCGAATTCGTTATAAAGATGATTGGCTTTACGTAAATGGTGAGAAAGTGGATGAGCCTTATCTTGAGAAAGTCAAGGAAGGTTTCCCGGAACAGGATTTTACGGGTGATTTCACATTAAAAGAATTGACGGACATGACCGAAGTTCCGGAGGGTAAGCTTTTTGTTATGGGTGATAATCGTCTTGAAAGTGCTGACAGCCGTCATTTTGGTTATATACCGGTTGAAAATGTTGTCGGTAAAGTGGATGTTCGATATTGGCCGGTCCATGATTTCAATTTTAAATTTACAGGTGAATAATTGTGGAAGCCCCCAAATTATGTGGGCTTTTTCTTTTTGGGGAAACGCGAACGTACGATTGGTGTTTTTTCAAGGGAAACGGTAAAATAATAGAAAGTAAATCTAATTGGAAACAGAAACCTAGTCATAAAGTCGAAAGTATTTCTGGTATGATGGGTCTAGATATTATGTTGTAAGGGGGAAAAAGAGATGTCACTCCGTTTTTTACTGGGAAGATCGGGTGCAGGGAAAACTTCGAATATATTGGACGAAATTCGCTCCAAATTGACAGAAGATCCCGAAGGAAATCCAATTATTTACCTCGTTCCTGATCAGATGACGTTTCTATCTGAATATAAATTAATTAAAACACCAGGCCTTGCCGGAATGATCCGGACACAGGTTTTCAGTTTTAGCAGGCTTGCATGGCGCGTCCTTCAGGAAACCGGGGGGATGAGCCGGCTGCATTTGGACAGTGTCGGCGTCAATATGTTGATACGGAAGATCATGGATGATAAAAAGGAAGAGTTAAAGATGTTTCGTCGATCTGCTGATAAGCAGGGGTTCATTGCACAGATGGAGCTAATGCTGGCTGAGTTCAAGCAATATTGCATCCAACCTGATGACATTCAAAGCTATTTGGCAGAAACCTCACAGGCCGGCAGCGGCATTCAGGATAAACTGCATGATCTTGAATTGGTCTATCAGGCTTTTGAGGATGAAATGGTTAACAAATATTTAGATTCCGAAGATTATTTCACTTTGCTGATCGAGAAAATGCCAGAGTCTTCATATATAAGGAATGCAGATATATACATCGATGGTTTTTATAGCTTGACTCCACAGGAATTAATGATTGTGGAAGAAATGATGAAGCTGTGCAGGAGTGTAACGATTTCACTGACGTTAGATCAGCCCTACAGGCAATATGCCCCGGATGATTTGCAGCTGTTCAGGCAAACGGGAAATCTTTATCATCACCTTTATCAGGCTGGATTGAGGAATGGCATACCGATTTCAGAAGATCGAATCTTAAAAGGGACGGAAAGGTTTGGAAAGAGTCCGGGGCTGAATCATCTGGAAACTTATTTTGCCATTCGCCCTGCACAAACGTTTGAGCAGTCACCTGATGTAACGATCGCCCAGGCAGTTAACCGCAGAGCTGAGATTGAAGGAGTTGCCCGGGATATCTTGTCGCTGGTCAGACAGAAACAGCACCGTTACCGTGATATTGCGATTTTAGTTCGTAATGGGGAAGCATACTCAGATATTTTACAAACCGTTTTTCGGGATTATCAAATTCCCTTGTTCGTCGATTCCAAACGGACGATGCTGAATCATCCTCTGATTGAACTGATTCGTTCTACTTTGGAGATCATCAATGGTTATTGGCGTTATGAGCCGGTATTTCGTGCAATCAAGACGGAGCTTCTATTTCCGCTGCAAAAAAACCACGATAGGATGCGCGAACAGGTAGATAAGCTGGAGAACTATGTGCTGGCCCGCGGCATTAAAGGAAGCAGGTGGACGTCCAAAGATCGTTGGACATACCGGCGCTTCCGCGGCCTGGAACTCGAGGACCGGAACCAAACGGATAAGGAAATGAAGCTCGAGCAAGAGTTGAATGAGATGAAGCAATTATTTACCGAGCCCATCTTGAAGCTCTCAAAACGTGTTAAAAAGGCTGCTAATGGCAGGGAATTGTGTGAAGCCCTTTATCTATATCTTGAAGAATTGCATGTACCGGAAAAATTGGAAAAGCTGAAACTAGAGGCAGAAGAAGCGGGTGATTTGGTATCGGCAAGAGAGCATGAGCAAACATGGAATGCTGTTGTCGACCTATTGGATCAATTCGTTGAACTGCTGAGCGGGGAAGAGCTTTCCATGAAACAGTTTGCGGTAATCATTGAAGCTGGTCTGGAATCTCTTGAATTTTCTTTGGTACCGCCGGCAATTGACCAAGTATTGGTCGCTAATCTAGATTTATCCCGCCTGGATGATGTAAAGACAGCTTTTGTTATCGGCCTGAACGAAGGGGTTCTGCCAGGAAAAGCTGTATCTGACGGAATATTTTCAGATAGTGATCGTGATGTGCTGCTGGCTGGTGGACTTGATGTTGCCCCAAGTTCAAAAGTGCGCCTGCTGGATGAGGAGTTTACAGCGTACAAAGCATTTACAACGCCTGCAGAGGCCCTTTATCTATCATATCCGCTTGCCGATGTGGAAGGGAAGGCACTTTTACCGTCATCCTATTTAAAACGGGTAAGGGACGTATTGCCTAACGTTTCCGAAGTGTATTATATGAACGATCCGTCCGATCTGCCTGCTGAGGAACAGGTGAAATATGCTGTGAATCATGATGTGGCCCTATCGTACCTGGCTGCCCAATTGCAGCTGAAAAAAAGGAACTATCCAATCCATTCACTATGGTGGGATGTATATAATGCCATTCTTGATGATGAAAAGGCCGGTCCTTCAGTAACTAAGGTTTTATCGAGCCTTTTTTATCAAAATAGGACAAAGAAATTATCTGAGGAAACAAGTAAGCAATTATACGGTGAGAGCATTCTTACGAGTGTATCCAGGATGGAAATGTTCAATAGCTGCCCGTTTTCCCACTATGCGGCTCATGGCTTGAAATTGAGGGAACGGCAAATTTTCCGTTTGGATGCACCGGATATAGGCGAGATGTTCCATGGAGCGTTGAAAATGATTTCCGATTACTTAAAGGAACATGATATTCCTTGGTCTACATTGACTGCCGAACAATGCTTGGAGCTGGCCAGAATTGCTGTGGAGAGACTTGCTCCTAAACTCCAAAATCAAATTTTGTTAAGTACGAACCGCCATCACTATTTACGCAGGAAACTGGAACATGTGATTGGACGGGCCTCGATCGTATTAAGTGAACATGCAAAGGTGAGCGGTTTTGCTCCAATCGGACTAGAACTCGGATTCGGAAAAAATGGCGAGCTGCCGCCACTTTCTTTCACATTGAAAAACGGTACGAAGATGGAATTGATCGGGCGGATCGACCGTGTGGATAAAGCGGAAGAAGATGAAGGTGTCTATTTGCGTGTGCTCGATTATAAGTCGAGTGAAAAGGAACTGAACATGAGTGAAGTATATTATGGACTCGCGCTGCAGATGTTGACATACCTTGATATCGTCGTCACCCATTCCAAGTCGCTTATTGGAAAAGAAGCGATCCCTGCCGGGGTTTTATATTTTCATGTGCATAATCCCGTTGTCAAATCAAAGGGAATGCTCAGCTTGGATAAAATTGAAGAAGAAATTTATAAAAGTTTTAAAATGAATGGACTTGTACTGGATCATTCAAATGTCATTCAAATGATGGATACCTCGCTTGATATTGAAAATCCTGGTAAGTCGGATATCATTCCAGCTGGATTTAAAAAGGACGGATCGCTCCTTGCGGCTTCCAAAGTTGCCAGCAGGGAAGAGTTTTCGCTTCTGAATCATCATGTGCGCCGTATTTATCAGGAGGCTGGTGATCGAATGGTCGATGGTGATGTGGATATAACGCCATACAAATTAAAGGAAAAAACGCCGTGTACCTTCTGTTCCTTTAAATCTGTATGCCAATTCGACCAGTCACTGGAGGAGAACCAATTCAGGAATTTGGCACAGAAAAAACAAAATGACGTTCTTGAGCTATTAAGGGGGGAGGGGAAGAGCGATGAGTAAAACGAAAATTCCTGCTCTGCCAGGAGACGTGACTTGGACGGAAGATCAATGGAAGGCGATATGGGCTAAAGATCAGGATATTCTGGTTGCGGCGGCAGCAGGCTCAGGGAAAACAGCGGTGCTGGTCAACAGGATCATTCAAAAAGTCATTTCAGAAGAAGATCCCATCGATGTTGATGAACTGCTCGTCGTTACATTCACCAATGCCTCGGCTGCCGAGATGCGTCATCGGATAAGTGAGGCATTAGAAAAAGCGATCAATGATAATCCGCATTCACAGCATTTGCGTAAGCAGTTGAGCTTGATTAATCGTGCTTCGATTTCTACACTTCATTCCTTTTGTTTAGAGGTGATCAGGAAGTATTATTACCTGACGGATATCGACCCGGGCTTCCGGATTGCAGATTCTACCGAGATTCAGCTGCTTCGTGATGAAGTGATGGAAGAGCTTTTCGAGGATCAGTATGGGCAAAGTGATAATGAAGAGTTCTTTAATTTGGTTGATGCTTTCACTAGCGATAGAAACGATGATGCACTTCAGAATATCGTTCGATCGCTGCATGATTTTTCGCAATCGAATCCAGACCCGAACCGATGGCTTGATGGTGCCGCCAGCATGTATGAGCTGGCAGATGATGATGGGATTGATGATCTTTCGTTTATCGATTCATTGAAGTTCGATATTGGTTTACAATTGGACACCTCCAAGGATTTATTGGAACGCTCGCTTGCGTTGACAAAAATCCCTGGGGGGCCGGCACCAAGGGCTGAAAACTATATAGCCGATCTTGCCATGGTTGCTAAACTTTCGGAGGTGAAGGACCAATCTTGGAATTCTCTTTATGAAGAAATCCAAAACGTGAAATTTGGGACGGCAAAACGCCTTTCTGGTTCGGAGTTTATCAAAGAAATTACGGATGAGGCTACCAAGTACCGGGATAAGGCGAAGAAGATCATCAAATCGTTACAGGAAGAGTTATTTTCCCGTAAACCGGAAAGCTACTTGCGGGATATAAGGGAGCTCAAGGGATATGTCGATACACTTGTAATGCTTGTTAAACGGTTTGACGAAAGGTTCTTTGCTGCAAAAGCAGAAAAGAACTTGGTGGATTTCGCTGATTTAGAACATTATTGTCTTCAAATTTTGACAGGGGAAACGGCGGGTGGTGAACGAAAACCTTCCGCAGCAGCCATCGAATACAGGAACCAGTTCAAAGAGGTGCTAGTGGATGAGTATCAGGATACTAACCTGGTTCAGGAATCCATTTTAAAACTTGTGACGGCCGACGGTGAATATGATGGGAATCTTTTCATGGTAGGCGATGTCAAGCAATCCATTTACCGGTTCAGGCTTGCGGAACCGAATCTCTTCCTTGGAAAATACACACGTTTTACCCATGATGGTGTTGATTCCGGACTGAAAATTGATTTAAATCGCAATTTCCGGAGCCGAAAGGAAGTGCTCGATGGGACCAATTTCTTGTTTCAACAGTTGATGGGCATTACTGTCGGTGAGATTGATTATGATGAAGATGCCCAATTGAAAAAAGGCGCCCCATATCCCGAAGACGATCCAAACCCGATCGAACTCCATTTAATTGACGGAACAGCCGATCCGGAAGCTCATTCGGAAATGGAAGGATCGGATAGCGGGTTTGAGGCCGAGGAGCTTGAAAAAGCGCAGCTCGAAGCAAGGCAGATGGCAAAGCTCATTAAAAAGGCTATAAGCGAGAAGCATCGGATATATGATACGAAAACCCAAAAGTACCGATCTGCCACCTATCGGGACATGGTCATTCTTCTTCGTTCGATGCCATGGGCACCGCAAATCATGGAGGAATTAAAAAAACAAGGGATTCCAGTCTATGCCAATTTATCGACAGGGTATTTTGAAGCGACCGAAGTGGCCATCATGATTTCCTTATTGAAGGTGATTGATAATCCGCAACAGGATATCCCATTGGCATCCGTTCTCCGTTCACCCATCGTCGGGCTGGATGAAGAAGAGATGTCACAGGTGCGTTTATTCCATACAGGGAGCTACTACGAAGCGCTTACTGATTTTTACAGAAAGAGTGACCCGGAAGAACATCCGGGGCTTTATGAAAAGGCCGCTGCTTTTTATAAAAAACTAGTGAAGTGGAGGAGGCTTGCCAGGCAGGAGGCATTATCAGATTTGATCTGGCTGCTATACCGCGAAACGCAGTTTTATGATTTTGCGGGTGGGATGCCGGGCGGCAAACAGCGTCAGGCCAATTTAAGGGCGCTGTATGACAGGGCAAGGCAATATGAAGCCAGTTCTTTCCGCGGTCTGTTCCGTTTCTTGCGCTTCATAGAAAGGATGCAAGAACGTGGAGATGATTTAGGGGCAGCTCGGGCTTTAGGGGAACAGGAAGATGTAGTCCGGCTGATGACGATTCACTCGTCAAAGGGGCTTGAGTTCCCCATCGTGTTCATTGCCGGTCTTTCCAAGCAATTCAATATGATGGATTTACGCAAGCCCTATTTACTGGATAAGGATTATGGCTTTGCGGCAAAGTATGTGAATTCCGAATTACGGATAACTTATCCCTCCCTCCCTCAATTGGCATTTAAGAAAAAAAAGCAGCTTGAATTAATTGCCGAGGAGATGCGTGTCCTTTACGTGGCTCTAACGAGGGCTAAGGAAAAGCTTTATTTGATTGCCAGTATCAATGATGCAGAAAAAACGCAGCAGAACTGGGAAAGTAATGCGGCACATGGAGATTGGCTATTGAAGGACTATGTACGGGCAGGTGCAAAAAGTTATCTTGATTGGATTGGTCCATCCCTTGTCCGCCATCGGGATTCTCCTGGGGCTGCAGGTCTTGGCTTGGAAATGGAGTTGCACCCATCGAATTGGTCCATTTCCGTCATTCCAAGTGAAGAGCTTGCTGTTCTGGATGAGGAAGAGGCACTGGTTCAAGAGCAAATGCTGGAACATGTCCAGAAATCGGAGAAGGTCGCTATCGTTTCCGAGTTTCATGATGATATCAAGGAACAGCTTGAGTGGGAGTACCCCGAGCATGAGGCGACGGTGTATCGTTCCAAGCAATCCGTTTCTGAACTAAAACGTCAATATGAACTAAAGGACGAGCAAAGCTCCACTGAGCTGTTGCGTAAATTTAAGCGGCCTATCACGAAGCGGCCGACTTTCATGCAAGAAAAGTCACTGACTCCTGCTGAAAGGGGGACGATTACACATTTAGTCATGCAGCATATTGATCTATCTAAAGAGATTACCATTCAGTCGATCCAGGAACTGATGGTTGACTTGATTCAACGTGAGCTCTTGACGGAGGAACAGAAAGAAGCTGTGGACCCTGAGACGATCGTCGATTTCTTTGACAGTGAAATCGGTCAAAGAATGCTAGGGGCCGTGACCCTTCGCCGTGAAGTGCCATTTACGATGTCGCTGCCTGCAAAGGAGGCTTACAGCGATTGGACAGCTGGAGAGGAAGAGATCCTAATCCAAGGTGTAATTGATTGTATCTTTGAGGATGAACAAGGTCTTGTGCTTCTCGATTATAAAACGGATACAATCACCGGCCGTTTTGCCAGCGGGTATGAAGGGGCTAAAGAGATTCTTGCCGAGCGATACCGGATGCAGCTTCAGCTTTATACGCGGGCTGTTGAAGGGATCATGAATAAAAAGGTAACCGGCCGTTACTTGTTTTTCTTTGACGGCTCGCATTTATTGGAAGTATAAGAGAGAGGGAGTGTCCCATTGATGTGGGACGCTTCTTTTTGGTTGAGTAAACAGAATAGTTTGAAAAAATATAAATGCTTACTATATACTAGTGGAGAAAAAAACCTTTTTAAAGGAGTAGAGAAGAGTATGACGAGTGAGATCAAGAGCAAGGGATATTTTGGTGAGTTCGGCGGAAGCTTTGTACCGGGTGAACTTCAGGAAGTTATGGATATTTTAGAAACGGAATTCCTGAAATATAAGGATGACCCGGAATTCATTGAGGAGTTTCAATATTATCTGAAAGAATATGTCGGACGCGAAAACCCGTTAACACTTGCAAAGAATTTAACGAAAAAGGTTGGCGGGGCAAAAATATACTTGAAGCGTGAAGACCTGAATCATACAGGTGCTCACAAAATTAATAATGCGATCGGACAAATCCTGCTCGCTAAACGGATGGGTGCTAAACGAATCATCGCAGAAACTGGCGCTGGACAGCATGGTGTGGCGACTGCGACTGCATGTGCGATGTTTGGCATGGAGTGTGTGATTTATATGGGTAAGCTGGATACGGAGAGGCAGGCATTGAATGTCTTTCGGATGGAATTGCTGGGGGCAAAAGTCGTAGCGGTCGAAAAGGGACAGGGTCGATTGAAGGATGCCGTTGATGAGGCATTGAATGATTTGGTGCAAAACTATGACAATACTTTTTACTTGCTTGGTTCAGCAGTGGGGCCACACCCATATCCAACGATCGTTAAACATTTCCAATCAATCATAAGTGTAGAATCAAAGCGCCAGATTCTTGAAAAGGAAGGAAAACTGCCAACTGCCATCATTGCTTGTGCAGGAGGGGGAAGTAATGCGATCGGTGCTTTTGCTCATTATATTGATGAAGACGATGTCCGTTTAATTGGTGTAGAACCAATTGAGGCCCCAAGTATTTCGCAAGGTGTCCCGGCAGTATTGCACGGATTCAAAAGTTTGACATTAGTGGACGAACAAGGAGAACCAAAACCGACATTCTCCATAGCTGCCGGTTTGGATTACCCGAGCGTGGGACCCGAGCATAGTTTTTTGAAAGAAAGCGGACGAGCGGAGTATGTGACGGTAAAAGGGGAAGAAGCTCTTGAGGCTTTTCAGGTATTATCCAAAACAGAGGGAATCATTCCAGCTCTCGAAAGCTCACATGCTCTGGCTCACGCCATGAGGCTCGCCAAAGAATTAACAAGAGATGATATACTGATCGTCAATTTATCAGGCAGGGGAGATAAAGATGTCGAGCAAGTATTCAACATGTTAGAAAAATAGGCCGACTTTAAAAGCCTCCCTGGAAATGGGAGGCTTTTTCTATGACTAATTATTCCCTGTAATGGGCTGGTCGACCCCATTGACATCAAGGACATTGCTACCGTTCAGGCCATTGGCCGTAAAAACGATTGCAGCTGTGTTCCCTGAACCGGATCCGGAAACCGATTTGGAGGAAGACTTAGGGGAAATGACGGCGCAATCCCCGAATAACAGGTTTCCTTGCGCGACATTAAATACTTGAACTGGACCGATAATGGCGGGCATATGAACCCCTCCTTTAAAAGTTTTACTGTTGTTGGTTGAATCCTCATGGCGTCACGTCGTTTTTAGGAACTTCCCGTATATGTTTCACTCTTGATTCCATACGTGCATGGCCTACGTTCCCCACACCAACTACAGATGAGGCTGATATCCCGATTATATTGATATGGCCGACCCGTATGAAGGGATTCGGATTAGAAAAACTTGCTATGACTGGTTCATTCAATCTCGGAATATACAATGGTCTCTTAAAAATTTCATAATCTTCGAAATGAATATCGACTGACTGGAAAGTTTCACTTCTCTTTTGGACCGCTAAAGCCTTGGAATTACCGTCTATATATGAGGTATCCCCGATTTGCAGAGTGGAGCTGAATGATGTTGTGTCGGATAATAAAGATTTTACTTTTGATATTCTAGAAAACATGTTATTTATCCTTGGGGAGTAAGCGGCACGAGTGGCCCGATGATAAGGGACTCCGGTGGGGTATCGAATGCTGAGGATAGCTGGACCGTTTGTACATCCCCTATGAGAAATAAAGCAGAACTTGATACACCGGTAATTTTAATATCTCCTACGCAAAGCTGGTGATTGGTTACATTAAACTCCATTTGGATTTCCTCCTGTCTCGGCTTGAGAATGGGTAATGAATTGAAATAGTGCGGTTTGAATATCGGATTTCACCTTTTCCCTGATCTTTTCCTTGATATTATCCCTTTGCTGCGGAGCACGTTCCGCGTACGAAAGATTATCGAAATACATATTGATTCGTTGATGCAGCTGGCGTTCAACGTCCTGCTTAATGAAGTCATGATAAGAGGGTTCCAATGATATTTTCAGCTGGTTTTCCGCATCGTTAATCATATTTTCCAAGTCTGAAAGTATATCGTTGTGAATTTCCTGGACGACGATTTCCCTGCCTGGAAATAGGTTAGGGGCAGGTTGGACGGGTTGGTTGTTGACGGCAAATTCGTCAATGTTGTTAAGATCAGTTGGATTTAAACCGATATTCAATGTTCCATCTAGAGATTCGACCTTTAACTGATCGAATTTATATTCAATTTTATCAACATGGATTGGCGGTTTATTTTTCAGCTCGGCTAGTTCATCTGTCAGGCGTTTGAGTTCGTGTTCAAGTTTCATGATCCGTTTATCCTGGGCTTCAAGAAAACGCTGCATTTGTATGGAATATGAATAAAGATCCTGATTCACGATTCAACACCCCACCCTCACATTAAGTTAATATCATATATGACAGTATATGAAAAAGTTGGAGGTAGGTGAATGCCTATGAACTAGGAACGTGTAAACGGGACGAAACTGGTTAATGGGATTACATCAGTTTCAATTTGGGGAGCAGGCTCTGTGAATCCACCGGTATTGGCTAAAGTGGAATATGGTTTAATCACCCCGGCACTCCCTATTTGAAAAACGGATGAATTGGCGATGCTTTCGATTTTTATCATATTGATTTGGATGGTCTGGTGAATATTGAAGATCATGCTGACTCCTTTCTTAAAACCATTAGAGATTTAAGACCAGTGGCTGATCGACACCATCTGTATCATTTGTATTTGTGGTGCTGTAGGCATTATAGAGGGATATGGATTCACCTGTATTAAAAGAGCCAGCACCCGCAAACGTTTTTGAGGTGGAAAATGGACTTATTTTAAAGACGTCACCAATATGGACAATTCCACTGCTACCGACGTTGATGACTTGAACGACTCCTACGATGGCCGGCAAGAAAATCACCCTTTTTTTATTCTGGTTTTTCCCTTGAATCTCAGGCCATGAGCCTATCAATGAAGGGAGTTTCAATGTATTGTATGTTGACTGATGATTGATGTGATTCATCTGCCTATCAATATATTGTTATATAACACTGATGGATATTATTGAAATGTTATAAACAGATATGGTAATATAATACTAATTCAGAATTTTCAAATAAAAACAGAGGTGAGGAAATGAATGTACCATTAGTATTATCGCATTTCTTAGATCGAGCAGCCTTACTATATGGCGATAAGAAAGCCATCATTGGAGATGACAAGGTATTAACCTACGCAGAATTGAACGCCCGTGTAAACCAGCTTTCAAATGGTTTAATGGATCTCGGTGTCAAAAAGGGTGATAAGGTTGCATATTTGGCACCTAACTCAATTGAAATGCTTGAAGGCTTTTATGGGGTCTTTCAGCTTGGGGCAGTGATCGTTCCCTTGAATATCCGTTTGAAGCCTGCAGATTATGTATTCATTTTGAACCATAGCGAGTCCAAGGTACTTTTCGTAGATCAGGAATTGTATCATCTAATTTCCCCTGTCATGGATGAACTCGAATCGGTCGAGCACATAATCGTTCATTATAAAGATGAAGAGATAAATGAAACCGATTACAACCTTTGGCTGGAACGTTATGATAACAAGTGCTTTAACCGGGAAACCGTGGATGAAAATGATGTTTCGAGCCTCCTTTATACTAGCGGGACCACAGGAAATCCCAAAGGGGTGATGCTGACTCACCGCAACAACTATCTACATGCCCTGGGTGCGATGCATCATTTCAGGGTAAATGACCGCGATACATATTTGCATGTACTGCCGATGTTCCATGTGAATGGGTGGGGTGCTCCATTTTATTATACGGCAAATGGTGCCACTCAAGTTTGTTTGAGGAAAACCAGCCCCGAAATGATATTTGATGCACTGCAAAAACATAAGGTTTCCATCATGCATATGGCACCAACGGTTCTGAATTCCTTGTTTCAATATTATGAACGGAATGTTCCGAATATCGAGCAGGATATCCGAATCGTCGTTGCGGGTTCCGCCCCGCCTCCTGCATTCGTTACAAGGGTGGAAAAAGAGTTAGGCTGGGAATTCATTCAAATATACGGAATGACTGAATCGACACCGGTTAGTCTGATATCGCTGATTCGTTCTGAATTCGATGATCTTCCTGAAAAAGAAAAATACAGAATGAAGGCGAAAGCTGGATATCCCATCATAGGCAGTGAGGTAAAGGTTATCCATGACAATGGTGAGGAAGTGGCCCATGATGGCGTGGATATCGGCGAGCTTATCGTCCGCAGCCATGGAGTGATGTTAGGTTATTGGAAAAATGAAGAAGCGACCAGCCAAACATTGATAAATGGGTGGCTGCATACAGGGGATATGGCCACGATTGATGAAAATGGGAATGTGGATATCGTTGACCGCAAAAAGGATATCATCATTAGTGGCGGAGAAAATATTTCTTCCATAGAAGTGGAAGGAATACTCTACGAACATCCGGATATTCTTGAAGCGGCAGTCATTGCCGTTCCCCATGAAAAGTGGGGGGAGACGCCGCATGCCTTCATTGTGCCAAAAAGGGGCGTGGAATTAACGGAGGATGATATAAGGATCTTCACACGGGAAAAACTAGCTCACTTCAAATCAGTTTCCAGTGTGTCGTTCGTCGATGAGCTTCCGAAAACGGCATCGGGGAAAATACAAAAAATCCATCTCCGTAATGATTACTGGGAATCTAAGGGGAAAGCAGGCAGATTCGTCAATTGAAGCTCGCTAACGCTGTTCAGAAATGATCAGCGTTTTTTTCTGTTTACCGGTTCGATGGATTTCATATTAAGCTATGAAGATATCGGATATGATGAAATGAAGATTGAGAGGGCGATATGTTTCCATTCGTAAATAAGCCGCAGTGACTCATGCCATTGTTGATAAGAATCATTCAAGAGAATTGGGATTTGTTTCGATAAAATGCTTCCTGTTTAACGAGAAAGTGTTACTATTATAAAATATTTGAAATTATTATAATCTTTATTTTTTTATCCTGTTTATTGTAAGAGTCTTGGATTGTGGGGGAGAGCATTGAAACGTATACATTATAGCTGGGTTATTTTAATCATAACCTTCTTCTCGATAATTGTAGCCGGAATCGTTAGGTCATCATCGGGAGTATTCATCGTTCCATTTGAAAATGAGTTCGGGTGGGACCGGTCCGTCATTTCTTTAGCCTTCGCGATAAGTTTGTTTCTTTATGGATTATCGGGTCCATTCATGGCCGCTCTAATTGAAGTGCTTGGATTGAAGAAAATGATGGTATTGGCCATGTCCACTTTATTGGCAGGGATTTTCCTCACTTTTTTCATGGAGCATGAATGGCAGCTCATGTTCATTTGGGGAATTATCATTGGATTGGGTTCTGGAGTGTTTTTAACGGTATTGAGCCCATATGTAGCAAATCGTTGGTTCGAGAAGAGGCGGGGACTGGCGGTCGGGATACTCACGGCAAGTACGGCCACAGGTCAGCTCATTTTACTTCCGGTTTTAGCCATCATCATTGAGAATTACTCGTGGAGATGGGCAATTGGGTTAATTTTGGTCCTTAGCTTGATCATGCTGGCAATCATCCTTTTGTTCATGAAAAACAATCCGAAGGAAGTGGGCACTCTTCCATATGGATTAGAAGAGGAAAATCAGGAGGCTGTTACAGTCCAAAAGAAGAACCCCATCGCCATGGCCTTTCAGTCGTTGATTGAAGCAGTGAGGGTGAAGGAGTTCTGGTTATTGGCAGGAAGCTTTTTTATATGCGGACTTTCAACGAGCGGTTTGATCGGCACACATTTCATTTCTTACTGCATTAGTTTTGGTATCCCGGTTGTGACGGCAGCATCACTGCTATCTTTCATGGGAATCTTTGATTTGATTGGTACGACTGTATCCGGGTGGTTATCAGATCGTTTTGATAACCGTTGGCTGTTGTTTTGGTATTACGCTCTAAGGGGTGCTTCCCTCGTATTACTTCCATTTGCGCTAAATGAAGGCTCAATCGGCCTATTGATTATCTTTTCCGTTTTTTATGGATTGGATTGGATTGCCACCGTTCCTCCGACCATAAGCATTTCAAGGCAAGTCTTTGGCATGGAGAAAAGCGGGATCGTATACGGGTGGATATTCGCGGCCCATCAGGTCGGTGCAGCAGTGGCGGCGTACGGTGGAGGGATTATCTTCAAAATATTCAACTCCTATACATGGGCATTCTTCCTTGCAGGAATCTTTTGCTTATTGGGCAGCTTGTTTGTCATACTGATAAAAAAGCAAAAAGCGGTCACGAAAGTTAAAGATGGTGCAATGGAGTTATAGAAAAATCTGTATGGATGAAAGAGGGTGTACCTATGAATGGCAGGATGGCACCAATGCAGGAAAGTAAGAGGATCGTAAGCATCGATATTTTACGTGGATTAGCCATTTTAGGGATTTTTTTAGTGAATATGCCTTCTTTCCACTCGCCGCTCTTGTACATAGATGGTGCCGAGCGGTGGGCTGGAGGATGGGACAGGATTTTGTATATATTCAGTGATATTGTCGCACAGGCCAGCTTTTATCCGTTATTTGCCTTTCTGTTCGGTTTCGGGGCGATCATACTGGCTGTAAGGAGTGAAGAAAATGGTACTTCATTTCCTTTGCTATATATGAAAAGGCTAAGTTTCCTGCTGACACTTGGATGCATTCATGCTTTTTTCATCTGGCATGGGGACATCCTCATTAATTATGCTGTATTTGGGTTTGCCTTTTTGTTTTTTTATAAGATGAAGGGCAGGAATTTAATTCTGCTAGGCACGGTTTGTTATGTCCTGCCTTTTGCGATATTGGGTTCACTATTTCTTATAATGGGCATTTTTGAAGGGGATGCGATGGCAATCACGACTGATTCGGAGATGATGAAGCAATCTTTGGAAGTTTATCAATCTGGTACATTTACGGAAATAATGAGTCAAAGGGCGCTGGATTGGTATATGGTGAACAACCCCTTTAATGCCATTATCCTTTTTTTATCGATTTTTCCGTTTTTTTTAATGGGAGCAGGCGTTGCCAAACAAGGCTTTCTCCAAAATCCAACCCTATATAAACGACAATTGAAAATGATATCGATTGTAAGTTTGTTATTGGGCATGTCCATTAAGATTCTGCCATATGTGACGGTATACCATTTTGGTACGATATTCGTGCAGGATTATTTGGGAGGACCGTTACTTACGATTTTTTATATCACGGCAATCGCGCTTTTGGCGGAGCGGGCAGGTGCTTCCCGCCTATTACACCCGTTTTCGTATATCGGAAGGATGTCGATGAGCAATTACTTGTTCCAATCGATGGTATGTACGGCCATTTTTTATTCATATGGGCTTGGTTTATATGGATCAGTCTCTTATACGACAGGTTTTGTTTTCCTAATAGCCCTGTTTTGCCTGCAAATTCTGCTTTCCTTATTGTGGATGGGTCTGTTTAATTACGGGCCGGTTGAATATATATGGCGTTTTTTTACATATGGTAAAAAGCCGGTTATGCGCAAGTAGGGACCAGGTAAGAAGAAATGTAAATGATGTTCATTAAATTGTTGGTTTTACCCATTCAGGTGGATCCTTAGTTTTGTTTTTTTATAAAAGCCTATGATATGATGAAATGGAAACTGAACGAGGGGGCAAAAAAAATGACACATATGCATATTACAGCTTGGGTTATCGGAATCATTCTTTTCTTTGTCACATATTCGATGCTTAAAGGGGAAAACCCGAAAGCGAAAATGCTACATATGATAACACGGTTGTTCTATCTATTGATTTTCCTTACAGGGGGCATGTTGATCACTGATTTTGGTGCTTACGCAGTGAAAATGATTGTCGGAATCATCGTGATTGCGGCGATGGAAATGGTGCTGGTCCGTACGAAAAAAGGAAAAAGTACAAGTGCCATGTGGACATTGTTTATCGTAGCGCTTGTATTCGTCCTTTATTTAGGACTTTCACTGCCACAAGGAATGGACTTTTTTTAATAAAGAATTAAAAACGGGTAAATGAGGAATCTCATTTACCCGTTTTCTTTTATCCGTTATTGAGAATTCACTTTCTCAATGACGATCCTTTTTCCGGTGTTCAGGGTGAATTCAAAACGATCATGATCCTTTTTCCCGTAAGAAAAGTGGTGCTGAACGAGACAAATTTGGCTCTCGTTATCAAAGGTGAAGAAATTCACGCCGGACTGGTTTGGGACGGCCCTTAAAAAGGTGAGCTGGTTATAGCTATATATACAATCATAAATAGAAAAATCAAGTGAATTCAATGTCGTTACAAATTGGAAAAAAGAATCGTCGTTCAATTCTTCCAATAAACGTTCAAAAGAGTAAAGCAGTTTTTTGCGTATCCGAATGGGCTCATTTTCCCTTAAGAAGGTGATTTCCCGGTGAAGCAGGATTTTTCCCTCTTCTTCAACTACTCCTTGCTGCCAGCGCCCTCCCCTGTACACTTCAATGACGCTGTCAACGTGGTCTTCAATGGAGCAGGCCTCATCTGTTTCATCATCGAAAAAAATCCATTGTTGATTGATATTTTCCACTGTTCCTTCGGTAAAAGCTCTTGTTTGCCTGTTCATTAACTTAGTTCGTTGTTGCTGACTCATACATATACCTCCAATAGTGGAATCCTCACCTACTTTTTAGTCAAAATCCAATGAAAATATAACTGTATATTTTAAAATATTATGGACAAATAACCATCTTTCCGTCTTTGCATAGGCTATGTTTAAACACGGGATGCTTTGCTCAACAATTCATTAACAACGCCGGGCGTTGTTGGCAGGGGGTCCTACGGAATGATGCTGAGCGATACTTAGGGACTGTAAATCTTTTTAAGTCAGGGAGCCAATATATTTTTGATAGTCCGGATAGAAAGGATGAAGTGTAAAATGTGTGGGATAACAGGCTGGGTGCATTTTCAAAAAGATTTACGGACAGAAAAGAAAACGTTGGAAAACATGACAAAAACGTTGGCAAAGCGGGGGCCAGACGAAGAAAATGTTTGGAGCGAAGCCCATGTTGCCTTTGGTCATAAACGGTTAACGGTTGTCGATGCGGAAGGCGGAAAACAGCCGATGACGAAAAATCACGAAAACGGCAGATATACGCTTTGTTATAATGGTGAGCTATATAACACCGAGGATATTCGTAAACAGCTATTATTAAAAGGATATTCATTTAACGGTCATTCTGATACAGAAGTTTTGCTAACTTCTTATATAGAATGGAAAGAAAAATGCATTGACTTGTTCAATGGGATTTTTGCGTTTGCGATTTGGGATGAAAAGGAACAGAAATTATTCGTTGGAAGAGATCGCATGGGGGTAAAACCATTCTTTTATGCGGAAAGGGACGGCGGGTTCATTTTTGGATCGGAGCTGAAGGCGATTTTGGCCCATTCGGATGTTAAAACGGAGATTGACCGCGAAGGGCTGTCTGAGGTTTTTGGTGTTGGTCCATCCCGAAAGCCAGGTTCAGGCGTCTTTCATAATATCCAGGAATTAAGGCCTGCCCATGCGCTTACCTTATCAAGGAAAGGCCTCCGGATTTGGAGATACTGGAATGTGAAAAGTGAAGAACACCGGGATACTCTTGATGAGACAGCCGAGAAGGTTCGATATCTTGTTGAAGATGCAGTGACACGGCAACTTGTATCAGATGTTCCGCTTTGTACCTTCTTATCAGGAGGGCTTGACTCAAGCGCGATAACGGCCATCGCTGCAAACGCCTATCAAAAAGAAGGGAAAGGGTCGCTTCATACGTATTCCATTGATTATGAGGATAATGAGCGCTATTTTAAAGCAAATGATTTCCAGCCTAACTCTGATGGGTATTGGATTAAAAAGATGTCGGATAGTTTTAACACGGTTCACCATTCATCGATCATCACTCAAGAGCAGTTGACAAATTATTTAACGGAAGCTGTCCTTGTAAGGGACCTCCCAGGCATGGCGGATGTCGATTCTTCCTTACTCTGGTTTTGTAAGGAAATCAAGCGGGATTTTGTCGTAGGCCTGTCCGGTGAATGTGCAGACGAAATTTTTGGCGGTTATCCTTGGTTTCATCGTGAGGATGATTTGAATCGTGCTGGTTTTCCATGGATGAGATCGACAGGGGAGCGGGTATCTTTATTGAAAAAGGGATGGCGCGAGAAATTGAAGCTTGAGGAATATGCGCAGGAAGCTTATTCGACCACCCTTGCCGAAACGCCTAAATTGGAAGGGGAAAGCGGTGTAGCAGCAAAGCGGAGAGAGCTTTTCTATGTGAATTTATTATGGTTCATGACGACTCTTCTTGACCGGAAGGACCGGATGAGTATGGGGGCAAGTCTAGAGGTGCGCGTGCCATTTGCCGATCATCGCCTTGTTGAATATGCATGGAACATTCCTTGGGAAATGAAAATGGAAGGCAACCGTGAAAAGGGTATTCTAAGGAAGGCTTTGGAGGGGCTCTTACCGGATGAAGTATTGTATCGTAAAAAAAGTCCATATCCAAAAACCCATAATCCTATATATACAGACCGAGTGCAGGCATGGTTGAAAGACTTACTGAAGGATAAAAATTCGGTGCTTCATGAGTTTTTCGATAAGCAGAAGCTAACCGATATAGTAGATTCCAAGGGTGCCGCTTTTAAAGTGCCGTGGTTCGGGCAATTGATGTCAGGTCCACAGCTGCTCGCTCACTTGGCACAAACCCATGTATGGTTCAAAGAATACGATATCCAAATAATCGAATGAAAAAAACGGGGCGGATGATTTTCATTGCCCCGTTTTCATTGTCTCAATGATTGATTGCGAGAATTTTATATTGATAACCGCTCAATTCAAATTTGCCAACTTGTGTGGTTTCTTTTGTTCTTAAATCCGTTAGTGTACGTCCTTCCAAATCAAAAGGAAGAGTAAAGGGTTGCTGGTCATCCGTCGGATTGATGAGGATCACGACAGTACGTTTTTCATTATACTTTTGGTAGGCCACGATATTTTCGTTTCCGGCTGTATCAAGGAAATTGAACTTCCCGTCATTGGCAAGCAATCGTTCTTCTTTTCGCAAGGAGATCAATGCCTTAATTTCATTGAGCAGCTCGGCGTTTTGTTTTTCTTCTTCCCAGACCATGCATTTTCGGCACCCTGGATCCATGCCACCGGTTAAGCCGATTTCATCGCCATAGTATATACAGGGGCTGCCATTGAATGTCAGCAGGATTGCGTGGATGAGCTTGGCTCGAGCTAGATCTTCCCCGCAATCCGTGAAAATCCGCGGTGTATCATGGCTTCCAAGAAGATTGAATGTCACGTCAAAAACATTGGTCGGATAACTGTGATAAATGGCTGTCATTTCTTCTGTGAACTCGCGTGCATTGATGGTTTGTGAAGCGACCAAGCGAAAAACTTGGTTGGTAAAAGGGTAATTCATGACCGCATCGAACTGATCACCGCGAAGCCATGGCATTGAGTCATGCCAAATTTCCCCAAGAACATAAACGTCAGGCTTTATATTTTTCACCGTTGTTCGAAATTCACGCCAGAATGGCTGGTCGACTTCATTTGCCACATCGAGCCGCCAGGCGTCTATATCAAACTCCTTGATCCAATAAGCCGAGACTTCGAGCAGATATTCTTTCACCTCCGGATTTGCCGTATTCAATTTTGGCATCGATTCAAAAAAACCGAATGTTTCATAATTGGGTCTTTCCCCTCCCTTAAGTGGGAAGCTGTGTGGGTGGAACCAATCCTTATATTTCGATTTCTCTCCTTTTTCGAGTAAATCCTGAAAAGGGGGGAAATAGTAGCCGCTATGGTTAAAAACAGCATCCAGCATGACCCGGATATTCCGTTTGTGGCATTCGGATATGAGCGTTTTCAATGTTTCCTTCGTTCCGAATTGCGGATCGATACTCCGATAATCAATCGTATCGTATTTATGATTGGAATAGGCATGGAAGATTGGCGTGAAATAGATTCCGTTGATGCCGAGATCCTCTAGGTAATCCAAATGTTCAATGATTCCTTCAAAGTCCCCGCCAAAAAAATTATCCACCGCCGGGTCTTCACTTCCCCAGGGTTTCACACCTTCCGGATCGTTGTCAGGGTTTCCGTTCGCGAAACGTTCAGGAAAAATTTGGTACCAAATTGTATCCTTGACCCATTCCGGTGCCCCGAAAACTTCATTTTGATGTAGATAGGGAATCGCGAAATAGCATCCTGGATCTCGGGGGGCTTCTTTAAAGAAGCCCTTTTCCGTGTAAAATGCACTTTCTTCTTCCGAGGTTACCTTGAACCCATATCGAATTCTTCGGTAGGGAGGCTTTACATAGATATGCCAGTAATCATAACGGTTATCGCTGCCTGATAAATTCATAGGAAGTTCTTCGTACTGCCATTGACCATTATCTGATATGTATGGATCACCAAAAATCAATCCAACTGAGGAGATATCTTGTTTTTTCGTACGTAGGCGGATATGTAGGGTTTCAGTGTTGATGGGATAGCTGTAATTGTCATTAGGCCTATGGTGTATGGATGAAAATTCCATTTAAAACCACTCCAATTCTATAAGTATTTGAGGATGTGAAAAAGGAAACTTCCAGCTGTTTATGAGGGGATCTCGATGAAGCAGCAATAGCCAGGTTAAGTGCTTTTTCAATATGGTTATATACCCTATATCAATTGAAAGAAGCACTTATTAACTAAAAAATAACAAAAAGTCTTCATCACTACAAGGAAATAAATACGCCAAGGAAAATGTTGTAAAAATCAAAGCCGTTCATATAATGATAACAATAGCTTTGGCATCGCTTTCATTAACTGGCTTTATTTGAAGGACTAATTGAAAAAACAGTATTATTTGGTGCTTTTGGACATGATAGAATAAACATTTTAAAAAGGAGAATCAAAGTGAAGAAGCTGATTTTTCATTTGTTCATGTCCATGTTTTTGATCGTTAGTGTAAGTGCTTGTGGTTCCAGTTCAGATCTGGAAAATAAAGCAGTGAAAGAAAATAAGAAAAAAGAAGACGAAGCCAGCAATGAAGTGAAGCCGGAAAAATTGATCATTTGGGAGGAAAAAGGTAAAGCGGAGGCCCTAAAGCCGGTGATTGAAGCTTTTGAAAAAGAATATGGAATCAACGTTGAGCATGAAGAGCTTGAAATAGCTACCGAGATGTATGAGCGGCTACGCCGTGATGGGCCAATCGGAAACGGGAAGGCTCCGGATGTCGTAACCTTTTCTCATGAAAGAGTCGGGCAAATCGTGAAGGAAGGCTTAATTCAGGAAGTGAAGGTGAAGGATGAGGTATTGAATGCCTTCATTGAACCTTCAATTAGGGGGGAGATGTATCAGGATAAGGTATTTGGCTTGCCGAAATCCGTAAACACATCCGTTTTATTTTATAATAAAAAATTGATGGCTAAGGCTCCTGAGACGATGAATGGCCTTTATAAAATGGCGAAGGAATTAAGAAAGGGTAACGTTCATGGTTACTACGCCAAATGGAATGATTTCCATGATTCGTATGGAGTGATCGCTGGAATGGGAGGCTATATATTTAAAGATAAGAATGGAAAACTAGTCCCTTCCGACATTGGTTTGAATAATAAGGGTGCCATAAAAGGGGCTGCATACATCCAAAAGTGGTATAGGGCTGGTTTGATACCCAAAGGCGACAAGGCAGCGATCGAAAAGTTGTTCATACAAGGGAATTTGGCTTCTATCATGAGTGACGGAAACTCATTTACCGAGCGGAAGGAAACAGGAATTGCCCCCATGCCCGAATTGCCCAATGGCAAGCCAATGAGAACGTTCATGGAAATCAAGGGCTGGCATGTAACAGCATTCACAAAACATCCTTATTGGTCTACGAAGTTAGTTGAATATTTGACTAATGATGATCATGCAATGCAGCGTTATGATTTAACAGGGGAAATCCCTCCGAATAAATCAATTAAACACAATGCCGCAATCAATGAAAATGAAAGGGCACAAGCCTTAAGCATACAATTACAATACGCAGAACCAGTACCTAATATTCCGGAAATGAATAAGGTATGGGGGCCGATGGATTCAGCCATGGATGAAATGACCACTCAAAAAGCAAAACCAAAAAAGGCCTTGGATAAAGCGGTCAAGACGATAAAAAAAGAACGTTAATCATTTTCTGCCTTTTCCAATTCAGGAACCATAACCAGTATCCCCAATTTGTCCCTTTAGTGTAAAGTTTTTTATAAATTGGATTTGACGTTAAGGGGTCAAAAGGCTAATCTTAAAGGCGTAAAGAGATAGCTAGGAGGAGAGCGGTTATGAGAAAAAGAGTGTTATCACTCGCTTTAATTCCGTTGCTTCTTTTTTACGCCATTCCAGTAGGAGCAGCTGAAAAAGAACAACGAACTTGGAAGGATGAAATCGTATATTCATTATTGGTCGACAGATTTTTCGATGGGAATACTCAAAATAATGGAGATGCGAACGTGAATGACCCTTCCGCGTTTAATGGGGGGGATTTCGAAGGTGTCACGAAGAAACTTAATTATTTAAAAGATATGGGTTATACCGCTATCATCCTTTCACCGATTTTCGCTAATGATGAAAATGGTTATCATGGCGATTGGGTGGCCGATTTTTATAAAACGGATAAACACTATGGGACAATGAAAGAGTTTAAAAAACTTGTGAATGAGGCACATAAACGCGATATGAAGGTGATCATTGATTTTCAAGCAAATAATGTGGGTCCTGACTCCACTTGGCTGACCGATCCCAAAAAACAAGATTGGTTCCATGAAGAAAAGAAGATTTCCAAGGACGGTAGCCAAACGGATTTGGAAGCAGGCTGGATCGACGGTCTTCCCGATTTGAATCAAGATAATGAGGAAACCAGAAAATATTTACTGGATGCTGCCAAATGGTGGATAACGGAAACGGATATTGATGGATACCGTATAAATAAAGTCCAATACGTAGGGAAGGATTTTTGGAAGGAATTTGTGGATGCAGTTAAATCTGAAAAATCAAATTTCTATACAATCGGCGATGTACAAGGTGATGCCGAATTGATCTCAAGCTACAAGGAGACGGGTATCGACGCTTTTATGGCTTATCCGCAAAATTCAGAGCTACGGGAAGCATTTGCTGCACCCGATAAAGAATTGAAACCTGTATTTGATGCGTTTGCAAAAAGCGAAGATGAATTAGGGGGCAATGCCCATCAAGCATTGTTCATGGATACGCAGGGAATGCCCCGGTTTACAAAGGATGCAGCCGACCATAACGAAAATCCAGGTTCCAGATGGAGAATGGCGCTGTCGTATCTATATACGATGCCAGGGGTGCCAATCGTATTTTATGGATCGGAAATTGCCTTGAACGGCGATATTGCGCCGGATAATCATAAGTTGATGAATTTTAAGACAGAGCAGGAATTGGTGGAATATATAACAAAGCTTTCTGACCTCAGAGACATGTACCCAGCATTGAAAAAAGGGGATATGGAGCTTTTATATGAAAAAGGTGGAGCTTCGGTATTCAAGCGTGTATATGGTGAAGAAACGGTTGTCGTCGCCATGAACAATACGACAGAAACTCAAACGATAAATCTTACTGATAAGGAACTTGAAAGCAATAAAGAGTTGAGAGGTATGCTGAATGGGGATCTGGTCCGCAGTAAGGACAACAGTTACTCTATCGTAATCGACAGGGAGACGACAGAAGTCTATACGCTGTCACCTAAGTCGATTATTAATATTCCTTACCTGTTAGTTATAGGATTGGTTCTTCTTATATTTGGTATATTCATTGCTTTGGTTATTAAGCGTTCAAAACGGAACCAGCCAAAATAATCATATGCCTCTCGATTGTCGGTAGCCGCCAAACATTGTCCCTAAGGCTTTGTGGAAAACAGGATCGGGAGGTTACAGCATGAATAAGACCTGGTGGAAAGAAGCGGTTTGCTATCAAATATACCCGCGCAGTTTCATGGATAGTAATGGTGATGGAATCGGGGATATAAAAGGATTGATTTCTAAGCTTGACTACCTGCAGGATTTGGGAATAGATGTTATTTGGATTTGTCCATTTTATAAATCGCCCAATGCGGATAATGGCTATGATATTAGTGATTATCAAGCAGTTTCCGATGAATTCGGTTCAATCGAAGATATTGATCTGTTATTGAAAGATGTTCACGGACGTGGGATGAAGGTGATACTCGATCTTGTTTTGAATCATACAAGTGATGAGCACCCCTGGTTTGTCGAGTCACGTTCTTCCCGCGATAATCCGAAACGGGATTGGTATATATGGAGGGATGGGCAGGACGGCCGTGAGCCTAATAATTGGGAAAGCATCTTTTCAGGAAGTGCCTGGAAATTCGATGAAAGGACCAATCAATACTACTTACATTTATTTGCTGAAAAGCAGCCAGACTTAAACTGGAAAAATGCTGATGTGCGAAAGGCGTTATATGAAATGGTCAATTGGTGGCTCGATAAGGGGATCGATGGCTTCCGGATTGATGCAATCACGCATATTCATAAGCGTGAAGGCCTTCCGGATATGCCCAATCCTTATTGGCATCAGTATGTACCGGCTTTTGAAATGCATACTAATCAGGACGGGATTCTGGATTATCTTCAGGAGTTGAAAGAAGAAACATTCTCTAAGTATGATATTATGACGGTCGGTGAGGCCAATGGCGTCAGGATTGAGCAGGCGGAAGAATGGGTCGGAGAATCGAATGGGAAGTTCAATATGATCTTTCAATTTGAACATCTGGGGCTTTGGAATAGGGGACAGAATCACGATGTTGATGTTCTAGGGTTAAAGCGCACAATGACCAAATGGCAAAAAGGGCTGAAAAACAAAGGGTGGAATGCTTTGTTTTTTGAAAATCATGACCAGCCGAGAAGTGTATCCACCTGGGGAAATGATCATCAATATTGGTTGGAAAGCGCAAAAATGATAGGGGCCCTATACTTTTTCATGCAAGGGACACCTTTTATTTATCAAGGTCAGGAAATTGGCATGACGAATGTCCAATTTGATTCGATTGATGATTATGATGATGTCGGAATGAAAAACTTTTACCGGATAGAGACCTCGAAAGGTCGTCCTCATGATGAAATCATGAACATTATATGGCATAGCGGCCGTGATAATTCACGAACACCGATGCAATGGAACGATATTGAAAATGGCGGATTCACCCATGGAACACCTTGGATGAGGGTTAATCCAAATTATCGCGCCATTAATGTAGAACTGCAGAAAAACGACCCGTCATCCATTTATCATTTTTATAAAAAGATGATTGAACTTCGAAAAAAACATCAGGTCCTCGTTTATGGGGAATATGAATTGTTATGGGAAGATCACCCTGAACTTTATATTTATACAAGAAATATGAATGAAAATTCAGTCATGGTAGTATGTAACTTTAGTATGAATCACCATCAAATCGACCTTTCTTATTGGGGGGGAATGGAACTTTTACTAGCTAATTATGACGATTGCCCTGAGGTGTCCCTTATTGATTTACGTCCATATGAAACGAGGATATATCGTTATTGATTGCTATGGACTTGAATGGAAATCAGCTTAAAACCTATGTAGTTAGTCGTCTGACTTCTTATTTTCCAATTCACCTGTCGTTTTAAGGAGCTGATCATACATCAGCTTCTTTTTGAATTTTAAAACACAGATGAAAATAACGGAAAAGTAAGTGTTTTCTGAAAAATTGAACAAACATTAAAAAAAGTATGGATATAACTATTGAACTGAGTGTATTATGAATACATGCAAAATGTATAAATATAAAACAAATATTAAAGAAGTTTTATTGGCATTCACCTTTTTTAAAAATAAAGTCAATAAAGGCTAAGAGAGGAGAGGGGAAATGCATGGCCATCACAATAAAAGATGTGGCACAGCTAGCGAATGTTGCTCCTTCAACAGTTTCTCGAGTGATTGCAAACAATCCTCGGATAAGTGAAAAAACAAAGGTACGGGTCCGTAAGGCGATGACTAAATTAGGATACCACCCAAACTTCATTGCACGTAGTCTTGCCAATCAATCAACCAGGATCATTGGTTTGGTAATGCGAAGTTCGTCAAATGATTATTATCAAAATCCCTTTTTTCCGACAATCCTCCAGGGTTTAAGTGAGGGAGCCCAGGAAAACCACTATTCCCTGTTGCTAAGCACGGGAAAAACCGAAAATGAACTCTACGAAGGAGTAGTGAATATGGTGCAGGGGGGGATGGTGGATGGAATAATCCTGATGTATTCAAGGATGAATGATCACATTCTGACCTATTTGAGAGCAAGGGCTTTTCCATTTGTAATCATTGGGAAACCCTATGATTACACCGAGGAGATAACATATGTTGATAATGATAATGTCCTGGCAGCCGAACAGGCAACGGATTACCTCATACAGCTAGGGCATGAAAGGGTTGGATTCATCGGAGGTGATGTAACCCTTGTAATGACCCTTGATCGCTTATCAGGATATGAACGGGCCTTGGAGAGGGCTGGAATCGATCGAAGGATGGAATATACCCTGCATGAAGATTTTTTGCATGAAGGGGGACAAGCCGCTGCAAAAAGGTTACTATCCATCAATGAACCACCTACCGCTTTGGTAGTCAGTGATGATCTCATGGCACTTGGCATTGTGCATTCACTTCGCGAGATGGGCGTGCGCACTCCTGAAGAAATGTCAATCGTCAGCTTCAATAACGTTCTTTTCTCTGAACTGTCATTACCAGCCCTGACTTCCGTAGATATTAATATTTTTGATTTGGGATATCAGGCAGCTAAGGGCATCATTCACATGCTGCAGACTGGGGATGCTCCTGCCGGGACCATCATTCCACATCATTTCGTGGAAAGGCATTCCTGCAGATCGATCAAACAAGGTGCGATGGCCATGACTTATTGACGAGAAGGGCATTGCAGAGCAATGCCTTTTTTTGCTAGAAATGTACGCTGAAACTTTTGAATGCATGTACACCCGTTCCGTGTCTGACTAATTTATTCTCTTTAAGATATTGAACGGCTGCAAGAACTTCCTCAAGAATCCTTGGTTCGAGGCCGAGTTGGTTGTGTCCGCCATAGATTTTGGAGATTGCCTTGATCTTTGCGATTTTTTCTAACGAATTAACAAGGTCTTCAGGGCTCGTCGAGGGATAAAACGCATAAACGGGAGTCTCTGAATAAAGCAGGTCGCCAGTGAATAAATAACCTTTTTCCTTATCCAATATTGAGATATGTCCAGGTGAATGTCCAGCGTGTGATAAATGATTAAACTACGGTTCCCGAGATCGATCGTATCTCCATCCGATAAGAGCATATCAGGGTACCCCTGGTATGGCTTGTATGTAAAAGGATCGAATGATTCCGGTACGGGTATAATGATATCCCGGGCCATGTTCTTGCTTATTTGTTCCAAGGACAAACCTTCAATACCATTGATCAGCCAATTGGCATCATCACCATGAACATAAATGGTATCATAATCACCGTGACCGCCAATATGATCCACATGAACGTGTGTGGTCAGGACGATAACAGGAAGATCGGTAAGCTGGTCTGTAATCCCCTTTATCGAACCGATGCCTAGCCCTGTGTCGATTAACGCAGCCCGGGTCCCCCAAGTAATAAAAAGGAATGAACTTTCTCCCAATGACCATATTCACTGATTGCAAACGTTTTTGAGTCCAATTCCTGAACGGTGAACCATGGATCTACAATGTTTTTCAAAAATGACCCCACTCCTTCCCGTTCATATATTCCGCGTTAACCGGAAATATCCTGCTTGAAAGAGTAAAAGCAGCGGATTTGACATCCACTGCTTTTGGAAAGGTAAGGCTTATCCGTTTACAACGGTCCCGCCGTTTACATGGATGACTTGTCCGCTGACATAGGATGAATCATCACTTGCCAAATATACATAGGCTGGTGCCAATTCCTCTGGCTGCCCTGCACGGCCCATTGGAGTATCCTGTCCAAATTTGGCAACATCCTCTTCGCCGAATGAGGCAGGAATCAGCGGTGTCCAGATCGGGCCTGGAGCCACACCGTTCACTCTGATGCCATCTTTTGAAATGGAGTTCGACAGGGCTCTTGTAAATGCAAGGATTGCACCTTTTGTTGAAGAGTAATCAATTAGTTTTGGGTTGCCCTGATAGGCTGTGATAGAGGTTGTATTAATGATGCTGCTTCCTTTTTTAAGGTGCTTCAATGCAGCTTTAGTTAAGTGGAACATCGAGAAAATATTCGTGCGGAACGTTTTTTCCAATTGTTCAGCTGAAATGTCAAGGATACTTGTCTGCACATGCTGTTCTCCGGCGTTGTTTACTAGAATGTCCAAACCGCCAAATTCATCAACCGTTTTTTTGACGACTTCCCGGCAGAAGGTTTCATCACCGATATCACCGGAAATGAGTAAACATTTCTGGCCTTCTTTTTCAATCAATTCTTTTGTCGCTTTGGCATCCTCGTGTTCATCCAAGTATGCAACTGTCACATTCGCTCCTTCTTTAGCGTAGTAAATGGCAACCGATTTACCGATTCCGCTGTCTCCTCCAGTTATGATTGCCGTTTTCCCTTTCAATTTGCCGCTTCCTTTGTAGGCAGCTTTAACTGAATCTGGGTTCGGTTCCATTTTTGTTTCCAATCCAGGTTGATGCTGCTGATGTTGAGGTGGAAATCCTTGTTTGTTCTGATTTTGGTTTTGAGTAGTCAAGATATAAACGCCTCCCATTTAATTATCTACGCTTTTTCTATTCCTTCTTTTAGGAAAAGAAAACATGGAAAAAATACCCAAATAAATTCATGTTTAATGTTTTAACTGAAGGGAACATGACTAGTCTTTCCATGTTCCATGAAGGCAATTCATTTGAAGAAAAAGGGGGGATGAACGTTGATGGAGGCAGTTGCAACAAATAATAAAAGACCCACCCAAAGCAGGTGAGGTCTTCATAATTAGCGGTAATTTAGGAATTGTACATCAATGGACAGATCAGCGCCTCGAATAGCCGAAATGATTCCTTGTAAATCATCCCGGTTCTTACCGGTAACCCGGATTTGATCATCCTGGATTTGGCTTTTCACTTTAAGACCGCTATTTTTAATGATGGTATTGATTTTTTTTGCTTGCTCCTTATCGATGCCTTGAATTAACTTAGCCCGTTGGCGAACGGTTCCGCCAGAAGCTCCTTCTAATTTTCCATAATCCAGGTTCTTAACGGGTACGTCACGTTTAATGAGCTTACTGATGAGAACATCCTTCAGCTGTTCGAGCTTATATTCATCGTCGGATACTAGAACCAGGTCTTCTTTTTCAATGGTGATGCTGCTAATGCTCCCTTTAAAATCATAGCGAGTCTGTATTTCCTTCATAGCCATGGTAACTGCATTCGTTACCTCTGAAAAGTCTACTTTCGAAACAATATCAAATGAATTTTCCTTTGCCATCACTTACCTCCAGCAGGGTTTATTTCCTTTATTATAGAGAAAGTGTGATAGGAAGACAACTATATAAACGATATTAAAAAAGCGAGGGGACAAGCCCCGCGCTTCATTTATGGTCTGTTTTCTTCGAATAGGAGTGCTTACCTGCAGTAAGGTTTTCCTGATAAGCGATATTTTTTTCAGCATTTATCGCTTGGTTATCTTTTGGCCTTTTATTGTCATCGGTTGTTTTGGACATAGTGAAAACTCCCTTCCATTATCTGATCAATATATATTGTTCACAATTATGGAAGGGAGTATGTATGTTTATAATTTCTCAGGGGTATCGTTTAAGAAGAAGAGGGCAATTGTGCCAGGACCGGCATGTGCACCGATGACGGACCCAATTGTATGGATCATGAAGTCGGTTGTCCCGAATTCATTTTGGATGGCTTCCTTCCATTCCATGGCCGTTGCTTCATCATCGCCATGACTGATGGCAATCGTTTGGGTTGTTAAGTTTTTGCCTCTTTCGTGCATTAATTCGATGACACGTTTAATCAATTTCTTTTTGCCGCGTATCTTTTCAAGCGGAACAAGCTTCCCATCTTCAACATGCAATAACGGTTTAATGTTTAATAAACCGCCAACAAGGGCAGATGTCTTGGAGATGCGGCCGCCACGGGCCAGATATTCAAGGTTATCTACAGTGAATAGATGCTCCATATGCCGGGTTTGGAATTCGATTGCAGCCAGGATTTCTTCTTTAGTGGCACCGTTTGCTGCTAGGTCTGCTGCTTTCTTTACAATTAATCCGACGCCCATCGAAGCGCATTTCGTATTGACGATTTCAATGTCAAGGTCAGGGTACTCTTCCTTAACCTGATTAAGAATCATCACTGCCGTTTGATATGTTCCTGATAATTCAGAGGAAAAGGCTATATATATCCCCTGTTTTTTCTCCTTGGCAAATTGTGTGAAAAGTTCTATAAAGCATTCTGGGGAAGCTTGCGATGTTTTCGGGGCTTTTCCTTCAAGCATCGCCTGATAGACTTCGTGAGAATTAATAGTAAGTAAATCTTCATAATTTTCCCCGTCAAGATGGACTTGTAAAGGGATTAATGAAACATTGTTTTCTTTATAGAAAGACAACGGCAAATCACATGCACTATCTGCAAGAATTGTGATAGCCATAATACACCTGCTTTCTTTTTACAGTTTTTAGAAAATGAGTGGTCACTCTCCTTTTTAGTGTAGCACGTAACGGTGAAAATTCAATCTCTACGTAAATAGAATAAATAATTAAGGGTAAAAAGATAATAGAATAAGGGTGAAATGGAGGTTTTTAGGATGTACAGTGGTGAAATGAAGAAAATTATCATAGTTGTGGTCGGAGCATTGCTGAATGCCGTCGCAATGAACTTTTTTCTAATACCGGCAAACGTATATGCAAGCGGCTTTACGGGAGTGGCCCAACTTCTATCGAGGATGATTGGTTCTTTTGCTCCTTTTAATGTATCGACGGGTATTCTATTGCTTTTATTGAACATTCCGGTAACGATCATTGCTTGGCGAAAGGTTGGAAAGTCTTTCACTTTTTATAGTTTTCTCAGTGTTGCCTTGATGTCCTTCTTTATGGAAATCATTCCGATTACACGCTGGTCACCTGACATATTATTGAATGCGGTATTTGGCGGAGTCATTGCTGCAGTAGGTGTTGGGATCACATTGAAATACGGTGCATCGACTGGAGGAATGGATATTATCGCCATGCTTCTTTCACGGAAGAAAGATAAACCTGTAGGTACTTATTTATTTTTGCTGAATGGTGTGATCATTGTAACGGCAGGTGCTGTTTATGGACCGGAAAAAGCTTTGTATACACTAGTTACCCTTTATACATCGACCCGTGTCGTAGACGCAATACATACGCGTCATGAAAAGCTTACGGCCATGATCATTACAAAGAAAAGCGAAGAACTTAAACAGGCAATCCATGCAAAGTTAGTTCGCGGAATTACAAGGGTTCCCGCAAAAGGGGCTTTCACCAACGAAACGAAGGAAATGTTGTTGATTGTCATTACAAGGTATGAACTGTATGACCTTGAACGGATCATCAAGGAAGTGGATCCGCACGCTTTCACGAACATCATAGAAACGTCAGGCATTGTTGGAACTTTCCGCAGGGAATGATATTAATAAAAAATCAAGGCCATTACACTTCTATTACAAAAGGTAGTATTTGGGCGTTTTAAGTTTATTGCCTGTACAAAACGGCTAATTCTTATATTGTAGCGCCAATTTAAAATCTTATGAAGGAGTGATGAAAATGGCTAACGAAGAAAAAATGAGCAGACAGGAAGCAGGCCGTAAAGGCGGGGAAGCCACTTCTAAAAATCACGACAAGGATTTTTATCGGGAAATTGGGCAAAAGGGCGGAGAAGCCACATCGGATAATCATGATAAGGAATTCTATCAAGAAATTGGACAAAAGGGCGGGGAAGCCACTGCTGATTCCCATGGTAAAGACTTTTATAAAGAAATCGGTGAAAAAGGTGGTAAAGCACGAAAATAACAATGGATGAAAACATAGCGAAAGCCTCCAGGAAACCTGGAGGCTTTCACGTTATTTAGAGTGGTTTTCCAGCTCTTCCTGGAGTTCCCGCAGTTGTTCTTTTTCGGCCTCGGTCGTATTGGCAAAGGCTGATGAAAGAGCGTTTTTAGCGATGTCCTCTGTCTTTTGCTGGTCACCGTCATGCTCAGAGTGGAGAGCTTCTTCAACAAATTCCCTAGCCTTCTGGAATAGTTTGTTTCCCATTAGAAGCCACCATAGCTTTGTTCAGACATAATTCTTAATCTGTCTTTTTCAGCTTCTTCAAACGTAGTGTGATAAGGGATTTTTTCGGCATGCCTGGCAACACTTTCTTTGCCCTGCTGTACAAATCGTTTAGATTTACTGCTTTTACCCATTCTTATCTCCTCCGATTCTGAGCGTTGTTGACAACGGAAACGATCTGTTGTCCTTATTAGTTTGGCTTGAAAGGTAGATATTATGAAGGAAAAAAATGACGTATTAAGCTTTTATATTGAATTTTTCTTCGAGGAAGACGGCTATACCATCTTCTTCATTTGTCAATGTAGTCGTATTTGCTACCGTTTTTACTGGTGAGATCGCATTTCCCATGGCAACCCCTGTTCCCGCGTATTCGAGCATTTCCAAATCATTATCTTCATCACCGAAAGCGATGATCCTGTTTTGAGGAATTTCCAGATAGTTGGATACACGTTTTAGCCCTACGGCTTTACTTAACCCACTTTTTATTATTTCGATGATATGAAAAGGCTCTGCCCAACGGCGATGATCGACCAATTCTGCATGAACATCGGATAGATGCTGGCGAATCTGTCCTACGAATTCACTATCTGTGTGAATTAGCATCGAAGTTGGGGAATCCTGAAGGTAATTGCGCAAGTCACCTGTCTTCATGATCGGATTTCCTACATTGAACATGTTCATTAACTTTTCATCATGATAATGGACATAAACTTCATCCCGGACTTCGGCGATGATGTTGTGATATTTAAACTGATCACACGCTTCGACAATATCTTTCGCAACATTTATATCCAGTGGAGAGTGGTATACCCCCCAATTTGTATGTAATGGATGATGGACGAAAGCGCCATTGAAATTAACGATTGGTGTAGTCAACCCCAATTCCCGGTAATAAAGTTCACTTGAGCGAAAGGGACGCCCGGTGGCGATCATAATTTCGTGTCCATCTTCTTTTAATTTCAGGAGTGTTTTTTTAGTCCTTGAAGAAATTGTTTTGTTATCTGTAAGTAAGGTACCATCAAGATCCAATACGATTAAATGTTTCTCAGCCATGTACACACCTTCTGTTCTTTTTGATTTCATTATATGCGAATATTGTTAAGCCTATTTTAAAGTAAATGTAAATCTTTTTCATTCTTTATGCATTCCTGTATGATATTACTATATCCAGGATTATGATAATTAAAGCGAAGCGCAGGTTTAAAGGAATGAAATGATGGATGCCAATGCGATTTTGATAATGGTATTGGAAAGACCGGAACAAATTATTTGGAGGGGTTAACTTGATAATAATTGAAAAAGAACTAATTGGACATATTCCTGTATTGCACCTAGGTAAAGAAACCACCTTCAAACAGCAATTGCCGCTTATTATTTTTATACATGGTTTTCAAAGTGCAAAAGAACACAATCTACACTATGCTTATTTATTGGCTGAAAAGGGGTTTCGTGTGCTTCTGCCCGATGTGATTCATCATGGGGAAAGGGAAGCCGGTTTAAATGATTCTCAAATGATGCCCCTTTTTTGGGAAATGGTTTTACAGACAATCCAGGATTTATCTTTGCTGAAGGATGATTTATTATCCCGAAAACTAATTGATCCCGACAGAATTGGCGTAGCAGGTACCTCTATGGGGGGAATAGTGACTAATGGGGCCCTGGCTGCTTATGAATGGATTTCCGCCGGAGTCAGTTTAATGGGTAACCCATCATATGTCGCGTATGCCGAGCTCCAAATGGCGGAGATTAAGAAAAGGAAAGTTAATTTCCCAGCCACTGATGAGGAAGTTGCCAAGGTGATTGAACAGCTCAAGCCATTTGATTTGAGCCTTAATCAGGATAAGCTTTCCAACCGTCCGCTTCTTTTTTGGCATGGTGCCAAAGATCCGGTTGTGCCTTATCAACATGCATACCGTTTTTATGAAGGGGTCAAAGCAGGGTATGATGAGGCAGATGAAAAAATTGAATTTATCCTTGACCCTAAGGCTGGGCATAAGGTCAGTAGAGAAGGAGTGCTTAAGACAGCAGACTGGTTCGCGAAACATTTACTGTCAGCTGTGCAAAATGCTTAAGTACTCACTCAAAATCTGTTATGATGCTTATACGGATATAATGATGAAACCGATAATCTAAAACGAAGAGATTATCCATAAAAGGAGTGATCGAAGTGGATCAAGATACAAAAGACATTATTTTGGGAGCTTTGGAGCAGGTCATTGACCCTGAGCTTGGTATAGATATCGTTAATTTAGGCTTGGTATATGATGTGGATATGGATGAGGAAGGTCTGACTACCGTTACGATGACATTGACAGCAATGGGCTGTCCGATGGCTGGGACGATCGTCGATCAAGTTAAATTGGTTCTGGAAGATATCCCCGAGGTCAAGGAAACGGATGTGAAGATTGTCTGGAGTCCGCCATGGACGAAAGATAAAATGTCCAGATATGCTAAAATTGCATTAGGTATCAAATAATAACTCTGTAATAGAAATGAAAAGCCAGTCAAAAAAAGTGAATCCATTCAAGGAGCCACTTTTTATGGTCTGGTTTTTTCTAATACTTTCGGCTAGGAGTGGTTAATTGAACAGTCAAATTAAAGATTCATTGGACAGGCCACTGAGGGATTTAAGGATCTCAGTCATAGATCGTTGTAACTTTCGCTGCCAATATTGCATGCCAGCTGAAATTTTTCATGAGAATTTTCAGTTTCTGCCTAAAAGTGAGCTATTATCTTATGAGGAAATTGTAAGGCTCTCTAAAATATTCGCAGGCTTAGGGGTGAAAAAACTAAGGTTGACTGGCGGGGAACCATTACTCCGGAAAGATCTTACCACTCTGATTTCAAATCTCGTTAAAATTGAAGGTATTGAGGATATTGGATTGACCACGAATGGTGTCTTCTTGAAAAAGCATGCCGTGAATTTGAGGGAAGCTGGTTTGCAGAGGGTGAATATCAGCTTAGACAGCCTCGATGACGAACTTTTCAAGAAGATGAACGGCAGGGATATTGGCATAAAGCCCGTTATTGAAGGCATCGCTGCTGCCAAGGAAGCAGGGCTTGGCGTTAAAGTGAATATGGTTGTGAAAAAAGAAACCAATGAATCTCAAATCCTGCCGATGGCACGATTTTGTAAAGATGAGGGCATTCAATTACGCTATATAGAATTCATGGATGTCGGACATACAAATGGCTGGCAGTTGAAGAATGTCATTACGAAAAAAGAACTGCTTGCAATGCTCCAAGCCGAATTCGATCTTGAACCCGTTGAAGAAGATTATTTTGGAGAGGTGGCAAAGCGCTACCGTTATAAAGGCACTAATGCAGACGTGGGCTTCATAACCTCGGTATCCGAGTCTTTTTGTTCAAGTTGTACACGTGCACGTCTTTCTGCTAATGGTAGTTTATATACATGCCTGTTTAATGGAAAGGGACATGACTTGAAGTCATTGCTCCGTTCTGACATGACAGATGAAGAATTGACTGGGTTCATCTTTTCGCTTTGGAACCGAAGGGACGACCGCTATTCGGATGAGCGGGCAGCGGGAACGGTGAAGAAACAGGAAAAAATCGAAATGTCATTCATTGGCGGGTAATCCGTCTGAATGAGTAAAAAATTAAGGGATGGCAGCAATGGCCATCCCTTTTTTTGTATAGTTGTCAGGAACTGATGTCAGTCATGGTCGAAATCGATTTTTATACTTTTTTTATGCATTTTTATATAGGACACAAGGCAATGAAAATAATTCCATGGTCCTAGGGATGGATTTAGCCAAAAATAAACTCCAATCATTCTTAGATCAATAAGGCATTATGTATGGCTGCTTTTTATGGGAGGGATTCAATCGATGGTACAGATTTCTATTGGACAGTTTTCACAGTCGATTTCCTGTTTCAAATAATCAAAATTTAGAATGGTAATGCGTCCCTTTTTAATGGAGATGACATTGTTTCTCCTTAATTGAGCAAGCATTCGATTGACCACCTCGCGGGAAGTGCCGCAAAAATTGGCGAGTTCTTGGTTTGTAAAGGGAAGATTGATAACTTTACCGTCTTCTGCTTCAGTGCCATAGCTATTTGATAAACGGATGAGTGTGGAGTATAATGCGCCTTTCTTACCATGCAGGAGCATATCGCGGAATTTAGCCTGATTTTTACGGTTTTGAGCGGATAACCATGTCATCATCTCGACAGCAAGATGGCTATCGGAGGAGATTTTTTCTTCCAATGCTTCTTTGGAGATAACCGCAACAGTTCCATCTTCCATCATTTTTGCATTCATCATATATTTAGGATTTTGAGAAAACAAGACTGTTTCCCCAACCAAATCATTCTCCGAACTAATGCGTATAGTTAATTCCCGACCGTCGGGAACAACCTTGCTTACTTCCACTTTCCCTTTAATAATGTAATACAAATCACTTGCTGGGGTGCTCTCTTGAAAAAGGTAGCGCCCTTTTTTCAGATGTTTAACTTGTTGTTTATTATCTAAAATTGCATGCATCCGATTAGATAACGATAATTCTGTCATGCATATGACCACCTTTCAGATAGCGTCATTAGTCAATTACTACCTTTGATTTAAACGGAAAAAACCCTAGCAGTCAACAAGTTTGGATAATTCTAGGAGTTTCGTTGGATAATTTTTCATGAGAAATTAATGTTTTAAATTTTATAAAAATACATTTGATTTTATTTTTATTCAGTCATATAATAATAGAATCAAAGAATGGCAGGGACCTGAAATTATAGGAGATGATTTTTTGAACGTATCAATAGTAGGTGCAACGGGTTATGGAGGAATGGAACTAATAAGGTTTTTGAATAATCATCCGCAATTTAAAATAAAATCATTGCATACTTCTTCGCAATTTGGCCGAAGTTTATCTGAAGAAAATGCACATTTAATGCATATGAAGGACAAATTAGAAGAAATTGACCCGGAGGCTATCGCAAAAAAATCCGATATTGTATTTCTTGCAACTCCTTCCGGTGTTTCCTCGCAATTGATTTCGGAATTTTCCGACCTCGACATTAAAGTTATTGACCTATCAGGAGACCTCAGGCTTCAAACTCCAGGTGAATACGAGCACTGGTATAAAAAGCCGGCCGCGCCTCAGCCTATTATTGAAGAGGCCGTATACGGATTGGCTGAATGGAATACTGAAGCAATAAAAAACGCGAGGATAATTGCAAATCCAGGGTGCTACCCAACCGCTTCACTATTAGGTCTTGCCCCTTTATTCACTGAAGGATTGGCGGGAGCAGCTGCCGATGTGATCATCGATGCAAAATCCGGGGTTTCAGGGGCGGGTAAATCACTTTCGGCAGTTACCCATTATAGTGAAATGAATGAGAACTTTAAGATATATAAGGTAAATCAACATCAACACATACCTGAAATCGAACAGCAGCTTGGGCGATGGTCATCAGGTTTACAGCCTATTACCTTTAATACACATCTTGTTCCAATGACGAGAGGGATTATGGCTACGATGTATATTAAGGTAAATCGGGAAACCTCAAATGTTGAATTAAAGGATTTATACGAAACCGTATACGAGAACCACCCATTTGTCCGGGTACAGCCCCTTGATCGCTTTCCATCCACGAAACAGGTATATGGATCGAACTTTTGTGACATTGGCGTCGATTATGATGTAAGGACAGGTAAGGTCACGGTGGTTTCGGTAATTGATAATTTAGTGAAGGGTGCTGCAGGGCAGGCCATTCAAAATGCAAATATATTAATGGGACTAGAAGAAACGGCAGGACTATGGAACAGTCCGTTATATCCGTAAACTTTGGAGGGAAATAATGAATACATTACAGCCAGTTGAAGAAATCAAACATATTCAAGAAGGAAACATTTTAATGCCCCAAGGGTTCAAAGCGTCAGGTGTCCATGCAGGATTACGCTATTCTAAAAAGGACGTTGGTATCATTTTCACCGATGTTCCAGCATCAGCCGCGGCCGTTTATACACAAAATATAGTTCAGGCAGCTCCAATCAATGTAACGAAAGACAGCATTGCCGTTACTGGGAAACTACACGGCATTGTAGTGAATAGTGCTTGTGCGAATGCTTGTACAGGTGAACAGGGTTTAAAAGATGCAAATGAAATGAGGAAGCTTGCTGCTCAAAAGTTCGGTTTGGAGGACCATTCATTTGCAGTGGCTTCAACTGGAGTCATAGGGGAATTCATGGAAATGGAAAAGGTAAGGAAAGGCATAGCGTCATTGCAGCCAGAAAATACACCTGAAGCTGCTGAAGCTTTTGGTACAGCCATTTTAACAACCGATATCGTAACGAAGAGCTGTGGGTATGAAACAATCATTGACGGTAAAAGCGTGAAAATGGGCGGTGCTGCAAAGGGCTCGGGAATGATTCATCCAAACATGGCCACGATGCTCGGCTTCATTACGACGGATGCAGTAATTGAACCGGCTGATTTACAGCAAGCACTATCCTCGATTACAAATGATACTTTCAATCAAATCACGGTTGATGGCGACTGTTCAACGAACGACATGGTGTTGGTGCTCGCGAATGGAGAGGCGAACAATGAACCTTTGACACCTGACCATCCGGAATGGTCCATCTTCCTGGAGTTATTAAAGCAAACTTCTGAAAATCTCGCCAAACAAATTGCGAAAGACGGTGAAGGTGCCACAAAACTGATAGAAGTGAATGTTCATGGCATGAATACGAAGCAAGATTCACAAATGATGGCGAAGACGATCGTTGGGTCAAATCTAGTGAAAACGGCAGCTTTTGGAGCGGATGCAAACTGGGGACGAATCATTGCTGCGATGGGAAGAAGCGGAGTGGTATTCAATCCGAATCAAACAACGATCGTTTTTGGTGACATTGTCGTACTAAAAGATGGTGAGCCAATCATGTTTTCTGAGGAAGATGCCAAAGCATACTTGGAAAACGAAAGTATCATCATTCATGTTTATTTGAAAGATGGTAATGAATCAGGCACGGCATGGGGCTGCGATTTAACCTATGATTATGTGAAAATAAACGGAAGCTATCGTTCGTAAGAGGTGAAAAGTATGAACATATTAGTCATTAAGTGCGGCGGCAGCATTATTAACGAGTTATCGGAGTCGTTTTTCAATAGTGTAAAAGAGTTACAAAACCGCGGCTACCATATCGTCTTTGTGCATGGAGGCGGCCCTGATATAAATTCAATGCTTGAAAAATTTGAAATTGAACCTGTATTTGAAGATGGGTTAAGAAAAACGACCACTGAAGTTTTGGAAATTGTGGAACTTATGCTGGCAGGCAAATCAAACCGCAGCCTCGTTCATAAATTGGAAGCTCATGGCATCAAGGCAGTCGGTTTAAATGGCTCTGACGGCGGAATTCTCACAGGTGATTATATCGATGAACAAAAACTTGGAGCTGTTGGTGAAATACAACAAGTCAATACGGAATTATTCGGACTTTTATTCGAAAAAGGTTATTGTCCAGTATTGACGCCCATTTCAACTACCGAAGAAGGTACTAAATTAAATGTGAATGCCGATATGGCTGCCGGGTCTGTAGCGAAGGCGCTATCGGCTGATATGTGTTTATTTGTGACCGATGTTAAAGGGGTCTTGAAGAATGGGCAGATCATTGAAAAATTGAATGAAACGGAAACGAAGAATATGATCATGGATGGAGGTATCCATGGGGGAATGATTCCGAAGGTCAATACAGCGTTGTCAGTGCTGAATAAAGGAATTGAAGAAGTGATGATCGTTAGTGGGAAAGATCATTTTTATCAAGGCGGACAATTCATCGGTACGAAATTTCTTCAGGAGGAAGGGGTATTACAATGAGTTCTTTATTTCCAACATACGCAAGGTGGAACATTGAGCCAAGAAAAGCGTCAGGATTGAAGATTACGAGTGTAACAGGTAAAGAGTATTTGGATTTCACATCCGGAATCGGGGTACTGAATCTTGGACATTGCCATGAGCAGGTAAAAATGGCCGTTATGGAACAGCTTGATAAATATTGGCATGTATCGAATATGTTTCAAAGTTCCATACAGGAACGGACAGCAAAAATGCTGGCTGATGCCTCTGGTTTAAGTCAGGTGTTCTTTGCCAACAGCGGCGCCGAGGCGAATGAGGCAGCTATCAAACTAGCACGTAAAGCTACCGGGAAAAGCAAAATTGTTACATGTCAGCAGTCTTTCCATGGCCGTACGTTTGCAACGATGGCTGCCACCGGGCAGGAAAAAATCAAGACTGGTTTCGGACCGATGCTAGCTTCGTTCGAATACGTTCCATTTAATGATAATGAGGCCATGACAGCAGCCATCGATGAAAATACTGCAGCTGTAATGATTGAAATTGTTCAAGGAGAAGGAGGCATCCATGTTGTACAGCAATCATATCTGGACGCAATTCAAACTAAATGCCAAGAACACGGATTTCTCCTTATCATAGATGAAATTCAGACTGGAATAGGGCGTACAGGGAAACCATTCGCATTCCAGCATTTCAATATTCAACCGGACATCATCACTTCTGCAAAAGGGCTGGGAAATGGCCTGCCAATCGGGGCGATGATTGGGAAGGAAGCGCTGTCTGAGTTCTTTAACCCTGGAAGCCATGGATCCACTTTTGGAGGCAATCCCGTCAGTGTCTCAGCAGCCGAAGCCGTGTTAAAGGAAATTTTCCATTCAGGGTTTTTAAAAGAAACCGTTAAAAAGGCTGAATACCTTGAGAGCGAATTGGCAAAAGCATTGAAGGGCATGGATGAAGTGAAAGAGATTCGCGGTCTGGGAATGATGGTCGGAATTGAGTGTAAACAAGATGTTCAGGTGTTTTTAATGGAACTGCAAGAGGAGGGCTTACTAGTATTGAGTGCAGGTCCTAAAGTACTTCGTTTACTCCCATCCCTGACAGTTACCGAATCGGAGATCGATAGGGCGATAAGTAAAATTAAAAAAGTATTGGCAATAAAACAAACTGTCTAAATTTATTGAATTTTTATAGAATAAAATGAATAATTATGCTATTGTATATATAAATATACATCATCTAAAGAGGTGAAGATCATGAAAAGCTATCTATATTTAGAGAATGGTTCCGTCTTTGAAGGGGAACTGCTGACTAAATCGACTGAAAAAACAATCACTGGAGAGATTGTCTTTTTCACAGGAATGACCGGATATCAAGAAGTGTTGACAGATCCTTCATATAAGGACCAGATTGTCATCTTCACATACCCGCTGATCGGAAATTACGGAATCAATGAACATGATTTTGAAAGTAAGAAGCCGCATGTTGCCGGTGTGATTGTATATGAAGGAAATATGAGCCATTCCCATTATCAGGCTGAATATTCACTTGGTGAATATTTAGACAAGTGGAACATCCCTCTTTTAAGCCATGTTGACACAAGAGCGGTCGTTAAGAATATAAGACAGGAAGGTTCCATGCAGGCAGTCATCACAGCAGAAGAAAAATACACTGTCGTACCCGGCCTGAATGGTTTATCAGCCCATGTAGCTGAGGTATCCACAAAGGTTGTCGAGAGCTTTGGGGAAGGCGACAAGCACGTTGTGATGATGGATTTCGGATATAAAAAATCCATATTGGATTCATTGGTCGAGCAAGGCTGCCGAGTCTCTGTCGTACCATTCGATACGGAATTCGAGCAAATCAAGGACATGAAGCCAGATGGTATTTTGCTTTCAAATGGGCCTGGGGATCCAAAACAGCTTGAATACCTCTTAGGAAACATTAAAAAGATCATAACGAATTTTCCAACGATGGGCATCTGCCTCGGTCATCAATTAACGGCCCTTGCCTTAGGCGGAAATACAAAAAAAATGCTGTTTGGACATCGCGGTGCGAATCAGCCCGTGGTCGATTTGAAAACGAAAAAGGTGTATATGAGTTCGCAGAATCATAGTTATGAGGTTGATGAACCGAGCCTGCAAGGAACATCACTGCAAGTAAGATTCAGAAACGTGAATGATAACACGGTTGAGGGGCTCATGCATGAAGACTTGCCAATCTTCACTACGCAGTACCACCCAGAGGCAAATCCAGGACCTATCGAGAGTTCATTACTATTCAATGACTTTTTACAAATGATAAATGATTATAGCGGGAGAGAAAAAGCTTATGCCTAAGGACAACACGATACAGACCATTTTAGTGATTGGTTCGGGGCCTATTGTCATCGGGCAGGCCGCCGAATTCGATTATGCAGGTACACAGGCCTGCCTTGCTTTAAAGGAAGAAGGATATAAAGTCATACTGGTCAACAACAATCCAGCAACGATCATGACTGATGATATGAATGCGGATGCTGTCTATTTCGAACCTTTAACAGTTGACGTACTGGAAAAAATCATTTCCAAAGAAAAGCCGGATGGCCTGCTCGCTACATTAGGCGGTCAAACAGGATTGAATCTTGCTTATCAATTGGATGATGCTGGAATACTTGAAAAATATAATGTCAAATTATTGGGAACTCCGATCGACTCCATCAAAAAAGGGGAGGATCGTGAGCTGTTCCGTGAGTTGATGTTTGAAATAGGTGAACCCGTTCCCGACAGTACGATTGTCCATACTTTTGAAGAAGCGCTGGCTTTTGCCGACAAAATCGGTTTCCCCATCATCGTTCGTCCCGCTTATACACTCGGCGGAACTGGCGGTGGTATTGCCGATTCACTGGACACCTTTAAGGAACTTGTACGGGGCGGACTTCAAGAAAGCCCGATTACACAATGCTTGATTGAAAGAAGCATAGCTGGTTATAAGGAAGTCGAATATGAGGTTATGCGAGATGGCAACAATACGTGCATTACCATCTGTAATATGGAAAACATCGATCCGGTCGGGATCCATACAGGTGATTCGATCGTCGTGGCACCATCACAGACTTTATCGGACGATGAGTTTCAGATGCTGCGTGCCGCATCCATTAAAATCATTTCTGCTTTAGGTATCATAGGCGGATGTAACATTCAATTTGCCCTTGATCCGAATAGCAAGCAATATTATTTAATAGAAGTAAACCCGCGCGTCAGCCGTTCATCGGCACTGGCTTCCAAAGCAACAGGTTATCCAATAGCACGCATAGCCGCGAAGCTGGCTGTCGGCTACGATTTATCGGAGCTCATCAATCCAGTAACGAAAAGCACATATTCAAGCTTCGAACCTGCTCTTGACTACGTAGCGGTGAAGTTCCCAAGATGGCCATTCGATAAATTCACGACCGCCAACCGCAAATTGGGAACACAGATGAAGGCGACTGGTGAAGTGATGGCTTTACACCGCAGCTTTGAAGGGGGAGTCCAAAAGGCCGTCGATTCTTTGGAATTGAAAACGATTGGGCTGCAGCTATTATCGCTGAAAAATATAACCGTTCCTGAACTTTGGGGAAAGCTTGCCGAAAAATCTGATGAACGAATATTTGTCATTTTTGAAATGCTTAGAAAAGGCGTGTCGATTGAAGAAATCCATGAAGCGACAGCCATAGATTATTTCTTCCTTAAATCCTTTGCGTCATTGATCCAGTACGAATTGGAGATTGAATCTAAGGCAAATGATCAGGTGACAAAGGAAGAACTGCAGACATACAAGGAAAAGGGCTTTTCCGACCGCTATCTTGCTTCCGTATGGAAAGTGAGTGAGATGGAAGTGAGAGCACACCGCAAATCACTAGGTCTTACGGCTGTCTACAAAACGGTTGATACATGTGCAGCCGAGTTCGAATCACATACGAACTATCACTATTCAACATATTTTGGTGAGAACGAACAGAAAAAAACGGATAAAAAGAAAGTCTTGATGATTGGCAGCGGTCCGATCCGCATCGGACAGGGAATAGAATTTGATTACTGTTCGGTTCACGGTGTTTATGCACTCCAGGATGAAAATGTTGAAACGATCATGATCAATAATAATCCGGAAACGGTAAGCACGGATTTTGCGACGGCAGATCGCCTTTATTTTGAACCGTTGACTCTTGAATATGTTCTTAATGTAATAGAAGCGGAAGATATTATAGATGTAATCGTCCAATTTGGTGGGCAGACTGCGATAAACCTGGCAAAAGGCCTGGAAGAATACGGTGTTAATTTGTTGGGGACTTCCTTCGATACACTAGATCAATTAGAAGATCGTGATCGTTTTTATCAGCTTCTTCAAAAACTGGATATTCCGCATGTACCGGGTTCTATGGCTAATGGTGAAGAACAATTAATTGCAAGTGCAGAGGCAATCGGCTTTCCGGTGCTCTTACGTCCATCCTATGTAATTGGCGGCCAGGGAATGGAAATCATCCGCTCCAAGGAAAGCTTGTTGAATAGAATGGCAAATGGAACGGCACTTGTCTATCCAGTGTTGATCGATTCCTATATTCCAGGGAAGGAAGCCGAAATCGATTTGATTGCGGATGGAAATGATGTATACATTCCCATCATTGCCGAACATATAGAGAAAGCAGGAGTCCATTCAGGAGATAGCATGGCATTATTGCCAGCTCAATCCTTAACGGATGATATCAAAGATAAAATGACCCTTTATGCTAATAAACTAGTTAGTGAACTTGGGTATAAAGGACTTATGAACATCCAATTCGTGATTGAGGGAAATAGTGTATATGTATTGGAAGTGAATCCTCGTGCAAGCCGGACAATTCCAATCATCAGTAAAGTGACCGATGTATCCTTGGTGCAAATCGCGACAAAAATATTGCTTGGGAAATATTCATTGTCGAATGCGTTCGAAAAAACGGGCTTAATGGATGAAATTCCATATGCAGTCGTCAAATATCCCGTATTTTCTACATTTGCACTAAGCGGACTTGATTCGAAGGTAGGTCCGGAAATGAAATCAACAGGTGAAGGAATAGCCATCGGGGAAACGGTAAATGAAGCGTTGTCAAAAGTATTCCATGCACAAAAAGCTAAACATACTACAGGTGTTTATCAGTCAGAATCTGTCCAATTAAGTGAAGATTTGTTAGCCCAAATCAAAGAAGCAGGTTTGATATTGGGGAATTCGGATTTTGATAAATGGTTAAATGAAGGAAATGCGGCGGTCGTTTTGGCATATGGAACAACGGAGGAAGATAAAAAGCTAAGGTTACTTGCTGCGAAATACCGACTGCTTGCATTTACGGAAGAAGAGACGTTCAAGGCCTATCTAAAATCGGTAGAAAATGCTGATCCAGGGGTGAACTCGCTTCAGGAATGGCTTGTACCATATTCGAAAGGAGTGTCACACGTATGAGTTCAATGACGGCACCGACACAAGCGAAGATTTTAAATGGAAAAGATTTTTTGACCATGAAGGAGTCTACACCAACTGCAATTGCAGATTTGTTAAAACTGGCGCAGACCATTAAAGGCAAATTGCAGGCCGGTGAAGAATATACGCCTTTAAAAGGTAAAACGTTGGGGATGATCTTTGAAAAATCGTCTACCCGTACCCGTGTTTCTTTTGAAGTGGGCATGATGCAGCTTGGCGGACACGCTTTGTTCCTAAGTGGCAATGACTTGCAAATTGGACGTGGTGAAACGATTTCCGATACTGCAAAAGTCCTTTCTGAATATATTGATGGCATCATGATTCGTACCTTCGAACATGAAAAAATCCTGGAATTGTCAGAAAATGCAACTATCCCAGTCATCAATGGGTTAACAGATCTTGCCCATCCTTGTCAGGTGCTTGCTGACTTCTTGACGATCATCGAGATAAAAGGGCACCTAAAAGGCTTGAAGATGAGTTATATCGGTGATGGCAATAATGTTGCCAATTCATTGATGGTAGGCTGTGCAAAAATGGGAATGGATTTTTCCATAGGATGTCCTGACGGCTACAAACCTGATGAAAAGGTCGTCGCCTATGCTAAAAAAGTGGCAGAAGAGACTGGCAGTGAAGTTTTGGTGACAACATCGGCTTCGGAAGCCATAAAAGGTGCGGATATCGTCTATTCCGATGTTTGGACCTCCATGGGGCAGGAAATCGAGAATGGTATCCGCTTAGAAGCTTTTAAAGATTATCAAATCAATGGTGAGCTAGTAAAACTTGCTAAAGAAGATTATCTATTTATGCATTGCCTGCCTGCACATCGGGAGGAAGAGGTTACGGCTGAAGTCATCGATGGGCCTAATTCCGTCGTTTTCCACCAAGCCGGAAATCGTCTGCATGCACAAAAGGCGGTCCTTGTAGACTTAATGTCTTAACCAAAAAAGAGTCTCCTTAGAGAGCAGTCACTCAGTTTTTAGAAAAAAAGGTTTCGGATGGTCTCATTCCGAAACCTTTTTGATTTTATTTGTAGCAGGTAGAGAACCATAACTAGATCAATAAGTGCCCTACGTTCCAATCAACGGTCAAGTCAAGTTCAAAGAACAACACCTTTTTTATTCAGCCGCTTTCCTGTATGTTCTTAATTTTTCTGACATGAAAGGAAGGAACCTGGTAATAATAACAGGGAAAGCATGTAAAGGGGTGAAATCTATGGGGCAAAATCGTCAATTTAAGCCGGGTCAGAAGGCACCTAATAATGGGACCTACGTAGAAATCGGTGAAACGGGCAGCACGGTAGTGAATCCGAAAATGGTAAAGCTTGATGCAGGGGATTCTTTTCCTGAAACATCCAATCATAACCGGATATGGACATATAAGCGGAAGCCATGAAACATTTAAAAGCAGGAAAAAGGAATGATCGCCCTCCTTCTTCCTGCTTTTTTTCTATTCAGCAGAATAACCGAATATATTCGAGATTTCCAAACAGCACTTCCTTAAATAATGGCTTAAAGGGTCTTCATAATGATCAGGAATGCTCTCGGTGAACCCAACGGCAGTGATCGCTCCCAATAATTCCGAATTATAATTAAAAACCGGAATGGACATGGAGGAAACGGATGGTACAAGAGGCTCTTTGGCAAAAGCTATTTTGTATTTCCGAATTTCATCATATTCATTTGTTTCTTTAAGGAACGGACCTGTAACATTACGATCTTTTTCAATCCATTCCGCCGTCAATGAAGGATCCTGAAATACAGTGAATACCTTTCCGGAAGAGGATGATGGTGGAAGTCTCGTACCTAACTGTGCCCCGATGTTTAAGTTTTGGTTGGAATTCCATATCTTCGCAGTGATTGGTCCATCGTATGTCCAAACGGAAAAAAGGACCGTACAAGAAGTATGGTGACTGATTTCCTGTAAATAAGGAGTTATTCTGCTCGTTACATCCTCATTTCCTATCGCTGCCATTCCGTATTGAATCAATTTGCTCCCAAGGTGATACATACCGGTTGTCTTATCGCGATATAGTAGCTCCAGTTGAGTCAAAGTATTCAAATACTTATAAAGATTACTTTTCGTTATATCCGTTAATTCCTGTATATCAGAGAATCTTAAAGGAGTTCTTTGGGAAGCAAGTAAATCTATGATGCTCATCCCTATTTGTAATGATTGAATCGTCGAACCGGATTTTACGATTTCCATAAATCAATCTCCCTAATCTGTTTTCATTTAGGTCTAGTATATCAGAATCTGTAAAATATAAATGAAATTTAGCAGAAAAACCGCTGGCTGCTTGAAGCTATCAATATCCTTTCCTATTAAAAAATAACTTTAGCGCAGTTTTTATTGATTCCGAAGTACTGATAATGGTGTAGATGATAACATTTGTACAAAATTTCGCAATACTTTCTTGACAATATTCCGAAAATTGAGTTATTATTTATATAAATAGTGAACAGTGTTACCTATAAGTGAAATTAATAAGATGCACAGTCATTCAAATACTGGTATGCGACGCAATCCAGCAGAAACGGAATGGTGGCATCAAAAAGAGTCATTAAAAAATCCAGATAAATAAAGGAGAATGAAATATGAAATTAGTAACTTTCAGCAGTCAAGGATTTAAACGTATTGGTGCAATTTACCCGAATAATTTAGTAGTTGACTTGAACTATGCCTATCAAGCGCTTCTTGAAAGCGAAGGGAAACTTCGCAGCGAACAAATCGCTGACGCGTATGTCCCTGCAACAATGGAGGAGTTTTTACAGGGAGGGAATGAAAGCCTTTCCATTGCGCAAAAGGCTGCGGACTTCGCTATTAACAATCGTGATTCCTTCAGACATAAATTGGTACATGAAATTGAAAATATAAAGCTTGAGGCCCCTGTCCAAAAGCCAAGCAAAATTATCTGTGTCGGACATAACTACCGTGAGCATATTGCTGAAATGGGTCGTGAACTGCCTCCATACCCTGTGGTATTTGCAAAGTTCGCCAATACAGTAATCGGTCCCCAGGATGATATACCGTTTTTCCCAATCTCAGAACAACTAGATTATGAAGCTGAATTCGCTTTTGTGGTCGGACAAAGGGCACGTAATGTTTCAAAAGAAGATGCTCTTGATTATGTAGCTGGTTATACAATTGCGAATGATGTCACTTACCGTGATATCCAACGGCGAACACTTGAGTGGCTACAAGGGAAAACGGTTGAAGGAAGTGCTCCGATGGGGCCTTGGTTAGTCACTTCCGATGAACTTTCCGATCCATCTGGCTTAAATGTCCGATTAACGGTAAATGGTGAAGAACGCCAAAAAACGAATACATCTAACTTCGTATTCGATGTGAAGTATCTAGTTGAATTCTTATCGAACTTAATGACTCTTGAACCAGGTGACATCGTACTCACAGGAACACCGGGTGGCGTAGGGGTAGCCCGTGATCCACAAGTGTTTTTAAAAGATGGTGACGTTGTCAAAATCGAAATAGACAAAATAGGTTATCTTGAAAACCGTGTGCGACGTGTCGGGGAGGGAAAATAAAATGGCTTATCAGGAAATCGGGACTTCAATCCAATCGGTTCGACAATCAATCGACCACATTCTTGAAACAGCGGCAAACCTACCGGAAGATACAATCCGATTTAAACCAGCAGAGGATGAATGGTCAATCATGCAGATACTTTCCCATTTAGCTGAAGCCATTCCTTATTGGTTAGGTGAAGTGGAAACTGTTATAGCGATGCCTGGAGCCGAATGGGGGCGTGGATTGCAAGATCCAGCCCGATTGGCAGCAGTTACAGATACAGACAAACTTGCTGTTGAAGTTGTCATGAAGCAAGTGGAGGAGCTTAAATACGAAGTGGAGAGCAGTCTAGGGAATTTAGATGAAGAAACACTATCCAAAGAATCGCCACACCGGAATTTCGCTAAATTCGGAAACAAACCAGTTTCTTATATAGTCGATCACTTCATCGATGAGCATGTTTCAGGACACTATGATCAAATAAAGCGAAATCTTTCTAAAATCCAGTGAGGCAAGATAAAAAAGAAAGTAGGGATTAATATGGCTGAAAAATCGGAATACATGAATAGTACAATCGTAAAAGATTTTACAAAGGATATTCAGCAGTATAACCTTGGGCCGCTGTGGGAAGCCATTCCCGCTCTGATGGATCATGAACCTAAACCTCATGCGCATGCTTATTTATGGAAAGAAGAACTTTTAACAAAAAAATTGATGGAAGCGGCTGAAATATTCACACCTGACCGAGGCGGGGAGCGCAGGGCCATTTATTTTCAAAACCCTGGACTCACTTATCGTCAGCCTTGGGGATGGGCTTCGACAACACAAACGCTATATGCAGCGGTCCAGCTATTGCTGCCAGGTGAAGTGGCCCCTTCCCACCGTCACTCCCAAAGTGCACTTCGTTTCATTACGAATGGTGAAGGTGCTTACTCCATCGTGCAGGGAGAAAGGATCTTCATGGAAGAAGGAGATTTCTTGATCACGCCTAAAAACCTATGGCATGGTCATGGACATGTTGGCGATAAACCGATGATTTGGATGGATGCCCTTGATATCCCAACCATCTATTCCATAGGCGGCACTTTCTTTGAACCATATCCTGATCGGATTGAAACGCCTAAACGGCCCGATAATTTTTCAGAGCTCCGTTATCAAGGCGGAATGGTTCGTCCAGTATCCGACCGTTATTCACAAGTGGCACCGCTTGCCAACTACAAGTGGAAAGGCACCAAAGCAGCGATAGAAGGTTTAATGAATTTCGAACCGGATCCATATGATGGTTTCGCCGTGGAATATATCAATCCATCAAATGGCCAAACGGCCAATCCGACGATGGGGGCATGGATGCAGAAACTTCCGAAAGGTTTCCATACGAAAGCACATCGCCATACCCATTCCACAATTTATCAAGTGCACCAAGGATCAGGCTATACGGTAATTAATGGAGTGCGTTTTGACTGGTCAAAGGGAGATTATTTCGTCGTTCCAAATTGGGCATGGCATGAGCATGTTGCAGAAGCGGATTCTTACTTGTTCTCAGTAAACGACCTACCAATAATGGAGAGATTCGATTTGGAGCAGCAACAGGCATTAGACGCAAACAATGGTTACCAAAAGGTTGAAAGTGAATTCAAGCCTGTTTTGGTTTGAAAATAATCTGGTTGGAATCTTCAGCTTAGATCCTGATGAATATATGGAATGCCAGTCGAATGAAAACGCTTACTGTGGTAGTGATCCGCAACATTGGCTAAAAGCAACTAAATATAGGGGGAATTGATGATGAACACAGAAAATAAACCATTCATCGTTATCGGTGGGGGAATTGGCGGATTGGCAACTGCTTTAGGAATTGCAGAAACAAAACAATATGTAAAAGTCCTTGAACAAGCTCCCGAATTTGGCGAAATTGGTGCAGGGATTCAACTTGCAGCAAATGCCACCAACGTCTTGCAGCGTTTAGGGGTCATGGATAAAATCAATGAAATTGCAGTATTTCCAAAAAGATTGGTGCTGATGGATGCCTTTTCCGGAAAAGAGCTTTCCGCATTGGATTTAGGTGATGTTTATAAAGAAAGATATGGAGCACCGTATGTTGTCTTGCATCGTTCCGATTTGCATAAAGTACTGGCTGAAGCCTGTGAAAATAACCCGTATATTGAACTGGTTACGAACCAAACCATTATTGAAACGGTAGAAAATGAAGGTGAAGTGACGGTTACTTCTGCCAACGGGTCCCAACATTCAGGAACCGCTGTTATTGGAGCCGATGGATTATGGTCCAAGGCACGGAAGCTTTTTGTGGAAGATCAACCGATCTGCTCTCAATATGTTGCATACAGGGGAGCGATTCCGATGGAAGAGGTTACGAGCCATGGAGATTTAGATGATGTTTATATGTGGATTGGACCAAACCTTCATCTTGTTCAATACCCGGTTAGAAGGGGAGAACTATACAACCAAGTAGTGGTGTTCAAAAGTTCTCAATACACGGAAGAAAACGAAAAAACAGATCAATGGGGAACTCCGGAAGAAATGGACCGTGTGTTTGCCGGAACGTGTGAGCTTGTTCAGAATGCGATTTCATTTATCCAAAGACAACGCCGCTGGCCAATGTATGACCGGTTACCAATCGATAATTGGACAAAAGGAAGAATTACACTTACGGGTGATGCGGCACATCCGATGCTTCAATACTTGGCACAAGGGGCTTGCCAGGCTTTAGAAGACGCAGCTTATTTGTCGGATATGCTTCATAAGCATGGGAATGACATTGAACAGGCATTTTTGAAATATCAAGAGGAACGCATACCACGCACGGCTAATGTTCAATCGAGCGCAAGAATTTGGGGGGAAATCATCCACAATACGACCGATGCAGGCATTCTTCTCCGAGATACGATCCTTGCAGGTCGGACGGATAAGGATTTCCAATTCGTCGATGAATTTCATGGATACAATAAAACGGCCGTGAAAGCATAAGCCATTTTGTTACATCCAATCAGTGAGTTTATGCATGGTACAAATGGGTCTGCTTTTCTTCTATCGCTTGTGTTTTATAAGCTGCATTTGCTGCTCGTGGAATGAATAGGCAAACTGTTTTGTACGATCTTTATTTATTTCAACTTGAAGGCGTCATTGATACGCTCGTGTTCCCTACGAACGATTTTCTTTTCAAATCTCTGCTTATTCGCACTGGCTTTCACATGTGTGGAAATGAAAGAGAAGTCAATGGCAGCCGCCATTTAAACGAACCAAATGGTTCGCGGGCATAGATTTATGTTTAGAAAATACCCTCATCACCTCAAGTTTTATTAATTCTAAGTTTAAAAACAATGAAGACTTTTGGCAAAAGGGTTCTATCTAAAAGTTAAAACAAAGTCGATTGGAACGGAAGGTACGAGACTCCTGCTTAGAAAAGCGAGTCCCGGGGAGACCCCGCAGGCGCAAAGGCGCCGAGGAGGCTCCCGGACCGCCCGCGGAAAACGAGTGCCTGGAGTGTAAATCAACGTTCAAATGTACAAACCCTAAAACAAACTGTAGACAAACTCGATTTCCATCGATTTGTCTACAGTTTGTGCCTTTCTTCTATTTGAAGAAAGGTTTTTTCCGTTTATCCTCCATACCTACTGCATTTTTTATAACTTTCCTTTACATGGGGAAAATTAGAAGTATAATGAAAATATAAAGGTCAAAGTTGGTCAAACTGTGTGGTAATTCGTTCATGATATAGATGAATGGGAGGTTTTAAGATGGATATGAATAAAATGACGGAAAGAACCCAACAGGCGTTCATCAGCGGCCAGGAACTAGCCAAAGATAGAGGGAATCCCGAGCTGACGGAGCTTCATTTATTAAAGGCCTTAATGGAACAGGATGAAAGTTTATTAATCAGGATTTTATCGGAATCTGGTAAACCGATGAATCTATTTGATATAGAGCTAAATAAGGAACTGGATCGATTACCGGAAGTGAGCGGTAGTGTTTCCCAGGTTTACATGTCATCCTCCCTGCAGCAAATGTTGACGGCTGCCGAAAAGGAAATGCAGATGTGGGAGGATGAATACTTATCTGTCGAACATATACTCCTTGCTTCGCTGCAGGTCAATAAAACGAATGTGAACAGGCTTTTTTCATTATATGGAATTGATTATGATAAAGCAAAACAGGTTATAAACGATATAAGGGGGAATCAGCGAGTGACTAGTCAAAATCCTGAAAGCACTTATGAAGTACTGAAAAAATACGGCAGAGATCTCGTTGCTGAGGTTAAATCGGGGAAGGTTGACCCCGTAATCGGCCGTGATACGGAAATCCGTAACGTCATCCGGATCCTTTCACGTAAAACGAAAAATAATCCTGTATTAATAGGAGAACCCGGAGTAGGTAAAACAGCCATAGTCGAGGGGCTGGCACAAAGGATCGTCCGGAAGGATGTGCCTGAGGGATTAAAGGACAAGACCGTTTTTTCACTTGATATGAGTGCGCTTGTCGCTGGTGCCAAATTCCGCGGTGAATTTGAGGAACGCCTAAAAGCGGTCTTGAATGAGATCAAGAAAAGTGACGGTAAAATTCTATTATTCATTGATGAATTGCACACAATTGTCGGTGCAGGAAGAACGGATGGCGCACTTGATGCCGGAAATATGTTAAAGCCGATGCTTGCTCGCGGTGAGCTGCATTGTATCGGTGCAACGACCCTTGATGAATATCGGCAATATATTGAAAAGGATCCGGCTCTGGAACGCCGTTTCCAACAGGTTCTGGTTCCTGAACCGGATGTTGAAGATACGATTTCAATTTTGCGGGGATTAAAGGAACGGTTTGAAATTCACCATGGCGTCAGGATACACGATCGGGCGATCGTTGCGGCCTCTGTCCTTTCGAACCGATATATAACGGAGCGATTTTTACCGGATAAAGCGATAGATCTCGTGGATGAAGCATGTGCGATGATTCGAATGGAAATCGACTCAATGCCATCCGAGTTGGATGAAATTACGAGAAAAGTCATGCAACTTGAAATTGAAGAGGCGGCCTTGAAGAATGAGGAGGACCCTCAAAGCAAAGCAAGGCTGGAAGTGCTTCAAAAAGAACTATCAGAACTTCAGGATCAAGCGAATAGCATGAAATCGAAGTGGCAAATGGAGAAATCAGCACTTCAAAAGGTGCAGGATCAACGTGAAGAGCTAGAGAAACTGCGTCATGAGCTGGAACAGGCAGAGAATGACTATGACCTTAACCGGGCCGCCGAACTTCGGCATGGAAGGATTCCGCAGCTTCAAAAAGAATTGGAAGCAATGGAAGACGAATTGGAAAAGGAAAAACAGGAATCACGATTGCTTCGCCAGGAAGTGACGGAGGAGGAAATTGCCTCGATTGTTGCAAGGTGGACGGGGATTCCGATTAGCAAGCTGGTGGAAAGTGAAAGGGAGAAGCTGCTTCGCCTATCTGATATTCTGCATGAACGCGTAATAGGTCAAGGAGAAGCGGTGGAACTCGTATCCGATGCTGTTTTAAGGGCAAGGGCCGGAATTAAAGATCCAAACAGACCAATCGGTTCATTCATTTTTCTTGGGCCAACGGGTGTAGGTAAAACCGAACTGGTAAAAGCTTTGGCAGAAACGTTATTCGATAGTGAGGAACATTTGATTCGAATCGATATGTCGGAATATATGGAGAAACATTCGGTGTCCCGCCTTGTTGGTGCACCTCCTGGATATGTTGGATTTGAGGAAGGCGGCCAACTTACGGAGGCTGTTAGGAGAAACCCATATTCAGTCATATTATTGGATGAAATTGAAAAAGCGCATCCGGAAGTCTTCAATATTTTGCTTCAAATGCTGGATGATGGAAGGATAACAGACTCCCAGGGAAGAACAATCAACTGTAAAAATACGGTGATCATCATGACTTCCAATATCGGATCCCATTTCTTATTGCAGTCCAACCGGGTGGATGGCGGAATTGAGGAAGAAATAAAAGATCAGGTCTTTAAAGAGTTAAGAGGGCATTTCCGTCCGGAATTTTTGAATCGAGTTGATGACATTGTATTATTCAAACCTCTGACAAAACAAGAAATCGTTAAAATCGTAGATAAAATGGTTCATCAATTACAAGTAAGGTTAACTGAACAAAGTATAGTCCTGAATGTTACTGTAGCGGCTAAGGAATTCATTGCAGAACAAGGATATGATCCGGTATATGGGGCAAGACCGCTGAAGCGATTCATCCAAAAGCATCTGGAAACGAAAATCGCCCGTAAAATCATTGCCGGGACTGTTGAGATTAAAGAAGGATTAACGATTGATTATGATCACGATGAATTGGTTCTCATATAAAAACGTTGAAATGTAGTTTACCCGTAAGCAAAGAACGGTATAACAAAAAGGACATCCTATAAAGGATGTCCTTTTTTGCTTCTTAATGTTGATGAGAGTCTTTAGCTGGCCCAGCAGGCAAGATAGCCGGGATGATGAAAATCAGGATAGCAGCAGCTAATCCTAAAATCGTTCCCTGCGCAGCATCGTATGAAACTCCCATCATGGAAGAAACAACATATACAGTCATATGCACTAATAAGAATGTCCAAAAAATTGTCCAAGCATAACGCATCGAATTTCACCTCATTCCACTACATTCATTTTTATCTTACCATAATTAATATACAGTTAAAACGTGTTTTTAATAATAACCTTTAAATAATTCAATACATTAAATCATAAGAGAACTTTTTCAGGCAGACTTGTTGGTTTCAAACTTCAAAAGGGAAATCATACCGAAAAAATAAAAGTGAAAACTCCGTGCTTGGTTAATTAAAGATAAGAAGTTAGGCGTTTCCACTGACCCTTTCTATTTTCCGTCATAAATTAATATAGTAGTAGTAATATTCCTTAAAGGAGTTTGAACGATGGAACAACGAACTTTTCAAATTGATGACCAATGGAATATCATCTATTATCCAGAACGGCCCAGTGGTTTTTCCGTAATGGTGATTGGAGACCGTAGTCATTTTGTCGAAAAAGAAAGCAGCTTTTGGCTGCAGCATCCTGGCAGGCTGCAGATATTGGAATATTTAAAGGAAAACGGATACACCCTATTTTCATCTAATTTTTACGGAGCAAACTGGGGCAGTCCTAAAGCACTCGAGCTTTCCCTTAACCTATATATTCTGTTCATGAAAAAAGAAATAGTCAATCAAAAAGTTCATATATTGGCAGAGGGGACAGGCGCACTCCTTGCCTTAAAGTTAATGAATGAACTTGGTAATAAAATACGGTCTGTCGTGTTGATAGATCCGGTTTTTTCCTTGAAAGCACAACTGGAGAAAGAAAAGGAAAATAAATTCTTCTATAAAAAGTGGCTGTCCGAGGTCGCTGCTGCATTTGAGCTCGATCCGATAGAATGTGAACAGCATATACTGGACACTGAAGATTCAATGATTGCAGAGAATATCCCCATGAAAGTGATTCAGGTTTTTGGAAGCTTACGGAAAGAGCAAGCCTCCCTTTATCGGCAAATCCAGCTGGCTAGAAAAGCAGACTTGCAGCTGACGTATATATTGCCCGAAAAACGATATAAAATCCCCTATCAAATACAGAAGTTTTTCAATGAGAATGAAGAGACTTTATGAGAAGAGATATATTTTTACAATAGTTTGCATACGATACAGCATCTAAAAAAACTAGACGTGCCGGGTGAAGTGGGCTTTATGGCATACGAGGAGGCTGTATTTATGCAAACAAACATTGTCATTGGCACTTATCGATTTGTGGGATTCTATGTGACTCAATATTTTTTGAACCAAGGGAAAGAAGTAATCGGAATCGATTGGGCTGATTCCGAAGCAAGTCAATATATTAAGGAAGAAAAGGAATTTGAAATAGGCAGGAATTCAAATTATCTATACTTTCCGATAAATAAACTTAAATTATTGGATATTTCACAGCAGGACACGGTGTTCATATCTTGTTACGATATTCAAAGCGGAAATATGGACAAAATCGATTTTGTAATAGGAGAAATCGTTTCCTTCATCGAGAAATGCAAAAAAAATGGCAAGAATGAAACGCCAAATTTCGTACTTTTCATGCCCATTGAAAAAGATGCCGGTATATTTCAGTCGATATTAAGCTTGATTCGTGAAATGGATTCTGCAAAAATCATATTTTTACCGACGATTTATGGACCTTGGCAATCGGAAGGCATGAGCTTTGAAGCTGGAATCAATCAGCTTGGACAGTCTGATATCAAAGCGGCAATTGCTGCCGAATATACTGGTGATGCTCTCTACATCACTGATTTTGTAAATGCTTTGGAAGCGGTGCTTACCACAAGTTCCGATAGGGACATCCAATTGTGCAGCAGTATTGATGATCATTGGGAAAAATGTGCCAAGTTGATATTTGTTGAAAGTTTGGATTCATTCACTTCCGAATCAACAACTAAAGTCAATAAAGGAACAATATTTGAAGTACAATGCAAAATGGAACCGGAAGAAGGCATTGCATTACAAAGAAAACATAATAAACGATTAAACTTACTTAAAACGTGGAGAAAGCGTGATTAACATTTTCGTTATTTGGGAACGACAAAACTGTATATTTGCCTATAATCTATATGTCTTGTACTATAATGTTCAAGGATAGGGATTTTAACATCAAAAGAAATTCGTGATTTTATATGTACGCCCTTTACGAAAGGGTTCAGTGGAATTATGATAATATTGAGCTTATTTAGGCATCACAATGATCAATTGATGAATATTCAAAAGATAGGGGGAAATGCGAATGAGTTCAGATAAAACTCTTGAATTTATGGGAATCGCCATGAAATACTTCCCAGAGGCTAAAGCGAAGCTTGAAGCAAGCGGGATTCCATTCTCAATGGAGATGGCAGAGCCATTCATGGAGCTCTTTAAAAGCGTTATGCAAGAAGCTTATGAGCTTGGTAAACAAGATGCTCAGCGTTAATTAAAGGCAGGCTGTCCGGTAAAAGGGCAGCCTTGAATTTTTTTATTCTTTTTTCAAGAACTTGGCGATCAATGGGCTCAGATTGATTTTATCAATGGTTGGTTTGTATTGACTGTATAAGCCCATCATGGTCTCAACGCTCGCCATCAATTGCATGTAATCAACCTGCGTTTCCTCTTGCTCCGGTTCATTTTTCCTGCCAAACATCAAATTCGAAAAATGATCATCGGGTTGTTTTCTCTCCCTGTTGCGATTGAAGATGTCCAAAATGAATTCCTCCTATTCTCCTTTTATTTATAATGTATGTCCCAAATTTCCCTTGGCATAGGCGCTTGTCCGACTTCCGAAAGAGATTTCTTTAGCTTTTCAAACTGTTAACTCTTGCAAGGAAGTCTTTTTTTATATAAAATTAGTACCAGGTAATAATAGATGATTATAATAACTCATTAAAATATAAGGGGATGGCAAGATGAATGCTGGAATACTAGGGCTTGGTCGCTACTTACCCGACAAAATCGTAACAAATGCGGACCTAGAGAAAATTATGGACACTTCTGATGAGTGGATTCGGACTAGGACGGGTATTGAGGAAAGAAGAATTGCCAAAGATGATATTGATACATCAGATATGGCTTATGAAGCTGCAAAAGCTGCATTGGAAAATGCGAAAATTCCGGCTGAAGAGATAGATTTAATTCTTGTAGCCACTGTTACACCGGATCAGTCATTTCCTTCTGTCGCTTGCATGATTCAAGAGAAATTGGGAGCGATGAAGGCAGCTGCAATGGATGTAAGTGCTGCATGTGCCGGTTTTATGTATGCAATGATCACGGCACAGCAATTTATTAAGACAGGTGCATATAAGCATGTGCTGATTGTCGGTGTTGAAAAACTTTCGAAAGTAACCAATTGGGAAGACCGCAATACTGCTGTACTTTTTGGTGACGGAGCTGGTGCAGTTGTACTTGGACCTGTATCTGAAGGCAAAGGAGTCCTTTCCTTTGAATTAGGCGCAGATGGAACCGGTGGGAAGCACCTATTACAGGAGGGAGATTTCATTCATATGAATGGACGTGAAGTATTTAAATTTGCTGTCCGTCAGATGGGTGAATCCAGCCTGGGTGTCTTGGACAAAGCTGGTTTGACGAAAGAAGATGTGGATCTGCTTGTCCCGCATCAAGCTAACATACGAATTATGGAAGCCTCAAGGGAACGCTTGGATCTCCCTCTTGAAAAAATGACAAAAACGATTCATAAATATGGAAATACTTCTTCAGCGTCCATTCCAATGGCCCTTGTGGAAGAAATGGAAGCAGGAAGAATCAAAGACAATGACTTAATCGTCATGGTCGGGTTTGGTGGTGGCCTTACATGGGGGGCGATCGCTCTTAGGTGGGGTAAATAAAAGAAGAAGCAAAACGTAAGTAAGAGCTTTAAAAATAGGAAGGAGCCATTTTTAAATGACTAATCGTCGTGTAGTTGTAACAGGTATTGGAGCAATCTCTCCAGTTGGTAATGATGCAGAAACTGGATGGAAAAATATAATCGAGGGGAAATCGGGGATAGGACCTTTAACTCGTTTGAATGCTGAAGAATATCCCGTTAAAGTGGCTGCTGAAATCAAGGATTTTGATATAGAAACATATATAAATCGTAAAGAAGCACGTAAGATGGACCGTTTTACCCATTATGCAATTGCAGCTTCCGTTATGGCATATAATGATAGCAAGCTGGAAATAACCGATGAAAATGCTACACGTGTCGGAGTCTGGATCGGTTCGGGTATCGGCGGGCTGGAGACACTTGAGACACAGCATGAAAACTTTTTAAACAGAGGATATAAACGTGTAAGCCCATTTTTCGTACCAATGATGATTCCGGACATGGCAGCTGGCCAGGTTTCTATCTTACTGGGTGCAAAAGGAATCAATTCTTGTACGGTAACGGCCTGTGCAACAGGAACTAATTCAATTGGTGATGCGTTTAAAGCCATTCAACGGGGCGATGCCGATGTGATGATTACAGGCGGGGCCGAAGCGCCAATCACAAAAATGTCGGTTGCAGGCTTCTGTGCAAATACGGCTTTATCGACAAACCCTGATCCACAAACGGCTAGCCGTCCTTTTGATCTTAACCGTGATGGTTTTGTAATAGGCGAAGGAGCTGGAATCATCGTTCTGGAAGATCTTGAACATGCATTGAATAGAGGAGCCAAGATTTATGCTGAAATAGCTGGTTATGGCTCAACTGGAGATGCCTTCCATATTACCGCTCCGGCACCAGGCGGAGAAGGCGGGGCAAGAGCGATGAAAATTGCAATCGAGGATGCAGGTCTGAATCCTGAAGACATCCAATATGTGAATGCCCACGGAACGAGTACGCCTTACAATGACAAATACGAGACGATGGCAGTCAAAGAAGTCTTTGGCGACCATGCTAATAAACTTGCAATAAGTTCCACTAAATCGATGACAGGCCATATGTTAGGGGCAGCAGGCGGTGTGGAAGCGATTTTCACGATTCAGGCAATCAGGGACAGCATTTTGCCTCCAACCATCAATATTGAAACACCAGACCCTGAGTGTGATTTGGACTATGTCCCGAATCAAGCAAGGAAGGGCGAAATCAATGCAGCCATCAGCAATTCACTTGGATTCGGTGGACATAACGCAACTATTCTTTTCAAAAAATATCAATAAGTTTGAAGGAAGAGCAGATCTTAGGGATCTGCTCTTTTTATGTTGAAGGGAAAATTGCAAATACTAGGAATTAAAATGTGTCAACCGCCTTCTTTAAATCATACGATAGTCAATAGAAGCGGAGGTGTATGGGAAATGGGAGTCATTTCAACCAATGAATGGATGAAGAAGGATTTCAACCGCCCAGTCCGGATGATGGAAAGAGTTAAAGGTACATTCAATAATACCCTTGATGCGGACATGATTTATCATCATTTATTGAAGCATGGCATGTATTCGCCGAATCAAAAAACAAAACAAACATGGGAAGACTTAAACGAAAATAATGTCTGGGAGAAAACACAAAGGTTGTTTACAGCTTATAAGAAGCTATGGGGTGGGCCTGATGTTCCCATATATATTTTTCCGCTCATGTCTTCAGGGATATGGAATAAAAAAATTGAAACGAAGTCAGGGGTGGCATTTGAAGATAAACTATTCCTTTTTTACGGCAAGGGGATAGCCGAAAAGGAAATGGAGGCGCTGTTGATTCATGAATATCATCATGTTTGCCGTCTGCATCATTTGGAAAAGGACCAAAAAGAATTCACTCTCCTGGATACGATGATCATGGAAGGACTGGCGGAAAGAACGGTGGGGAAATACTTAGGAACAAAATTTTTAGCTAAATGGACTAAGTTATATCAAGAAGATAAACTAAGAGAATTTTGGAGTAAGCATTTAGAGGAAAAGCACACGATAAAACGTACAGATCCCCTTCATGATGCACTTCTGCTCGGGACGAAAGGATACCCATATATGCTTGGATACTGTAGTGGCTATTACCTGGTGAAAAATTCTGAGAAACTCTCTGTGAAAAAATCGTTCATTATTCAATCTGAAGAATTCCTATCTAAAAAGAGTTAATATATACGTTCTTTTTTTCTTAATCTGTTTTCTAGAATAGGAATAAATTGTATGGTTCCTGCCTATACTGATTGACAAACAGAAATTTGTTTAAGTGAGGGATGAATGATGCTATATCTTCATGATGTATGGGTTAACTGGTTTGAAGGAGAAGAAAACGGCTATAATATTTGTCATTTTCATGAATGGAGGAAGGATGACGGGATCGAACTACTAGATCAAGTTCCTTTGTTGAAAGTGTCATCAACATTGTTCCACTACATAGAAAACGACTTGTCAGAATTACCTAAGCCACTTCTGAATGATGTATATCAAAAAGCGTATGCAAGGAAAAATCATGAACGAATTCAGCTCGACTATTGTTTTATCGTGACTGACGGAAATGGAATCTTAGCTGTTGATACGATAGGGTATCATATTCCGATTAGGAAAAGCAGAATAATTCCCCGGCAGGAACAAATTGTTTATGACATGATAGAAAACCATGATGAGATGGATTACACCTTTACTGAAAAACCTACATCTGAGAAAGAATATCATATTTTGTCGCCGTCTCCCTTATTCATGAACGGTTTGACAAGAAAAGAAAGACAGCTTAAGCAATTGCTATTCATGGCCATGGACCAATTATTCACGGCGAAAAACACGGCTGAAATCCGCTATTGGTATACAGAATGGGCTCCTGAGAAATATGAAAGCATTCAAGAAATGGATTTTCAGATAGCTTGGCTTGAATTATATGAAGAAATGAAGGAAGGCTGGTCAGATAAGCACCTTCAGCTTTGTGAAAACCTTGTGAAGGGGCAGCCTTTCTTTGAAAAGCTATGGCAAGTGGAGGCTGGCGATAGCCCATCAATATTATAAAAAAAGACGATCCGTTAAGGATCGTCTTTTTTTATCTCTTTCTGCCAAGTCCCATGCCATTATACATTTTTCTGATCATTTTATTGGCTTCCATGTTCGCCCTTTCCGCACCGCGGTCCAGAATTTCATCCAATTCAGGCGAATCGATCAATTCATTATAGCGTTCCTGAATTGGCAGGATTTCTCCAAGAACGACCTCAGCCAAATCACTTTTAAAGTCACCATAACCTTTGCCCTCATACATCTCTTCAATTTCCGAATAGGTTTTTCCGCTGAAGATGGAGTATATGGACATAAGGTTGGAAACACCCGCTTTGTTTTCCTTATCGTAACGGACAATTCCTTCCGAATCGGTAACTGCACTCTTGATGTTTTTTTCGATTTGCTTCGGATCATCCAATATCGCAATCGTTGCCTTTTTATTAGGATCGGATTTGCTCATTTTCTTGGTTGGTTCCTGAAGGGACATGATACGGGCACCTTCTGTAGGGAGGCTGATTTCCGGGATTTTAAATATATCATTATGCTTTTTATTGAACCGTTCAGCCAAATCCCGTGTCAATTCTAGATGCTGTCTTTGATCTTCCCCGACAGGAACTACATCTGTACTATAAAGGAGGATATCGGCAGCCATCAACGGAGGGTAAGTAAGCAGTGCTGCGGATACCCCTTCTTTGCCAGCAGATTTGTCTTTAAATTGCGTCATTCTCTCAAGTTCACCAATATAGGATATACTCTGTAAAATCCAGCCTGCCTGGGCATGTGCTGGTACTTCTGATTGAATGAAGATGGTATTCTTTTCAGGATCCAGGCCAATGGCCAAATATAAAGCGGCCAATGTTTTAATGTTTTTCCTTAACTTAATGCGATCCTGTGGTACTGTAATTGCATGCTGGTCAACAATACAAAAGAAACAATCATATTCATTTTGTAAGTTTACGAATTGTTTCATTGCTCCGATGTAATTTCCTAAAGTAACGGAACCGGATGGCTGAATGCCGGAGAAAATCCTTTTCAACTGCTAGTCACTCCTCTAAATGCGTTTATTGATAAATGGATATTCGCTCTTCATTATTGTAAGGATAAATAGAAAATGAATCCACTTTCTTTGAAAGAAATGTGCATATACCTGTGATGGGAAATGCTCATTTAAATCTTGTGGAGGGCCGTTTTGTCCTGTATCGATGCCATTTTTGAGAATACGAAATGTCCACTATACTGTATTTTAGCATTTATTCATATTAAATGTATAATCGAAACGGCAAACAAGCCAATAGAACGGATTTTTCGCTCTTTTTTTGAATATGGAAGAAATGAAGGGTTCAAGGAAAATCAATCCGTTTAACATATTTCCCAATGAGCAGACCATTTTAGGGAAGAATACTCACAAGGGAATGCAGGGTTGTTGAACGTATTCTCATTTTGTAAGTCAGTTTTTTTAATTATTTATAATATATAGGAGTAAAGTTAATTGTTTGTGGTATTAAAGAAAGGGGTTTATTATATTTGCTGAATATTGATGACTGATGGCGAATGAGGTGGAGAAAATGAAACCAATGAGTAAATGGTTGATGACAGGAATGTGTATATTCCTGATTCAACAGCCAGTTCATGCACAAGGCATGAACGAAACCAGGCAGGTAGCATTAGAAAATAAAGAATTGCCTGCGAGCGTCCCGCGTTTCGTTTTTGATTCGGGGTTGAAATTCGACTATCCGGATGCTGTGCGCGGAATATATGTGACAGGGCCTGCAGCGGGCGGCAATAAATTGAATGAACTTATTAAATATGTAGATGAAACCGACTTGAATGCGATGGTCATTGACATTAAGGATGACAAGGGGAACGTAACGTTTAAAACCGAAGATCCAGATTCCCCATATGCTGGAATTGGTAAAGACTATATAAAAAATCCAAAGGCAATGCTGAAAAAATTGGAGAATAAACAGATTTATCCGATTGCAAGGGTAGTCGTCTTTAAAGACTCACTTTTGGCCAAAGAGAAGCCCGAATTATCATTTTTAGATGGCGAAAAGGTATGGAAGAATGGTCGAGGGGATGCCTTCGTTAGCCCATTCTTAAAAGAGGTGTGGGATTATAATGTCGGTATTGCCATTGAAGCCGCAAAGATGGGTTTTAAGGAAATTCAATTTGACTATGTCCGTTTTCCCGAAGGATTCGAAAATAAAGAAGATGATTTGAAATATGACGTCGGTGAATATGATGAAGCGAAAGTGAGTCATACAGCCAAAAGGGTTCAGGCAGTGACAGATTTCGTAAGTTATGCGAGGAAACAACTGGAGCCATATGATGTGGAAGTATCAGTGGATATTTTTGGATATGCAGCTACATTGCCTGAGGCTCCGGGAATAGGGCAAAACTTCACAAAAATCTCTGAGAATGTCGATGTCATTTCCTCGATGATCTATCCGAGTCACTGGACATCTTATTTTGGTATCGATAAACCTGATTTGGAGCCTTATAATCTCGTTAAGGAATATGCGAAATTGGAGAACGGGAAGCTGAAGGAATTAAAAACTCCACCTACTTCAAGACCTTGGCTACAAGACTTTACTGCCTCATATTTAGGTGAAGGGAATTACCAAAGGTATGGAAAGGAAGAAGTGGAAGCCCAAATAAAAGCATTGAATGATAATGGTATTGATGAATACTTATTATGGAATGCAGCAAATCGATATACAAAGGGAGTAGACTATACCCCATGAAAAAAAGGATGACCTTGGAAGAGCCTTCCGGTCATCCAATTTCTCTCTGAATTACCGCTTTTTATTCCCGCCAACTTTACTCCACCCTGACTGAATTCGTTTCGATTGATCGAAAATATGAGAGTGACGTTTCCCGCCAAACCATTTTTCGCCGATGCTATTCGTCACTACGCCATTCACAGCTGTAATGCCAATAACGCAAGCAGCGACTAATAAAAAGTCCAAAAAGTAACTGATCATCAAAACCCTCCTAATATTTTCAAGCTATTCAAGTTCCATTGTAGTGGATAAGAAAAAATCTGGAAAGTATAATCTAGCAAATGAGGAGATTAAATTATGAATTGGTACGATAAGCTGAACCAGTATTTCCCTATTGAAGAAATGAAGTCCAAAGAACATATAGAAGTTCTTTTAGAAGATAAGCAGGAAATATATAAAAAGGATGAAGGTCCCGACCATGTTTTATTGTATGTGGAAGGAGAAGAGTTTATATTCGTTGATTACCTTTTTGTATCAAAGAATTCAAGGGGGCAGGGACTAGGAAGGAAACTAATTCAAAAACTGCAAAAAAAGCAGAAAACGATCTTGCTGGAAGTAGAACCAGTACAAGAAAATGATGACGATTCAATTAAAAGGCTGAAATTTTATAAAAGGGAAGGATTCCAGCATGCCTCTTCAATTTCCTACTGTAGAAAGTCCCTTGCCACCAAGGAGAATACCCCTATGGAAATCCTATATTGGCCAGCAAATCCATCAGTTGATGAAGAAGACGTATTTGATTTCATGAAAGAGATTTATTCTGAGATCCATACTTACAAAGATGATGACCTATATGGGAAATCTTATCAAGATGTAGAGGATGTACTAAGCTTGAATGCAAGTCAGGAAACGGATATTTTTAAAGAGATGGAAATTTAGGAAAAAAGGGGCCTGGCGTTTAACCGGCCCTTTTTAGTTTGTCGAAAAAAGTACGGTGTACAAGTGGAATAAATTCGGGAACGGTCGAATAAAGTGCGGTGTAGGTCGAATAAAGTGCGGTGTAGGTCGAATAAGGTACGGTGTAGGTCGAATAAAGTATGGTGTAGGT
>NZ_JBHVSL010000001.1:2872197-3133303 GCF_042885195.1 Peribacillus sp. NPDC058075 | reverse complement strand
GTCGAATAAGGTGCGGTGTGGGTCGAATAAAGTGCGGTGTAGGTCGAATAAAGTGCGGTGTAGGTCGAATAAGGTACGGTGTAGGTCGAATAAAGTATGGTGTAGGTCGAATAAGGTGCGGTGTGGGTCGAATAAAGTGCGGTGTAGGTCGAATAAAGTGCGGTGTAGGTCGAATAAGGTACGGTGTGGGTCGAATAAAGTGCGGTGTGGGTCGAATAAAGTGCGGTTCAGCTCGAATGAAGTGCGGGAAAGGAAGAAAAAACTGCGGGAACGGCTGAAAAAATAGCTCCGTACGTCGAAAAAGTACAGTAAGGGCTGAAATCTCAATGGATTGAAGAAAAGTGAGACTCGCCTGCCGAAAAACTAGCTAGTGAGACCCCGGTGGCGCGTGTTTTGATGCAGCTTGGCAAGGCAGTCGGCGGAAAGGGAGCGGGTTATTGAAAATAATTGGCATGTTTTTTCGATTCCAGGCAAACTGTATTTTCTTATTGTGCATTTATTGCGGGCCAAATGAATATCTATAAAACTTCTTGGATGGTTTTTACTTTTGGAAATATATGTGCTAAAAGAATGGTTTTTCTTGTGAAAGAAGGAATTTGCTTTTTATTAAAGAAAATATATTAACATGTTCTTGTTTATTGACAAAGATAGGGGGTAAGTAAAAAGTAACGAGTTAATAAAAAAATCATGAGGGCCGAATTGAGAGTTAACTGAGAATGGTAGGTAGGTATTTTCAATTAGAAAAAGCGGTTTTAATGTATTACATAAAAAACAGAAAAAGCTATAGTACAGGCTAAACTAGAAGTTTATAAGGATTTTTCCAAATATCAAAAAGGGTATTCATTTTAAATAATTTAGTGTATAATAAAGAAAATGAATTACTTATTTAAAATTATTTCAAATTAGAGTGGTACTTATGAATACTAATAGTAGATTTCCCCTCATAGATCACCGATTCTATATTTAGGGAGTGTGAGTAAACATGGTAACATTATATACATCACCTAGTTGTACTTCATGCAGGAAAGCAAAAGCATGGTTAGAGGAACATGAGATTGGTTATAAAGAAAGAAACATTTTTTCAGAACCGTTAACGATTGATGAGATTAAAGAAATTCTTCGAATGACTGAAGATGGAACCGATGAAATCATTTCAACACGGTCAAAAACTTTCCAAAAGTTAAACGTAAATTTAGAGAGCCTGCCTCTTCAAGAATTATATAAATTGATCAAGGAAAATCCAGGTCTGTTAAGACGTCCGATTATCCTGGACGAGAAACGGCTTCAAGTTGGTTATAACGAAGATGAGATAAGACGCTTTTTACCACGTAAAGTTCGTACCTTCCAGCTACGGGAAGCACAACGTATGGTCAACTAATAAGGTCTTTCAAGCTCTGCCAGGAAATGTGCAGGGCTTTTTCTTTATACATAATCGTTTTTCCGCTGATTTTTTTTACTTAATGAAGGGTATCATAACAGGATTCATAGGCGACACCAGATTTTTCGGATTTGCAGCATGTCCCTTGAACCGGTCATCATTTAAAGAAAAAATAAGAATGCACCTCATCATGCCGTGTATATAATAAGGCATTAATGTTAGTACGTTTAAAATTGAAGAAAGCATTATGATAGTTGCATGCGGATGAATTTTTTTATAGAATGAATGGAATATTAGGCAAACAATTGTTTTTTAGATATGTAATGTTTTTTATTTCCCTTCTTCAAGGTTTTGTCATAAAATGATGTAAAATAGTCTGTTTTAATGACTATCATGATTTACAGTATTCACTTACGGGTAAAGAGCTTTTAAGAGCAATTTTCGCTTGGGGGTTATTATCCCTTCAAAATGAGAAAGGAAGGGAGAGGGGAATCATGGAAATCGAACGCATTAATGACGATACAGTTAAATTTTATATTTCCTATATAGATATTGAGGAAAGAGGCTTTGATCGCGAAGAAATTTGGTACAGCCGCGAGCGAAGTGAGGAACTTTTTTGGGAAATGATGGATGAAGTGCATCAAGAAGAAGAATTCATGATTGAAGGACCTTTATGGATTCAAGTTCAAGCCCTTGAAAAAGGCTTGGAAGTTTTGGTCACAAAAGCCCAGCTTGCCAAAGATGGTCAGAAGCTCGAGCTGCCTCTTTCAGATGATAAGTTAAGGGATTTGAATGTATCAGACAAGATGGATACGCTTCTTGATCAACATTTTCATGGGAAAGATGAAGAAAGCGGTATGACATTTGAAGATGGTATGATTGAATTCATCACGATATTCGAGGATTTTGAAGATGTCATTTCATTAAGCAAGCGTCATGGCTTGGATGACTGGACGACAAAACTTTATGTTTATCAGAATAAATATTATCTTTATATCGAATTTTCCGAGGCTGAGATTGATGAGGAAGAAATCGATAATGTTCTAAGTCTTTTATTGGAATATAGTCAGGAGTCACCTATAACGGTGCACATGCTTGAAGAGTACGGGAAGATAGTTATCGAAAATGATGTATTCACAACGGTCGATAAATATTTCGCATAGTCTGTTGAGGCCGATTTCAGTAGAAATCGGCCTTTTCGTCCAAGAATGAGTGTTTTACGGTTTATCATGTGCCTGTGTTTGTTAATTGGAGGTAGTCTAGGTGAAGAATATAGTTGGCATTGGTCTGCTTATTCTCTTGTTGGTCGGCTCTTGGTATTTTCTAATAAATGGCGTCGATGGCAGGGTGATTTTTTATTCCAGCGTTATATTGACCCTTTTCCTGGTGATAATTGGATTCAACATTTTCCTGGAAAACAGAGATCCAATTGAGACCATAACATGGCTGGTTATTTTTGGCGCTTTCCCATTCATCGGTTTCATTTTTTACTTTTTGTTTGGCCGTAATTTTCGGAAAGAAAGGATATTTCGCAAGAAGTACTTTTTGGATAAACAGAGTTTCGTGAAAATAAGTGGCGAGGCCGAGTATGATGACCGAATTATGGAAATGGGCGATACCCCTCAGCAGTTAATCACTCTTGCAAATAGGCTGGGGAATAGCCCTATTTCATTTACGACTGAAACCCGGGTTTTAAGGAATGGTGATGAGACATTTGCCAATATCATCGAAGAATTAAAAAAAGCCACACATCATATTCATTTAGAATATTATATTGTTAGGGATGACCGCATTGGCGGTTTGCTGAAGGACATCTTGATACAAAAAGTAAAAGAAGGGGTAGAGGTCCGATTTCTCTTTGATGCGGTTGGTTCCTGGAAGTTAGCTCGTTCATATATCGATGAACTGAGGAGTGCGGGAGCTGAAATGGTTGCTTTTGGTCCGTTGCATCTCCCTTTATTAAATAATACATTCAACTTTCGCAACCATCGTAAAATAATTGTGATAGATGGCTCTGTCGGTTTCGTAGGCGGTCTCAATATTGGGGATGAATATTTGGGACAAGATCAGAAATTCGGTTCTTGGCGGGATACGCATCTTATCATAAAGGGGGAAGCGGTCAGGACTTTACAGCTCATATTTCTGCAGGATTGGTATTATAGCACCAATAATAGTTTTTTAAGTGATGAATATCTCATGGCTAGCCTGCCGAACCACCATGGACATGGCGGAGTTCAATTGATTGGCGGCGGGCCGGATAGTGAGTGGACGATCATTAAAAGCATTTTTTTTAAAATGATTGCTTCGGCAGAAAAGTCCGTCTGGATTGCATCTCCGTATTTCGTTCCTGATGACGATATCTTTCAAGCGTTGAAGGTAGCTGCTTTAAGTGGTTTGGATGTCAGGCTGCTCGTACCGAAGAACCCCGATAAACGTATCGTATTTCATGCTTCGAGAACGTATTTTCCCGAGTTGCTCGCTTCCGGAGTTCGTATATTCCAATATAATGAGGGTTTCATGCATAGTAAAATCATCATCGTTGATGACCAACTGGCGTCAATTGGGACAACCAATATGGATATGAGAAGCTTTCACCTGAATTTCGAAGTCAACGCTTTTCTCTACAGGACGGAAAGTACTCGGCAGCTGGTGAATGATTTTTTGGAAGATATAAAGGTATCTCAAGAAGTGGAGATTGATGCTTTTTCTAAACGAAATTTCGGTTTGAAAGTATTGGAGTCCACATGTCGATTGCTTTCACCCCTTCTTTAGATAGTAACTTTCCTTTATGCCGATCAGGCATTTTTTTTTTGCGGATTAAAAGGAATCCTAAGTGAAGCAGGCGAATGTAGTGGATGAGGAGGAGATGTATGCTAACTGCGATAAAGAAAGATGGAACTTGGATTACCCTTCCTGAAAAGATACCGGCAAACGAGATTGATGAATGGAAAAGGTCAGCAGATTATTACTGTCCATGCTGCAAGATGGAAATGACCATCAAAGCGGGAAACGTCAGGATCCCTCATTTCGCACATAAAAATAGTTCTTCATGCCGTGCTACTTCAGAACCGGAATCCGCCTATCATTTAATGGGAAAAAGAAAATTGTTTCAGTGGTTATTGTCACATGGTTACCAAGCGGATTTAGAAGCCTACCTTCCTGAAATTAAGAAAAGGGCTGATATTTTAGCTGTGATAGGAGGCAATCGCTATGCAATAGAATTTCAATGCTCAGTGATCCCCGAGGTGGAATTCATGGAAAGGACACGAGCCTACCAAAGCATAGGCATCATGCCAATCTGGATCCTCGCTGCAAAACGCTTAAAAAGGAAAAGCTTGTATGAATTCAGTTTAACCCGCTTCCAATGGCTCTTCGTCACCGGCAGCTTCCATCATCCGTTTCTTTGGATGTATTGCCCGGAAACTGATCATTTATCAGTATTGAAGAACCTCACCCCGTTTACTCCTAGAACCGTCTTTGCCGAATTGACAACAGCTTCTTTAAAGCTCCTTCCCCCTAGTCGGGCATTGCCCCAAGATTGCTTTGGTTTCCCTTTTCTGCCTGCGTGGAGATATAAACGAAATGGCTGGTCCCTGCATCGAGTAAAGACAGCACGAAGATGCGATCCCTTTTTCGAAGAGCTTTATTCACATCATATTACACCTGCGACACTTCCCATTGAAGTGGGTGTTCCCGTCAAAGGGATGCTGTTGATCGATACTGCCTCGATCGAATGGCAAGCAAGGTTATACATGGATGTGTTTCAAGAGAAAAGAACAGGGGAAAAGATTTCTATGGCTGATATTATCTGGATTTTTAGAAAGCGCTCAATAAAAGGGGAAATAAAGTTCAGGCCGTTGCCATTGCTTCATGAAAAACCAATCGAGTATCCTGTAGGTCAATATATCATGCTTTTGGAGCAATTGGGTTATCTATCAAAGCTTGAAAAAGGGGTCTTTAAAGTTGAAAGGGAATTTACCCTTGCCTTCACCAGTGATCAAGCCCGAATTTTGGAAAAAAATTTCTATGATAAGCATAAATGGATGATGGAAAAGGGGAATATCCAGTATAATCAGTGATAACTTCTCTGTTTATCTTGAATTCAGATGAAATGGCAGGATTATTTTTGTTAATGGAGAAATAGTAATAAGAGCTGGGAATGATAAGCTTTAAAAGGAATGGACGCCGAATGAAGCATTGCGGCGTCTATCCGGTTTACGAGTTAGCCCAATGGCAAGTTTCTATAGAATGAGGAGGAATTTTTTTATGGCACAGGAAACAAAAACGAATACATTACCCTCAAGAAGTGAAATAGCTCCTGAAGATACTTGGAGACTGGAAGATATCTTCGCAACCGAGGAAGATTGGGAAGCTGCTTTCAAAGCGGTAAAGGAAGACCTCAAGAAAGCGGAGGCACATAAAGGGACGTTGGGTGAAAGCGCAGAAAAGTTATTCGCGGCGCTTCAACTCCAAGATGAAGTATTCGAGAAGCTAGGGAAAGTTTATTCTTATTCACATATGCGCAATGATCAAGATACAACCAATCCTTTTTATCAAGGGATGGAGGATCGGGCTAAAGCTTTATATGCCCAGGCAGCGGCTGCGTTTTCATATATGGTTCCTGAACTATTGAGTATTGACGAAAGTAAAGTGGAAGGGTTTTTGGAAGAAAAGGAAGAATTGAAATTATACAAGCATTCTTTAGAGGAAATTAATCTTCAGAGACCACATATCTTATCTGCAGAGCAGGAAGAATTATTGGCGCAGGCATCAGAAGTACTCGATGCATCGGGCAATACTTTCGGTATGCTTAACAATGCCGATTTGAAATTCCCGACCATCAAGGATGAAAAGGGAAATGAAGTGGAAATAACTCACGGGAGGTATATCAGTTTTCTTGAAAGTGAAGATCGCCGTGTACGTGAGGAGGCATTTAAGGGGGTATACAGCAAGTATGGGGAGTTCCGCAATACATTTGCTTCAACCCTGTCTGGTGAGGTGAAAAACCATAACTTCAATGCCACGGTTCGAAAATATGATTCAGCACGCCAAGCGGCGTTAAGTAATAACAACATTCCGGAGACTGTTTACGATAATCTCGTTAAAACGGTCAATGACAACTTGCCATTACTTCACCGTTATCTTGATTTACGTAAAAAAGTACTGCAATTAGATGAACTTCATATGTATGATCTATTCACTCCTCTTGTTAAAGAAGTGAAGATGGAGGTTACATATGACGAGGCCAAGGATTATGTCCTTAAAGGACTTGCTCCGCTTGGAGAGGATTATTTGAACGTTTTGAAAGAGGGATTTGAAAACCGTTGGGTCGATGTGCATGAAAACAAAGGGAAACGAAGTGGTGCCTATTCTTCTGGTACATACGGGACGAATCCTTATATTTTAATGAACTGGCAAAATAACGTCAATAACTTATTCACGCTCGTTCATGAGTTTGGACATTCGGTCCATAGCTACTATACACGTAAATATCAGCCATACCCATATGGGAATTATTCAATATTTGTAGCGGAAGTTGCATCGACTTGTAATGAAAACCTGTTGAATGATTATTTATTGAATTCAATCGAAGATGAAAAGAAACGCATTTATTTATTGAATCATTACCTGGAAGGTTTCCGCGGCACATTGTTCCGGCAAACGATGTTTGCAGAGTTTGAACATACCATCCATTTGAAGGCTCAAAATGGGGAAGCGTTGACAGCGGATATGCTTACTAAGGAATATTATGAGCTGAACAAAAAATACTTTGGCGAGAATGTGACCATTGATGAAGAAATCGGTTTGGAATGGGCGCGTATACCACACTTCTACTATAATTACTATGTTTATCAATATGCGACTGGAATCAGTGCAGCAACAGCATTGAGCAAGCAAATCCTTGAAGAAGGAGAGCCTGCTGTCAAAAGGTATCTGGAATTCTTGAAGTCAGGAAGTTCCGATTATCCGATTGAAGTACTCAAAAAGGCGGGTGTCGATATGACAAAAGCCGAGCCTGTACAAGAAGCCATGAATGTATTCGAAGAAAAATTAAATGAGTTGGAAGAGCTTTTGAATAAATAGGAAGTGAAAAGGACCCGAGCACTGCCGGGTCCTTTTCATCATATATGGATGTCCGTCATAATCCTTTAAAACGATTTCTCTGATTTAAGCTATGAAGAATTATAAAGAAAACAAAAAATAAAATAGGGGAGGTAAAATACAGAGGAATGAGGTTCATGATACCGAGTAGCTGGATAAATAGCGACCCTATCAAGAGTATGAGTAGAATAAAGACTTTCAATTTGGTCACCTCCAACCTGGCAGCAGAAAAAGCTCATCTGCTCTTTATTAGATAGTATGTTTTAGATAAAGCAGTATTCTAAGAATATGACAATAATGTGAAATTGCGCACAAAGTTCTTGCAATTAAGATGTGTAATCTGCTATAGTACAGATATAGAAGTTATCACATCCCAAACATATACCCCTTTGTTTGTTCGTCGTGAAATTTCTCCCATCCCCTTATTCGTATAAATAGATGAAAACCCCAGCAAATTTAGCGGTTTGCCGGGGTTTTTCATTTGCTTGAAAAGTAAAAAGAATTAAATGATCGGCTTTAAGTTAAAAAAGGCTTAGGCAATTATAAAGATAATGTGATAAATTTCACAAATAGATGTATTTTTAATCTAGATAGATACTAATCGGATATCAAAAACACTTATAGCTTTAAATAAAAAGGGCTCTTATTTAGCTATATATCGGAAGAAATAATAAAAAAATGAAAAAATATATTGTGAACAATTTGTGAAAAGTTACACATATAGTTGAAACGTAAATAGTTTATCTGTTATATTATTTATTGTGAAGTGAATCACAAACAAACTTATACCCCTTTGTTTGATCGTGAAAAATTTCTCCCATCCCCTTATTTTCTTATAAAAAGCCATGCAGTCTTTTGGATTGCGTGGTTTTTCCTTTCATATAACAAAGAAGCAGTCAAATTCATGACTGCTTCTTTATATATCTCCAAAACGTTCCGTATTTAGCTGGTATCTTCTCTGCCACCTGTTTTAAAACAAGCTTTTTCATTTCCAACTCGACGTTATTCTTATTCATATTATAAACGGTTTCAATTTCCTTCGTGGCCACTAGTTTGAAACAGCTTAAAAACTCTTCGAGAGTGGGGGGTGGTGCAGGGGCTGGAAGACCATTCAGCATATCTTCTAAAATTTGAACATATACCTCGTAAGAATAGACACCTGAAACTTTTATTCCCTCTTCTTCAATATTTTGATTGAAAAAGACAAGGGAAGGTATTTCAGTCACTTCCATTTCGCTGGTGATTTTCATATCACATTGAAAGCCTTTGGCGGCACTGGAAGAATTGATGTCATAAAGGAATTCTTCCACATCCAATCCAACCAGCTTGGCACATTCGGTCAAGACTTCGATGTTGGATATATCCTTTTTTCCTATGAATAGATATTCTTGAAGCTGCCTTAAAAAGCGAATGGCCAATTTACGGCCCTGCAATTCCGCTGCTTTTATTGCGATGGAAGCTGTATATGGAGAAGAGATTGGGTTTTCAGACCAAAGGCTTCCGTCGCAGGACATTCCCGAGCGGCTGGCTGTCTTTTCCCAAACTTGAGCAATGTTTTCATAATTTTTATTTTTCCCCATATTAAGAGAATCGATTTTACCGCTTAAAACATGGCGTAAACTGAACAATTGGCCATATTCTATCTGTAATTTCCTAATAATTGGTTCTAAGCCCCAGCATTCGGGACAAAGTGGATCAACAAAAACATAAATTTCAATTGGCTTTTTTCCTATATCGTAGCAATGCTGCGTCTTGATCCAATCGGAAATATTGAAAACTGGTTTTTGTGCGCTCAACTGCCTTCTCCTTTCCCGTCAGTTCCGGATGTATTGATCATATGCTGTGCCGTCAAATAGAGTCGGTGATAGAAAAACTCCCTAATCTCACCTTCAAGGCCAACTTCGTCCATAGCTTGATACATGCATGAGAGCCATGCTTTCGCACGTTCTGGTGTAATTTCAAAAGGTATATGTCGAGCCCGCAACATAGGATGGCCATGCTCTTCTGTATATAAAGAGGGACCGCCTAAATATTGAGTCATAAATTGTTTTTGCTTACGGACCGTTTCAGTTAAATCGTCAGGGAATATTGGCTGCAGATCCGGGTGTTGACTAACGTTGGAGTAAAACACATCAATTAACTTGTGTAATTGCCCTTCTCCAATCAATTCATATGGTGTAGGGTTCCCTTGCATCATGTTGATTACTCCTTTTAAAGAAAGATGGTTGATATTTATTCATATTTTATCAATGACGTCCTGATATAACAAATATATAGCTTAAAGAAAATTTTACATCTGTAGTATGACACAGGGGAATGAGCCGGAAATGACAGGGTTTTGGGGTGCTTTACGAGTTGTTAACAATTCATGGAAAAAGAATATAAAGACATGAAAAAACTGACCCGTCACAAATAAACAGGGTCAGCTTGCTTTAACTTGAAAATGTGCCATAAACTTTCTGAACATAGTTCTGAGTTTCTCTAAAGGGGGGGATGCCGTTATATTTATCTACGTTTCCGGGCCCTGCATTATAAGCAGCAAGGGCCATCTGGATGTCCCCGTCATAACGTGCCATCATTTGACTTAAATATTTACTCCCGCCCATGATGTTTTGTTCCGGATCGGTTGCATCATCCACCCCAAGGCTTTTTGCAGTTGCTGGCATTAACTGCATAAGGCCAGTTGCACCCGCATAACTGGTGGCTTCAGGGTTAAAGTTCGATTCTTGTTTAATGACGGACTTAATCAGTTTTTCCGGGAGATTATATAAGCTGGCCGCCTGGCTGATGATATGATCATAGTTTGTTGCCGTTTCACTGCTCTGATTGTCAGCAGGGGCAGTGGATACCGGGTTGATGTTCATGGATGTCAGGCCGCCAGGTTGAAGGAAGGACTTCGTTTCGGCTTCTATGCGTGATAAAAGGGAACCCAATGTCTGCGAAGCGCCTTCAAGAGCATCACCCGAAACCAGTTCAGAGAGCATGTCCTGGAAAATGGATCGAGAGGAATTTGCATTTGTGTTGTTGCCATTTGTGAATTGCTGGATTGCCTGCAATTCCATGAACGTTTTGAAATCTTGAATTTTCAAACTCTCCACCTCCGAATGGGTTCAAACAGGATTATTTTTGGAATTTGGCGCGATAAAACCTCTTCACTTTATTTTCGGTTTCCCTTACCGGAATTTGAAGGGTTTCAAGGAGGGTCAGGAAATTTTTTTTGCCGGCGTTTGCATCCGTCACTTCATATTCAAGCTCAAAGTCTTCCTGATTCAAATAGGAACTATGATCTAAAACAAGTAAACCCTCTTTATAAGGGAATTCAAAACGGTCCGTCTTTAATGTGCCAAAGCAGGTAAAGTCTTTCGGATCAATTCCGGATTCGAGGATAAGAAGTTGGATCTCGCCATAAGGGAATGTGTTATGATTCAGAAACGCATATGCGGTTTCTTCAGAGATATCTTGATTCGTCTCCAATAATCCTTCTGTAGCGGGCTGTTTTAAAGTCAGCTCATAACGCCCGTTTTTCTCGCGGATCCTAAGGGCAGAGTCTTTATTTTTCAAAGTGAATCCGAGTGTATCGAAATAATGATTTTTCTGTGTTTTAAAGTTCGATGCCCCGACATGAAAGTATTCGATCAGTTGATGAAATTCCTTTTCGCTTAAGAGGTTTTTAAATTCAATTTCAATATGCTGGTTCATTTGTTCCATCCCTTCTGGCTGATTCTTAGGTTAATCATATAAGAACCATTCCAGCTGTCAAATTGAATTCAATAATTTTTTGCTATTATACTTGAATATTTAGGAATCAATTGCAGGATATGATAAAATATAAACGTTAAGCATGAGAAATGGTATATCGTATTTATAGAAATTTAATACATAACTTTTTGCTAGAAAGATTTAATAGGATCCAGTGGTGAATTGGCATGAAGTCATGTGACTGCTGGATTTAGGAGAGCGTTCTGCCCATACCAGAGTTGAACAGGCGCTTTTTAGATAGATATAGGTGGTGTGGCAATGGAGAGTTGGGACGATTTCTTGGCGCCTTATACTCAGGCTGTCGAAGAATTAAAGGTTAAGCTAAAAGGATTAAGGAAACAGTTTGAGAGAGAGAATATTCACTCACCGATCGAATTTGTAACAGGCAGGGTAAAGCCGATTGTCAGCATTTTGGATAAGGCGAGCCTGAAGGATATTCCCATTGATAAATTGGGAACGGAAATACAGGATATTGCAGGACTTCGGATGATGTGCCAGTTCGTGGATGATATCGAACAGGTAGTTGAACTATTACGAGGCCGCAATGACTTCGAGATAGTCGAGGAGAGAAACTATATTTCCCATAAAAAAGCAAGCGGCTACCGTTCTTATCATGTTGTAATCCGCTATCCGGTCCAGACGATCCATGGTGAAAAAAATATCCTTGCCGAAATTCAAATCAGGACTCTTGCAATGAACTTTTGGGCGACGATCGAACATTCTTTAAATTATAAATATAAAGGCATTTTCCCGGAGGATATTCAACTGCGACTCAAACGTGCAGCTGAAGCTGCCTTCCTGCTTGATGCAGAGATGTCGCAAATCCGTACAGAAATCCAGGAAGCACAGCGTCTTTTTTCCAGGAAAAAAGATTCTTGAACGCATAAATGGGTAAACGAGAAGAAATCTGAATTGAAGGTGGGATTACATGAAATTTGCGATTACGTCAAAAGGAGATGCGAAATCGAATACTTTAATGCAAAGGATGCGAACGTATCTTCAGGACTTTCATTTGGAATATGACGAAGATCAGCCGGATATTGTCATTTCTGTCGGTGGTGATGGTACTTTATTATATGCTTTTCATCGTTATAAGAATCGATTGGATAAAACCGCCTTTGTTGGTGTACATACAGGACATCTTGGTTTTTATGCAGATTGGACCCCTGATGAAATTGAAAAATTGGTGATTGCTTTAGCAAAAACACCATTTCAAATAGTGGAATATCCACTGCTCGAAACGATCGTCCGTTATCAGCATGGTGGACGGGAAGCAAGGTTTTTGGCTTTGAATGAATCGACAGTCAAAAGTGTTGAAGGGACGCTCGTCATGGACGTTGAAATTCGCGGCCAGCATTTCGAGACGTTCCGTGGAGATGGTTTATGCATTGCGACGCCATCTGGAAGCACGGCGTATAATAAGGCGCTTGGCGGGGCCATCGTCCATCCATCAATCGATGCCATCCAGATTACCGAATTGGCATCCATTAATAACCGGGTGTTCAGGACGGTAGGATCGCCGCTTCTGCTGCCGGCACATCATACTTGTATGTTCAGGCCGGTCAATGCGGTCAATTTTCAAATTACCGTCGACCATTTGTCCTTGCTTCAGGAAAATGTAAAGTCGATACAATGCCGGGTGGCAGATGAAAAGATCCGATTTGCCAGATTCCGCCCTTTTCCTTTCTGGAAAAGAGTGCATGATTCATTTATTGCTAATTAAGGAGATAGACTCACCTCATGTCAAATCAAAACTTTACTTTGACCTGGTCGGTTTTTGAAGAGGATTCTGGCTCTTTATTGCGAGAGTTCCTCAGCAAATGCGATATTTCAAAACGAGCTTTAACGGATATTAAGTTTAAAGGTGGATATATCCAGTTGAACGGCGAAGAAGTAACCGTAAGGGAACGGATAGAAACAGGCGACATCGTCACCATCATATTTCCGCCGGAGCAGGCAAGCGAAGGCCTTTTACCGGAACCCATCCCCCTTAATGTCAGGTATGAAGATGAGTTTGTATTGGTGGTGGCCAAGCCCCCTTCCATGAATACCATCCCTTCCCGCGAGCATCCAAACGGCAGTCTGGCGAATGGCTTGGCGGGTTATTATAGGAAGACGGGAATACAGGCAACGATCCATATAGTTACACGTCTTGACCGGGACACATCAGGTCTGGTCTTAATTGCCAAGCACCGGCATATCCATCACCTTTTAAGTGAACAGCAAAAATCAGGACAGGTTAAACGGAGATACCAAGCCATAGCTGAAGGAATCGTTGAAGGACCAGTAGGAGAGATAGTGGCGCCGATCGGACGAAAATCGACCAGTATCATTGAACGGGAAGTCAGGGAGGATGGCCGGTATGCCTGTACCCTATTTAAGGTATTGGCATACACAGCGTCCCATACATTCCTTAATCTGGAGCTCCAAACAGGGCGAACACATCAAATCAGGGTCCATATGGCGCATATAGGTCACCCGCTGGCTGGTGATGATTTATATGGAGGGAAAAGGAACGGTATCCCTCGCCAAGCCCTTCATTGTTTTGAATTGAAATTTTTACATCCATTCACCAAGAAGATGATGTTGTTTCAAGAAGAGTTACCAGAAGATATGAGCCGTTTGCTAGAGGGAAGTTGACTTTATAACCGGCGCATTAAAACGAATTCAAGCCTATGAAAAATCCATATACGCAAAAAAACTCACCAAGATGGCGAGTTTTTTTGGTTAATCAAAAGATGTCCTGAATTTTTCCGCAATATATGGCATAGTTGAAGGCACCTCTTGAAGCTCCATTTCGGGATAACGTACAGAAGTGAGTTTTCCACCAAAGACGCAGCCTGTATCAATATTGTATGTATAATTGACTCGTCTAGCTTCAGGAACTGGTGTATGTCCATATACGATCCATGTTTCCCCTTTATATGATTGGGCCCAGTCCTTCCTGACCGGAGACCCATCGGGATGTTTGGAGCCATTTATATCACCATAGAGGACAAAGGTTTTTACCTTACTGTTATATTGACCAATATAGTCACTGCGAATTCCTGCATGGGCAATGATCAATCGCCTTTCATCAAGGAGTTGATACAGTGGGGAACGTTCATACAGATCCATGAATTTTTTTCGGATCTTCTTCTGTTCCCGGATGTTCAGTGATTCATATTCAGCTACAGTAGTCTCTAAACCGTGCGATATTTGTACTTTATTGCCTGAAAAATAACGATACAATTTATTGCAGTGGTTACCTGGGGCATACCTTGCAATTTTTTGGTTAATGACTAATTCATGGACAACCTCTATTACTTGTAGGGAATTTGGGCCGCGATCGGTTAAATCCCCTACAAAGCCGAGAATCCTTCCAGAGGGATGTACAGGAAACCCAGTCTCCCATCTATAGCCCATTTTTTCGGTCAGCTGCCTGAATTCAGCGAAACATCCATGAATGTCCCCGATGATATCGATGTTCATTTGACACATCCTTTGTTTGTTTTGTGTATGTGTATGGTATTAGTATAGTATTATTTAAAAAAATAAAATATAAACGAGGAAATGAAAAAATATGTATTAGGAGGTGTATGGTCATGGAGGAGATGAAGGACCGGGACCGTGAGCGGGAGAGCAGTCAAATGAATAACGAGCTTTTGCTTGAAGCGCTTAAAACGGAAAATCTGGATCAGTTTCGTACGGAGTTCCTTGAAATGCATCCATATGATCAGGCTCAATTTTATACAAGCCTGTCAGATGAATTCAGATCCGTCGTTTACACATATTTGTCACCGGAAGAAATGGCAGACCTTTTTGAAAATATAGAAATAGATGAAGATGATTACGAAAGCCTGCTGGCAGAAATGAACCCTTCTTATGCAGCAGATATGCTTTCCAATATGTATGCGGATGATGCGGCTGACGTCCTGAATGAAATCAATGATGAGCAGGCGGTCAGCTATTTGACCATCATGGATGATGAAGCGGCAAGTGAAATCCAAGAGCTTCTGAACTATGAGGAATCTACGGCAGGAAGCATCATGACGACAGAGTTCATTGCCGTTGAAGCAAACGAAACAGCTCGATCAGCCATGCAGATCTTAAAAAGGGAAGCTCCGGAAGCGGAAACGATATATTATGTGTTCGTTACCGATCAGGATAAGAAGCTTCTTGGTGTTTTATCTCTCAGGACATTGATCATAGCAGATGAAGATGCCTTGATCGGTGATTTAATGGATGACAGGGTAGTTTCCGTACCTGTATCGGAAGACCAGGAAGAGGTGGCACGAAAAATAAGGGACTATAACTTCCTTGCCGTGCCTGTCGTCGATTTCCAAAACCATTTGTTAGGGATTATTACGGTTGATGATATCATTGATGTCATGGATGAAGAGGCGTCTGATGATTATTCCAAATTGGCGGGTGTATCAAATTTGGACAATGTTGATAAGAGTCCCTTTTCTGCTGCTAAGAAACGGCTGCCATGGTTGATCATCCTTTTGTTTTTAGGCTTATTGACCGCCAGCCTGATTGGCCGTTTTGAGGAGACACTTAGCCAAAAAGCGATTCTTGCTGTATTTATTCCATTGATAGGCGGAATGGCCGGTAACACAGGAACCCAAGCATTGGCTGTTGCAGTACGGGGAATTGCAACAGGGGACTTGGAGCAGGATAGCAAGTGGAAGCTAGTTTTGCGGGAGGCTGGGACAGGCCTCATCACCGGCTTGACATGTGGAATAGCCATCACTTTAATCGTATATATTTGGCAAGGGGATTTAATGCTCGGTTTATTGGTCGGCATATCTATTTTCATTACATTGATAGTCGCCACACTCGCGGGATCGCTTGTACCGCTCCTCATGCATAAAATGAAGATCGACCCGGCGGTAGCTTCCGGACCATTCATCACAACCATCAATGACATTATCAGTATCCTGATTTACTTCGGATTAGCTACATTATTCATGGGCTATTTACTATAAGCTAAAGAAGGCCTTTTTGAAGCGTTATTCCCAGGTGGCTTTAGAAAACGGTGTTTTTATCAAAGGAAATTTGATATACTGTAATTAGTAGCAGGTACTAATAACTTGTATTAAAAATAGGAGGTCATATACGTTGACTTTTTCATTAGAAGGAAAAACGTTTGTCTTAATGGGTGTAGCTAATAAAAGAAGTATTGCATGGGGAGTTGCCCGTTCCTTACATAAAGCAGGTGCAAAGCTGATTTTCACTTACGGAAAAGACCGTACGGAAAAAAGCGTTAGGGAACTATCTTCTACATTAGAAGGGGAGCCCTCCATCATTTTACAATGTGATGTAACGAAGGATGAAAGCATTGAAAAATGTTTTGCGGCGATTAAGGAAGAAACAAGTATCATTCATGGCGTGGTACACAGTGTGGCATTCGCTAACAAGGAAGAGCTGGACGGTGAATTTGTCAACACGAGCCGTGAAGGGTTTTTGCTTGCCCATAATATCAGTTCATTTTCTTTAACTGCGGTGGCTAAAGCCGCGAAGGAAATCATGCCGGAAGGTGGCAGCATTGTCACCATGACGTATCTTGGCGGTGAACGTGTCATGCCTAATTATAATGTAATGGGAGTGGCCAAGGCCTCACTTGAAGCCAATGTCCGCTACCTGTCAAGTGATCTTGGCAAAGATAACATTCGAGTGAATGCAATTTCAGCCGGACCTATCCGTACCCTATCCGCTAAAGGTGTTCGCGACTTCAATACGATTTTAAAGAAGATCGAGGAAGAAGCACCGCTTCGCCGTACAACGACTCCTGAAGAAGTAGGGGATACGGCAGTATTTTTATTAAGTGACATGTCCCGCGGGATTACCGGGGAAAATATCCATGTGGATTCTGGTTATCATATAATTGGATAACAGGAAAGGAGGGGGCCGATATCGGTCCCCTTTTTATTGATTTTCCACTCCTTTGAAAATGTATAGCTACAAAAAAACCAAAAATGATTACCGCAGTCAGTACGAATGTGTTAGTGATAGCAATCGTTTGGATGTTAGTGGAAGCAAGAAAAAACATAATCCCGTAAAAAGGATGATTTCAAGGATTGGTGGCGTTATGGGTAAATAGGATACCTTTGTCCACACAATCATCTCTTTTAAGGACACCGCAGCTAATGAAGCGAAAAAGATACTTATGACAATGGATAAAGTTTTGCCTGGTACCTGTCCGATATTCGTTTCCACCCATACAAATATGTTGGTCTGTCCGGTGGCTTTGTGAAGGTAAAACAAAAGTAAACACCAAATGAGTATCAAACCTAAAGCAAGCAGTACGGAAATCCAGCCATCCCGTTTAGCACTTGGCAGTAAATGAGGAAGGATCGTTACATGATTTTTTAAACCGACAGCCGTCATCACGATTAAAGATAGTTTGTACGGTCGAAATCTTTCCACTTTTTTTCATCTTCGGAGCCCCTTTAACAACCATTATTTTTTTAGTTTTCTCCACTAATGCCCAGCATATCCAAGATTAGTTGATGTCCTTTTTTGGGGGAGTGGCACATCTCCAGCATAAAGAAGGGTGAATTTCATATAAATGATACATAGAGCGGATATTCATTGTTTGCGAGAATCGGCATAAACCTGCTTTCAACCCTATTCGTGAAAAAGAAGGAGGGGCATCATGGACGTGAAGAAAGTTGGTCTGCCTTGTGCTGATGGAAAACAAACCATACAAAGTACGCTGAAGAGACAAATCAATTTGCATGAAAAAAATATCAGCACTTCATATACCGCCGAGGAATTGGTGGAGCTATTGTCCCGACTTCCAGCCTTTGCACCTAAGCCTGTGTGTAAGTTCATCATCAATGACCGCGCACTATTCGGAAAATTGGAACAAAAAAAAGAATCCAGTTTGTTCATAAGGCATAAATTCGGTAAAAAAGTTGTCCAATACCAAATGGAACAGCTGCAGTCCGTGGATATTCTGAAATATTAAGGAGGGTTTTCATGTCAGAGAAAAATGGCGATAAGGACTCCAAACCACTTTTGTATGTCGATCAAGCGAAAATATCAGATCTGCGTGGAAATATGCAAAGTGATTTTCGAACGAAAAACGCTAAACCCCAAGACAGCGTTGAGCCGGAACTTCAGGATGTAGCCGAAAATAAAGAAGAAAAAATCGAACAAATCAAACGCGAATTTGGTGTTTATGATGCCATGAAGGAAATTGAAGAGGAGATTACGGGAATAAGGAAAATCACCGAACAATATGTCCCTGAGCAAACTCCGGTTGAAGAAATGGAACATCCTGAACAAATAGAACAGAAAAACGATAAGCCAGCTAAGAGAAAAAGGAAAAAGGTGGAGAAGAAAGATTCTTCCCGTGACATCATTTCCCGCCTATCCAATCATCAAGGTTTTCCAAAGCCACTATGTGAGGCTGTTATTAACGGAGAAACGCTTCAGTTTCATGTGTTGGGAATGAAGGGGGAATCAGTGAAGATTAAAAGAGGGAACCATGTCCGTTTCGTGGGTCTGCCTGATATTATCGATGCCAAAATAATTGAAGAATCCAAGTGAAGGAGCAATATTAAATGTTTCCCCCACAAAATGAATTCACTTTATTTATTATATTAGGCTTGGCTTCCTTCAGGCTGACACGTTTGATCGTCTTCGATAAAATCATGGAGCCGTTGCGCCGCCCCTTTTTTAAAGAGATAGAGGAAAAAAATGAAGAAGGAGTAGTGGAAATATTTTTAATACCCAAGGAAAAGGGCCTGCTTGGCTGGTTTGGCCAATTACTAAGCTGTTTCTGGTGCGTGGGTGTCTGGGTCAGCCTTTTTCTGGTTTTTATTTATATCCAAAATTGGTTTATAGGTGACGTACTGATATTCATCCTTGCCGTAGCAGCAGTAGGGGCGATTATTGAAGTCATAATCAGCAAAATTATGGACACTTGATTGGAAACAACTTGTCTCTTCGTTCATATAGTATGGTATAGATGTTAAAGGAGGAGTCATAAATTGAATCAGAAACAGAATCCATGGGCTTATGCCAAACCGATAAAAAAAGATCAACCGGTCAAAATCAAGAAAGACTGTGGCTGTAATAATAACAATAAAAATAAAGGCTATTGAGTAAAAAAAAAAACCTTTCCATTTCGGAAAGGTTTTTTTATTTCCTAATCCTACCATTCATAAAAAAACAGTTAAACAAGAAAATAACAATAGAACGATAAATTAGGATGTGATTCTATGTTCAGACAAGGAAGGTATTTTAAGGCCAGCTTTCTGGTTCTTATAGTTTTTTTGTGTGTGCTTACTGCATGCAGCAATAAGAATGATGGAAAAACCGAGAATTTAGCAATGATTAAACGTACGAATCCTGAACCGATGGATATCATTAATGGGATGGATGAGCAGGATGAAAAGGGACTGATCTCAAAGGTCAAGGAAACAGTTGCTAATGAAGACTCCATCTATGACGTGATCGTCGTGAAAAATGACAAAAAGATTATCGTCGCTTATAAGGTTAAGCATCTGCAACGTTTTCATATGAAGAAGATTGAAAAGAATGTGACTAAAAATCTGGAAGAGAAGTTTCCCGAAAATGATTTTATCGTATCGAGCGATTATAAAATCTTTTTGGAATCTGTGAGATTGAACGAGTTACTCAAAGAAAAAGATGTACCCGAGAAAAAGGCAAGGAAGAAGTTCAACGAAATTGAAGAACTTCAAAAAGAATTAATTTAGAAGAGAGGTTCAGCTATGAGCGGCAAAGAGAAAACGACCCCACAGCAGAATGCATATCAAGAACTTCAAGGGAAGCATGAAATTAAAAGACCAATAGTGAAGAATTGTTTGAAAGCCTTTTTAGTAGGTGGCATTTTCTGCATGGTCGGACAAGCCATTTCGTACTTCTATATTTACTTTTTCAACTTTACGGAACAGACAGCTGGTGGTCCTACAACTGCCACCATGGTGTTCCTGGCCCTTTTGATGACCGGTTTCGGATTTTATGACCGCATTGGCCAGTTTGCTGGAGCAGGAAGTGCCGTCCCTGTTACAGGATTCGGTAACGCAGTCATTTCCGCTGCAATCGAACATCGGACGGAAGGTTTTGTACTTGGTGTTGGATCCAATATGTTTAAATTGGCCGGATCTGTCATTTTATTTGGAGTATTTTCAGCCTTTGTCGTGGCGTTGATAAAAACAATTTATCAAATGAGTGGGGGCTAAGCGGTGTTAAAGGGAGAACAATCATGGATGTTTACCAATAAACCGGTCATCTTGGAAACAGGGGTAACAGGCGGGCCATTTGAAGCAAATGGAGAAATCGCGGGTGATTTCGATATCCTATACGACGATTTGTGGATGGAGCAGGAATCATATGAAAAGGCACATCGACATTTGATGGAAAAAGCGGTTGAGCTTGCATTGGAAAAAGGAAAGATTGGCAAGGAGCAAGTACAATTTTTCTTGGCGGGTGATTTAATCAATCAGGTTACACCTACAAGCTTTGCGGCCAGAACTAATGGGATTCCATATTTCGGCTTGTTTGGAGCCTGCTCCACATCCATGGAAGGGCTTGCTCTAGCTGCCTTCATCACTAATTATGGCGGTGCTAACTATGTGTTGACAGGTGCCTCGAGCCACAATGCAGCTGTTGAAAAACAATTTCGCTATCCAACTGAATATGGCGGGCAAAAACCACCTACAGCTCAATGGACGATCACCGGAGCGGGGGTGGCGCTTGTTGCACCTGATGGAAGCAAGCAAGGGGAATTTCCCCATATTGTCTCCGCCACTATCGGAAAGGTCATTGACATGGGATTGAAAGATCCTTTCAATATGGGGGGAGCGATGGCCCCGGCGGCAGTCGATACGATACTTGCCCATTTCAAAGATACTGGTTTGACCCCGGATGATTATGATTTCATCATTACGGGTGATTTAGGTCAGATAGGAAGTGAGGCAGCTCTTGACTTATTAAAGCAAAAGGGCTGTGATATCAATCAGGAAAAATTTAAGGATTGCGGATTGATGATTTTCAAAAAGGACCAGCCTGTTTTGGCTGGCGGGAGCGGTGCGGGATGCTCGGCAGTGGTATTATACGGTCATATATTAAATGAGATGATTTCTGGCAAATATAAAAAAATCCTGCTGGTCGCAACAGGAGCATTATTGTCACCACTTTCCGTCCAGCAAAAAGATTCGATTCCGTGCATTGCCCATGCGGTGGCCATTGAATATGGGATGAATTCATGAAAAAGGAGAGATTTCGATGTTAGCAATGTTTTTTTGGGCCTTTGTCATCGGTGGCTTGATCTGTGTCGTCGGCCAGCTTCTTTTCGATGTTGCTAAGCTGACACCGGCACATACGTTAAGCTTGTTCGTCGTAATAGGAGCGGTTCTTGGCGGATTTGATTTATATGAGCCGCTTATTGACTTTGCCGGTGCCGGAGCAACCATACCGATCGTTTCGTTCGGGAACTCGCTGGTGAACGGGGCGATGATGGAATCGGAAAAACATGGGCTCGTTGGCGTACTGACAGGCATGTTTGAAATTACGAGTTCCGGTATCTCTGCTGCAATCGTCTTTGGATTTATCGGAGCTTTGGTTTTCAGGCCAAAAGGATGAATTAGCGGAAATAGGCAGCCTGAACTAGGGCATGGCCTATACATATTTGTCCAGACCTACATATGTTATCAGTAAGCTTTAGCGAGAGCGAGGTGATATGTATGTTTGGTTATGGTGGCTACGGTTGTTGTGGCGGCAGCGGTTATGGCTACGGCGGCGGTTATGGCTACGGTGGTGGTTCCACTTTTGCGATAATCGTTGTATTGTTTATCCTATTGATCATTGTAGGGGCTTCTTTCTGCTGCTAAGGTAAAAGGAATAGGCAGAAGAAGCCTATTCTTTTTTTTTTGGCCTAGCACCATTTTTCTGATAATGCCATAGGATAGGTACAGAAAAGGGAGGGGCTTAGGTATGGATAATAACTTTTTTAAGAACATAGAAGGTAAAACGGGCGTAAATATGAAAGATGTATTAGAATTGGCAAACTCGCTGCAAGGAGCCAATTTCAAAGATGAAACAACTGTTAGAAATGTCATTAAGCGTGTTTCAAAAATTGCGAACAAACCGGTCAATAAGGAAACGGAAGATAAAATCGTCCATTCCATCGTGGCTGAAGGGAATAAACTGGATTTCGGTACTATTTCTAATATGATAAATAAAAAGTGAAAAAAGGCCTGCTATCAAGCAGGCCTTCAGACTGCAGACAAACTCGAAGAAAGCGGGTTTGTCTGCAGTTTTTTTATATAAAAAGTTGCAGCTTGATTTCATTCCATAAAATTGTAAGTGATTCGGGATGAGACCATACCGAACCTTTTTTTCGTCTATTTCCATATATGGTTAGCATCAGCTTTTGGTCAAAGCTTCAAGAAACGTGATGGATGCGCGGTCCGTCCGCGTCTAGTTTGCGGGATCGAAAGGTAAAGATCCTTTTTGGCCCTGGTTGCCGCTACATAGAGCAATCGTCTTTCCTCTTCAAGAGGAGATAGTTCCCCTTTTCGGTAAGATTCAAGTGCGAAATCATGAGGGATGCTGCCATCAACAGCAGCTAGTACATAAACGGTTTGGTATTCAAGCCCTTTGGAACGGTGTATGGTGGTAAGCTGTATGGCATCCTTAAAATGTTTCGATAGCTGTTTAATCTCTTGGACCATCGCAGTCATATGATCGACATGTTCAAGGAAAGCGGCGACGGTGGGAAAACGATTTGCCGCCACCTTTAAGTCACGGATGTCATCGGACCCTTTTTCCAGGTTCGCATCATTTCCGCGTTTTTTTACATATTCCTGGTATCCTAAATCTTTTTCGATGATTTCTAAAGCTACGAGTGGCGACATAATTTTTAAAGAACGGATCTGTCCAGGAATCGTTTTTAATTTTCGTTCTTGAAAAGCATGTCCTGTCTTAACAAAAGCAAATGCATCGATAAAATCACAATCCTGCAATATTGTCATTGCTTTTAATTCCTGTAATATACTTTGCTTTAAGAATAAGGAGGAAAGGACATCAGATGCTGCCTTGCTGTCATGAGGATACAAACTCAAGCGCATAAAGGCAAGCATGCCGCGGATGACCTTGCGCTGATAAAACGAATCCGCATCCTTTTCAATGACGAATGGCAGGTTGGAAGCGGCTAGCCGTTCAAAAATGGCCCTGGACATCGTATGTGTCCTGTACAATACGGCAAAGTCCCCAGGGTTTGCTCCCTTGGATATTTTTTCTTGGATATCGGATACGATCATCGTTGCTTCCAATTCCTCATCATAAGGATAAAATAAAACAGGTGGGTTTCCTGAATCATGCTGTGCCCTCATCTTTTTCTCCATCCGGTTCTGGTTGCGCTTGATCAATCGGTTCGCTGTAGCGACAATTTCATGGGAAGAGCGGTAATTCTCCGTCAGCTTCACAACTTGGGATTGAGGGAAATCATGATTGAAATTCAAAATATACTTCGGATCGCTTCCTCGGAATGAATAGATGGATTGATCATCATCTCCAACTGCACATACATTTTTTGATTCAGCAGAGAGGAGTTTTATCAATTCATATTGAACTTTATTGATATCCTGAAATTCATCTACCAAAAAATAATTAAATCTTTGCTGATATTTCTTTAAAAAATCCGGGTGATTTTTTAAAAATACATAACAGCCTACAAGCATATCATCAAAATCATACTTCCCTGTTTGCCGTTTATATTCTTCATATTTTTTATATAAAAATAAACACGATTTCTCCCAATCGTCCTTAGGGTGAATATCTTCAGGAAAGGCCAAAGAGTTTTTCCAAAGTCCGATTTGCTGAAGGGCTTGATCATATGCAAATTCCTTATCATCAAGTTCCAATTCCCTGCCAGCCTGTTTTAATACCTTTTCTTTTTCCCATTCCCACTTCAATAGGAAATCACGCTGCCATTTGGCTGGTTCATGGAAAATCAGGATTTTATAAAAGATGCTATGAAAGGTCCCGCTAACGATTTGAGAAACAAGGGAGGGAGTCATATAAGGATAACCGAGCAGACGCTGCTGCATTTCCTTTGCGGATTTCGCCGTAAATGTTACAAGCATGATACTTTTAGGATCAATCTTTTTCACTGTAAGCATGTAGGCTGTGCGTACCGTCAATACGCGGGTTTTCCCGCTGCCTGCTCCTGATAGGACGAGAATTGGTCCATCGATCGTCGTTACCGCCTTGAGTTGCTCTGCATCGAGTACAACCCCTGATGAGGATAATTCTTGAAAGTATGGTTCCTCTGATTGCGCCAGGCAGGATGGTTTATCTGAAAACTTCGGATTGCCGGTTATGGGCCGGCTTTTAAGGAAAGGTTCTGTAATGGTTTTCGTTTCCGTAATGGTTCGTGATGTAGGAATCCTAAATCCATTCTGTTCCATATATTCTAATGGCTTTTCCTCATTTATTGGTTCTGAAATTGGCATGTCACAGGGTACCTGCGATGGATCACTATGATAAAAATAAGGCGTTTCATGGATTCCAATAAATAATTTCACTGGTTTATGACAAATGATACAAGAAAGCTGATCACGTTTTCCTTTTTCAAACAGTGTCTGCAGCTCACCAGCTGAAACAGTATGTAAATGTACGATTTCATTGCCAGATTTTGCTTGATTCATATATATGGATACCTCTAATCTATTAAAAATATCGGCAATACTCATCATACCAGAAGATTAGGAAAAAAGAATGCGGAAATCGTGTTTAAATATTGTTTCGGACGGGAAATGAAATGACAACACAACTATGTAGATATAAGGAGGGGAAACTATGGGGTACATAGCACCTGTCACACAATTTGATTATATTCAATATGACAACCGGACGGCCGAAGCTGCCAAGAATGTAAGAATTGTTAAAGGGACGACATCCATTCAACCTGTCCGTTTTGATCAGGTGCTCGAAAGGGAGAGGGGAAGCTTTGAAGGATTACCTCAAATGAAAGATAAGGATCGGGAAAGTACATATGGGGCAGGCACATATAAATATCAAATGGGCATGAGGGGCGAAGCTTTAACGGCTGAAATGACAGGAAAAGGCAGGTTTTTTAACGTAGTTGTCTAGTTCTCCCATAAAAAACAAAAGAGGACACGTGAAGTGTCCTTTTTGTGTTGATTCCTTAGAGAATGTCAATTTCTACGATTAGAGCTAATAATAGTTGAAGTAATAATTGGATGTTTAGAGCGATTTGTGCATCAGTCGTTGTAATGTCGATATCACGGCTGTTTTCAACAATTGTTTTTTGGCGCGTGATTTGTTTAACATTTGAAGATTGGATTAATTCTTGAGTGATCTTCTCAGCATTATCAGCATCTGCGATGGAAATGCTTACGATGACCGCAATTGCAGCTTGTAGAGCAGCTTGAAGAGAAAGGGCCGCTTTAACATCCGTTGAAGTGACATTTACATTACAAGAATCTTTAATGTAAATAAGTTCTTCAGAAAGCTGAACTTGATTATTTTCCTGTATTGCCTCTTGGCTAATGCGTGTGTCATCGTCGTTACAGAACCCTGACAGGGGATGTCTGGAAGCGGAATCTAGAGCCGACCATGATCTTTCAGAGTCTTCATGTGTGTTACAGTTGCTACGATATACATTTTGGTTCATGTTGTTTTTTCCTCCTTAGGTTTTATTCCCTATTAAAATATGCTTTGATGGGTAATCGGGTTGGACGAATAAATCAGTTAATTCGTCTATTTTTTAATACTTAGAGAAAGTATTAGTGTGTGGGGATGAATAATAAAGAAGCTGGAGCTTTAGGAATGAAATGTAAGTGCTGCTATGTCTCGGTTTACTTATTTCTCGCCAGCAAGTAAGGTTTGATTAGGTGATATGGTGTGTCATTTATCTTTGGAATCCGTGAATTTGTTGTGAATGGAATTTGTAACTGGATTAACATCATGTTCTGTGATGTTCTTTTCTTGGTTTATGATTTTTAGTGATTGCTCTTGTAAATGGCGAATGGTTTCTTTAAGGTTGTTTTTCTCTCTTTCGGTTAGATCGACCTTTTCCTTTTTGAAACCATGTTTTCTCATAGTCCTCGAAACCAGCAGTTCCATCAGTCTTTTTTGAGACTCCTCCAGGTTAAAATCATTGTTACCCATAAAATTTTCCCTCCTTCTTGCTTTCTATATATAGACTATGTATTTTTGCGGAGATTGCCATTGAACGGAAATGGTTTTTTTTATAAAACGATAATTTAAGTTCATGAACAAACAAAAAAAGCTGTCCAATCAGAGAACTGAGAGGACAGCTTTTTTATATTATAAAATGATTTTCTTCATCGTTTTATGAGGAATGCCGGCATCCATGAATTCGTCGGAAACGATCTCATACCCTAATTTCGAATAAAAAGGGATGGCATGGACCTGGGAATCAAGCTTCAATTGAGATACTTCCTGCTGGATGGCATATTCCTCAATAGCATTCATGATCATGGCACCGGCACCATTCTTACGGCCCGATGATAGGACACAAATGCGCTGGACTTTACCGATGTTGTCGATGACCCTGAAACGGCCGGCACCGATTGGCTGACGCTGATCATCATATAAAACGAAATGTGTAGACTCTTGTTCATATACATCGATCTCTTCTTCAAGAGGGACGTTTTGTTCTTGGACGAACACTTTTTTTCGAATCATATAAGCATTTTCAAGCTCTTGGCTGTTCTCGGCGATTTTTACAAACACGAAATCATTCAGCTCCTAATCTAAATGTTTCATAAACGGTCCATGCCCCATCTTCAAGTTGATACAGCAAGTGAACTCGTTTCACCTCTTCTTCATGGCTGATGTCAAGCATGCTTAATTGGCCTAAAACATCAGAATGCTCATTATCGGATAAATCTTGGGCGATGGTAATATGCGGGACAAAAGCATACTCACTTTCACTTTTCATGAAATCCTCATTGTTAAGTGCCTCATGCAGCTCTTGAAGTCCTTCGGATAATTCCACTTTGAAATAAATAGTATTACTTACAGGCTGGAAAGACTTCGTTTTCGTAACGTTCATCGTAAATGGCCTGCACTTACGAGCAATGTCTTTTAATTGATCCGCGATCGTTGAAATTTCCAAATCCGTCGCTTCGAACGTTGGTTTAAGCGTCAGGTGCGGTGGTATGAAAGCATATTTCGTATCATACCGTTTGCGATAGGAGTTAGCTAAATCTTGAAGTTTTTTTGAAGGGAAAATTGCAACACCATATTTCATAATTAAAACCTCCTGATATTTTTTTATTGTTGTATTATAGTTGGACATGTTTTTTTCTTGAAACCATCTCAAAAAGAGAGGATTAGAACATTCCCAATAGTGCTCGTTTTAAATCTGCCTGCCAGTATTTCCAGGTATGATTACCTTCAAATTCTTCATAGAAGTAAGGAAATCCTTTTTGATTTATTAATTTATGCAATTCCCTGTTGGGTTCTATGAAGTTTGCCTTCTTGCCATCCGTCGTCGGAACATCTGTTTCCCCAGTCCCGATCACATGGTAAAGTTCGAGAAGATGCGGATCCTCAAAATTACGTACAGCATCCATTACTGCTTCATTGGCAAGTGGCGACTGCATGATGCATTTCCCGAATGTATGCGGATACTTTAGTGCGGCCAATAAAGAAACTGTACCGCCAAGTGAGTCACCGATCAACGTTCGACCATGTCCCATTTGATAGGTTGGGAATTCATCATCTAAAAACGGGACAAGTTCATGGGCAAGAAAACGTATGTATGCAATGTGCTGTTCCCCGTCCGGATGATATTTGCGCCTGCGGTCAAATCGGTCTTTATAGGGAATGCCGACAATGATGATATTCTCAATCTCATCGTTCCCTAACAGTTCATCTGCTACCCGACCAATTCGCCCCATTTGAAAATAATCACGGCCATCCTGAGCAATCACAAGCGAATATTTATACAGTGGCGAAAAATTAGCAGGCAAGTAAACAAGCAGTTCCAATTCTTCTGCTAAAGCTTCGCTTTTAAACATGTACTCTTTAATTGTGCCTTTGCGTAAACTCATTCTCCCGCACCTCAATGATAATTAATAATGAAAAACAACTTACTTGATTATTTTAGCATAGCCTTGTGACTTTTTCCCGTGACAAGATTTTAGAATAGAAAATTTTCATTGTATTTTCAAAAAATTTGAATAATAAGGTGATATAATAAAAGGAAATAGAAAAATAATACAATAAAAAAGGTGGCGAATAAAATGGCAGATGTACAGGTACACAGCAGGGAAGTAACGAAAGCTGCTAAACGAACATTATTAGAGCGTGGTGTCAGCGTGGAGGCAATTGCAAAAATCGTTTATGAATTGCAGTTCCCGTACAAAGCTGATCTTAAGCTGGAGGAATGCATCCACAGTGTTGAGCGTGTCCTATTGAAAAGGGAAATTCAACATGCCATTTTAGTCGGTGTGGAGCTGGATAAACTGGCCGAGCAAAAAAAACTATCAGAACCCCTGCAATCGATTGTTGAGTCTGATGAAGGGCTATTCGGAGTGGATGAAACGATTGCCTTTGGTGCAGTACTCGGTTACGGAAGCATTGCTGTCACGACCTTTGGCCATTTGGATAAAAATAAAATAGGCGTCATACACGAACTTGATAAGAAGCAAGAAGGAATCGTTCATACCTTCCTGGATGATATCGTTGCAAGCATTGCCGCGAGTGCCGCCTCAAGGTTAGCTCACCGTCTGAGAGATGAAGAAGAATCGTTAACCGAACAGGAAAAGGACATCCAGGAAGAAGAAGAGTTAATCGGTTGAACCTTGATTAACAATCTTTTAGCCAGACCTGTCAAACCTGGCCTTAATGAGGCGGGCAGAAAGGATGTTGGCCACTTTAAATGTCCGTTTTGTCTGCCTTAGAAAACAGAATGCGTGAATATGGCCTGGATAAATTTCAAGCACCTGGATTTTCCGCTGCGTGATCTTACCTTGTTCGGAGAGATAAATTATCTCCAATGGAGCATTTTCTTCCATATGTTTACGAAGTATATATTTCATTCCCTGTCACTCCTTTGCTGACTTGCTTGCTATCATTATATGCGAACATACGTTTTATATGCAAGTGAAAAGGGAATGTTCGTTCGTATTTTACGGAGCAGGGAAATAAAATAAGAAAAAATTAAAACTTTTTTAATATAATGCGTTGACTTTTTAACAAAAAAACTTATAATAAATTATGTACTAAAGTAATCAGTCAGTCATTACATACGACTTGTTAGCTCAGTGGGAGAGCACTTCCTTGACAGGGAAGGGGTCGTGGGTTCGAATCCCTCACAGGTCATCAACTGCCAAAGGCTCAAATCCTTGATATCACAAGGGTTTGGGCCTTTTTTTAATTTGTCTTACGGGATGCGTTTTGATCAACTATAGTGATTTGCTCACATTTTGCTAACGGGACTTCTGAAGGGCGTTGTGGAAAATATCAGCCACTTCATCATCTTGGTTGGGCATCATATGGGCGTAATGCTCTAACGTGATGCTAGGTTTCGAATGTCCTAAACGAGTTTGTACTTTGACGATATCTACCCCTTCAGAAATCAAGATGGAAGCGTGTGTGTGCCGGATATCGTGAAACCGAATGGGTGTTACGTTAGCCGCTTTACTGATACGCTTCATCACACGTAACACGTTCCGTGGATCTTGAAAGGTGCCAATCTCCGTACAAATGACTAAGTTCTGGTCTTGATAAAGTTCCCCAAGTCTTTTTCTCTGGGTTTCTTGTCGTTCCTTATGAGCCTTTAATGCCTTGATCAGGAAATCTTGAATCGGAACCTGCCGTTTTGATTTTTTCGTTTTCAGCGTGGATAAACGATACCCTTTATTAGGAATGTGAGAAAGGGACCGTTGTATCCGGATGACTTTTTTTTCAAAGTCAATATCGCTCCATTTTAACCCAAGGAGCTCACCTTTCCTCATACCCGTATAAATGGCGATTAAGAAGGTTAGATAATGTCGTTCTCCCTTGCATTGATTAAGGAACGAATCAATCTCATCAAAGGACCATATCTTCATTTCTTCTTTTTTCACCGAGGGTGGATCAGCATTAATCACCGGATTGAAACTAATCTTTTTCCACTTTACAGCTTGATCGAAGGCCTGATTTAACAACTGGTGTAATTTTCGTATGGTACTCGTACTATACTCCTCATCTAATTTGAGGTTATAAAAAACATCGATATCTTCGGTCGTAATTTTTGAAAGCATTTTGTTGGCAAAAGGATTTTCTCGTATTAAGTGCTTATCCATCAAATACTTTCTGCTTGATGCCGTTGTTTCTTTAATCCTTTTTTGATAATGTGACGTAAACCAAAAATCCATATAGGATGAAAATGATTCTTTGCTCGGTTCCAGATATCGATTTGCATCCAGCTCATTTAGAATCTTTCGAAGAGCAGCATCTGCATCTTTTTGACGAGGAAAACCACCCTTCGTTTTTTGTCTACGTTTACCTGTAATAGGGTCTCTTCCTATGTCTACAATATATGACCAAGTATTTCCCCTTTTTTTAACAGTGCCTTTCATATTGCTTGCCCCCATATCCTATTGTAGTTCGTGTTAGAACAATGGAAAGCAAGTGGTCTAATATCAGTTTGACCACTTACTTTCGGTTCTATAAGCCACTCTTTTCCTCTAGTTTTCAGATAGCAGCTTGAATAGTGCTGCTTGTGCATCTTTTTGGCGTGTGAGTCTGCTTTATCTTTTTTGTCTACATTCACCCGTTAGCGAATTTTTCTCAAAATCTACTATATGTTCAAGAGTTTTCGCTCTTTTTTGAGCTACCTCTCATTATGCTAACCTCCGTAAATGTTTGATAAAAATTATGTAAGGGAAGTAGGTAGTTCGGTGATATGACTACGCACTTACAGTTTTATAAGCTGCTCACTTGTTGTTGGGTCAGCCAATTAAAAAACTCATCACGGAGCACACGTTTGCTGCGGCCTAATTTAATAAGTGGAAATGATTTTTGTTCCATTAACTCATAAGCGGTTGGCTTAGATACCATCAAAATTTCAGATAAATGTACGGCTGTTAGAATCATTGGATAATCTTCGATGTTTTTAGGCATAATTTTTTTCTCCTCTTAGTTCTAATATATTAGTTTAATAGTAATTAATTTGAACTTACTTATTTAATTCGGACACATTATATTTTTAAAAAACTGTCTTTTTCAAGAGGAGACTCTAAAAAAATAAAAAAGTGAAAAAACTGCCGGTTATTGTCTCGGAATATAGATTGCAGATAAGTGTAAGGTATTTAAAAATAATTCGATGTTTTTTAGGAATACTTTATTTCTCCTTAATTTTAAGTTATTAGTTTAATATTCATTTATTTGAGATTAACTTATTTAATTCAGAGACATTATATTTTTTTAGATTTTCCGTTTTCAAGGGTTATCCGAAAAAACGTTATTAAGATTGAATTAATGTTATGAGTTGGAAGGGGAAATTTATCGAGCTAAGTAATAAGGTAGGTGGTCTTAGCTATCTCCAAATCAAGATCGAATGATCCGTACTACAGCTTCTTAAAACAGTTAGTTTATAGCGTGGGGAAAAATAGGATATAATAAAAATAAAGACTTTAGCGAGATTAACCACCTGTGCTTGCGACGCGGGGTGGTTTTTCTTTTTCGTATATAAATCAGATTAAGCAAAAAAGGAAGGATTGTAACTCAGTCCAATTTATTTATGTACGGCTTTGTAAAAGAATGCTGTAGATTTTTTTTTTAAACTAAGGGAACAGACTAGTTGAAGAATGACTGATATACTAAAAATAACAGTCATTTAGAGGAAAAATGGTTATAACTTGTAGGGCTTTTCTTCAATATTTGCAGCTTTTCAGGTTCTTTTTTTCTGAGAGACTAAAGGGAAAAGTGTATTTTGTGGTGATATGATGCCGGTAAACGATCTCTTTTATTTTTCCGGTGTGCAATTTAGGAGATTCCATTAAGGTTTATCAAATGTCTGATACAAACAAACTAGAATGAACAACGTGGGGGAAAATGATGGTTGCGAAAAGAGAATATTTAGTTCGAACATTTTCCAGAACTAAAAGAAAAGACTATGAGAATTATATTTTAAACAGAATTTGGAATAGGTTAAATCGCTTAGATTTAAAACCTGTCACGCAACAATATATAAAAAGGGCTGATGGTAAATATGCTTTGATTGATCTATATTTTCCACAGATTCATTTAGGGATTGAATGTGACGAGGGATTTCACATAAGGAACGAACTTAATGATGAAATCCGAACTTTAGAAATTGGGAAAATGTATCAAGCAGTTAAGGAAAATGAAATCAGAATCGAACGAGTAGATGCTACCGAATCAATAGAAGCGATACATACAAAAATTGAAGAAATCGTTCAACTAATCAATAAAATGGCTTCTAACAGCAAGATTATTTCTTGGTCTGAAGATGTAGATTATGCAGAGTTAGCGATCAAGAATGGGGTATTATCCATTTATGATGAGTACACATTCAGTACAATTACTGAGGCAATGCGTTGCCTAGGGAAGAATTATAAGGGTATACAAAGAGCTTATTGGAAGTTTAATGAACAGTATATGATGTGGTTCCCCCAGCTTTCTTTTGATACTGGGAAAGGGAAAGTTTCAAATGCTCGGGGTTGGATTAACGTTTTTAATCAAAATTGGACAGAAATTGAAGAAAAAAGAATGGAAAGTGATTATACACCTTATAATCTCCCTGAGGGTACCCAAAGAAATCGAATTACTTTTATGAAGGTTAAAGACCCCGTATTTGGAACTTATAAGTATCAATTTGTCGGTATTTTTCAATGGGATCGAATCGAGGATAATAGGGTGATATTTAAACGAATTGCTGAAGAGATAGATTTAACACCCTACAATCGAATGAACCGTTAAGGGGGTGTGCTATGTATTACTTGTACAAGTAGTTAAATATATTTAGGGGGATAATTAAGCTATGTTAGATTTTCTTTTAGGGGTTCTTTCCGCAGGATTCGGTGATAATTCTTTGGATACTCGAAAAATTGATCGAAATATAGAAATGCTGAAGAATCATACTTGGTTTAAAGATATATACGAAGATGAAAAATATCATCGATTGTTTTTTGTAAATAGAAATGTTAGGCAATATTTACAAAGTACACTACGTGTAAAAAGAATTATAAAAAAGGGAAAATCTCAAAGAGTATTTATTGTATTTTTAAATAAACAGTTACAAATCTCTTTATAGAACAAACGGGTCCGCTAGCTGAAGATCAGCATCTCCATTTTGCAGTAGGTCCAAACAATATAAAAAGAACAACAGATATACAATCTGTTGCTCCTTCTTGTTGAAATGCTTTGACATTTAGTCTCTAAACTTTATTGAATATTCATAGGTGTTGCCGTTTGGTATTGTAGCAAAAATAGAAAGCCTACCGTCCTTTATAAGGGGGCCTTTCCCTTCTTCAAAATCGATACTCACATTCGTCCTGGATGACGGTGCAAGGTTGGTAACAAAATCCAACTTAACTAACTCCTCTGGAGAAGAACCGTTAGGATCATAAACTTTAACGCTATCTATAGTGACTGGTACTTCGCCATCATTAATAGCATCGAAATCCATTTTGTCAATTCGCAGATACCTAGTACTAGGATCGGCTTCCCACCCCCCGGTAAAGAAACGGAGATCGGGTCTCCCGGAAACAGTAATTGTGATTGAGTCTTTGACACCATCCACTGTAGCGGTAAGCGTAACTGTTCCGTCCGCTAAGGGTTTTACGTAGCCTTCTTCATCAACAGTAGCAATAGTTTCATCAGAAGATTCCCAAGAAGTTACCTCTGGAAAGCTAGCGTTTTTTGGGTAGGCATCGATATGCAGGTAAAATGCAGCTCCTGGTTTTACGATGTAATCAATATCAGAAATCTTTACTTCTGTCACTGGAACCTTCTTGACAGTAATGGTAGATTGAACTTCTGCCTTATTCCCCATTTTATCCGTAACAGAATACGTAACGATATATTCTCCTTCGATTTTAGTATCCACATTTTGCGTATCAACAGTGATTTTTCTTGTCAAATCCCCATCAATGTTGTCATTTGCCTCAACCCATTTTAGTAAATTTGGCAGACTAGAATTTTGATCAACTGTCCAATCCTGTACCCCGGTAATAACTGGAGGGATGTTATCAACGACCGTTACTCTGCGGTAAATTCCCGATCTTATTCCTTTCTCTGAAATATTGTAGATTATTGTATAGATACCTATGTAGTTTACATCTACATCTCCACTCACTTTAATTAAAGAGGTGACATCTTCTCCACTCGCGTAATCTGTAGCAGTTACTCCTTTTAACGGGTTGAACGTTTCACCTATATTTATTTTCACATCATCTGTTCCAAAAAACTCCGCTTGTCGATACGTTAAAATTACTTGACGCTTTACGGTTGTGGTATTGCCAGCTTCATCAGACACAGAGTACTCATATGTGAAAGTGCCCGAAAGAGATAAATCTGAAGTATTTAACTTCTCGCCGATAGCTTTAACAACCACTTTGGAGGTGAGATCTCCATCATTATTATCTGAAGAAGTGACCCCTTCCATCGGATCAAAATGATCAAAATATAAGACTTTTCGGTCAGCGACTCCACTAATTTTTGGAGCGATATTGTCTATAACCGTAACCTTACGTTCAGCGGTCGTCTTGTTCCCTGATTTATCAGTGACGGAATAAATTAAAGTATAGATTCCAGCCTTATCAACGTTCACTGTACCCTCTACTTTGATTTCTGAGGTAAGGTTCCCGTCGGCATTATCATAAGATGTGATTCCGTATAAAAGGGGGAAATAATCATAACTACCGATTGCAAACGTTGTATCCTTAAGTCCTGTACCCATCAGCGTAGGCTTTACTTTATCGACTACATTAATAGTGCGTGTTACAGTTGTTGTATTGCCTGTCTTGTCCTTTACACTGTAAACCAGCTTATAAGTTCCAACCTTCAGCACATTTACGCTTCCGGTTAACGTCATCTTACTGGTGATCGTTCCATCTAAATTATCCGTAGCTTTCACACCGGTCCTTGAATTAAAGGACGTACCATAATTAATGGTAGCATCTCCTGCACCGGTAATTTGTGGTTTGGTCGTATCTGTTTTAACTGTAATGGTACGTGTCACGGTCGTCTTATTACCGGTTTTGTCTTTTGCGGTATACTGGAGCTTGTAAATTCCCACTTCGTTAACATTTACTTTACCACTGACGGTGATTTTGCTCGTAATGTTTCCATCAACATTGTCTGTAGCTGATACACTTGTTTTGGTGTTAAATGAATATCCCTTATAAACAGTTTTATTGGTAGCTCCTGTGATTTTTGGTTTTTCTTTATCCTTCTTAACCGTAATGACACGAGTGACCGTTCTTGTATTCTTTCCTTTGTCCGTCACAGAATATTTCAACTTGTAGGTTCCTTCTTTTTTTGTGTTGACCTGTCCGGTAATCTTGACTTTAGAAGTAATGGTACCGTCTGCGTTATCCGTTGCCTTCACACCGGATTTCGCGTCAAAGGAATATCCAAGATAGGCTGTTTTATTAGTGGCCCCAGTGATAGTTGGAACGGTCGTGTCTTTTTTGACGGTAACAACTCGCTTTGTAGTAGTTGTATTCTTCGCTGAGTCGGTTACTTTATATGTTAGCGTGTATTTCCCTATTTTTTTTGTATCCACCTTACCTGAAATTCCAATCAAACTGGTGATATTTCCATCAACGTTATCCTTGGCTGTGACCCCTTTTTTTGGATTGAAAGTTTGATTCAAATAAACCGTAGTATTGGCAGCACCTGAAATCGTTGGTTTTTTGGTATCTGCTGCCGCCATACCGCTAGTTGGCACCAAAAGAATAATAAGAACAACAAGACCGATCAGGCTATACAATATCCTCTTCATTTTTTAAGACCCTCCTATAGATCCAATGCTTAACCGATATGCGATTCCAAAGTCTATTGGCAAGAGTCTTTTTTCATCCTCAGCTACTTCATATCTATCTAGTAAAAAAGAATTAATTATCCTGCTTTTCTTTGAAACCGTTATAAACCGAAATGAAATTATCCATTTTGGGTATAATCACTTAGTTATGGTTGGCATTTTCTTCTTATTGTAAAATAGTCGTGATTCTTCTAACCTATTATACTTCGGATTGGTACGTCATATAATGGGTTTTATGGACTATTTATCTAAGATAGGCTTTGGATTTGCGTAAAAAGATAGAGACTTGGATTCTGCCCCCAATCTCTTATTTAACGTACTGCTTCAATTTTGTGGTATTTGTTAAAATATACAAATAAAGGGGATAGGGAGCTGTTTTTATTGAAGAAATTAAATATTGATCCCGAATTACTGGAGCAAATCAAGGTAGGTGCTTTAGTTGTTTGTGGGGCGAGCCTTTTTGTTATTGCTTATCAGCAATATCGTTGGTTACCTGAAATTGTTCAAGCTTTATTTGCAATGCTAAACCAAGGGTAAGGAGCTTATATGATGGCATTTATCAATAAAACTTTAAACGGTGAAAGAATCGATTGAATGAAATTTTATGTATGATCGCTTCGGGTCCGGAAAGTATAATTTTCACCATATGAATGATATGAAATGATGGGAGCAGACAAGGTATCGTAAGGCTGGTAAATACTCTGTAAAGCAAACCAATGGGTTCGAAAGTCTATGTATACTTAATAATTGGGAGCCTTTTAGTTGTAATGAAGAATTAAAATTGGGGGGATTTGATGTTTTATAACGACAAAGTTAAAACGGATTTTATAGAGCATATGAAAAATAGTTATGGAGGGCAAAGTCGTAGTATTTTTGCTGCCAGTTCTCCTATGGAAGAAGAATTGGGAAAGGATATGTATGATTTCAATTTAGTGGATTTAGGTAAATTAATGGGACAATTGGGTACAACAACCGTGAATGCTTCTAGAACTAAATATTATGTGATGTTTAACTATATTAATTTTTATAAACATTTTAGGGCAGACAAAAGCAATCCTTTTTTATTGGTTGAACCTAATTGGCACGAGCAGTTTGTTGATAAAACTGAACGAAGTATTTTAACAGAAACAGAGCTAGATAAAATTATAGAGCAGTGTGTTAATGCTCAGGACGCACTTACTTTTAGGTTACTATTTGAAGGCTTATGGAGAGGTGAAGGACCTGCATATAGCGAATTGTTAAATTTGAAAGAAAATGATATTAATTGGGAAAAAAATTCACTGTATTTAAACGATGGAGTAGGCGAAAGAGAATTAAAAGTATCTGGAAAGTGTATAGATTTGTTAAAAAGAGCAATCAAGGAAAAAAATTATTTTGATAAGAATGGTAAATCTAAAGGGTATATTAAAAAACGTCCACTTATAGAAAGTGACTATGTTATAAGAGGTGTAGATCCTGGATTAAGAAATGTAGAAATAAAGGATAGATATCGTAAATTTTTAGTATCCAGAAGGGTAGCTATCATAAAAGAAGTTTTTAAATATAGTAAAGTAACTCCTGCTACATTACGATACAGTGGAATGGTAAAATTGGCAGTCGATATTAGTGCGGCAAATAACGTTCCGGTGGAAAAATTTAATCATAAGGATCATTGGTCTAAAGTGGCCGAGAGATTTAACGTAAATCACTATAAAGGGATATATAAAGGTGTAACAGACAATATAAATAGTGAAGATGTTAAGGATTTATATGGAGAGTTAGTGGATTATAAAGTTAAAGATTTTGAATTAGTAGAGAACGATAAAAGTGATGTTGAAACAATTGAAAGAAAGAAAAGAATTGATGGTCCTGCTTTTAAGGATTCGTTAATCAAGATTTATGATAAATGTGTAATCACAGATGAAAGTTTTTCCGGTGTCCTAGAAGGGTGTCACATACAACCTTACGTTAAGGAAGAAAGCAATCATATTCAGAATGGTTTATTGCTCAGAGCTGATATACATAAATTATTTGATGATGGTTATATAATCATTGATGAAAATTATATAGTGCGAGTGAGTTCTCTACTAAAATCTGATTACTATAAATCATTTAATGGAAAGAAAATAAATTTACCAAAAGAAAAAAGATATTATCCATCTCAAAAAGCTTTAAAAGATAAAATGAATTTTTTTAAGAGGGCTGATGAAGTTTAAAATGACTTTAATACTTATGTTTATAAACCGCAAAGTGCAGCTTATTATGTAACCTTATTGCGATTGCTTTCCAACCGACCTGAAAATTAAATTAGAATGTCGTTAAATATGTATTGATTGAATGATGTCCTTTTAGATAAACTAATTTGTTTGTTCTAAAACACTAACCTCTCGAATCTAATATATGTAGTTTAAGTTATAAAAGGGAGGATAGGAAATGAGCGAACAATTCAGGATAGAAACAGAAGAGGTAGGGAAGGAAGTAAAAAAATTGGTAAGCACTTTATTTGAAGGAAGGTTTAGATCTCAAAGAAACACTCAAATTAATGATTATGAGTGGGAGTCGTTAGTGAATGATCAGGATTTAGGTAAACAATTTACTATGGTTATTAAAGCTCTAAAGGATGGTGGGGGGATAGACATCAACTTCCATACTGTTGACAACGATGATGTGGAAGATATAGAAGAGTCAGTTAACGCAATACACAAAAAAATGAATTTCATTCTAAGAAATTCAAGAATATTTAAAATTGGAGGATTAGAATCACTGTAATCCCAATCACCTATTGTTGAACTAACAAGTACATCTCAAAGAGCTGTTCGAATAGCCAAGATAGTGGAATGAAGAGCAATTTTATTATGAGTTGCTCTTTTTTAATGCACTAAACATAATAAAACTTCATTCATCAACAAAATATCTTATACGGGATTTACCGTTTTTTCAATACTAGGTATGCAATTCAAATATGGGCATAAAGATGTATACATACAATTGAAAAGATTCTTTTTATTTATTTATTAAAATGGTTTAAAATTCAATTAAACACAAATATATCTATTTTTTATAAAGGGGGTTCTATACCAATGAAAAAATTCGACCTAAATATTGAAAAGGTTTTGGAGCACTGGACCGTTCCGCACGCATTGCGGGAGATCATTGCAAATGCTTTAGATGAATCGAATCTGTCCGGAACTGAGGAACCCATTATTTTCAAAGATGAAGAAGGTAAGTGGCATATCAAAGACTTTGGAAGAGGTTTAAAGTATGAGCATTTAACTCAAAATGAAAATATAGAGAAAACCCAAAACCCTAATAAAGTAATAGGGAAGTTTGGAGTGGGATTAAAAGATGCTCTGGCTACGTTCGATAGAAGAAAAATAGAGATCATCATTCAATCTAAATTCAGTGATATTACGATCAAAAAGTTACCTAAAGGTGATTTTGATGATGTAGTTACCCTACACGCTATTGTTAATAAACCATCAATCCCAAACGCAATAGGAACAGATTTTATATTTATGGGACTTGAGGATGATGATATTGAAAAGGCCAAAGATTTCTTTTTATTGTATTCAGGAGAGAAAGTTATAGAAGAAACAAAGTATGGTTCTCTCATCGAAAATAAAGAGAAACCGGCTAGAATTTATGTGAACGGAATATGTGTAGCAGAAGAAGATAATTGGTTGTTTTCTTATAATATTACCTCTATGACGAAGAAGCTGCTCCAGTCCCTGAATAGAGAGCGGACAAATGTAGGAAGAAGTGCGTACTCTGATCGAGTGAAATCGATTTTATTAGAATGCTCCAGTCCGGTTTCTGCGGGGAAATTAGTAGATGATTTGCAAAGGATCCAAACGGGAAATGCTCACGACGAATTGCAATGGGTTGACGTTCAGCTACACGCTTGTAAAATATTAAACAGTCAGGAAAAAGTAATGTTTTTAACAGCATATGATTTGATGGATGGAGGCAAATACCTCAGTTATGCAAAAGATGAAGGAATGCGAATTGTTACTATCCCTGACAACCTGGCCACCAAATTACAGAGTAATAAAGATTTAAATGGAAATACTTTTAGAAATTTAGAAACCTATGCGGTAGAATGGAATGAAAATTTCGAGTTTCAAATTGTGGATGTTAAAAATTTGAGCAAAAAAGAGAAAGAAATATTCGCTTATAAAGATACCATTGTGGGTTGGTTCCCCAACAAAAAGGGTGTTCTGAAGAGTATAGTGATTTCTGAAACGATGCGGCCGGATAATTATAGTGGTGGAGACGCCTTGGGTTTATGGGACGAATCCAATAAACGTATTCTTATTAAACGAAGCCAACTGAGCAGTATACAAGCATTTGCCGGCACACTTATACACGAACTTGTGCACGCATTTACAGGAACAGATGATAACACCATTGAATTTGAAATCGAATTAACAGAAATGTTAGGGAAGCTATCTCATTTGCTTTTAGATAATGTTAAAAATAAAAGTGGATTAAGAAAGTTGCTAAGGATTTGATAGTTTATTAAGATGGCTCATAATGAGATTAGTACCATTATAACCCTTAAGAAAGGTATTTTGCCTCTTGGTTTAAAGGTCTTTACTGGGAGAGAGCAAAAGAAAAACCAACCGGTGTCGGAAAGGGGGATTTACTCGCAAATCAACTTACTATGCCGCCCCTGTCTCGTAATCGAATTTGGGTGACTCGTAATCGGTAACATACCAATGGATCTCGTAATTTTACCCAATAAGAGCTTTACCTATAAAGGCGATAAAGCGGAAGTTATTTGCTGTTTCAACCAATACTGGAACAATTGGAGAATATTTACCGGTTAAAATAAGTCGAGCAGTAAAAGGTTATAAAGTAGTAGTAAAAGTGCACTTTCGAGGTATGTATAATATTCGGTAGTTTGTCCATACTAATAATAATTTTTCGGTAATATATCCAAATTGGTATCCCATTATGGACATATAACCGAACGAGATCCAGAAGAAGTCCCTCATAACAAGGGGTTTACCTCACATCTTTCCATTTGAAGTAGGTACAGATATCTGATGTTCGGTTTTATATCCAATTAGTGAACTTATTGTTCGGTAATTAATCCATTTGAAAATGGTAATAAACCATTAAATATATTGGTCTTATACAGAATTTGTGTGTGATACTCCGGTGATATAAGGATATAGTCAACAAAATATAAAAGAATAAGTCTTTTTTCTGAATCACCTAGTTGATACAACAAAATGTCACTAAAATGAGTAAAGAATTGATCGCTCATTACTGATTGATAAGATTCATTTATATACTCAAGGCACTCAAGATATTGACGTAATGTATGCCGGTGGCTTTCAAGAAATTCTGCTATTTGAAGTTCTAATTCACGATCACCATTGTCTTTTGCGATTGTTAACTTTTTAGTGAAAACTTCGATCATATTTCCTACCTTCGAGATAAGTTCTTCAATAGTGTTGGTCATTTGATTTAAGTATTGAATAGTTTGTAGCTTTGTTTGTTCTGTTGAACTAAGCTGTTGAACACGTTTTAAGATGTTAGGGAAAAGCTTTTCGTGAACTTCTTCTGTGTTAACTTTGTAATGACAAATCTTACATACATAGTAATGGTATTGGTAAGACACCCCATTGCGTTTGGTTGAACCATTCTGTGTGGCTAAGATCTTTTGGCAATTGCAACATTTGATTTTGTTAAGAAATAAAAAAGGTGTATCAAATCGTCCAAATGACTCTAAAAGGTGTTTGTTCTGTTTATGAAATAGAAGCTGAAATTCATTAATAATTGGATCGTGAGTCTCCTTAAACAAAAATGTTTTTGGACCTTCTTCTCCTTTATGAACGTTCCAATTTAAATCTCCCGTGTAAACAGGGTTTTTCAAAATGTTTTCAATGGTACTAGAACGCCATTCTTTACCTTTAGGTGAAGGGATATTTGCTTCATTTAACAGAAAAGCAATCTTTTTTAAAGATTGCCCCCAGCTATATAAAAAGAAGATAAATGAGACAATTTCAGCATTTTCGTTTGGAGTCAATTGCTTATTTATTTGGTTATAACCGTATGGAGTTCGAGAGCCGGGACGTATTTTGGTTTCCTGTTCCAAATCAGTAGTTAAACTACCTATCGCTCGTTCTGACTTAAGTACTGATTCATATTGTTGCAAGAGAAAATTGATTTTCATATTCATATTTTCAGGGTTTATTGGCTTATTGGATTCAGTTGTATAGACTTCAAGATTTGGTAATTTTTCAAGCATAGGTCGATAAAAGTCAATGGTAAATGAGTAGCCTGTCCGATCCATTCGAGATACATCGTAAAAAATGAGAATTGGCACCTGCATTTCAAGCATTTTTTGTCCAACTCGCATTAGTTCTTTACGTTGGTTGGCTCTTTTGGAGAATGCACTTGTAACATCTTCAATAAAGATAAATTCATCTGGTACATTGAGTTGGTTCCGTTTCGCAAATTCAAGAATATGTTGTTTTTGAATTTCTACACTATTATTTTTTTGTTGTTTATAGGAAGAACGCCGGATATAGCCAAAGGCTAACCTCATTGAAATTCATCTCCTTCAAATATAAAATGAGTTTGAATATCGTGAATATAATCAAATTTGTTGACTTCAATATTTACCTCGTTTGGATGAATGGATAGGCTTTGAATGAGTAATGAACTAAGAAAAAATGAATTTGTAGTACGTGTACTATTTAGATATTCCTTTACCAGCTTTGATAGCTGCTTATTAGCTAATAAGAGTTCTTCTTTGGCAAGAGTTTCAGCTGATAACTGCTCCTGTTTTTCTTCTAAAATAGAAAGCTCTTCGTAAAGCGGATGCTTTCGCCAATTCTGTAAGTTATCATCCTCCATAATGATATTCTGAAGAATTTGATTCTTATCTTTTTTAAGAATGTCAAGATTATGTATAAATGATTGTCTAATATTCCGAAAATAAAACGATGAATCAAACAATAGCCGATCTATGTCAAGATGGTTAACAATCTGTTCAAGGGTGCAATCAATAATAGAAGTAAGACTATCCGTCAAGATTTGAATTTTTGGATGCTTTCTTGCACAAGAATACCAAGCAGCTCCTTTTACTATATCCCAATGAAAAATAAGTGATTTTCCGCAGATTCCGCAGTAAACCTGGAAAATATTTTGTTCTTGAAGGTGTTGATCCTTCTCCAAATACTTTTCTACAATCGCATTTTTATCTTGTAAATCACTAAATTCACTTAAAGTTAGGTAGGGCTCAACGTGACTCAGTTTATTTTTTCCTTTGCTAAGATCATAACCGGCATAAAATGGATCCCTGGCTACCCTAAGGAGTTGAGTTTTTTTTGTTCCAATTTTTTTTTGATAGGTCTTCAATAACTTTTCCAACTCGATATATGTTTGTACTTTTGAGAGATCTAAGAAGAAATGAATAAGGGTCTCTTTTTTTATTGGATCCTTATGAAATTGTTTTGTTTGTTTATCTTTAACATAGCCTAACTTTTGAGCCGGATATCTTCTTCTTGCTTCCTCCGATCTTCTAGCGATATTTTTCCCTTCAAAATCTCCTACAATGTTCATTACTCCCTCTAAGAGAATGTTACCTGTGGACTGTTGATGACCATTACCAGTAGAAGTATAGATAATTTGAACTTCTTTCTTTCTACATAACGAGACGAAATAATTTGCTTCATAAAAGTCACGGAATAAACGTGTTCGGTCAAAAGCATAAATTATATCAACTTGGTTATTTTCAATCATATGGATGATTTTCATCATATTTGGCCGATTTACCATTGATAATTTGTTAGCAGAAATTGCGTTCTCATCAATAATGACGATCTCTTTGGAAAGATATTGTTTACGGTATATTGCATCCGCAGATTGTTGCATAGCTAAATCTTGACTAATTGAACTTACTCTCCTAAAAAAATCTTTATATTTATTTTGTAGCAATTTACTTACCCTCACTTTTTTTTAGTAATGTTTGATGGAGCAATTTAGCTTTAAGACGATAAGGAATATCTAATTGCTCTACAATGATCCGTTGAATAAGATGTTCAAACCATACATCCGTAACAGAATTAACATCTGATCCGGTATGTAAATTAATTTTTCTACGCATAAATGTACACCTCCGTTTTTCAGCATTGACGTTAGGAGGGGTATTTTATACAAAATGTAATCATTTATCTCCTTATGTATTGGAATTACGTTCCTCCGAATCTAATTCAAATCGTAATTGAACAGATTCTTCTTCCACTGAATTCTTGATGAAAATTTTAATTATCCCCTTTTCCTGTCCAGGAAAATCCTCACGCTCCTTTTCTTTCATAATCGTCGCTCCTTTGTAGATGTTCTAGGAAACTATGAACAAGGAATGGTGACAAATGCCCTTCTAATTCAAGCTTCTTAATTTTCTCAACTAAGTTTGTAGGCTGATCGGGATGTAACGTACTTATGAATATCTCTTTGGTTGAATTTTTAAAAATCAAGCACTCTCACGACCTTTACTCTGATTAGGAAGTTCTTTATTTACTTTTTGCTGGTAGTATTTATTAAGCCATCTAGTTCTGCTACTAAGAGGTCGTGGATGACATTTTGAATATTAACTGCATTTTCCGATGAAGCGTAGCAACGAATAACTTTCAATTATGTACTCTCCTTTGTTTATATTTAATAAGAGGAAAATAATCATTGGGATAAGAGCTATCTTATTCGTCTAATTATTTACAATTTTTTCGTCTTGAATTTTTACCAACGAATTATATTCGTTAAAATTTTAAAAAAACAAGGTTATAAAGAAAAAATATAAAATTTTTTTAAAATATTCATTGCTGAAGAAAGAGAAAGTATTAAATAGGGGTATTTAATTTTTTTTATTTCTAACTTATTTCCTATAAAAATATAGAATAATCTAGGTGCATTTTAAGTTTTATGATTTTTATTTTGAATGAGGTGCATAGATGATTACCGGAGAATTAAAGCACAAAGTAAGAAAAAGTCTGGGAAATATGCTGTACAGGTGGTTTTATAAATCCCTAATCGTGATCGAACAGTTTACGTATCTTAGGTATAAAAAATACTAGATGATGATAATGAACAGAAAAAGTAAGCTGAGATATTAGTTTAGTCTTTGAAGGAAATTTACCAATAGAAAAACCATAGCTAAGGTGGTCCATTTTTCTTGAAATAGGTATTAATACTAAAGACTTTGACTAAGCTATATTTCCAAAAGAAGATATGTCCGGAACCCTATTTGAGAAGGAATATAAAGGACATAAGAGAATATTATTCATTGTATAAATATAAGTGGGGAGGAAAAAAATACTGTAAAAGTTTGTGAGACTTGCGATAGTACTGGCTATGTATATGTAAATACAATAATGGGTGGAGGAAAGGATTTATGATGATTGTGGAGGATGAGGGTATTTTGAAAATGCCTCTTGTCAACTGTAACTAACTACAAAAAGTGTGAAAATATATAAGTGATGGTATAATATGTACATTGATTTTGAGTTTTATTTACAAACGATGGAGGTAATAATGTCTACCTTAAATTATGTTGAACAAAGTTATTTTGAAGATTTATTTAATATGCAGTCGGGCTATGTTTTAGACTTTACTAATAGACAATTTCAGGAATTCGTATATGACGCTATTCAAATTGATATATATAAAACTTATTCAGGATTATCCAAAGCTAAAATACTTAGGGAAATTATAAAAATTCACAATAATAACATCGTCGGAAAATTGCTATTAGAATTACTTAGTTATATGCGATTAAATAAAATGATAAATAGCGAAAATGAAGAAACCTTTAGAAAATGTGCTGAAATAGGTAATAGATTAATTGGAAAATCTATTAAATATCAATCAACAAAACCTAAAGAAAATTATAATAAAAATGATCGCCCGCTATCAAAAAAAATATTTGATAGTGAAAGGTTTTTAAAAGAATTAATTGAACTTATATCTTATTCCAATCCTCAAAAAAGAGGATTTGCATTTGAAAAATATTTAAAAAATTTATTTTTAGAATGTGGAATGGACCCTCGAGGGAGTTTTAAATTAGAAGGAGAACAAATTGATGGTAGTTTTACTTTGTATAATGAGATTTACCTTTTAGAGGCAAAATGGACTGATAAGCGAATATCTAAGCCTGATTTAGTAAATTTTAATGATAAAGTAGGATCTAAATCTAGGTTTACAAGAGGATTATTTATTAGCTATGCAGGATATACAAAGGAAGCACTTACTACCTTTGATAAAGGGAGAAATGTAAATATCGTTTTAATGACCATTCAAGAGCTTGTAATTTGTTTGGAACGAAATATTGATATAAAAGAAATGATATGGTGGAAGGTTAGAACCTTAGCGGAAGAAGGAATGTTTTATAAAGATTATTCTTCCAACTAATAAATATATATTTTATCCTATATAACTTTTTCTTTGATTGTAGACTATTTATAATTTTTTTGATGTTGTCTCTTTATTATATAAATTTAAATACCTATTACTCATTAACAATTAAAAGTATAGATAAGTAAAGGAAGAAAAAAATTATTAATATAAAATTAGTTTTTTCATTTAACCTAACATAATGAAATATTTAAAGCCTTGAATATTATCAAGGCCTTTTTTAGTGAAAAAGTTGTTGATAACTATATCTCAACTTCTTCTTTTGCTAGACTATCATAGTGAAGTTCAGTTAATCGAGATTGAAGAAAGTCATCATTTAGTAATTTTAAAAATAGTTTTTTTGATTTTTTTGTTGATAATTTAATCTTTGAATTATCATTATTAAATCCAAATTTACCTTTTAATGTTGGATAGGTTTTAACAAATTCAATGATCGTATTAGAAGGAATTCTATTAAGAACTGGAGAATGTGAGCCGACTTTAGTAAGTTTACGAGCAAAAGTAATGTCTTCTATCATTTCTCCAAGTGAATTAATATCTTCGATTAAATTTGCAGAGCCAATTTCACCTAATGCTCTAATCGCAGTGGCCTTTATTATCTCGTGAAAACTAAAAAATTTCTCTAACATATTAATATTTCTTATAAATAACACATCATTTAAACGAAAGAGATCAAAATCTGTATATATTCTTAAAATATCATCCGGCATTTCTTTAAATCGAGTTTCATTTCCCCATTTTATTAAAGGAATACCATTTCTATCTCTTTTATGTAAATTTATTGGATAGTTCCTTTTATAGGATATTAATGTACTGTCGTTATAATGTATAAGGAATATTATTCCAGTAATATCATCTAAACGATCATTTTTAAACGAAAAAAGAGGGAAATCTTCTGTTCTTTGGAGTTCTTCTAAGATATTCAATCCTACTGGAATTTGATCTAAATTATATTCAAATAATACATTTTTTCTTTCATCAAAATTTGAAATAGGTAACACACTTAGTTCTTCATTGTTGATTATTCTTTCATTAAGATTTAAAATAAATTCATTTTTCAAATTAGTTTGGGCAGGACTTTCTATATCTGCTAGAAAATTTGCGATAGTTAATTACAGAATATTATAAAAATAAAAGGGGATTAGGAAAATGGTTGATTGGAAAGAAGGACTAACAAGAGTTGAGCTGCTTGACGCTCTAGATGAACTTTTCTATCGCGATTTGGATTCTTGGTTCAACTCAAGTACTTTCTATTGTGACAGTTGTGTTGATGATTTTATAAGACAGTGGCCAGGTATATATAGCTGGGATGAGAATTTCCAGAGAAATTCCATACCACTTGATACATTTTTTGACGGTAGCCGTTTAAATGATTTTTTCACAAAAGAAGAGTTTTTAGATCTACTTAGAGATATGGAATGTCCAAATTGTGGTGATAAAGTTTCTGGTAATATATGGCCTTACGATATGAGTTTTGATGTCCCGGATAATTTTAAAAATTATTTAAATGATATTGCGTTACTTGCAGAGAAGACACCTTTCCTATTGTTAAGTCACCCCTTCGCTAAACAAGTCTATAACGAAATAAGTGAGTTATCAAAAACAATTAATAAATCAAAGCTTAGCAACCCTTTATTTCGAGCGAGAGTCTACAAAAGAGGAAATTCTTATAATGAAGGTGACTTCTTAGCTCCAAATAAGAAAGATATAAAAGAAGGAAGGTACAACCACGCAGGCAGGCAGGTCCTCTATTTAGCAGAGGATGAATCAACTTGTTTTTTTGAAATGAGAAATCCTAAAGACGGGATTATGCTCGCAAAAATCGAAATTACGGAACGTTTGAAAACTCTGAACTTATTGGACGAAAATTTGGAGGAAAATAGCATTATTCAAGCGATAAAGCTTTCATCCTTACTGAGTTCCCCAGATGAAGGAGATGGTTTGTTTAAACCCCATTATGTTTTTACAAGGTTTGTCGCAGATGTAGCAATGTCTGCTGGGTTTGAAGCCATACGTTATCCTAGTGTTCGATTTAATGGAGGATACAATATTACTGTTCTTAATTATGAAAAGATAAAAGATAAAACAAATATCATAGATTTTATTTATGTTAATGAAGAAATGATTGTTTCCAAAAACATTAAGCATTGGAAATAAAAATATTAGAGGGATATTGGTGATGCTATAAAAATTGCAACTGTTCACTCTTCTTGGATAATGACAAATATTATACCTCTATGGTGAAATCTTAATCTTAAAAAATAGGAAGTTGATTAACCGGTCAACATCTCTTGTGTTGTCAATTACACTCCATACACAAAACAGTTGAAGTGAGAAGATTTGGTGGATAAAAAGAAGTAGAAGTTTTAGTGGAGTTCAGTTAGTAAGCGATGTAGAGGCTACTGAGTGGAGACATATCTTAGATATAATAAATCAAATCGATTTAGGAATAAAATTAATACCTATAAAAAAATTCGTAGCAACTAGAATAGAACAATTAATTCAAAGTGCTGAAGATGAAAGGCAACATAGATTTTTAAGGAATAATTATGAAGTTTAATTAATCAAAACATCTTCTGTGATATCAATTATTTTATAAACACGTGTACTTCAGTATACCCTATTTTAGAGGGTATACTGAAGTTGGATTTTTCCCTTTATTAATTTTCCATAGTATATTAGAAATTCTTTTAGAAATTTTTATCTTGAATTCTCCAGGTAAATTAAGTTTTATGAATCCTTCTGATTCAAATCTGGCATTATATATTTTAAAGTAATAAATTGCTCCATATCCTTCAAATAAAAAATTATGTTATTAAAATATCGTTTTTTAGCATTTAAAGCTGATGAGAGTTGAAGATCTCTAGTTTGTTGATTAAAAATATATTCGGCTAATAGTGTTGGTAGGACGAATGAAAAGGTTATATTATCTGAATAATCAATAGTGTCATCAATAGTAATATACCAGTAATTTTTATTTGCGGCATAATTCCAAGTGATATTTACATCAAATGTTGTTTTTCTAGTATCAAATAATAAATATTTAAAGTATTCGCTAGAAAATGGCTTTAATAAAATAGTAAAAGGTGAATTTGTAGAAGCTAAATATAGATCGCCAAACTTACGAATAAACATAAAATATTCTTCTAGTATATTACGCATTTCTCGATTTTGCTCATCGCTTCTATTTAGATTTAACCCAAAGAATTCTTTACGAATGATTTGTCTTATTTCATTTAATGAATATTTTTTAAATGCTCTATTAATTCGAGATGCAGTTTCGCTAATCACAAATCGTAAATCTTCATATTCATAACCGCTTAAGTCTATTAAATGAATTTTGTGTGCAATAGCTAATTTAATAGCGTTGTTTGAAAACCCGCTTGTTGAAAAAATAGCGTATTGATAGTTATATCGTTGTGCTAATAAGTCTTCACCATTTAAGTCTATAGTTTGATAATTAGAATTTAAATCTTGTAGAATCCCAATCCCAGATCGAACAACATCAATCCCTGTTTTATTACTCTTAAATTTAGCTTCTAAAAATAGACGAACTGGATATGTGAAAGGTAATGAAAATGAAAATTGTCCCAAAACATCAGCTTGATGTATTCCCCCTCGACCTTTAATATTTAAACCATTTCCACGTAAAGTGAATTCAGGATTCAAATTGGGGTTATTTAAGACATTTGTAGTAATCAAATTATAACCACTATTTTCAACTAATTTAGATAAAGCTTCTTCTAATAAATAACCACGCAGCATTGCTTCTGTAATACGCATAATATAATTATTGCTCCCTTTATAAAATTACTGTATATGTAATTTAATATAACTTTATTTATATTAAAGTGAATATGCTGCATCTATGAATTAAAAAGTCAATTGTAGAATTCCTCTCCCTACAAGCTGTTGTTGTGAAGTGAGGTGAGGTGAGGTGAAAAAATGAAAGGAACATACAAGCTTTATTAAATAAATACATATTATAATTAGGACAGATATCCCCTCTTTACAAGGAAATTAGTGCTGATAAATCCACAAACATCTATTGTGTTGTCAATTACAGTCCACACGTACTGATTAAGGATTCCACAAGGAGAAAATAAATAATCAATTTACCTAACTACGATTACAACATCTCAAATAAAGAAAGTAAAGTCACCTTCGAGAAACTAGAAAGTTTCAATACCTCACAAGTCAGTGGTCTCTCAAATGCACAGAAATTTTTGTTACATAATATTCTTCATTTGTATTGTTTTCCTCTAATAGTAAAGTTAATCTCTTTATTTTATGGTTTTAATAATCGGTCAAATGAAAGCGATAATTGATTAGAAATTATTGAGAAGTGAAACGGATATCGTTCTTCGAGCTTAATATCTATGCAGTAATGAATGCCGTCAAAATTCATAGGTGTGTTTTATACGGTTAAGTAAACATCACTTTTGCTAGTACCTTGCTCGTCAAATTCCCAATCAAATCTTAACTGTACAGATTCTTCTGTATCTGTGTGCTTAATAAGTATTTGGATAATTCCTCTCTCCTGACCGGGGAAAGATTTAATGTTATTTTCTTTCATTATTTATCCTCCCGTATTTACAGGTTAGAAATTTCTCTATTAGGAATGGTGATAAATAGCCTTCCTCCTGAAGCCTTACTAATTTTTCTGAGAAGTTGTTATGTTCTAATCTCCTTAATGGAAAATCTTGATCTCTATGTCTCAAGCACATTCACTTCCTAACTCTTTATTCTTATCTAGATTTTTCTCTTTAGCTGATTGATCTATCATTCTTTCTAATTCAGAAACTAATAAATCTTGGAGAATAGTTCTTGCATTAAGTGCATTATCTTGTGAATCGTAGTAGCGGATGACTTTCAAAACTCTCTCTCCTTGTATTAGTGATTTATATAGCAGAATATAGGAAGTAACTAAAGCTCAATACTGATTCTTATATGTAAGTGTTTAATTATTGGTTAAATTACTTTCTAAATTCTTTACTTAAATTTTTCAAATGGATTATATTCTTTAAATTATAATAAAACCACAGTCTTTGTGTGGCATTTTATGGTAATGTTTAATTAGTATATGAGAGACTTATATTTTCTAGTAGGATTAGGGAGTGAAAAAATGATCAGTAGAATTAGTTTAAAAAACGTTGCCACTTACGATGAAGACGGTGCTAATCTAGATAATTTAAAGAAGATAAATTTTATATACGGTAACAATGGCACCGGTAAAACAACAATTACTGAGTTTATTCGTAACCAAGAAAATTTTCCAAACTGCTCATTAGAATGGAAAGATGAAAGTATGGTTACGTATGTTTATAACCGTAATTTTGTAAATGAGAATTTCCGCTTAGATAATCCAATTAAAGGAATATTCACGCTTGGTAAGGACTCGGTCGATTTAAAAACAAAAATAGATGATTTAAAGGAAAAGGTACGTAGTCACCTGGAGGATATAAAAAGATTAAGTGATTTATATGATGAAAAGAAAAGGGAAAAAGAAGGTGTAATAGATGGATTCAGAGAAAAATGTTGGGATATAAAAAGAGAATTAGATACGGAATTTAAAGATTTAATTGAGGGGTATAGAAATTCTAAAGATAGATTTATGCAAAAGTGTTTAAAGGAATCTAGCAATATGTATAAAGAGTTAAAAACAATCGAAGAGATTAAACTAAAGAAGGAGTCTATTTTTGATCGGCCGGTTGAAAAAGTGCAATTATTAAAAAGTATTTCTTATGATGAGGAATTGGAAAATAACTCCATTTTAAAACAAAGGATTATAGGTAAGGAGGATGTTGATATTGCGGGCTTAATATCTAAATTAAACATCAGTGACTGGGTTCAACAAGGAAGTATGATTTTAAAAGAGACAGAAGGGATATGCCCTTTTTGTCAACAAACGCTTCCTAGTGTATTTGAAGAAAAAATAAATAGTTATTTTGATCAAACTTACATAAAACAAATGGAAGTTTTAACAAATGTTTCTGAGAAATATCAACAGAGAATCGAATCCATATTAGCAGAGATAAGTGTATTAGCTGACCAACAAAATTCGTTTATTAATAAAGACAAAATTCAACAATTACTTAGTTTAATTCAATCTAAGTATGAAGAAAATAAGCTCTTAATCCAGCAAAAGAAGAAGGAACCAAGTAGATCGATTGAGCTTGTCGAATTATCAAGTTTTTTAAAAGAGGTAAATACAGAGATAACATATGCAAATAATAAAATTAATGAATATAATCGTTTGATTGAGAATGTAAAGGTAGAAAAAGAAAACCTAATTAATGATATGTGGCGTTATATTGTGGAAAAAAATAAACCAAACATTGATGATTTTAACCGGAAAAAGTCCAGGATTGAAAAGGCTATGACTGGTTTGGAGCGTAGCCGGGAAACAAAAAATGGTTATAAGAGACAATTTGAGGACGAACTACTAAAATATCAAGAGCAAGTCACTAGTGTTGAGCACTCAGTCAATGAGATAAATAATATCCTGAAATCTTTTGGCTTTAAAAACTTTAAACTGGCAACAACCTCTGAAAAAGGAAATTATAAAATTGTAAGAGAAGATGGTGAAGATGTTAAAGATACATTAAGTGAAGGGGAAAAGACATTTATAACATTCCTATATTTTTACCAACTTTTGAAAGGTAGTAATAATAAAGAAGATATTGTTACAGATAAAGTAGTCGTTATTGATGATCCTATTTCCAGTCTAGACAGTAACGTTCTCTTTATGGTGAGCAGCTTAGTCAGACAAATAATGTTCGATATAAAAAATGACTCCATAGATATTAAGCAATTATTTATTTTTACCCACAATATTTATTTCCATAAAGAAATTACTTTTAATCAAGGAAAGAAAAGTTACGGTGAAGGAAGCTTCTGGATTGTTAGAAAGAGAAATAATAAATCCTACATTCAAAGGTATCAAGAAAACCCGATAAAGACCTCATATGAACTGCTTTGGAAGGAATTAAAAATTAGAGAGAACCAAAGTATAGTCTCAATTCAAAATGTTATGCGGAGAATTCTAGAAAATTATTTTAAGTTCTTCGGAAATATAAATATTGATGATCTAGAAGATAAATTTGAATATGAAGAAAAAGTGATATGTCGCTCCTTGATTTCGTGGATAAATGACGGATCACATTATATAAGCGAAGACTTGTATGTAGAAGATAACGAAGACGTAGCGGATAGATACTTCGATGTTTTTAAGAAGATTTTTTATATTCAAGATCATAAAGCTCATTTCGATATGATGATGGGTGATTATCAAATAGAACTTATTCAAACCAAAAAAATAGTTGGAACCGAAGTAGCAACAGAGGATCAGCAAGCATTAGCAGAAGTTGGAGCTACTATGGAAGAAGTAGAGATTACAAATGAATAGTTATAATTGCTTCTAGGAATCGTTACTGAGTTGTTTAGTGATAATATAGCAATGTAAAAGGATTTTTGGGGTTATTGATATGAAGTTTAACTCCAGGTGTATCTTGGCAAATATTTGAGGTCCATAAGACAGCTTCAGGTTTACCGGTATGATTGTGCTACCGGCTTTCGCAAAAGTTAATTAAAGAGCTGATTTGTGACTTTTTTTGAACTAACGTAACTGTTTAAAGAAGGCATATATTAGACGAAACGGTTCTTGGATTATAAACTAGTCAAACATTCTGTGAATTAATCTCTGAATTTTGAAAATTCTACTTCTAATAATACACAATTCAAAATAGTGCAATATTTTTAAAAGATGAAGTGAAATGAAAATAGCAAAGAACCTTTATTTTTGAAGTTAGAGATAGGAACAAATTTAATTGGTTATAGGAGGGAAAAAATGAAAGAAATGTCCAAAAGTGGAGTTTTACTACATCAAAATTTTAGAGATGCACTGATAATTGATAAATACGATTCCGAATTTCAACAGTGGAGAGGTAAAAAATTAGAACATTTAAAAAGTCAAAACAGTGAAGATGCAATGACTTGGAATGTATTTAGGACCTTAAAGCAAATCAACCCGGTTTTTTGGTTGCCTAGTTTATTCAAAAAATCGTTTCAAAAAGAATTTTCCTATCCATTAGATGCTATAGATTTACGTTTGTGGAAAAAACTTAACCCGCCTTCAAATCTTTCTATAAAAGAAGGATCAACGGAAGTAGATATCATAATTGAATCCAAAGAATTTATATGGTGTATTGAAGCCAAATATAAGAGTGATATTAGTTTAAGTACTTCAAATGATCTATCACGAAATCAGGTGATTCGAAATATAGATGTTGGTTTAGATTATGCTAACGGTAGAGACTTTTATTTTGCATTGCTAATTTTGGATGAAAAACACTCTTCAAAAGGCTTTTCTATCACAAGCTCATATAGGAATTCTTTTAATTGCGTAAAAAGGGGTCTTACGAATCGAATTGATTCCTTAAACAATCTCAAAGGTATCGGTATATTTACTTGGTTCGATATTCTTAAAGCTTTCAGAAAACTAACAAAGATTGGGGAAACGGAATTCGAAAGATACATAGCCAAGCAAGCGGAAAATTGGTTAAGAAATAAGATTGTTATTCTGTCTGAACCAATAAATGGAGCCAGTTTTGATGAAACTAGAACCTTTCGGTATTCCCTAACGAGAATATGGGATTCCAAAAAAGAAAAGGTAGTCTTTATCGGATTAAATCCAAGTACGGCTGACGAGGTAAAGGATGACCCAACATTAAAGAGATGTATTAATTTTGCTAAAAGATGGCATAACGGTAAATACGGATCGCTGGAAATGGTAAATTTGTTTTCATATCGTTCAACGGATTTTGATATGTTAAAAAATTTTGATAATCCCATTGGGATTGAAAATGATAAGTACTTACTCAATGCTGTGAGGAATGCTAGTTTAGTAGTTATTGCCTGGGGAGAAAAGGGGATATATAGGAATCGACATATAGAAGTCTTAAAATTGTTTAAGGTTGCAAATATACCTGTTTACTGTTTGGATATTTTAAAGTGCGGTCAACCCAAGCATCCACTATATGCAAAAAAAGAGTTAACTCCAATATCATTTAATTTAAAAGGCCTATAAATAATTTGTCTCTATTATCATTTATTTTATATGTAATCATAAATTTTTTAAAGTAAATGAATGCATTGCTGAATTAACGAGGAAAGTATTTTCTTATACAAAATAAAGTATTAGTTTAGTAAAACAACCAAAAGTCTAAATCAAAAAAAATGTCTCATAAGAATCTTCAAAAACATAAATTTGTCATAGTTTCGGTAAATCAATATTAAATTATCAAATACAAATTGTAAAAATAAAATTGCTAATAAGACAAGCCTTTTATATAAGGAAGGATAATCTTGTTAAGAACAAAATATTTTCTGTTATCTGCTAAACCATTTCCTAAATAATTCCGATATTCTTATATATAACAACAAGAATGGTGGGGAATTAATGTCGAGAGAAACATTACTATCGGAAGAAGAAGCAGAGAAGCTGTACTATGAGGGGAATTCATATTCTGCAAGTGGAAAATATAAAAAAGCCGCGGATATTTTTAAAAAAGTAGTACAAATAAAAGGTACATATTTTGAGACTGGTGCTTATGTTAATCTAGCTCAATGTATTTGGAATCCAAATCCTAAAGATGACCAAATTCAACTTGAAGCATTAAACTATATCAAAAAAGCACTAGAAATTAAGCCGACTAATCAAGTTGCTTTATATATAGGATCATTAATTGCCTTGTTTCGCAGAGACTATGAGACCTGCCTTAAATACTTTTCACAATTAGACCACCCTATTTCACAAAAATATAACGAATATAATTTTGATGAATGGGTATACAATGAACTTCATAGACTTTCTATGGAAAATCCAGCCATACTATCTGACAATGCTCATTTTTTGGAGAATATTTATGATCGGGATAAAAAAACACATCACGAGTTAGGCCATATATTAATCCGAATATATGCCTCAAAACAGGAGTTTAAAAAGGCTTACTACATTATGGATGAATTAAGCTCTTTTGATGTTCCCGTTAAATTAAGAATTGATGATTGTATTAATTTTTCTTATGAATGTACGTTTCTCTTGAAAAGTCCATTAGAAGGAGCAAAGTTTGCAAAACAGGGATTAGATAGTTTTTTTAAGATGGGCACAAAGAGCAGAAAAAGAAACTACGATAAATTGGAACTTTTAGAGTCTAATCTAGCTGCCTCTTATTTAATGAGCGACCAATATTTTGAGGCAATAAAGCTTTTAGAGCCAAAAATAAAAAGGAATCCAAGTAATACCGACTATCAAAATCTTTCTAGTGCTTTTTATAAATTAGGTAAATATGATGATGCCATTAAACAAATTAATAAAGCATTATATATATCAAAAGATGAAATGGGCTTTGTATTAAAGGGTAGTATTTATTACGCTAAAAAGCAGTACGAACAAGCATTAAATTATTTCCTTAAAGCTGCTGCTTTTATAGATGAAGTAGATTCTCCTATAACTTTCGTTGAACACAATAAAAAAACACTTCGATCTATTAATCTTGATATACCTTTTTCTCGTAAGTCTATTTACATTACTCTAGTCAATTGTTATATTGCTTTACGACAGTTTTCGATGGCAAAAGCTGTATTACACGAGATAAAAGCAAAGTGGCCTTATGAAGAGCAGGTAATTCAACTAGATAGAAATATTGAGCTTTTTTCTGAATATGAGTTAAGTGATAAAGAAACCCACACAAAATTACAGGAACTCAAGAAAGAAATAAATGCACAAAGGGAAAAACACCAGAAAGATATAAATAAAATTCAGAAATGGGCTTTGGAATTATTAAAACTACAGAATAAAAGCTCTTTAGATGAAAGTAATTTATTGGATGATGAGAAAAACTGGGAATCTTTTTCGATTCAAATGCAACATATCTCAGATTTGATGAAATCTGAATCTAATATAAAAGAATTAGGTTTTCAAGAAGTAAAAAATTCACTTATTCAAATGTTTCCTAATTTAAGCAAAAAAAGCTTAGAATTTTTGTCTACTGGTGAATACTTATTTAGTTTACACTCTACTAGTGAAATTGATTTTGCTCCAATTATAGTTTCATATTCAAAGTCTATAGAAGTTGAATTAAACCGTCTTCTTAAAAGGATGGAGTGGGGAAATAAAAAAGAGTTAACACTTGGACAAATTAAACACCAATTGGAAAAAGGTAAATTAGTAGGGGTTAGCTGGTTGTTGGGATATTTAAGTGAGGTAATTAATATTCGTAATGGAAGTGCCCATACTGGAACATCAACCAGAGAAGTAGTAATAAAAGTAAAAAGTATAATCTTTCAACAAGGTTTGCTTGAAAAGATATTAAGCGAAAACATAGAAAATACAAAGAATTAACGGGATATTAGTAGTAAAGATACCGGAAAATAAGGACAAACATAACTGTTCTTATATCAACGCTAAATACCACCATCTAAATAGGTAACGGCTATGTGCCATTACACGCTAACCGTGTTACTATTTATATTGAGGTTGTGTTTTTGTTTTTAACTCCAATGCATAAATCTGAGCAGCCTTTTTATGATAATGAATTTATTACGAAATTGAAATTGAATGGTATTCGGCTTATCCTGTCTAAATTTAATGATCAAATAAAGATATACGGTAATAATGAGGTAACTGCAATGTTTCCGGAACTGTGCTATAGACATTTCTGACGGTACTATTCTTGACGGTGAGTTAATTGTCTCCGACCAGGACGGAAAGCAGGATTTTGAGGCTATGATGGAAAGATTTCATTCTAAGAAATCGATGCATTAGGTGCAATTCTGCGTATTTGGTGTTATTTATTATGCAGGAAAGAAGGTTGTGCATCTTCCAATGTTGGAGCGTAAGGAATTATTGGCTTCTTTCTTGGTAGATGATTATTATATTGTGAAAGCTCAGTGGATCCAAGGCAACGGTAAAGCATATTTTGATTTAATCCAGCAGCATAGATTAGAGGGAGTAGTCCTCCAAGGGGTGGGCTTTTATTAGGTATTGAGGAGAACGGCCTAATCAAGCCTGCTGGAGTTATGAAATTTAAAGTAGGGTTTAAGAATTCCGTCATTTGTTGAATATATATCACAAGAAGTCTTTCCAGTTGGGGAGACTCTTTTTGTTAAGAAGATTGTAGAAATTACCCAATTTGCTGGGTAGAGGTCAGTGAAATCCTCTTGGATATTGAGAATGTTACAAAAACGCTTGATGTTACAAAGAAAACTGTAAACAGTAAGCAGTTAAGGATTAAGGTAATTTTGTGGGTTATTCAGCTAATAAAGTAGGAGGATAAAGATGACAGAAGATCAGGAATTATACGTAAAGGAGTTAAACAATTTCATCAATGGATCAATAATATAATTATGGCGAGTTTAGGGACTCAAAAATAAAATTTACTCATTGATTAATAGACAGGGAGCCAGGTTTTGATTATGATTTATATGATGAAGATTATGGAAATGTAATAAACTTGTTGTCATTGACAGCTAATGATGGCCAAAATATTAATTTATATGACATTGCAAAGGAATTCTACTAATGGAATTAATGAGAAAACAAGATTGAATGTAAAAGTAATCAAAGAAATTTACGGATCCCTAATGGAATATGACGATCATCCTGAAAAAATTGCTGAAAAGATGTGGGTTGCCAGAATGGCTATGCAAGGAATCGCCGATTACTGATATTGAAATCGAGTTGCCAATGTGTCAGCTTTTCTTATTGAACTGACGGTTGTAAGAGTTTCAGTTCTTTCTGCTATTAAAGATAGTATGGCAGAATAGTGGAGTAAAAGGACATTAGTACTTTAAACAAAATATGGTAACTCTTCTGTGATCACATTTAGTGTAAGGTTGGACGAAATACGATATAACGTTAAAATCCTGGAGGTCTTAAGATGGATTCAAGAGAAAAAATTAAAACAGTTTTATTAAAAGAACAAAAAGCTGATTTTTCAAAAATGGAACTTAATGAGACAATAAAATGGTTAGGTCAATACTGTATTCATATGGCAAAAATAATTGAGATGCTTAAGCAGTATAAAGGACTAAGTAATGTAGATTATTTAACAGATGAGACTTTTAGACGTTATAAGGGATTAGCCCTTTCACTTTCTTTTCCAATTGAAAATTTTCGCAGGTATGTTCCTGTCGGTGAACAATTTGAAAATCCTAAAGAAGAAATTAATTCTGTTGAACAGGGATTATTAATACAAAGCTGGTCTTCTTTAGGTTCCTTATTGGAAAGTACGCTACAAATGTTTTTAGCATTCTATCACGAAGACTTTTTAAAAAGTAATTGGGGCAAATGGGATGAAAAAACGATAAGGCAACTAGAAGAATCACTAGTTGTATTTAATGATAAACTGAAGCAAGTAGTCACTAGTAATCAAGTTTCTGACGATGGTGGTTTAAATGGGAAAAGGAGAAAACGCTTTTTGGAGAAAGTACAACAACTTATACAAGAAAAGGCTGTAATGCCCAAATTAGCCGATATTACACTTTCAAATTTAATTGATTTTTACTTTTCTGAAGAGGTAATTTATAACGGGAGTATTTATGAGAAAAAGGAACTTCAAAAGATTAGAGATTATCGAAATGCAATTCATTCGTTTAAAGATCGAAGCATCGGTACTTGGAATGATTTAATGAATATTCAAAACTAGTTTTGTTACTAGTAATCGAAATGTTGGGCCAACTCCCATTTGTTCCAGATGATGCTCCATTAGAGGATTGGTATTATCAAGAGGAAACAAGACTTGTAATGCAACAAAGCAAATGGTTTGACTTTAGAGTTAGTTTCAGTAAGTGAGGAGAGCTTTTAAGCTAAAGTTAGCGTTAATCCACGAAGGGTTAACGCTCTTTTTTGCTTTAACCAAATGTCACTGTGAGTATTGAAATAAACTTCACGTTTTCAAATAGCTCGCTGTATTAGACCAACTCTAGAAGGACTATTCCGCATTAAGTTTTATAATCAAATTAAATCTACTGATTGGTTAGGCAACTTCATAGAATATATAAGAGATGCCGGTGAAGGTTCCGCATTTTATAGGCTAAAAAATAATTTGAAATCTCTCGAAGATGTCAATGATTATTCAAAGCGTTTTCATCATAGTGATTCTCCATATGAATCAGATATATTTAGTGAAGGTGAATTAAGATATTTTGTTCAACAAACGCAAGAACTTATTCAAGCAATATAATTTAAAATTATTTAGTGTGAAGAATTGTATTTAAACTATATTGTTGTGTTAGTGAGTGTGTCTTTTGAGAGAAAAGGTCTTAAGAATGTTGATAAACCCACCAACATCCATTGTGTTGTCAATTACATTCCACACACTATGAGGCTTTGAGAAAATTGTAGGTGTATAAAAATATGAAAGCCTTATCCTTGGCGGATAAGGCTTTTTAGTATAGAGAAGTTACTTATTGAAATGATTCGATTCTTGAATGATACGCAAGAACCGCCCTATGTTTCTAATCGATAATTGTACTAATAATTTGTACTTTAATCAAAAACATAATTTTTTACTCTAATTTATTTAACTCTTCGTATTCCAGATCTCCTGAAATCATTTTCAAAATCTTTCAAAATAATCTCTGTCACTTTCTCTGTATATTTCTGATGATGCTTCTCCCACCCTCCGTTATGCTTGATAATCATTAACTGAGCAGCACCCCCAGAAACTCTTTTACCTGTCTCAGGGTTAATAAATGAACCTTTCATTTTTTATTCCTCCTATTCATCTTATGTTGTGTTGTAAAAATAAACAACGTTTGTTACAATTAATTATAATAATTTTCGTTATAAAAAACAATAACAATTGTTATAAAATATTATAAAGAGGGCGAACGTAGTGGGTAAATACTCTGAAATTCTTAAAGAATACATACAACAATCTAACCTAAGTCTAAGTGAGATAGAAACAGAATTACGCAAAAAAGGGTTTAATAAAAACAAATCCTACCTAAGTAATCTTCAAAATGGAAAAACTGATCCTCCCTCACCAGAGGTTAGTGTTGCACTAGCAGAGATAATTGGGGGTGATCCTGTTAGATTAATTCTTACTCCCCTGGTAGAATCTTTTAGAGAGAATGAAACAAAGGGTGAAGAAAGTTTTATTAATGTTTTTTCAAATTTACTGTTTGGCTTAATAAGCACTATTGTAGATATCTACAGAGAAGAGTTTTACGAGTATATGAAACACATTGATGACTCAATCGAGGGGAATAGAGAGGGTGTTTTGCAATTTATAAATTATGAAAGTATGAGAAGCGTCTACGATGAAATGACTCAAGATGAAATTATAAAAATGTTTCTTCCAGTAGATATAGAAAAAAGTCAAGTCAGCAATGAATCCACTCTAACCGTGAGCAATGATGAAGAATTATACTTGTACGAGTGCTTAGAAGTATATAGAAAACTACAATTAAGACCCAAAAATTAATATGGATGGATAGTCTATTTTACTTATTTTAGTTTCAATCCTGCGTTTGCGTTGAAAAGTGGAAAGGCAAAAAGGTTTTAAGGATGTAATTCTTTGGGAGACAATAATGAAATATTAAGAGTCTCTACCTGGTCAATTACGCAACAATAATTTTGTGGACTGTGTATTAAAATATGTGTGTTGATAAACCCACCAACATCTATTGTGTTGTCAATTACAGTCCACACAAATTGAATGTGTGCTCATTAAAAGCGTAGTAAAAACATAAAGTGTTTAATATCCTATCTGACCGGTTATTAAAAAATGAATCCAACTTAAAAAAGTAGGTAATGTATAAGCTAATTATAATAGACCACTTGCTAACCAAAATGCTCACACATTTGCTAACATAATTATTTCATTGAGCTTTATTTATTTTACTGAGCTGATATAAAGACATTAAAAAACCTTGAGAAATCACCCTTCTTTACACTTATTTAAAGCAGTTAAGCCAGTTTGATTATATGAAACAAAATTGACAGGGAAGGGGTCGTGGGTTCAAATCCCTCACAGGTCATCAACTAACAAAGGCTTAAATCCTTGATATAACAAGGATTTGGGCCTTTTTTTTGTTTTTAAAGATATAGTTCATTATGTATGATTTACTCAATTGGTGGCGGATAGAGAAGGATTAAAACGCATTACAGGACAATTTATTTGTAATAATTAATATTTCAAGGAACCGTGGGTAAAGCTTTTTGCTTATTCAGCTCACGATGGAGGGTAAAAATAAGACCGTATTTTTGGCTTTACTATAAAAGGTACATAATCATATTCTGCACGGGAATACTTCTTGGGAGCTCTGAACATGACGCATGAAGAGCAAAATATCGGCAAACGATAAAAGACTTCAGAGATGAATTTTCAGCTCACAGAGAGAGTGGTTACAACGAACCTGTCCCCCTACTTTGATATTGCGCATAATGTTGCACTTCATTACGTTTCTTGGCCTGAAAAGTATAATACAATGCCTTCACTTGAAATGATGGGAACAAAATCAAGAAGAAGAATTATCACCAATGATAGAAAGTTATAAAGTGGAATAAAATAGAAGGAGGAAAGTATGGAAGAGTAATGAAAAGTAAATTCCTTTCCTATTAGGGTTCTATTAGGGGATTAATCACACTTCTCGTCTGATTTACCATCAATATAGTAAATATTTCCTTCATTTTTAAATGTGTGATTTTAAGATCGCAACAGTTTATGATATTGATAAAGGAAGAATAACTTAATCTACTACTATAATGAAGTCAGTCTTTAAAAGGGAAGTGATAGTTAAATGCTTTATATAAGCGATATCCAAAAGATAATTAATAACACATTAAATGAGCACAATTTGGATATTATTTATGAATTTGACAATAATCTAAGTGCACCTATGAGTTATAACGTATCGACCAATACTATAAAATTCAATTACCTTCAAGTTAACGGGTATAAAGGGAAAATTAGAATTAAAGAGACAGAGGAAGACTTTGTTAAAATTATTCTTTATCGTATGATTGGTTATTATTTGGATTTTAAGAAAAACAAACATGATTTAAGGATTTTAATGTATGGTCACGAAGAAGAAATAGAAAAGCTAAAATCCGAAATAGAAACTAATGCTTGGGATTATGGGAGAACATTAATACCTGAACAACTATTGGAGTCATATGATAAAGTTCGTGAATTAGATAAAATGCTAATAAATTAATAGGTTAGCTAAACAAGCGATGTAGACACCATCTGACTATGTAATGAAAAAAGGGATTTTTGACAGTTATGTGAACAGGTAGGATTAGCAACTAGACATAGAGAATACCTATTTATCAAAAAGGGGGCTTCTTTAATGGGAAAAGAAAACTTACTACCTGTAAAATGTTCTTGGTGCAAAAAAGAATTGGGTGCAATAGACTTGGTAATAATCAATGAATCACTTCAGCTTAAGCATATTCAATGCCCGGATAAAGGAGAAAATGCATCAATTATTGATGTAGGATATTTTAATGATGTTTCCCGAAAATACCTGACCTGTTCTCGTGAAAAAGTCCTATTAAGTAGGTAGAGAATTTATTGAAGTCACTTGTAACCTCTCTTACTTGAAGCCCGAATCAATAAAAATAGGCAGCAATCTACTGCCTATTTACCCCATAAATACAAGAAAACCGGGGAAGCAACAGCAAAAAACAACGTTTATTCCATTAACATTGCTATACAAAAAGCAGGCACATCCATTGTGGGTTATGTGGTTGATCCAGCAGGAAATAAAAGGGGAAGCAAATCAGTCAAAGTTATCGATAAAACAGCACGATCAGTTCCAACAGTCAATAAAATAACAAATAAGACAGTAACAGTAACAGTAACAGTAACGGGTAAGAGTAAAAATGGCGCATCTTTATATTTACAATGGAAGTAAGAAGATAGGACAAGGATTAGTGGATTGTAGAGGAAACTATAAAGTGAAAATCAAGGCACAAAAGAAGGGTTTGTCAAGACAAATCAGGCAACAAGAGTACGAGTAAAAAGGTAAAAGTGAGTTGGGTTTAATATTTGGATAGTGTAGGACCAACAATTAATAGGCTTTACATTCGAGAGTTAATACTTGTATGAGTATTAACTCTTTTTTGTTCGGTTTTAACTAGAATTCTATTAATGCAACCCTGGTTGTTGTGTCTTTCGTTTCAAGTCTTCATTCTATTATTTAAATAACATTGGAGAATCTATTAATAAAAACTAATTATGGTAAAATGTAGATGGATTAATAACTAAGTAGAATTGGAGAATGGAATAATGAAATCTATCTTTTTAAGGGCGGGATTATTAACGTGTTTATTACTCGGTTTGGTTTATGATGAAACCTCCGCCGCGTCAGAATGGTCCTCCAAATGTTTACCGTTGTTTGGTGTAATTAAGGAAAATGAAAATCCCTCTTTTCAGCATATTAACTGTTTACTGACGAATGCAGCTTTGGATGCAGAAATCCCTCCTGAAGTAGTAAAGGCTGTGGCTTGGAAAGAAAGTGATTGGGTGCAATTCATAGCGCCGGGCAAACCTAAAATTTCCTTTGATGATGGAATCGGTATCATGCAGGTTACAGATATACCAGAGGACTACAGCAAGGAAGAGAAATTAAAATATGTAGAGAAATTATCATACGATATTACTTTCAATATCGAGGAGGGCGTCAAAATCCTCAACGAAAAGTACGATTATCTCGATAACAATACTCTTCCAAAAATACAAGGTGCGGGGAGACAGGAAATAGAAAATTGGTATTTCCCTATCATGGCATACAATGGAACAGTATCTATTAACGGTCCTGTATACCAAAGCGATGGGACGAAAAATACAAAAGCTTATCAAGAAATAGTCTTTTCTTCTATTGAAAATGACAGTTTCTTAAAAGATACTCAATTAGCACAATTTCCATTTAAGAAAGAGCACTTCTCATACGACCCTAAAACCAACAATATTAATTTTTTACAGAAAACCTTTACACTAGTGGACCCATTGCATACTTCTGTCTACTTTGTAAAAAACGGGCAAGATGTAGTCGTAACAGGAGGGAATCGGTATTTAAGAGCAAAGCCTGCTGCTTCCAGTGAGATAAATTATATAGCTCCAAAAAATACTTTATTGGAAATCACAGGAGAATTGGCATATACCTTAAAAACAGAGGAAACAGCAAATGCAAATCAGTTTGTCTGGTTTCATGTTAAAACGAAAGATGGGAAATCAACTGGTTATATTTCCTCTGCTTATATTAAAAAGAGAGATTCGTCTTGGACACCACCTGTAGATAACGCAGCTCCTGCATTACCAAAAGTGAATGAAGTAACAGATAAAACGACGAATATAATAGGGGAAAGCGAACCTGGTTCCATCCTTATGGTTAAAGCCGGTACACCAGTAATAGGGCATACTACAACAAGTGCCGATGGTAAATTCACCGTCCGAATATCCAAACAAAAAGCCGGAACAAAAGTAACCGTGACAGCAACAGACGATGCTGGAAACACAAGTGCAGCAAAGGAGATGACGGTTAAAGATGTTACAGCTCCATCCACACCGACCGTGAATGCCGTCTATGATCATGCTACGGTTATTACAGGAAAAGCGGAAACGAATGCAAAAGTATATGCGATGGCGGGAAGAAATAAAATCGGGGAAGCAACAGCGAAAAACAGTGCTTATTCCATGAAGGTTGCAAAACAGAAAGCCGGTACATCCATACTTGTTTATGCGGTTGATGTAGCAGGAAATAAGAGTGCAAGTAAGTCAGTTAAAGTAATCGATAAAACAGCTCCAACTACCCCAAGTGTTAGTCCAGTTTATGATAATGCGACGACTATTTCGGGTAAAGCGGAAACGAATGCAAAAGTATATGCGATGGTGGGAAGCAATAAAATAGGAGAAGCCACATCTAAAAGCGGTTCGTATACTTTTAAGATTTCGAAGCAAAAAGCCGGAACATCCATTGCCGTTTATGCCAAAGATGCTTCAGGGAATAAAAGCTCCAACAGAATCGTTAAGGTAATCGATAAAACAGCCCCACCTGTCCCAACGGTTAATAAAATAACGAGCAAGACCGTAACGGTTACCGGTAAGAGTGAAAAGAGTGCATCGATTTTAATGTATAACGGAAGTAAGAAAATTGGGCAAGGTGTAGTAGATAGCCGGGGAAATTATAAAGTGAAAATCAAGGCACAAAAGAAGGGATCTATTATAAAGGTATACGCTCAAGATAAATCAGGTAACAAGAGTAAAAGTAAAACAATGAAGGTAAGCTAATTAATCAAAGATACTATCAACATCGGTAATACTTCTCTGAGTATTACCGTTTCTTTTTTGTATATTCTATTAAACAATAATGTTGGTACACTAGCCTAAATAGAACTGCTTCACTTTTAACACAAAAAGAAGCTGCTGCTTACAATTCTAATCATTCTTCTGATAGAGAACGACGTCTAATCCTCCATTTGGTAGACGACTAATTTTTATTATTTCCTTTGCCTAAAAAGCGGGTCCCATAGGTTGTGAAAAAATCATATCGCCATCGATTTTCTTTTCAATTTCTTAACCAAATATCGTTTTCTTTACAATGTATACGTTTACATTAAATTACATCCACCAAACAATCTACTATATGATTCTTGAAATCTGTACTTCCCACTTTTATTTACCTTTCCTGTTTTCATTTGTAAAAACAACTATGGATTAATATGTTGTTACAAGAGATAATAAACCGTGCTAAAGAGACACCATACAGGGGGAAACTCTGAGCTCTATGATGATAAAAAAGAACCAACTATCCGTACCGTTGATTTGAGCAATACAGTTGTTGCGGAAAACAAGAAGCCAATTGAATTCGAAGAAGATGGTGAGGATTCCGAACAAAAACCTAAAGAGCTTGGAACCTTTAAACTATGTGAAAAGGTAAATGTAGAAGGTCATATCATTACATTAACAAATGCACATTATACAAAGGAAAGAAACGAATTTGAAGAAACACAGCCCAAAGAAGTATTGGGATTTGATATTGAATACCAAAATGGGACAAAAGAAGAACAAGTAGTAAGCGCGGGAGATTTTGAAGTGTATGACAGCAAAGGTGAAAAGATGGAGGTATATGCTCTCGATACATTAACCGAGAGTGTTCAAGCTGGTAAGCACGTTAACGGACCTGCTGCTTTCGAAGTAACCGGTAATGCACCTTATGAAATCTTCTACACAGATTATATTACGGGTAGCAAAGCAAAATGGATTATGGAAGTGAAATAATCGTTTCATGTTCATTTTTTGAAGCAAAAATTTTAGGCAAAAAGGTACTCACAACAATAGTGAGTACCTTTTTTTGTTATGCCTTTTATGTTTCAATCTTCTATATAAAAATATCAATGCATTGTTCTACAGTTGTAGCAGTGGCTAACTGTTTAGCTTTTGTAGCCAGTACATCTGCCGGTTCAGTATCGAGAATAACACCAAATAAATTTTCTATTTCATCCAAGCTTTTTTCTAAACGGGTAGAGATGATTGAAATCGCTATTTCTTTGACAAGTCTGTGTTCAGCCATGTTAATACTCACTTGAATCACCCCTTCTAATAAACTTAAATACCTATATTCGCTTTTCTAAGTGTTAATTCCTTTCAAGAAAAGAATATGTCGAAAAATAAATCGACACCATTCGAAAATAATGTGTAAAAAAGAGAAGTCTTGTTCAACTAACGGGTGAGTTAGCTGAAGATCAGAGCTGTCTTTAAGGCAGCTTTTTCTAATGCAACTATCGGGGCAGGTTAGTTGAATAAACACAGTAATATTTGATGAGAAATACCGAACCCCATTTTACTAAATGGGGTTTTATTTTTTAGCTCCACAGTCTTTATTCAAAAATGTGGCAAGCTATTCTGTTTTATTTTTAACTCAATTGCAGATTGAAGGAGGTTACAAATGGCTGTCACACCCTGAGTTAATTGTTGTTCATTCATATAAGAAAAGCTTAATCATAAATGATGATTAGGTGAGTAGAACACCGACTAATAATGTTGCCCTTGATAAAATCATCATTTCCTTTAAGCCAAGTCTATGGGAGAAATCATAATAGAACTATACTTTTGAGGCACAATAAATTGAAAAGAATAAAAAGGATACAAAGCGAGGGGTTTTATGAAAAAGGTTACTATGTTTTTCCTATGTCTTCTTATCTTAATACTTCCATCACAAGTTTTTGCTCAACGAAAAGTACCTATTTTAATTTATCATTCGATTGACGAGTTTACTGGGCAGGGTTCTAAGGAGCTATATGTAACCCCGAAGAATTTCGAGAAACAAATGATTTATTTAAAAGACCATGGCTACACATTATTAACTTTTGATCGGTGGCATGACATTTATAAAGAAAACAAACCCATTTTCATTACCTTTGATGACGGATACAAAAACAATCTGAATGCCTTTGCTATCTTTCAAAAACTTAAAAACGAACGTTTTAAACCAAGTGGCACCATTTTTGTTATTTCTGACTTTATCGGTCGCTCAAACAGATTATCGAAATCGGATTTAAAAATGATGGCTGATTCGGGTATAATCTCGATCCAGTCTCATACTGCTACACATCCTGATTTGACGAAAATAGAAAATTATGAATATGAACTGAAAGGGTCCAAAGATAACATTCAAAAAATAACAGGCAAACCAGTTAATGCTCTTGCGTATCCATACGGAAAATTTAATGACATAGTCGTAGCAGAAACGAAGAAATATTATTTGTATGGACTTACGACAACTCCTGAACAATTTTCTGAGAAGGGCATTAAAGACGAACTTTATCTTTTACCAAGAATTTATATCAAGTATTCAACTACTCTTGATGACTTTGCGAAGATAGTTGAGAGCGAATGAAGGCGGTACCTATACCAGGTAATCGCTTTTTCTTTTAGAACCGAGGGAGAAATACTTAATAGTGCTTATAGGGGAGAGTCAGGAAAATGCGTACTTAACAACGATAAGCATCTTATGAGGCATTATAAAGCCTAATTTAGAGGTATTTTGAATGTTTCTCAAAAGGGTGCGTTAGTTCATTAAGGATCACTAAAAGTAAAAGACCTTCTCTGGAATAGGTATTTTTTTCTGTCTTTTATAGGAATATTAGTTCGTATATAATAAATAAAAAGGAGAGATCTTTCTAATGGGTACAATTCGTGATAGAGGAATCATTAAATGGCAAGCAGCATTGATTCTACCAGAACATAAAGCATTAAATAAAAAAAGGATAAGAACGATTATTTCTAAAATAAAAAACCTGTCCTTGATGAATACCAGGTTGAAGAATTTGAAAACAACATTCATTATGCAATGGAATATCATTTACCGATAAGCTTTAGATTGCATAACGAGGGAAATCCAATTGAACTGCATGGATACTGTGTGTATATTGATCCTGTCACGAAAGAGTTAAGTATTCAGAAGAAAGATAGTTCCTTCGAGAAAATTAAATTTAATGAAATTATTAGTGTGATCGTTGAGGATTAAATAAAGTCCTTTTTAAATTCAGGAAGGAAAAGGCACAGAGATTAAGGAGTATACAAATGGAAATTCAGATTGAGGTTCAATTGTTTGCGAATGGTGCTAAGTTCTTACAGTCTGGCAGTTGTTCAGTAATTACAACTGACTTTAGAAAAGAACCGAAATGGGCAGCTGCTGTATCAGCTTATGAGTGGATACAAAAGATAAAAAGATCTGTTCGCTATCCAGGCGACTTTCAAATTGTTAGTGTTGTTTACAACGGAGAAAATGACATTACAGATTTAGTAAGAAAGGTACGCCCTATAATTTACGACAGTTAAACCAATGATAGCTATCAGCCGGTTACACTTTATCGTGGTGAAAACCGGCTATTATTGTATCCGAACTCCCTTAACGTAGTAAATCCGGGTTTTGCTGGTGGTACCCCTATTAAACTAAAACGTTTCTAGGGTCTAGCCTATAAAATTTTTAATTATGAACAAAAAAAGAACCTCTAAAGAGATCTCTAAATTTTATTTTGACTCTATGGTAGTAACTCCTTTTGGGTCAAAACGATACTCTCCAAGAAAGTTGATATGCTCCCATACCAATGGAGCTTTCAACTTTTTTGAGCTGATACTGTAGATCAGGGCCAATTAATTAAATAAGGTTTATTGAATAAACAGGCATCATTAACTTAAGAAAAGTAATGTATAAAGTTTTAATGATATACTTAAAAAAGGAAAGTGGGGAGATATTATGTGTACTCCAAACTTACTACATACAAATAGGGCATAGGAGGTTGTCATGCCAAGAACAAAGTACGTAGAAATATATGAAGATTTAAAAAAGAAAATTGAACAGAATGATTATCAGTATCAACAACTCCTTCCTTCAGAGAATACATTAATCATAGAGTATGACTGCTCAAGAAACACATTACGAAGAGCAATCGGAAATCTTGTAAACGAAGGGTATGTACAAACCAAGCATGGGAAAGGTGCCCGCGTGATTTATCAAGATTTTAAGGGAAATGAATATATGTTTGGTGAGACGGAAACGTTTAAGGAGTTTGCTATTCGAAACAATAAGAAACATCGGACAGACGTCACCGTCTTTGAGGAATTGGTTGTAGATGAAGGCATTAATGAGCATACCAGGTTTCCAATCGGTGTTGAAGTGTATCACCTGAAGCGTGTCCGTTATTTAGAAGGTAATCCCGTAATTATGGATTATAATTATTTTAGGAAAGATATTGCTAAAGGATTAACGAATGAGGTAGCAGAGGATTCCATTTATGAATACTTAGATAGAGAGCTGAACCAACGGGCGGTCACTGCAAAGCGGAAAATGGTGGTAGAAAGAACTACTGAGATGGATGAGAAATATTTAAAATTAGATGGATTTAATAGTGTTGTCGTTGTGACCAGTCATGTTTTTAATGCGGATGGAGTGATGTTTGAACATACTCAATCAAGGCATACTCCGGGTAACTTTGTGTTCTTTGATCAAACACAGCGAAAATAATAAAAGTGTATGAGATGAAGTTCTCATACACTTTTTTAATTAATTTGCCAGTTTTGATGCTAAATGGATAAACACGCTGGACGTCCACGTATGGGCAAGGTCTCGCAATCCTTCCCCCGTTTCAGCATGGAAGTTTTCCGCAAACCCTCCATGTTTACAAAGCTCTAGGAACTTCTCGGTTACTTCATTTGCTAATTGTTGTTCGCCGCATTCTTCAAATGCCTCTATAAACAAGAGAGTGGTAGGAGCCCATATTGGTCCCCTCCAGTAAGCGTCCTCCTCATAATAAGGACTGTCGATGGCTTCCGACGCAATCCCCCACTTTGTTAAATACTTTTCGCTCTTTAGAAGATTGAGGATGTTTTTTTTAGCAGCTTCAGGAAGTTTGTTTCCCAAGATAATTGACATTAAAGGCAGTATTCCTTGGCTCTCAATTACTTTACCGTCTCTTGTAAAGCGAGCAAATGGAAGGTCCTCAATGAGGAAATAGTCGCAAAATTTCTGCATGTATTTTGTGGATTGTTCTTCCCAATATTTCTTATCTTCTACTTTATCAAGTTTTTCTGCCACAACAGCCAGCATATCCATCGACTTAATCAAGAATGCTGTTAAGTCTGGTGAGTCGATGATGTTTGCATCTCTGAACACCGTGCTGTTATCCTGTCCGGAATCATTCCCGTGATGGTACTCGCAAATCCCGTCGCCATTGAAATCTTTGTACTGAAGATAAAATTCTACATGTCTCTTGATTTGAGTATATATTCTCTTTAATTGTTCAGTAGTCAATGTCATTTTTTTCATCATTTTCAACACGAATAACCCTTGTACGGGAGGCTTGGAGAAATTCCAACGGATGGTCGAATCGCTGAGGGAACCTGGAATTTGTCCGTTTACGTCCTGATAATCGAATAATAACTGAATTTGATCCCATGCGAGCTCATTATCAACACCAGCAAGTGCTAATGCGTTGAAGGCATTATCCCAACTCCAAACACCTGGGAAATTTGTATTCGACATATACAAGGCTTTTCTCTTCAACAGCCCTTGTTCATTCACAATACATGTCCAATTCAGATAAGCAGCTTCCCTTAGGGTTTTTTGATACCTTTCGGGAACAGCAGGCTGTTTAGATAAGAATTCTAGAAAATGATTCGTGCTCTTATCCAATGCTTCTTCAAATTTATACTCCCTTTTTACTGGAATTGCCCCACTTGTAGGAATGTCTTCAATGACACATAAAAATTTATCTGACTCATCCGTTGAGGTGATTTGGATACTCGACAGGTTATTTGCTTTGTTTGTGCTGCCTGTCGTATCCATAAATACGTTTTGTTGAAGCATGACTGATCCTTGAGGTGCAAAAATCATGTATTTGGTCAGATTCTTGTAGCTATTGACAATGCAGTAGTCTTCACCGGTTTTTCCCAAAAGATAGTTATATTCGAAATTGAAGATTGGCTGGGAATCAAGTGTTAGACCTACTTTTTTCCCTCGGCCTTTTACAAAGATTCTTTCAGCATCTTCAAAGCATACAAAGATTTCCCCACCATTAAATGTCAGGACAATCTTAAATTCATCGGCTTCATAGGTGTACTCAACTGGAGTCCCATTTATTGTTGGGATGATTTTAAGAGCATTTTGATGCTGTTTTGATTTGCCTCTTACTGAATTAATATAGAGCCCATTTTTCTCTGGGGTCTGGCTTTCTTGGTAAGTGAGAGCCATGTAAGAACCAAAATGACTCATAGGTGTGATTCGTATATCCAAAGTGAGCACTCCTTTTTACAATTTTTCTTGACAATTTATACTGTACTAAAATAAACTTGTTTAAACAAGTTAAAAAAATTATGTAAACGCTTAAGTAGAGGAGGTTATCAAATGGATTTTAAAGATCATGTATCCAGCATCATAAATAATATCGGCGGGTCAAAAAACGTCATTAATGCATCCCACTGCGTGACAAGGCTACGCCTGGTATTAGTAAATGAAAGCCTGATCAATAAAGAGGAGTTAGAGGAAAATGAACTGGTGAAGGGGACTTTCTCAGTGAATGGCCAGTTTCAAGTCATTATTGGTCCAGGGCTAGTAGAGAAAGTGTACAATGAGTTTGTAAATCAGACCGGTACAGAAGAAGTAAGTAAAGATGAAATGAAGAAGATTACTAGTGAAAAAGGGAACATCATTCAAAAAGGTGTCCGGGTCTTGGCAGACATCTTCATTCCGATCCTACCGGCAATCGTTGCTGCAGGTCTTTTATTAGGATTAAATAACCTTCTGGCAAACTCTGGTATTTTCTATGACGAAAAATCCTTGTTGGATGTGTATACGGGCTGGACAGGATTTGCAGAATTTATCAATGTCATTGCCAATACGGCATTTACATTCCTTCCTGTACTCATCGCGTGGTCTGCTGCTAAGAAATTTGGTGGGAATCCATTATTAGGAATCGTGTTAGGTCTATTATTAGTGCATCCTTCATTAATGTCTGCTTATGCGTATGCAGAAAATCCAAGTGAAGTGGAATACTGGAGTCTATTTGGATGGGACATTGCCAAAATCGGTTATCAAGGACAGGTTCTTCCTGTTATTTTTGCGACATGGGTTTTAACATGGTCTGAGAAACGTTTGAAAAGCTTCATTCCAGATAATTTACAAATGTTATTTGTGGCACCGATTTCATTAGTCTTCGCTGGCCTATTAACATTCGGAGTCATCGGGCCGATTACGATGACAGGTTCAAACTGGATTACGGATGGTATTCTTTATCTGTTTGAAGTATCCCCTGCGTTTGCCGGAGGCGTGTATGGATTTATTTCCGGTCCTCTTGTCATTACTGGAATGCACCACATCTTCTTAGGAGTGAATTTGCAAATGGCCGGTACACTTGGCTATGTTACTTTATGGCCGATAGGGGAAACGGTTACACTAGCTCAAGGCGCTGCTGCGTTGACTATGTTCTTTATTCTGAAGCAAAATCAAAAATTAAGAGGTGTGTCACTTACTGCAACGTTATCCGCATGGCTTGGGGTTACTGAACCAGCGATTTACGGGATCAATCTTCGATTCAGGTATCCTTTCATTGCCGTTATGGTAGGAAGTGCATTCGGAAGTGCGTATCTAGCAGCACAAGGTGTGAAAGCTACTTCTGTCGGAGTGGGAGGAGTTCTATCTTTCCTTTCTGTTTATCCGGAACAATGGAGCGTCTATTTCATTGGGATGGCCATAACATTTATCATCACCGTTACGTTAACTTTTGGGTTCTTTAAAAGTAATTTATTTAAGGCTGATAAAACTCTTGAAAAAAAAACAGAGGATAAGGGTAAAAAATCTTTAGAATTAAAAACGCTATCAAAAAACGTTTAAAGGTAAATGATTAAAAACCACTTACATATTGTGCAACAAAGTTACCTTTAATAAAAAGATTCAATATTAGTAAGTAATGGATAATCTCATGAAATGAATGTAAAACCTTTACTCAGCAAACAGGGTCTTTAATGGAGCAATGAAAAAAGCCTAATTTCTTATCATTAAATTGAGAAATTAGGCTTTTTAATATTGAAATTTCCTTAACGTTGTAAATCCGCATTTTTCCTGACGCTACCCCTTGTTGAATAATTATATCCCAATTTCTCATTTGATCGCTGAGAGATTGGGATTTTTAATATTGGAATATTCTTAACGTTGTAAATCCGCGTTTTGCTAGTGGTACCCCTAATAGAATAAATTCCACCTGAATAAGTAAGGGGAGTTTAATTTAATAGAATATACTCCACTTCCATTAAGTAAGAGGGGGAATTTAAATGTTAAATATGAAAATTTATGTTGGCAAGACTAAGAACAGGTGGAACAGTTTCGCAGTAGGAATAATCGTTGGTATCGGAAATGATCAATATTACATAGTAAGGTTTAGAGATGGAAGGAAAACGTGGATTTTGAAAGATTGGATTTTTTTTGTTTTGGTATTAGAAAGCTCCCTGCCGGAAGTTTTTTTAGTATATAGTAAAATATAGGAAAAAATTAAATAGGGGGGTGTAAATGAAAATTTTATCAAAGTTATCGTTAATCCTTATCTGTGCATATTTTTTGATTCCTGCATCCGAAGATTGGATGACTTGGCCTCCATATCTTTACCTTTTTGATGAAAATGGAAATGTAGTGGATAAATTAGTGGATATACCTTAATGAATCTCTTTAGAGGTTCTTTTTTTGTTTTAGTAGCCGTTAAATATCAAAGGGAATTTCCGAAGTTTGGAAAGTGTCTTTTTTTATTTACACTTTTTAATTGTGACATTTTATTATTGCGTAATTGTGGTTTTGTGTTATGAAAGCATTAAATGACTCTAGTGTGTATTTTTACTTGTTCAACTAACGGGACAGGATAGTTCCACAAGAAAATGGAAACATCACCCAATTCATCAGTGGTTATGCTAAAGTTAAATAGACATATAGAGTAATAATTAAAAGAGCATTTATTAAATTTCATTCATAAAAAGGTGGTGAGGCAAATAATGATTTTTGTACCATTTCTTGTAGCTTTTGTGATTGGAGTCATTATATTGTTAGTTACGTGGTGGTTTAAAAAATTAAACCTTCCCCTATTTGTGCGAATTCTACCAGGATTCTTAACAGTTATAGCTGCTATTATTCTATTTTACATTGGTTACGTAAACATAAGGGGGTTTGAAGGGGCGGCTTATGGGATTCTCTCTGTCTTTTTAATTTGTTTTGCAATTTTATCGTTCATTATGGCAAAAAAGCCATCAAAGGCACGATAAAAAGAGCTTAAACTAACAGGTACTTTACTTACTTCAATGACAGAGGTTGCTGAGGCAGCCTTTTTTGCATTTACCTACATGCTTGGAGAGTTTAAGGAACTTTCAGCCGTCACAGTGCAACAATTCCCTGAAGTCGAATTATTGGATATCCATAAAGTCATGGAAAAAACGACAGATGATCAAATGCTGATTACAGGGAAATTGACCAACGGCGCAACAGCTAGCGTTCATATACAAGGGGGAGTTAAGCATCAAACGGGGCTTACTCATGAAATTTTCGGAGACAAGGGAACAATCGTACTCAATGCACCTGCTTCCATTCAATTTTGATCACACCAATTAAGGGGTGCAGGACCTACTGATAAAGAGCTTCATGAATTATCAATCCCAGATGCTTATTACTGTGTACCGGATTCCCTAAAAAACGATGCAGGGTTTGTTCTGAATGTCGCTCAGGCGCACAGTAAGTTTGCTAAAGATATACAAGAAGGAACCTCCAGAATGCCTACTTTTGAGGATGCGGTGAAGCTTCATCAGCTTCTGGAGACAGTGGAAAAAGCAGCTCAAACCGGTGAACGCCAATTTTTATAATGGCTTTATCAATGACTGCTAATTAATTAAAATCATTGCTAAACGATCTTCAATAAAAGGCGCTTTAATGAAGTAATGAAAAAGCCCAATTTCTCTATAATTCACAGAGAAGTTGGGCTTTTTAGTATTGGATTTCCTTATCGTTGTAAAACCGCATTTTCCTGATGGTACCCCTAGAAGATTATATCCAATATTATAATCACCGACGAATCAAAGTGAAATTAAATGGCATGAGCCCAGTAGATTACCGGGTTCATGCCCTCAAGGTTGCCTAATTAAATAAAGTGTCTAACTTTTTGGGTTCATTTCAGTTTCTAGTAATATATTTTCATACCAGAACCATATTTTTTTACTTCACTTAAAAAAGCTAAAGAGATCGCCTTTGTAGTTTAGAAACCAAATAAATATTTGTGGTTTTCAGAATAAGAAACATCTAAAATTATGAAGACTGTAATGATGAACCGAAATTTTAGAACAAACAGTATGACTTCTTATCGAATTTACCGATTACGCGCTTAATTTTAGCCCTTCAATCTGTGCAGTTGAGGACCCCCGTTTCATTTAGAATCTCATCCGTATGTTCCCCAAGCAGAAGAGGATATTTTCTCAAACTTGCTGGTGTGTCAGACAATTTTACGGGGAATCCTGGCATCTTTAAATTGTTGACTTTTGGATGTTCGACCTCCAGAATCATCTCCCTAGCCTTCACATGGGGGTGGTTGACTACTTGATCGATGGAGTGGATCGGTCCGCAGGGTTCAAGATTTGAAACGAATGACGACCGGGTTATTCATCGTTCCATTCTGATTCCAATTATTAGTGAACTTAAGTCGTTCCACCTTCTAAAAGTTTAACAGGCAGATATGTCTCCAACGGAAAATCGTTAAAATCACCTTTTATTTCTTTTAATAAAATATCAATTGCTGTCTTGGCAATTAAATCAATTGGTTGTTGTATGGTTGTCAATTCTGGCAGTAAAACTTGAACGGCTTCTGTTCCATCATAACCGACAACCTTTAATTGCGTTGGTATAACTTTTCCGCGTTTTTTAGATTCAGCTATAACAGATGCCGCGATTAAATCATCACTTGCAAAGATTCCATCTACTTCTGGATGTTCATCAAAAAGCTTAGAGATTACTTCTTGATGACTTTGACGAGGTGAAACTTCATATGTAATTGGAAGTCTACTCTGTTCTTTCATAACATCCTCATACGCTATTCGTCTTAAGTTTGCTGGTGTTTGAAGCTCAATTGGTCCATTTATATGAACAATATACTGACAACCTTTCATTAATAATAATTCTGTAGCTTGTTTTCCTCCGCCATAATTGTCAGAACCAACAACAGGGATGTTTTTCGATAAATAGTGGTCGATCGCTACAACAGAAAGATTCTGCTTCTCATAATTTAGTATACCTCGATTATATGTCACAACGACTACTCCATCTACCTGATTACGTATGAGCATTTCTAAATATTTTTCTTCTTTATCTATACGGTTTAAGCTGTTACAAAGTAACAATTTATAGCCTAATGAAGCGCAAATGCTTTCAATATGAAAGGCTAGTTCACCGTAAAATGGGTTACTTGAATTTGGAATAATTAGTCCTATTAAATTAGTTCGTTTATTAAATAGAGAACGGGCTAAATCGTTTGGAAAATAATTAATCTCTTCCATCGCTTTATAAACCTTTTCTTTTGTTTTTTCACTTATGTAACCGCGGTTATTTAATACACGGGAAACTGTTGTTGATGAAACACCTGCTATTTTTGCCACATCGTGAATGTTAGGCTTCATTTCATGTCCTCCTACCTTATTAAGAAACATCCATTTTATTTAACTTTTTTAACTACTCATTTGAATAAAGTTTACATATTTTTGTCCATTGATTGAATACTGAATTTTTCTCAGTTGGTTCACAGAGATATTAAACATTGGAATCAATATTGTATAAAGAGCAAAGGTGATAAAAATGAAAAATTCAATAATAAACTGTTTAATAGCATATCATAATCTGTCACCTACTAGGAAAACCCTATAATAAAATAATTTCAGATTAGTCTGATCACGCACCTATTTTAGTGAAAAGTACTAATATGTGCAAGAGTTAGAGTCAAATACACAAAATTAATGTCTGATTTTTCAAAAAATAACTGTCAACCGGTTGACATACGTAACCGGTTGACATAAACTACTGTTGAAAGCGCTTTTATAAGTTTTTATTAGACGAACGACATATGAGGGGGAAGTGAAAGGTATGAAAAAATGGCTAGTAGTAAGTATATCTTTATTACTGATGTTCGCTGCGGTGGGCTGCAGCAAAAGCGAAAGCGTAAATAGTGATGGTAAAAAGACGATTACGATGTGGGTACACATGTCTGATGATAATGAAGAAGGAAAAGTATATAAAAAACGGGTTGAAGCCTTCAATAAGAAGTATTCTTCTGACAATATCAAAGCTAAAATTGAATTTATTCCACGTAGCGGAAATGGCGGTGGTTATGAAGACAAAGTAAACGCGGCCCTTACAACCAGCACGTTGCCGGATGTTATTACTTTGGACGGACCCAATACAGCTGCTTATGCGAAATCTGGTGTCATTGCACCATTGGATGAGTATGTAAAAGATCAAGAGGATTTACTGCCAAGTATTAAGCAACAAGGAACTTATAAAGACAAGCTGTATGCAATTGGTGTTAGTGAATCATCTGTGGGGATTTACTACAATAAAAGAATGTTACAAGAGGCGGGCGTAGATTTGAATACGCTACCAACAGTTGACAATCCCTGGACATGGGACCAATTCCTTGCTCTTTGTAAAACGTTGAAAGTAAAATACGACAAACCAGCTATTGATATGCAATTACAGTCGAAAGACGAAATGTTGACGTATGCGCTAACTCCTTTTGTCTGGTCAGCTGATGGGGATATCATCTCGAAAGATGGAAAGAAAGCAGATGGTGTCTTCAATAAAAAACCTACTGTTGAAGCGATGACTTTTATTCAAACAATGTTGAAAGAAGGTTATACGACACGAACGCCAGTTAAACAAGCGTTTGAAACGGAAAAATATTCAATGAAGTTTAGTGGAGTATGGACAGTAACTGATATGAAAACAAACTACCCAAAGGTAGATTATGGCGTTATGCCATATCCTGTATCACCAAAAACAAAGAAACTAGTTTCACCTTCAGGTAGTTGGCAATTTGCGATGACACAAACATCCGAAAATAAAGAATGGGCTGCAAAATTAGTTGACTGGATGACAAACAAAGATTCGAATGTGGAACTGAGCCGTACAATTGCAGCACTACCAGTCCGATACTCTTCTGAAAAAGTGATGGAAAAAGAGTTTTCAGTTCAAATGAATGTCTTCCTGAAGCAATTGAAAGAAACAGGACACGCACGTCCCGTTACACCGGCTTATCCGCAAGTCACGCGTGCTTTCCAACAAACAATCGATGACATCAGCTTCTATGATCAAAATAAAGATATCCAAAAAGTATTGGAAACACATGCGAAAGAAATGCAATCAGCTATCGATAAGGCCAATTAGAAGGAGGAACTATGAGTAAAATTGGATGGAAAGAAAATAGGAATGTCTATACATTTCTGAGACCAGAGGGAAGAATCAAGAATGAAATTCGGTGGAAAGAAAATGTAATTGCATATATGTTTTTGGGACCGGCGTTGTTACTTTTATCGATTTTCCTTGTTATTCCGTCTATTATGTCAGTCTATTATTCGTTTACGGATTATTATTTATTGACACCCGATATGCGTACATTTGTCGGATTGGACAATTTTATTAATCTATTCCAGGACCCAATTTTTCTGAAAAGCTTGGTGAACACACTGGTATTTGTCGTTTGGGTGATTCCGTTACAGATAGGGGCAGCTATTGGGCTGGCCCTCCTGTTAAATAAACAACGTAAAGCAAACACGTTTTTTAAAATAGCTTACTTTAGTCCAGTTGTCATGTCACTTGTCGTTATCTCTGTTCTATGGTTGTATTTGTTGAATCCAAATGAAGGGATGATTAACAACGTACTCACTTACTTCGGCATTTCAGCGCAACCGTTTTTGACAAGTCCTAAGCAGGCGATATTTACAATTGTTGTGGTTTCAGCTTGGCAAGGAGCTGGCTTTCAGATGCTGATTTTTCTAGCAGGACTGCAGAATATCCCTGGTGATGTTTATGAGGCGGCACAGTTAGACGGGATGAATAAATGGCAACGATTTATTTACATTACGTTACCTTTGTTGAAACCAACTTCAATTTTTATATTTATTACCACATTAATTGGCGCATTCAAGCTGTTGGTTCAACCAATGGTTATGACGCAGGGCGGACCAGTGAATTCGACCATGACGGTTGTCTATTATATTTATCAAACTGGTTTTACGGACCGCATGGTTGGTTATGCCAGCTCAATTGCTCTCTTGTTTGGAACGATTATCGGACTGGTTACGATTACGCAACGTAAACTGGTGAAGGAGGATGAAGACTGATGAGACGGAAATTCGGGCCTCTAACGATTTTAGAATACATTTGCCTGGTTTTGCTCGCAGTGCTATTCATTTTTCCGCTGTTTTGGATGGTCGCATCCTCGATGAAACCAGAAGCGGAAATTTATAACGATATGAGCAACATTAAGGCTTTCCTGCCATCATTTCATCCATCAGATTGGTTTGTATCCTACAAGCAAGTTCTGTTACGATTTCATTTAATAGGTTATATCGGCAACAGTTTGTTTTATGGTTTGTGTGTAGCAGTTGGTTCCATAATTATCAATGGGATGGCGGGCTATGCATTTGCTAAACTTAATTTTAGTGGAAAAAAAGTGCTGTTTGGTCTTTTATTGGCTATTTTGATCGTGCCTTTTGAAACCATCTTAATCTCTCAATTTACCATTATTCATAAAATTGGATTAGTGGATACACGTCTTGCGGTTATTTTGCCAGCGTTGGCAGGGGCATTTAATATCTATTTGTTCCGGAACTTTTTTATGGCTATTCCAACAGAGATTATTGAATCGGCTAAATTGGATGGGGCAAATACATGGCAAGTATTCTGGCGGGTCATGCTACCGATGTCTAAACCAGCCGTTGCCACTGTTGGGACATTGGCATTTATCGGAAGTTGGAATGACTATATCTGGCCTCTGATGGTCTTGACAGACAAGTCGAAATTTCCGATCCAAGTAGCGATTACAGCAATTAATAGTACGGATCCGGTTTATACTAACCAAGTCATGGCTGTACTGACGATATCCACCGTTCCATTGATAATTATCTATATTGTGGCTCAACGTTATATTTTAGAGGGGATTGGTGGTTCAGGTACAGGCATTAAATAGAGAGTGTAACATCATTAACAACCATGTATGGACTTAAATTCACATTTCTATTTCTTCTTTTTCAAATCGTTAACTAGTTATTCATTTCTTTTCACATGTCTAGTAAAAGGAGTAATTAAATTGAAAGTTTCAAAAAATCTGTATTGGATGTTAAGTGCGTATTTTTTCTTTTTCTTTTTTACTTGGTCTTCTAGTTACTCTCTATTTTCCATTTGGTTAGGACAAGAAATAAATTTAAGTGGATCAGCTACAGGTATTATCTTTTCTGTAAACGCTATCTTCGCCTTATGTATGCAGCCACTATATGGTTATATATCTGACAAAATAGGTTTAAAGAAAAAAATATTATCTTTCATTAGTTTGCTACTCGTATTTGTAGGACCATTTTATATTTTCATCTATGGACCATTATTAAAATACAATGTCTTTTGGGGCGCGATTGTTGGAGGAATCTATTTAGCAGTTGCTTTTCTAGCTGGTATTGGAGCGATCGAATCATATATTGAGAAGATTAGCCGTAAATATGATTTCGAGTATGGAAAATCGAGAATGTGGGGCTCTCTAGGGTGGGCCGCAGCTACATTTTTTGCAGGACAGCTGTTTAATATTAATCCAAATATCAATTTCTGGGTTGCATCTGTTTCAGCAATCATATTAGTGGTCATTATTATGTCTGTGAAAATAGAAATGACGGATCAAGATATGAATAGAGCCGATTCTATTAAATTAAAAGACGTTGGACAACTTTTTTTATTAAAAGATTTCTGGTTTTTCATGATGTACATTATAGGGGTGACATGCGTCTACAGTGTTTATGATCAGCAATTTCCTATTTATTACGCATCTTTATTTCCGACTGAATCTTTAGGCAATCAAGTATTTGGATATCTAAACTCGTTCCAAGTATTTTTAGAGGCTGGAATGATGTTTCTTGCTCCGTTTATCGTAAATAAGTTTGGTGTAAAGAATAGTTTAATTCTAGCAGGATTTTTAATGGCCTTCCGAATCATCGGTTCTGGAATTGTTGTTGGGCCAATCGGGATTTCTTCGATGAAATTAATTCATGCTCTAGAATTGCCTATTATGCTAATTGCTATTTTTAAATATTTAGCAGCGAATTTCGATACCCGTTTATCTTCTGTGCTTTATCTAGTTGGTTTTCAATTTGCCTCTCAGGTAGGTGCATCTATTCTTTCACCACTTGCAGGTGGATTATATGACAGTGTAGGATTTCGTCATACCTATCTCATCATGGGAATCATGGTTTTTTGTTTTACCATTATTTCAATCTTTACTTTAAAAGGTTCTAAAAAAAGAAAAGGCTTAAATAGCAATGTGGAAAGGTTACGAAAGATAATATAGGAGGATGTTAGGATGTTAACAATTAATAGAATTAAACAGGCTGAAGAGGCACTGAAGAATGCAAAGAAAAAAATAAATAATCGTTATCGATTAGGTTACCATATCATGGCTCCAGCTAACTGGGTTAATGACCCGAATGGTTTCACGCAGTATAAAGGGGAATATCATGCATTTTATCAATGCCATCCATATGATGCAAATTGGGGGCCTATGCATTGGGGCCATGTTAAAAGTAAAGATCTCATTCATTGGGAGCATTTGCCTGTTGCTTTAGCTCCTGGGGATGCTTGTGATACAGATGGATGTTTCTCAGGAAGTGCCGTTGATAATAATGGTGAACTAACCCTAATCTATACAGGACATCACTATACAGATAAGGAAAAAGATCTCTTCTATCAAAATCAAAATATTGCGGTCAGTACCGATGGCATTACATTTGAGAAAGTTGGAGAAAATCCGGTTATTGCTAAACCACCAGTAGATAGTGCACATCACTTCCGTGACCCAAAGGTGTGGAAACACAATGATGCCTGGTACATGGTTTTAGGAAATTCGACGAAGGAGAATGTCGGAAGAGTTATTTTATACCGTTCTTCTGATCTATTGAAGTGGGAATACATTGGTGTTCTTGCACAAAGTGATGGCTCGCTTGGATATATGTGGGAGTGTCCGGACTTCTTTGAATTAGATGAAAAATATATTCTAATGATCTCTCCTCAAGGTATTAAATCAAATGGAGATTTATATAATAATCTATTCCAAACAGGTTATTTGGTTGGGGATTATAATTACGAAACAAACGAGTTTGTTCATGGATCATTTACTGAACTGGATAATGGACATGACTTTTATGCAGTTCAAACACTATTAGATGATAAAGGCCGTCGAATTGCGATTGGTTGGATGGATATGTGGGAGTCAAACATGCCAACAAAAGCAGATGGATGGTGTGGTGCCTTAACATTACCACGCGAATTAACGCTAGGGGATCATAACAAGATTTTAATGAATCCTGTTGAGGAATTAATCTTATTACGTGATTCTGAACACAATGAGTGTTCAAATCAGTCCATTTCTGAAAGCTATTTGGTAGAAACGAAAGAGGATTTACTTGAAGTGAAAGCTGTGTTTGACTTAACTAATTGTAGTGCTCAATCTGTAGGTCTAAAGATTCGTGGAGTTAACCAAGAAGAAACAGTATTAACGTATCACTTAGATAAACAACAGCTAACACTTGATTGCTCCAAGTCAGGAAAAGTGGAAGATGGTGTTAGAAACACAATACTTGAGACAAATCAAGAGCTTTCCCTACGTGTTTTTATTGATCGATCTTCCATTGAAATCTTTGCGAATGATGGACAAACGACCATGACAAGTCGGATCTATCCGAATGAAGATAGACTAGGTATTGAGTTATTTACTGAGAAGGGTGATGTACAAGTCAAGGAAATAACTTATTGGAACCTAAAAGACATTTGGAAATAAAATAACAAGGAACAAGTGTCTAGCACTTGTTCCTTGTTTAGGGGTGAATACATTGAAAAAGGTTTTTTGTCTTGGTGAGACATTGATTGATTTTATTCCTATTCAAAAAGAAAAATCATTAAAAGAGGTTACTGGTTTTGAACGTGTTGCCGGTGGAGCTCCTATGAACGTTGCGATTGCAATTGCAAAATATGGTGGAAATTCAGCCATACTAACCAAGATAGCTAATGATAATTTTGGTGATTATTTAATGGACGTGCTTCGAGGAAATAATGTAGACACTTCCTATATTATTCGAAGCGATGAAGGAGAAACTGGATTAGCATTTGTATCTGTAGATAATTTCGGAGAAAGAAGTTTTAATTTTTATCGAAAGAATACAGCTGATTTATTACTTTCACCAGAAGAGGTGAAGTCAGAGTGGTTTAATCAAGGAGATCTTCTTCACTTTTGCTCAGTGGATTTAGTTGAAAGTCCAATGAAACAAACTCATATAAAAGTGATAGACAGGTTTAATAAAATAGGTGGAATTGTAAGTTTTGACCCTAATGTCCGGCTTCCTTTATGGCCTGATGAAGAAAGCTGTCGGCGTACCATACTAAACTTCTTGCCTCTAGCTGATATTGTAAAAGTATCCGATGAAGAATTATATTTTATAACAAATATTAGTAAGGAAAAAGAAGCGATTAAATCCCTTTTTGTCGGTAACGTGAAAGTAGTCGTATATACAAAAGGAAGCGATGGCGCAAAAATTTATTTGGAAAATGGAGAGGAATATGAAGACAAAGGATTTAAAGTAATTGTTTCGGATACAACAGGGGCAGGTGATGCATTTATGGGAGGTTTCTTATCCGAACTAGTGTCACTTGAAGTATCTAATGAAAATCTATGTGAAAGAGTGAGTGAAAATCATCAACGTTTACTTACTTTTGCAAATGCAAGTGGAGCACTCACTGCTTCCGTAAAAGGAGCTATTCAGGCAGCACCTGGAAAACGACATGTATTAAACTTTATTTCTACTCAACGGGCGTGATATAGGTAGAGGAGGATTAGAATTTTCCAGTTTCGTACATTGGGCGTTTCAAAAACGCCAGACCTTTGTCATTATTGATATTCAAATTGATTTTAATTACTCGACATGTTTTTCGAACTATCATTCAATTCCTGCAAAATCTCTTCTTTCTACTCAAAATAATCATTTTAAATCCCGTTCGTAAAAGTACACTTTTACGAACGGTTCTTTTTTATGCAGAATTACCTTGTTTTAACGTTCGTTAAAGTCTGAAAACACTTTATGAACGTTCGTGATTTTGCATACACTTTTACGAACGTTTTTGATAAAATAAGAGAGAAAAAAGTAGAAGAAGGAGTAAAAAAAGGATGTCCGTAAATTTGGATACATAAGAGTGAGTAGCAAAGATCAAAATGAAGGACGTCAACTTCAGGCCATGAAAGAAAAAGGATTAGATGAACGAGATATCTTTCTAGATAAACAAAGTGGGAAAAACTTTGACCGAGAACAATATCAACTATTAAAACGCATGATTCGGAAAGGGGATGTCCTATATATTCATTCACTCGATCGCTTTGGCCGAAACAAAGAAGAGATCCTTCAGGAATCGAATGACATCACGAAAAATATTCAAGCAGATATAGTTGTAATGGATATGCCTTTGCTAGATATATATGATATACCTGGAACCAGTCGTGAAACCAGAAAAGAAGCCATTCATTGGGTACAGGTCAATTGAATTTTTCCATGTAACTGACCGTTGTGGACAAACTACAAAACAGTTAAACGAGATTTTTACCAATTTAGCGTATAGAAATTATTTGTAAATACTTTTATGCTTCTGAAGTAATGAAAATAGGATAAAAATCCAGTTATTATTAACTGAAAATTCTTAATTCGGTGTATAATATTATAAAACAGTTATCTAAGTTTGTGGGGTTACTTTTTCTTGGCGATTCTCTTAAACATGTATGGAAATTTAAAATATTAGTACGGTGCAGAAAAGAAGAAATTTATTAGTCTAGAAAGGAATTTAATCAGCTACAGTAGCCACTGGGAATGCGGGTTTATGTTTTGCGTTAATTAATTAATACCTATTTTAATTGAATACAACATGAAATGACTTCCTAATAAAGGGCTGAACAAATCCTATTTTATAACGTTGAACAAACCACATCGTTAAAATATTCTTTATAAAATTTGATAAGCTCCCCCAGCAAGTAACGCTAAATAACGTTGATCTTCCGAAACCTAGTGCTACAAAAGGAGCGAATTCCAATAAAATAAACATTGAAAGACTTGGTGGGATTTATACAAAAAATCACTATATACACATACTGGAGGTTTTGGGATGAAAAAGAAAAAAGCATTATCCGGCCTGATGGCTGTAAGTTTACTAACAGTAATTCCGTTGAGTTCTGGACATGCTGAGAAACCTCAATGGACAAATGTGAATACATATGAGGAACAGGACGGAAGCAAGTTTAATAGCGAAAACTATGACTTTGTGAAATTCTCACAAATTGGTTCCAAATTAAAAGAGATTGAAAAACTTTCAAACCGTGTGAAAGTTGAAGTCCGTGGAACATCAGCTGATGGAAACCCGCTCTACGTTGTCACGATTGCTGACCCAACAACGCAAGGGAAGTTCGGAAAAGTGAAGGCACTTAGAAAGCAAATGTTTAAGAATCCAGGCAAAGCTCAAGAATGGGTTGCCAATAATCCTGACTTTAAAGTTCCAATCATGATTAATGGTTCTATTCATGGGACTGAATTTGTCGGAAGCGATGCAATTCTTCAATTAATTGAACGTTTTGCTACCCAAAATGATGCAACGACCAAAGACGTTTTAGAGAATAATATTCTTATTTTCAATGTCGTACAAAACCCTGATGGACGTATTGATGCCACCCGTTTTAATGGCGAAGGAATTGACATAAATCGTGACTTTATCACCCAATCACAGCCAGAAACAAAAGAGATGGTTGAGCTCATTAAAGAATGGAACCCGATGGTGTTCCTTGATACTCATGGTTATGTGAAGAATTATCAGCCAAATCTGCAGGGGTTAATTGAGCCTTGTACGCCACCGCATAATCCTAATTACGAGTATGACTTATACGGAAAATGGGCCTATAAACAGGCAGAAGCGATGGAAGCGGAAATAATGAAGGATCATGAGAACTATTCAGGATCCTTGTATCAAAACATGAAAGGTACATATATTCCGCTGCGCGATGACTCCGCTGGCTGGGATGATTACCCACCAATTTTCACACCAATGTATGCGATGTATCATGGTGCTTACGGTCATACATTAGAAGCTCCAACAAATGATTGGGATGGCGTACGATGGATGTATAATTCGATTATGGGGGCACTGAAATTTGCAACAGCTAACAAGCAATCCATGATTACTGATCAAATTGAAGTTTTTAAAAGAGGAATTAACTTTGACCATCCTTTTCATCAGGAAGGGTTATTTCCAAAAGCCTACGTACTTCCACTAGACTCTAAGGATCCGACTGTTACGAATAAGGCTGTAAATCATTTGATCAATAATGATATTGAAGTTGTTCAAGCCGTGAATGCATTTGAAGCGGATGGAGTGTCTTATCCAAAAGGAACGTATCTCGTTGAGATGGATCAGGCGAAGGCAGGATTAGCAAACACGATGCTCTGGGATGGGGAAGACATCACGAACGATACCCCAGCAATGTACGACATTTCTGCATGGAGTTTACCGGAGCTTTGGGGATTCGAGGCAGTAGCTACACAAAATCCTATTAAAGTCAATACAAAGAAAGTAAACCAGATTACAGGTCAAGGAACGGTTTCAGGAAAAGGACCGTTTCTGATTCCGAACAGCTCTGTCCAATCGGTAAATTTAGTAAATGCATTGCTTAAGCAAGGAATACCTATAGTGCGTGATGCACAAGGCAACTTCTTTGCAAAAGCAGTAGCTAATCAGGTATCAGCAGCGGTGAAAGAATCTGGGTTACAGATAGGAACTGCTGAGGTACCAGCAGATGCAGTGGGTATTACGTCTTTAAAAGTGGCTATATTAAAGGATGGAGGTATGGGTAAACAGAAATCACACGCAGGAACAAAGCTCGCTTTGAAAAGACTAGGTTTTGATGTGACAGAAGTTACGCCAGTCGAAGTGGCTAAAAATACCCTTAACGGTTTTGATATTTTTGTCTATAGTGGAACGGAAAGTCTCATCTCTACCAACCTATCTGAAGCTAATAAAGAATTTGGGTTACAAAACGCCGGGCAACTTAATGAGTTTAAAGACAATGTGACAAGCTTCTTAAATGAAGGAGGCAAATATATAGCTGTAGGTGCTGGTGCATCTAGAGCAACTAAAACACTCGGTCTTACAGACGACATCATTAATGTAGGAGGTTCCAACAGTAATGGTATCGTAAAAGTCGATTATGAGGGAAATGGTTTAACAGCGGGATATGGAGAGGATGATATCGGCTTTGTCTATCGTCCAACATGGTTCACTGGTACGGATAATGATGAAGTCGTCGCGACCCTTGCAGATTCAGATAATTTCTTCGTAGCTGGTCACTGGAAAAATAACATAACCGCCAAAGGCCAAGCTGTAATCGTAAAAGAACAGAATAAAGATGTAATTCTTATTGGGTTAGAAGCAGGTTTCCGCGACCACCCGGATTACTTGTTCCGTCTTCTATCAAATGCAATTTTCGAAAAATAGTAGAAAAGCCAAAGCCGGATTCATTGCTGAATCCGGCTTTGGCTTTCTGAATGCTAAACGCTTGCTCTTAACTCATTACTTTTAAATCATCAGTTGATTAGCGAACAAAATAGTTAACTTGCAATGGGGAATGTCGGTCTCCTTTTTTGTTTGAAACAACTTATCGGCCCTAGGAGGTTGTACGGATGAGTACACCTAGATAATTTGGGAGATGGTAGCAATTTATCTTTGCGTAAAATTTCAGTTTTACACATAATTGGACATAGGAATTAGTGTTTAGTATCTAAAGTTTCTTTGAGCGTTTCTTTTTTGAAGCACATCATGAGTTACCATTAGAATATGGCGGTACGAATTCGATGTCCAATGTCTTTCCGTTGACAGAAGATCTCCATCGAAAAACAGCATCTCCTTGGTGGAGATCATATTAATTAAATTTGGAGGGATAAGTAGAGTGAGTCATTTCGTGCATAACACCCTATCTGGACTTAAAAAATTGTTGAATAACAACAATCGAATGAAGACAATATCACACGAAGGTGAAGTTGGTATCGTTTCTTGTTCTTTTAATACTCCAATACAAACAACTGAAATTGAAATGTTTGAACGCGAAAATAACATTAAGCTTCCTGAAGACTATAAGGCCTTCTTAACACTCCATAATGGGGCAGGAATATATGAATTGATCGCAGAAGACGATATTAACATAGGTGGCGGACTTCATTTATTTAGTTTAGATGAAGTAAAGGAAGCTCAAGAGCTTGAGTTAATGGAGGGATTAGGGATTCCGATTGGGCATTTATTGGGTGATTGTTATCTCATAATAGATACAGAAAAACTAAAGGTTGGGGATCCAAATTACCTTAATATTTTGGAGTTTACAGAACTTGCATCTCCAAATCTTAATTTCGAAATTTTCTTAGACCGCTATATTATTTCACAAGGCGTAGTGTTTTGGGACTGGCCCATTTACACAGCTGAAAACTACTATGAGACCAGGTAAATAAACAAAAAGAGCGATTGCTTATTAAATGCAGTCGCTCTTTTTAATATTATTTCGACTCGAATTCAAGTATCACTGTTTGTTTGTTGTTGTTTTTGTTTGTTTGATAAATAACGTCTGCGGGATCGTTTAGTTCAGTTTCTTCTTTAGAAGTCTTTTCTTTAGATGCCTTTACATTCGATTGAGAAGAGTTTTGCTTCCCCATCTAATTATAGATGGGGAAGGAGGTGACCGCATGATACATTTCTTATTGAACTTAATTACAGATATGGGTAAAGAGATATTTGTTGCTGTAGCAACCAGTCTTATCCTGTCTGCGTTCGCCAAGAAACGGAAAAAGAACCACCCATCCTCACAAGATAGTAGTGGTTCTTCTTCTGACCAAGATTAAATTGTTAGAAAAGTGATCGCTCACTCTTGCTAGTTGTCACCCTCATGTTACCAGCATGGGGGTGTTTTTAGTTTATGTTAATATAAGGATAACATACCCTAATTTTAAAGTAAATATTCATACATTGTAAATGGGAGTTTACTGAAGCACTATTGTTTAGGTGTAGGGTCTACTGAAGTTTAACTAATATAAAATGAATTACCTGTTATTTTATATTTTGAACGTCAGATAAAACACCATCTAACTCTTTTGCAGCCTTAGTAAGTGTTGGTGTATCAAGTGGTGAAGACGTTGCACCAGCTTCAATTGTGGAAAGGGGAGTTTCGACCTTACCATATAGTTCAGGGTTTTTAGCTTTCACGTCGTCTTCAAACGTTTGCCAAGATTCCTCAAGCTTCGATCCACTTTCTTTTACTTTTGTAGCATCCTTGGCTTTTAGTTGTGCATTTAGGTCAGCAATCGTTTGTTTCATATCCTTCGCGCCATCACTAATGGAAACTGATTTTGGAGAGGACTGTTCTGTTTTCTTGGTTTCCTCTGCTGTCTTTTCATTATTGGTTCCGCAAGCAGTTAAGCTTAAAGCAGCTACTACGAGGATAGGGACTAGTAATTTACGAGATTTCAATTTTGTTACCTCCAGTATTTACTTTTATTTTACTAGCTTTTCTTTTATTTAAAAATGCTGTAATAACAGCGATTACAAGTAAGATCACCTGAGGGATAAAACTTTCCCAGGTTGAATATACACCGAAAAAGTCAATGCTAGGGATGGGTGCTTGAGTCGCGGGTAATAACCCGGCAAGCTGCAACCCATGAATCCCCATGCCAGCAAACTTAATGCATAGGTAGAACATCAAAATGCTTGATACGAGGAAGAATGGACGCATTGGAATTTTTAAACCTACTTTGAGTATGAGGTATGAAACAATTACAAGGATGAGCAGCCCAATGGCAATCCCTAGTAAAAGCGATGCTAACTTAATGGAAGCAGCCATCCCGATAAAGAATAGGACAGTCTCTGTTCCTTCACGGAAAACAGCAAGGAACGAAAGAATGGCTAGGGAGAACAAGCTACCGGTATCAAGTGCTTTTGTACTTTGTGTCCGAATATATCGTTGCCATTCAGCAAGACTTGATTTACTGTGAAGCCAATAACTCATATATAGAAGCATCACTGCTGCAAATATCCCTGTCCAACCGGATATCAAGAAATTGTTACTTCCGAATGTACCAGCAGAAAATAATAGGTTTACAATTACGCCAAGTACAAGGCTTACTCCAAGTCCGGATCCTACTCCGTACCAGATCCATTTACTTTTCGCTTCATGGCCTGCTTTTCTCAAAAATCCAAGCAAAGCAACCACTACAAGCAATCCTTCCAATCCTTCGCGAAGAAGAATGGTCGTTGCATCCAGCATCGTATAACTTGTCTTAGCTACCAGTGGAGAGAGGTAATCACGCATACCTTCAATCGTTTTTTTTGCACCTAGCACATCTGGGGGATTGGAGGATAGCAGGGCGTAGCTAGCAACCATATCCCTTTCTGCTTTACCATATAACTTTGAGGACTGAGTAAGGACAATTCCCTCGACATTCAACCATGATTTTCGGAACTTCTCTATGTCCCTTCTTGCGCCTTCAATATCATTATCATTAATCTTGGAAAGAGACTGATTGAGCAGTGTCACAAGTTCTGCTATATTTCCAGTGGTACCTGTATTTTTATCACTTTTAGATGAAGATGAATACTTACCCTCTATAAACTTTTGGTTGGTCTCTTTTAATCTACTAAGTGCATTTTTTAATTTCTCATTATCCACAGGCTGCTGAGCAAAAGCAAACTGAGCTTGACCCATGTTATCTTCAATATCATGATAGGCGAGCTGAGAATGGTTTTTCACTCCATCTTCAATTGAAATCCAAGTAGATGTAAAGGTTTTGTATTGCTTAAAAGCTGCCTTTGTGTCGCCCTTATTCACAGATTGGATAGTTTCTATAATTATCTCATTTGCTTTTTTCATATCATCGGATGCATTAGCTGCAAAACTGTGTATTGGTAAAATGACAAAAGCTGTGAGTAAAATTAAAAAAGTCGTAACTAACTTGCTTTTCATAAAGGCCCCCTATGGAATGAAAAGTATCCCTTGTTATGTAAAAATAATTTTTATAATCAGTAATGAAAATCATTATCAATTATATCTATAGAAACTATACATTCTTTATTAATAGTTGTCAATAAGTCTTTTCATATGAAGGAGTATATGGGTACAAGTTTTTCAACTTCCTTTAACAGAGCCAAGAATTTAAAAAAAGCATTTAGCTGTCTTATTTTCACTTGTAAATCCATGTCCATCCAAATCCATGAACCCATACTCTCCTACATCTTAGACCCCATTGATCGTGACCATGTCCGTGACCGAGCAGCTCGAACTGTGCTGTTTGAATTTTAAATCAACAATAGGGCCGGATTATAAACAATAACTCTAAAAAATTGAATCACTGAAAAATAACTTTCTAAATTATGGAATATTTATTAATTTATGGTTGTTATTTCCTGTTCCTACACATATCATAATGATATATCAATTTGATATATCATTATGTGTGGAAGGGGAATGTTACATTGTCAATTGAAAGTTCTATTCTAGCTATTTTAAGCTTTTGGCCCAGTACTGGATACAATATTAAAGCAGAGTTTGAGCATAAAGCTGCCGGCTTATACTGGGGAATGAGTTATGGGAGTATTTATCCGAAATTAAAGAAGCTTGAAGAAGAAGGATTAGTTTATCCTATTGAACAAGAGGAAGAGGGGCGTAAAAAGAAACTTTATGAACTTACCCCAAAAGGGTGGGAGGAATTTGAAAACTGGCTTCGAATCCCTCCTGCCTATCCAATTATTAGAGACGAATTATTAATGAAGATGTCCACTTGGCACGAAGATATGGAAAGCTCTGTATTAATAAGTCATCTACTAAAAAGAAAAGAGACAACCGAAGATTTACTTGAATTTGTAAAAGACTGGCCAACAAACGGAATCTCTTACATCAGTAAAGTGGGTATGCTAACCATCCGCTATGCCGAATTGCGACTGGAGGCTGAGTTGAAATGGATTGAAGAATCGATAAATGCATTGGAAAATAATCAACTTCCAAAAGGGCAGGATTCAAATGGGAATACAGAAAAACTGCTAGCAAGACGAAGAGAGGCAACCCAAGGAGAAAAGGAGAAATAACTCATGAGAGTTGGAATATTTGAGCCTTTAAAATTCCGTCCATTTCGTTCATTATTTGGCGCGCAGCTATTTTCTGATCTGGGTAATTGGCTCGATTTTATTGCTTTACAGGTTATTGTTGCTTATCATTGGGGGCTAGATGAAACAGCCATTGCCTCAGTGATCATTGTAATTGGGCTACCTTGGGTCATCATAGGTCCCTTTGCAAGTGTATTCGTGGATCGACTTCCCAAAAAGAAAATGATGATCATTTGTTTATTTTTAAGGATCATGTTTGTAGGAGGACTGTTTTTTGCTCCTAACCTTTATATCCTTTTATTGTTTGTGTTTTTGAAGGGAACAGTCTCAGCAATTTACGACCCAGCAAGACAAAGTATGATTAGGTTTACGGTCCGTGATAACCACCTTCCTGAGGCGGTAACACTTAGCCAGCTTTCTGTTAATACGATGAAAATTATTGGTCCTGCACTTGGTGGAGGTGTCATAGCTTTATTTGGAGCAAAAAGTCCATTTTTATTTGAAGCTGCAGGTTTTTTCATTGCTATATTAATTTTACTTACTCTTCCCAACATGGATGAAAAAGAAATGAATGCTGACATTAAATCTGAAAAGAAAAATAGGGATAACGGTAACTATTGGAAAGAACTATTAGATGGTATTAAGCACATTTCATATACCCCATTATTAAAAATCTCAATTATCCTATCCTCTGTAGCGTTTTTTATCATTTTCCTGTACGATGGACTATTCGTATTTATTGCTCAAAACCTTGGCTTCACGGAAGGGAATTTTGGGTTACTGATTAGTGCTGTAGGTCTAGGAAGCGTGGTAGGCTCTCTTTTAATGGGCAACTGGACACACTGGAAAAGAAAACCTATTCACTTTATGTCAAGTGCATTACTTTTTAGCGGTTCATTAATCATTGTAATGGGGCTTGGTAGTATGGAGATTGTAAATCTTTCTGCATTAGCCTGGGTGATTGGCGCATTTTTCCTTGGTTTCATGGGCTCCGGTGAGTCGGTCCCTTATGGATTTACCTTACAATCGGAGACACCCAAGCAAATGATGGGCAGAGTATCTGCTGCAGCCACATCATTACAAACCTGCTCTATGCTTATTGCACCTGCTGTGGGCTCCCTTCTTGCCAAATGGCTTGGAGTTTCTTTCGTCTTGATAGGAGCAGGAGGAGCAACCTGCTTATTGGGTGCATTTGTCCTCATCTTTATCGTGAGAAGAATAAACGTTCAAAAAGATATTCAGAAAAAACAATTCCAAGCTTAAAAAGTTACATGATAATACAAACTATCATTAACGTTGAAGTTAGGAGGAGGTTTTTAGCAACCGAAATTTATTGGTCGTAAAAAATAAAGCAAGAGAAATAAGTATATTCTTGAAATCTAACAGAGTGTATTCCACAATTGGGCGCGATTCTTTAATAAGAATCGCTTTTCTTAATGAACTAACGGGTGGTTTACTTCAATAAGGCAGGTTGCTAAGGCAGCCTATTTCTTTATGCAACTATCGGGGCAGGATAGCATTCCTGTAGAGCGTTCATTATCGGCTTTGAAAAAAATAGGGCTCCTCAGTAAGATATGAGTAAGTCACCAATCTAACTCAAAACCGTAGGAGGAACCCTAATATGAAGTTTAAATTGCAAGATAAACAAAATCAACTAATAGTAAGAATTTCTGTTCGGCATCTTGTTGTTGGCGTAGATATTGCCCAACAATTCCACATTGCTCGAGCTAATAGTTGGCATACATAAACACCCCAATCCAATTAAGGACAAGGGCGTGTTTATGTATACAAAAAAATAGATCTAAAGGAAACCGTCTGGATTAAAGTATGATTATGTAAGCCGCCATTGCCAATCCATTAAAAGATTAAGATCCATTTTGGAAGAAAAAAAAGCCTAACCAAGATTTTCAGTCTCGATTAGGCTTTTACTTTTTGTTTTTTATCTGATTCATTTCTTCCAGAATTTCTTTGGCACGCTGTTTAGCACGTTCATAATTTCTTTCCTCAACTTCGATGAGCTTTCCATCAATTATAAAATTATAATGATATTTCATTTAACCATTCCTCCTTCTGGGATATTCCATAACATAACATTTTTTTATGTGTTTTTTCCTTTGAAAATGTAAAGATTTAGATTTTTAAAGTTCACGGTCAAACCGCGTTCTGGGACGTTCATAGAATCCTGACCTTCACACGTTATTATAGGTAAAAAAGTGATTTTTTATGAAAGTGGTAGGGCGTACCTTTAAGTCTTTCCTCGAACTCATTTGGATCCCTGCGGATTTGTAACTGAATCTTCTATCAATGAAGGGTAAAGGCTCTACACTATTGAGATTGTGAAAGAATGAACTTAAACTAAAGGGGCAGGATAGTTGAAGAAAGAATGGTAAAATAAAATATAATAAAATCATTTTTACTTGGTGGTGTTAAACATAGATAAATTGAAAAAATATGAAGAATTGAAAAATTTAGAGGCAAGTCTATATAACCCTTTTACATACAGAGATACTGATAAAATACAAGAAGATTTCAATAAGGAACTTTCCGAGGAGGATTGTCTGACAGGTGATTTAAACACATATTGGACGAATATTGCAGGAAGCCTGAGCTATGTCTTGAGAGGAAATTCAAAAAGAATTCCCCAGGATCAATTAGAATGGCTTCATTTATCTTTCTTTGATATATTTCATCAATATCGCTTTTTAGAAGAAAAAATGGCGGATTATCCAACATTTTATGAAGAGTATATAAATAATGAAAAAGCTCAAAAATTATTATTAGATTATTTATCTTTTAATTAATCCTTAATCAATAACGGGTGCATTAGTTAAAGTATTGGAGGCTGCTGAAGCAGCCTTCGCTAGAAGTATTTATTGTAGAAATCTTGCCTTATTTTTCAGGATGAATATGATCGTAAGGGAGCGTTAGTTTAACTAAGAAGAACTGCACACTTTTAATACAACCGCCATGCTTATATTTGCATTCCAATTCGTTAACCGGAGTTATTTTTTTCTGATGTTTATCGTTGATAGACAAGTGTGCTTGCAACCAATATACTTAAAGAAAATATAGACACTTAGGAGTATTGCTCTATGGGATTTGAAAAGGTAAATACAATTGAAGAATTTGCACAATATTTAAGTAAGAATGCTGAATCAATAAGCAGGGAAATTGTTAATTATAGTGTGAGTAAGATAGAAATAGCATTCCCACAAGAAATAATAGATAAATCAATTGATACTAATGCTGAATTTCTTAAATTTTTAGGGAGTACGCTTGAATTTTCGAATGAAGAGGTTGAACCTAGATACATTGAATGGCTCATCAAACAGGAAACTCCGGAAGATGCTCAATATATAGAGGAATTATCGAGTCTTATAAAACCCTATGCGGATACTAGACAGCTATTAATAAAAATTTTATCTCAATTATGCATGGACCATGGACTAACTACTGAGGAAGTTATCAATGTTACCAGTAGATTAAGTTATTTTCTCGATATAAGTATTACTGAAACGATCCTTAAGCGAGAAAGAAAAACAAAGAAAACCGAAGAAAAGCAGAACCAAAAGATCACAGAACTATCTTCACCCATAATCCCTATACAAAATGGCATGGCGGTTCTCCCGATAATTGGAGATATTGATGTAGAAAAAAGTGAATTTATTATGAATAGAGTCATACCCAGAGTCACTGAGTTGAAAATTGAATGCGTTATTATTGACTTCTCAGCCATCGCCTCTATCGATACCGAAATTGCGGCTCGAATCTTTACAATATATGATGTTCTTAGGTTGCTAGGAATCAATGCGGTATTTACAGGGATTAGAACGGATTTAGTATCAAGAATTATCAACTCAGACATCAATTTTTCGAATATTAAAACTTATGCCACACTTCAACAAGCTTTACAAGATATTAGGTAATTGGTTCTTCTATAATGGGTAAGTTAGTTAAAAAGTAGTCGAGCAGTGCGAACCATTATCATAGGTGACTCGTATTACTCAAACAGCATATATAACATCAAAGGATCGCTGCGGCGGTTCTTTTATTTTTGCGACCCGGAAGTTCAATTGTTAATTCAAATATATGGTAAAACGGTGTAAGCAAAATTACCAACCTCTAGAGGCTGTGATTTTTTTAAAGTTTTAATAAATTGGGAGGAAATCTTGTTAAGCTAAAGGGGCAGGATCGTTCAATAATGTGGAAATAATTTCATATATGAAATAGGATTTTTTTCGCTTATGCTGAAAATAAAAAAAAGGTTAAGGCGTATGAATGTCACTGATTTACTTATTTTTTCTGTGGGTTTAGGTTTAATCAATGGTTTTAAGGACAAGAAATTTAAAAAGAAAAAGTTTTTTCAAAATGTCTTTAACATTTTTCACAACAGGGCTAATCTTCATCATAACAGGAAATCTATTTTTGAATGATTTATTGGATAAATATCTTCCTAGAAAAGAATATGGGATATGGCTACTTGGAAGTTTGTTATTGTTATATCCTATTTATACAACAATTAAAGGAGTTAAAAAAAAGACCACTAATTCACTTCGTTAATTATCTATATAGTGCGATTCTTTCATATTAAAACACAGGGCAGATTTGTAAAAGAATGATAGTACAAGGTGAAAATGGTACGATTAAGTCGAAGAAAGGTACAGTTTAAATTAAGAATATCCGGAATATCGATTTAGTAAGAAATCCACTGAATTTAATCAATGAAAATGCAAAAAAAGTATGGGATCGCAAGGTGGATTTAGATAAATTGCAAAGAGTAGCCAAATACGAGCGGCAAGAGCAGAAAATGGATTAACGATCATACAAATTAAAAGATCTCAGTCCAAAGCTGGTGATTCGCGTCTAATTGTCTTTCTCATTTTCGATGATACATAATGTATTTCCATATCGAAGATAGCTTTTTATGATGTTCCAAAAAACTATTCGAGTGAAATTAGAATATTTAAAGGCATTGGAAGGTACCGAAATCCATCAATATGGCGTGTATTTTACTTGGACAAAAGATATGGGCTACGGTACTGTGAACAATAATATTATTACATAAACGAAAATGGGGATAGAACTTCCATCAATGAACAATGTACACACGTTGTAGGGAATGGCAGAATTATTTTGATTAGTATCCTAAACTATGATAAATGGGACAAACAAAAGGGACCTTCATAAATTGAGGTCCCTTTTTCATAATGTATTACGGTAATAAAGTTTTATATTGTTCCATTAAATCACCTGCATACAAGCTTGTTATCATTAAGAAGATGGCTAGCCCAATGTATAATGTGAACCAGATGATTTTTGTTTTGAGACTCGATGAATAATAGGATTTCTCTTTATCCCTAATTTCAGTTTGTTCTTGCACTTCCATAAAGAATGTTGTCTTTATTCGTTCATACGCACCTATATTGTCAAAATCGGTCTGTCCGTACTGGTATTCATTCGAATTAGCAGCATCCATTAAGGATCTATAAATATTTAATTTTGCCTCGGTCAGCTGTTTTTCTTTTAGCTTATTATCATCAAATAGCGGGATATGCCAACTCTTCATGTTGTTAAACTTTTCATGTAGTTGGCTAAATTCCATATTCCAAATATTAACCAGGCGAATTTTCTCTTCATCTGTTGCACCTGCAAATTGTTCTAGTTGCCTTAAACCAAATTGATTCAATTCAATGATGTTGTCTCTTTGATTTCTGGTTGTCTCGCTACGGAATTCTTTCCACCACTTAGAAATACCCAATAATAAGAAAAGAATTAAAAATGGATTTGGATGAAGAAACAAATATACAACCATCCCGATAATCCCTAATACCCAAAGCTTTGTGGAGATGACTCCCACTATACGTCCTCCATCAAGAGGATGCACAGGCATTAGATTAAATAGGTTAATCATGGCTCCAAGTGTAATAACTAAAAGCCAAAATGGATTTTCCGTCATCATAAATAGGGGGATGGCTGGTAGAAATGCTAATGTACCTAGTAAAGGACCTCCGAAAGCAAGATAAGCTTCTTGGTTTGCATTCTTGGGTTCTTCTTTAAGGGCAATTAATGCTCCGACAAAAGGGATGAAAATGGCATTGGATGTTTTGATGCCTTTTCTCTTAGCAGCTAATAAATGTCCCATTTCATGGATGTAAATTAGATAGACTAGGGCTACGGCAAATTTCCAACCGTAAACCAAGGCATACGCTCCTAAAGAAACGAAAATAGAAATCAGAGAACCTACTTTTGCTATTTTCAATAGCGCAAACAACCATTTCATTTTTCCTAGGAAAAATAATCCGATTGCCCCCAAACTTAACCATCCTTTATTCAATTTAGATTCTTTCAAAATGTACCTCCTAGAGTAAATGGCAAAACAGATGACCCCAGTGACACAATGTCTATCTGAGTTCCTTCTTGATTTATCAACTTATTAATATCCTTATTATATCGTATTTTTTCTTTCCTTTTTAAGGAAAATTTTTTAGAATATTAACTTTCAAGTATGTTATTTTTTTATAATTTAGATAGGTTTGGTCTACTCCGCTATTATTTGGAAATCCTTCAACAAGCTTGAATTAGAAAGATACTAAAAAAATGTACGCATGCTTAACTGCCAGATCTAACGTAACATTTCACTCCTCATTATTCTAAACAGTTATGGGGAAATCTCCGATAAATTCAATATACTGGATGATAGGAAAATAGGAGGAGTGGGCACTATGAGTTTAATAAGGGGTGTAGGAAAATTTGCGGGAAAAGCCGCTGGGTTCGTAGTAGGTAAGCCGATTCAATTTGTCGGAGAATTAACAGGGGTTGAGATAATAGAGGACATAGGAAAAGGTGTTAGGAATGCTTCTGAATTCGCGGGTGATACAGTTGGGCAAGTTGCAGCCGGAGCGGTTGATACTGTATCAGGCATTATTAATGATGATTCTACAAAGCGTGACAAGGGAATTGGAGAAATGGGTACTGCTGTAACGAGGACTGCAAAGGGAGTAGTTGTGACAGCAAAGAACACAATACAAAATGGTGGAGATGTAATTGTCGGAATGATAGATGGGGATAACGATAGAGTTAAAAAAGGAGCAACGTCTCTAGTAAAAACCGTCGCAATCGGAGCACTTGCGGTTGGTGTGGTTGATTTCATTGACGGGGTGGATGGAGCCGATACAGCTGAAGCGGCAGATACAACTCATACTAACCTTAACAACTTAGATGTTGAAGAATCTGTAAGAATTGAGACTACAAATGACCATTTAGTTGGTTCTGAACACCCTGAAACCGGTGTTCCATTCACTGAAAGAACAGTTGAGTTGCCGAATGGACAAGATATAACCGGTGTGTTTCCTTCATTTAATGATGAATATGAAGTTAATATCGATGAAAGTTTATACCTGCAAACTGACTATGTACAATTCAGTTATGCAAATCAGGAACTATACGATCATATTCAAGCTGAACCTGAATTAGCAGACGTTTTAGGACTATCTTCCCAAGAAGTTGCTGGACTATCCCACGGCGATACTCCTGATGGCTTTACGTGGCACCATAATGAAGAACCAGGAGTATTACAACTAGTAAATCAAGATATTCACGCTAATACTGCACATACTGGCGGTCGGGAATTATGGGGTGGAGGAAGTGATTTTCGATAATCTTCAGTATGAATGCAACGAAAAAAAAGGGTTTTAATGTATCCCAAATTCCTTTTTTAAAACCGACTTTCAACTTATAAAGGAGTTATTTGATATGTCAAAATTAATACTACTTTGAATACCAAATATAGCTTCTAGTAAACCTTGTGGATTAACGGGTGCGTTCAAAAATCAACGATGCTATTTATTAGAGTTTCTTTATCCTGAACTTATTTAGGAAAGAATTTTTTTCTGTCTTTTATAGAGCTTTTGTTCGTTTATAGTTTTTTTTGATTTCCATTTATTATTTCTGTGTGATTCTGCATTGCACGGAACTGGATATGTGACGCCGGTTCGTTCGTTGCATGAAGTTGGCCACTTTGGTACACTATGCAGAAGTGCTTTTTTAGTTTGATTGCTGGTATTTACTATCGAATTGCATGGATGAGCTGCAGGCTCTTTACATAAATCTGTACCATGAGGCTGTGGGGGGTATCCTAAACGAACCCTTAAAAAATGGAAATCGTTTTACTGTAGACTTGTGGGGCCGTTACAAAACCCATTAACAACTTAACAATTTAAGTGTTTTTCTAAGAAAGGACCATCTATTCCCTCATACAGCAGGAGTTGTATGGGGGCTTGTATTTTATCAAGAATTTTCTGTTTAGATGACTTAACAGGAATAAAATAAGGAGGACGCAATGTACAATTATAAATTGACCATTCAATATGATGGCGGGCGCTATAAAGGCTGGCAGCGACTAGGTAATAGTGATGATACGATTCAAGGGAAAATAGAAAATGTATTAACGGAAATGGCAGGGGAAAAAATTGAAATCATCGGTTGCAGCAGAACGGATGCCGGTGTACATGCCCTTGCTCAAGTCGCCAATTTTAAGCTTGGTGAAAATCTGACTGAAGCTGAAATCATGAATTATTTGAATAGATATTTACCCCGAGATATCAGCGTTGTCGAGGTTAGGCTAGTTCCTGAACGTTTTCATGCCCGTTATAATGCTAAGGATAAAACCTATTTGTATAAGATCTGGAACGAGCAATATACAAATCCTTTCATGCGAAAGTACAGTATGCATGTAGAGAAAAAGCTGGATATCACAAGAATGAAAAAAGCATGTCAATTTTTTATAGGTGAACATGACTTCACTGCTTTTTCAAATGCAAAGTCCAAGAAAAAATCCATGGTGCGTGAGATATATTCCATTGATATAGAAGAAAATGCCGGCTTCATCCAAATTACGGTGCGAGGCGATGGATTTCTTTATAATATGGTTAGGAAGATTGTCGGGACGTTGATAGAAGTAGGGTTAAATGAAATAGATGCTGAAAATATACCAAGTATTTTAGAGTCAAAAGAAAGAATCCAGACGGGCCGTATGGCGGAGGCAGCTGGGTTGTACTTGGTAAAGGTTGATTTTTAGGTCAAATATTGATGATCGGTTAATGCATGTAAAGTGTACAGGCAGTAGAAAAAGGGAAGTAATAGGGAAGAATGGTAAAGGGCAATAGAACGAAAGAAGGAGAGGTTTTTCATGAGATTAGCAGGAAAGAAAATAATCAGTCTTGTGCACCATGATTTTGAAGATTTAGAGCTCTGGTATCCGATTTTACGATTAAAAGAAGAAGGAGCGATTGTTCACCTTGCAGGAGAAAATGCGAATGAAACATACATTGGAAAATATGGTGTACCAGCCATATCTGATTATGACTATGGCAGTATTAAAGCAGAAGAATATGATGCCATTCTTGTACCGGGGGGTTGGGCACCAGATAAAATTCGCCGGTTTCCTGAAGTGATATCACTTATCCAAAGCATGGAAAAAAGTAAAAAACCGATCGGGCAAATTTGTCACGCTGGTTGGGTATTGATCTCCGCTAAAATTTTACAGGGGAAGAATGTAACGAGTACACCGGGCATTAAGGATGATATGGAAAATGCGGGGGCAACTTGGATAGATAAGCCCGTCGTAGTAGATGGAAACCTTGTATCAAGCAGGCGTCCGCCTGATCTACCGGATTATTTAAGGGAATTGATAAACGTGATTGAAAAGAGTTAGGCAGAAAAAGTGGTTTTTCCTTCTGGAAAAACCACTTTTTATTTATGAACTATTAAAATGAAAAAGAGTATCTTCACTCATTTAATCCAGTTTAATTTTATTAAATCAAATGGAGAGGGTATGGCCGGTCAAATCATGATATGGGTCGGATTATTGTAAAACCAAAAGATTATTCCCTTGATTGATCCTTAATCGAATCAATATACAAATTTCCTTTTGTTCCTACAACAGCGTACGAGATATCAAAAACAGCAAGGTTTCTTTTTTTGAGTTCAGCGATTAACGATTCGTAATCGTAGGTATGTTTGGATAAGTTTTCATATAGAATCTTTCCGTCGTAGACCAGTTCTATCGGTACAGTTGCTGCTGAGGAAAGTAAAGGTAAATCCTGCTTGGCGGCATTTTGGTATTGTTCTTTTTTTAATACAGAGAGGGAGCCATTTGTCTCTAACATGGCACATTCCACTTCTTCAATGTTGAAGATATCTTTTCCTCGCAAGGCCTGTTTAAGAGAATCCAGTGAATACCCCATTCGTTCCATTGACTCTTCGAGAATTTGTCCTTTTTGAATGAAGGTAGCAGGTTCTCCAGCGATCCATTTCCCGAAGCGCGGATGTCGAATCGATAGAAGGTTCAGCATATAAACGACGGTACCCATAATAATAATTGCAATGATAAAATACAGGAATTTAATTTTTATATTGAATGCTAGATTCCCTGCAATTGTCCCCATCGTAATAGAAGCGATATAAAGGTGATAGGTCCTCTGGGCAATCGTCTGTTTACCGAGGAGATGGACAAATACCCATAATAAAATAAAAGAGGTCAATGTTCGAAAGATGATTTCAACAGATTCTGACATGACTATTTCTCCCTTGCAAAACTCCCGACAGTTCGTTTGTGATAGTATGTTCTTACACCTTGCCGTTTATGTAACTAAAAAAGGAAAAAGACAAGGAAACGTCCTTGAATTGGGGGCCACCTTAATAACCAAGAAATCAAGATTCGTGAAATCTCAGGAAGCAAGCAGTTCGTTACTTGGTTTCTTTTATTTAGTCTAAAAAAAACGATGGATATGTTTACTTGTATCGTTAAAGAAATTTCTTCGAATAATAGTATCAAAATACTTTGCACGGGGGTATGTTTTGAGAAATATTCAGGAAATATTCATTGACGATTTAAAAAGCATTTATAAAAATTTCTTTGTTTGTATCGTAGTTGTTTTTCTCATGTTCATCCCTTCCATTTATGCGTGGTTTAATATTGTCGCATCTTGGGACCCATATGGAAATACGGAAGGAATCCTTGTCGGTGTTGCCAATAATGATAAAGGGGCGGAGTTAAATGGCGAAGCCGTGAACATAGGCAAGGAAGTAATGGAAGGGCTAAAGGAAAATAAGCATCTGGGCTGGAGATTCACATCGGAAAAAGAAGTGATAGAAAAGGTGGAAAAGGGTGATTATTATGCATCCATCATCATTCCGGAGAACTTTTCCGAACATATTGCGACGATCATGACCGATGAACCTAAGAAGGCGGAAATTGATTACTATGTTAATGAAAAGATCAATTCCATTGCTCCTAAAATAACGGCAGCGGGTGCCAACAGCATTGTGGACAATGTGAGCAAAACCTTTATCAAATCAGCCAGTGGCAGTATCCTTACAATCTTTAATGAACTTGGAATCACCTTGCAAAACGAGTTGCCGACGATTCAAAAAATGAAGAATATGGTGTATTTATTAGAGGGTGAACTGCCTGAGCTTGAGCAAAATATCAAAACCGTTCAAACACATGTCAAACAGGCTGAAGATATCATTAAGAAGGTTCATGATGGCCTGGATTCAATAGAAGGAATAACATCGCAGAAGGACAAATTGGTATCGGACGTTTCTAGTTATGTAGATTCAACAAGGCAGGCATTCGCAGAAATCAATCCCCTTTTGAAAAATGATATTGTGAACATCAGGAGCGATAATGACTCCGTTATAGTGCTGGCGAACCGGTTAACGGGTCAGGGTTTGCCTGGCAATGAGTATGATCAGCTAGTGGAACAAGGGAAAACGAGGATAAGCAAAGAGCTGTATCTTTTGGACAGTATGTATAATTTATTGGTGAGGGTCAATCAATTTAATGAGCAAAATTTGCTTCAGCCAGAAATACGGCTGGTTGATGAACTAAGGGATAATGCTTCGAACCAGCTTCAAGCGCTGAATAACCGAGCCTTTGGCAACCTTATCGAACTTGCTGGGAACAATGATAAAGTCTTGGCAAGATTCCAGGAGAGCTATTCAAAGGAAACAGGGCCAAAATTCACTGAAATCTGGAATGAAACGGAAGCAATATTGAATAATGTCCAGCTTACGATGGAGGAGGGCGCCAAGGTCCTTCCTGAGGTGAGAACGCTGTTGAATGGGACCAATCGAACATTGGAAACACGTACAGGGGATATCGATAAGTTACAGAATAAGTTTCCGGAAATCGAAACGAAAATAAAGGCTCTAGCTTCTAAAATGCGGGAATTCGATAAGTCTTATAATATGGAAGAAGTGATCGATTTCCTAAGGAATGATATTGAAGAAGAAAGTGAATTTTTTTCAGAACCAGTGCTGCTCAATAAACACAGTCTCTTTCCGATTCCGAACTATGGATCCGCCATGTCTCCTTTTTTTACGGCGCTATCCCTTTGGGTAGGCGGCACAATTTTGATTTCCATGCTTAGCGTGGGTGTTTCTCAAAAAGTCTACAGCCAGTATCAAATTTATATCGGGCGGTATCTTATATTTTTCATCATTGGGGTAATGCAGGCTCTTAGTGTTTCCATTGGGAATATCGTCCTTATCGGTGTTTATGTAGCGGATAAATTTGAGTACATCCTGTTTTCCGTTCTGATAAGTACAGTATTTACACTCATTGTCTACACCTTCGTTTCCGTTCTTGGAAATGTTGGAAAAGGGATAAGTGTCGTCTTGATGGTCCTTCAAATATCAAGTTCAGGAGGCACCTTCCCGATTCAGGTCACACCGCCCTTTTTTCAGCATATTAACCCGTTCTTGCCGTTCACCTATGCTGTGGGTTTACTTCGTGAATCTGTTGGAGGAATAACTTGGAGCGTAGCGGGCAAGGACATTTTTATCTTGATACTCTTTTTAATATTCACACTCATCTTAGGTATCATTTTGAAAAAGCCTCTGCATGCAAGGACACAAAAGATGAAGGATAAATTGTATGGAAGCAGGATTTTTTAAAAGATGGATAATAAAATTAGCCTGAACCCTTACAAAGGGCTCAGGTTTTTTTATTTGCGATTTGTCCATATGTATTTTTGTGTAAGGCTGGAATATTTATCAATACATTGACAATTAAATAGAAAGATACCGATAAATTAGAATTTTTGCATTTTTATAGTTGACAAAAACCATTGGATTAATCATTATTAAGAAATAATGTTTAGTAAATTGATGCGATTTAAAAGTGGGGTGACTTTATGTATTTAACAATAGATGGAATTGAAAAAAGTTTTAAGAATGAAAAGAAAGAAAGCATAAAGGTGCTCGATAAGATAAATATAGAGGTCGAGAAAGGAAGCTTCGTTTCGATTGTCGGTCCTTCTGGATGTGGTAAATCTACGCTCCTTTATCTGATTGCCGGCCTTGATAAGGCAGATACAGGTGAAATACGTGTAGCTGGGAAAAAAGTGGTGAAGCCAGGTCCGGAAAGAGTTGTAGTGTTTCAAGAGGCGGGATTATTCCCTTGGTTGACGGTACTTGAAAATGTTACATACGGATTGAAGTTAAAGAAAATTCCCAATGAAGAGGCTAAAGCCAAGGCATTGGACATTTTAAAGATGGTTCACCTCAGTCGATATGTTGACTCCTATCCACATCAACTCTCAGGGGGCATGAAACAGAGGGTAGCCATCGCAAGAGCGTTGGTGATGGAACCGGATATCCTATTGATGGATGAGCCATTCTCCGCGCTTGATGAGCAAACGAGGATGGTCTTGCATAAAGAGCTGCTTGAAATCTGGAGAAAAACTAAAGTGACGATCTTTTTCGTAACCCATAATATTCGTGAGGCTGTTCAGCTCTCCGAAAAAATTATCGTCTTTGCTACCCGTCCCGGGAAAATCAAAGAGACGATTTCCGTCCCTTCCATGAAAGATGGAGTTATGCCGGATAGTGTAACTTTGCATACAGAACAAAGGGTTCTATCGATTTTGCAGGAGGAAATTGAAAAAGTGCTGAAGGAGGAAATGGGGAATGATTACAGCTTTAAGACGAATCATATTCATCGCGATGATAGCGGGGATATGGGAAGTCACATCTAGACTTTCCAGTCTTCCGGATTTCATGTTCCCAAGCCTGACTCAGGTTTTGGAAACTCTGTTTAATGGACTGATGAGCGGACAAATAACCGAAGCCATCGGAAAAAGCCTTGGCCGTATCCTGATTGGCTTTATGATTGCCATTATAGTAGGTCTGATATTAGGATATTTCATTTGGCGCTTTAAATTGGTCGAAGACACTTTAGGGTTCGTCGTGACGGCATTACAGTCCATCCCGAGTATCGTGTGGTTCCCTTTAGCGATCATTTGGTTTGGATTGAATGATTTTTCGATCCTCTTCATCGTCACCATCGGCGCAACTTGGACGATGACGGTTAATGCAACGAGTGGCTTCCGAAATGTGCCACAGTTATATCAGCGGGTTGCAAAAACATATGGATCGACCGGGTTACATTTTCTTCGCACCGTGATTTTACCAGCATCCGTCCCGCAAATAATATCCGGGCTCCGTATCGCATGGGCCTTTTCCTGGCGTGCATTGATGGCCGGTGAATTACTTGGCGGGGGAGGCGGTCTTGGACAGTTGCTGGAAATGGGCAGATCACTGGGACAAATGGATTTGGTCATCTCCGTGATGATCATCATCGCTATCATCGGAACAATCGTGGATAATGTCGTCTTCTCCCGTCTTGAACGCAATGTTCAACTGAAATGGGGAGTGAAGTAACGGTAGTTTAATAAAATAATAGTAAAAAGGAGAGAGAAATATGCTGAAAAAATCATTTTTTGCCCTTATACTGTCTGTATTGTTAATCGGAATAGTAAGCGGATGCACTCAATCCAGCAGTAATGATGAAGAAGGAGAAGGGTCCGGGGGGAAATCCGTGAAAATTGGGTATTTTCCTAACTTAACCCACAGTGCAACGATCATTGCGCTTGAAAAAGGCTTTTTCGAAGAAGAGTTTGGTAAAGATGTTAAAATTGAAACCAAAACAGTAGCCAATGGCGGATTATTCATGGAAGCGATGGCTACAAACGCCATTGATGTCGGAACGGTCGGTCCTGGTCCGTTGCTTAACTTTTACGTAAAAAACCCTGAATACCACTTGATCTCCGGGGCTGTTAATGGAGGTGCCGTACTTGTTGCCAGCGAGGGCAGCAAGGTTACGGATTTAAAAGATTTGGGCGGTAAAAAGGTAGCGATTCCCGTCATTGGAAGCACACAGGATGTCATGCTTAGGAAGGCCCTTCAAGATGTTGACTTAAAACCGACTACAAATGGGGGCACAGTTGAGCTGTATGCTGCAGCACCTGCAGACACAACCGCCCTTTTTGTCCAAAAATCAGTCGATGCAGCAGCCACCCAGGAACCATGGGGGTATGTTTTGGAAAACCAGGCAAAAGGAAAGTTACTGCTTGACTGGGATCAATTTGCATGGGGGAAAGATTCACCTAACACGGTAGTGGCTGCAAGCCAGAAGTTCTTGGATAAAAAGGGGCTCGCTGCTTCCTATTTGAAAGCGCATGAAAAAGCGGTGAAGTTTATAAAAGACAACCCTGAAGAAAGCCAAGAACTGGTTATTAAGCATTTGAAGAAACTGACTGGAAAAGAATTAAGTAAAGAAGAAGTGGCTTCAGCATTTTCACGCCTTGAAGTGACAACCGAAGTTAATGAGCAAGTCATTCAGGAAATGGCCGATATAAGCAAAGAAGCTGGTTATATCCCTAGCAATGATATAAAAGGCATGATCGATTTATCAATTCTTCAAGAAGTGTCCAAATAACTTGAAACAAGCAAGCGCCTCAGCCATCTTGGCTTTGGCGCTTCAGTTTGTCGAAAAAGGGGAGTTCGGATTGGTATCACCCTAAACGATTGAAGAAATTTGCGACACTCCTGCCGAATAACTGGCTAGCCGAGACCCCGCAGACGCTTGCGTCGAGGAGAATTGGCAGGCAGTCGGCGGAAAGGGAGCGGATTTCTGAAATCAACTTGAACTTCTTAAAGAAAAAAACTTAGGCAACCCGCTTTCTTCAAATTTGTCTACGGACTGAAGCTCCTCAGCCATTCTTGGTCTGGTGCTAAGTTCTGTAATCCGTCATAGATCGAATTAATCCGTTTTAATGGCCTGGAATAATATCATACATATAAACACCGCAGTTCATGAACTCCCTGTTATGGACAGACTTGATCCAATGCTTGGATAACATGATCAACCTCTTCCCAGGAATGGATGGTAGCTCCTGAAGCCAGTGAATGTCCTCCTCCATTGAATTGACGTGCGACTGAAGCGATGGGAATATTCCGTGAACGTATCCTGACACGGATTTCAGTAGGATATTCGATGAAGAAAGCCCAGATTTTATTTCCCCTGGCACTTAGCGTATTGACTAGATTCGAAGCTTCGATTCGATCCACACCATACATATTTAAAAGTTCCTCCGTAATAATGAAGTAAGCTACACCTTTATCGGTTACCTTGAAGCTTATGAGAATGTCTTTTTGAAGTCTTGAAGCGTTTTTTTTCTTTACATTAAGACTGTTATGGATTCTTTCTGGCTGAATATGATAAGTTCTTAAGTATGAAACCATTTTTAATGTCCTCGGTGAGGTATTCCCATTCATGAAATTCCCGGTATCACTAAGTATTCCTGCATAAAATGATTTAGCCGCATCTTTATTCATGATAAATCCCACCGGAAATTCCAAGAATAAATCAACAAGCATTTCACTTGCGGAGCTATAAGAGGGGTCGACCCAAGAAAGATCACCGAATGGTTCATATTCAGGGTGGTGGTCAATTTTGACGAGCATGTCCCCTTGATCATAGCGGGAATCACTAATCCGTGAAATGTTGGCCGTATCACAAACAATCACTAAGGCACCTTTGTATTTGTTATCGGAAATGACATCCATATCACCAATGAATAGAAGCTTATCCACTTCTTCGCCTACCGCATAGACTTCTTTGGAAGGGTAGGAATGCTTCAATAGCTTCTTTAAACCGATTTGTGATCCCAATGCATCCGGATCCGGATTAACATGGCGATGAATGATGATTGTGTGGTATTTCTTGATCGCTTCGATTATTTCCGTTTTTTTATTGTCCATATCGCCATCTCCCTTTTAATTTTCCCTTGTCTGTCGAGCTATAATTGATAGTATGTATAATTCATATATTGACAGTTATGTATATTCAATCATCACATGCCTCACGAATAAAGGCAATTCCGATTACTACTGGAAGTATTTTGATGTTAACGGGAGGTATACTACAGAGTATTTCAGTGAAAGTAATAAAAACACCCAAACAAAATTATTGCAAAATTCAAAAAATGGAATTATACTTAATTTACCAAACCGATGACAACAAGTTACCTTGTTGCATGGCCGGCTTGTTATAAAACTGGAATCCATAAAAATTGACTTGGTTCACTTGATCTTCCTTTGCAGGAAGACAGTTCGTGGATAAGGGTCAGTGAAACATTCAATGTAATGACATTGTTGGTTTTACTGGCTCTTTTTTGTGTATCCCGACAGTTTGAAAGGGGTGATGATATGAATGGAGCTTTGGAGAAAGTCAGGATTATCGATGTATCCCGTGTTTTGGCGGGGCCTTTTTGTTCAATGATTCTCGGTGATTTGGGTGCCGATGTTATTAAAATCGAGCATCATGAATCAGGGGATGAAACGAGAGGATGGGGTCCGCCATTCGCCCAAGGGGAAAGCGCTTACTATTTATGTGCCAATCGAAATAAGCAAAGCATGACCTTGAATTTAAAGTCGGAACAAGGGAAAGAGATCTTCCGGAAGTTGGTGTCTTCAGGGGATATCGTGATTCAAAATTTCAAGACGGGCACATTGGAAAAAATGGGGCTGGGATATGAGGATTTAAAGGAATTCAATCCCAAACTGATCATGGCCTCGATTACGGGATTTGGTTTAACCGGACCTTATAAGGATTTGCCTGGCTATGATTATATCATTCAAGCGATGAGTGGTTTGATGAGCATCACAGGAGCAAAAGATGGGAGTCCCGTGAAGGTCGGGGTGGCCATTGCTGACATATTGACTGGCCTGTATACATGCATTGGCATTTTATCCGCTTTACATCATAGGGATAAAGCGGGGGAAGGTCAGGAAATTGATATTTCGTTAATGGATTGTCAGGTTTCTTCATTGGTGAATGTCGCCAGCAACTATTTATTCAGTGGCTTGACCCCTGAAAGAATGGGAAACCAGCATCCCAATATTGTTCCATACCAGACATTCCGGACAAGCGATGGAGAGCTTGTCGTGGCAGTAGGAAATGATGATCAGTTCAGGAGATTTTCAACCGTTATAGGCAGACCTGATTTAGCCCAGCAGGAACAGTTTAAGCATAATGAAAAACGTTTGCAAAACAAGGAAGTATTAATACCGATAATAGAGGATTTGTTTAAAGGAAAGACAAAGAAGGAATGGAAAAGGTTGTTTGATGATGCAGGGATACCCAATGGTCCGATCAATGATATAGCAGAGATGTTCGAGGATCCGCAAATCATCGCAAGAGACATGTTGGTGAGCATGGAGCATCCCACAATCGAAGATCTTAGAGTGACGGGATCGCCCCTGAACCTTTCCAAAACGCCGGTTGCGATGAGAAAGCATCCGCCGCTCTATGGTGAGCACACCGATTCCATTTTGGCTGATATTGGATATAGTCCAGATCAAATAAGCAAATTCAAGGAAAATAAAATTATTTAGGAGGAATTTTAATGATGAATTTCGAATTAACAGAAGAGCAGCAAAGTGTGAAGAAAGTGGTAAGGAAATTTGTCGATAAGGAAATTATCCCTTACATTCAAGAGTGGGATAGGCAAGGTCAATTCCAGTCACATATTTTAAAAAGATTAGCGGAATTGCAGTTGATGGGCGTTTGTATACCAGAAGAGTATGGCGGAGTAGGAATGGATTATAATACCCTGGCCATCGTTTGTGAAGAGCTGGAGCGAGGCGATACGGCTTACCGAACTGCAGTTTCGGTACATACAGGGTTGAATAGCATGACCCTGCTGCAATGGGGAACGGAAGAGCAAAAACAGAAATATTTAGTACCTCAGGCAAAAGGGATCAAGATTGGCGCTTTTGGGTTGACTGAACCGAATGCAGGGTCGGATGTTGCGGCAATGAAATCAACGGCAAAACGTGTTGGGGACCATTATATCTTGAACGGGTCAAAAACATGGATTTCGCTCTGTGATTATGCAGATCATTTCCTCATTTTCGCCAAGACGGATCATGATGCCGGTTCAAGGGGAATCACTGCTTTTATTGTGGAACGGACTTTCGATGGAGTGGAGTCGAAAGCCATTAAAGGGAAATTGGGAATTCGTGCCGGGAATACAGGCGAAATCTTTTTAACGGATGTAAAAGTTCCAGTGGAGAATAGGCTTGGTGAAGAAGGTGAGGGCTTTAAAATTTCCATGTCGGCATTGGACAGCGGTCGGTTTACAGTGGCCGCAGGTGCTGTAGGGTTAATTGAAGCAAGCCTGGAAGCAAGCTTGAAGTATTGCCATGAAAGAAGCACATTCGGAAAAGAGATTGGCAGGCATCAGCTCGTTCAACAGATGATTGCCAAGATGACCGCAAATTTAGAGATTTCCAGATTGCTCGTCTTTAAAGCGGGTACGTTAAAAAATCAAGGAAAACGGAATACGAAGGAAACATCGCTTGCCAAGTGGATATCATGTAATGCTGCAAACGAAGCTGCCAATGATGCTGTTCAAATTCATGGTGCCTATGGCTACTCGGATGAATATCCAGTGGAACGTTTTCTGCGGAATTCAAAAGCTCCGGTCATTTACGAAGGAACCCGTGAGATTCATACTGTAATGCAGGGGGAATACGCACTTGGCTACAGACAAGATAAAGAGCTTCGTAAGCAATTGCCTGCATGGCCCTTCGAGCAGGTTTCCGTACATTAACTATAGATTGAGGAGATCAGATGATGAACACATATTTTATTGCAGGGCATGCAAAACTTCCACAAGGGATGGCAGCGAGAAATCTATATGATTCCATCACCATCACGGTAGAGCTTGACTTTAAATATGGTGTAATAGTCGAAGCTTCCTGCACACTTGCCACAGAACATGGCAGGGAGTTCATTCGGCAGCTCCTGCGGGGCTATTACCTGAAAGATGGTATCGAAGAATTGATTGATCGTGTGCAAATGCATTATCGTGGGAAGGCTAGTCAAGCCGTTCAAGCAGGGCTGAAGGATGTGTATGCACAGTTCGAATTGGTCTCCGTTAAATAATAAGTGAAACTGGAAGGATCCTATCGTATGTAAAAGGGTAGGATCTTTTTTTTGTGGATCTTAAATAATCATTTATTTTTGTTGTAACGATTTAGGGATATAAAAAGGAGGTGTTGAAGAAAACACCTCTTTGACCTTCAATATATTTTTGTACAAATACATTAAAAGGGTTCATGAACCTAGAAGCCCCAATTCCAATTCCTACGGAAGTTTCTGTTGCAGCCGCGGCATCTGCAGTTGTGAAAAGAACACCGATTTCTGCACGTGCGCCTTCGGGTGCTGCAAGTGGACCTTCTCCTGCTCGTGCGCCTCTGGGTGCTGCAAGTGGACCTCCTCCTGCTCGTGCGCCTTTGGGTGCTGCAAGTGGACCTCCTCCTGCTCGTGCGCCTTTGAGTGCTGCATGTAGATCTCCGTTTCCAGCAAGAGTGCCTTTGCGTGCCGGAAGTGGACCTCCTCCTGCTCGTGCAACGTTTAGTGCTTCTGCGGGTAGTTCGCCTGTTATTGTTGTTTTTACGTGAAGAACGGCCTCTTGAACATGGGTCATTATGCATGAAATCGCTTAACCCGAAGGAATTGGCTCTATCCACCGCATTTTGTATATTTCGAATGATGTCAGACATATTTATTTATCTCCTTTCTATACGTTAAACTATTCGCTTGTACGTAATATGCCAGAGATAATAGCACATTTTTATTAAAAATTTTTGGGGGTGACGCCCTTCGCTTTTTTCCATAATTTAATAGGAAAGTGAAAGGGAAGGGAAGGGTTATATGAATTCTGATAAGAAGCTGCCCGTGTACCAGCTTTTTATTCCGCCAGTTAATTTAATGGAACTTCGCAGAGATATATGGTGCAATGATCCTTTACCGGCAAAGTTAACACTTAACAGAAAAAAACTTGATATTGATATTGTTTACCGTGGCTCCCATATTCGCGGTTTTCGCAAAAAATCCTATAATGTTGTCTTTTATAAACCTAAAACTTTTAAGAATGCCAAGGAAGTTCATTTAAATGCCGAATTTAAAGATAAATCTTTACTAAGAAATAAATTATCTTTAGACTTTTTTGCGGATATAGGCACATTATCACCGAACTCCCAGTTCATTTTCCTGAATCTGAACGGAAAGGACGAAGGGGTATACCTGGAATTGGAATCGGTGGATGAATATTATTTGAAGACAAGGGGGCTGCCCAAGGGTGCCATTTTCTATGCAGTGGATGGTGATGCCAATTTCTCATTGATGAGCGATTTGGATAAAGGAATCAAAAAATCATTGGAGATGGGCTATCAAAAAAAATGCGGGACAGCAAAGGATGAATTATATTTACAAGAACTGATTCTTCAAATCAATACAATTTCAAGAGTGGATTTTGAAAAGGAAATCGTAAAATATGTCGATGTCGAAAAATACCTGCGCTGGCTGGCCGGTGTCATATTTACGCAAAACTATGATGGGTTCGTTCATAACTATGCCTTGTATCGAAATGGAGATACTGGACTCTTTGAAATGATTCCATGGGATTATGATGCGACATGGGGCAGGGATGTTAACGGGAAAGTGATGGAAGAGGATTATGTGGGAATCGAGGGATTCAATACATTGACTGCCAGAATCCTTGATGTAAGGGGATTTCGTGTCCGGTACCAAGAACTTCTTAAGGAAATTTTGATCAATCATTTTAACGTGGGCTATATGAAACCTATCATTCAGGAAATGCATGATCAAATAAGACCTTATGTTTTAAAAGATCCATATATTAAGGAAAATATTGAGAAATTTGATAATGAGCCAGAATTCATCCTGAAATTCATTGAGGCCCGTGCAAAGTTTATTAATAGCCGTCTGCATAAATTGGATTAATAATTCCTACCCTTTAGTGATGGGACCTTGGAAAATATAATAGCAGGAGTGTTGAAAGAAAAGCACTCCTGCTTTTTTCTGCATGATTCCATTTGCTTTTCTCAACTATTACAGCTATGTTTGATAGAAAGATATAATCTAAAGTAATGAAGGATGGGAATGGATTGACTAATCATAGCCGCAAACCGGCATATATATATACGTTTACGTGCACCCCTGACGAACGCTCATTATCTAAAATGGAGATGCGCTCGTTCTTTGGCTTTGAGACTTCAGGGGATATTTTGAAAAGTGATATCGCAATTGAACCGAGCAGGAGCCCTTTCATAAAAGGGCGGGTCGACGTCATGTTTGAAGGGGAAAGCATATCCGAAATCGTTGAGCAAGTGAAGGATATTCATTTGCCAGATTCGACGTTCAAAGTATTATTCGTGAAAATTAACGATTTGAATAAAGAAGCAAAAATAGATTATGATGGACAGCGTGAAATTGAACGAGAGATTGGCTGGCACATTCAGGGAAATGCCGATGTGCGTAATCCTGATCAGGTCTTTGGGATCGTGACCCTTGGAGGACGTTGGTTTTTTGGGAAGTATGTCAAACCTGAAGCGGTTTGGTTAAAACATTTGAAAAAGCCCCGTGAATATTCAACAGCGCTTAGCACAAGAGTGGCGAGGGCCATTGCCAATATAGCCGTTCCGCATCCGGATGGGGTGAAGGCAATTGATCCATGCTGCGGAATTGGAACGGTATTGGTAGAAGCACTGTCGATGGGAATCAATATTGTCGGCAGGGATATCAACCCGCTTGTTACCGACGGTTCCAGGGAGAACATTGCTTATTTCGGACTCGAAGGTGATGTAACTACAGGTCCGATTTCGGAGGTCACCAATAAATATGATGTAGCGATTATTGATATGCCCTACAATTTATATACACATGCGACACCGGAAGATCAGCTATCGATCCTTAAACATGCCAGGAGCTTTGCTGACAAGGTCGTCGTCGTAACGATCGACACGATGGATCATATGATTGAAGAAGCAGGATTTGAAATCACCGATCGCTGTGTAGCCAGGAAAGGCATTTTTTCCAGAGAGATTGTAGTGTGTGTGTGAGTTTCTTCAGCAAGAAAAGGCTGAAATCTTTAATCGATATGGACTTACCCTGTCAAGTTGACAACTAAAAAACGCTTGTCCGCCATCTGGCTCGATATTAAACCCTTGCCGTATGGCGGACAAGCCCCCTTTACAATTACATTTCAAACTTGACTAGATTCCCGGTGTAGATGAACTTTCAGGAATATTTTCATAGTCTGATGGATTAAGATTATGAACCGATCCATCTGTTACTCCATCGATAATACCCATTAGCCCCGTTTCAACCGTTTTTACGAGCTGGCCATTCTCTTTTTGCCCAAAGTTTTGTGTTTGACCACTAACTTCAAATAGAACCGTCCCACTTCCGTTTAAAGCAAACGTCCCTAAAGCAGTTCCTGGCAGGTTGATAGATTGATCGTATAATGAAATATCTGTAAACACGGAATTTCCTTTTGCTTGCAGTGAGTTATACGCAGCAAGTGTCAACTGACGGGAGAAATCATATTTAAAATGATCTGCATACTCTGCATATTTAGCCCCTTCGGGAGTGCTTGGGTTAGGAACGAATTTTCCTGATATTGACATAGTTGCACGCTCATCAGTTCCTTCGATATATGGAAACCCTTGATGATGAAGGTCGATAAAAACATCCACTTTCCCGAATTTCGACTTTAACTCTTTATATGTGTCACGTACCGTTTGCGCTTCAGGCGTAATAAACCAGCCCGGCTTTTCAGATGCCCCCGGGAAGTCTTCGGGCTTCGGTACATAGTTTAGATTAGGATTAAAGTCACGATTAACATCAAACCCCGGTTTGCTAGCATAGTCGTCTCCTGATCTCGGAGTGGTGTAATAGTTCCAAGTAGGTTTCACATTAGAAAGCTGGGGGAATTTCCCTACAACCTCAGACCATGTCATTTCATTTCCACGACGATCAAGCTCTGAGCCGTCTACGTTCATCATAGGAATAGCAACAATTGTTAGTTCATCAAGGACCTTCTTTACCTCAGGCGAGTTACTTTGACCAAGGTTTTTAAGAATGTTCAATAACGCAACAGTTCCTGTTTTTTCATTTCCATGAATTTCACTTTGAATAAGAATGACTTTGTCACCATGACCGACAGTCACTTTTTGAATGGAACGACCCTGATTTGTTTGTCCAGCCACTTCTACATTGACTTTCCCTGCACTCACTTGCTCAAGTTGGTTTAATTTTTTTACAAGTTCATCATGACTTAGGAATGCTTCGGTGGAAAGGTTCGTTCCGCCTGTAGTATTTGGTCCTCGTTCAGCTAAGCTGACATTTGGGCCAAGTAATGCTGCCGCTACTACTGTTGAACATAAAACCTTTAAAAATTTTCTTTTCATATCCATTCTCCTGTTCTGAAAATATTTAATATTCAGATAATGAATTCTTCACTTGCTAATCGATTTCCTATTAGATTAATTAATACACCCAAAAAGGCCTATGTATTTCAGTTTCAATTATTTAGTATATTTTTCCGTGAAAAGTAAAGCCCCCACTAAGTGGGGACGATTTTATTTTCAGCCTTTTTTGATGTCATTTAGCTTGATAATGAACGACGTGTTCAACGAGTTTTTTCGTGACCTTCCCCTGATATTCTAAATAATCCAAATGGCCGATAATTTCTGACATGACGAGCGGGAATTCCGTTATATACTTATGTTTGTAAAACTCCTTTGCCAGTTCATTGCCTGTAGAAATTCCGGATTCTATCAAGGCTAGTATTTTTTGTGATTTTCTCTCTATGCTGTTGAGTCTTTTTTCAATCGTATGACCAGGTTGTTCAATGAAGTTACCATGACCAGGAAAGAGGAGATTCACCCGTAATGCTAAACATCTTTTTAATGAATCAATATGATCTACAAGAGTCAGCATTCTATTACCGTTTTCATCAGGTTCGATCAAGGCATTGCTTGATAGATGTTCAATCAATAAATCACCGGCAAGAAGCCGTTTCCCTTCTTGGTCAAGGAATGCAATTTGATCAGGGGCATGTCCTGGAAATTCGATCACTTCAAAATTCAGCCATTGCTTTTCCGTGATTGCGATGATGTCGCCATTCAGTTTTTGATCTTTATTATTATCGACCGCGTTGAATAGGTAAGCCACTTGTTTATCTCCAAGTTCACCACAGCCCATCTCATGGTAAAGTTGCTTATAAAATTCAATTCTCATACTTAAGAAGTCAGGGTCCCTTTTTAAACGGGGAATGGATTTAGAATGGGCATAAACGGGAATCGGATGGTGTTCGGTAATCCGGTTGACCAAACCAACATGGTCTCCATGGTGATGGGTTAATAAAATTTCCGTTATATCTCCAAGGGTAAATCCATTTTCGTTTAATGTTTGCAGCAGTGCATTCCAGCAGACGTCATCATTCATACCTGCATCGACTAATGTTAAAGATTCATCCTGTTTAACTAAATAAAAGTTTATACTTTTTAAAGATAAAGCGCTTGGAGCTATAATTGGATAAATTTTAAATGTTGTATTCGTTTTCATTTTCATGAACGTCCCATATCCTCCTAAATCGAGATAAACTTCATCTGGAAATTACTAATGACCGAATAGATTTAAAGGGTTATTATCCTATGATTAGTTGAATGAACTGAAACTGTCAAGCGGAAGCTTCCAGGCAATCGAGAAATTTAATAGTAAGATTGATTGGAAATGAATGGTCTATTTATCTAGTTTATTTTAAAATTGAATAAACAAGCCAGTAATTTAGCCAATATTCTTTTGATTTTTTTGTGTAATGAAAAACTGAAGGCGACAAAAGGTGCAAAAATGCGTTTCATGGAACGAAACGGTATAGGAGGTTTATGGTTTGAAGCGAAAAATTTATATTACAAGGAAATTGCCAGAACAAATCATCGAAGGTCTTAGTCAAAATTATGAAGTCAGGATGTGGGAACAAGAGGATATACCGGTCCCTAGAGAAGTCCTTGAAGAAGAAATAAAAGAAGTCGACGGGCTGCTGTGCTTATTGACGGAACAAATCGATGAGTCACTGATTGAACAGGCGGCTAATCTTAAAATCATCGCGAATATGGCAGTGGGCCATAATAATATCGATGTTCAAAGTGCAACAAAAAGGGGCATCATGGTAACGAACACCCCAGGGGTTCTAACGGAAACGACAGCGGATTTAACCTTCGGCTTACTGCTTGCAACGGCGAGAAGGATGATGGAGGCTGAAGATTATTTAAGGAGTGGAAAGTGGGAAACCTGGTCGCCGATGCAGCTGACCGGACAAGATGTATACGGTGCAACGCTGGGTATCATCGGGTTAGGCAGGATTGGGGAAGCCCTTGTCAAAAGAGCTAAGGGATTCGATATGAATATAGTTTATTTTAATCGAAGCCGTAAATATGAACAGGAAAAAAAATTAGGAATCGAATATCAGCCTCTTGAAAAATTGCTCCAAATCTCGGATTTCGTTTGTGTCATGCTTCCGCTCACACCGGAAACCAATTACATGATTGGCAAGGAGCAGCTTGCATTAATGAAAGGGACGGCTGTGCTCATAAATACCGCAAGAGGCGGGATTATCGATGAAAAAGCTTTGTACCAGGCGCTGGAAAGTCGAGGAATTTGGGCGGCTGGATTGGATGTATTCGAAGAAGAGCCCGTCCCTGTGGACCACCCGCTGCTAACATTGCCCAATGTGGTTACATTGCCGCATATCGGCAGTGCTAGCATTGCCACAAGATTGAAAATGGCAGCTTTGGCTGTACAAAACTTAATAGAGGGGTTATCTGGTGATACTCCCCGTAATTTAGTATTTTTGAATAAAAATGATCCTAACTGAAATCGTCTGCAACGTTTTTCAAATGAAAAACGGCAGGCAAGCTGACTTTACTTCGAGTTTGTCTACAGTATATAGTGACTCCAAAATGGGGTCATTTTTTATTGGCTTTTTTAGCCGAAGCTGAAAATGATGCTCAAAAGGATTTGCATCCGAAGAATCGTATTAACCTTTAAACGTTTTCCTTTATCCTCACATTAATGCTTAATTGAGTGCGAAAAGGAAGTAACGAATTCAAGTGAAGCATACTTATCGTAAATTATGCCAATCTTTTGTAAAATAAAGAAAGTCGGGTTTTATTTAGGAGAAACAATTAGTTGAAAGGGATAGGGTAATAATGATTGAAATGAAGGAAACGATATCATCGGGCAACGAAATGACTAAATCCAAAAGGCTGTTGATGGCTCTTATGCTGGGATCTTTTGCAGCGATTGGACCACTGTCACTTGATATGTATTTACCTGGCCTCCCTACACTGGCAGAGGATCTGAATAGCAGTACGTCTTTAGCGCAGCTGAGCTTGACGGCCTGCTTATTAGGATTGGCTTTGGGCCAAATTTATTTAGGGCCTCTAAGTGATGCAAAAGGAAGGCGGACACCGTTAATCATATCTTTATCCATTTATTGCATTTCATCTCTGTTATGCGCTTTTGCTCCAACCATTGAATTGCTTTTATTATTACGTTTTATCCAAGGTATTGCGGGAGCGGGAGGCATTGTCATTTCAAGGGCCATAGTTCGTGACCTTTTTTCAGGAACGGATTTGACCAAGTTCTTCTCCATGTTAATGCTGGTGAATGGGGCGGCTCCGATATTGGCACCGGTTTTTGGCGGTCAGCTTTTGCAGTTCACTTCTTGGCGGGGAGTTTTCATTGTCATTTCAGTATTAGGTACCATGATGGTTGCGGCTGCATTTTTTGGGATAAAGGAAACTTTATCGTCTAATTTCAGGAGTGCCGGTGGGGTGAATGATACAATCAGGACATTTGGGAACTTATTGAGGGATCGTGTGTTTATGGGCTATGCTTTTTCACAAGGATTCATAAGTGCCGCTATGTTCGCTTATATTTCCGGATCACCTTTTGTTCTCCAGAACATTTATGGGGTTTCCCCACAGACCTTTAGCCTGATTTTTGCAATAAACGGAATCGGGATCATCATCGCTTCACAAGTTGCCGGGAAGCTGGCAGGGAAGGTCAAAGAAGAAAAACTGCTTCAAATGGGATTATGTCTAGCTTTGTTTGGGGGAACATTACTTCTTGCCTCAGTCCTTCTTGAAATGGGGTTGGCAGGAATTTTGGTCGCTTTATTCCTCTCCGTCTCCAGCGTAGGTATTGTCGGTACAACGAGTTTTTCTTTAGCGATGCAAAATCAGAAAAAAACTGCAGGCAGTGCTTCGGCTTTAATTGGCCTGCTTCCATTCATTTTAGGATCACTAATGGCTCCACTGGTGGGATTAGGTTCAGGTGAGTCCCCCTTGCCGATGGGAATTGTGATGGTAAGTTGTCATGTCATCGCCATGTTCGCTTATTTACTCCTTGCCCGTCGCGGATTAAGGCGAGTTGCTTAAAAAGGAAAAAAGCTGGAATCCTGATGTGGATTTCAGCTTTTTCTTTTAAGGGGTAAGTATGAATCATAATAGTGATTCTGCTCCATCGATATAAACTTCCGTGCCCGTAACATGGGAGGACATGTCTGATGCTAGGAACAATACGAGATCACCAGCTTGTTCGGTAGTCCCTGCTTTCCTCGCGAGGGGCTGGGAGCCTTGCGGATATTCAATGGGAATCGTGATTTTTTTTAAGTTTTCATCTTCCGGGAATGTGTTATCGTGAATGTTCGTATCAATCGAGCCGGGACAAATGGTATTTACCCTGATTTTATATCTTGCCAATTCGAGTGCAGCCATTTTACCGAAAGCGACTTGACCTGCCTTGGATGAACTATAAGCGGAAAAACCAAAATTCTTGAAATATCGGTTTCCATTGATGGAGCTGTTGATTACGATGCTGCCACCCGTTTCCTTCATGTAAGGAATGGCGTATTTGATGGTGAGAAAGGTACCTTTGAGGTTAATTGTATGTGTCTGATCCCAATCTTCTGGCTTTATGTCTTCTATAGGGGCAATCACTCCGTTAATGCCTGCGTTTGCAAATACAAAATCAATTTTCCCAAAATGTTCATAGGCCGTCTTGTAGGCATGTTCAACTTGCTCGGCCTTGGATACATCCGTTTTAATGATTAAAGCCTCTCGACCAAGGTTCTCCACTTCTTCCTTCACTTTTTCGGCATTTTCGACTGTACGGTCAAAAAAGATGATGTTCGCACCGTTTTCAGCTAGTTTCAGTGCAGCGCCCCGGCCAATTCCCGATCCTCCACCGGTAATGATGGCAACTTTGTTTTTCATTAATTCTGTCATAAACTTCACACGCTCCTTTTAAGTATTCTATTCCCAATTTGGGAGTATGTAGAAACATCATGGCAGTGGTTATATAGAAAAATTATAAACGAATATTGCCTAAAAAATCCAATTTAAACAATTGTGAGTGTTCATTATACTTTGTTTTTCAGTGAAATGTCTGTATATTGAGGACATAATTAAGTTAGCTTGAAAGGGGATAGGATGTTGATAAGATTAGGAGTAATAGGTACAAACTGGATCACGGAACGATTTTTGGAGGCTGCAAAGCATGTAGAGGAGTTATCTTTAACCGCCGTGTATTCACGTACAGAAGAGAAAGCCAAGGAATTTGCCAATAAATACAAAGTACATACCACTTTTACGAATTTAGAAGAAATGGCTGCCAGCGATGAAATCGACGCTGTATATATAGCAAGCCCTAACTCTCATCATTGCAGGCAAGCCGTGTTGTTTTTACAAAATAAAAAACATGTACTATGTGAAAAACCAATGGCCTCGAATGCGGCAGAAGTAAGGGAAATGATTGAGGCAGCAAAACAAAATGATGTGCTATTGATGGAAGCGATGAAATCGACCATCATGCCGAATTTCGAAAGTATAAAAGGGAATCTGGATAAAATCGGGAAGATTAGGCGTTTCTCGGGAAGCTTTTGCCAATATTCATCACGCTATGATTCATATAAAAAAGGAACTGTGCTGAATGCATTCAATCCGGAATTCTCCAGTGGCTCTTTAATGGATCTAGGCATTTACGTCCTCTATCCACTTGTTATACTGTTCGGTAAACCGAATAAGGTGCAGGCATCAGGAACGTTGCTTGAATCAGGAGTTGATGGGCAGGGGACGATTCTGCTTTCTTATGATGAAATGGAGGCAGTCATCATGTTTTCCAAGATTACTGAATCCAATTTGCCATCGGAAATTCAAGGTGAACTTGGAACCATCATCATTCAGAAAATTTCAGGACCGCAAGCGGTGGATATTCAGTATCGGGATGGAACCACTGAAAATATTTCTGTTAAACAGGATATGCCTTCCATGTATTATGAAGCGAAAGAATTTGTAGGCTTGATACAGCAGGGGAAAATGGAATCCGATATAAATTCATATGCGAATTCACTGTTGACTATGGAAATCATGGATGAAGCAAGAAAGCAAATTGGGATCGTCTTTCCTTCAGACCGAGGTCATGGCCAATCATGAAGGGGAAAAATGGATGTTACTCATAACCCTTAATTGGGTAGAATTCAGTAGAGGGATAATTTAATTGTTGGAGGAATGGACATGAATTGCAAAATAAATCGCAATGCAGCAAAAGTCTTACAAAAAATGCTGAGCACTGAAGAAGCCGAAGGGAAAATGATTCGGGTATATATCACCCATATGCATGGCGATCATGCCCATTATGAAATGAAGCTGGATACACCGGCAGAGCATGATGAAATCGTCAAAACAGATAAAGAAATCGATATTTTGCTTGATTCACGTGAAGAATTTCTTGATGGTGTCTGGATTAAATATTTTTATGTACCTGAAGAAGGCTTTGAAATCACAAATCCTTCTAAAGAACCTCACGGACATCATCACCACTAAGAGTAAAGGGGGAGGATTGGCATGAATCAAAAATACGAAAAGATTTTTCAACCATATATATTTCCATCAGGTGTCGAAGTGAAAAATCGTATCATGATGGCTCCTATGACCACTTATTCTTCGGATGCTCAAGGCGTTGTAACCGATGATGAACTGGCCTATTACGCAGAAAGGTCGGCTGGTGTAGGTGCGGTGGTCACGGCATGTGCCTATGTATCTGCTGGAGGCAAGGGATTCCCAGGCCAACTTAGTGCAGGTGACGATTTCTTTATCCCATCCTTGAGAAAACTAGCCGAAACGATTCAGTCCAACGGCTCAAAAGCGATCCTGCAAATATATCATGGAGGCCGGCAAAGTCCGCCGGAATTATTGCCTGATAACCAACCTGTTTCTGCAAGTGCCATTGCTTCCAGCGAGGAAGCGCCTGTACCGCGGGAAATGAGTGAAGATGAAATTCAAGACATTATTAAAGCATTTGGAGAAGCAACAAGAAGGGCAATCGAAGCAGGATTCGATGGTGTGGAAATCCATGGTGCCAATACGTACTTGCTGCAGCAATTCTTCTCGCCACACTCCAACCGCCGTACGGATAACTGGGGTGGAACACTGGGAAAACGATTGATTTTCCCGCTTACCATTGTGAATGAAGTTGAGAAAACGGTTGCTGAGCATGCGAAAAAGCCGTTTATCATCGGCTACCGCCTTTCTCCTGAAGAAGGCAGCAATCCTGGAATCACATTAGATGATACGATTCAATTCGTTGATAGATTAGCGAATCAAAACCTGGATTATCTACATATATCGGTAGGCCACTTCTGGAATGGCTCATTCCGCGAAAGTGATAGGACAAAGTCGCGCATCGTTAAAATTTACGATAAAGTAGGTAATCGTATCCCTGTTGTCGGTGTAGGATCACTGCATACACCCGATGAAGTTGCAGAAGCTATGGAAACGGGTGTCCCTTTTATCGCCCTAGGCCGCGAACTTCTTATGGAACCGCATTGGATTGAGAAAATCAGGTCTGGAAAAGAAGCGGAAATACGGACCACCCTTTCAAAAAAAGATCAGGATGAACTGGTCATTCCAGATCCGCTTTGGGAAAAGTTGATTGGGATAAAAGGTTGGCTCCCGGTTGTAGGGTAATGAGTAACATCTTGAATATATGGTAACCCGTCCTCCTTAGGTGGACGGGTTTTTGTATGTGTTCTTGAATCTGGATTTAATCATTCCATGATAGTAAATAATATCATGAAGGCTTATGTTTTACTTGAATTAAAAATTAATATTTGTGCCAATAAATAAAATATATTATTATAAATTTAATAAGAGGGTATGAAATGGAGGGTTATAATTGAAGTTTCCACACGATTTTTTATTCGGAGCAGCTTCCGCCTCTTTTCAAATAGAAGGAGCATGGGATGAAGATGGTAAAGGTATAACGAATTGGGATGTCTTCTCAAAGATTCCGGGGAAAACATATGAAGGTACAAACGGGGATGTAGCGATCGACCATTATCATCGTTACAAGGAAGATATTAAATTAATGGCAGAGATGGGACTTGAATCATATCGGTTTTCCATTTCATGGGCGCGTATTTTGCCAACCGGGGACGGAGAAATCAATGAAAAAGGTTTGGAATTTTATAATAATGTTATTAATGAATGCTTAAAATATGGGATTGTTCCATTTGTTACGCTGTATCATTGGGATTTGCCTTTAACGCTTGAACAAGATGGGGGATGGACGAATAAGCGAACAGCTGAAGCTTTCGTCAAGTATGCGGAGATTTGTTTTCGCGCATTCGGAGATCGCGTCAAACATTGGATCACGTTTAATGAAACGGTTATGTTTTGCGGTTTGGGGTATCTAAAAGGAGCGCACCCGCCTGGAATCCAGAACGATGAAAATAAATACTTCCAAGCGACACATTACGTTTTTTATGCACATGCCAAAGCGGTAGAGGTATACAAGGGACTGAATCATTACGGTGAAATTGGGATTACCCATGTATTCCTGCCGGCATATAGTATCGATGACAAACATGAGAATGTATTAGCTGCTCGGCATGCCAATGAATATGAAACATTTTGGTATTATGACCCAATTTTAAAAGGTGAATATCCAGCTTATGTGGTTGAGCAATTAAAGGAAAAAGGCTGGACGCCAAGTTGGACTGAAGAAGAACTGGATACGCTAAAAAGAAATGCGGGGAAAAATGATTTTATTGGACTCAATTATTACCAGCCCATTCGCGTGGAAAAAAACCGGGAAGCGATTTCAAACATGGAGCATTCAAGAGAAACATCTACTCTAGCACCAGGAAACCCTTCTTTTGATGGATTTTATCGGACCGTAAAAATGGAAGATAAAACATATACAAAATGGGGCTGGGAAATCTCACCTCAAGGATTTTTAGATGGGCTGCATATGTTAAAAGACCGTTATGGTGATATTAAAATGTATGTTACAGAAAACGGACTTGGTGATGAGGATCCGATTATCGATGGTGAAATAGTGGATGTTCCCCGTATTAAATATATTGAGGAGCACTTAAAAGTGATTAAGCGGGCAATCAAAGAAGGCATCCATTTAAAAGGATATTACGCATGGTCTGTTATTGATCTATTAAGTTGGTTAAACGGGTATAAGAAGCAATACGGATTTATTTACGTGGATCATCATGATCAATTAAACCGGAAAAAGAAGCTGTCTTTTCATTGGTATAAGCATATAATCGAGACGAGAGGAGAAGAGCTGTAAACTGAAAGAAAACGTATATAGAGCATGTTTTGAGCGATCTATCTCAAAACATGCTTTTTCTATTGGGCATTAATCAAGTTTTCTGATATGGGGAATTAGTCCAAAGTTCAAACCTCCTGATTCGTAGTCTGAATCTCCGGCCTCAAATTAACTAGACTGGAAGTATGGTCCCGGATTGTAATGTAAATGTAAAAATATGAAAGAAGTTGTAAACAAATGTTAATGTTACTAATAATGTACAGCTTTACGTTTTACTGTATAATGTTGAAGCGTGGTTGAGTTCATGTGAAATAACTTAACATAAGGAGGTTGCATATGACGATTATTTCTTAGCTTTGAAAAGTCCCCCCGCATGGTTTGTCCCGTTGAAAAAACCTACAATAGTTAGATTCATTTCGATCAAGCAACTCCCTCTAAAATGAAAGAATGCCATTTTTCCTGATGATGGTAGATCCAAACTAAAAAACGACTAAGGATGTGAGTTTTAAAAAGATGATAAAAGATTCTAGATTTCAAGGATATAATATGAAGGGTTTTCAAAAGGACGTAACGGCAGGATTGGTCGTAGGTGTTGTAGCCATCCCTTTAGGATTGGCTTTTGCAATTGCTTCAGGCGTCGAACCGATATACGGGTTATATACGACCATCATCGCAGGAATCCTCATATCGATTTTAGGTGGCTCCAAGTATCAAATTGGGGGGCCAACCGGGGCGTTCGTTCCTTTATTATTTGGAATCGTTATGCAATATGGGTATGAAAGCCTGCTTATTGCCGGGTTTTTAGCGGGGATTATGTTAGTCCTGATGGGTCTGCTTAAGTTAGGCAATTTGATGAAGTTCATTCCCCGTCCCGTCATCATTGGATTTACAACGGGAATTGCGATAATAATCTTTTCAGGACAAATTGCCAACTTCTTTGGTATGAAAGTGGAAAAACATGAAGCGTTCATGGATAACATGATGGAACTTGTGAATAAAGCAGACACGATCAATCTATATAGTGTGATTGTTGCGATTTTATGTTTTGTCGTCATATTGCTAGCACCTAGACTTTTGCCACGAGTGCCAGGACCGCTTCTGGGTCTGCTGATTTCCACAATTGCAGCTTACTTTTTATTTCCCGATAAGGTGGCTACGATTGGTTCCACGTATGGAGCGATTCAGAAAGGTTTTCCGGAATTCCAAGTGCCGGAGCTATCAGTGGAAGTCATTATCACACTCCTTCCCGTTGCTTTTACGATTGCCTTGTTAGGCGGTGTCGAGTCGTTGTTATCCGCTACCGTGGCCGATAACATGGGGGGAACCAAGCATGATAGTAATAAGGAATTGGTTGGGCAAGGAATCGCGAACATCGCAACCCCATTCTTCGGCGGGATACCTGCAACAGGTGCCATTGCCAGGACTGCTACCAATATAAAAAGCGGGGCAGTCTCCCCGATGTCCGGAGTCATTCACGGAATTGTCGTTTTACTGGTTTTGCTGGTGCTTTCTCCATATGCAGCGCATATACCTTTGGCTAGCATGGCGCCCATATTGATGTTTGTTGCCTGGAATATGAGTGAAAGAAAGGAATTTGCTCATGTATTGAAAACGAAGACGGCAGATTCTGCGGTTTTGCTAGTCACCTTCCTCGTCACAGTCTTCACTGATTTGATTATGGGAGTGGGAATCGGTTTATTGATTGCCTTCATCACCTTCATTGCAAAAATGAGCCACACGTTAAAAGTCAGGGAAAGAAGTCATGAAATTACCGAGATTGTTCCAATTGATAATTCGGACTCAAAAATCAATGTGTATAACTTGGAAGGTCCCCTCTTCTTTGGTTCGATAGACGTCCTTGAGTCATCGATATTGGAGAACTTGGATAATAAGACGAAAGTGTTGGTATTAAGCATGCGCCGAGTAACATATATGGACACTTCAGCAGAGGCAGCACTATTGGCGATTGTTAATCGCATCGGAAAATATAAGGGGAAATTAATCATTTCCGGAATTCAGCAGCAACCAAAGGAATTGTTACTCAGCACTGGGTTGTATCATAAAATAGATAAACAGCACTTTTTTAAATCGAAGGAAGAGGCGCTGTATTTTGCCAAGAAGCAGTTGAAGGGCAATTCGGATAAAGTAGTCTAATAGTTTCATCCTCGAAGTCACCTTTTTGGATAGTTATGTTATAGTATCGTTAACAGTAGATTTTTAAAAGAAGGTGACTATCTGGGTGAATGTATATCGGATTGGCCAGCTTGCTGAACTTGCGAATGTTTCGAGAAGAACCATTGACTATTACACACAATTAGGAATGCTGAACTATGAAAAAACTGGGTCAAGATATCGGTATTACACAGAAGATGCTTTAAATCGTCTTCAAATGATAAATCGGTATAAAGAACAGAATATGCCTTTGACTGAAATCAAGGAACGGTTACAACTCTGGTCGGAAACCACTGTTGATTCCGAGCAAGTGCTCTTGATGGTGGACAAGCTTTCTACAGACCTTAAAGGACTGGAGAATGAATTGCTAGAATTAAAGCCTTTATTGGAACAGCTCGATGAACAGCAATTAACATATGCTGCACAACAGCTTTCCGTTCGGGGCAGCTCTTTATTGAGTATCCTTGCCATGCTCGCCTAAGCTTTTTGCCAAGTTCAACAAAAAAAAGACCTGATTGGGTCTTTTTTTGTTAACTGGTCATTTAATGAAAACTTCAAACTCATGAGGGAACCTTACTTTATATACGATAGCGGTACTTTAATTTGGAAGAACGGAGTCTATAGATCTTTTTTCAATAAAGATGAAGGATATAAGTGATTGGAAAAAGAAGAACATAAGTATCTACTACTATATGAAGAGGTGAAAGGGAATGATTGGGTCGATAGTTACGACGGTAAAAGGGCATCTTCAAGGTACTATGGAAAATGATATATGCGTTTGGCGTGGAGTCAGGTATGCGAAAGCGCCGATTGGGAGTCTGCGTTTCCTCTCACCGGAGCCGGTTGATAAGTGGAGCGGTGTCCTGGATGCAGTGGACTATGGTCCGATTCCCCCGCAGCCGATGGATCGGGCGGTAAGGACAGGAATGGCCGGAAATGAAAAAATGGATGAGGATTGCTTGTTCCTGAATATTTGGTCGCCTAGAGCCGATGATAAAAAACGCCCGGTCATGGTGTGGATTCCTGGAGGGGCATATGTAACGGGAGCTGGATCCCTTGATATGTACAATGGACAATTACTGGCTAAGAATGGAGATGTAGTTGTAGTAAGCATCAACTATAGGCTGGGGGCACTGGGATATCTGGATTTTTCCGAGTTGGCAGGTGATGGGGAAATATTTGAAACCAATTTAGGTTTACGTGATCAGGTTGCGTCTCTGAAATGGGTAAAAGAAAATATAGAAGCGTTTGGGGGCGACCCTGATAATGTTACGATATTTGGTGAATCAGCTGGTGGCAATGCGGTGACGACTTTACTTACTGTTCCTTCAGCAAGAGGTCTTTTCAAACAGGCCATTGCGGAAAGTCCCGCTCCGACATCCGTTTACGGAAAAGGATTTGCGCGCCAATTCAGTGAAAGGTTTCTTGAAATATTGGGTATTGGAAAGAGTGATATCCACCGCTTAAAGACACTTCCTGTTCAAGAAATTGTCGCGGCCTCCTACCAACTCTTGCAGGAAAATTCACAGGCCATGCCGGGCTCACTATCATTTGCACCTGTCGTAGATGGTGACTTCCTGCCCGATTATCCACTAGATTCGATTCGATCCGGAAAAGCGAAGGGAATACCCTTGCTTATAGGAACAAATAGGGACGAAGCGACGTTATTCGACCAGATGGATCCCCCATTAATTCCAACTAATGCGACGATGATTCAGAAAATGTTCGAAAACACTGACCCAGAGGCGAAAGAGCGAATTACGAATGCTTATGTAAACTACCCAGAAAAGGAAGCTGCACTTGGCATTGGCCGTGATGCGACTTTCCATATTCCCTCGGTTTGGTATGCGGAGGCATACAGCCGCTTTGATAAAACATGGATGTACCGTTTTGATTATAAAACGGCGGCAATGCGCATAAGTAAATTAGGGGCGACACATGGTATGGAAATTCCTTTTGCCTTCCAGACTTTCGACTCGGCATTTGGGAAACGGATTACTTCATATGGTTCAAGGTCAGCTGCCCTAAAGGTTTCCCATAGAATGCAGGGCCATTGGATCAACTTTGCGAAACATGGAAACCCCAATCCCCCGGAAGGCGAAATCTGGCCGAAATATGATGAAAGAAATCACTACACAATGATTTTTGATAAAAAGGATTATATTGAAAAAGATCCTGACGGAATGATAAGGTTGGCATGGGAAGGGGTAGGGATTTACAAGTGAAAAATAGCGGCTTGGAAGAAAGCGGGGAGAACATGGATATCCATAATTTCATGTCAACGAAAGAGTATGCGAAATCTTTGGATCAGGAAGATCCATTAGTTTCTTACAGAGAGGAATTCTACTTAAACCCCGGGATGATTTATATGGATGGCAACTCATTGGGACTTTTATCGAAGCGGGCTGAGAAAAGTTTAATGAAGTCATTGGAAGATTGGAAAAGGTTTGGAATCGATGGGTGGACGAAAGGCACCGAGCCCTGGTTTTACTTTTCTGAGAGATTGGGTGAATTGAGTGCCCCCTGGTAGGTGCTTTAGAGGATGAAGTGATAATGGGAGGATCGACTACAGCTAATCTGCATCAGCTTGCCGCCACTTTTTTTGAACCGAGAGCTGGCAGGAATAAGATTTTGGCGGATGAATTAACCTTCCCGAGTGATATCTATGCACTTCAAAGCCAGCTCCGATTGCATGGGCTTGACCCTTCGGCACACTTGGTTCAGGTGAAAAGCCGAGATGGTAACTTCCTTAAAGAAGCTGATATCATTGCCGAGATGAACGAGGAAATAGCGCTGATTGTACTTCCGACGGTTTTATATCGAAGCGGTCAGATCCTTGATATGGAGAGGTTAACAAAGGAAGCGCATGCGCGTGGAATCATCATAGGATTCGATGCCTGTCATTCCGTGGGTGCCATCCCGCATTTGTTTGACAACTGGGAAGTGGATTTCGCGTTTTGGTGTAATTATAAGCATTTGAATGGCGGACCAGGATGTGTAGCGGGGTTATATGTGAACCGTAGGCATTTTGCAAGGCTGCCCGGGTTGGCTGGATGGTTTGGCTCGCGGAAAGATAAGCAGTTTGATATGGAACATGCCTTTACCCAGGCGAATTCCGCAGGTGCCTTTCAAATTGGAACTCCCGATATATTAAGCATGGCTCCGCTTTTAGGCTCGCTTGAAATGTTTGCGGAAGCGGGGATAGAACAAGTCCGGAAGAAATCCTTGAAGCTGACTCAATATCTTATGGATTTAATACATTCGGAATTAACGGGATATGGATTTGAGATTGGGAGCCCAAGGCATGAAGCGAAAAGGGGCGGTCATATCATCCTTGAACATCCAGAAGCTGCAAGAATATGTAAAGCATTGAAACAAGAGGCCATCATACCCGATTATCGTGAACCGAATATGATTCGTTTAGCACCTGTTGCTCTTTATACCTCTTTTCAGGATGTCTATGAAACTGTACAGGTGCTTAAGAGGATCATGGACGGCAGATTATATGAGAACTATGAAAATAAAAGGGGAATCATTGCCTAGAATGGGAGCAACATATGGAGAAAAATAAACTGCATCGTGAATTATCATCGAATCAAATCACAATGATAGCCATGGGATGTGCAATTGGCACCGGGTTATTTTTAGGCAGCGGCCTTGCGATTTCAACGGCAGGTCCAAGTGTACTTATCAGCTATGCAATAGGTGCATTCATTGTCCTTCTGCTGATGGGCTGTTTGGCTGAAATGACTGTAGCCTATCCAACATCGGGATCCTTTGGAACCATTGCTGAAAAATATATAAGTCCATTTGCGGGTTTTGTTGTGAGGTATTCATATTGGATAGCGAATGTTCTTGCCATCGGTGTCGAAGTGAGTGCCATCGCTGTTTATATGAAATATTGGTTCCCTGCTGTACCTGGAAGTGTTTGGATTTTTCTTTTTGCTGCACTGCTAATCTATGTAAATGCGACAAGTGTCAATACATTCGGGAATTTTGAGTATGTATTTTCAATGATCAAGATAAGCGCCATTGTCATATTCATTCTACTGGGTGCCTATGTAGTGATTGGTGCCGGACCTTCAAGCGGGATCGGTGTAGAGAACTATGCCAATGATGGAGGATTCATGCCTTTCGGATTTTGGGGGCTTTGGGTCGCCATATTCATTTCGCTCTTCAGCTTTTTAGGAACTGAGTTGATTGCGGTGACGGCGGGAGAAGCAAAGGACCCGGATATAGCCGTCCCTAAAGCTTTGAAGGCAACTGTCTTCAGGCTTGCCACTTTTTATGTATTGACTATCGGGATCATGTTAATGATTGTTCCCTGGCAATCTGCCGGTATTGATAAAAGCCCATTTGTTAAGGTAATGGAAATCCTGAATGTTCCCGGGGCATCGGGGATCATGAATTTCATTATTTTAACCGCTGCTTTATCCGCTATGAATAGTCAATTATATGCCTCCACCAGAATGATATTTTCGTTATCCGAGCAAAAGCAGGCTCCAGCCTTATTTCAAAAAGTGAGCAGGAAAGGTGTCCCGGTAAGGGCCCTTCTCATATCCACTTTAGGAATATTTCTTGCTGCAGGAGTAAAGGTCCTGCTTCCGGATACTTCATATGCATTCATGATGGGGATATCGATGTTCGGAGCCATTTTAACCTGGTTTATGGTGTTCATTTCCCATTTATATTTCAGGAAGAGATGGGAGAAATCAGGGGGCCGCAAATTACCGGTTAAAATGTATGGATTTCCATATTTAACAATTCTTGGAGCATTTCTTTTGTTTGCTTTGACTGTATCTACCTGGTTCACTGGCCCATTTAAAATCGTGTTCCAGTTCGGGGTTCCTTGGCTGATCTTTCTTTGCATCGTTTATTTATTGATGTCGAAATTCAAAAGAAAGTAAAGGGAAAGAGGGATAGTATGGATAAGGGCCCAAGAGATGAACATCGCTTGGAAGAAAGGATGGTAACTGATTTTGAAAAAGATATGTCCTATGGGGACTATCTGCATTTAAATCAAATTTTATCAAGTCAGCATCGACTTTCCGGCCATCACGATGAAATGCTATTCATCATCATTCACCAAACAAGTGAATTGTGGATGAAATTGATCATCCATGAATTGACTGCGGCAACTGATCATATAGAGGCTGGACAATTGGAGCCTTCCTTTAAGATGCTATCCAGAGTGGCCAGGATTCAACAGCAACTGGTTCAATCTTGGAATGTGCTTTCGACCTTGACTCCATCCGATTATATGGAATTCCGCGAGAAACTAGGAAACTCTTCAGGGTTTCAATCATTTCAGAACAGGTTGATAGAATTTGCGATGGGTCAAAAAAATTCGCAAATATTGGCCGTTTTCCGTCATCAGCCCGAGCTTTATGAGTCGATGATGGCAGCCTTGAATAAACCAAGTATTTATGATGCGGCTATAGGGGCTTTGGCTGCAAGAGGGCTTCCCATTGATCAATCGGTCCTGAAGCGGGATTGGTCTTTAATTTATCAGGAAAATGCAAGTGTTGAAAAAGCATGGCTGACTGTTTACCGTGATGTGCATAACTACTGGGATTTGTATGAGCTGGCCGAAAAACTCGTTGATATTGGAAGTCAACAACAATTCTGGAGATTCAATCATATGAGCACTGTAGAACGGATCATCGGTAATAAAAAGGGAACTGGCGGATCGTCCGGTGTAAGTTATCTGAAGAAAGTGGTTGAACGGCCATTTTTTCCTGAGCTTTGGACTTTAAGGACCAAACTGTAAGCTTTGAAGGGGGGGAATATCATGAATCAATGGTTAGATATTTCCCAGCGTCTTAATGAAAATACGTCATATTGGCAGGAATCAGGCGGTTGTAGCTGGCAACAGGTCAATGGAAGGACCTCAGCCGATTTCTGGAATGGGTTCCACCGGTTGAATCAGATTTAGCTCTTTTCCTTGCCAATAAAGGGTAGGCTCCTTGGGCAAGATTTACCTTCCGTCATTTGTCTCGGCAGCAAAGAATTGCCTGTCCGCAATAAACTGTCAGGCTGTGGGATTCATACCCACGAAGGGCTGGTCCGGGAGTCTTGGCTGTACGAATTGGCTGCATGGCCGCTTGCATTAGAAGCCGGCCGGTCAGGGCCGTGGTGAAAAAGAAAGGCTGAAGAGGGGGATATAAGAATGGGCAAAATTGGAGTTTATGGATCTTCCTTCGATCCAATCACGAATGTGCATTTATGGACAGCATCCACCATTGCTCATCGTGCTAAGCTTGACAAGGTGATTTTTTTACCTTGCTCAAATGGCCGTATCGATAAACAGATGAAAACGAGCAATGAACACCGTTGGGAAATGCTCAAGCTGGCAATAGGGGGCAACCCGTTATTCGAAGTCAGTGATTATGAAATTAATGAACGTGCCGGAACGAGTAAACAATATACTTGGTATACGATGGAATATTTTAAATCACGATTTCCAAAGGACGAAGTTTACTTCATAATGGGTGCAGATTTACTTGAAGATATTGATAATCAGAATTTGCCGGTGCACTTACGATGGAAATTCAGGGAAAAGCTGATTGCGAATCATAAATTCATCGTCATGGCACGGGATGGGATTGATATGCTGAAAATCATATCCAAAAGTCCATTGCTAAGGAATTATGATGATGGCAATACATTTCACCTTATTGATAAAGGTCTTTCCATGGAAATCAGTTCTACATATATAAGGGATGAATTCGCGATGGGCGGGGAACCAAGATATTTACTGCCTGATCAGTGTTATCAGTATATCGTGGACAATAAGCTGTATCAAAAAGCATCAAATTCATAAAAAGGTATTAAAAAGGGCTCGATCTCCCCGTTGGATCGAGCCCTTTTCGTTTGGTGGAATTTTTTTACTTGCAAAACGTGAATGAATTTAAATAAAAGGACGAGAAAAACCTAGTTGACAACTGGGTTAACTTTGCTTTATGGTAATGATATACAAAAAATAAAAATACTTGCTGATCAGAGAACTGAAGGCATACTATCTCCTGAATAATTGAAAGGGAAATAGCATGCCTTTTTTGTTGTAAAAAAAGGGGGAAGCTCATGAAAAAGGTAATGTTATTGATAAGTTTGATTTTAGCATTCGGTGTACTTGCGGGATGCAACTCGGAAAAAACGGAAGGCGACGGGACATCCAAGTCAGTCGAGCTTTTGAATGTGTCATATGATCCGACAAGGGAATTGTACCAGGAATTCAATGAAGCGTTCGTGAAGCACTGGAAAGAAGAAACTGGTCAGGATGTAACGATTCAGCAATCACATGGCGGATCTGGTAAACAGGGCAGGGCAGTTATTGATGGATTGGAGGCTGATGTCGTTACATTGGCATTGGCTTATGATATTGATGCCATTTATGAAGCTAGTAATTTGTTAGCGAAGGATTGGCAAAAACGTTTACCGGAGAACTCGACACCATACACTTCGACCATTGTGTTTTTGGTGAAAAAAGATAACCCTAAAGGCATTAAAGATTGGGATGATCTGATTAAAAAGGATGTATCCGTCATTACCCCAAATCCAAAGACAAGCGGAGGGGCAAGGTGGAATTACCTGGCTGCCTGGGCTTATGCGGAGAAAAATTTCGATAATGACGAAACAAAAGTGAAGGATTTCATGAAAAAACTTTATCAGAATGTTGAAGTCCTGGATTCAGGGGCCCGCGGTGCAACGACCACTTTTGTGGAAAGGGGAATTGGTGACGTACTAATCGCTTGGGAGAATGAAGCCTATTTAACACTGCAAGAATTCGGTGATGACAAATATGAAATCGTCAATCCTTCAATCAGTATATTAGCAGAGCCGCCAGTAGCTGTTGTCGATGAAGTGGTCGAGAAAAAAGGAACAAAGGAAGTGGCTGAAGCTTACCTGGAATACCTCTATACGGATGCCGGTCAGGAAATTGCCGCGAAAAACTTCTATCGTCCAAGGGATGAGAAGATTCTTGCTGAATATGAAGACCAATTCGCCAATATCGATATGGTGACAGTTGATGATACGTTTGGCGGCTGGAAAAAAGCCCAGGAAACACATTTTAATGATGGTGGTACATTTGACGAGATTTATCAACCGCAATAAGCATGAAGGAGAAGATGGCTTTACCATCTTCTCCTTCATAAATCAGAAAAAGGGCTGGGGCGAAGCGATGAATATAGTGACAGAAGGTAAACAGAAGAAAAAGAGGACCATACCCGGTTTTGGATTGACGATGGGTTTTACGCTGCTGTATCTCTCCATCATCGTTTTGATCCCGTTATCGATGGTTTTTCTAAACACATTTTCAATGGGGTTCCAGGATTTTTGGGCGACCATAACTGAACCAAGGGTTCTCGCTTCTTATAAATTGAGTTTCATGACAGCGTTAACTGCGGCCTTTGTGAACGCAGTTTTTGGTGTGTTAATAGCCTGGGTGCTTACTCGTTATGAGTTTCCCGGCAAACGGATCATCGATGGACTGGTTGATTTGCCATTTGCCCTCCCGACGGCCGTGGCAGGGATTACGTTGACCACCTTGTATTCACCGAACGGATGGATCGGGCAATTTTTCAGCTTTAAAGTCGCTTTCACTCCCGCCGGGATCATCATCGCCCTTATATTTATCGGTCTGCCATTCGTGGTGCGGATGGTTCAACCGGTGCTTGAAAATATTGAAAAAGGGATGGAAGAAGCATCTGCCTCTTTAGGGGCGAATCGAATGCAGACATTCATTAAAATTATCTTCCCGGAATTGATTCCAGCGATATTGACAGGTTTTGCACTTTCTTTTGCGCGGGCACTTGGAGAGTATGGATCCGTTGTCTTCATTGCCGGAAATATGCCGTTTAAAACGGAGATTTCCCCGCTGATCATCATGACAAAGCTTGAACAGTATGATTATGAAGGTGCTACAGCAGTTGCCGCTGTCATGCTCATTATTACATTTATAATCTTATTCACCATCAATATCTTACAATGGTGGACCGGCAAAAGATATTCAGGGAAGTAGGAGGGATATGATGGAACATGATAATTCCGTTGTTGCAAATGCGAATCACCCAGTCATGATTACGAGAAACGCAACTAAAGAGCCTAGATCCATTCAGTGGATCCTTATTTCCATTGTATTGCTATTTCTCACTTTGTTTTTAGTTGTCCCATTAATCGCGATCTTTGTAAAAGCCTTTGAAAAAGGTGCCGAAGCATATTTTGCGGCCATTGTGCATCCTGATGCCGTGGCTGCGATTAAGTTAACATTGATCGTTGTCCTTATCACCTTGCCACTCAATGCCATATTTGGAGTGGTTGCCGCATGGACCATAACAAAATATGATTTCAAGGGAAAAAACTTCTTAATAACATTGATAGATTTGCCTTTTTCCGTTTCACCCGTCATTGCCGGGTTGATTTTTGTCCTTCTGTTCGGCTTGCATGGAACACTTGGTCCGCTGCTGCAATCTCTGGACATTAAAGTAATCTTTTCAATACCAGGGATTGTCATCGCCTCCATTTTCATTACCTTTCCATTCATTGCGCGCGAATTGATCCCGCTCATGCAAAGCCAGGGGACGTCTGAAGAAGAGGCCTCACTCACGCTCGGTGCAGGAGGGTTTAAGACATTCTGGTATGTGACGCTCCCCAATATAAAATGGGGACTTCTATATGGAGTCATCCTTTGCAATGCAAGGATAATTGGGGAGTTTGGAGCTGTATCGGTCGTATCGGGCCATATACGGGGCATGACCAATACGATGCCGCTTCATATTGAAATCTTATACAATGAATATCAATTTTCGGCCGCTTTTGCCGTTGCATCCCTGATGTCCATTTTTGCAATCATAACCTTGATCATTAAAAGCTTCATTGAGTGGAAAACTGACTTTAAATCAACCAAAGCGAGATAGGAGGAATGAAATGAGTATCATCATTGAAAATGTTACAAAATATTACGGGTCCTATCAAGCACTCCGGAACATCGATTTGGAAATAAAGAGCGGTGAACTTGTTGCCCTGCTTGGTCCTTCAGGATCAGGAAAAACGTCATTGCTGCGTATCATCGCGGGTCTTGAACAGGCTGAGAACGGAAAGATCCTTTTTAATGAAGAGAATTACACGCATAAACATGTAAAAGATCGAAATGTTGGTTTCGTCTTTCAGCATTATGCCCTTTTTCGCAATATGACCATTTTTGATAATATTGCCTATGGATTAAAGGTACGCCCTAGAAAAATAAGGCCCAGTAAAGAAGTTATTGCACAAAAGGTTACCGAATTGCTTCAACTCGTCAAGCTGGAAGGATATAAAGATCGTTATCCAGCGCAATTATCAGGCGGCCAGCGCCAGCGTGTCGCATTGGCAAGGGCACTTGCCGTTGAACCGCATATCCTCTTGCTTGATGAACCATTCGGGGCATTGGATGCCAAGGTTCGCAAAGAACTTCGGCGTTGGCTAAGAAGACTTCACGATGAATTCAATGTTACAAGTGTATTCGTGACGCATGATCAGGAAGAGGCGATGGATGTTGCTGATCGGGTCGTAATTATGAATGAAGGGAAAATTGAACAGATTGGAACTCCGGAAGAAGTATATGATCACCCGGAAAATCCATTCGTTTATGATTTTCTCGGCAGTGTCAATCTTTTCAAGGGCAACGTCCACCAAGGGAAATTGGTAACTGGGAATGTGGAAATGAATGCCCCGGGCAGTGAAGATGGAGCGGGCACTGGTTATGTAAGGGCTCATAACTTTATCATAGAAAGGGAACCAACAGAAAAGGATTCGATCGCATCCATAATTGAGCACATTCATACAATTGGTCCAATCGTCCGGATAGAAGTCATTCGTCAGGATACAAACGAACCGCTGGAAATCGAACTGACGAAAGAACAATATTTGAATCTGGAAATAAGCAAAGGAGAAAGGGTATTCGTCCGACCGAAAGAATTGAAAGTTTTTGTCGACTTTATGGCTGGAATTTAAGGATGGGTCGAATATTGACGAAAAAACCGCTGATGAGCGGTTTTTTTTATGGGAATGCCAGCGGACCTGCCAATACGAAAGGTAAAGGAGCAGCAATCTGTTACAAAAGGGCTTCCATGCATTCGCAAGTGGTTAGTTTTGCCTGCCAATAGTCTCTGGTCCCTTGGTGCCAAACACTAGATAGAAAGTCTTGCATCAAATTACGAGGTTATTTATGTAAGATATTGGATGTTTTATCACATGGAAAAGTCGAATTTTTATGTTTAATGTTAAAATTGAAATATAATTGTAATATTGTTATTACGCATTTGACAAAATGTGATGATATACTACGATTTAGATGAAAACATAGTAGAGTTTAAGAAATGTATTTAATATTATCTCAACCTTAGAAGATTACATAATGAGTAAAAAAAATAGAGAAGAGTTCCCAGCAATTTGTTTTGACTAAGTATTTTTCATAGAGAAAAAGAAGTGGGTCGATGGAAATGCAAGGGGAGGAAAGCAGGGGAAATGAGTTTGAAGAAAAAACTTATCGTATTGAACACGACAATTATGCTTGGATTAGGAAGCGCTTTTGCCATACCGTCTGTAAAAGCTGAATCCGCCACGGACGTCACGGACATTCAATCGCAACGTACGGGAATACAATCAGATATTTCAGAGGCGGAACAAGTTATTCAGCAATTGAAAAAAGAACAATCGAAAATGAATGCCCAAATTGCCCAAATCGAATCGGCAATGAAAGAAAACGATCAAAAAATCAAAGATACTAAACTAGAAATTAAAGACACCGAAAAAGACATAGATTCTTTAAAGAAAGAAATTAACGCGTTGGAAGAAAGAATCGCAAAACGCGAGGAAGTCCTGAAAGAGCGCGCGCTTTCATTCCAAGAGAGCGGCGGGGACGTTGAGTACCTAGAGGTTGTTTTAGGCTCTAAAAGCTTTGGTGAATTCGTTAATCGTGTTGGAGCTGTAGCCACTATCGTGGAAGCAGACCAACAGATTCTTAGCGAGCAAGAAGCGGATAAAGCTGACTTAGAGAAAAAACAAGCGACCGTTGAGAAAAAATTGCAAAGCCTTAAGGATATGGAAGTAGAGCTTAAAGGCATGCAATCTCAAATTAAAGATCAAAAAGCTGAAACTGTCAACATGAAGGCTAAGATTGAAAAGAAAGAATCGGAAACAGAAGCGCTAAAACAATCTTTAGAGAATAAAGATGCCGGTTTAGAAGCACAAATAGCTTCCATCCGTGAAAATATCAAAAAAGAGGAAGAACGTAAAGCAGCAGAGAAAGCAGATCTTGACCGTGCTGCTGAAGAAGTGAATACTTCAAATTCTTCCAGTGAAGAATCATCAAGCTCTTCTAACGAAGAATCATCAAGTTCTTCTAACGAAGAATCATCAAGTTCGTCCAAAGGCGAAGCTTCGGCAAAAGCTTCTTCTAAAGTTGAATCGTCTTCAAATTCAGCTAAAAACAGTTCTGCTGCTAAACCTGCAGCCAGTAAAACGGAAGCATCAAGCAAGCCAAGCAGTGCAAATACAGGATCTGCCATTACAGCAGGTTATAAATATATCGGTAACTCCACATATAAATTTGGTGGCGGAAGAACGGCATCCGATATCGCTAACGGTCTTTTCGATTGTTCAGCATTCGTTGCATGGGCTTATAAACAAGCTGGTGTGAACCTTCCAGCAAGTACGGATGCATTGAAAAATGCAGGACGTCAAGTTTCTGATAGTCAAAAACAACCTGGAGATTTAGTATTTTTCAATACGTATAAAACTGATGGGCATGTCGGAATTTATGTCGGCGGCGGCAAGTTTATCGGTTCCCAAAGTTCAACAGGTGTTGCAATTGCCAATATGGAAAGTGGATATTGGGCAGGTGTATACAACGGCCGTGTCGTTCGTGTAAACTAATAGTTCAAAAATAAGCAGGGGGAAAATGCCCCTGCTTATTTTTTTGAAAAAAATCAAAAAAAAATGAAACTTATTTTGAATTTCAACGTAAATACTATAAGATAAAACAAGGATAGGTGATGTGGACTTTCAGTAAATCTGGGAAAACATATAAGAAACAACATTTCATACTATTAAACGGAGGAATAAAAACATGATGAAAAAACTTATGGCTGCATTACTTACAATTACACTAGCATTCTCGCCTGTCGGCACTTATGTATTCCAGGATCATGCGGAGTCTGTCGATGCAAGGGGCTACAAGTCCGGTAAAAGAAGCTTTAACAGCAACAACAATAATAATTCGAATTTCCAAAATAAACAAACGAAGAAATCCGATGCTACTACTGCCAATAAAGCTAAGACTGGAAACACATTTGCAAAAGGCGGCTTAATGAAAGGACTTATGTTAGGTGGACTGGCAGGTTTACTTTTTGGCAGCCTATTCGCCAATATGGGAATGCTTGGCTCTATACTTGGTCTATTAATCAACGTGTTGGCGGTTGTGGTATTAATCGTTGTAATCCGTAAAATATTCACATATTTCAAGGATAAGAAGAAGAAAGAGGATGCAAATCCATGGAGAGGCTAAAGATTTCCGAACAAGATATCATCAATGCGGTTTGTGTTTACATTTCCCGTAAAAAGCAGGTACAACCCAATGAGGTAGAAGTGGAGTTAATGTATGATGATGAGTATGGCTTTTCGGCGGAAGCGTTTGTCGATGGCCGGAAACAAGTGTTAATTACCATCAACTTGATAGAAGCGCTACGTTTATGGCTGGATGAATACATGAATAAAGATCCATACTCGGGTATTGAACTTGTTTTGGATGATGAAGAAGGAATAGTGGCATTAGTAAGTGAAAGTAATAGATAAGTAAAAAAGGGTGCCTTAACGGCATCCTTTTTTTATTTAATAAGGTATAAGCAGATCGGTACGAATGCTAGATTGCCAACATACATATAATATAATGAATTATATTTTCCATTTGTTGCAAAAAATGGCCGGTGGAAGTAGGATTAGTATATGTTCAAGTCAAAGGAGGAGAATAAGTGACAGGTTACATAGAAGATATCACTTTTTTAAATGAAAAGGCCCTAAAATTCGGCAATGAAAAAGTGGAAGCGATACTTGCGCCATCTTTAGGAAGCAATCTGCTTTCGTTTAAGTACAAGCAAAAGGACATTGAGGTGCTGAGAACTCCAGTTTGTCTGGAAGAGTATAAAAAGGCTCCCATTTTATACGGAATGCCTATCCTGTTTCCTCCTAATCGAATTGAAGATGGTCAATTTACATATAAGGGCACTGAGTATAGGTTTCCGGTCAATGAAAGGGAAAAATTCAATCATATACATGGTTTTTTACATGACAAGCCTTGGCAAGTCTGCAAAAGGGAAGTGAACGGGAAAGAAATCGTCATTAATACTGAATTTTCAAGCAGCGAATTTGATCTAAAAGATAGCTTTCCACAAGATATCACTGTGAATATGTCTTTATCTTTAAGGGCTGAAACATTGGATATAAAATTGGAAATCACCAACAAGGGCATTGAACCCTTTCCTTGGGGGGCAGGTTATCATACAGTTTTCAATTTTCCATTTGGACGAGGGGGGAAATTGGAGCATTGCAGAATATCTCTTCCCGTCAATAAACATTGGGAGTTGAATGAAAGGTCATTGCCCACTGGTGCAATTCATGAAACGGCCAATACATTTGAAATCCAAAACGGCTTTAGCTTGGAGGGCCGGCTGTTTGATGACCTATTTGGCTATGATGAGGAAAGAGCCCTCGAAAACGAGTGCATTCTCACTGACCAAGAGGCTGGCATACAGGTCATCTATCATGCTGATCCACAGTTTAAGTTTTGGGTATTATTCAACCAGGAGGGGTACGTCTGTCCTGAACCATATACATGGGTAACGAATGCTCCTAATTTGGATTTGTCAGCAAAATTGACTGGATTGAGGGAGTTAAGATCAGGTGAAACGGTTCAGCTGAGAACTTTATTGTCAATAAAGGATATATAAAAAAACACCTTGGCACTTATTGATGCCAAGGTGTTTAAGGTTATGCTTTTTTTCTCATCCAGATTGGGTATAGGACGATTCCGAATACATATAAGGCAATGCCAAGTATGAATGTATTCATATCGGCTGTACCTGTCTTGATGACCCAAATCGAGTAGATTAACGCCAGGATGGTAATAATTCCATCACGTACCCTTGAACCTTTCATGATGTCATAGGTTTCCCCAGTCATGACCAGTTTCAATTGATACAGAACGGATGCAAGATACGGGATCAAGTAAGCGAGTGTAGCGACGATCATCGAAAATTTATAAGCCTCCAAAATCGTACCCGAAATAGTGGAGAATAAGAATATCTGTGTCATGATATTTGTTATTGTCATAGAACGGACGGGTGTGCCATTTTTGTTCGCTTTCGCAAAATAGGCCGGAAACAGATCCGATTTCGCTGCCTGATAGGGAACCTCAGATGCAACGACAATCCATCCGATTGTCGATCCCAATAAGGAAATGACGGCAAGTGCAGCCATTAAATACGTGCCGCTTGAACCAACAACTGCTTGTAGTGCGTCAACAAGCGGTTTTTGTGATATTTTCAAATCGTCTTGTGAGATGGCACCCATCGTCAATAAAGTAATGCCGATATAAATGGCAACAGCGATAAGTAAACCAAGAATCGTCGCTTTCTTTACATCATTTTGTGACTTGGCACGGTTTGAAAGCATGACGGCAGCTTCAATACCGATGAAGGCCCATAATGTTGAAATTGCAGCAGCATTCACTTGATCACCTAAAGAGATGGCTGAACCCGCTTTATCATAAAATTCAGCTCCGTTTCCTAGATTGGAAGTATCGAAGATGAATATCGTGATAATGATGAAGAATAAGAATCCAAGCACTTTGGTAACTGTAGCAAAAAGATTCATTTTCCCAGCACTGTTAAAACTTCTTACCAAGATTGCCTGAATCCCCCAAAGGGCAATGGAACATACCGCAAACGTTAATGCTTTACCTAGTTCAAGTTGAAACGAACCCGCTGTATAAATCACTTTCGTACTATGCATCACCGGGAAAAACGTTGATAGGTAACCAGCAAATGAGATGATGACAGAAGCTGTCGCAGCCCAATTCGCAGCCCAATAGCCCCAAGCCATGCTATATCCTGAAACCCTTCCTTTAGCAGGAGATTTAAATAATGATTGAGCATAACTTTGCGGTCCAGCCTTCAAATCCGGTTTCCGGACTGCCAGGTTACCAAACACCAAAGCTATTAGAAATACTCCCAGTCCAGTAACAATCCATGCCAATGTGGCCCCTAATGGACTGGATACCTGTGCTAATTGAGCAGGGAGCATGAAAATTCCGCCGCCGACCATATTTCCAATTACGAAAGTGGTCAAAATCAATAAACCCCATTTTTTATTTACCATTTATATCGAACCTTTCTTATATACAAAGTGTGTGTTTATACCGAGAACTTATACTAAAATAGTATATCTCAAATAGTTTAGTTTGGTAAAGTGGTAAATAAGTAAAATGTAAAACGCGGACTAATCAGAAAATTTAAACAGATGATTGACAATAGGAGAAAAATGGATTATATTAGTAAATACCAAGTTAGTTGGTAAGAATAATGTGGTTTGTGGCTTGAATCGTATTCTTCTATAACATAAGCAACTCCCGAATATTGCCGATTAGTCAACTAAAGGCACCCTTACATCTAATCTGATTAGATGGCGGGTGCCTTTTACTTTTTATAGTGAAGGGAGGGGAATATGGAGTTCCTATTAACTGGTTATTCTTATTCGGAAAGTAAAGTGATGAGGATATGATAGGTAAACCAAGTTCCTCAAGAAAACATTGAAAGTGGGAAGCACCTGCGCTTTTCATGCGATCACTTTTAACATTAGGCATGAAACGAAGCTTTATTACCAGTAGTGAAGGGGAGAGATATTATGGAAAAGAAAGAAGAATTGAAAATCAGGCATATCATTTCAAGCTTGGACGATCTGCAATATGGATCAGTTTTAATAACCGTGCATGACGGTAAAATCACACAGGTGGATACAACCGAGAAGAAACGATTTCCATTAGCGAAGAGCCGGACAGTTAATGCCAGGTGAATATCTGTTATTAAGGGAGCTTTCGATAGGAAGGCTCTCAGACTGTAGACAAACCCGATGAAAATCGAGTTTGTCTATTTTTATGGCTTGTACAATTTGGACGTTGATTTACACTCTAGGCACTCGCTTTCCGCGGGCGGTCGGGGAGCCTCCTCGGCTTTCGCCTGCGGGGTCTCCCCTAGACGCGCTTTTCCCGCAGGAGTCTCGTACCTTCCGTTCCAATCAACTATGTTTAAAATTTTTCTTTGCCGTACGATTTTCTTTTCAAATTTGCGCTTATTCGCACACGAGCATATCAAGTACGTCTTCAAGATGAAATCAATCAAGGTCGTGAAAACCATGGAAAGAAGCCTTTTCCACCAGATAAATGTGATAAGGAAGAAACCAGAGCAATTAAAGAAAGTACTACGGATCCTGAGAGGGGCTACTATGTGAAAGATGAACCAACAAAACAGTTTGCCTATTCATTCCACGCGGCCGCAGACCGCAACGGATTTGTATTGGGAACGATTGTAACATCTGTTATTACACATGACAGTCATATTTTGGAGCGACTAGTTGAGCAAGTTATTGAGAAAGGTGGATAAGCAGCTTACAAAACACCAGCGATTACAATCTACCTATTTAACAAAGAAATCACACCTGCTTTACCCTATACTCGTCCTCGAAAAAAGAAGGATTCTTTTGCAACCATGAATATGTTTAAGATGAACACTTTGATTGTTATCTTTGCCCTTCAGGAGAAACTTTAAAGTACTCAACAACAAATAAAGAGGGCTATCGCGAGTACAAATCGCCAAAACAAATTTGTGAAACATGCTCATATTTATCACGGTGTACAGAAAGCAAAGACCATCAAAAAATAGTGACACGGCATATCTGGCAAGCATATGTGGGAGAGCAGATCATCTGCGTCATCATCAAGATGTAATACCTATATATGCGAAACGCAAAAACAAACGATTGAGCGTGTATTCGCAGATGCAAAAGAAAAGCAAGGTATGCGTTGGATTACTTTAAGGGGACTTAAAAAATTGTCGATGCAAGCGATGCTTACTTTCGCTGTCATTAATGTAAAGAAGATGGCCACGTGGTCATGTATAAAATGGGTACCCTTCAATATGAAGGCTCTTTTTTTATACAAAAATTTATTCAACTTGGAATTTATAAGAAGATTGTACTGCTTTTAACATGGTAGAATAAGTTAGGGGATAAGGGATTTTTTTATAGGAATTAAATGATATTTAAGGGAGGAACAGGGGATAGATGACCTTACAGACTATAGAACATGATATCTTGGCATTAGTTGAAACATATAATGGGAGAATCGCATATAAAATTGAGAATGGACTTGGGGACATGATTGGATATCACGAGCATGAATCCTTTCAATCCGCGAGTTTGATCAAAATACCAATGATCATCGAAGGTTATCGTCAAAGTGAACAAAAGAAAATCTATTTGAACCAACCAGTGACCATCCCGCCTAATGAAGTGACAGGGGGATCCGGGGTCCTGCATGTCTTATCGAACAAGGTATTTTTAACCGTAGAGGATTTATTGACATTGATGATAACCGTTTCCGACAATACATCCACGAATATGATGATGAACCTGCTCGGCTTTGAGGAAATCAATCAATGCATCAAGGAACTTGGTTTGAAAAATACTGTCCTTGAACGAAAAATGCAGGATTTTAAGGCACTAAAAGAAGGGCGCGACAATACCATATCGGCGGAAGATACGATTACCTGCTTAAAAGCCATACATACAGGCAATTTTTTAACGAAAGAAAGCCAGGAAAGAATCTTGCGTGTATTTGACAATCAGCAATTAAGGGATAAACTTCCATCACTGATGGGCAGAGGGGTCAAGGTCGCAAGCAAAACGGGCGGAATTCGGGGAGTTGCCCATGATTGCGCAATCATTCGGTCAGAAACACAAACTGTTTATGCTGCAGTTCTTACTGAAGATATGAAATCAGAGGAAGAAAGCCGTCAAGTAATCAGTAAAATTGGAAAACTGATATATGATGATATGGTTACAGAATAAGCTGTTTATTTAAATACTTTTGGAAGAGCGGGAAGTCTTTCATGATTTCCCGCTCTTCGATCTTAGTTATGAGGGAGTCAGTGGGAAAGCATGTTATATAAGGAAAGGGAAAAGAACAGGGAAAAACTTTAAAGAAATTTTGTGTAATTAGTATCATTGCAGTACTGGGGTATTTTGGTTTTTTGCACATGAAAATTCAAGAAATCATTCACCAGAAAATTCCGTAAAATGCCAATTATCTCATTATTCTTGGAGCAAGGGTCAAAGGCTCGGTGCCATCAATATCCTTATAATACAGGATTATTAAAGCGCAGAATATCTATAGGCTAATAAACATACAGTGGCCATTGTATCTGGCGGCAAAGGACCGGGAGAAGAAATATCGGAAGCAAAAGCAATGCAACAGGGGCTAATCGCCCAAGGAATTGAAGAAGCACGCATCATGATGGAAGACGAATCTACAACAACCCACGAAAAATATTGTTTTCTCAAAAGACCTCATTCCTGATACAGCAGCTTTAGGATTGATCGTTAGTAATGACTTTCATATCTACCGGGCAGTCAAAATAGCAAAAAGAGAAGGCTTGGACATGAAGGGAATGCCGGCAAAGACACCAAAAGTGTCATTATTGAAATCATACATCCGTGAATATCTGGCCATTATCAAATACTATTCGATTGAGTTGATTGGGAGGTAAATGTGTATGATTTTAAAGATGTGGGGTGCTTTCATTATTCGACTTCAACGACAACATAAGGAACTTCCCAAAAATCTTTCTCTTGATAAAGCTCCTTAAGTGTTTTATAAACGGGGTACCCAGTATAAGAAATCTCGACCCGTTCATCAGCATCCACTTCTTCCACATCTATATCATCAACAAAACCAAGTTGATCATCGATTTCCATTAAATAATATCCGAGTGCCTCATACCCGCTATAGGCTACAATAACCTTACGGTCAAAACCGCTATTAGAAACTTTGTAATATTTCATTAAGTGACCTCCTTGTTGATCCTTCTTTAAGTGAAAATCGTACGGTTTCTTATTACTCTGATATACCCATTAATTACTATCTGAATCATTAAATTGGATAAATAAAGAAAATAAAAAGAAAAAAATGTGAAGCCCATTTAAAATATCACTGGATAATTTGCTATCTGCATCAATTCATGTTAATCTAATATAGAATTGTTTTTGATTGTGGCAGAGGATACTCGTTATTTTCCAAATGATTGAAAATAGTAATACATGTGTGTTATGCACTAGGAGGCAACAACAATGGAACAAGGTACAGTTAAATGGTTTAATGCAGAAAAAGGTTTTGGATTTATCGAACGTGAAAACGGAGACGACGTATTCGTACATTTCTCAGCTATCCAAAGCGAAGGCTTCAAGTCTTTAGACGAAGGTCAAAAAGTAACTTTCGACGTTGAGCAAGGTGCTCGTGGAGCTCAAGCTGCTAACGTTCAAAAAGCTTAATTTTAAAATTAAATCGTAACCTATATGAACAGACTTCCTCGATGGGAGTCTGTTTTTTATTGTGCTAAAAAATGAAAAAAAAATCCCACTCTGACTGAGTAGGTTTTTAGTGACTTGTCATTAAGCTTTTTTTAATTCTTCTTCAAAGAAAAAAGTAGTCGGATGTTCTTTTACAGTATAAGAATATCTCTTCATGTTTTTTACATATGCCCATTTATTAATGGTTACTGATTCATTAGTATCCTGAATAGTTACTGTTTCACCAGTATTATACTTATTGCTTTTCAATTTAGCCACCCTCTTTAATAATAGTATAACATATTTGGCGATGAAAGATGTATTCAAGATATTCCAATGATATAAAGGGGCATGCCATGTCAGTTCGGAAGTGCCGTCGATGTAGGTTGGAAACGTTGGAATTTTTTTGATTAAGAGGATAAAAAAAAGCTGCTTTTTGTGACCACATGTGACCACTGTGTGACCAGAGAAAGTGCAGTTATAATAAGCCTCTTCCATTCTTAGAGAGAGGTTTATTTGTATTTCTTTATCCAAAGCCATTGTAGAAGCAATTGGAAAAGAAATAATCTGGTGAGAATCCTCCATATGGTGAGCGGATTGGAGAGCGAAAAGCGGTAGAGCAATTGTATAAAGAAAATGGGTCAAGCTTTCGCTAAGCTTGGTAATGACGTCCCATCCAGATTTTGATAGACTATATGGCAAATTGGCTACAAAAAAAACGGAAGCTATTTAATAGGTTTATACAACTGATTACTATCTATATATTGGCTTATTCAAAAATTCATATAAAAAAGAAGTTCCATTTATTTTTGGAACTTCTTTTTTATATGAATGGAATCACGAACTTTCAGACAGATTTTTTAGTCTTATTTATTTCGTTACAGGAGCGGTCACACCTTTGGTCACAACTCCTTTAATAACGCATGTTTTTGGGTTTCAAAAGCGGTCACTAAAATAGGCGAAAACGTCTTGATAACGTCATATTCTCATTCACAACCCCCAAATAACCTAAGCCTTCTTACTAATCCGTGCCACAATCTCCATTAAATCATCAGGACTATGAAATTCAATCGGCGAAAATCGAAATGAATTGTATCAGTTTCTATCATCAATAGATTCTTCTTGTTAATTTCCTTAAATGGAATCTATCTCTGAAATCGTTTATGAGTCCTTTGACAAATGTACTGCCATGTTTCATTCGCAGCTCGGTTTCAGATGTATTGCTCAATAATCTGGGCAGTGGCTTCGACGACTTGGTGGATTTCAAAGTGTTCCTGGATTTCCCTATTGGCGCTCGTTTCCTTTTGAATAAGTGGCTAGAATTTTTCTTGAATAATTAGATAGTAAATTTGCCTTTTTTGTGTGTAGCGTGACAAAAGAATGAACCAAGCTGTCTGAAATTGCATTAAATATATTAACAATGAAAAGAGGTGAATTATATGTCTGGTTCTGGTTCTAGATCTGTTGATGTAGTTACGATTCTTTGGGAAAGAGCTACGTTAATACCTTTAGCTCAGCGTACAATTGTACAAGCTACAATGATTGGAAGTGCTGCTCCTTGTACTGCCAATTTAGAGCGTGGTGATTCCTACAGAGCTGCTGTACGTTGTTTACTTGGAAATAGATTTGTACAAGTATTGAACCTTGACTTCGGGCGAAACGGAGTTGCCGTGTTCATCCGTTTATTCTAGGATATTAATGGGGGGACAAAGTATTTTGATTTAAAATACTTTGTCTTTTTTATACATACATAAAAACCACCAGTCATTAAGATTGGCGGTTTTATCAACTAATACAGGATTTTTAAGTAGGTAGCGGAACATAATCTTAATGAATTTCTAGCTGGTGTTAATCCGATTACATTACCTTTTGATTAATTTATTCAAGATTTGTCGATTTGTAGCGGTAGTACATATCAAAACTTATATTAGCTTTAATAAATGTTGTATTAACCCTAGAAGAATATTTTCTAAGCGGGCTGGTTATACAACTATTCAAAATTACGTTATATGAATAGCCACGTGCTTCCTAGTATGCAGAAACACGTGGCTGATGAATAGTGACCATTTCTGTGTACACTCAAGGTTTTAGACCTTCAAGCCTTCTATATCAACGCTTTAATTAAAACGCCCAATCCCCGTTACGGAAGACAGGTTCTGAAGAGCCGTCCTGTTTGATGCCGTCGATGTTCATTTTCTCCGATCCAATCATGAAATCGACATGTGTAAGGCTTTCATTCAGTCCATTTTCTGCAAGCTCTTCTGGTGTCATGTTTTTTCCGCCTTCAATACAGAAAGCATAGGAGCTGCCGATAGCGAGATGGTTTGATGCATTTTCATCGAATAATGTATTGAAGAATAAAACATTCGATTGGGAAATTGGTGAGTTGGATGGAACAAGTGCCACTTCACCAAGATAGTGTGAACCTTCATCCGTTTCAACCAATTGCTTTAGGATTTCTTCCCCTTCTTCAGCTTTTACTTCAATGATCCGTCCTTCCTTAAAGGTCACGGAAAAATTATTGATGATGTTGCCGCCGTAACTAAGTGGTTTCGTACTGGAAACCGTACCGTTAACGCCTGTTTTCAATGGAACTGTAAACACTTCTTCGGTTGGCATGTTAGCCATGAATTCATGGCCCTGTACGTTAACGCTTCCTGCTCCGACCCAAAGATGTTTGTCGGGTAACTCAATTGTCAAGTCGGTTCCAGGTGCCGTGTAATGCAATTTTTGGTAATGCTTATCATTTAAGTAATCAACCTTTTCATGAAGGGTATCATCGTGTTTTTTCCAGGCCTCTACAGGATCCTTCACATCAACACGAACTGCTTTGAAAATGGCATCCCATAGCAGGTCAACGCGTTTACCTTCTGCTTCTTCAGGGAATACTTTATCAGCCCAAGCCTTTGAAGGGACGGCAACTATGGACCAGCTCACTTTATCGGATTGCATATACTGACGCCACTTCTTCAGAGCCGTCCCCGATGCTTTTTGGAAGTTGGCAATCCTTTCAGGCTTTACACCTTTTAATAAGTCCGGGCTGGAGGAGATGACGGATAGATAGGCAGCTCCGTTTTCTGCAAGTTCGATCGTTTCTTCTGCACGCCATTTTGGATATTCGTGGAACACCTCGTCCGGAGCCAGTTCATATTTGGTACGTGAAACGATATCGTCATTCCAATTAACGATGACATTGCGCGCACCGTTCTCATATGCCTTTTTTACAATGAGACGCACAAGTTCAGCGCCATCTAATGTTGTGTTTACGACCAAGGTTTGGTCTTGCTGGATGTTTACGCCGACTTTTACGGCAAGTTCTGCATATTTTTCTAAATTCGTTTGAAAATCACTCATCATTTTAAATCTCCTTTTCCATTTTCTACATTTATAATTGTACTTTTTGTGATATAAAAAAGAAACTTTTTACAACGATTGTGAAAATTAATAGTATACGAAGGAGTTCATCATAACTGGCAAGGAGCTGCTCCAGCAGCTATTTTGTCTATCATGCATTTTACCAAAACTAAAGAAGGAAAGACTATTGAAAAGGTTTGATTAGTTGAATAATTCAATGATTCTGTACAGCGAATCAATGGACTGAAAGAAAGAGGGTCTCTTTGAGACCCTCTTTCTTAATAGTCAATACATCATTTACCCAAATTAATCCAGACGCTTTTCACTTCAGAATAGTTGTCCAGTGCATAAGATCCCATTTCACGTCCGATTCCGGATTGTTTGTAGCCGCCGAACGGGGAAGCTGCGTCGAACGCGTTATAACAGTTCACCCATACTGTACCGGCACGGAGTTTCCCTGCAACATAATGGGCATTGGCTATATCGCTTGTCCATAAGCCGGCAGCCAATCCATATTCACTGGCATTTGCACGGTTAATGACATCATCTAAATCATCGAATGGCATGGCCGCTATGACCGGTCCGAAAATCTCTTCTTTGGCAATCGTCATATCCTCTTCAACACCAGCGAATATAGTAGGAGAAACAAAGTAGCCTTGTTCACCCGGTTTATTTCCGCCGACAAGTACTTCCGCACCCTCGTTTTTCCCCTTTTCAATATAACCCATTACCCGATTTTGCTGCTCCTCGGAAACAAGCGGTCCAATTTGTGTACTTGGATCCAGACCTATCCCTTGTTTGATGTTTTTTGCATGGCTGGCCATATCGGCAACCACATTATCATAATGTTTCTTTTGAATATAAACCCTTGAACCGGCACAGCATACCTGACCTTGGTTAAACATGACCCCATTCAAAGCTCCAGGGATGGCTTTTGAGAAATCAGCATCAGGCAGGATGATGTTTGGCGATTTCCCTCCAAGTTCCAATGTGACCCGTTTCAATGAGTATGAAGCGGAGCGCATGATCAATTTTCCCACTTCGGTCGAACCGGTAAATGCGATTTTATTTACTTGCGGATGGTCGACAAGTGCTTGTCCAGCGGTTTCACCAAAACCGGGTACGATATTGACGACACCATCAGGGAAACCGGCCTCAGCCAATAATTCAGCCAGGTAAAGAGCGGAAAGCGGTGTTTGCTCAGCAGGCTTTAATATGACTGTACAACCTGTAGCAAGTGCCGCTCCGAGTTTCCACATCGCCATAAGAAGCGGAAAGTTCCATGGGATGATTTGGCCGACAACACCAACAGCCTCGTGTTTTGTGTAGTTAAAATAATTTCCGCTTACCGGAATGGTCTGCCCGACAATCTTGGTGGACCAGCCAGCAAAATATCTCATATGTTCTATCGCTAAAGGAATGTCGGCATTGGTCGTTTCATTGATTGGTTTTCCATTATCCAACGTTTCCAATTGAGCAAGTTCAGTTTTATTTTCTTCCATTAAGTCGGCTAGTTTATACATAAGTCTACTGCGTGCAGCCGCGCTCATCCTTGACCAAGGACCTTCATCGAATGCTTTGCGAGCTGCTTTGACGGCTAAGTCAATATCTTCTTTATCCGCTTCATAAACATCGGCAAGCTTTTGTCCCGTGGCAGGATTGGGAGTGGAGAAGGTTTTTTTTGAAGCACTTTCTACAAACTGACCATTAATATAGAGCTTTTTTGGTCCTGTTAAAAATTTTTGCAGCTTTCCACTTACTTCTAACGTTAGATTTGTCATTAATTACCCTCCTGAATAAAATAATTATCTTGGGCTAAACATGATGACTTATTGTTAACGCTATGATTGCCAATTTTTATGATAAATGAAAAAAAGGGAATATTCAATCTATAACATTCGACAGAATATCCAAGAATTCTTCATCATTTTAAAAATGAAGTATTTTTTTGTCATGACATCTGTAATTACTATAGCAAAAATGAAAGTTAATAGTTAAAATGAATAAGGATAAAATAACAAGAAGGTCGAAAGTTCTTCAGGAGGAATATATGGGAAATGATGCGAAAATGATATCGCAGCGTAAGCTACTTGGTGTTGCGGGTCTTGGATGGATGTTCGATGCACTTGATGTCGGTATGCTTTCTTTCATTATAGTTGCTTTAAGACAGGAATGGAACTTAACCAGTGAGCAGGTTGGCTGGATTGGAAGCATAAACTCCATAGGAATGGCTGTTGGAGCTGTATTCTTTGGTGCGATGGCCGACAGGGTCGGACGGAAGAATGTTTTTATCATTACACTATTATTGTTTTCAATCGCAAGTGGCCTGTCTGCAGCAGTCAGTACACTCAGCTTGTTCTTGGTCTTGCGATTTTTGATTGGAATGGGACTGGGAGGAGAACTTCCGGTTGCCTCGACATTGGTCTCTGAAAGTGTTGAAGCGAGTAAAAGGGGAAGGGTCGTCGTCCTTCTTGAAAGCTTTTGGGCGGTTGGCTGGATTTTGGCAGCACTCATATCCTATTTCATCATACCGGCTTATGGTTGGCGGGTTGCCTTGTTATTGAGCGCCGTACCCGCTTTATATGCGCTGTATCTGCGCTTGAAACTGCCGGATTCACCGAAGTATACGGAACTTGAAAAAAAGCAGAGACCATCTGTATTAAGCAATATGAAAAGTGTCTGGAAAAAGGAATACTCCCGTCAGACCCTTGTGTTGTGGGTTTTATGGTTTTGCGTCGTCTTTTCTTATTATGGGATGTTTTTATGGCTTCCAAGTGTGATGGTCCTAAAAGGATTCAGCATGATTCAAAGCTTTGAATATGTATTGATCATGACGCTTGCACAGCTTCCGGGCTATTTTTCAGCTGCATGGCTGATAGAGAAGTTGGGACGTAAATTCGTTTTAATCACATACTTAATCGGAACGGCCGTCAGTGCCTTTTTCTTTGGATCAGCAGAGGGGCTGGCACTGCTGATAGTTTCCGGAATGTTCCTATCTTTCTTCAACCTAGGTGCATGGGGTGCACTTTATGCGTATACTCCTGAGCAGTATCCAACAGCAGTTCGTGGTACAGGTGCTGGTTTAGCCGCAGGGATCGGCAGGATCGGCGGTGTCCTGGGACCGTTGCTTGTAGGCTATTTAGTAGCTGCCGGCACCCCGATTTCATCGATTTTCACCATTTTTACAATGGCTATTTTAGTGGGGGCAGTTGCCGTAGCGTTTGGGAAGGAAACAAAGAATACCGTTTTGACATAAACAAAAGGATGGGGACTGTATTCAGTCCCCATCCTTTTGTTATTTAAAGTTTTTTATGATTTTTAAAAGGGATTCGGAGGCAGTCTTTGGACTTTCTGCATTCATGATGGCCGATACGACTGCGGTACCAGACAGCCCGCTAGCAGAAAGGTCGGAAATGTTATCGGCCGTTATACCCCCGATGGCTACGGCGGGAATGGATACGCTGCGGCAAATTTCCTCCAGATCCCCAATGGCCATTAAGGTTGCATCTTGTTTGGTCTTTGTAGGGAAAACGGAGCCGACTCCGATATAATCCGCTCCATTTCGTTCGGCTTCTAGAGCCTCCTCAAGAGTGGAGACAGATACACCGACAATCATATCTTCGGGAACCACTTTTTTGACGACAGGCAGTGGTAGGTCATCTTGCCCAATATGAATTCCATCCGCTGCAACAGCAAGGGCTATATCAACCCGGTCATTGATAATAAGGGGTATGGACAGCTCGTTCAATAACTGTTTTAATGCAAAAGCTTTATTATAAAAGGAGAGGGAGGAATTGTTTTTCTCTCTAAGCTGTACGATCGAGACTCCTCCTGAAACCGATTCTGCAATGATTTTGGTCAATTCTTCTATTGCCAGGGACTCGTCTGTAACTAAATACAGGCTAAAATCAATTTGGGACTTCTTCATTTATTTTCACCTCATGCATCCAGATTTCCTTATCCATTCTTGATATTGCATCGATTAATCGCACACGAAACGTTCCTGTTCCTTCATCCTTTTGAAGATTTTTGGCAGCTAGTTCCCCTGAAATGCTCATGGTTGAGATACCGGCAATCGCCGCAGAATAGAAATCATCGGTGACTCCGGAAAAAGTGCCGATAAGAGCTGTGGACATGCAACCGGTACCTGTAACATTAGTTAAAAGCAGGTTCCCGTTATCGATGATGGACGTATGTGTTCCATCGCTGACCGCATCCTTCGCTCCGCTGACCACGACGATGCAATTAAATTTTTTTGCCGCTTGAGCGGCCAGCTCTGCATTGCTGACCGCAAGCTCCTCCGAATCCACCCCGCGAGTAACGGTATCCCCACCCATCAATGAAAGAATCTCACTTGCATTTCCGCGAATGATTCGGAAAGTGACCTTCCTTAGAAGCTCTTTCACTTGCTCTGTACGATAGGCGGTGGCACCAACTCCCACCGGGTCCAAAATGACAGGGATATCCAGGTCATTTGCAGTCGAACCGGCAATCTCCATTGCTTCCAAGGCTTTATCATCGATCGTACCGAAATTCAGGACCAATGCATCCGCCAATTTGACCATATCCGCCACTTCTCTTGGGCTCGATGTCATCACTGGTGAACCACCGATGGCAAGGGTGGCATTTGCACAGTCGTTGACCGTAACAAAGTTGGTGATTTGATGAACGAGTGGTTTGCTTTCTCTTACCTTCACGAATAAATCGGCTGCGGAAACCTTCATGTTAAGTGTCACTCCGTTCTTTTTTAGAATATGAATGAAAATGATGGACAGGTCCATGACCTTTACCGATTGAAAAACTTTTGCGTATCGCTTCAGAAATATAAGTCTTGGCCTGTTCGATCGACTCTGGCAATGGCAGTCCATTTGCCAGGTTTGATGTAATGGCGGATGATAAGGTACAGCCCGTACCATGAGTGTTTTTTGTATGAATGCGCTCTCCCTTGATCCAGTGGAAGTCAGTCCCATCATAAAAAAGATCATTTGGATTTCCCGCTGCATGGCCGCCTTTAAGTAAAACGGATTTGGGACCCATTTCTTGTATTGAAATGCATGCTCTATAGAAATCTTGTTTCGTCCGTATCGACAAGCCAGTAAGTACTTCCGCTTCCGGTACATTTGGTGTTACAAGTGTTGCAAGCGGAAGCAAATCCGCTTTTAAGGCGGAGACAGCCTTTTCGTCGAGCAAATGGTGGCCGCTTTTGGAAATCATGACAGGGTCAAGGATAACGATGGCAGGCATGTAGGTTTTAAGGGACGCTGCGACTGTTTCCACGATTTCTTTTGATCCGAGCATGCCTATTTTTACTGCATCGACAGGAATATCTTCAAATATAGCTGCAATTTGGTCCGATATGATAGCTGTTTCTATTGGCTGTACAGAACGGACTTCCATTGTATTTTGTGCGGTTACGGCTGTGATGGCAGACATTCCAAAGACCCCATGTGCAGAAAATGTTTTTAAATCCGCTTGTATTCCAGCACCGCCCCCTGAATCAGAGCCGGCGATGGTTAATGCTGTTTTCATAAAAAAACCCCTTCATATAATTATTTTTTAGAAGTATTTTAAGTAATATGAAAGCTAAAATCGAACCTGCGAATGAACTGAGCATAAAAGCCGGTAAAAAACCAAAAAGAGCAGCTTTTTCTCCCAATAGGAGGATGGCAAGTGGATAACAGGCCAGGGAACCGAGAATGCCGGTCCCGATCACTTCACCTAAACAAGCGAATTTTAAGCTTTGTGTTTTTCGATAAAGGATGGCAGCCAAAAGTGCACCGATCATGCTGCCGGGAAAGGCGAATATTGAACCGGTACCAGACATGTTTCTAATGATGGAAACTAAGAAAGCTTGTGTCACAGCATAAGCAGGCCCCAATAGAACGGCCGTGAGGACATTTGCCAGATGCTGAACAGGAAAGACCTTTGCAAATCCTGCAGGGATGAAAATAAATGAACTGGTCAGCGTCGTAATAGCCGTGATCATGGCAGTCAACGTCAGTTTCTTGATAGGATTCATCATGTCTGCGACCTACAGCGGCCAATCCTGCTCATTTTGAACCATATCCCAGAATAAATATTCATATCGGGACGTAACCAAAAAGTGCTTTTCTAATCTAAGAAGTTCCTTTTCTGGCATGCCCTCCGTCAATTCTTCCAACAATGCGATCAGCCACTTGTGTGCTTCCCCGAATTCAGGCGATGAATAGGACCTTATCCAATCTGCGTAGCGATTGTTTTCCAATGCTGCTCCATTTTGTTCTTTTAATAGCAAACCGATTTCATAATAATCCCAAGCGCAGGGCAGGAGACAGGCGATCAAGTCTGCCAAAGTCCCATGCTGAGCTGCATTTAGCATGTAACCTGTATAGGCTAGAGTGGTGGGAGTAGGTTCTGTATCTTCCAATTCTTTGGAACTGATTCCGAATTCGGAAGCATAATGCCGATGGATATCCATTTCCACTTGAAGGGTTTCATTTAAAATACTCGAAAACTTTGCCATGGTTTCGATGTTATGAGCTTTGATGACACCTAAAGCGAAGAGCTTGGAATAATCCATGAGATAGATATAGTCCTGCTTCAGGTAATAGGCAAATTTCTTTTCAGGAAGCGTGCCGTTTCCAATTGCCTGGACAAAGGGATGTGAATGGTTCCTTTTCCAAATCTCTTTTGCCCGTGAATGAAGTCTATCACTGAATGTTTTTGTTTTAATATTCTCCATTGTTCATCCTCCTTCATAATGGTTCCCTTTGATAATGAAAAACCCCGTTCCTGAATACGGAACGGGGTAGATGGATATAGTCTGTGAATGGACGATATCATCCACTTCCCTCCGCCGGTATGAGCCGGTTCAGGTTCAAAGGGTCCGGAATTAATTCCATCTCAGTCTAAAAAAAGACTCCCCTAGTGGTGTGAATTGTATGTAATTACTGACATCATATCAGAAAGACAAGAAATTGCAACCCGTATTTAAAAGAGGGATAAACTTTATGTCAAGGAAAAAAGGGAGAACCAGGTAATTGACTTTTGATGATTATTAGGATAGAATCATTTCTACAACAATTATATATCGAATTCTTATCCAGAGAGGTGGAGGGACTTGGCCCTAAGAAACCTCGGCAGCGGACCCGTTTTGGGAACTGTGCTAAATCCAACAAGCTTATGCTTGGAAGATAAGAAGAGCCGTACGGACATTGTCAGCCTCTTCTTGAATTAGAAGGGGCTTTTATTTTTGGGAAATAACGTTTAGTGACATAATAGAAAAGGTATATATAATTTGGTGAAAATCAAATAAGTTGATAAAGTTAGCTAACTAGAAGCAGGCTCTAGGATGACTAGGAAAGGAGCCATTTACATGGCAGAATTATTTAAGAGGATTGAACAGAGGAAGGCAATGCTCATTGAAGAGCTATTGGCCAATGGAGTATACAAAACTTCTGATGAAAGGCACCTTTATGATGCCCCATTAAAAGTGCTTGAAGATGAATATAAGATTGTAATAAATAGACCTAATAACGAGTCACCTTCTGAATGGATGACTTAGTAAGCGATGGACTATATTTTGGGTTCTTGGATAGGGGATATGATTAAGCATTCACAGTACACCAGTGGGTGCTTTTTTGCGTTTAATAGGAAATGACATAAAATATACATAATTAAAGAATAAAGTAGGTGTTTTGTCACATTTAACCTATAAAATTACACATTTTATTTCTAAAAAATAGTTGATTTTAACTAGTGGTTTCATTATGATGAAAGTGTAAAAAAATTGAATAAATGGGAGGTGACATATAATGCCTTGCCGTAAGGTAACTATAGAAAAAGTAGAAGAAAAGAGACAGGAAATGATCAAATTGGCAGCAAGTTACGGCTTAACAAGTCTGCTAACTGTTCAAGCCAGTCAAGAATTGGATACGCTATTAAATGCGTTAGCAAGTAAAAGAGAGTCTGAATACTTTTCTCTCCAAAAAGCATATAGGTATTTTTAAATTAGCCAATTCGAACTGCATTAATTTGAAAAAGCTACTGCTCAAGGCAATAGCTCTAAAGAATTATCTTAAAAATCGACACGTTTACCAAGAATGATCAAATCCCGCTCAATGCCATCCAGCTCGGCAACTTGAGGTAAATGTGCCCATTCTTCAAACCCGAATTTGGAAAAAAGCTTAAGGCTCGGTAAATTGTGGGCGAAAATGAAACCCAATAAAGTCTTAATACCTAATTTTGGACTCCATTCAATTGCCTTTTGAATCGAAATTTGTCCGATTCCTTTTCCCCGGAAATAATCATCCATATAAATGCTGATTTCGGCAGTGGAATTATACGCCGGTCGGCCATAGAAGGATTGAAAGCTCATCCATCCAGCAGTTTTCCCTTCTATAGCAATGATATATAGCGGTCTACTTTCTGAATGATGTTCCTCAAACCATTTAACCCTCGATTGGACGGATACAGGCTCCGTATCCGCCGTGACCATTCTTGAAGCAATTGTCGAATTATATATTTCAACAATTTTGGGTAGATCAGATAGTTCTGCCTCTCTGAACTCTATGTGCTCTTCCATGATTTAAACTCCTGACTATCATTTATTCAATCTCCAGAATGAAGGGTAATCCCGTTTTTTGTTTAAGGGACGGTGAATGACACCCAATCCATTGAAAGTTTTTATTATCATACACTCTTTACTCTTTATCTGACAATTCTTTTTTATGTTACGTCTGCAGATTTTTGGGGTATGTAAAGGATTAAATACTTCTAGTAAAAAGACAGAGGAGAACCAAATGAAAAAGTTGACAGTTTTTTTGTTTATAGTACTGGTTATATGTTTTGCTGCATATGAATTTCAGGCCTCGGAGTCGAAAGATGTGCAAAGGGTGATGGCTTTTGGAGATTCGTTAACCTATGGAAAAGGGGATAAGGACGGGGAAGGATATATAGAAGGCCTGGAGGATGAATTGAATAACCCAGAATCGGAACAAAAGGTGAGTTTTTGGAATTACGGTATAAAAGGCCAGGAAACGGATGGGGTGATGAAACAGATTGATGATTACCGCATTAAAACGAAACTTGATGAAGCCGATACTTTCATCGTTTATATTGGAACGAATGACTTGATCAATAGTAATGGCGGGGACTTGGAGAAAATCAGTGATCGAAAAATCAATGAGGGTAAACGGGAGTATATCAACCATCTGCAAAAGATTACGTCAACACTGATAAAGGCAAATGATAAAGCGGATATTCTGGTAGTAGGACTATATAACCCAAATAAAGGAAATCGAAAACTTGAAAATCACATTCGCGATTATAACCAGTCAATAAAGGGAATAGCGGATAAAGACAATAGGATGTTATTCATTCCTACGAATGATCTTTTTGAAGGTAAAAAGAAAACAGAGTATTTCAGTGATAAGTTACATCCGAATGAAAAAGGGTACCAGCTCATTGCGAATCGGGTTTTGGAAAGTTATGATTTCAAATGAAAGCAAAAATGCACAGAAAGGCATTCTGTGCATTTTTGCTTGCTAGGAATTAAAAATGGCATTTAGTTGAGGGAACTGCAAGTCATGGAGCTGCTTATATCTGCCGTTGTTTTGCAATAACTGTTCATGTGTTCCTTTTTCATGAACCTGCCCTTTTTCCAGAACGATTATTTGATCGGCATCATGAATGGTCGATAAACGATGTGCAATGACGATTGAAGTCCGGTTTATCAATAAACGTGACAAAGCTTCCTGTATTAAATGTTCGGATTCTGTATCCAAGGCCGCCGTTGCTTCATCGAGAATGATGATTTGCGGGTTTTTCAAAAGTGCTCTGGCAATGGCAATGCGTTGTTTTTGTCCGCCGGAAAGCTTGACTCCGCGCTCTCCAATTTGAGAATCATACCCATCAGGAAAGCCACTGATAAAGTCATGCGCATTTGCCGCATTGGCGGATTCGATGATTTCCTCATCTGTAGCATCAAGTTTGCCATACACAATGTTATCCCGGATGGATCCGTTGAATAAAATGATATCCTGGGAGACAACTCCCATTTGTCCCCTTAATGATTTCAGTGATACATTTTTGATATCATGTCCATCCATTTTAATTGTTCCATCTTGCGGATCATAAAATCGAATCAAAAGGCTCGTGATGGTCGATTTTCCTGCACCAGAGGAGCCGACCAGGGCGGTTACTTGACCAGCTTTCATGGTCAGGTTTAAATTGCTGAGCACAGGAACACTCTCATCATAAGAAAAATTAACATATTGAAATTCAATTTGCTTTTTTATGGAAGGGAGTTCAATGGCATTTCCCTTGTCACATATTTCAGGTTGTGTTTCCAATACTTCAGTTATCCGCTCAAAGGCGGCGGCTGATTGCTGGACAATGCTAATGACACGGCTAAAATTGCGAACGGGACTCTGCAGCAACCTCAAATAGGCGAGGAAGGCCACGATTAATCCTATTGTGAATTCACCTTCCATTACTTGCCAAGCACCGAACACAATGACAGCTACAAGACCGATATTGTTCAATAAATCAATAATCGGACCGAACATGGAACGTAGCCGAACCGACTTAACGTTTGCAGCCATATTTTCCTGATTACGCTCGGCAAACCGCCTTGATTCGAATTCTTCATTTGTAAAGGATTGAATGAGCCGCATTCCTGAAATGGAATCCTGTAACTGATTGCTGACATCTCCTGCGGAACTTTGCACAGACCTAAAGGACATCCTGATGCGTTTCCCGAATACCCTTGTGATATAGAACATGAAAGGGAATGTAAAAAGAAGGACAATGGTCAGCTTCCAGTTAATGAAAAGCATATATACCGCCACGGCAATGAAGGTCACCGTGTCTGTCAAGACTTGGAGCATGCTCGAAGAGATGAGCTGCTGCAGTAAGTTGACATCATTGGTCAACCGGGACATTAAGTCACCAGTACGGTTTTTGTCAAAGAATTTCATATCCAGTGTTTGAATGTGGTCATACATGCTATTCCGTATATCCATAATTGCCTTTTGACCGACCTTGGAAACAATATAGCTGTTAAAGTAGTTCAGTAAAGCCAATAAGATGCTAGCACAAAGAATTCCTGTGCCAATCCAGATTAACAAATCATATCTTTTTTCGGGAATGACTTGATCAATCGTAATCTGCGTCAACTGGGGGATGGAAAACTCAAGCAATGAAATGAAGAGCATGATACTTACTATCAAAGCACAAAACTTCCATTTGGATGGTACCCGATTGAACATTTGTTTGAGCATCAACCAGATGCTTCCTTTTGAGGGTGTTGCATGCATGGCACTGCGGCCTTTGTGGCTGAATGGAATATGTCCTCCACTCATAGCGATCACTCCTATTTAGACGATCCATGATGTATTGAGAAAGTCTTTTGAAATTTACCTTAATGACTATCATAGAGCTTTTCGAAAAATAGACAACTTTTAATCGGTTCGTTTCTGTCAAAAAGTATTATTATTTTACACTTTCCTATAGGACATGGAATAATTAAAGGAGATTAGCGATGCTTATTAGAGGAGATGCTAAAAATGAATGAAAATGAAAAAATCAGGGAAGAGCTTTTAAATGCGGTCAATGGACTATCGGATGAACAGCTGAACGCCCATCCTGAAACAGGACGATGGAGCATCATCCAGGTTTTGGATCATTTATTTTTAATGGAGATGGCCATAACAAAGAGCATATCCGATAAATTGAAAAGCGACGATAGCGTTCCAACTGTGGATAAACCGATCGAGCTTACCTTAAATCGTGAAGTGAAGGTCCAGGCCCCGCCATTTGTCATTCCGTCAGAATCATACCAAACTTTGAGTGAGGTTAAGGAAAAGTTGTCCAATTCCCGAAAAGCTTTTGTACAGGTCGTTGACCATGCAAAGGAAATTGATCTCGAACAAAAGTCTTTTCCACATCCTTTATTTAAAGATTTAAGCTTGAAGCAATGGATCCCGTTCGTGGGACTACATGAAAAACGGCATTTATTGCAAATTGAAGAATTGAAAGCAAAGTTATAATAGAAGAAACTCATCCGTCTTTGGTTGAGTTTTTCACTTTCAGACAGTTATTCGTAAAGGAAGGATTTTTCAGTGAAAGCCACTTGGGTAAGGACATGTTTGGTGTTGGGCTTTTTTGGATTGTTACTGGGGCTCTTGTTCAAGTATATGCTTCCTCCTGATCTAAATAAAATCGAACTGACTGACGAGCTGAATCCGATTGTCGCCGAAAAAAAAGAAGAGCTCATTCAACTGGCTAATGACAAAGGCATCCCGGTTATCATTACGGCGGGGTTCCGATCATTAGCCGAGCAAAATGAACTCTATGAAAAGGGCAGATCAGACTCGGGCAACATCGTAACGAATGCAAGAGGTGGCGAATCGCTGCATAATTTCGGTTTGGCTATAGATTTTGCCCTCCTTAACAAACAAGGCGAGGCCATTTGGGACATGAGTTATGACGGCAACGATAATGGAAAGTCGGATTGGATGGAAGTCGTAACCATCGCTAAAGGGTTAGGGTTTGATTGGGGAGGGGATTGGGCAGGATTCAAGGATTATCCCCATTTACAAATGACATTTGGCTTGAGTCTGCGTGAGCTGCAGCAAGGCAAGCAGCCAAAAGGGCAATGAAAGTGTTTGGCTTCGTCATAAGCCGCATAATTTTGACTAAAAGCAGGAAAATAAGCATGTGAATTGCTTTACAGGTAAGAATTCGATAAAGTGGACTAGTGAGAAATCAGACATAAAGGAGTGCAGTCACCATGGAAGAAACAAAAAATTGCCGGGACTCTTTGGTCATAAAAACAAGCCTTGTCCTCCCGCCGGATACAAATAATATTGGTACGATGTTCGGAGGCAAATTAATGGCATACATTGATGATGTAGCGGCTATATCAGCCATGCGTCATGCGCGAAGCAACGTCGTTACTGCATCAACTGATTCTGTCGATTTCCTGCATCCTATTCACGAAGGAAATGCAGTTTGCCTTGAAAGCTTCGTGACGTATACAGGAAGAACATCAATGGAAATCATCGTAAAGGTGATTGCAGAGGATTTAGTTACAGGAGCCCGGAATTTATGTGTTATTTCATTCTTGACATTTGTTGCCATTAATGAAGAAGGTAAACCAATTCCGGTTCCGCGTTTGGTTCCTGAAACAGAGATGGAAATGAATTTAAATGAATCAGCAAAACAACGGGCCCAAATAAGGAAAAAACGAAGGGAAGATACACAGTTCATTGCTAGCACTTTCGGAGTGAAACTGCCATGGACCGATCAATCAAATCCAGGATTATATAAATAAGATACGCACCCCTTCTGCTGTTCTAATTAATGATTGAGACCAAATTCATTGTGATTTGGTCTTTTATTCATCGCCAGGGGTTTTGGGAAAATCGGTACTCACATTTTACTGCTTAACCGTATGGGAAAGAAATGTGAAAAGACGCTTGGATAAGTCCAAGCGTCTTTCTTATGTTATCTTGTTAGGTTTGATAGTAGCACTTTAGTCATCGCTTGCCAAAATACCAAAGAAACGCAAGATGTTAATGAATAGGTTAATGAAATCAAGATAAAGATTCAAGGCCATGAGCGGTACTTCTTCGGCTGTTACCCCGTAATGCTTCATTCTATTGAAATCATATAAAATATACCCACTGAAAACTAAAATCCCGATAAAGGAAAAGACCAGCATGGCTGTAGAGCTTAATGGAGAGAAAATGTTGAAAATACTAATGACCACTAAAGCTAGCAAGGCTGCAAATAACATTCCTCCCAAGAAAGAAAGGTCCCTTTTGGTGGTTGAAGCATAAACCGCCAGTCCTCCAAATACGACTGTAGTCGTAACACCTGCCAGGATCACCACATTTGCCCCTGCAGCAGCTAGGTAGTGTGCGATGATCGGATAGGTTGTAATTCCAGAAATCAACGTGAAACTATACAAAAATGTGTAGCCGATGGCTTTTTTCCTCCGCAATATGAATGCTCCAATCAACATGGCGATCTCAAGTATCGCCAAGGGAAGAAACAACGATGGCGGTACAAGAGTGCCGAGAGCCATCCCTAAAACGGAAACGGCAAGTGATAAAGCGAACGTCCGCATGACGGACGGCATATATGTTTGTACAGTTTGTGAATACATTCAATCACCTCATCATTTTTTTCTACCATTTTCTACGAATCTGTTTTAAAAAGGTTTCATTGCATTACGTGAAAATTTGGTGTTTTTTTAAAAGTATTGAAATATATATGAAGTAATTACCTTTTCTATGATATTCTTACAAATATACTAATTTTTCTGAAATATTAAAATACTTCATTCGGAACCAATCCGCGGTACGTAAAAGGTCAAGGTTAATAAATGGGCAATATCTTCAAAAAAGATATCTTGAAATAATAAATTCAAAATTATTGATTCTATATATTTAATCGGACTTCAAAACTTTACTGTATAACAGGTGTAAAGGAAACGATTTTTTATTGCAGAAAATTATTCCTTAAGTTACAAAATTTGAAAAAAATGTGATTATTTTCTATAAAAACTATTGTATAAATGTAAAAAATTGATTAAAATTTTAACTAATTATCAGAAGATTAATTATTTTCCCGATAAAATAGTTTAGGGGGAGCAAGGATGAAGAAAGCTATTTTACAAATAGAGAACCTAACTACCTCATTTCGCATCGGTAGCAAATATCATGCAGCGGTGGATGATATTTCGTTTACGGTGAATGAAAATGAAATTGTAGCCGTTGTTGGAGAATCAGGTTGTGGAAAGAGTGCCTTGGCCTTATCTATCATGCAATTACATAATAAGCAGAGAACGAAATCCGAAGGAAATATCAATTATAAAGGACAAAATCTCCTAAAGTTGAATGATGTGCAAATGAATAAAGTCCGTGGTAAGGAATTAGGTATGATATTCCAGGAACCATTAACGGCTTTGAACCCGCTCATGACCATAGGAAAACAGATCGAGGAGAATCTTGATTACCATACGGAACTCTCCAGTGCTGAAAAAAAGAACAGGACGATCGAACTTTTGACACAAGTGGGAATTCCATATCCTGAACGGACGTACAAGCAATATCCGCATGAGCTCTCGGGCGGAATGCGGCAAAGGGCAATGATATCGATTGCCATTGCTTGCAACCCTGCACTTATCATTGCCGATGAACCCACCACGGCACTGGATGTTACGATTCAAGCACAAATACTTGATCTGCTGAAGGATATCCAAAGCAGGACAAAAATGGGGATCATCTTAATTACACATGATCTGAGTGTCGTTGCAGAGGTCGCTGACAGGATCGTTGTCATGTATGCAGGTCAGGTAGTGGAAACGGGAAGTGTTAAAGAGATATTCAACAATCCGCTACATCCATATACAAGGTCGTTATTAAATTCGATTCCTTCGGCTGCAAACGAGAAAAATCGGTTGCACGTTATCGAGGGAATCGTTCCATCGATAGCGAAAATGGATCGGATAGGATGTCGCTTCCAAGATAGGATTCCTTGGATACCTAAGCATGCGCATGAAGAGACACCCCGGCTTCACGAAGTGGGCAACGATCATTTTGTGCGCTGTACGTGCTATAAAGAATTTTATTTTCAAGCTGAAGGAGATGCATCGGCCCATGACATTACTCAAATTAGATAATCTGAAAGTGCATTTTCCAATAAGGGGCGGTTTTTTCAGAAGGGTGGTTGATCACGTAAAGGCCGTGGACGGTGTTTCCTTTGAGTTGCAGCAAGGGGAAACATATGGTTTGGTCGGGGAATCCGGAAGCGGCAAGTCCACGACAGGCAAGGCAGTGGTCAAGCTGAATGATGTCACATCCGGACAAATCCTGTTTGAAGGCAGGGATTTAGCATCCTTAAGTAGAAAAGAAATTAAACCATTTAGAAAAGATATCCAAATGATTTTCCAAGACCCGTATTCATCATTGAATCCCAAGAAGAGGGTACTGGACATCATTGCCGAACCGCTGAGGAACTTTGAACGTTTATCACCTTCAGAGGAAAAGAAAATCGTCCAGGACTTCTTGGACAAAGTCGGACTCAGTCCGGAATCGATTCACAAGTATCCTCATGAATTTTCGGGGGGGCAGCGCCAGCGGATTGGGATTGCCAGGTCTTTGACATTGAAACCTAAACTGATCATTGCGGATGAACCGGTGTCAGCACTGGATGTTTCCGTTCAGGCACAGGTATTGAATTTCCTTCAGGATCTCCAACAGGAGTTCAATTTGACTTATTTATTTGTGGGTCATGACTTAGGTGTAATCCGGCATATGTGTGACCGGATGGGCGTTATGTATCGCGGTAGATTGGTAGAGGAAGGCAAAAGCGAGGAAATCTATGAAAATCCGCAACATATATACACGAAGCGCCTGATTGCCGCCATTCCGGATTTAGAGCCGGAAGCTCGCGAAGATAAAGTGCAGCTTAGAAAAAAACTCACCTCGGAATATGAGTCTACCTACTCAAAATATTTCGATGAGGATGGACGTGCCTACGATTTGAAGCCAATCTCATCGACACATAGAGTCGCATTACAATAAGGAGGTGTAAGGAATATGTGGAAGTTTATCCTAAGGCGTTTATTAGTTATGATCCCGCAGCTCTTTTTATTGAGCATCATCGTTTTCATGATGGCAAAAGCAATGCCGGGAGATGCACTGTCAGGTCAGGAAATCAATCCTAGGGCCAACCCGGCCGAGCTTGATAGGATCAGGGAAGAACTGGGTTTGAATGACCCTTGGTACCAACAATATATAAGGTGGGCATCCAATGCAGTACAGGGGGATTTCGGTATTTCCTATACACATAAGACGCCCGTCATGGATGTTATCGAAGACAGGCTTTGGAACACGGTGTTCCTGGCGTTGGTCACGCTTATCTTTACATATATGCTTGCGATTCCATTAGGCATACTTAGCGGAAGGTATAACGATACCTGGGTGGATAAAACCGTTACGGGTTATAGCTATGTAGGATTTGGCACGCCGATTTTCATTTTTGCTTTAATCATGTTATTCGTTTTCGGATTTGCCCTGGATTGGTTCCCGTCTGGCGGCAGTGTCGATTCAAAGGTGGATGAAGGAACATTCGCCTATGTTGTAAGCAAGATCAATCATTTGATTTTACCAGCATTAAGTACAGCTTTAATTGCAACAACAAGTACGATCCAATATTTGCGAAACGAAATCATCGATAATAAAATCAAGGATTTCGTTAGGACAGCGCGTTCGAAGGGAGTGCCTGAATCAAAAGTATATTCACGGCATATCCTGAGAAATTCCTTTTTACCGATAGCGGCATTCTTAGGTTATGAAATTACTGGATTGATCGGCGGTGCGGTCATAATCGAGACCATTTTCAGTTATCCGGGACTTGGGCAGCTTTTCCTTAGTTCAGTCAGTCTGCGGGATTTCAGTGTTGTCACGGCCATCGTCATGATGACGGGATTTGCCACTCTGCTTGGCACTCTTCTTTCGGACATCATACTTAGTGCGGTCGATCCGCGCATACGGATAGAATAGGAGCGGGGTGAGTCGTATGGAAATGAAAGTAGAAACCGGAAAGAACATACAAGTGAAAGATGTGAGCCCTTCAGGAATCAAAATCATCTGGCAGGAAATCAAAAAGGATAAGCTTGCCATGGGCTCATTGATTATATTAGCAGCCATATTGATATTTGTTTACGGTGCGTCCCTCTTCATGGACGCCAAGGAAATAGCCAAGGTTGATTTTCTCTCCATTTATATGGAACCATCTTCAGACTATTGGCTTGGAACCGATTATGGCGGCCGGGATGTATTTGCACAATTGATAGTGGGTACGAGAAATTCATTCACGATCAGTTTATTCATAACATTATTCACCGCTATCATCGGTTTATCATTAGGGCTTCTGGCTGGCTACTTCGGCGGGGCAACCGATAATGTGATCATGCGTATTATCGACTTCGTGATTGCCCTGCCGCAATTGATGTTCATCATCGTGGTAGTCGTGATTGTACCGATCTTCAATGTATATGTTTTCATTTTAATCATGACGATGTTTTTATGGACAGGCAAGGCCCGGCTGATTCGTTCAAAGGCTTTGTCAGAGCGTGAGCTGGATTATATCCACGCCTCACAGACACTCGGGACGCCACATTGGAAAATCATTCTGTTTCAGCTTCTGCCCAATGTCAGTTCACTGATCATCGTTAACTTCATTTTGAACCTTGCTGGCAATATTGGCCTAGAATCCAGTTTGACTTTCTTAGGATTCGGTCTCCCGGAGAGCACACCGAGTTTAGGGACGCTCATCAGTTATGCTCGAAATCCAGATGTTCTGGAAAACAAGTGGTGGATATGGGTACCCGCATCACTCATGATTTTAGTGTTGATGCTGAGTATAAATTTCGTTGGTCAAGCGTTAAAACGCGCAGCCGATGCAAGACAAAGAAGAGGATAAAAAAGGGGAGTGTATGATATGAAAATCAAAAGCTACAGTAAGGTATTAAGTGCATTGGCCATTTCGTCTCTACTGCTTGCTGCATGTTCGGATGATACGGAGAAATCATCAACGAAAGAGAAAAAAGGGAAAGATGTCGAACAGGTCGATACCTCTAAATTCCCGACAAAGACGACGAATCAAGGAGAGCCGATTAAAGGCGGCCATTTGACATATGGATTGGTATCCGATACCCCGTTTGAAGGGATATTAAACAAAGTTTTCTATCAAGGCGAGCCTGATAACCAAGTTATCACATTCTTTGATGAAGATTTATTGGATACAGACGAAAACTATGTTTTCACAAATGAAGGTGCCGCTTCCTATGAAATTTCGGATGATCATAAAACGGTTACGCTGACGATTAAGGATAATGTGAATTGGCATGATGGAAAGCCGGTGACAGGTGCTGATTTAGAATATGCATACCTTGTCATGGGAAGCAAAGATTACAAAGGTGTACGCTATGATGAGCAAATGGCTTTAATCGAGGGTATGGAGGAGTATCATGAAGGGAAAGCGGATAAGATTTCAGGCATTAAAGTCGATGGCAAGAAAATCACTTTCACTTTCAAAAAAGCGAATCCTTCCGTCACGACTGGATTATGGACATACCCGCTTCATAAAGAATACTTAAAAGATGTTCCGATTGCAGATTTGGAATCTTCGGATAAAATCCGTAAAAATCCGATTGGCTTTGGACCATTTAAAGTGAAGAAAATCGTTCAAGGGGAAGCGGTTGAATTCGAAGCGAATAAAGATTATTACCGCGGTGAACCTAAATTGGACAGTGTCACATTAAAAGTCGTAAATCCGGCCGTTGTTGTCAAGTCACTTGAAAATGGTGACCTCGATGTAGCGGAGGTCCTGGCTGAGCAATATGATCAGGCCAAGGAATTGGATAACATTGAATTATTGGGGAAAGTTGAATTGGCTTATTCCTATATTGGCTTCAACTTCGGCCATTATGATAAGGAAAAAGAAGAAAACGTTATGGATGAGAACCCGAAATTCGGTGATAAACGCCTTCGTCAGGCAATGGCATATGCCATCAATAATGAAGAAGTTGGAGAAAAGATGTTCAAGGGCCTTCGCTTCCCTGCCAACTCTGTCATTACACCGAACTTTAAATATAATAATAAAGATTTAAAAGCATATGAATATAATCCTGAAAAAGCAAAAAAACTTTTGGATGAAGCAGGTTTTGTAGATACGAATAATGATGGCATTCGTGAAGATGCAGACGGAAAAGAGTTCAAGATCAATTTTGCTTCCATGAGCGGTTCCGATGTTTCTGAGCCACTAGCAAAGTATTATATCCAGCAATGGGAACAAGTAGGTTTGGACGTCGAATTGCAGGATGGAAGGCTGCATGAGTTCAATTCATTCTATGACCTGCTGAAAAAGGATAATGACGAGGTTGATGTATATTCCGCTGCATGGGGTGTCGCTTCCGATCCTGATCCATCTGGAATTTGGTCCAGATCTGCAGAATTTAACTATACCCGCTGGGTAAGTGAAAAAAATGATGAGCTCCTTGCTAAAGGGATTTCAGAGGAAGCCTTCGATGATCAATATCGAATCGATACGTATAATGAGTGGCAGGAATTGATCCATGAAGAGGTTCCGGTCATTCCGACATTATTCCGTTATCAATTGGCTGGAGTGAATGAACGCGTTACAGGTTATGATTATCTCGCAGGCCGCCAATATCAGTGGCATAATGTCGGGGTAACGAAATAATTTAATTGATGATAATCGACTGCCTTTATGGGCGGTCGATTTTTTTGAGTTTCAATATAGAGGATAAAGGTTATATAGATAATAGTAAGTAATTGGAAGGGTGATATGGATGGAAGTGAGAAATCCTAATGAAACAAAGAGAGAGTTAGAAATATTGTTTACTGAATCGGTTGGCCGTTTACTGAATCCTCTCGAAGAGGAAATCATTGCAGACATTGTAGCCTATCCAGACGAAAAGAGAATTGCCTTCTTAGAATATATGAAGGAAATGTCCAACAAACAAAGACAGTTGAAGTAAGTTGAACTTTCATCATGAAGGAGGTTTTTTTTATGAGGAACGAAGATATGGACAGATACAAAGTATGGCGCGATAAGTGGAAAAGGAAAGTGAATATGGAGAATTTAGCGTTATATGGAATTTCAACATTAGTTATGGCCATGTTGCCTGTCCTGGCTTTTATGAGTTAAATCGATTAAAGGACCGCCTTTTGGCGGTCTTTTAATATGTTAAAAGTTGCCATGAAAAGATATAATGAACAAAGAGGAAAGGAGAGATATGCTTGAGCGTAATCGAAGAAAAAGAAATCGTATCTTACATAAAAGAATTGGTGTCCATACCCAGCCCCTCCGGCTATACTGAGCAAGCCATTAAATATGCTGCCGATTTCATGGAGCAGAGGAAGGTTCCTTACAACATCACGAATAAAGGAGCATTGGTTGCTACATTAAAGGGCGAAGATGATGGCAAACATCGCTTGCTGACTGCCCATGTCGATACTCTGGGAGCCATGGTAAAGGAAATCAAAGCGAATGGCCGCCTCAAATTGACGATGATCGGCGGTTTCCGCTGGAACTCAGTGGAAGGGGAGTATTGTAAAATCCATACAGCTGACGGAGCTATTATCACCGGGACCATTTTAATCAATCAGACCTCTGTCCACGTATATAAAAATGCCGGCGATGCCAAGCGTGATGATGAGACAATAGAGGTCCGGATAGATGCTGTCGTGAAAACTAAAGCGGAAACCGAGGCCATTGGCATTTCTGTTGGAGATTTTGTCTCCTTTGAACCGAGAGTGGAAGTGACGGATACAGGCTTTTTGAAATCAAGGCATTTGGATGATAAAGCTAGCGTTGGCATCCTCCTTCATATCATTGACCTCATTTCCGCAGGAAAGATAAAACTGGCATATACGACTCATTTCTTGATTTCCAACAATGAAGAAATCGGCTATGGCGGAAATTCCAATATCCCTGAGAAAACAGTCGAATATCTAGCTGTCGATATGGGCGCGATCGGTGATGGACAAACGACGGATGAATTCAGCGTTTCCATTTGCGCAAAAGACTCCTCAGGTCCATATCATTATAAACTGCGTCAGCATTTAGTTTCACTTGCCCAAGCAAATGCCGTCGACTACCGCGTCGATATTTATCCATATTATGGATCGGACGCTTCCGCTGCAATCCGGGCAGGCTATGATGTCGTACATGGTCTGATCGGACCGGGAATCGATGCTTCACACGCCTTCGAGCGGACACATGTCTCTTCATTAAAGCATACAGCCAATCTGATTTTGCACTATATCCAATCAGAGCTAGTATAATTGTGAAAAAAGCCCGCACTCATGTGCGGGCTTTTAACTGTTTTTTAGCGATATTTTTAGTGTAGTACTGTGTTTTAGTGTAATACACGTGAATTTCGGTCATTTATTCGTGATTTGGCGTAATACTCGTGAATTTTGATCAAATACTCGTGAGTTTTGGCGTTTTACTCGTAAGTTTGGGCCATTTACTCGTGAGTTTGAGCGTAATACTCGTGAATTGACGTAAGTACAAAATATAAAGATTTACAATGATAATTCTTGTGGAGGTTCACCGTTGTTGTTCATTAACCGGATGCTTTCCGGCTTAATTTGCAGGATTAAATAATTCGGATCCTTCGGACCTTCAAACCAATCTTCAAAGGACTCATTCCATAATTTATCCTTCAGCTCCTGAGAATCGTTTATTTTCGAGGTACCTGAGATTTCCAGGTAAGAATCGCCCAATCCATTATTATCATAGCCGATCAGGATATGAACATTTGGATTCTTTTCAATTTCCTCAATTTTTTCCGTCTTTCCACTCGTTGGTGTGTATAAAGTTAACTCATCGTTAAAGAATGTCATATAGCGTGAATGTGGTTTGTTATTTTCAACTGAGGATAAAACTCCTATTTTATGATCACGGATGATGTTCAATACTTTTTCTTTTATTTGGCTTTGGCTCATTTTTGCACACTCCTTTTATTTTTTTTACTCTATTACTTTTCCTCTCTTTTCATTAAGTTAAACAAAATTCTGCAGTTTGCCATTTTTATGAATGAAGATTGATAGAAGTTGCCATACTAGTCATTATGTGTTCTATTTTGAGCAATTTCATGATGTTAATCCATTTGTAAAGGTGAGTATGATAAATGAATTGTGGTGAATTACTTATCATTGGCGGGGCAGAGGATAAGTGCCTTGAAGGTGAAGTATTAAATAAATTTGTCGAGCTTGCAACCCGTAATAGGGATGGCGGAATAGGAATATTGCCTACAGCGAGTGAAATTCCTGAGGAAGTGAGTACAGAGTATATCAAGATTTTCAGGGATTTAGGCGTGGGCAGGGTGGAAGTGATCAAGCTGGATTCAAGGCAGGATGCAGATGACCCGGCAATTTGTGAACAGCTGAAATCTTTTTCCGCCATCTTCATTTCAGGGGGAAACCAAAGCCGATTGTTTGAGCTGATTGGAAAAACCAAATTCCACGATGCCCTTTCTAAAGCCTGGCATAAAGGAATGGTGATAGCAGGGACAAGTGCTGGCGCTTCCATTTTAGGTAAGCATATGATCATTGCTGCTGACACGATGCTGAATGACAATAAGTTAAAGGTTGAGATTGGGCTGGGTTTCGGCTTCCTTGACGGTTTGATAATCGATCAACATTTTTCTCAGCGTGGCCGCTTTGACCGCCTGTTAAGTGCGATAGCAGGGAACAAGGAAATTATGGGTATTGGCATTGATGAAAATACAGCAATTTTAGTTAAAGACGGTCATTTTGAAGTAGTTGGCCAACATCAAGTATTGGTTCTTGATGGCAGCACCAGTGATTATATCAATATCACATCTTCTGATAATGGCAGTGAAGAGTTGACGCTTTCGGGATTTAACCTTCATGCACTAACCAGGGGATACCGTTTTGACCTGCTTAAAAGGAAATTGTTGATGAAAAAGGGGATCCAACAATGATAATCAATCGAGTCCGTTATTTAAAAGGACCTAATTATTTTGCTTATACACCGACGATTTGCATTGAATTGGATATAGGGGAACTGGAACAGAAACCATCTGATTCAATACCTGGATTCAATGAAAAATTGTTAAAGTTGCTCCCGAACCTGGGAAGCCATACATGTTCAAAAGGGTATCGAGGCGGTTTTGCCGAGAGGTTGAGAAAAGGAACATGGATGGGACATATATTGGAGCATATGACGATTGAGCTTCAAAACTTGGCCGGAATCGAAGCCATTCGTGGAAAAACGATAATGATGGAAAAGAAGGGTTTTTATTATGTGACCTTTGACTATGAAGAGCCTCACTCAGGTCTTCAAGCTTTTTTAGCAGCAAAAGATATAGCGGAAGCCATCCTGAATGGTGAAAAGCTTATAAATGTACAATCTTATGTAAAACAAATAGAGCAGCTATATTATAAGAATAAACTGGGGCCAAGTACTGAAGCCATTTTTAAGGCAGCACAAGCAAAAGGTATCCCTGTCGAGCGGATGGGTGATGAAAGCTTATTGCGTTTAGGAACCGGTACAAGGCAGAAGTATGTCCAGGCGACAATTTCCAGCCAGACTTCCAATATTGCCGTTGAGAATTCATGTGACAAATCATTGACCAAATCGATTTTAAGAGGGTGTGGCCTCCCTGTACCTGAAGGGGAAGTTGCCCATTCCATCGAAGATATCTTTGCCTCGGCGGACAGGCTGGGTTTTCCGCTGGTCATTAAACCGTATAATGGGAGGCAGGGGCAGGGTGTCATCACCCATATCAAAAATAAGGATGAACTATTCAATGTAATCAATTGTTTGGAGTCGCATGTGGAGAAGTACATAGTCGAACGGCATATTGAAGGACATGATTATCGGTTACTGATAGTCAACGGTGAACTTATAGCCGCTAGTTTGAGGCTTCCTCCCTATGTTATTGGCAACGGTAAGGAATCAATTCGTAAATTGATAGAAAAGGAAAATTATAATGATTTGCGGGGAGAAGGACATGAGAAGCCGATGTCAAAAATCCCACTTACACATACCGTGACCTGTTACTTGGAAAAATCGAATCGGACGCTCGATACCATTCCGGATCAAGGGGAATTGGTTCAAGTTGTCGGCAATGCAAATCTTTCAACTGGTGGAAAGGCAATCGATGTAACGGATCAGGTTCATCCAACCATTAAGAATATGGCGGTTGCTGCCGCGAAAGCGATCGGTTTGGATATAGCTGGAATCGATTTTATCTGTGAGGATATATCAAAACCAATCGAACATTCACGGACTGCGATTATTGAAGTGAATGCTGCTCCGGGAATTCGAATGCATCATTATCCTAGCGAAGGGAAAAAAAGGAATGTAGGCAAGGCCATTGTCGATTATTTATTTCCGACTCGGGAAGAGGCAGCTATACCAATCATCGCAGTGACCGGAACAAATGGAAAGACGACAACGACCCGATTGGTTCATTATTTTCTTTCTAATGAAAATACAAAAGTGGGTATGACGAATTCTGATGGAGTATATATCGGCGATGAGGTTTTGGATCAAGGTGACTGCAGTGGTCCGGTCAGTGCAAGAATGGTATTGGCCCATCCTGAAGTTGATGTAGCCGTATTGGAAACGGCCCGGGGAGGGATTCTTCGAGAAGGTCTTGCTTTCCGTAAATGTGATGTGGGGATCATTACCAATGTAAGCGAGGATCACCTCGGCCGTGATGGAATCGATACTTTGGATGATCTCATTAAATTAAAGAGGCTTGTAGCCGAAGTCGTAATGAAAACAGGCTATTGTGTGCTGAATGCAGATGATCCGAATGTAGCCGCCATGAACGCTCATACAGATGGAGAGGTCATTTACACCTCTACTGATGCCACCCAGCCTCACGTGAAGGCTGCGATAAATGGGGGATGTAAAGTTTGGTACGTCAATGAACAAGGTGTAATCTGTTATTCATCTGATAATGACATCCATCAATTTATGGATTGCGCCAAAATTCCAATCACGATTTCCGGCATGGCACGACATAATATCGCCAATTTACTTCAGGCGTTAGCTGCAGCCGAAACTCAAGGCATTTCCATGGAGGAACTACGAAGGAAGGCTGCCACATTTATGCCGGATACGAATTTGTCCAAAGGACGTTTTAATTTAAAGAAGTTGAAAGAGCGCACGATCATCATCGACTATGCCCATAATGAAGCAGGATTGAAGGCCATATTCGAAACGGTCAGTGCTTATAACAAAAATCGTCTTATCACGGTTTTGGCAGGACCTGGGGACCGTATTGATGAAGAGCTTACCAGGCTCTCCAAGGCGGCGGCCATGAATTCTGACCTGTTCATCATTAAAGAAGACGATGATTTGCGGGGCAGGGAGCCGTTAGAAGTAGCCAGGCTGCTTCAGGAAGCTGCCATTGATGCAGGGTTACAAAAAGATCGGACCATAATCGAACCTAATGAATTGGATGCTTTCGTAAAGGCCTGGGAAGCATCACAACCGGGTGACCTATTATTGTTCTTTTACACGGATTTCGAATATGTAGAGAAGTTTTTCGAAAAGGTTTCAACAAATCCATTGCCGAAGAAATAAAAAAAGTGGATGTCGCACTGAAAATCCACTTTCCATCAAGGCTAGCCATTACTCACGAAAATTTCACTGTATGAAAAAAAAAGCTAATCCAAGTGGATTAGCTTTTTTTCATAACCGTTTCATTTGCTGCCGGAACAACGGCATGATCTTTTTTATATATTCGCTTAAGTACGATGGACTGAATGATCATGAATATACCTCCGATTGACCAATATAACGGCAAAGCAGCAGGAGCAGAGAAAGAAATGAATAAAATCATTGCTGGTGAGAGCAGGCTCATCATCTTCATTTGTTTCTGCTGTTCCTCCGGCATTTGTCTCATGGAAATGACCGATTGGAAGTAATAAATGACACCAGCAATAATCGCCATGGCAATATTCGGTTGACCAAGGCTGTACCAAAGGAAATTATGGGTCGCAATTTCATGGGAGCCTTGGATCGCATAATAAAAGCCCATTAGAATCGGCATTTGAATTAAGAGCGGCAAACAGCCCATGTTTAAAGGATTGACTCCATGCTTTTGGTAAAGCTGCATCATTTCCTGTTGAAGGGCCTTTTGTTTAGCTGGATCTTTCGTCTCTTTGATTTTCTGCTGGATTGCAGTCATTTCCGGTTTCAGCCCATTCATCTTCGTTTTCATGCTAAGCTGTGTTTTATATTGCTTGGCAGTCAGTGGAAGCAAGACAAGGCGAATCAAAAATGTCATCATGATGATGCTTAAACCATAGTTGCCATTAAATAAATTAGCATTAAATTCTAGCATTTTTGTCATGGGGTTAACCAAAGCGGTATGAAATGGACCGCTCGTTGCTGCTGAACAACCTGTCAAAAGGGTAGTTGCCAGAAATAGGACGGCAATTAGTAACATGTTTTTCTTCTTCAATATAATTTCCTCCTCGAATTGTTATTGTTTAAACAATAAGAAGGAGGCTTGGCTCATCGGAATCATCTGGTGAATCCTTTTGCCGGATAAATGTGAAAAAGCGCTGTGCACCGCGCCAGTCAAAAGTGCTGCCATTCTGAACAGGGGATTTACTTTTATCTGAATGAACGGAAGCTTGATATTTGTCGTTCAAGAGCGATTGCTTTTTATTTAAGAAGTAAAACGCAGCCAGTGGAAAGACAAAGGTAAATAAGTAACCTGCCCATACCGCATGGCGAACGGTCTGATAATCGAATTCTAATAATAATTCCCACATAGGAATCCCTCGTTTTTTCTAAGATAAGAAAATGTAGTTCGGTTGGCCCCAAAAACGATTTAAGGACTGAAATAAGTTTAAATCATTAAGAACACTATATCAAATTCTAGTACAAGAAAGCCAAAAAATATAGGGATTTTTTCAAAAAATAAACAGGGAATATTTACTGGTACATAAATTTCCGATTAGAGATTCTATAGAACACCAGAGTCAAGACAAGTAATTCGGAATGAAGAGGCACATATGGTCGTTCGTCTACATACGGATAAATGAAGTTCAATTATGAGGTGAAAAAGTATGAAACCATACAATTCATTCAATCAACAGAACCACCATAACGGTACTGAAAATAAATATCAGAATGCACATCTCCGAAAGGATAATGATTTCTTGGCAGCTCCATATTCATGTGAAAATCAGATAATGGATGTAAGGACTCCTCCTGGCCCGCCTGGCCCGTCCTACGGGGACCAGCCGCCCCCGCGGCCGCCGCACGGAGGAGGCCCGCCTCATATAGCTCCGCCATTATTCACTCCACAACTTCACGATGGAATGTCTAAGGCAATGGACACTGGTTCAATGAAAGGGTGTTTATACAAGCATACGTATGTTTGGCTTAAAAATGGCCGCTCATTTTGGTTTTACCCCACATATGTTGGCTATAATGCCGTGGCAGGTTATCGATGGCGACGAAGTCAACAGCGATGGGCCTATTATGGAACGGACGCGCATGAGATACAATTCTTTCATTGTTATTAAAATTCGCATTAGCGGATTGTTCAGTTACGGACAAAAGGGGCGAAAAAGTACGCTGTAATCGAACTAATTGAGTGTAGGTCGAATAGAATGCGTGAACGGTCGAATAAAGTGCGGTGTGGGTCGAACATGCGTGAACGGTCGAATAAAGTGCGGTGTGGGTCGTAAAAATGCGTGAACGGTCGAATAAAGTGCGGTGTGGGTCGAATATAATGCGTGAACGGTTAAATAAAGTGCGGTGTGGGTCGAATAAAATGCGTGAACGGTCGAATAAAGTGCGGTGTGGGTCGAATAGAATGCGTGAACGGTCGAATAAAGTGTGGTGTGGGTCGAATATGCGTGAACGGTCGAATAAAGTGTGGTGATGGGTCGAATAAAATGCGTGAACGGTCGAATAAAGTGCGGTGTGGGTCGAATAAAATGCGTGAACGGTCGAATAAAGTGCGGTGTGGGTCGAATAGAATGCGTGAACGGTCGAATAAAGTGCGGTGTAGGTCGAATAGAATGCGTGAACGGTCGAATAAAGTGCGGTGTGGGTCGAAAATGCGTGAACGGCCCCAAAAAAGACTCTGGCTGAAAACAACGGGAAAGTTTTTTTAAGGAGGAGGTTCGGAATGGTCTCACCCCGAACCATGATTATAAATCGAGACTAGATTATCCTTAATGTTTTTTTACTGTAACCCTTATTAGATTGAAGAAATTTGCGAGACTCCTGCCGAATAGCTAACCGAAACTCCCATAGCTTTGAAGCGACTTGGCAGACAGTCGGGGAAAGGGAGCGGATTTATAAAATCAGGTGTCACATTATTAAAGAAGGTAAATTCCTTCAAAGATTCAATCAAAAAAATAATCAGGAAAATCAGAAATGATCCCATCTAACTGCATCTTTTTGAACATGCGGATTTGTTTTTTATTGTTGACGGTCCATGTATATACTTTCATCCCGTGCTTTTGGATTCGCATTTGCAGCTTCGTACTCAAAATCGTTTGCTTTGGATTCAAAAATGATGCATACTCGGCAATCTCCTTTAATTTTTGGTCAGTAATTCGCCGTTTTATCAAAACGCCCACTTGTATGTCCGGCATTAATTGATGAAACCTTTTCATGGATTCCATATCGAACGAATGAACCATTATCCTATTTTCACTTGTTGAATATTCCTGGAATTTTCCTAATTCCTCTGCAAGTTTCTGTTCAATGCCGGGATAAGCAGATGGATGTTTTAATTCGATTAAGATTCCGACTTTAGACCCGAAATTCTCCAATACCTCACTTAGTAAAGGAATCCTTTCGTTTTTATAACGGGAATGATACCAGCTTCCTGCATCCAGTTCCTTTAATTCGGCAGCCGAGTAATCACGGATGTTCCCTTTGCCGTTCGTGGTTCGATCCAGAGTTGGGTCATGATGAACCACAAGTACATCATCTTTACTGAGATGGATATCCACTTCCAGGAAATCAGCGCCCAATTCAATAGCTTTATTATAAGATGCCATTGTATTCTCGGGGCAATATCCAGATGCACCGCGATGTCCAATTTTAAGAGGGGAATGCTGCATTTTGAAGTCCTCAGGGAATACACCCTTTGTTCGATTAGAATAGATGGCGAACAGGACAAGTATGGTTACCAAGATAATAAGAAAAAATTCAATCATCTTTCACACTCCTATTAGGCACATTAATTAAAATTCTTAAATATTTTTAAAAAGAATAAAAAGAAGTTCTCAGGATAGCCTCCTTTCACAATTTTACATGTTAGCCAGGGAAAAATCATGTTTTACACAATGTTATAATCCCAACTTAAAGGATTTATTGGAAAGGTATGGAATACATATAATTTAAGTATCAATAAGGGGGGAAAGCAGATGGAATTGCAGGTGAAACCGAAGTCTAAAAAATGGAGGGGGAATTTTGGTTTATATTTTTCCCTGCCCATTCTCTCTTGGGCTTTTTACGATTTTGCCAATACGATTTTTTCTTCTAATATCAATACGATTTTCTTTCCATTCTTCCTTCAGGAACAGATTGGGGAAAATGCCGTTCTTGATCAGATTGCCAGTACCTTCATCTCCTACGCAAATGCGATTGCCAGTTTGTTTCTTGTTTTGTTTTCCCCGCTGTTCGGTGTCATGATCGATCGAACGGGAAAAATGAAAAAATACATTATGATTTTCACACTCATTTCTGTTGTATGTACATTTTTAATGGGGGTATTTGGAGGGGCGAAGTTCGATGGGAAGCTGCTAGGCATTCCAATTTCCTTAGCGATCGTCATTCTTTTATTCGTGATAGCAAAGTTTTTCTATCATTCGAGTCTTGTTTTCTATGATACGATGATGAGTGATTTAGGCACGAAACAGCAATTGCCGCTTATATCAGGATTTGGTGTGGCGGTAGGCTACCTTGGAACGTTAGTGGGCCTGTCAATCTATCCATTCATAAGTAAAGGGAGTTCCCATGAAGCCTTTATTCCCACGGCCATTTTATTTTTGGTTTTTTCCCTTCCATTGTTCTTTTTTTTAAAAGAGTCTCCAAAACAGCAAAAAGCGAAACAACCTTTTTTATCCGGTTATAAGGAAATTAAATCCACATTTAAAGAGATGCAATCCTATCGATCGGTTTTTACATTCATGATTGCTTATTTCTTTTTAAATGATGCGATTGCGACCACTATCGGCATGATGGCCGTATATGCCAAGACTGTTGTTGGATTTTCCTCAAGCGGATTCATTTTGCTTTACTTGGTTTCGACAGTATCGAGTATTGCCGGATCGTTTCTGTTTGGATACATCACGCAGTCGAAGGGGCCGCGGCTAGCTGTGACATATGTGGGAGTTCTGCTTTTGGTTGCTTTATTTATAGCGGTCTTTGCACAAACCGATTTATGGTTCTGGGTTGCAGGGAGTATGTTCGGCATTTCGCTAGGTTCGATGTGGGTGACATCACGGACATATATCATTGAATTGACCCCGGATGAGAAGAGGGGGCAATTCTTTGGACTATTTGCCTTCTCAGGAAAAGTTTCTTCCATAATCGGTCCGCTTTTATATGGAACGATAACGTTGGTATTCCATGACCTCGGTACATTGGCGAGCAGGATGGCATTGGGGTCATTGATTATCATGGCGGTAATAGGTCTGGGCTTTCTTTTAAAATTGAAGGGATTGGAAGAAGTGAACTAAGAAAAAAAGGAATGGAGCCGGCCTTAATGCCGTATCCATTCCCTTGTATAATCTTATACCAAAATCAAGGTGACATCGACGTTCCCGCGAGTAGCTTTTGAATAGGGGCAGATCATATGTGCTTTTTTGGTGAAGTCTTCAGCCTCTTCCTTGCTTAGGTCGGGAATGGAAACGTCCAATCTTACAGCCAATTTAAAGCCGCCGTCTTCCTCATCTTTACCGATCGTGACATTTGCCGTCACGGAAGTATCGACTTTTTTCTTTTCTTTTTGCAGAACAAGATTCAAGGCACTGTCAAAACAAGCCGCGTAACCTGCTGCGAATAATTGTTCAGGGTTTGTGGCGCGCTCGCCGGAACCTCCTAATTCCTTAGGTGATCTCACATCGAAGTCCAGAATCCCGTCCTCTGATTTAACATGTCCCTCACGACCGCCATGTACGGTAACTGCAGCTGTATATAATGGTTTCAATGTAAAACAACTCCTTTGTTTATTCTTACTATCATTAGTTCCCTCCTGTAGGCCTTGTTAAACAAAATGAAAGCGAGTTTATGGAAAGTATTGTGTGAAAATGGATTTAAATTGGTTTTAAATTGGAAGATATTGTTTTATAATGTACTGTATTAGGAGATGTAATACACCCATTTGCAAGGAGGGTTTATGATGTTTGAGTTGGATGTTCAAAATGGAAAGCCGATATATGAGCAATTGATGGATAAGTTTAAGGAACTAATGATCAATGAAGTTTTACAGGAACATAATCAGCTCCCATCAATACGAATATTGGCTCAGAAACTGACCATCAATCCAAATACGATCCAGAAAGCGTACAAGCAGCTTGAATCTGACGGGTTTATATATACATTACCAGGCAAAGGGAATTTCGTGGCTCCTCCTAAATCCTTGAAAAATTCATTAAAAGAAGAAAAGATCAGAAACGAGCTTTCAAGGGTACTCGCAGAAGCTCTTTATATCGGAATCGATAAACAGGAAATTTATAGATTGATAAAGGAAATCGGTCCATTGGCAAAGGGGGGAGATTCATGATTGAAATAAAACAGGTGAGTAAATTATATGAAGGAAAAGAAGCGATCAAAAACGTCACCTTGGTCATACAAAAAGGCTCCATATTCGGGTTATTAGGTTCAAATGGAGCGGGGAAAACGACCTTATTAAAAATGCTTTCAGGAAATCTGATTCAGGATTCAGGAGAAGTTCTTATTGATCGATCATATGTGTTTGAAAACCGTGAAGTGAAAAATCGTTGTTTCTTCCTTCCTGATACGCCTTATTTCCTGGCTAACTATACGATCATGCAAATGGCAGGTTTTTATAGCCATATTTATAGTGAATGGAATCAAGAACGTTTTTATCAATTACAGGAAGTATTTCCGATACCCGTCCAAAATAAAATACATAAACTATCGAAGGGTATGCAAAGACAGGTTGCTTTTTGGCTCGCACTCTCGACGATGCCGGAAGTCCTCATCCTGGATGAACCGTTTGATGGGTTAGATCCGGTCATGCGTAAAAATGTGAGGCAGTTGTTGATTCAGGATGTATCGGAAAGGGATATGACGATTTTACTTTCGTCCCATAATCTCCGGGAAATTGAAGATTTAGCCGATCATGTAGGGATTTTACATAAAGGTGAGCTTGTGATCCAAAAGGATTTGAATGACTTAAAAGCGGATGTACACAAAGTGCAAATCGCCTTTAAACATAAAATTCCCCACGGTTTATACCGCGGAATTCAAATTCTAAACAAGGAAAGACGCGGCAGCGTGATCGTTTGCATCGTTAAAGGTAAAGAATCCATGATTAAATCGCACTTTAATCAGTTTCAGCCAGAAATATTAGATATTCTCCCCCTTACTCTAGAGGAGATATTCATTTATGAAATGGGGGATATCGGTTATGTCATCCAGAATACCCTGGTTTAATAGGGAATTGATTATCTATATTTTCAGAAGCACTGGCTGGATTGGTTTCCTGTATCTCGTCGGCCTCATATTTGCGCTGCCTTTGGAAATGTTAGCGATTATCTTGAATGAAAATAATGAATATGTGGAATTCGAAAACCTTTTTTCCTGTCAGCAGATGATACAGTTCGTCTTGGTCATCGTTATTCCAGTATTACTTGCCATCTTCCTTTTTCGGTTTTTACAAATGAAACAAGCCTCTGACTTTATTCATAGTTTACCGATTACTAGACGCAGTATCTACATTCATATGATTGGGACGGGAATTGGCTTTTTGGGTTTACCGATATTATTTACGGGTTTAATTTTGATATTATTCCACTCGGCAATTGATATAGAAACGCTATATACCATGCCTGATATATGGTCTTGGATGGGGAATACATTTATTTTGGAAGCTATGATCTTTTCTGTTGCCGTTTTAATTGGAATGGTGACGGGATTATCAGCCTTTCAAGGACTGCTGACCTATATTTTTCTTGCTTTACCGGTGGGGCTGTTTGTCTTGTTTGCAGCCAATGTGAAGTATTTGATCGCAGGATTTTCTGCTGATTATTATCTAAGCTCCAATATGAAGGGCATCTCCCCCTTATTAGCAGCAACGGATATGGAAAAAATAGACTTTATTTCTGTTAATACTTTAATTTATAGTATATTAACCGTATTTTTTTTGATTTGTTCTCTTTTTCTCTATGAGAGGAGAAAGCTGGAGCATGTATCGCAGGCATTTGTTTATCCAAAGATTAAGCCATTATTTAAATTCGGCCTGACATTATGCATGATGCTGTTTACAGGGCTGTATTTTAGTGAAACGACAGGCCAACCTGGGTGGATTTTCTTCGGGTATACCGTCGGTTCTTTGCTTGGATATTATTTAGGGGAAATGGTCCTGCAAAAGACTTGGCGAATACGGGTCAACCTGAAAGGTTATGCAGCATTTATAGTGGCTATCATTGTGCTTGCACTCATTATAAAAATAGATCCCCTTCAGTATAAGGCCAAAATTCCTGATGAAAAGATGATTAGCCAAATTTATATTGGCAATTCTCCTTTATTTAATGAAGATGGTGACACATCGGATAACGCTTCCAATTATCTAAAAGAGAAGGAAAATATAGAAGCTATACGGTTATTGCATCAGGAAATTATCGATAAGGGTAAAAAGGTTTCCATAGGTGAATTGAATGATGGGCAATCCGTATTCCTGATGTATGATCTCAAGAATGGAAAACGGTTAGCAAGGGAGTATCATTTGCAAAACTACGACTCATATAAGCCGCTATTGGCGAAAATTTATGAGTCGAATGAATATAAAAAAATGGTTAATGAGTTATTGAATGTTTCTGCTGAAGACGTAACTAAAATCAAGATAACGGCGAGCGGACAAGTGGACAAATCATTAACAATCACGGACGGTCAACAGCTGGAAGCAGCCGTAAAGGCATTGTCGGAGGATCTGAATAATCAATCGTTCGACCAAATGACATCTTCTTTTGGTGATTATGCCTCCATCGACATTCTCTTGCATAATGACAAAACCATTTATATGAATTGGGACTCTTCATCTACTCAGTTTTCAAAATGGATGGAAAGTACCGGACAATCGGAAAAAGCAAGGTTAATGGCTGATGATGTCTCTTATATCCTGGTTGCGAAGACCGATTCGAAAGTTTATCATTCGTATTCAGAAAGTGAAATCGCACAGCAGATTGAACAACAGCCAAACCGCTTGAAAATTAAGACCGCTTCGGAAATCGAGACCGCCATTGATAATGCCCAAATCGATTGGGGCGGGGAGTATTCAGCTGCCTTTTATTATAAAGAAAGCAGAGATGTGGACATCAAGAGTTTTTCTGGCGAACATGTTCCCGGCTTCATTTTAGATCATTTTAATGAAAAATAACGTGAATATGCGGCTTGTAGATATAAAGGAAAGGATGCCGCCCAATCTGGGCGGCATCCTTTTTTCCATTGCCTATCAATATGTTTGTGTATCTATGCTTTAGAGTTTTACGACGTTTTTAGCTTGAGGTCCGCGGTTTCCTTCTTCGATTTCAAATTCAACCTCTTGACCTTCATCAAGGCTCTTGAAACCTTCTCCTTGAATGGCGGAAAAATGTACGAAAACATCGTCTTCGTTTGGTACTTCGATAAATCCAAATCCTTTGTCACTATTGAACCATTTCACTTTACCTGTTACTGTCATTCGATGAATCCTCCTAAAAAGTAAAAAATATTAATGGTGATGATTTTACCGTAATGGAAAATCAATTTCACACATTATCCTGCACCCTCATTCAAGTTAAATTTATCATACGAAGATGCTTGATAATATGTGAAAGCCTTCAGGGGAAATTAACCCGCTAACCTTTTGGGGCAATTTCCAGTTTTTTAGTATATACCCACCTTTATAAAGGATAAAACAAGTGGAATTAATTTATACATTCCCAATTTGGGGAAATAATATTAGACAGGTTTTACACGGGGAAGTATAACGGTATTGTCTTACAGGAGTCTCCTTGATTGAAATTTGAAGGGGCCACTAGGAAAAGTCTTTATGGTTGAGTTTAGGAAAACAATTTGGCATTAAAGTTTTTCACGAAAATAATCGGGTATAGGATAAGAAAGAAAGGACTGATGTAAAATGAAGAAATTATTAAAAAGGGCCCTCATTTTTGCTGCTCCAATCATATTCAAGGAAGTAAAAAAACGCTGGAAGAACAAGCAGAATCAAAAAGCGATTAAACATGCAAGGTAAATAAGTTAAATCATGAATAAATGAACGGTAACCATATGGATTAAGATAAGGGGCGCTGATTAAGCGTCTTTTGTTTTGCCATCGGAAACAAATCCCCTAATGGTGATTCATTCACCTCTACATCTTTCCTTCATATCGTGTTAAAATAGAAAGGTTGATTGAAATGAATGCAGAGTAGCCAAGGTTTAAGCCTTATGATATATTTCTTCTTACATATATTGTGTATGATCAGGATTTTTGCATACAAAGAAAGGTTGCCATTCCAATGTGAAAAATACAAATGAACCCCCTATAAATTTTTTAAGTGATGACTCCAATAATGAAAGGAACATTCTATGACTACTTTAAAAGACGAGGTTCAATCCCGACGGACCTTCGCAATCATCTCTCACCCGGATGCCGGGAAAACGACTTTGACAGAAAAATTATTGCTGTTTGGCGGCGCGATCCGTGATGCCGGAACAGTTAAAGCTAGAAAAACAGGGAAGTATGCAACAAGTGACTGGATGGAGATTGAAAAGCAACGGGGAATTTCGGTTACATCTTCAGTCATGCAATTCGATTATGATGATTTTCGTGTCAACATTCTCGATACACCAGGCCACCAAGATTTCAGTGAAGACACATATCGTACACTGATGGCTGTTGATAGTGCTGTGATGATCATCGACTCGGCAAAAGGTATCGAGGATCAGACGGTTAAATTATTCAAAGTATGCCGGATGAGGGGTATCCCGATTTTCACTTTTATCAATAAAATGGACCGACAAGGTAAAACGCCGCTAGAATTGCTTGCCGAACTCGAAGAGGTTTTAGGTATAGAAACATATCCAATGAACTGGCCGATTGGGATGGGAAAAGACTTCGTGGGCATTTACGACAGGTTCAATAATCGGATTGAACAGTTCAAAACGGAAGGGGAAGAGCGTTTCCTTCCATTGAATGACGAAGGTGAACTCGAAGTGGATCATAAACTTAAGGATTCCCAGTTATATGAGCAAACTTTGGAAGAAATCATGCTGTTGACAGAAGCGGGTAACCAATTCTCTGAAGAAAACATTGCGAATGGAAAACTTAGTCCCGTATTTTTCGGGAGTGCTTTAACTACGTTCGGTGTACAGACGTTTTTGGATGCTTATCTGCAATTTGCACCAGCTCCACAAGCGCGGATGACAACGTCAGGTGAAATGGACCCTGTCAGTAATGATTTTTCTGGTTTCATTTTCAAGATCCAAGCGAATATGAACCCAAAACACCGTGACCGGATCGCTTTCCTTCGAATTTGCTCCGGGAAGTTCGAACGTGGGATGAGCGTCAACCTGAGCAGGACAGGAAAACCAATCAACCTTTCTTCTTCTACTCAATTCATGGCTGATGATCGGAACACCGTAAATGAAGCGGTAAGCGGAGATATCATCGGTTTATATGATACCGGTAACTACCAAATTGGCGATACGATTACAACAAGCAAAGACATGTATCAGTTTGAAAGGCTGCCTCAGTTTACACCGGAACTATTCATGAGGGTAACAGCTAAAAACGTCATGAAACAGAAACATTTCCATAAAGGAATTAACCAACTTGTACAAGAAGGGGCAATTCAGCTCTTCAAAACGGTTCGGATGGAAGAATATCTGCTTGGTGCGGTTGGGCAACTTCAATTCGAAGTATTCGAGCATCGAATGAGGAACGAGTACAATGTTGAAGTCGTGATGGAGCGCATGGGCAGCAAGATTACACGCTGGGCTGAAGATGAAAAGCTTGATGAAAATCTTCATAGTTCAAGAAGCATCCTTGTTAAAGACCGATTTGATAAATATGCATTCTTATTTGAAAATGAGTTTGCTCTTCGTTGGTTCCAAGATAAAAATCCAGATGTGGAATTATATAATCCAATGGATTTGAAATAATAGAGGAGCCCATGTTATATAGGGGCTTCAGACTGTAGACTAACTTGATGAAAATCAAGTTTGTCTACAGTTTTTTTTGTGTGCAAAAACTCGAACATTGATTTCCACTACACGCACTCGCTTTCCGCGGGCGGTCCGGGAGCCTCCTCGACGCTTTTGCGTCTCTGGGGTCTCCCTTGGACGTGTTTTTCCTGCAGGAGTCTCGCACCTTCCGTTCCAATCAGCTTAGTAATTTTTGAAAGAACCCCTCTTGTCTACAGTTTTTTTATGTGCAAAAACTCGAACATGGATTTCCACTACAGGCACTCGCTTTCCGCGGGCGGTCCGGGAGCCTCCTCGACGCTTTTGCGTCTCTGGGGTCTCCCTTGGACGTGTTTTTCCCGCAGGAGTCTCGCACCTTCCGTTCCAATCAGCTTAGTAATTTTTGAAAGAACCCCTCTTGTCTACAGTTTTTTGGTGTGCAAAAACTCGAACATTGATTTCCACTACACGCACTCGCTTTCCGCGGGCGGTCCGGGAGCCTCCTCGACGCCTTTGCGTCTGTGGGGTCTCCCTTGGACGGGTTTTCCCCGCAGGAGTCTCGCACCTTCCGTTCCAATCAGCTTAGTCTTAAATTTTAGTTTGTTTAAAAAAATGAAGCCGGTGTATAAAACACGGGCTTTTTTTGTCTGGAGAATTTTTTAAACCATAATTTCATATGGCTATAACTATCGCGTACCTTTCGGGTGTCCATACATATAGGGAATGGGAGGTAATTTCTTCAGTCATAGAAAAAGCTCTGCCTTTTTCGGAAAAACAGGCTACAAAGTCCTGATTGATTCTTATGAGAAAAACTGTTTCATTATTTAGTAAAAATCAATGAGACAACCAAGGCATTGCAATTAGCCTAAATAGTTATCGAAACACATAAACGTCATTATGATGGAATGAATTGAACATAAATCTATCGGAAGGAGCTTGGTAATGGTTTGCGTTATATCAGTGGAGAGAAGTATCACTGATATAATCGTAGTATACTAAAATATTCCTTTGACAATCTCCTGAAACTCCTATATATTTAGCTAGTACTTTAGTGCTTAAAAGCGTTTCAGTAATTGTGAGGAGTGAAAGGTCCTATCCTTACCTCAGAGAATATACAACATTGAAAGCGGGGAAAAACATCATGCGTCTTGAAGATGCAAAGCTAAAACTCTCCTTACGTGAAGCAATTGGGGTTTTGGCCATTCTATTCTTAATCATTGCAACTGGTATCATACATTATGGACTTGCCCCCCATATTCCAATAATAGCGGCAATCCTTTTCTTATTTGTTTATGGGAAGATCAAGAAGCTGCCATTTTCAATTATGGAGGCGGCTATAGTCAAAGGTGCAGGTACTGGTATGGGAGCCATTTATATTTTCTTTTTCATAGGAATGCTGATTTCCATCTGGATGGCAAGCGGGACGATCCCTACCATCATGTACTATGGGTTTGATTGGATTTCTGGTGAATATTTCTATGCGATCACATTTCTGGTGTGTTCGCTAATTGGGCTTTGTATCGGGAGTTCACTTACAACATCAGCCACAATCGGCGTTGCTTTAATAGGTATGGCGGCGGCGATGGATTTATCGTTGGCGATTACAGCGGGTGCAATCATTTCCGGTGCATTTCTTGGGGATAAAATGTCTCCATTATCCGACTCTACCAACCTTGCATCGGGAACGGTTGGAGCACCATTATTTGAACATATAAATAATATGCTTTGGACTACGATTCCAGGTTTTTTAATATCACTTATCCTCTTTTATTTCCTTTCACCGAATGTCAAAGTGGCTCGTGTTGAGGAAATCGAAGCCATGACGAAAGCCCTGGAAATGGAAACGAATATAAGCATATGGAGTTTGATTCCGTTTGTCATCGTACTGATCATGGCTTTAAAAAAGGTGTCAGCCATACCGACATTGTCGGCAGGAATCATTTCGGCAGCCATCATCGCTTTCATTCAAACGCCTAATTTGACGGTTGCAAAACTGGCAGATATTTTATACGGCGGATTTGTACTTAAAAGTGGAATGGATCAACTTGACTCAATCTTATCACGGGGCGGCATTGAAAGTATGATGTTCTCCGTTTCGATGGTGTTGTTGGCATTGGCCATGGGCGGACTATTGTTCGAATTGGGAGTCATCCCTTCTATTTTAAAAGCGGTCCAGGATTCATTGACGAGTGTAGCAAAAGTGATTTCCGCTACTGTATTTGCAGGAATCAGCGTGAATTTCCTGGTGGGTGAACAGTATTTGTCAGTTATACTGCCTGGGAAAGCCTTTCAGCAGAAATATGAAGATTTAGGCTTGCAGCCCAAAACGCTTGCGAGGGTACTGGAAGATGCGGGAACAGTTGTGAATCCTCTGGTTCCTTGGGGTGTCTGCGGTGTATTCCTGACACAGGTTTTGGGTGTATCAACCCTTGAATATGCCCCATTTGCATTCTTTTGCCTGCTTTGTCCTTTGCTCAGTCTGATTTCTGGCTTTACGAAAGTCGGTATCCATTATAAATGAAAAAAATAGGCGGTCGGGTCTCGACTGCCTGTTTTTTTATGGGAACTTCTATAACCTTAAAGAGAAGGGAACCCCCTGACATGAACAGAAATGTCAGGGGGCATTGATTGATTATTTTGAAGACGCAATCTCATCTTTTGGGATGGACACGACCTTTTCTTTCTGTTCAAGCAAGTTCATACGCATAACGACATTTTGGTATATGCCCATTGAAAGCATGAGCAGCAGTAAGGAAGATCCTCCGTAACTGATGAATGGAAGCGTGATCCCTGTAATAGGGATAAGTCCAGTCACTCCGCCAACGTTGATGCCGACTTGAATGCCGATCATGGATGAGATGCCGATCAATAAAAGGCTTCCAAAAGGATCCTTGCATTTTGCTGAAAGTACATATCCCCTCAAAACGATAAAACCTAGTGTCAATAAAACGAACCCCACACCGAATATCCCGAGCTCTTCTGCAATGACAGACATGATGAAATCAGTATGTGATTCAGGCAGGTACCCGTATTTTTGTACACTGTCACCAAGACCCACTCCAGTAAGGCCGCCGGATCCTATCGCGAATAATGAGTTTACGAGTTGATATCCGCTTTCTCCTGCCGTTCCGAAGGGATCTGCGAACCCCGTAAAACGAGAAATCTTATTTTCAGAAAAAACGGATGAGAAATTTCCTGTCACGATTACTCCTAGTGCAAATATGGCAACGAAAATCGCAGTAATCAAAGAGAGTTTGAATATACTCTTAAAAGACATCCCGGATGATATGATCATGGTACTTGAAATCAAGAAAATGACAGCTGCCGTTCCATAGTCAGGCTGTATTCCGATTAAAAAGCAGATGAATACGAGAAAGAAAATCGGCGGGATGACGGCTTTATCAATACTATTGATTCGATCCTGCCTTTTTCCGTAAATGGCTGCCAGATAAATGATCATGGCTAACTTGGAAAATTCAGCGGGTTGGATCGATTTTGTCCCTAATTTGAACCAGCTTGTGGCATTTCCTGCTGTATGGCCGAAGATAAAGAGCAGCAAAAGGATACCGGCCATTCCAAACATCATAGACATCAAGAACATTTTGTTTTTGTACATCTTATAAGGAAGAATCATCGTGACGATCATTGCCGCGAATGAAATGAGAAAGGCCGTTTTTTGTTTCTCAAAGAAGAAATCCATGGGCATGCCGTATCGAGCAACAGCAGTAATCATGCTCGAACTGTAAATCATGACTAAACCAAACAAACAGAGTAATACGACAGCGATGAAAATAGGGAAGTCGTATGCTTTAATTATTCTTTTCACTTGTGCGCTCACCTCAAATATGTATGCGCGAAAAAATCGCCTTCTTATATAGTAACGGAAAATCGGTTATATAGATAATAATTTTTATTCGATAATATGAATTTATCCTCCATAAACCAATATTAAACACTAAAACCGAGAAACTTGCCGGCCGGATTTACATTTTGCTTATAGCCGAATTCGGATTCCTATACATTACCTTCGATAGCAAACGTAAATACTCCTTTTAATAACGGAAAAAATTTACTATATATTCCATTTGGCGGTGCTGTTATGTCTGGAAGATTACTATTTAAGGTTATTTGTGGCAAAACTTGTTGTGATGCAGTGGATACTGTAAACGAATTTGTTAGAGTAATCCATCTTAAGAGGTATTTAGCACCGGTTATGTGGCACAGTATCGGGCAGGGATTTTATGAAGAGTGTGATCCGGTTGTGAACATGGTTCCAATCGATTATATTATACAGGCTGCTGCGTCTCTGGCATTATATAAAGAGGGTTAACGCGAAAAACCTCGTACGTTTAGTGAATTTGAAAAGGCCTTTATTAAAAGCATACAAATGTTAGGAAGTACCAATAAAAATAAGGTAAAGCTAGGGGAGTAGTTATGGAAGAAATACATGACAAGCTGGAAGTGTTTTCTCCGGCAACAGGTGAGAAGATTGCAGAAATCGTCCCAACACCATTGAAGTCGATTCCTCATATTTATAAGAAATCAAGACATGCGTTCCAAGCATGGTCGAATACTCCCATCAAAGAACGGCTGCACTATTTAAAACGGCTTCGTTTATTGATGGTTGAAAAAATGGACGAAATAGCTGAAGTCATTTCAAAAGATACGGGAAAAGTGAAAATTGAAGCACTGGTTGCTGATATCATGCCAACCATTGATGCAATCAAGCATATCGAGAAACATGCAGTGAAGACTCTTTCCGGGCAAAAGGTCACCACTCCGCTCATGTTAATTGGAAAAAAATCTTATATCCATTATATGCCCCGTGGAACGATTCTCGTCATTTCACCATGGAATTATCCGCTGCAGCTTTCCATGGTACCCATTCTTAATGCTCTAGCAGCGGGAAATACAGTCATCGCCAAGCCCTCAGAGGTAACTCCTTTAGTTGGGGTGTGCATCGAAAAGCTGTTTCTTGAAGCTGGTTTCCCGGACGGAGCTATACAGTTTGCCCATGGGGGAAAAGAATTGGGTGCGGCGTTAACGGAGCAAAAGCCAGATTATATATTTTTTACTGGATCTGTAAGGACTGGGAAAATGATAGGTGAGGTCGCAGCTAGACAACTGATCCCAACTACTTTGGAGCTTGGCGGGAAGGATCCAATGATCGTTCTGCGTGATGCCAACCTGGAACGAGCTGTGAACGGGGCCCTATGGGGGGCTTTCACAAACAGCGGGCAGGTGTGCATGAGTGTTGAAAGGGTTTATGTGGAACGTCCTGTTTATAAGGAATTCCTTATGCTTCTTAAAGAAAAAACGAAGTCCATGAGGCAGGGGGTGCATTTGCAGGATGATATCGGTTCAATGACTTTCCCGGCACAAGTTGACATTGTGGCTGGACAACTGGAGGATGCATTGAATAAGGGGGCCGTACTTGAAGCCGGAATACCTCCGAAAGAGTGGAAAACGGGACAGACCCATTTCATTCCGCCGACGATTCTGTCCAATGTCGATCATTCCATGAAAATCATGAAAGAAGAAACGTTCGGACCAGTATTGCCTGTTGTGCCTTTTGATACGGAGGAAGAAGTAATCGCCCTGGCAAATGAAAGTGAATATGGACTCAATTCCAGCGTTTGGACGATGGATAGGGAAAAAGCAAGCAACATTGCGTCTCGGTTAGTAACAGGAGCGGTGACGATCAATGATGTGCTGATAACAGTTGCTAATCATCACTTACCATTTGGCGGTGCCAAACAAAGCGGGGTTGGCCGCTATCATGGCGAGCATGGATTGAAGATTTTCTGCCATGAAAAAGCGATCATGATCGATAAAGGTAAAAACAATACAGAAATACAATGGTATCCATATGAAGGGAAATACACGAGTTTTTTATCACTGTTTCAGAATTACTTTTCTGCCAAACCGAACTGGATTCGTTTCGGCAAAGAATACTTGCGATTGATTAAATTATCCAAAGGCACCAGAAAATGAGATTCATTTATAAAAAAGATTGTTATTTTCATAACGAGCGCGTATACTATTAATATACTTAATAACTGATTTTCCTTTTCAAAGGGGAGTAGCGTTAGGGTTCGCCCTAAAACAAAGTCGTCATTACGTGAATGTTAAACATTCATCGGCTTTGTTGACATGATTTCATGTTCAGCAAGACCTTTGCCTATATGGCAGAGGTCTTTTTATTTTGCCAATGCCAGTAGGAAGGAAATACTAACTATTGGAGGTTGAATGCATGGAAGCATCAATATTATTGGAATATGGCTGGGTCCTTCTTATCTTGGTTGGATTAGAAGGGATACTTGCTGCGGATAATGCAGTCGTCATGGCTGTCATGGTTAAGCATTTGCCAAAAGAACAACAGCGAAAAGCCTTGTTTTATGGTCTGATGGGAGCTTTTGTTTTCCGCTTTGCAAGTTTATTCCTTATTTCCTTTCTTGTCGAGGTTTGGCAAGTTCAAGCAATCGGTGCGATTTACTTACTTTTCATTGCTTTTCAGCACATTTACAAAAAATACGCTGGTAAAGGTGCGAAGGAAATCACGAAACCTAAAAAGCAATCAGGTTTCTGGATGACCGTGGTAAAGGTTGAAGCGGCTGATATAGCTTTCGCAATCGATTCAATGCTGGCAGCCGTCGCACTGGCTGTTACACTTCCTGAAACAGGCTGGATGAAAGTCGGCGGTATTGACGGAGGGCAATTCGCTGTAATGTTCCTCGGCGGCATGATTGGATTGATCATTATGCGATTTGCTGCAAATGCGTTCGTGAAGTTGCTTCATCAGCGTCCTTCCCTAGAAACGGCTGCATTTTTGATAGTGGGTTGGGTCGGAGTGAAGTTGGCGGTACACACACTCGCACACCCTTCACTGGCTGTCATCGATCATCATTTCCCTGAATCAACTCTTTGGAAATCGATTTTCTGGGTTGTATTGATTGGAATTGCAGCAGGTGCATGGATCATTTCAAGCAAAAAAGAAAAAAAAGAAAAAGAAGAGAAAAAAATACAGGAAGCTTAAAAAACAGGCGTGCTGGTCACGCCTATTTTTTTTGCTTTTTCATGTATTTATGGAGATGACCCTCAAAAGCGCAGGGGTGTTTACGAATGATATGTTAAAAGATGTGAATATTAAATTCCGGTTATAAAAATGACAATTGTCCCATTGTATTGGACGAATATCAGGAAAAAGATAACTTACTGTAATTGCACTGTAATAAACGAGAAAAAACTAAGTATTTTATCATGTTGATATATTGTGTGATTTCAATTTTAATGCAAAAATAGTTCTTTTGGTACTGTCTTTTAGACTCCCTCCGCTTAAGATAAGTATGTTGATGCGTATTTTATGTTCAACAGGAGCGAGGTGAGTAAATGCTTGGATTGTTGTTTACAGCATTCAAAAAAAAGCGTTCTTTAGAAGAAACCGTATTGAAAATTCAACAAGGCGATATTAGCCTTCGTAATGATACCATAGAGTCATTCAAACCTTTTATTGCGAAAACAGTGTCATCGGTTTGTAAACGTTACATATACGAATCAGATGATGAATTCAGTATTGGTCTGATTGCTTTTAACGAGGCAATCGATAAATATTCCCCGGAAAAAGGCCGTTCTTTATTGGCATTTGCCGAAACCCTCGTTAAACGAAGGGTTATAGATTATATAAGAAGCCAGTCCAAACAAAAAGAAGTCCTATTGGATTTATCACTGAATGATGATAATGAGCAAAGCCATATATATATCGATAATGAAAATTCCATCAATGAATACGAGAAGCAGAAGGAATCGGAAAGACGAAAAGAAGAAATTTTGCTTTATATAAGCCATCTAGAGGATTTTGGTCTGTCATTTGAGGATTTAGTTGAAAACTCTCCCAAACATGCAGATGCCAGGAAGGGAGCTATTATGATCGCTAAATTGTTAATGGAAGATGACGAACTGAAAGAAATCCTGTTTGCAAAAAAGCGGCTGCCCGTAAAACAGCTTGAGGGAATAGTGGAAGTAAGCAGAAAAACGATTGAACGGAACAGAAAGTACATCATTGCAGTGGCAATCATAATAAACGGAGATTTTTTGTATTTGAATGATTATATAAAAGGGGCTATCGATGGATGAAAAAAGGAGTTATTCTTTCAGTTAATAAGCGATTTGTAACCCTATTGACCCCCGAGGGTGAATTTCTGAAAACCAAAAGGCAGGAACGGGTATATGAAGTGGGAGAGGAAATCACTTTTTCACCTGCTAAACAAAAGTTCACTTTAGCCTTTTCCAATTTTCATTCATCTTTCAAAAAAACGGCCGTGCTAAGCATTGCCTCCACCTTCTTGATTCTTTTTTCGATTCTTCCTTCTTATTTCTCCGATCCTGTGTCGGCATATATGACAATAGATGTGAATCCAAGCATTGAATTGGAGCTTGACGATGATTTAGAAGTTCTCAAACTTACCGGTTTAAATGAAGACGGCAAGCTTGTGATTGGTCAGCTGAAGGACTGGAAAGGCAAGAATATAAAGACTGTTACAAACCGGATCGTTGAAACGACGAAGAAACTTGGTTATTTGAAAGGAAATAAACAAATTGTCGTTTCCACAACGATATTGGAAAAAGATAAAGAACTGGGTAAAAATTTAAAAGAAGAGATAAAAGAAATTTCTGAGCAGGATAATGTTTCTAACTCAAAAATGAAAGTGATCCAGGCAACAAAAAGCGATCGGAAGCAAGCAAGGGAACAGGGCATATCCACGGGTAAGTATCTCGAAAAGATGTTGAATGAGGATAAAGATAAGGTAAAAGTCAATAAGAGGGAGCCAGCTCCAGCACCAGATAGAAAAGTCGAGGAAAAGGTTGTTATTCCGAAAGAGAAAAGCGTAACACTGAGTACGGATAACAAATCGGGTGGAGAAAAGAAAAAAGAGAATAATGAAATGGAAAAAAAGGAAAAGCCGGCCAATGAATCTGAACGGAAAAATGCGGGTATGAAAGTTACCAAAATTAAAGAGCAAACTGAACGGGAAGATACAACTGGAAAACGGAATGCAATAAATGGATACAAGGAAAAAAGCAATGAGTCAAAAGGAAAACCCTATAGCGACCAAAGCAACCAATCAAAGTACAAGCAGAAAAATGAAAAACATGATAAAAAGTTCGATGAAAAAAAAGTTTCATCAGCCAAAGAAAACAATAATAATGATCATCTAAAGCACGAAAATAAAAATAAACAAGCTAACCAAGTGAAGCAGGCTAAACAGGATAAGCAAGCAAAACAGGTTAAGCAAGCAAAACAGAATAAGCAAGCAAAACAGAATAAGCAAGCAAAACAGAATAAGCAAGCAAAACAGAATAAGCAAGCAAAACAGAATAAGCAAAATAAGCAAAATAAACAAGATAAGCAAGATTGGGATAAGTCGAAAAAGGGTAAAGGCAATAATGGAAACGAAAATGGACATAATCATTAAAAAGAGTCCAGCATGCAGCTGGACTCTTAGCCATGGATATTTAATTGTGTTAGGAATTATTGACCTTTAAGCTGAGATTGTGCTTGTTGTACAAGACGTTTCGTGATTTCTCCGCCAACTGAACCATTGGCACGTGCTGAAGTATCAGAACCTAATTGTACACCGAATTCAGATGCTATTTCATATTTGATTTGTTCTAATGCTTGTTCGATTCCAGGAACAAGAAGATTGTTACTGCTGTTAGCCATTTTTGAATCTCCCCTTTACTTTTTCAACGGCTTTTGCCGCTGTAATGATAGTATAAGTAGAATGGCGAGTTTTACTTATATGAGCAGCATCAAACTTATTGGTAATCCTGCCTTTTTGTTGTAAGTAAGTCAGTTTTAAAAGAGAATGGAAAAAAGAATGAAAAAAGGGTAAACTAGATTTTTAATGGTTATGTGATTTACATAACTATATAGGAGTAAGAAAGGAAACTCTTTATGTTTGCTATCAAAAAAATATTATCAAAGTTAACACCAGCTCAGCTTATTGTCGGTTATTATTTTTTGGCCGTCACTATCTCGACCATACTGTTGAGTTTGCCGGTTGCTCTGAAGCCAGGCGTGGAATTTAAATTCATGGATGCTTTATTCACAGCCGTAAGTGCAGTTAGTGTGACAGGTCTGACAGTTGTTAGTTTGCCCGAAGTGTATAATGAGGTAGGCTATTTCATTCTAATGTTCGTTCTCCAATTTGGCGGTATTGGCATCATGACACTCGGAACCTTTTTCTGGCTTATAGTGGGCAAGAAAATCGGTTTGAAGGAAAGGCAATTGATCATGACTGATCAAAACCAATCGAATCTCGCTGGCCTTGTTAAGTTATTGATCCAAATCATTCAGATATTTGTCGTAATTGAAATGATTGGAGCTCTCGTTTTAGGCATTTACTTTCTGAACTTTTTTCCAGACTGGAAAGAGGCCTTTTTAAATGGCTTATTTTTAGCCGTAAGTGCCACCACGAATGCTGGTTTTGATATTACCGGTATATCGATGATTCCATTTAAAGACGATTATTTTGTACAGTTCATTACAATTATCCTGCTTACCCTTGGCGCCATTGGGTTTCCTGTTTTAATTGAGCTGAAAGAGTTTTTGTCCAATAGGGCCCGTACTTATAAGTTTCATTTTACTTTGTTCACGAAGTTGACCTCAGTCACTTTTTTTTCCCTTATCATAGGGGGAACGATCCTGATTTATCTATTAGAAATAAATGGATTCTTTAAAAATAAGAGCTGGCATGAATCATTCTTTTACTCTTTATTTATGTCCTCCAATACGCGAAGCGGCGGGTTAGCAACCATGAATGTGAGTGACTTTTCGGAACCGACCCTTTTATTAATGAGCATTTTGATGTTCATTGGGGCATCCCCAAGTTCAGTCGGGGGAGGAATCCGGACAACTACACTGGCCATCATGATTTTATTTTTATGGAATTTCATGAGAGGAAGGCGTTCCATTAAAGTGTTCAAACGGGAGATTCATCCTGATGATATCCGCAAAGCGACAGCAGTTATGATCATGGGATCCCTTCTTTGCATAATGGCGGTCTTCATTTTATCAATTACCGAAAATTTCACTTTGATGCAAATCATTTTTGAGGTATGTTCGGCTTTCGGCTCAGTCGGCCTTTCGATGGGAATCACGCCTGACCTCAGTAATACCGGTAAAATTGTAATTATGATCATTATGTTCATTGGCCGTGTCGGGATAACCTCCCTCCTATATATCATAGGCCATAAAGAAGTAACGGAAAATTTCCATTATCCAAAAGAACGTGTCATCATTGGGTAAATGATTTGTAGTTTAACAGTGACCTTTCCACACGTGGAAAGGTTTTTTGTGTTGTTTGCAGGAATCTTTGATAAAATGTTGAAATTTACCTATAAGTGAGTTACTGAGTTTTCCACCATTTCTATTTAGATATGCTAATTTGGCCCCTTACTTGGAATTCGATCGGATGAAGTATAAATCATTTGGTAAGGAGGTGGAAGAAGTGAAGAAATATACAGGAAGAATCTTTGTCCCTGCCCTTTTCTTTATATTGATACTGCCCTATATAGGATGGATCGGTTATGAAGAACGGAGGTTTTCCGCCTTTGCAGGAATATATTTAATCGTAATTTTAACCATAGCCTGGTGTTTGGGTGCCATCTTTGATCATCAACGTAAAACGATTGCTTTATTGCAGGATAGCGAAGGGCGTTATCGCATTATCTCCAATTACTCCAAAGAACTGGTCAATAGCTTCAATGAGGTTATTTTCCAAACGGATGATAAAGGAAATTGGCTGTACTTAAACCCAGCATGGAAATCGATGAGTGGTGCAACCGTGAATGAATCCCTAGGGCTTCACTTTTCTAAACATATGGATAACAATTCTTATCAAGACGTTTTAAAGGCCTTTGCAGACACCTTTCATCGAGGGAATAAATATTTTCGTGCGGACATAAAACTAAATGCGAAAAAGGGAACAAGTTGGGTTGAAGCATTCGTTAAACTTATTTATGATGACGCTGGCAAATTCATCGGGACGGCGGGCATATTATCGGAAATCAATGAACGTAAACATGCGGAGGAAAAGCTTGTGAGCCTAAACGAACATTTGGCCATCACATCAAGCAAATTATCAACGGCTGCCCAACTTGCGGCAGGGATTGCACATGAGGTCAGAAACCCGATGACAGCCATAATGGGATTCGTGAAGTTGATTAAAGATGGAGGTGCCGAAAAGCAGGAGTACTATGATATTATTTTTTCGGAAATAAATCGAATTGAGCAAGTGCTGAATGAACTCTTGCTGCTATCGAAACCTGCTGAGGCGGTTTTTCTTGAGAAGGATTTAAAGGAAAGCTGTAACCACGTCGTGACGTTATTGGAGACAAACGCAGTACTGAACGATATTCAAATTCATAAAAATTATGATTTAGAACCTATTTTTATGTACTTTGATGAAAACCAAATCAAGCAAGTACTAATAAACATGATAAAAAATTCCATAGAATCGATGCCGAATGGCGGAAATATTTTTGTGAGCATAAATGGGGAAAATGGGGAAGTTTTTTTGAGCATTTTGGACGAAGGTGAGGGTATTCCGGAAAACTCCCTGCAAAAAGTTGGAGAACCATTTTTTACTACAAAAGCATCAGGAACGGGATTGGGTCTTTCCGTTTGTTTTAGAATCATCGAAAATCATGGCGGAAAAGTTTTCATCACAAGTGAATTGAAAAAAGGTACGAAAATCGTTTGTATATTTCCCACCGTCCAGCAAAAGGAAAATAATGGGGACCAAAAGGCCCATGTACAGGGCTTTGAATGATAAGAAAATAAATGGTTTAATTGTTGAAAAAATCAGAATGTTGTGTATATACTTTAAAAGTAATAACATACTAACCGGTTAGTAAGTTTAAAAGGAGGAATCAATTTGAACTTTGAACATACTCAAAAGGTGAAAAACTTGGAAAAGAAGTTAACGGAATTCATGGAAAAGCACGCCTACCCAAATGAATCAATATACAAAAAGCAGCTCGAAGCACAGAAGAGCCGCTGGAGTGAAATACCCCCGGTATTATCTGAATTGACGGCAAAAGCAAAGGAAGAAGGATTATGGAATTTATTTTTACCTGATAGCGATTATGGGGCGGGTTTAACAAATCTAGAATATGCCCCGCTGTGTGAAATCATGGGTAGGTCCACGATAGGACCTGAAATCTTCAACTGTAATGCGCCGGACACTGGTAATATGGAAGTGTTGGTGAGGTACGGCTCTGATGAACATAAAGAACGCTGGCTGAAGCCCTTGCTTGCTGGGGAAATCCGCTCATGCTTCTCGATGACGGAACCGGAAGTGGCGTCTTCCGATGCGACCAATATCGAATGCAGGATAGAAAAGACGGGCAATGAGTATGTCATAAACGGCCGAAAATGGTGGTCTTCGGGAGCAGGGGATCCTCGATGCAAAATTGCCATCGTCATGGGGAAGACAGACCCTGAGGCGTCCAAGCATGAACAACAGTCAATGATTCTTGTACCGCTGGATACACCGGGTGTCAAAATCGAGAGAATGCTCCCTGTGTTTGGCTATGATCATGCCCCGCATGGCCATGCTGAAATCACTTTTGAAAATGTGAGGGTACCGGCAACGAATATTCTATGGGGGGAAGGCAAAGGATTTGCAATTGCCCAAGGACGACTCGGACCCGGAAGGATACATCATTGCATGAGGCTGATCGGCGCTGCTGAAAGAGCACTTGAAGAATTATGTAAGCGCATTCAAAATCGTGTCGCTTTTGGTAAAACATTGGCGAGACAAGGTGTGATCATGGAGTGGGTTGCCGATTCACGGATTGAAATCGAACAAGCGAGACTTCTGACCCTAAAAGCAGCTTATATGATGGATACTGTCGGGAACAAGGAAGCGAAGGCGGAGATTGCCATGATAAAAGTGGTGGCACCAAATATGGCATTGAAAGTGCTGGACAGGGCCATACAAGGCTTTGGGGCTGCAGGGATTTCCGATGATTTTCCTTTTGCTGCACATTGGGCGAATGCACGGACGTTAAGGCTTGCTGATGGGCCCGATGAAGTTCACCGCTCACAAGTTGCTAAATTAGAACTTCGAAAATACCAACAAAAGCATGAGGTGAAAATATGAAAGTGACCGACTTATTCGATCTGACTGGAAAGACGGCGATCATAACCGGCGGAGGGAGAGGATTGGGAGCTCAAATAGCGACCGGCTTTGCCGAAGCTGGGGCAAATGTCGTTCTTTGTTCAAGGAATAAGGAGGCATGCGACGAAGTTGCTTCGCAAATCGAAAAGCTAGGAGTCAAGGCGCTTTCCTTCAAGTGTGATATCACCAATCCGTCAGATGTACAGGAAGTGGTGAACGAAACGTACCGTGAATTCGGTGCCATCGACATTTTAGTAAACAATAGCGGGGCATCCTGGGGGGCACCGGCCATCGACATGCCCCTTGAAGCGTGGCAGAAGGTGATGAATGTCAATGTAACCGGAACCTTCATCATGAGCCAGACAGCAGGCAGGGTCATGATTGAGCAGGGACATGGGAAAATCATAAACATCGCTTCCGTCGCCGGATTAGGGGGGACCGACCCTAGGGTGCTCGATACGGTCGGATATAATACGAGTAAAGGGGCGGTCATTACTTTAACAAAGGATTTAGCTGTTAAATGGGGTCAGCATAATATCAATGTAAATGCGATCGCACCTGGATTCTTTCCGACAAAAATGACGAAAGGGGTTCTTGAGCAAGGGAAGAATCCAATCTTGGATTCCACCCCGCTAAAAAGATTAGGGAGTGATGATGATTTAAAAGGGGCAGCGGTTTTCCTGGCCTCGAAGGCATCTGATTTTGTGACTGGAAATATCTTGATTGTCGATGGAGGTTCACATGCAAAGTAATGAAAGGTAAGTAAATATAGCTGGAGGGTATGAAATGATGAATGAAAAAAAATGGCTGTCCGTTTATCCTGATTCAATTTCAAAGGAAATAAAAGTCCCTGAGTTTCCGATGCAAAGAATCCTTCAAAATGCATGTCAGTCTTATCCAAACAATACAGCTATTACTTTTTATGACCGAAAGATAACTTATCAGGAACTTTTTCATGCGTCGCAAGCCTTTGCTTCAGCCCTGCAAAAAAAAGGCGTTCAAAAAGGCGACCGTGTCGCCATCATGCTGCCTAACTGTCCGCAATACGTCATTGCGTATTATGGTTCGTTGACAACTGGAGCCATTATCACCCAAATCAACCCAATGCTGGTTGAAAGGGAGCTGCAGCATATTTTACAGGACTCCGGTGCAGAAACGATCGTGGTATTGGACGGATTATACCCGAAAGTGAAAAGTGTTCAGCAACATGCAAATCTGAAAAATATTATCGCCGTAAGCCTTCAGCCTTCGGATGCAGATTTCAAACCTGATGCTTCTTTTGCCCAATTCATGAAGACAGGAGACGGGAAAGTCAATCCAGTATCAATCGATCCGGAAAATGATATAGCCGTTCTTCAGTACACAGGTGGGACGACTGGCCGTTCAAAAGGGGCGATGCTGACTCACAGCAATATTCTGGCCAATGTCGTTCAATCGTATGAATTCTTCAAGCATGAATTAAAAATGGGCTCTGAAAGAACGCTGTCGGTCATCCCGCTTTTTCATGTTTTTGGAATGACGTCCGCAATGAATTTATCCGTGTATATCGCGGGTGACTCGATCATGCTGCCGCGATTTGAAATAGAAGAAGTGCTGGAAACGATAAAGCGTGAACAGCCGACCACTTTTCCTGGTGTACCTACCATGTATGTAGCGTTGACGAATCACCCGAAGGCAGAAGAATATGGAATGGGCTCAATTCAGGTCTGTAACAGCGGAAGTGCTCCGATGCCCGTGGAACTGCTGCGTGAGTTCGAACGAAAATCAGGTGCAAAGATTTTGGAAGGCTACGGTCTTACGGAAGCTTCGCCAACAACACATTGTAACCCGGTATTTGCAAAAAGGAAGCCGGGGAGCGTCGGGATCGGTCTCCCTTCGACTGAATATAAAGTGATGGATCTTGGAGACGGAACAAAAGAAGTGGCCACTGGCGAAATGGGGGAATTGGTCGTCAAAGGTCCCCAAGTGATGAAAGGGTACTGGAATATGCCGGAGGAAACGGCGGTAACCCTTAGGGATGGTTGGCTTTATACGGGTGATATCGCCAAAGTTGATGAAGACGGGTATCTCTATATTGTCGATAGGAAAAAAGATTTGATCATCGCAAGTGGCTATAATATATATCCGCGAGATGTGGAGGAAGTGCTTTATGAACATCCTGCTGTCCAGGAAGCGGTTGTCATCGGCGTTCCGGATGCGTACCGAGGGGAGTCGGTAAAAGCGGTGCTTGTACTTAAAAATAATAAAAAAGCAAATGATCGGGAAATCATCGATTACTGCCGTGCCAACCTATCGGCCTATAAAGTTCCGCATTTCGTTGAATTTCGTGAAGAGTTACCGAAAACAAATGTCGGAAAGATTTTAAGGCGGGCTTTAAGAGAAGAACTTTCCAGGAAATAAGAGGGCTTTGATAGTACGAAAGCGTATGATATCAATTCAGCTGAAATTTTAACAGATTGCGAGGGTGCTTACATGAAAGAAAAAATGACAGAACATAGCATACGCTTATTTGAAAAGAAAGGCTTTAGTGAAACGTCGATTTCCGATATCGTCGAATCGGTCGGGGTGACGAAGGGAACGTTTTATTATTACTTTACGAGCAAAGAGCAATTGCTTATGGATATTCATCTCGCATATATAGACGAGTTGCTTAGTGAGCAGGAAACGATCATTTCGGAACCAGGGAAAAGCTGTAAGGATAAGCTTTTCGATATGGTATATATGCTTTTAAAAAGCATTAAAACCAAAAAATCGAGCGCAACGGTATTTTTCCGTGAAATGAAAAATCTAAGTGACGAAAAACTTGCACAAATCCTTCCTAAGCGGGATGAATTCCGTAATAAAATCGAGCAAGTGCTGATTGGCGGCATCGAGAGCGGAGAATTGCGTTCCAATCTCGATGCATCCATCATCTCTTTTGCTATTTTGGGTGTAGCCAATTGGAGCTATCATTGGTTCGACCCAGAAGGTGAAAAAACCGAACGGGAAGTTGCCTCCATTTTTATGGGAATGATTCTGCAGGGAATTGAAGCGTGACCAGGTCACATACTAACCAGTTAGTTGAAGGGAGATAGAAGGCATGGCCAACAAGCAAATTCAATCGGTAACCGTAATTGGGGCCGGTCAGATGGGGCATCAAATTGCGATGCTTGCTGCACTTGGAGGATACGAAACGATTCTTCAGGATGTTCAGGAAAACGCGTTGAATACAGCCAAAGAAAAATTGGACGTCATTTTGACTAAATGGGTTCAAAAAGGAAAATTGTCTGAAGATCGTAAATTGGCTGCATTTAGCCGTCTTCAATATACTACCGATCTTGAGAAAGCTGCGAGTGGAGCTGATCTGATCATTGAAGCGGTAGTTGAAAAACTTGATGTGAAACAGGAGGTCTTCGCTAAACTTGAAGAATTCGCCCCCGCGGAAACCATTTTTGCAACGAATAGTTCAACGATCGTCAATAGCCTGCTTGCGAGTGTAACGAATCGTCCGGATAAGTTTATTAATATGCATTTCTTTTTTCCGCCTCTAGTAATGGATTGCGTTGAGGTTGTTATGAGTGAACAAACATCGGAGGAAACAGCCAAGCTTGCGATGGAAGTGACAGAGAAAATGAATAGGACAGGAGTTTTGTTGAGGAAAGAGATATCGGGATTCGTAGCCAATCGAATATTGGGAGCGTTGCAGCGTGAGGCCTTATATTTGTATGAAGAAGGAATTGTGGATTATAAGGATATCGATTTAATTTGCAGGAAAGCTTTAGGCCATCCCATCGGCCCTTTTGAACTGATGGATCTATCAGGTATTGATGTGGGATATTTTGTCATGCAGCAGCGCTTCAATGAAACTGGAAATCCGGAAGACAAGCCAAATGCTTGTATAGCAGAAAAGGTGAATAAGGGACATTTAGGAAGGAAAACAGGAAAAGGCTGGTATGATTATCCAAATCAAGGAGTGAAAAATCGATGACAAAATTAATTAGAGTGGTTAAGGAAAATAAGCTTGCTGTCATCACCATCGATAATCCTCCATTAAACGTAATCAGTAAACAAGTATTCAGAGACTTGGGAGAAACATTCGATGAACTTTCAAAAGATAATGACACTGTTGCGGTCCTCATAACAGGTGCAGGCAATATCGCATTTGCGGCTGGTGCTGATATAAAAGAATTCCCTAGCATGATGGGGAACCCGAATATGAAAGGAGTGGTAAAGGAAGGTCATGCCGTCCTAACCAAAATAGACCAGTTTCCTAAACCTACAATTGCTGTATTAAATGGCCTGACTTTGGGGGGCGGATGTGAACTCGCTCTGGCCTGTGATTTGCGAGTGGCTGAAACACAGGTTCAAATTGGTCTGCCGGAAGTGAAATTAGGCTTATTTCCTGGAGCTGGCGGTACACAGCGTCTGTCCAGACTTGTCGGAAACGCAAAGGCAAAAGAGATTATATTTACCGGTGACCCGCTAGGTGCCATTGAAGCGGAAAAAATAGGGCTTGTCAATAAAGTTGTCGAGCAAGGCTGCGGCTTATCGGAAGCGAAAATCTTGGCCTCACGAATGACGAGACACTCACTTCAGGCACTTTCGAGAATCAAGAAGGCGATTAATGAAGGAAGTGAAGCCACCCTTGAACAAGGTCTAGAGATTGAAACGAATCTTTTTGAAGAAATCTTCCAAACTGAAGATGTTAAAGAAGGGGTTTCCGCTTTCCTGGATAAACGTAAACCTGCTTTTGTACATCGTTAACTAAAAGGAGGGGTCTTATGCATGAATTGGAAGTCGACGTCCGTTTTTCCGAAACAGATGCTTTGGGCCATATCAATAACACAAGCTATTTCATTTACCTTGAAGAAGCGCGCATGAAATTTTTTGAAGCTTTGGGCCTAGCGACGAATGTTGAATCATGGAACTTTTTGTTAGCCTCCACTAAATGCGACTTTATTGCTCAGGGATATTTCAATCAACTCTTGACCATTCGTTCATCTATAAAAAAGGTAGGGACGAAAAGTTGTGAAATGGCCCATGAAATCCTCTGCTCACAAACTGGGGAAATCATTGCTAAGGGAAGCGCAGTTTTAGTCTGTTTTAATTTTTTGAATCAAAAAAGTGAACCTATTCCTGAAATGATTAAAGAAAAACTCATTTCACATCTTGTTCATAATTAGAATGAAGGAGTGGAAGAACATGGTTGACGATACGATTCCTGTCCGGCCCGGGGAGGAACTGAATCTTGATGCATTAGAAGGTTTCCTAAGAAAAAATATATTGGACCTTCCAAATGAACCATTAGAATTGCAACAATTTTCAACGGGCTATTCCAATTTGACCTATCAGCTGAAAATGGGTGAGTGGGAGGCTGTTCTCAGAAGGCCACCGCTTGGTCCTGTTGCTCCAAAGGCACATGATATGAAGCGGGAACATCATATCCTTTCCTCAATCCATCCATATTTTCAAGCGGCTCCCGAGCCTATTCTGTTCTCGGAAGACGAATCGATTGCCGGGGCCCCTTTTTTCCTAATGGAGAGGAAACATGGAATTGTAATAGATACCGAATTTCCTGAGGAACTCGAGCCAACTGTCGAAAAGTGCCGGCAGCTTTCTCATATCATGGTCAATCGGCTTGCTGATCTTCACTCGATTCCTTATGAGAAAACTGCGTTGGTGGAAATCTCCAAACCTGAAGGGTTCATTGAAAGACAGGTGCGCGGATGGATTTCCCGCTATGAGAGAGCAAAAACTGATGAAATCAAGGAAATTCGACCGCTTATCGATTATTTTCAACAGTATATCCCAAAACATAGCCAGACTTCTATTATCCATTATGACTATAAGATCAATAATGCCATGTTTAACAAGGACCTTACAGAGATGGTTGGTTTATTTGATTGGGAAATGTCCACCGTTGGTGATCCGTTAGCAGATCTAGGAGTGGCTTTAAGCTACTGGACGGAAAGCGGCGATCCGGAACTTATCAAAATCGGTGTGGGTAAAGCGTCCGTCACGACTTTACCTGGTTTCCCGACACGAAGGGAATTTATCGAGATGTATGCAGCTAGAAGCGGCAGGGACGTTTCATACGTCGATTTTTATTTAACATTCGGTTACTTTAAGTTGGCTGTCATTCTTCAGCAAATCTATTATCGATATAAAAAGGGCCAGACTAATGATCCCCGTTTTTCCAATCTCGGAAAAACGGTTAAAAGCTTACTCACTCATGCAGCAAATGTAGCTGCGAAGGAAGTTTGATATATGGATTATATACAAAACATTCATTTGCTGCTAAAAAAAGAAGAGATAGATGGGAAAAAGCTTCAAGAAGGGGAGAAAGTAGCTGTCGTACTTGATGTGTTATTAGCGACCACTACGATTATTTCAGCACTTCATGAGGGAGCACGCCAGGTGATACCTGTCATGGATCCAGTGGATGCCTTGGTGAAAAGCAAGGAATTGGACCATGGGGATGTTGTAGTGGCAGGGGAACTAAAAGCTAAACCGGTTGAAGGTTTAATGTATCCGAGTCCGACACTACTGAGTAAGTTGGTACGCGGCAAAACATTAATACTTTCCACGACTAATGGAACGGTTGCGTTGAGAAATTCAGCCGCTGCCCAAAAGGTTTATATCGCTTCTTTGTTGAATAATCCGTCGGTTGCGGAAAAAATAAAAAACCATCATAAAACAGAATCGATCATCATCGTTTGCTCGGGAAACTCAGGTGAATTCAGTCTGGAGGATTTTTACGGTGCAGGTCATTTGATAGATTGCTTGATTGCTGGATCGCAAGGCTCGTTCATACTCAACGATGCGGCCAAGGCCGCCAATGCGCTTTATCGTACGAATAGCGAAAATGCCTTTGATATCCTGAAATCATCGTATGTCGGACAGCTGTTTGACAAACATAGTTTGATCGCCGATTTGGAATTGGCAGCGCAAAAAGGTTCGTTCGATCTTGTCCCGGAGTTGGTGGATGGAAGGATCGAAGCTGAATTGAAAAGGCAGGAAACGTAGTTCAAAATCCAGATAAGGAGTGAAGGGGATGAGGTTTTCACAATCAATAGCTGTAGTGACAGGTGCAGGCTCCGGTATTGGGAAAGCTACAGCGATGCGCCTATCGGACGAAGGGGCTAAAGTGTTGTTGGTAGGGCGGACGAAAGGAAAGCTTGAGGAAGCAGCTGCAGAAATCAATGCCAGGCATACGATTCCCGTGGCCGACATTTTCCCTGCAGATGTTACCGTCGAGGAGGATGTAATAGAGCTGGCCATGTATGTAAAGGAACAATATCGTGACCTTCACATTTTAATCAATAACGCAGGTGGATCAAAATCCTCGAAGCTTTTAGATACATCTGCAGCTGATTGGGATATGATTCAGCATGTCAATTTGAAAAGTGTCTTTCTTGTTTCCAAGTACTTGGGGAAAGTGATGGAAGAAAGAGCGGGCAGTGGAAATGAGGGCGCCGCCAATCGGGCAATCGTGAATGTGGCTTCACTGTCAGGGCATCAGGCAGGGGCATTCATCCCGCATTACAGCTCTGCTAAAGCAGGTGTTATCAGTTTAACTAAATCATTGGCATTGGAACTCGCTGCAGTAGGCATTCGGGTCAATTCCGTATCACCTGGATTCATTGAAACTCCATTAACGGAGAATGGATTGCAAAATGAAAAATTCGTAAAGTCCATTCAACGGAACACAGCACTGGAAAGAGTGGGGAAAGCGGAAGAAATAAGTAATGTCATTACGTTCGCTGCTTCCCCAGAGGCTTCCTATATGACTGGGACGGATTTATTGGTGGATGGCGGCTGGTTGATCAAATAGAAAAAGGGGATGGGTACATGTTAAAAGAACACTTATTGACAGAAGTAATTGATAATGTAATGATTCTGACTTTGAATCGTCCTGAAAGCTTGAATGCGTTTAGTCCTGATATGATTGCAAGCTTAACGAAAGCGATTAAGGATGTAAAACATACACCACATATAAGGGCCGTCATCATCAAAGGGGCGGGAAGGTCGTTCACGGCAGGAGGAGACGTAAAGTCGATGGGGAAGGCCTCGGCAGGTCAATTGTATGATCATGTCGGAAGAATGAACGAATGTATATTGGCTTTGGATGCATCTGAGATTCCCGTAATCGCTGCCGTCCATGGATTTGCGGCAGGGGCAGGATTCAATTTGGCACTCGCTTGTGATTTGATTGTGGCTTCCGATGATAGTCAATTTGCCATGAGTTTTTCACAGGTAGGCCTGATTTCTGATGGGGGGGGTTCTTATTTTTTACCTAAATTAGTAGGGCCCCACCTTGCAAAGCAGCTCTTCTTTTCTGCCGAACCGATTTCTGCGGAGCGCTTATACCAGTTAGGTGTCATTAATTATATATACCCACTCAATCAACTTGAAGAAGAATCATTGAAACTTGCGGAAAAGCTGGCAAATGGACCGACAAAAGCTTATGGAATGATGAAAAGGCTCGTTAGTCATTCATTGACGGCTACACTTGATGAAATACTCGAACAGGAGCGCATCACGCAAACCTTGATGGCTTCAACAGAAGATCATCTGGAGGGAGTTGCAGCATTCAAAGAAAAGAGAAAACCGGAATTTACAGGGAATTAATAAGGGAGGGATAAAGATGAGAGCCATTCATTTTGAAGAATACGGCGGACCGGAAGTACTGAAATTGACTGAAATGGAAAGACCAGTGCCAACTGGGCATGAAGTTCTGATTGAAATCGATTGTGTCGGCGTCAATTATGCAGATACAGCCAGAAGGGAAGGGCAATATGTAGTACCTACGCCGCTTCCGTTCATTCCAGGTGCGGAAGTGGCTGGGGTTGTGGTGGAAGTTGGTGGAAAGGTGACTAAAATCAAACCTGGTGCAAGGGTCGTGAGTTTAATTGAATCAGGGGGATATTCAGAGTACGCCCTATCTGATGAATTCTCGGCCATTCCGCTTCCTGATGCCATTCATTTCCATGAAGCTGTTGCCCTGCCCCTTCAAGGTCTGAGCGCCTATCATATTTTAAAGACAATGGGACGCATGCAACAGGGGGATACGGTATTGGTTCATGCTGCTGCAGGTGGAGTGGGAACGATTGCTGTCCAGCTAGCTAAAATCTTCGGGGCTGGAAAAGTGATTGCCACAGCCAGCACAGCGGAAAAGTTGGAGCTGGCTAAAGAGATGGGGGCAGATGAACTCATCGATTACACGAAAGAAGGATGGGAAATGCAAGTCCGTGAGGTCACGTCCGGCAAGGGAGTAGACTTGGCGCTGGAAATGGCTGGAGGGGATATTTTCAATAAAACATTGAAATGTCTGGCACCATTTGGACGTCTAGTTGTTTTTGGTAATGCCAGCCGTAAGCCTTATACGATGAACCCGCAGCAATTAATGAGGCGCAATCAATCCGTCGTTGGTTTTTTCCTGCCACAGATCATGAAACACCCAGATTTACTATTGCCCAGCATTCAAGAACTTTTTGCATATGTCGCGTCTGGGGAACTTAAGCTAACCATCGGCGGCATCTATCCAATTGAAAAGGCAGCAGCCGTCCATGAGGAAATGAACGCCCGTCAAACAAAAGGGAAGTTGATTTTGCAGGTTAAATGAGAAGAAGGGGTGTGATGCCCCCCTTGTATGATAACGGGATTTTTGCCCTTCTAGAACGATTCAATCCGTATCGGTGCTGACATCTTTATCGGGATGCATGAAAGGCGGCTGCGGCGCTCTTTTAGACTCTAACAATTCACGGTTTTCGGTTGAATTCCAGCCTATATCATTGGTGGGGTGTATCCATTCGTCTCCAGCCATGATTTCCGGATCTGTATCTTCACTCCAATTTTCGAGTGGTGAGTTTTCGGATGCATATTTACTGTCGCCGATGACGACTCCATAATCATTAACGAATGGAGCCTGTGGTTTTATGCCGGATCCTTTAAAGCTTGGTGCGTTAATTTGGTGTGGTTGAGTATCGTCGATCATTGGTGAATCCAATTTTTTTTTCATATAGTGTCGTGTCTCCCTTTCCGTTTTACGGTTATTTTTCTCGTCTGTCCCTATATTATCCCTGAATAATTTCCGGCATTTTTACCCCATTCTAATGATGTAAACTATATTAAAAAGGGTGGATGAAAAATGAAACGGAAAGCCAATGTGGATGGTGCTGTCAAAGCAAGTAAAACACCAAAAAGAAACCAAGCTGAAAATGAATTTTCCAATGAGTTCGCAATGGAGGAAAACGCAATGAAAGGTGCCAACCGTAATTCAAAGCAAGGCAGAAAAGGAAGAAGTTAATGGATAAAGAAAAACGGGACAGCGAAGAAAAGTTGGGAGAACATGTACGAACGGAATTTGGAATCGAATTCAGCGGCGATATGAACGCAACAAAAATTTATGAAAATTTGGCAAAAGAAAATAAAAAACGGGAAAGTGATAAGTAAATAAGGACGGACCCAATTCTTGGGTCCGTCCTTATTCTTAAAGCATGATGCTGCCAGATTTTGAGAGAGGGAATATCGTTGATCCCTTACCACTCGGATCAAAATAGGCAAGCATGAACGATGGTTTATCGACGATTGTTCCCTCAGCTAAATACGTTTCCAAATCAAAGGGAAGTGCCTCGAGCAATGTGTGTTTGTGTATTTCCTTTTCATTAAGGGCCAAAGCTGTGAAAGAGGAACCAAGCTGTTCAGGGTTATTCAGAATATCTTCATATATCTCTTTGCGCCCATTTTTATCTAATGAAGCTTCCCACCAAGGTTTACGTGGTTTGTATTTTTGATTCATGAAATAATCCATTTTCATGAGTCCGATGATGTTTTTCAGTTCTGGAGATTCCCGGGAAGCCAAAAACTGCTGTAAACGTCTGAACAAGTCTTCAAGCTGATGTCCGATTCGTGACCACCCTTGTTCATCCCAATAGGTACCGAAATCTTGAAAGAAGTCGAACGGTGATTGAAATACCGTTTGGACAAGATATTCCGTTGTATGGTCCATTCTATGATCGTTCCAGTATTTTTCAAGGACATCTTCAACTTGTTTAATGCGGACAATGTCATCGAAGGATAAAACATTATTCCCCAGGATTTCATAGGGAGCATGTTCGCTGTATATATATTGGTGTTCATTGGCACGTATCCGTAAGCCAGTGCCTCGAAGCATCTTTAAGAAACCAAGCTGCATCTCTTCGGGTCTGAGTTCGAAAACATCATTGAAGGTCTTTCTGAAAGAATGATAATCTTCTTCTGGTAAACCGGCAATTAGGTCTAAATGCTGATCAATTTTCTGACCTTCTTTTACCATGGTTACGGTCCTTGTCAGTTTTTCGAAATTCTGCCTTCTCATAACTAGATCATTCGTATGATCATTCGTCGATTGTACGCCTATTTCAAAGCGGAACAGACCTGCAGGGGCATTATCGTTCAAGAACTGGATAACTTCCGGACGCATGATGTCCGCCGTGATCTCGAATTGGAAAACCACACCGGGAAGATGTTCATCAATTAAGAATTGAAACATTTCCATGGCATAGCTTCTGCTGATATTGAAGGTTCGGTCAACGAACTTAATGGTCTTTGCTCCATTAGACATTAGGTACCTGATATCTTCTTTAATCTTTTCACGATCAAAATACCTGACACCCACTTCAATCGATGAAAGGCAAAATTGGCAGCTAAAAGGGCAACCTCGGCTAGTTTCGATATAGGTGACACGTTTTGATAGGTCGCCACGGTCTTCCTCCAAACGATATGGAGTAGGGAGGGATTTCAAATCTACTTTGCCGTTCTGAGGCTGGATGATTTTTTTCCCATCCTGCCGATACGCAATGCCGCCGACCTTCTTATAGTCATTCGAACCTTCGATTTCAGATAAAAGGGCCTTAAAGGTGACTTCACCTTCCCCAATTACGATGAAATCAGCCCCGGGAATCTGATCAAGCCATTCCCCAACGTCATAAGTGACTTCAGGTCCGCCCAGGATGATAACCAATTTTGGATTGATCTTCTTCAGCATGGCTACGACCTTCATTGTTTCCTCGATGTTCCAAATATAGCAGCTGAACCCGATTACGTCAGGTTTTTTGGAATGAAGGTCACCTACTATGTTCATAATCGGATCCTTTATTGTATATTCTGCCAGCTGTACATCATAATCTGGCTGGGCATAAGCTTTTAAATATCGGATAGATAGCGATGTATGGATATATTTTGCATTAAGAGTACTGATTATTATATTCATGGTTAAAGGGCGTAAAAAAACGCCTGACTCCTTTCGTGTACATGTCTTTTTAAGCCAACAAGCACTAACGAGTAATTTTACCATAGCGTGCTTCATTTGAAAAATGAGTTATTGTATTGAAGGGTAATTAATCTTTACACCTTGAAGGTTGATATGAAATAAAAACGGATAAAGCAGAAAATGCTTCATCCGTTATATTTAAAAAGCTTGTTTAATATATTCTTTTGTTTTAGTCATGAAACGTTTTGTTTTGGTCGCCTTCAATTCGATGATCGGCTGTGCCATCGTAGCGATCATTTCACTTGATAAAAGCACCGTAATCAAGAAAGAGAGACCGGCGAGCATGATGAAGCTCTCTGTATTGCTGAAGTATTCCTGTATGGTGCTTTCACGGAAAAACCGAATGAAGAAACCATGCAGCAGATAGACATAAAGGGTTTGTTTACCCCAATTTGTAAAGAAATATTGTCCGCGTGGGATGAATGAAAGGAAGCTGAACACTGAAATGATGCTCAATCCATAAAATCCTAGGCGTTTGAACATGGACACGATTGTCGCATCTTCGAGTTCGGCATATGGTTTCGAACCGAGCAGCCATTTATAATTGATATCGGTATTTAAATAAAAACCGATAAAAATCACTAACATGACACTAAGTGATGCCAAACGAACTTTGGGCGTGAATAGTTTTTTTAAATGGTCCTTGCTTAAATGGTATCCGATCAAGAACATCGGGAAAAAAACGAATGTCCTGGAAAGACTAAGGTAATTGGAGATATTGTCAATATATCCAATCACTAATGCGATTAAAATAGATAAACCTATGCCTACTGATGGCTTTAGCTTTGAAAAACCAAGCAGCATGATGTTCCAGCAGAATAAACTGATCAAGAACCATAGCGACCATTGGGGATCGAGCAGGTCTACGGTGATGGCAGAGCGTTCATATAAGAAATAATAGTAAACGGTATATATCAATTGGAAAATGATGTAAGGTAAAATTAGTTTTTTGGTAATTTTAGCTAAATACCCTTTTTGATAAAAACCTTTCGCAAAGAAACCTGAAACCAGGATAAAGGCAGGCATATGAAAGGAATAAATGGTTTTATATAATGCATAAATCGTTTCACTGTCATGTATATACGTATTCAGCAAATGTCCAAAGACGACAAAAGCCATCAGAATAAACTTGGCGTTATCGAAGAAAAAATCACGTTGTTTCATTATTGCCTCCATTTAATAAATTTTTAAGGTAGCTAGAAAGAAAGCATTGTTATTTTTTATACCCTAAATACCTTGTACGAAATCAATATTTATTAAATTTATTATAAAAATCTTAAATTAAGCTTAACGCTAAGTTTTATAGTATTCAATATACTATAATTTGATATATAGGGTAATTTTGGTTCGGAAATACCGAGGAAAATCAAGATGGATGTCGAATAAAGTGGGTAAGTAGGGGTCTTGATGAGGGGGTTAATATGAATATCGGTTTTGAGAATGAAACGGGATATAAACAGGAAATTATAAAATTGAATAAACAAATCGAAGGGTATTTGAATATTTTCAATTCAATGTCAGAGCCTTATATTAGGGTTGATGAGGAACTGCGTATCACTTTTGCCAATGATGCCTCATGTGCCCTGCTGGAATCATCGAAAGATCAGCTGGAGTCCATGAAGATAACTGATTTTCTCGATGTCATCCCTTTAAATAATCAGGAAGTGTCAAGTTCCCTAAAAACCTCGAATGAATCTGAAAGGCAAATTATCCAGCTTCATACCGGAGCCCTTAAGCAAATAGAGTTTGTGCGTATGGGAGATCTTTCCGAAGGACAGCAGTTCTATCGTTTGGGGGATGTGACATTGGATGTTTCTTCGTTAAGGGAAACAAGGATGTCAAGGCAGATGTTTTTGGACATTTTTGATACAGCCATAGAAAGTATCGTTCTATTCGACAGTTCAGGAATAATCATGGAAGTGAACCATGCCTTCATCCATGTCATGGGCATACCGAAAAAAGAGATTGTCGGTAAGAATATGAGGGACCTCATATCCCCTGATTATCGGGGATATTGGGATGAGAGCATACAAAAAGCCTTTTATGAGTCGAACTTCAAAGGAGAGGTAGAGATTAAGGTTGGGGATGAACTGCATCACTTTACTTTTTCCATAAGTTCAACGGTAGGAAATGAATTATATATGTCGGTGCTTCGAAGAATCACAGATTCTAATATAATAGAAAAAAAGTTAGAGACGAGCGAACGGATTTTTGCGGAATTATTCGACCAGTCCATGGATGCGATCATATTCTGGAATGATGATGGAATCATTTTTCGGGTCAATCATTCAGCATGTAAAATATTCGAGTCCAGCAGAGAGGATTTGATAGGCAGTTATATCTGGAAATACGTGTACAGCAATAATCACCATTTTGATCAGATGATGGAAACGTTTGCGAGAGACACCCAAGTTCGGGATGAGCTGATTTATAAAATGCCTAATAACCAAATTAAATTGCTTGAATTGACTGCCAAAAAGCATGAAGGTGACGGGTATAACGTAACGATATTTCGAAATGTCAGTGAGCGCTGGTTGATTGAGAAGGAATTAAGGGATAGTGAGAAGAAGTTCAGGAAGATTTTTGAGGGAACATTAGACGGCTTGATTCTCTGGAATCATGAAGGGTTCACGGATATTAATGAAGCGGGTCAAAAAATATTGGAGATTTCAAAGCGTAAACTGCTTTCTTTATCTGTTAAGGGATTCATCGAAAAAATCCCTGATAATGCTCCTGTCTTGAACGCTCACATTGAAAATGTTTATAAGCATGAGGTCTACTCATCCATCATTCCAATCACATTCGAAGATGGAAGATTAAAGCATATTGAATTTTTGACAAGGAAAAATTTATATTCGAACCTGAATTTAAGCATTTTCCGAGATGTGAGTAAAAGTCTCGAAATGCAGGAACAGATCAGGAAATCGGATACTTTGAATGTCGTTGGTGAACTTGCGGCCGGAATTGCTCACGAAATCAGGAATCCAATGACAGCCTTAAAAGGTTTTATCCAGTTGCTTGAGGATGGTGTCAAGGGGGAATTTTCCACATACTTTCATGTAATTACTTCCGAAATTAAGCGAATCGAAACCATTATCACGGAATTTTTAGTACTGGCAAAACCGCAGGCGCTAAAAATTTTCAAACAAGATGTTCATACCATATTGAGAGAGACACTGGAATTACTGGCTGCTCAGGCACTGTTGGAAAATATTCAATTCGAGACAGACTTTGAAGAAGAGGAATTTAACGTTTTATGTGAAGCGAACCAGTTAAAGCAAGTGTTCATTAACATCATCAAAAATGCATTGGAAGTCATGCCGGATGGGGGATCCGTTTCCATTAAAACAAGCCGATTTTCAGAGAAATACGTTTGCATTTCAATTACTGACAAAGGCATGGGGATTTCAACGGAAATGCTAAAAAAATTGGGTGAACCTTTTTATACGACGAAGGATAGGGGAACGGGGCTCGGGCTCATGGTCAGCTATAAAATCATTGAAGAGCATAATGGCTATATAGAAGTGGAAAGCGAAGTAGGAAAAGGGACATGCTTTCATATTTATTTGCCTTTCGAGTAGAAGATTTTTGCGACATTACTGCCGAATTACCGGCTAGCCGAGACACCGTTAGATTAGACTTGGCAGGCAGTCGGGGGAAAGGGAGCGGATTTCTGAAAATAACTAAACGTTTTTCGTAAAGAAAGGTTCTATCTAATTTATTAAACAAACTAATAAACTGCAGACAAACTGGCTTTTCTTCGAATTTTCTACAGTCTGGGGAATCCTTATTGGATTCCTTTTTTTGTTCCATCATTATTATTTTGGAAGCACAATTAAGATCATTAAAAATGTTGTGCTTTCATTAATGGGAAGCTGCTGAATTAAGGAAGCGGAAACGAAGAATGCCCTCAAATTGGGGAACTTTCGAATCATTTTTCGAGCAGAATTCATATGATTTCTTTCTGATCATTAGAAGGTTTTATGGTTAGAAATTTCCGTCATATCCTGTCTGCTAGAGGGTAAAGCTTTATCGCAATTTAAGAAGTTTTGTCTTTTTTTGCGAATCTATTTACATATAAGGCATATTTTGTAATACTTCTTTATTATAATGTAACTTTAAAAGGGCAGGAGTAGTGAATGTAGTTATGAATTCTAGGTGTGCAATGGAAATTTGTTCTGAGATTCGAATGAAGCGTTGGGAAATGATGGAGTTGGCCAAAATGTATGGACTAGGTCATGAGTATACCCTGCGCCAAAGCGAGCAACTTGATAAACTAATAAATGAATATTTGATCCTTCAACATCATTCATCGGAAGTGAGAAATAAGCGGGAAGAAATGGTTGTTATAGTGCAGCAGCCCTTTAATGATGACATAACTTTTTAGCGGGAACTGAATGCATGCATGACTTTTTAAGCAGGCAGGGAGATAATCCCCTTTTTGCGATTTCCCATGAAGGAACCTTTATGAACAAATCATTTAAAACAATTAAAGAAAGACTTATATATACAAGAAATATCTTTGTGTTTTTCATGGACTTGAGGAATATAACGCGGGAGACCACCAGAAGGTGTCCTTCATGCATCGGGATTCGTTTAGAGGTCTTACTTTTTCTGAGTGGAATAATATAAAAAGTAAGGGCTGACTCACTTGATGGAGCCAGCCATGGCAGGTAGGGGAAATTACAAAACTTCCAATAATATTACCATGAACAAAAGGCCGATAATGAAGGAATAGGTAGATGTTCGTTCATTACCATCCCCATGGCTTTCAGGAATCAATTCCTTATAAACGATGAAAAGCATGGCCCCGGCGGCGAAAGCTAGGCCGTATGGAACCAGGAACCCAATGTATGAGGTTAAATAGTAACCTAATAAGCCCGTAATTATTTCGATGGTACCGGTTAAGGTTGCTATCAGAAACGATGTGATTTTACCGATTTTTTGATTAATTAAAAACAAGGCTACCAGTAAGCCTTCCGGTGCATTTTGCAGGCCGATGGCAAAAGCGACCAAGTTACCTGTATCAGCTGTATCAGAGGCATAACTGACCCCGACGGAAAGACCCTCAGGAATATTATGAAGTGTAATGGCAGTGATGATGAGCAAAGCCTTTTCATCGAACTGAATGCCACTTTTCGTATGGCTGAGATCAATATGAGGAATGTTTTTTTCCATGATCGTTAGTGTCATTACCCCGAGAAACACTCCGATGACTAGCTGAATATACCCTCCGGTGGCCAGAGACTCCGGGATCAGGCTCAATAACGAAGCAGCCATCATGATTCCAGCGGTGAATGCCAGAAGCGTGTCTCTGAATCGATGTGTGATTGAACCTTGAATGAACAAGATCGGTAACGCACCAAACCCTGTAGACATAGCAGATAGGATGCTGCCTAATAAAACTCCACTCATAAATTTCTCCTTTGTATGGTACTTATCGTTACTCATTGTAAACTTTTGGGTGAAACAATAATTTATTGTATTTAGACATGAAAAATATGTTCCAGAAATTAACAATTTTGCAGTTACTCTTCTGCATACCATTTTTTCAATGTTTGATCAGTCGGCAGCGACATGCTTATGATTCCCAGCAATGGCAGGAATCCCACTAGTTTAATCATCGATTCGATTCCAATTATATCGGCAATGGCTCCCAATGAAACGGATCCAATGGCACCCATTCCAAAGGCCAACCCAACAGTCAAGCCAGCCATCGTCCCTACTTTTCCCGGGACCAATTCCTGTGCGTATATAACAGTGACGGAAAAACTGCTCATTATAATGAATCCCGCCATCAATAATAAGATAAAAGCGGCTGTAGGAGGTACGAATGGTAAAAGTGCGGTCATTGGCATGCTGGCAGCGAAAGAAAAGAAAATGACATTTTTGCGACCGAATCTATCAGCAAGCGGACCTCCGAAAAACGTACCTACAGCACCAGCGGCTAAAAAGGCAAAGAGGAAATATTGTGCGGATTTTATCGTGAATGAATACTGCTCGATTAAATAAAAGCTGTAAAAGTTCGTCATGCAAGATACATACCAAGAACGTGCAAAAATAATGAATAAAATCAGTACCAGGGCTTTTGCCACTTTATGGGACCGCTCTTTATTGATTACTTTTGCAGCTCGCTTTTTAGGCTGGAAGTGAACTAATTTTTGGGAATACCACTTGGCAATATACAGCAATAGGATAACGGCCATTAAGGCAACCAGGGCGAACCAGAGCGCGCCTGGTTGCCCAAAAGGAACAAGTACGATGGCTGTGATGAGCGGGGCAAGTGCCTGCCCGCTATTCCCTCCGACTTGATAAATTGATTGTGCCAGGCCTCTCTTTGATCCGCCTGCCATGTAGGCAACCCTGGAACCTTCCGGATGGAATATGGCTGACCCTAAGCCCATCAAGATGACTGCACCAAGGATAATGGTATAGTTTGGGGCAAGTGCAAGAATGATGACCCCGATTAAAGTACTGGTCAACCCAATGGGCAATGCATATGGAAATGGCTTTTTATCCGTATAGAACCCAACTGCCGGCTGCAGAAGCGATGAGACGATATTCAGGCAGAATGCGATCATCCCCAGCTGTGTATACGTTAATGACATTGATTTTTCGAGGATTGGGAACATGGCCGGTACGACGGCCTGTAGAGAATCATTCATTAAATGGCATATGCCTATGATGATCATGATTTTAAGAGTCATATCCTGTTTTTGCGGTTTTGTTTTAATGGCAGCGATACTTCCCATCTGTTTATTTCCTTCTTCCTGATTGAGATTTTTACCTATTCAATTAATAGATTCAAGAGGCATGCACCGTATGCATGACATCTTAAAATAAATCGGAATCGTTACTAGTCTTCATAAAAAATGAAACCCTTCAAAGTCTATGAATGTTTTATCAGCGGTAAGCTGATTGTAACGGTTGTACCGTTTTGAGGTTTACTTGAAAACTTGATGGTACCGTTAAAAGATTCAATAATTCGTGTCGATGATCATGATTTTAGCCCATTCATTTTCATGGTGAATATGAATCCTTAACTTTTTCCCAACTTCCATGGCCTCGATACCGTTTTTGGCAATGTTGAGAATGACTTGTTTGAGTTGGTCCTTTGTACAATGAACCCGGATCGGCTCCTTTATGATATTCCATTCCACTTCAATATTGAAGTGACGTGCTTCTGATTCTATTATTGGTCTCAATTCAGCCATGATACTGCGAATATCATATAAGGATAAAGTCTGGGCCATTGGCTTCCCTAAAATCAAAAATTCGCTGACGATGCTATTGATCCGTTCAATTTCCTTCATGATGACAGAGTAATAGAACTGATCTTGTTCTTCTGGGTGTTTTTCAACCAATAATTGCACTAGCCCCTTTATGCCAGTAAGTGGGTTTTTTATTTCATGAGCAGTACTGGCAGCTAATGTACCGACAAATTCTATTTTTTGGCTTTCGTTTAGTATCTTTTGGTTTTTCGTATTCCTGCGAACGATCAGTTCCTCCACGATGATATAGATCATGTGAGTAAAAAAGAAGGTGAAAAAGACAAGCATTAAAAAAACATTCATGTTATTTGAGTTAATCTTGTCGGGGACTTTGACCGACAGTGTCCAATCGGCTTCGGTCAAAGGGACATCCACCCATGTTGAATGTCCAGTGAATCCTTCGGCATTTATATCTAAAATTCGGATCTTGTCCTTTGTTTCTACTTTAAAGGTATGACCGGGGTTAAGGATCTTTAATCTTTTTTCCAAATGATCCAGCCTGATATGTGCCAATAAAAACCCTTGGACTTTTCTTTCTTGATCCAGAATGGGAGCAAAAATGGAAAAATGATTTAAATTACGGTTATGTAGCTCTTTTGTTCCTGCAACAAACGCTTTTTGAGTTTTTACGGCACGCTCAATATCATTCTGTTCAATTAAATCGTAATGATCGAAATTCTTATTCGTCCCTGAAATGGATACACCGTCGCGATTTAGCCAATACACTCCTGCATACCTGGAATCTGTATCTTTGATCCATTTCAAAAGAAGGTCGTTTTTTTTGTCATCCATATAAAGAGCAGAGCTGCTAAGGCTAAGCAGCTCAAGGCTTTCCTTCGTTTCACTGATAACTTGGTCTATGTATTCTTGATAAAACGTTCCCGCCCATTTAGCTTGTTCCTGTCTTTCTTTTTGAATGGAACGTTCTAAATGCATCCAATAAATGATAGAGAGAAAAATTAATGGTAAAATAACAATAAGTAGATATGTGGTGAATTTATGCCTTTTTTTCATGATTGTCACTACTTTAGCTTTTTTTTCAAGTATATCAAAATGATTGATTAAACAATAGTGCATACTAACAGGGCAGATTGACAAAAAAGCCTTTATGTCATATAATAACTTTTAATTCAAGATATTTTAATTAAAAATTTTTAAGGTTGTGAAGTTATGGAGAATAATAACATCCAACAGTCTTTGAAACTGTTCATTGTGATGTCTAGAGCTCATCGATCCATTAATGATGTGGTAAATAAACATATAGCTGAAGAAGGTCTGAATCCAACTGAGTTTGCCGTACTGGAATTACTTTATCATAAAGGGGATCAGCCTCTTCAGCAAATAGGCGGAAAAATCTTGCTAGCTAGCGGCAGCATTACCTATGTCGTGGATAAACTTGAACAAAAGGAATATCTGCAGCGAATAGCATGTAAAGAGGATCGCCGTGTAACGTTTGCAAAAATAACAGATAAAGGGAAGGCCTTCATTGAAGGAGTATTTCCTGAGCATGAAAAAAGAATCGATGATATCATGAGTGTACTTACGCAAGATGAAAAGGCAACCGTGATCGAATTGCTTAAAAAAATTGGGTATTCCGCTCAAAATTAGCTAAAGAACCAGCACCCGGACTTATCCGCAGGTGCTGGTTTTTTATGTCTGTTAAAACCTGAATTTGTTTCGAGGACATAGAGGTTTTTAATAACGCTGCGGCGAATTAATTATATTACGATAACCGCGATAATGATGAATGTGACCTGGATTGGAAAATGTTACTCTGGATTATACAGGAAAAAATGTTTTTATATCGTGAAAAGGAGCGTACATATGAAATTTAATGAGTATGAATATAAACGTCCTGAAATGGATGAAATTAAAACCCGGTTCATGAAAGCTTTGGGAAAATTTACTGACGCTGATAATGCCGATGCACAAATAAAAGCCATGGAAGAAATAAATGGAATTCGAAATTATGTAGGTACGATGTTTAATTTGGTCTATATACGGCATTCCATTGATACCAATGATGATTTTTATAAAGCGGAGAATGATTATTTAGATGACTTCTCCCCTGAAATGGAAGAGTTAACCTCCAAATTTTACAATGAACTCGTTCGCTCGAAATATCGCAAAGAGCTTGAGTTGAAATGGGGAACTCAACTATTTGACTTGGCAGAAGCCCAACTCAAAACTTTTTCGCCCGAAATCATACCACAGCTGCAAAAAGAAAATAAATTATCTAGTGAATATTCACAATTGATTGCCTCAGCAAAAATTCCCTTTGATGGCAAAGAATTAACACTAGCGCAGCTTCAGCCTTTTATGGAGTCCCCGGACCGTGAACTAAGGCAAAATGCAAGTGAGGCATATTACGGTTTCTTTGAAGAAAAGCAGGAGGAATTGGATCGTATATACGACGAACTTGTCAAGGTGAGGCATGGAATTTCGACAGCGCTCGGTTATGGGAATTTCGTGGAACTTGGGTATTATCGAATGACAAGGACTGATTATGATGCTGAAATGGTTGCTGCATACCGCAAGCAGGTGAAAGAGGAAGTGGTACCTCTTGTCACCCGGCTGAAGGGACGTCAGCGCGAACGTCTGGGATTGGAGAACCTGAACTATTATGATGAGAATTTTCATTTCAGAACGGGTAATGCCATTCCAAAAGGCGATGCCGAGTGGATCATCGAGAACGGGAAAAAGATGTACCAGGAGCTTTCGCCTGAAACGCATCAGTTTTTCAACTATATGATAGATAATGACCTGATGGACCTTGTGGCGAAGAAGGGAAAAGAGAGCGGAGGCTATTGTACTTTTATAGAAGACTATAAGGCTCCATTCATCTTTTCCAATTTCAACGGTACTTCCGGGGATATAGATGTTTTGACACATGAGGCAGGCCATGCATTCCAAGTGTATCGCAGCCGTGATCTTGACATTCCTGAGTATTATTGGCCCACATATGAAGCCTGTGAAATCCATTCGATGAGCATGGAATTTTTAACTTGGCCATGGATGGAGCTATTTTTCAAGGAAGATACGGAAAAGTATAAGTTTTCCCATTTAAGCGGTGCCCTCATATTCCTTCCGTATGGGGTGGCTGTTGATGAATTTCAGCATTTTGTCTATGAAAATCCTGATGCCTCCCCAGTTGAAAGAAGGCAGGCTTGGCGCAAGATCGAAAAGGAATATTTGCCTCATCGCGATTATGAAGAAAATGAATTCTTGGAGAATGGCGGGTATTGGCAGCGGCAAAGCCACATTTATCAATCACCTTTTTATTATATCGACTATACATTGGCCCAGATTTGTGCTTTCCAATTCTGGAAAAGGTCGACTGAAAAAGATGAAACGGCTTGGGAGGATTATTTGAAACTGTGCCAACTTGGAGGCAGCAAGTCTTTCCTTGATCTCGTTGAATCCGCTAATCTGAAATCCCCGTTTGTTGACGGGACTGTAGAGTCCGTTGTGAAGGTGATAGACGAATGGCTCTCCACTGTAGATGATAAGGCATTATGAAATATTAGGCTGTATGATACGAAACGGATACTAGAAAGAGCGCTTGGAGATCATTCCAAGCGTTTTTTTAAATCTTCTATACGTTTGAAATGTTGGGCATGAAAAATGCTGTTTGAAGCCTCAAGAAGAAATGCATATGGGGGTTCAGTTTACATGAATGTGAGAATGTTAGCGCAGTAAAAAAACACCCGACGGAAGGAATATTGCTCAGCTTGTCTTAAATGTCTCTTCCTTACATATAAATGTAGGGAGGAGGGGAGAGTATGCTGTCAAGGTGGTCAGGAAGTTTTCAGATTGCAGCGGTTTATGTAGGCACGGTCGTCGGTGCAGGGTTTGCAACTGGAAAAGAGATTGTCGAGTTTTTTACCCGATATGGCTTTTATGGCTTTATCGGGATTTTAATAGCAGGTTATATTTTCATTTTCACTGGAACGAAAATCATGCTCATTTCCGCAAGGATCAGAGCATCTTCTTATGAAGAGTTTAATCAATTTCTTTTTGGCAGGAAAATAGCAGGAATCATCAACATCTTCTTCCTTTTCATGCTGTTAGGGGTGACCGCTGTCATGATTTCGGGTTCAGGAGCCGTTTTCGAAGAACAACTTGGCGTGCCTAAAAGTATAGGAAGTTGGTCTACGATCATTCTGGCATCCTTGGTCCTGATGATGGGCATGCGCGGTGTTTTCACTGTGAACTCGTTTGTAGTACCAATCATGATCTGTTTTAGTTTAATCCTTTTTTTCTCTACCTTGGGTAATGGGGATTTCTTTAAGACCCTTACAAAGGTTCCAGATGATGTGATCACCGTGAAAATGATTTTGTCACCATTTGCCTATACAGCCTTTAACCTTGCTTTGGCTCAGGCTGTGCTCGTTCCGGTTGCGTATGAAGTTCGAGATGAGAAGGTCATTAAACAAGGTGCAATCCTTGGTGGGATATTCCTAACGATCATTTTATTGACGGGGCATTTTTCACTTATGACACTTCCTGACGTGAATGGTTATGAAATTCCTTCAGCAGTTATTATGAGAACGGCAGCCAGTCAGTTATATTGGATGTTCATTTTGGTGATTTACGGGGAGATTTTCACTTCGGTCATCGGAAACATATATGGATTACAGAGGCAAATCAGCAGTTATATTAAATTGCCAAGCATGCTGATCATAGCGGTCATTTTTTTAATAGCTTTGATTATTAGTGAATTCGGATATGGAAGGTTACTAGGATATATTTATCCGGTTTTTGGATACATAAGCCTCCTTTTTTTAATGCTGGTCTGGAAAAGCAAAGCGGGAAAGGAGTGATGAAGAACGGGGGGCCTGAACTTAGCCCTCCGTTACAGGGAATCAATGTTCATCCTTTCATCAGCGTCTTAGCCATCTCTAAAAAAGCATCCCGGTAATCTCGATCTTTTTTTGTGAACATAGTTATGCGGACGGGGGCTTTTTCATCCTTGAGCAATATGGAAGTGATTACATCATTCCCACTTTCCACTTCAAATCCCGTGCCGCCCTCGATATCAAGTGAAGGATCCCTAATCGTTTCTGAAATGCTTTCCAACTGGGATTGGACATTTTTTTCCACCTCATCCCAATTGACATCCGTCTTCAATAATTCTATTCTCATAAAAATGGAGTCATCTTCAGTCAGGAACACAATATCCTTTCCAGGTTCTTCGGCACTTAATCTGAATTGTTGTAAAACATAAAGGCTGAACGGTTGATTATCACTTTTTTTTAAGAACGCTGTTTTTTCCTTTGCTTCCCCGTTAATTGAATATTGCAGGTTTTGCTCCATCAGTCTTACTTTGTTATTGCGATTATCTCCTTGAGAAGCATTGCCTTCGTTCCCCTCTTCTACTGAACCTTCTTGTGGCTCACCTGCATTTTCGTCTGTGGTCGTACCGCAGCCAGTGAGCAGAAAAGCGGCGAATGTGACACAGCCAATAAAACATGTCCAACGAGTCATTTGTTTCCCTCATCTTTCTGATAGAAATTCCAATCTGAATTTTGATATTTTGCATCACATACAAGCGTATTGCCCTTTAATGAATTAGACGGAGTAAAATGGAAATGGTTACAAATAATTGAGAATCAATTCGTGCGCTTGCTAAAAAGTGAAAAACGGAATGGTATTGAGAAACCATCCCGTTTTGAATTAACCTATGATTTTATAATTTTTATGGTTGACGACGGTTTTCTGTTCAAGTTCCAAATCACGATAATTTTCCATATACGTGACGTCCACGATTACTGAGTTCTCGTTCACTTTCTCGACGATTCCTTTTAAGCCTTCTCTAAATTCAATGATATTTCCAACTTCCGCTTTCTTCATGGTAATCATCCTTTCCCATTTTGTTTCCAATGATCAAAAAGTGACTATGGAGTAATTGGATTATTCGAACATCTTGCCGTTTAGATTTTGACGTGGGAAGTGCTAGTAAGAGAATTAGTTATCCCTTATGTCGGTACAGTAAGCTAAACTTTTAAAAAGGTGCGATTTTTGAAATGGAGCAGTGGCATAATTTGGTATATCTTAAAAACGCAGTTATACGTACCAGTATGTAATTCTATGTACAAAATATGCCAATCATTTTACAATATGATATTTTACTATACAGTTTGCACTATTTTAAAGCATACGTAAAGAATAATATAGCAAGAGGGCTTCAAAAAATTCTGATTTATATTTAGTGGCATGCTTATGTTAAAATGAAAACGGAATTTCTCCTATCTAAATATGATGGAACATTTGATAATTAAGGAGGATAATATGATGAATGCAGATGAAGCAAAAGATGTACTCGATAAACTGGCAAATCGGGAAATGGATGAATTCAGGATAACAAAAGAAGAATTTTTAGCTTTTCGAGAGGTTCTTGTTAAAAGGGAAGACTTTAAACATTTTCGGGGAAATGCCCAACATAACGGTGTGATAATTTATACGTATTTAGAAGAAGCGAGAAGTTAATCGATGTAAATGATTAGGGGTGGCTCATGTTTGAGCCACCCCTAATTATTTACAATGGAAAAATCCCTTGTTTCCTTAATTTATTTAAAGTGGACTTTCTCCATGATTTGACTGCTGCTGCAGTGACTTGATAGATATCAGCTATTTCGGATACCGTTTTATTTTCGAGGTATGTCTGTAAAAGCCAGCGTTGCTGATTCAGTGTCAATCCTTCCGTGTAGGTTAGGATATTATCGATGGCAAAGGCCTCTTCATGCATCGTAAAAGGATCCTTAATCTCTAATATGAAGGAATCGAAGGGTTCGGTACGACTCTCATATTTATGATGATGCTTTAATTCGTTCAGAATTTTGCCTTTGATTGCAGTATAGGCATAGTTGGAGAATTTTCCGTATTCCTCATTGAAATTCCCCAATGACTCCCATAAAGCAATCAAGCCTACTTGAAAATATTCTTCCTTATTTTTATAGATGGAAAGTGAGCGGATAATATGATGGATCATCGGGGTGAATTCCTTCGTCAGCGCTGAGAAATCTTCCATTAAGCAAGTCACCTTTAGAAAGTGCACTTTCCTGTATTCCCGGGTGCTTCTACCATAAATAAATCGATCATATAAAGCCAAATGGCATAACCGAAAAATGGCGGTAATAACAAGTGGGTTTTAAAGGAGCTAAAGAGAACCTTTTTGAGGATAAAAGGATAATTAAGGAAATATTGAGTGTGTGGGACCAAATAAAAACACATCCTTAGATTGGATGTGCGGAAATATGATGTTCTGTTGTCGACAAGGGAGTTTGGAATGGCCTCATTTAAAACAAGGATATATTTTATAGTTCAACGTTGATTCCCACTTCAGGCATTCGCTTTCCGCGGGCGTTCAGGGAGCCCCTCGGCGCTCTTTGCGCCTGTGGGGTCTCCCTTGGACTCGCTTTTCTAAGCAGGGGTCTCGTACCTTCCGTTCCAATCAACTTTGTGTTTTAAAAGAAAGGCTGTTTTCGAATACTTTGTTGCTATTTCCTGCTATTTACCAAGTAGTGCGGTGTGGTTGATTTCCCCTCAGACAGTCGGCGGAAAGGGAGCGGATTTCTGAAATCAACTCGATCTTTTTTTATAAAAACCGTATATGTTAACTTTGCGATTTTCGGAAACCGGCATCCTGGGCGTCCTGTTCGGTACAAAACATTTCTTCTGGTTTAGTTATTTCGTAATATTGGCCCGAAGGAATGTGATATATTTTATTGCCTTTAGAGTTTATATTCCCTTTAATTTGCGGGTTACTGCAAGATCCAGTCGGCTTTTCCACCGATACTTCTTTTGACTGGGTCTCATCAAACCCATTTGAAGTTGCATAGTTTTCAATAGACCAAATACCGATTTCGTCTCTTTGGGCTTGTTTCTGAATATCTTCCAATTCATCAAGATATTTCGTGTTCGGTGCATAAACATAAGCTACCCTTGCCAGTCCTTTTTCCAGGAGAAGTTTATTCACCATTTTACCATCAACATAAAAATAGGCCAGCAGCCGGCCATATTTATCCCTTTCACCTATGCCGGTTTCTACTTCCACTTCGGAGCCCGCAGGCATGAGTTCCTTGGCGAACTTGCTTGCTTCAGGTCCAAAAGGCTGAACGGGCTTGGATGGGTGCACGGTTTCTGGAGTATCTACCAAAAGGAGCCTGACCGTTTCTTCATTTCCGTTAGCCATTTTGATTTTTACTGTATCTCCGTCAACAACTTTGATGATCTCGGCTGTGAATGTCTTGCCTTTTTCTTCATTTGAAATTGAATCTTCCTGTTTGGATTGATTAATCTGGTTATCTGATGCTGCCTGGCAGCCAGACAGCGTGATCAGGCAAAGTGCAGTCAGGAGAAAAACATTCAGATAAGAATGTAACAAGGAATTTCCGTTCATGATAAGTCCCTCCATTTATTAAGGTGTTTTCCACGTCCGTCATGGATATATTCGGCAGAACTAATACTAACCCATAAAAAAGCGAAAGAAAATGAAAATTTTTACATGCATCGCTACCCCATATCATGATAGTTTCTTATAATGATATGGTGGAGTAAGGGAGGCAGGCGTGCAAAATGATATTTAGGCTTGAAAATATAAGGTATAAGGGGATTTTGAAAATTGATGATTTGAAAATACCCGCTTGTATGGTTACTTGCTTGACTGGAGAAAGCGGTGCAGGAAAAACCTCACTGCTCCGATTATTGAACAGGATGGATGACCCGGATAGCGGTTCAATCTATTATCAGGATCAGCTGCTGGATAAATTCAACCCGATAGAGCTCCGGCGTAAAGTCACAATGCTTTCCCAGGCACCGTTTACTTTACCGGGTACGATTGAAGAAAATCTTCAGATTGGCCTGGAATTGACAGAACAAGAAAATAAGGATAAATCCGAGTTGGTTAAAGCACTTGAAACTGTCCAGTTGCAGAAGTCTTTAGACGAGGGGGCGGAGAATCTTTCTGGCGGGGAGAAACAGAGGCTGGCACTGGCGAGGCTACTTTTATTGAAACCCGAGGTGTATTTACTGGATGAGCCGACCTCAGCTCTTGATGAGGAAGCAGAGCTGGCGGTCATAAGCCGTTTTTTAGAAGAAGTAAAGCGGGAAAAAGGAACGGTCATCATGATAACCCATTCAAAACAGGTTGCGGACACCTATGCTGAAAAGAGGATCGTTCTGAAAAAGGCGAGGGAGGGTGACTATTAATGGAGGCGAATGGAATAATAGATATTGAGTTCTGGCGTCTTTGTGCGGCCTACGTGTTTGTAGTCATCCTGCTCATAATCGTGAAGTGGCGGGGAATTTCACGGGAAAAGCAAATCATGCTCGCTACGGTGCGAATGACGGTCCAGCTCATTCTTGCCGGATATGTTTTGACATATATCTTTGAAAATCCCCACCCTTTACTTTCTTTAGGATTTTTATGTGCAATGTCCCTGTTTTCCATCCATAATATTTTCAAGCAAGTGTCCCAAGCACTTAATAAGAAAATCAAAAGGATGGTTATCCTAAGTATGTTGTCAGGTCCCATGGCTGCCTTGGTTTATTTTAATGTGGTCGTGATCCATTTCACTCCATGGTATGAGCCAAGGTATTTCATTCCAATTGCAGGAATGATCGTGGGAAATGCGATGACAGGAGTGACATTGGCGCTTAAAAACCTCCATGATGGGATTAGCAGTAATCGTGAAAAGGTAGAAGCGATGTTGATGCTAGGAGCGACTCCGGCGAGGGCTGTGAAGAAATATGTGGATGCTGCATTCGACTCGGCAGTTCTCCCGACTTTGAACAATATGCTCGGGATGGGGATTATCTTCCTTCCAGGAATGATGACAGGGCAAATCCTGTCGGGGATAAGCCCGCTAATCGCTATTGAGTACCAGATTGCGATACTAATCGGGATTCTCGGAAGTGTTTCATTAACGGTGGTCCTTTTCATTATGCTAAGTTTCAGGGCTTTTTTTACCAAAAATGCACAGCTGTCCATTTAATCATTGAAGAATCTGAAAAGTAATAGTTGCAGTTCTTTCTATATTTTTGTACTATTTTGTAGGTACCAATAGTTTTGGTTTGTTTGTTGGGAATGATAATGCTATCCTGATAAGGAAAAGGGCATTTCTTTTTTTCATTTCTTTTCTGATTGGATGGAGAAAACCCCTTACATAACCTATTTTTGTTAATTTATCTTAAAGGAGATTGATTTATATGGTAGAAAAAACATTTACAGTAACTGCAGAAACAGGAATTCACGCTCGTCCGGCTACATTGCTTGTACAAGCTGCGGGAAAATTTGATTCAGAAATCAACCTTGCTTATAAAGAGAAAAAAGTGAACCTTAAGTCCATTATGGGTGTAATGTCTCTAGGTATTGGCAAAGGGGCGGAAATTACGATTTCTGCTGAAGGAAGCGATGAAAATGATGCACTAAACACACTTGCTGAAACGTTGAATAGAGAAGGATTAGCAGAATAATGTCCACTTTGATTAGTGGAATAGCAGCTTCAAACGGAATAGCCATCGCTAAAGCCTATCGACTGACTGAGCCTGATTTATCAATCGAAAAAAGAAGCATAGAAGATGTTGGGGCTGAAATATCCCGTTTTAAGGAAGCTATTCAAAAGTCAACTAATGAATTGGAGATAATCAGGGATAAAGCCGAAAAGGATTTAGGGGCGGATAAGGCCGCTATCTTTGACGCACACCTGCTTGTTTTGGCTGATCCGGAACTTATCACTCCAATTCAGGATAAAATTCAATCAGAAGGCGTCAACGCTGAGTTTTCCTTAAATGAAACCGCAAGCATGTTCATTACGATGTTTGAACAAATGGATAATGAATACATGAAGGAACGTGCAGCGGATATCCGTGACGTCACGAAACGGGTGCTGTCGCATCTTTTAGGTGTTCATATTCCAAATCCGAGCATGATTGCTGAAGAAGTGATCATCATTGCGGAGGATTTGACTCCATCCGATACAGCACAGTTGAATCCGGCATATGTTAAAGGATTTACGACCGATATCGGTGGACGTACATCCCATTCAGCCATAATGGCACGTTCATTGGAAATTCCAGCAGTCGTTGGAGCGAAGTCAGTGACCTCTTCCATTGAAAATGGTGACTTGGTCATAATTGACGGATTAAAGGGTGAAGTTCACATCAATCCTACTCCTGAACTCGTGAAACGCTACGAAGAGGAGCAGGAAGCCTATGGTAGGCAAAAGGCTGAGTGGGCGAAGCTGGTTAATGAAAAAACCGTTACACATGATGGCCATCATGTGGAATTGGCAGCCAATATTGGTACGCCTAAAGATCTGGAGGGCGTACATCAAAATGGCGGTGAAGGCATCGGGTTATATCGTACGGAATTTCTTTATATGGGCAGAAATGACTTTCCAAGTGAAGAAGAACAGTTCGAGGCATACAAAGCGGTGCTGGAAGGAATGTCAGGCAAGCCTGTAGTCGTCAGAACGCTTGACATAGGCGGGGACAAGGAGTTGCCTTACTTAGAGCTTCCTAAGGAAATGAATCCTTTCCTTGGGTACCGCGCGATTCGCCTTTGCTTAAATGAACAGGAGATTTTCCGGACTCAGCTCCGTGCCCTGCTTCGTGCAAGCATTTACGGAGATTTGAAAATCATGTTCCCGATGATTGCCACGCTAGCTGAATTCCGTGAAGCTAAAGCCGTCTTGGCTGAAGTTAGGCAGGAATTGCTTGACAATGGTATTCAAGTTGCTGAAAAAATTGAAGTCGGAATCATGGTTGAAATCCCTTCAACTGCAGTGATGGCGGATATATTTGCTAAGGAAGTCGATTTCTTCAGCATAGGCACTAATGACTTGATTCAGTATACGATGGCCGCTGACCGAATGAATGAGAGAGTATCCTATTTATATCAACCATATAACCCAGCGATTCTACGCCTGGTTAAAATGGTCATAGATGCAGCTCATAAAGAAGGGAAATGGGCCGGGATGTGCGGGGAAATGGCTGGAGATGAAATTGCCATACCGATTTTGATCGGATTGGGTCTTGATGAATTCTCAATGAGTGCCACTTCGATTTTAAAAGCACGTTCTTTAATTAGCCAACTTTCGCTTGAAGAGATGAAAAACCTATCTCAGGAAGTTTTAGGGTTGGATACGAATGATAATGTGAAAGAAGCGGTAATTAACGCTTTGAAGAAATAAAAAAAATGAGGAAAAACGGCACCCCATCCACAGAATTTTCGGATGGGGTGATTTCCTGTAATTTTTTCTTGAACATTTAAGAAAAAATGTTTATTGCACTAAAATGGGGGTAAATAAAGAGCAAGCACAGTTGTTTAGCTCTATTAGGGCAGCTGACATTCTCATTTCCCCCTTTGACGCCGGTTGGGTTATCCAACCGGCTATTTTTTTGCAAATAAAATCAAAATAATGATTATTCAGATTTTTCACTTTGCGGTTATGACGATATAATGGAATTATGATTTAATAAAATGGAGGTTAAATATAATATGGAATTACATTTGGAAAAGAAAAATGCGTTGATTTTAGCTTCAAGTCAAGGGTTGGGGAAGGCTATGGCAGCTGAATTGGTTAAGGAAGGAGCAAATGTCATGCTGGCAAGCCGTGATGGAGAAAAGCTTGCCGCAGTACAAAGGGAATTATCCGAGCTTGGGACGGGTAAAGTTTCTTATATGGTAACGGATATAACAAAAGCTGAAGATATTAAAAGCCTGGTTGGGAAAACTGCTGAAGAATTCGGCGGTATCGACATCCTTATTAATAACGCCGGAGGTCCTCCAGGGGGTTCATTTACAGATTTCAATGATGAAGAATGGCAACAATCCTTCGAACTTAATTTACTGAGTTTCATAAGGACGATCCGTGAAAGCTTGCCACATCTAAAAAAACAGGGCGGGAAAATTGTTAATATTGCTTCTTCATCTATTAAGGAACCGATTCCAGGATTGGTATTATCGAATACATTCCGGACGGCAATCGTTGGATTGTCAAAGACGTTAGCTTCAGAATTAGCACCGGACCGGATTTTGGTCAATACAGTCGGTCCAGGAAGAATCGCAACAGACCGCGTTCAGCACCTTGATGAAATGAATGCGGAGAAACTAGGCATCACTCCTGAGAAGGTGACTGAACAATCGATTAACAGAATCCCTCTTGGCCGTTATGGGGAACCCGAGGAATTTGCAAAATTCGTTACTTTCCTTGTTTCAGGCGCTAATACATATTTAACGGGCCAGTCGTATTTAGTTGACGGAGGAATGATAAAGTCCATTTAAGGATTTTTGAAATAAAATGATTGGGAGGAATCTGCAAGATGCAATCGAACAAAGTGATCGGCTTCATAGGTTTAGGAGTGATGGGAAAAAGCATGGCCGCAAATCTTCTTAAGGCGGGATTTGAGGTGTTTGTTTATACAAGGACGAAAGATAAGGCAAGTGAACTGCTCTCAGAGGGTGCGAAGTGGGCATCTGCACCAAAGGAAATTGCGCAGAAAGCTAATGTGATCATTTCCATGGTAGGATACCCTAGTGATGTGGAAGAAATCTATCTTGGGGAAAATGGGCTTATCGAGAACGGGAAACAGGGAACCCATTTAATCGATATGACGACCTCCACTCCATCTTTGGCAGTGAAAATAGCAGAGGAAGCCAATAAAAGAGGCATGGAATCATTGGATGCACCGGTTTCCGGAGGAGATATTGGTGCTCGTGATGCGAAGCTTACGATCATGGTCGGCGGGTCTAGTGAGGCATTTGAAGCTGTCCTGCCCATTTTTGATATCATTGGCAGCAATGTTGTGCATCAAGGCCCGGCTGGCTCAGGACAGCATACGAAAATGTGCAATCAAATCGCCATTGCATCCAATATGATCGGAGTGACTGAAGCGATTTCCTATGCCAAAAAGGCGGGGTTGGATCCGGACCGGGTGTTAAGGAGCATATCATCGGGATCTGCCGGAAGCTGGTCACTGTCCAATCTTGTACCGCGAATGGTTGAAGGGGATTTTGAGCCGGGTTTTTATATCAAGCATTTTATCAAGGATATGAAGATTGCACTTGATGAAGCGGAAAGAATGGGAATGGACGCTCCTGGATTAAGCCTGAGCAAATCGCTATATGAGGGGCTGGCAGAAGCTGGTGAGGAAAATAGCGGTACACAGGCATTATATAAACATTATAATAAGTGCTAGCATTTCTATATCATGAATAAGCTGATAGCGACAGCCTTTACAAAAAGGAGTGAAAGCTATGGGCGAATTCGATGATATCAATATGAAATTCCAGGAATTAGAAGATGGTCGATATATTGTAAGGATTGAAGGTTTTAAGCGAGAAAAAACCATTCATCAAACAAAGCCTATTCGTTGGGATCTGAAATTAATGAATGAAAGTCCGCTGATACTGCCGGTGAAATTCAGTCATATCGAAACGAATGCCGGTTTTCAGATCCTGATGCGCGAATTGAAGAGTTTAGGTTTTTCAAAGCCGCGCTCTGCAAAGGAATTTGAAGAAGTGATGGCAGATTTACTTGGGTCAATCGTTGAAGTGAGTCTTACCACGACAAATAAGGAAGAGGGATATCGGGAAATTCGTTTCTTACGGAGGCTGTATTAGTTGACTGACTTGGTGAAACCTTCGGTAGGGAGGACATCTTTGAAAAAAGGAAAATGGCCTTCAATTGTTCATTCAATTGAAGGCCACTTTTTTTCGGTTACTTTATGGCTAAAAAAGCCTCAATACGATCCAAAGCCTTTTCCAGGGTTTCCATGGAATAGGCATAAGATATCCTGAAGTACCCTTCACCAAGGGGAGAAAATGCATCTCCAGGAACCACTGCCACTTTTTCCTGTTGAACAAGCTTTAGGCAAAAATCAAGCGAAGTGGCATAGCCTTCAGGCAGCTTTATAAAGAAGTAAAAGGCCCCGTTTGGTTTGACTACTTCCAGATTCATCGCTTGTAAGCGGCTGAATACGTAGTCCCGTCTCCGTGCATACTCAGTCTTCATGGGAATTGCATCATCTCTGCCTGCCGTCAATGCTTCCAAGGCAGCTCTCTGCGATATCGAGGCGGCACAGGTCACATTGTATTGGTGAACCTTTAAAAGATGCTGAGAGATGGCTGCAGGCGCAAACAGAAGGCCGATCCTCCACCCGGTCATGGAATGGGACTTGGATAGTCCGTTCAGGACGATGGTTTGTTCTCTTAAGAAAGTGGCAATCGAGACATGCTCCTGATCGAATACCAGTTCACTGTATATCTCATCAGCCAATATGAAGATGTCCTTGCCCCTAACAAGTTCGGCAATGTCCAATAATTCTTCGGCAGATAATGTAACCCCGGTCGGATTCGATGGATAGGGCAGAACGATGCACCGAGTATGTTCCGTTACGTATTTTTCAATGATATCTGCAGTCAAACGAAATCCGTTTTTTGTTGTATCGGCATAAACAGGTGTTGCCCCGCACATCTTAATGATGGGTTCGTATCCCGGATATACCGGACCCGGTAATATTACTTCGTTCCCTGGGATGAGGATCGTCCGAAAGGTAATGTCTATGCCTTCGCTGGCACCAGAGGTCACTATCACTTCATTGGCCGGATCGTAGTTAAGCTTGTATTTATCCTTTACATAATTTGAAGCGGCTTCCCGTAATTCCAAATAGCCCGCATTGTGGGTATAAACGGTATAATCATTATCGATGGCTTGTTTTGCAGCTTCTTTAATATGCATCGGAGTTGGAAAGTCAGGCTGTCCTATCGTTAAGGAAACGGTGCCTTCGAGTTCAGCTACCATATTGTAGAATTTACGGATTCCTGATATTTTAACGTCTTTTACTAGAGGGTTAATTAAATGTTCCATCTATGAATGTCCTCCCTTTTCTAACTTCATGAATTATGTACTATGTTTGACTCATTCATTCTATTTTATCATTTAGTTTGGAGGGGGGAGAAAACTTTTTGAGATTAATGAATTAAAGGTATAATGTTTGATAAGAAAATTTTGAGGGTTGATACATATGATAAGGACTTGCGCAATAACTTCTAATCATGAAGTCAGTTTTGGTTTACCGCTAACCGAAATGAATAATCCGGATATCGAGTGGTTCTGGGTGGATTTTTCCAACCCCACAAACAAGGAAATCGAACTTTTAACCAATCATTTTCACTTTCATCCGCTGGCAATCGAAGACTGCCTGGATGATTTTAACCAACGTCCCAAAATGGATTTTTATGAGGGCTACCAATTTCTTGTGATACATGCTCTAAGGGAGAAGGTATTTAAAGCAGTGGAATTGGATATGTTTGTTGGTGAAAAATGGATAGTCAGTTTTCATAAGGAAGATATGCTTGAACTGGAAAAAGTATGGGAAGAAATTGCTGGTAATAAAATGTTGAAGCAAAGTCCCTTTTTCTTGATGCATAGGATAATTGACAGGATCGTCGATGAATTTTTCCCGCCTGTTTATAAAATTGAAAGCGAATTGGGCAGCATTGAGGAAAATACTGAAAATGACACGATTAACGAATTGATGGATCAGCTTTTCGATTTACGTACAGATATGTCCAGGCTCCGTCGGACCATATTGCCGATGCGTGATTTATTGTACAGAATGATTTCATCAGAGCGTCTGAATTACTTGAAAGATCAGCACCTTTATTTTAATGATGTGTACGATCATCTTCTTAAATTGACTGAAATGCTTGAATCGTATCGAGATTTTTCGTCCGATATCCGAGATAGCTATTTGTCTGTGAACTCTAATAATATGAATTCAACGATGATGACATTGACTGTCATCACTACCATTTTCATGCCGCTGACCTTCATAGTGGGCGTATATGGGATGAATTTTGAATATATGCCGGAATTAAATTGGCATTATGGCTATTTCCTCATTCTCGGAATGATGGGCGGAATTGCCTTGATGATGTTTTTATTCTTTGTTAAAAAAGGTTGGCTCAATCCAAAGAAAAGATCGCGAAGGAGGTGAAAAGACCCATCTGACTTGCTTTTTAAGTGGGTTTGGAAGGGCCGCAAGGCGTTATATGCTGATCACTTTTATCGAAGAGACAGCCTTACGATCGATATGATGGCCGGAATGGCAGTGGTGAAAAATGAGAATGGAAAAAGGGGACCCTGATGGGTCCCTTTTTATTTGGTATTGATAAATAGTCACTTCTTGATTCTTTTTTTATCTGTGCTCTAAACAAAAGAAATATTTAACCGAATTATTAGGTATGAGTTCATTGATGAAACCATGATATTTTTCCTAGCGGTTAAATGATTTATGGATTATGAAATGAAAAAGTAGAAGGGCGAGATGAAACAATGGAAGCAAATAAAGGAATATTACTTGAAAGTGGAACGAATGAGCTTGAGATCGTGGAATTCGGTCTCGGAAAGAATAAATTCGGCATTAACGTAATTAAGGTGAAGGAAATCATCAATCCTGTCCCCATCACGCTTGTCCCGCATTCGCATCCAAATGTGGAGGGGATCATTGAGCTTCGCGGAGAAGTCCTGCCAGTTGTGAATGTGGCGGATGCTTTAGGATTTCCGCCATCTGAAACTCCTGAGCAGGATAAATTCATAGTGGCTGAATTCAATCAGCAAAAAGTGGTTTTCCATGTCCATACCGTAACACAGATCCACCGTATTTCCTGGTCACAAATCGAAAAGCCTTCGGATATGTATCAAGGCCTTGAAAGTCAGATTATCGGAGTAATAAAATTAAATAGTGAAATGTTACTGTTACTCGATTTTGAAAAAATAGTGGTCGAAATCAATCCAGAATCAGGAATAAACATCCAGCAGGTTAAAAAGCTTGGTATCCGGCAAAATTCAGACAAGAGAATCCTGATAGCAGAGGATTCTCCATTACTGAGAAAGCTGCTGTTTGATACATTGTCAGAAGCTGGATTCAAGTACTTGGAGTTTTATGAAAATGGACTTGATGCATTTAATTATCTGGAGAATTTAATTGAATCAGGAAAAGTGGTTGAAGAAGAAGTGCAACTGGTGATTACCGATATTGAGATGCCTCAAATGGATGGGCATCATTTGACTAGAAGAATAAAGGAAAACGGGGAACTCGCTGGATTGCCGGTGATTATTTTCTCTTCTTTGATTACGGATAGCCTGCGTCATAAAGGTCAAGTCGTAGGGGCTGACGCACAAATCAGCAAGCCTGAAATTGCAGAGCTAATAAAGTTGATAGACAGATTGGTATTATGAATGGGAAACGGGCCTGTGAGGCATTACCTCACGGCCCGTTTGGTTTATCAATGATTAATACTTGGAACCTTTTCCTAAAAAGGAGGATGGGAATGGATTGTGGAAAGGTTGCTTGACCGACCCACGCCCGTGAGCCCTTTTCTCGGTGTTGGCAGGATTCGGTGGTTTTTCACCTGCTTGTCCAACGTAAGATTGCAGGATCTGTTTTGCCTTGGATAATGACAATGCGGCTTTAGGGTTCCGTATGGAGGCCGCCCTGCTGCCGAGGTGGGGTAGTTTTTTCAAATCTTCCTTAGTGGGAGGTAAATGAAAAACATATGATCCGCATTCGACAATGACGTCGGATTGTTGTGCTGCAAAGCGAGGGTTATCAGAGAAATGAAGTCCAATCTTCTTCGCTTTTCCTTCTTGCATAAGCTTGCTTAATGCGAGCCGTTTTAAATTATATAAATTTTTGGGCTCCAATGCGGTCTTTGCATGTTTATTGACAATAAACACGGCTTGGGCAATGGAGTTAATCGAAAACTCATCCCTTTCAGAATGTCCTTTCGTTTGGTTCATCATGGAAACTCCTTTTCTTAATAAGGTTAGAAGGACGTTACAAAGAGACGTCCTTCAATCAAAACCTGTTCTTATATATTGGTTGAAATAGAGACGTGTATGCAACCAGGCAGAAATAGTGAAAAACAATGCATGCATCTCTAGGGTATGACCATCATTTCCTAACACTTTACCATCTATTCATTTTCATATTATACCACTTCCAAATATATAGGGAAGTAAAATTCAATCTGACGGCTTTTGGTCCAAGAAAAAGAAGGCGTTCAATGTCGCCTTCTGTGCAATCTTTATTGAGTGTATATATTGATATTTTCGGTTACTCCAGCCTGTGCGCCGAATTGTTGTTGCTGGTAACCCTGAAAGCCTTGATAAGCAGGATAAGCTGGATAAGCAGGGTAAGGAGGGTAAGCGGGCGGGTATGGAGGAGGATATGGAGGATAGACAGGTGGACGGTTATTGAATAGCAATGGTCCAATTGCCAATCCTGCAACAAAAGCTACAGGCGCCAATAGAGGAAAGAAAGGAAAGAAGCGCTCGTCATTCCAATTTCCAGGTCCATATTCATTCCCATATACATTTCTGTATTCGTTCTGTAGCATCATGGTCTGTGGATAGTGGTAGTAAGGAAAATACTGTGTTTGCATAATTAGCCTCCTTTTCTCAAATTCTTTACATAGTATGGTTTTTTTAAAGAAAAGAGCCTGTTTCATCTTAATCTGTTATAATGAGTCTACTTATGAGAAAAATTCGGGGGGACCTTAATGGATCGATTTAAAAGCATTTTTGCAGTCGGTTTTGGAGGAGCGGCAGGAGCGATATTGCGATATTGTGTAATCTTGATTGCTGGCCATTCCTTCTTCCCGTTTGGAACCCTATTGATAAATATAGTAGGCAGCTTTTTGCTTGGAATGATCAATGGCTATTTCGCCGCGAAAAAGAAGTCGCTCGTTTTTTTAGCGCTGGGCAGCGGGTTTTGCGGCGGCTTCACCACGATGTCCACATTTTCCCAAGAAGTGGTGAATCTACTGCAGACTTCTCTGGCATTGGCGGGACTCTATCTTGGAGCTACGCTCTTATTTGGTTTGGTCGCTGGTTTCCTCGGACTGGGCCTTTTTAATAGACAAAGAGGTGACACCCTTTGAGTGAGGTTCTTTCAGTTTTTATAGGTGGCTTTTTTGGGGCGGCCTCTCGATATGTCTTGCAGATTATTTTTAATAGGCTATTGCCAGCGGTCTCTATACCCATTAGCATTTTACTGATTAACCTTATAGGTTCCTTTGGGCTGGGATTGGTGATTCCGCAAAAAGAGAGCTGGGCTTTATCTTTGCAGGTTTTTCTGACGATAGGTTTTCTGGGTGCCTTTACGACCTTTTCGACATTCAGTATGGAAACGCTTGAACTTATTAGAAAACACCGTTATACAGATAGCCTGATCTATATAACGGTGTCTGTTTTAGGGTGCATTGGCACTTTCCTGTGTGGCTATTTAAGTGTGGTATAAACTTTATGGCATTGCCGTTAATGCTGGTAAAAAAAACCTAGTTTTCTCGGGTATACTTCTAATGCTATAATTCATAGGAGTCCATTACAAATGATACATGGCAACTAGTTTTATCCGCACAGGTTTTGTTAATAAGTCTGGCGGTTTTCCCCTGTGTTCTTTTTCTTTCATTTTTCGGCTTGTAATTCGTAAACAGTCAACTCCGGACGTGAAAGAAAACGATAGGGGAGACGGGTAGTGCCAAGCCCTCTATTAACATGTAACGTTAATGAATCGATTTCATATGTGCCTTCCCGGTACTTTTCAGCATATGGGGGAGTTACAAGTGCACCGGCAAACGGAATTTGTACTTGGCCTCCATGACTGTGGCCGCTTATTTGATATTGGATGTCGTAAGTCCTTGATATGTCGGCAAGGTCAGGGGCATGTGAAAGCATAATGGTGAACACTTCTTCCGGGATGCCGGAAAGGGCTTTTTCAAAATCCGGCTTTCCTAGCATGGCATCATCAACCCCGGCAATGATTATTTCTTCAGCCGTTAATAAGGTTATCTTAGCTGAGGTATTTTGCAACATGGTAAAATGGGATTTTTCCATGATATCGCTGTAAATTTCTGAGCCATATCCCCCATGATCATGGTTACCGTAGATGCTGAACTTTCCAAGCGGCGCTTTGAGCTGATTCAAAACGAGAGGGATTTTCTGATGAGCCTTGTATTTATTAGGCTGGTCCATTAAATCTCCGGTAAATAAAATAACATCAGGGTCCAGTTGATTTATCTTATTGACAATTGCTTGTAAATCTTTAAGCTGAAATTGAAAGCCTAAATGCGTATCACTGAATTGGACCATTTTCATGCCATGAAAACCTTTTGGGATAAGCGGGTGGCTGATGATTTTATGCTTGGTTTCTAACCATTTCGGCTCCAAATTATGGGCATAATAGTTTCCGCCAATACCTAAACCGGTTAAGGTAGCCAATGTACCAAGACTTTTCTTTAAGAATGTTCTTCTTGATATGGGTTTATTCAAATTAATCAACCTATCTAATATAAAAATGTTACTTCCTCATACTAACAAACAATATACATAAATTGAAGAAAATATCTTCTATGAGCCTTTGAAAAACATGTAAACTGGGGTTTGATGAAACCGTATCCGGTTTGAAATTGAACATCTATACGGAGGTAACATGATGACCGAACCAATGTTTATTACACTGATTATACTTCTATGCGCGATTGCGCTTTTTATACAAGGGAAATTTCGAGCTGATTTAATTGCACTTAGTGCACTATCCATACTGGGTTTATTGGGGATTCTTACCCTGGATGAACTGGTGGCCGGGTTTGCGAATCAAGTGGTCATCATGCTGGCTGGGCTATTCATCGTCGGTGCCGGCCTGTTAAATACAGGGATTGTGGAAAAAACAGGGAATAAGTTGTTGCGGTTATGTGGGGGCAGTGAATGGAAATCGCTGCTTATCGTCATGCTGACTGCAGGAATATTAAGTGCATTTTTAAGCGGAACAGGAATTGTTTCCATACTGCTTCCGCTCGTTATGAGCATGGCCTTACAACAAAAAACAAGTCCGACAAGGTATTTATTGCCCCTTGCCTATGCAAGCAGTATTGGGGGGCTATTAACACTTACCGGTACTCCCTCAAATATGATCGTTGCTGATGTATTACGGAAAAACGGAATAGGCACTTTGGAATTTTTTGACTTTACACCTATTGGCTTAATCGCCTTTGCAGCAGGGTTATTCTTCATGTTGACACTCGGGCGCCTGTTGCTTCCCGAGAAAACGATTGCCGCGAACAACAGTGTCAAGGGACTGTCGGCAGGGGAGCTTGCCGGCATGTACAAAGTATATGACCGATTGCATTATCTGCATATACCCGCTACTTCCGACATTGTTGGAGAAAGGCTGTCAGACCTCCAGCTTCCCATTCAGTATGAATTGACTTTGATTGAAATCCAGCGGAAGCCAAAGGATAAACAATTGCCGCTGCTGCAAAGGCAGTTGACGATTTCAGCCAGGGCGGATGAAGTTCTTCATCCTGAAGATGTCATTTTGGTGTTTGGAGAAGAGGAAGCAGTTGAGAGATTGGCACTTAACTATGAACTGGAGTTTAAACATTTCAATACCGAACAAATAAAGAAACATTTTCTTAGCAGTAGATTTGGATTGACAGAAATATTGATCGTCCCGAATTCGGATTATGAAAATCAAACCTTGATAGAGGTGCATTTTCGTGAGAAATACCAATGTAATGTGCTGGCAATCAATCGGAATGGCGAATATATTCAAGCGGATGTCGGAACGGAACGCTTGAAACCGGGAGATGCAATCCTGATACATGGAGAATGGGAGAACATTGAGAGGATTTCCTCGGATTTACAAGATGTCATCGTTATTGGAAGTACCTCGGATGATGGCTCTCCGGTCCACTCCAGGGGTAAAGCATGGATCGCCTTGGGAATCACTGCATTGATGGTCATTCTTTTATCGATGGAGTCCGTCCCTGCTGTACTATCGGTATTGACGGCAGCCTTGTTGATGGTGATCACTGGCTGTGTCCGTTCGATGGAGGATGCTTACCAAAAGATTAACTGGGAACCTGTTCTCTTGATTGCTGCCATGTTCGGAATAACGGCTGCTTTGGATAATACGGGTGGAGTGAGAATGATAAGTGATTGGCTGGCCGTTTTATTCAGTAATATCGGGGCACACGGCATGTTGGCGGTCTTTTACCTCCTGACACTGATACTGAGCCAATTCATCCCGTATGGAGCCGCGACGGTAATCATGACGCCCATTGCCCTGACATCTGCGGTGAATCAAGGAATCGATCCGCTTCCTGTGTTTCTATGCCTTGCCGTTGCTGGCAGTTTGGCGTTATCCACTCCAAGGGTTGCCACTACCAACGCGCTTGTCATGACGGCGGGTGATTACAAGCATAAAGATTTTATCATGATCGGGATATCCATACAGATCTTCATTGGTGTTATCATGGTGATCACGATTCCGTGGTTCTTCCCATTTTGATCAGACTTAAGGCATTGTTTCCATTTATGGACAATGCCTTTTCAATGTATTTTTTTTCAAATAGATAAGATGAACGGGTATTTTAATGCTCTGAAAAAAGAGTTGTTCAGTAGGAATTAAAATTATTTATTATCAATGCCAGAAACTAATGGTATAATTTTGGCATATTGGTGTTTTCGTAATTAGGGGGAAGATGCATCATGGATACAGAAAAGATATTAAAGAATTTAGACAAAGTGACACCATTCTTTCAACCGATTTTCAGTGCAGATCAACATCAGGTTATCGGGTATGAAATTCTAGGGCGCTATGAGGAACAAGCGGAATATAAAAGCCTTGGCCCTTTTTTTCACGATTCTGCAGTGCCGGAAGAGTATAGGGTGGAAGTGGATAATTACGTACTTGAAATTGCCTTGGAGAGAATAAAAGACTATGGTGAAGATTTTCTTATCTTTATCAACAGAGATCCTAATTTGCTTATGTTGGATCATGGCGAAGAATTCATGGAGATTTTACATCGTCATTTTCAACCGGAGGAAATGCATCGGATCGTGCTGGAATTATCAGATACGATCAGTCCGGAAAACTTAGATCCTTTGCAGCATGTGCTTGCTTACTTTAAAACATATGGGATTAAGATAGCTTTAGATCATTTAGGGGAAGATACGCAATTGGACCGAATCGCTCAGATTTCTCCGAATATTTTAAAAGTTAACCTGGACCAGCTTCGCATTTCAGGTGGAGATGCCTATCAGGTCATCCTGTTTTCTCTAAGCATGCTTGCACGAAAAATCGGCGCCAATTTACTATTTGAAAACATTGAGTCCGAATACCAGCTTCGCTTCGCATGGAAGAATGGGGGACGATATTATCAAGGGTATTTTTTGGCGAAACCGGAAGGCGAGTTCATTAATAAAGATTTACTTCGTGAAAAATTCCATCAAGAATGTCAATCTTTCATTTCTTTAGAGACCAAGAAGCTTGAAGCAGTTTATCAAAAGACTTTGCAATTCAACGAAAATATGCAAAACTTCTTAAAACAGCATAAGCGGGCCGTCTCCCATGAAGAGTTTCTCGGAGTTTTGGCGAAAAAGTTGGATTCCGTATGTTTCCGGCTTTATATTTGTGATGAAGGAGGGTACCAAAAATCCCCCAATATCCTCCATAAGGACGGGCAATGGTTAGTCCAACCGAGCTATATGAATAAAAATTGGAGCTGGAGACCTTATTTTCTCGAAAATATCGTAAAGATGCGTAATCGGAAAACAGGAATACTATCCGATTTATACAGTGATATCGAAACGGGAGAAACCATACGGACCTTTTCATATCCCCTGAATAATAAGGAATACATTTTCTGTGATCTTTCTTATAGTTATTTATATGAAAATGAAGCTCTATTATAAAAAACGATTCATGAATATAATCGCTTTAAATGTGTAACGATAAGCAGAAATGATGCGCTTGGAGGAGACATATTTTGAGCACGTACATCTGGATTCTAATCATAATCGTTACAGTCATGGCGTTATATCTGCTCTTTTATACTTATTCTGTGGCAAGGGCACAGAAAGTGAAAGCCAAATATGATTCGACTATCGATGATTCAGTAAAAGAACATCCTTATTTAAAGAACCCGATATTCGTTTCTCTTTTAGTTGGGACGATTTTGGTTGCCGGTTTTATTTTTTACTATGCTTTTCGATAGTTGTAAGAAGAAGATTTCAATATATGGAATCTTCTTTTTTATTGTAAAGGATGGGCAATGTTTCTGGTTCTAACGGGGAATGTGATTTTGTAGTTTGGCTTTGATCTGGACGGGTATTGAAAGACATGGGCAAATCCGAATCATTAGGAGAAATTCTATAACGAGGAGATGATTGTAATGAGTAAATATTTAGTTGCATGTCTTGCCAGTATCATTCTATTTTTAAGTGGAGGGTTCACTGCTTCAGCGGAGGGCTTACATAGAGAGGAAATACTATCCTTAGTACAGGATGCCATGGAGAATCAAGGCTCGATCAGTGAGGAGGTACGTACTAAGGAAGCGATTGAAGGGAAGTTGGATAAACATTTTACAGATGATTTCATCGAGAAGTTCGTCCAAGCGAATGTAGTGAAAGTTGATGGCGGTTATACCGCATTTGGATCAGATTTCGCTCCATATTATATCCCATTTTTCAGTTACGACAAAAATACGGAAATTATATATGGCAAAAACGGTGATTTCATTTATGTTCAGGAGGAATTCCAGGACACAGGGGACGGACCTGTATCGATGGAAAAACATGTTGAATCAGTTACTTTGAAAAAGGAATATGGAACTTGGAAAATAGCGGAAGTTAAGTATGGAAGTGAAAAATGAAATAAGTGATTTAGAGGAAAGTCCTTCAAAGCTGAAAAGTATGGAGGCTAAAAAGAAAAAGTCCTGGGAAGGCTACAGCCTTCCCAGGACTTTTTGTTATATATTCAGTTCTTTCTTTATTTCGTCCAGTTCAAAACCAATAATGGCTTTTTCATCGATGACGACCGTCGGTGTGGAATACGCGCCATATTTATTCATTAGTTCTTTTCGTGCGTGTCCATCTGCTTTAATATCTTTTTCTTTGTATACGACGTTATTATCATCAAAGAACATTTTCATGATTTTGCAGGGAGGGCAATCAGGTTGGGTATAGAGCGTAACGTCTTTCATTTCATTCCTCCAAGTATGCTTTAGGTAAGGTTTACTTTTTCATTATAAAGAATGCCAAGACATTTGAATAGGAAAAAACCTTAAGGAACATTCTACCGATCTTTTTCCTGTTTTATCAGGTAGTCTATCAATCCCATGGAACAAACGTTAAGGTCCATGGCAATGATATCAAAAACAGGATGATCGGCGGTGATTCCTTTTTCACCTAAATGAACAGCGACCTCCGTGAAAATATTTTTACTGGTAGCTGCCACTTGTTCCTCGAAGCTAGCATATTCCCTATATGCCGATTTGGCAGTCTCAACGAATTTAGGCAGCCAGTAATGAAGTTGTTTATAGACTTCATTAGGGTTTTCCGATACCCCGTAATGGCCAAAATATATACGTTCGACGCCGATGCTTTCATACAAATCCGCTGCAGCAAGCATCGCATCGGGATTAAATTGGTTTGGCGATGTGGACGGTAGGTAAAACTCCAAACCTTCTTCATCAAGTTCACGATAATAGATGCCAACGGTGTCACCTGAAAACATCCCTTTCGAAACTGAATCGAAAATGCTTAAATGATGGTTTGCGTGTCCTGGCGTGTCATAAAAGGTCAACTTGGAATTTTCACTTGTTTTTAGCGTTTCCCTATCATGTTTAGTCAGGATTCTATCTAATGGAATAGGTAATATCGGATCGAAAAGCTTGTTGAATTCTTCACCATAGACTGCTTTAGCTCCAGCGATCAAACGTGTTGGATCTTCTAGATGCCGTGTACCTTTTGGGTGGACGATCACTTTCGCATTCGGACAATGTTGTAAAAAAAGTCCAGCTCCGCCTGCATGGTCCAAATGAATATGGGTAAGAATGATATATGTAATATCTTCGAGGGCGATTCCCAAATGTTCGAGCCCCTTCATTAAGTGGGGGATGGAAGGGCTGGCAGAAGTTTCGACTAAGGTGATGTCTTCATCGGCAATTACATATGTTCCTGTACGATTTCTTCTATCCAAATCAAAACCATCAATCAATGAAATGCGATATCCAAGCTCACTAATGTTTTGCAACAGAATCTACCCCCAGAAATTTTTTCATGTACAAATTCCATTCCTTATTTTATTCTGTTAATAGTGCCATGTAAAGAATGAAGTTTTAAATTATTCTGAATTTATTTCAGCGTGGCTACTGGATAGAAAAGTATGGTATAGTGAAACCTATCGAAAAGGTTTTATTCAGAAAGGAGAGGGAGTATGTCTCAATTACAGGGCATCCTTACCAGATTGAAAAGTCTTCAAGAGCAAGCGAAGGAATCTGAATCTGCTCAACGTTTTTTTGAAATAGATGGTGTGAAAAAGTGCCAGGTTACATATTTCAGCAAAACAGAAATGTTCGAGCTTGAAGTATACAGTGATAAAGGGAAATCATCTAAATATCAATTCGATAATATTGATATGATTACCATTGAAATCTTTGATCTTCTTCAATCTTAAAAAAATCACAAAAAGCCGCCTTCCATTGGAAGCGGCTTTTTTATTGTGAACCGGTCAATATTTACTTGAATGAAGTAGTGATTTTTACGACATCTTATTAATTGGAGGGATGTAAATGAAAAATCCAATGGTAATATGCCCGGAATGCGGTGAGGAAAGGGAAATGGAAAATGTATTAACGGCACAATCGAACCAAAATGTGATTTACCAATGCCCGGAATGCGGTTTTAAACAGGTTAACATCCAAACAAGTAAGGGCTAAGGGTCTATTGCGGAAATCCCGTCGTTTGGGATTTTATTGGTCTAGGAAAGAGCCTTTTCCGCTTACATATGTTAAACTATAGAAAGAGCTGTATATAAAAACATATGGTAAGGGGTTTTAACATGATCGGTACTCATGATGGGGATTTATTGGAATCCAGCGTGAAAGACTTAATGATTTCTTCTGAACGCGTGGCCCACGTGCAGGTAACCAATAATTTAGAACATGCACTATTGGTATTAACAAAGAGCGGTTATACGGCCATTCCTGTGTTAGATCCGATGTATAAACTGCATGGTTTAATTAGCACACCAGTCATTCTTGATTCAATCTTGGGACTGGAACGAATTGAATTTGATAATCTTGAGAATAAAAAAGTTTCCGAAATAATGAATATAGAAATACCTCGCCTTCATATTGAAGATACATTGACAAAAGGTGTGGAATTGTTGATTGATCATCCGTTTGTCTGTGTAGAAAATGACGAACATGTATTTGAAGGTATCTTAACGAGAAGGGCAATCTTGAAAAAGGTATTTAAACAAAATACACCTGATAAATAAGCAAGGCATAAAATGATGGTTAACCTCGAGACTCGCCAGTTGGCGAGTTTTCTTGTTTTTTACATATTCGATCCAGCTAGTGGTAAAGCCTATAAACAGTTAGGGTCTATTAGGGGAGGATGCTGAAATTGGGCCAAGAAGTGAATAGTGCGAAGGTGCAGAATAAAAAGTTGAAACGTCCCTTCATATTAGCTGCCATCATGTTGGCTATGTTTATGAATGCTATTGAAGGAACGATCGTTTCGACGGCAATGCCAGCCATTGTAAGTGATTTAGGTGGTTTTTCACTTTACAGCTGGGTGTTTTCAAGTTATTTGCTAATGAACGCCGTAACAGTCTTGATATATGGTAAGCTATCGGATATTCTCGGGAGAAAACCTGTCCTATTGTTTGGAATCGTTGTTTTTTTAATTGGCTCCATTCTTTGCGGCTTTGCCGATTCTATGACGGAACTCATCATTTATCGCTTTGTACAAGGTTTCGGGGCGGGGGCTGTAGCCCCTGTAGCTTCGACGATTGTTGGTGATATCTATAAAAATGAAGAGAGGGCCCGCGTTCAAGGGTATCTATCGAGCGTTTGGGGCATTTCAGCGGTAATGGGACCCGCTTTGGGCGGCGTGCTCGTTGAATCCCTGACGTGGAAGCTTGTCTTCTGGGTTAATGTTCCTTTGGGCTTGTTATCTTTTATTGGGATTTGGTTTTTCCTTCATGAAAAAATCGAAAAGAAAAAACGTGATATCGATTACCTAGGTGCAGCGCTATTGACGTTATCCATATCCACTCTTATGGTGATACTCGTAGAAGGAGGAGTGAAATGGTCATGGGCTTCAGCTCCGGTCATATCCTTGGCATTAGTGGCCATCATCACTTTTATCTTATTCATCCTTCAAGAAAAGAAAGCGGCCGAACCGATGATGCCATTTGAAATTTGGAAGGAGCGTTCGATTCTTATTGCGAACCTTGTATCCCTGACGACAGGGGTGATGATGATTGGATTATCTAGTTTCCTCCCGACATTCGTTCAGGGCGTGATGGAGCGCTCGCCCACGGTAGCTGGTTTTACATTGACAGCCATGTCGATTGGCTGGCCGATCGCATCAATGGTCTCAGGGAGGTTATTGATGAAAATAGGATTCAAATCAACCTCGCTCCTTGGAGGGTGCTCATTGGTACTTGGGAGTTTGATCCTAGTATGGATGAAGCCGGAGGCTGGGCCCCTGATTGCTGCCATGGGATCATTCTTTGTCGGTGTAGGCATGGGGTTGACTTCTACCTCATTCATTGTCGTCATTCAAAAAACAGTCAGCTGGGAACGCAGGGGTATTGCGACAGCTTCCAATATGTTCATGCGTAATTTAGGTAATACGGTAGGTGCCGCATTACTTGGAGGAATCATGAATATGAGACTTCAAGCCTATTTGAACGAGCATGCGCCTGCGGGCTCGGGAGTGACGATAAATACGGCTAACAAACTGTTGAACAGTGAAGAACGCATGTCGCTTCCTGAAAATGTGGTGAAGGTTTTACAGGAAGGACTTACCTTGTCACTGCAGACCATTTATCTCATCGTTCTAGTCTTTTCTATAATAAGCTTCCTGTTACTTACGCGACTAAGAAAGAATAAGAAGGCATAGGAAAAAAGGCAGACTCTTTAAATGGAGTTTGCCTTTTTTAAGGAAACGCGACTCTGATGATCAATTGAATCAATAAGGCGATCGTGACCGAATGTAAAATGAATTTCAATTGTCGAGAGGAGATTTTTTGAGCCACAAGTTCGTCGGAAGGTTTCGGTTTATGAAATTCATGATCAAAGCGACAGTCAAAAGACAGATGGCCAATAGATTCATCGCCTTTTCAGAGAATGAATTAGCAAGCAGCCCGCCAGAAAAGCCACCGAAAAGGGTAAATGGGATTAACTGGAAGGCATCCTTCAATTTTAACTGTTTCTTCTTGAGTGATATATTAAACTGGAAAAAGAAGAAAACATATTGGAAAACTTGACTGAACCAATAATCTGGTGGATGGGTAAACCTATTAACAGAAGAAGAGATGGCATGCCGATAAGACCGCCGCTCCCGGCCAATGTACCGACAAAGGATGCTGTAAAACTGATGGCAAGCAATAAAATGATTGGCAAAGGCTAACCACTCTGTTTCTTTTCTCTTGTATTATAAGCCGACTTTGTTGATAATAAAATTTAAATAAATTAATTCATCATGATAAGATTTGATTATCAAGAGGTTGGTGTGTATGTCATTTTCAGAATTTCATTTATTATCCGTGCTTGCTCAGGAAATGAATATGAGAAAAGCGGCTGAGCGGCTGTTCGTTTCCCAGCCGGCTTTATCTCAGCGTTTACAATCAATAGAAAAGGATTGGGGCTCGAAACTGTTTTTGCGTTCACAAAAAGGGCTGTCACTGACGCCGGCAGGTGAAGCGGTAATTCGTTTGGCCAATGAAGTGATAGAAAAAGAAGAAAAGGTCAGGGAAAGCATCCAAGCTATGGACCATGAAGTATATGGCACTTTGAAAATAGCCTGCGCCTCGATTGTCGGTCAAAATTGGCTGCCGCAAGTATTGAAAAAGTTCGTCCAAAAATACCCGTATGCCAAAATTTCCTTGATCACTGGCTGGAGCAGTGAGATTTTAAAGTCTTTGTATGAAGGGCAAGTACATATTGGCATCATAAGGGGGGCCCCGGATTGGAAAGGGGTAAAACAGCACTTATTCACGGATATGCTTTATTTGGTGGATACTGAAATGAAGGAACTGAATCAAGTGTTCGAAACGGACCGGCCATTCATTCAGTTTAAAAGCGATTCGAATTATTACCAGGAAATCCAGGACTGGTGGCATCGGCAATTTAAAACGACACCAAAAAACACCATAGTCGTGGACCAAATCGAGACATGCAAGCAAATGGTGTTTAATGGTATAGGATATGCGATTCTGCCAGCCATCACTTTACATGATAAAGATACGAATGTATTCAAAATCCCTCTACTGGATGGGCATAACCACTCAATCGAACGTGATACATGGCTTTGCGGCTATGAATCTGCCTTTCAGTTAAAGCAAGTCCAGGCATTCACGGAAGTGGTGAAAGAGCATATTCGCGACCAAGGAATGTTATAGGTCAGCCTACAAAAATGTCAATAGGGCAGAATAATATATAAGAGTGACATTCAACTTGTCTTGCCGGCTGTTGTCTGGTAAATTTAAAACGAGTAATGATACATATTTAGGAGGTTTACCCGGAATGAATAAAATGGATGCAAACGAAATTATTTCTTTTATCTCAAATAGTAAAAAATCTACACCTGTAAAGGTATATGTCAAAGGTGATTTAGAAGGCATGGATTTTGGTCCAACTTCTAAAACTTTCATTACAGGTAATACAGGGGTTGTATTCGGTGAGTGGTCTGAAGTCGAAGAAGCAATCAAGGCAGCAGGAACAAAAATCGAGGATTATGTAGTTGAAAATGATCGTCGTAACTCCGCCATTCCTTTATTGGACCTAAAAGGCATCAAAGCCCGTATCGAGCCTGGCGCAATAATTCGTGACCAAGTATCCATTGGAGACAACGCAGTCATCATGATGGGTGCATCAATCAATATTGGTTCTGTTATCGGTGAAGGTACAATGATCGACATGAACGCAATACTGGGCGGACGTGCAACAGTGGGCAAAAACTGTCACGTAGGTGCAGGTGCCGTTTTAGCAGGTGTTATCGAGCCGCCTTCCGCACAACCGGTCATTTTGGAAGATGATGTGTTAATCGGAGCCAATGCGGTCGTACTAGAAGGTGTCAAAATCGGTGAAGGTTCCGTTGTGGCGGCTGGTGCCGTTGTAACGAAAGACGTTCCTCCATACTCCGTGGCTGCTGGTATCCCGGCGAGGGTCATTAAACAAATTGACGAAAAAACAAAATCAAAAACAGAAATCATGCAAGAACTTCGTCAACTTTAATTTCTTTAGTGAATATTGCCTGAAGCGTGGATAAATATATCCACGCTTTCTGTATAGGGAGGGAATAATGTGAAAATAAATCCTTTTGCCGAGATCCGGCGTGATTTGCATCAAATACCGGAGATAGGATTCAAGGAATTCAAGACGCAGCAATACCTACTGAATTACATAACGAATCTAGCCCAGGAGCGCATGGAAATCGAAACTTGGCGGACTGGGATATTCGTGAAAGTGAAGGGAAGGAATCCGCGAAAAACGATTGGCTACCGGGCTGATATTGACGGTCTGCCGATAAAAGAGGAAACCGGATTGCCGTTCGCATCCAACCACGAGGAATATATGCATGCCTGCGGTCATGATTTTCATATGAGCATAGGTTTGGGGTTATTGACATATTTCACTGAAAATCCGATTGATGATGACTTGCTATTCATCTTCCAGCCTGCAGAAGAGGGGCCTGGAGGAGCTGAACCTATGCTTAAATCGGAAACCATGAAAAAATGGAAGCCGGATATGATCCTTGCCTTACATATTGCTCCAGAGTATCCAGTTGGAACGATTGCCGTTAAAGAAGGGCTTCTATTTGCCAATACCTCTGAATTATTCATCGATTTGAGGGGGAAAGGAGGGCATGCAGCCTATCCTCATGAAACAAATGATATGGTCATTGCGGCCTGCTCGCTTGTAGGGCAGCTGCAAACAATTGTTTCTAGGAATGTCAATCCACTTGATTCAGCTGTCATAACAGTTGGGAAGATTACTGGAGGCACCGTTCAAAACATTATTGCAGAGACAGCGCGGTTAGAAGGCACAATACGCACCCTTAACCCCGAATCGATGGTAAAGGTCAAGTCAAGAATAAAAGCGCTTGTGGATGGTATACAAGTGGGATATGAGTGCTCAGCTGATATCGACTATGGAGCGATGTATCACCAGGTATATAATGAAGAGCGGTTGACCCGGGAATTCATGGAATTTACAGAGAAGTCAAATGCTGTTCATTTGCATTGTTGTACTGAAGCGATGACTGGTGAAGATTTTGGATATATGTTAAAAGAGATTCCAGGATTCATGTTCTGGCTGGGGGTTTCATCGGAATACGGATTGCACCACGCCAAGTTAAGTCCTGATGAAAAAGCGATTGAACTCGCGATCAATCACTTAACGGAATATATAACGTTTAAAGGAAGCGAAGCGTAAAAATGCTTTTCAGTACAGAACATGCTCTAAAAAGAGAACGAATCACGTTGGAGGGCTTATTGTGAAAAAAGAATTTGCGGTGATTGGACTTGGCCGTTTTGGCGGCAGCATAGTCAGGACATTAGCTGAAGAAGGATTAGGGGTTCTGGCCATCGATGCTGACGAAGATCGAGTGAATGAATTTGCCAGGATAGCTTCACATGCCGTTGTAGGAGATACGACGGATGAAAATGTGCTGAGAAACATAGGTATTCGTAATTTTGATCACGTCATTGTAGCGATTGGCGAGAATATTCAAGCTAGTATATTGACGACCCTCATGCTTAAGGAATTAGGTGTCGGAAATGTAACGGTTAAAGCGCAAAATGATTATCATGAGAAGGTTCTCCGGAAAATCGGGGCCGACTTTGTCGTGCACCCCGAACGTGATATGGGAAGAAGGATTGCCCATAATATCGTCTCCAATAATATCCTCGATTATTTGGAGCTTTCTGATGAACACTCCATCGTCGAAATTGTTGCCAGCCAAAAGATGAATGGAAACTCGATATTTGACCTTGATATCCGTGCTCACTATGGGCTGAATATCGTCGCGATCAAAAGAGGGAACGAAATAAATGTCTCCCCACAGGCGAGCGATTTAATTCATAAAGGTGATATTTTAATCGTCATTGGAGCAGATTCCGACATCAATCGTTTCGAAAAAAAGATTGTAGAATAAATAATTGTCCTGCTAAAATCGAGCTGCGCTCACTTTAAAGGAAAATAAAAAGCCCAGCTATATGATGGCTGGGCTTTTCAGACTGTATACGAACTCGATAATTGAGTTTGTCTACAGTTTTTTTGATTGTAAGATTTGAATGGTGATTTCCACTCCAGGCACTCGCTTTCCGCGGGCGGTCCGGGAGCCTCCTCGGCGCACTTGCGCCTGCGGGGTCTCCCTAGGACACGTATTCCCGCAGGAGTCTCGTACCCTCCGTTCCAATCAACCTTGTTTTAATCATTTAGATAGACCCTCTTTTGGTTACGAACTGAGAGAAGTCAATAGGCAGATTACAGACTGTAGACACAGTTTTTTTTGAGGTGGGATATTGAACGGTGATTTCCACTCCAGGCACTCGCTTTCCGCGGGCGGTCCGGGAGCCTCCTCGGCGCACTTGCGCCTGCGGGGTCTCCCTAGGACACGTATTCC